>CAVZKP010000016.1:0-362665 GCA_963775875.1 uncultured Alphaproteobacteria bacterium
GCGCAAACGTGAAGTGCGGTCGTGTCCGCTATATGGTCGCTATCGGTGGAAAAGCAGGCTCTGAGCAAGCCGCACTGCTTGAGCTCCCGTAACCGGAACGCCAAATCTTCGTCGCAGGGCACGACCGGATCATCCCACAACGGCGAAAGCGAAAGCGCTGGGCGCCGCCCCGACGACGATGGGTGTCCCGGGATGGTTGTTTGAGGTGCGGATCGGGGTGAGCAGGTTGGTACCTCCGGTCACGTAGAGCGTCTTGCCGTTCGGAGTTATGGCGAGGGTGAACGGCTGATGCGGGGCCGGAATGGGAACGCCCGCCGTGTTGGTAGCCACCCGGATCGGCGTCACTGTGTCGCCACCAGAGTTGAGGACGTAGAGCGTCCGTCCATTGGGTGTGACGGCCATATCGAAGGGCTGGTGGCCCACTGGGATTGAGGGTAGGGCCGTGTTGGTGGCGGTGCGGATGGGTGTGACGGTGTCGCCGTCTCGGTTGGAGACGTAGGCCGTCTTGCCATTCGGGGTGACGACGATGGCGGCAGGGGTTTTGCCGACCGGAATTGGCGGCCCTGCCGTGTTGGTCGGCACGTGGATCGGCGTCACGGTGGCATCGTTGAGATTGCCGACGTAGAGCGTCTTGCCATCGGGGGTGATGGCGGCGGAGTTCGGGAACCCGCCGACCGGGATGGGCGGCCTGGCGGTGTTGGTCGACACCCGGATCGGGGTGACGGTGTTGTCAGCAGCATTTACGGTGTAGACGGTCCTGCCATCCGGTGTGATCACCATGCGGGCTGGCTGGTTGCCAACCGGAATGTCGGCGAGTGGGCTATTGGTCGAGACGCGGATCGGCGTCACCGAGTTGGCGTTGCCAACGTAGACGGTCCTACCGTTGGGTGTCACGACCATGGCGAAGGGCTCGTCGCCCACCGGAATTGGCGGGAGGGCCGTGTTGGTGGCCGTGCGGATCGGGATCACCGCTTTGAGGCTGATGATGGGAACGTAGACGGTCTTCCCATTGGGCGTCACCGCGATCGACTGCCCTCCTTTCGCCAACACGATGGGTGAGCCGGCGGTATGGGTGACTGTATCCACCGGCGTCACCACGGTGGGACCACCACCTGAGCCGGATACCACGTAAGCGATCACTACGCCCATCCAAACCTCCTTAGCGCCGCCTTTCGGAAGGTCGCGCCATGCCCCCCTTGATCACGGTTCAAATAGAAAAATAAACGCCTTTTTCGTCAGTCGACTTTGCAACCATAAATCATAAATTGCCCATCTCCATATGCCAGAAACTATGGTCTGGCGCGGAGTTGTCAACTTGGGCACAGGACGCATTGGTTAAAGGCTACGGCGTCGGCGCTGCGCTTGCCGGCAGGACTTCTGCCTTATCGCAACCAGAAAGGAATGAAGATAGAAATCTGATAACCTGAAACCGTCGCCTGAGCGCCCGGTTTGCGCATGACGGCTCAAATTCCGGACGGGTTAATGTCCGATGCTGGCGCTACTTCGAAGTGTCTTAGTGTGCTCCGCACTTCCGGTTGTTGAGGTACACCGGACCGGTCCGACACAGGTGCGGAACGTCGAAAATGACCCTTACCGGACATCCAAACGATCGAAGGCTCTTCACAGCGCACCCCAGAAACGGTTAATGCCTCCGTAAATCGCCCCGCCTAAGCACCCGGCAGTACGCCCACACCGTGGATTTCCTCCTGTGTCGAGGAAAACATACGGCTTGTTCTGTGACGGAGTTAACAGCCCAGGCTGACAGCCGTAATCGACGACCGGTGGTGGATGCTGGCCGGGGGCATATTGAATACGAAAGCCTACAAGGCGAATGTACGCTCGCGGCTTCTCCACACGTGTTAATGCAGTGTTGTGCTGGCATGCTCCAGCGACATTGTGTAGAGCCTGCCCAAGAACTCGTGGATATCGGCAAGTTCCTCGTGAGTGTCAGGGGTTGACGCCCCACTCGCTTCCAGCTGTTCAAGCTCCGCAAGCCGCTCGCGAAGAGTTTCGATAATTCCCTTGGAAGCGACCGAGATATACAAGTCCATCGTCGCCTCCACCCCATCAAGGCTTAAGTCGGCCATCCGCTCACGAGTTTCAACAGGATTTTCGAGCGCATGGTTGCAACACGCCACATTGAACGCATCACTCAAATGGGCGATTTTGATTAGCGCCGCCATGTAGCGACGTTGAAGCCATTTGCGTGTGGTTGCGCGACGCTGCATGCCGCTTTTCTCGCGACCGGGGTATCGTTCGCCCAGGGTACACGGTATCCAGAACAAGCTCGTCGGCCGTCTTGGCTGCACCTTGCTCGCCACGCTTGAGAATTTTACGGATTTTCCGTGCTTTCATGGGATCCGCGAGCTCCCAAATATTCGAGCCAAAGCCTGGTCACTTCGAGCCGGTGCGCCTCAAGGGCGACTATTGCGGCTCGCCATGCATCCCTCGCCGCCAGCCATGCATCTCTCGCGGCGCGGATCCGCTCAGGCGTCCCAGTCATAGATCTCCCCTCCCCGCGAACTATCGAAACGCATTGCCTTGGCTGACGCGAACCAACCCACAATTCCAATTTACCAGGATCGGAGCCCAAGGTGTCAGGCAGGGCTTTGGCGGCGAGATTTGTTAGTGTCTAACGCTGGACCGGCATTGTCACATTAATCGGGACTGGTGCGCCGGGCGAATGCAGGCCAAGATGGCAGAATGAAAACATCTCCCGACCCACAGTATCGTCACCGCTTTCCAGTTGAGATCATCAGCCATGCCGTCTGGCTGTACCACGTCTTCAGTTTGAGCTTGCGGGACGTCGAACTCATCCTGGCGCAACGAGGCGTGTTCGTCTCTTACGAAACGGTCCGTCGCTGGTGCGAGAAGTTCGGCGAGAGTTTCGCGCACAATCTGCGTCGGCGGCGTCCCCGACCGGGCGACAAGTGGCACTTGGATGAGGTCTTCATCCGCATCCGGGGCGAACTTCATTATCTGTGGCGCGCGGTGGACCAGAATGGAGTTGTGCTCGATGTTCTGGTTCAGAAACGGCGTGACGGCAAAGCCGCCAAACGTTTCTTCAAGCGATTGCTGAAGGGGTTGCAGTATGTACCACGTGTGATCGTGACCGACAAATTGAAAAGCTACGCCGTGGCCAAGCGCGCCATGTTGCCGACTATCGAGCACCGGCAGAGCCGCTATCTCAACAACCGCGTCGAGAATTCACACCGACCGACCCGACGGCGAGAACGGCAGATGCAAAGATTCAAATCATCTCGGCAGGCGCAACGGTTCCTCTCCGCCCATGCCTTCATCCATGGCCACTTCCATCCGCGACGGCATCTAATGAAGGCCAGCGAATATCGCGTGGCGCGCGCAAAGGCTTTCAAAATCTGGACGCAGGAGACTCGCGCAAAAGAGGCAGCGTAATCTGGAATCATTTGGTAAGCTGTTTCCGACCATCCGAGCACCACAGTTCAGTTAATGTGACAATGCCCTCCAGCGGCCGGTTCTGCCATTCGGCGATCTCCTCGAGGACAGCGTCCGTGACCGCACTGACGAGATCAGCGGAGACGTCGACCCCATAGAGATCGCGCAGATGACCCTGGATTTCGCGGACGCTCATGCCGCGCGCATACATCGAGACGATCTTCTCGTCGAAACCAGGAAATCGCCGCTGATATTTGGCGATCAGTTGCGGATCGAAGGTCGACAGTCGATCGCGCGGAACTTCAAGCTCGATCTTGGCGGTCTCGGTGAGAACCGATTTTCGGCCATAGCCGTTCCGGCTATTCGGGCGGCCGTCTTCCTCGCCGTTGTTGAGATGATGATCAATCTCGGCGTTCAAGGCTCGTTCGGCAAACGCCTTCTTCAACTCGTCGAGCAGCCCGTCCTTCGCAAAGGCTGTCTTCGGGTCGGCTCCCGCCAAAAGCTGATCAAGCAGCTCGTCGGAAATAGCCGGTTGCTTCCGTCTCGCCATACGATGTCTCCTTCTTTTCCATCGTTATGGCCCTCACACGAAATTTCCGACAGATCCTCGCCAATCATTCGGCAAGCCTGCCGATCGCTTACCGGCTCTATCTGCCGGAGACATGGGCAAATGATGCGGCACGGCGGAAAAAGACACATGTGCCGAAAGATATCAGGTTCAAAACCAAGCCGCAGATCGCGCTCGATCAGATCCGCGCAGCCCATGCGGAGGGTGTCGCCCCCGGTATCGTCTTGGCCGATGCGGGCTATGGTGCAAACAGTGACTTCCGTGCCGGTGTCAGTGCTCTGAACCTGCCCTATGTCGTCGGCATCCAATCGACGCCCAGCGTGTGGCCGCCAGGTCAGGCGCCTTTGCCTCCCAAGCCGTGGAGTGGCCGCGGCCGACGCCCTTGCAATGTGCAGCGCGACGACGAACACAAGCCTGTCTCGGTCAAAGACTTGGCTCTGAGCTTAGGCAAAAAGGCATGGCGCAGCGTTACCTGGCGGGAGGGATCGAACGCGCCGCTTGCTTCCCGCTTCGCCACCGTTCGCGTGCACCTCGCCGCGCGGGACTACAAGCGAACCACACCGCATCCGGTCGAATGGCTGCTCGTCGAATGGCCGAAGGGAGAGGCGGCTCCCACAAAATACTGGCTTTCGACCTTGCCCGAGGACACGCCCCTCGCCACACTCGTCGATTATGCCAAACTGCGCTGGCGCATCGAACGTGATTACGAAGAGCTCAAAGGTGAACTCGGCTTGAGCCATTACGAAGGTCGAGGTTGGCGTGGCTTTCACCATCATGCCACGCTCTGCATCGCCGCTTACGGATTCTTGATCTCGGAACGGGACGCGATTCCCCCCTCAGCCTCCCGGCGGCGCACGATGCCTCGCCTACCCGACGGTTATCGACCCCGAGGCGCCGCCGATCCGTCCCGAACGCCACGTCGAAAACTCGATCGCGACGATCAGAAAACGCCTCACCGTCGCGCTCGCAAAATCCCTCGCGCGATGTCCATGCTGTCAGTCGACGCCCCGACGACCTGCAACCCGATTGCGTTTATGACACAGTAAAATTAACCGTCAGTTTGCAGCACGCGACGCGAGGGCCTTGAGCTACGTCATAAGGAACAAAATGGAGCCGCAGCGGATCACGAAACCCGAGGACGGCGCGTCGATCACAAAGTGGGCTAATCTCGAGGCTGAATATCGCAAGTCGAGAAAAGCGTTGCATGCCTTTCCTGAAACGGCGAAGATCAGGAGCTCTTCGGAACCGGCCAAATTGGAGCTTCCGGTGATCCGTACCTCGAAACAACGCTATCGTGCTCTACAGAAATGGAGCGAGAAGGGCCTGATCGTGATCGCTCCGAATGATAATGGATGCCCGCTGGCCGTTATCGTCACGCCGCTTGAGGGTCTCACCGCCGGTCAAGCGAAATCCAGTCCGGCCAAAGTGAGGGCGAAAATTCACAAGGCGCTCGCGCCAGCGTGAATTTCGGTTAGCCGTCGCCAGCGAGCGTCGCCCATGCGCACCGCGCCGTTGCTTACTGTGCCGTCGCGGACAAAATCGTAGGTGTTGTCTTCGTCAGATGCCGCTGAAATTCGTCGAGAAAGCCGGGCCAGTCCGGTTCAAGGCGATGCGCTTCGAAATAGCGAAGCGGGAATGAGAACCCGTGGTCGATCCCGACCAGCGTGGCGACATCCTCGGCGAGCCGTTCGACCAGCCAGCCGGCGACCCCCTTTCGCGTCCAGGATGTTCGAGGGGATGGTGGCGGCAGGATCTTGACCGGCGCCGCCTCTGCCTTCAGCCAGTTAAGCAGCCTCTGATCCGAAAGACCCAACGTCTTGGCCACCGAGGAGACCGTTTGCCCTCCCCGCACAAGCCGCACCGCCTCCTGCTTGAACTCCAGCGTGTACCCCGCCCAAACCAATCCTGTCATCTGAAACCCTCCAAAGCCGATACTACTCAATGAGTTCTTGGGGGACGTTTTTTCGGGGCAAGATCAATCCGGCCTAAATCGCTGAACACGATTGAGTGCACATGATGATTTTCACACTGATTTGTGAAGCATATTTTTCTCCTATGAGCAGCTCATGTCGACAGCGCCCGTTGTAGGTCGAAATGCATTTAATGGCTTATCGCGTCCAAGGTCACCCTTGCTTTCTCAAAGGCGACGCATGTACCCGCTCTTATCGCCACCGCATGGTCACGAACCAGAAACATATCGATATGCTTTGATCTCGTTCTAGCTCGACGAATTGGTAAATTCGACATGCCGATTTTCGGCGTCCGGTTTGCGAATTTTGAAATGACGCGCCTTCCATGCTAGCTCCGCAGCCTCGGTTGCTAAACGATCTTGGAAGCTCTTCTTTTCGACTCCCCAAAAAAATAGTGTGGGTCCGATACAGTATTTGAGGAAGCGACCTGCCTGCGCGCTTTCCAACTCTCACCAATGACCACATGAAAACCTCCAGAAAAGGCTGAATTGTCAGACGCATTTTTTGATGTGTCGATGCAGCTAATTTACGGAAGTTTTTGAACGATTCTCAGGTGAGTTATTTGAAATTTCTAACACTCGCCGCAACACTAAGGATAGCGGTCGCAGTTCCATCAAGAACCATAGCGCACAAATGCATTTCTTTCGAATTCTCTAGCGCCTGGCTGCCGCGCTATTTTGATGCTGCAATGGAAATTCGATAGTGCAGGACTTCTAAAAAAAGGCGGTTTTGATGCCTCAAAGAAACCGAAAGACGCGTCCTTTACACTCGTAAATCGCGCAATTCGAATACTGTAAAATACTAATTCACTAATGCCGAACCACGGTGATTGCAGCTTCGATTTTCGTCGCTACATGAGTGGGAAACGGTGCAGGCCTGTCGTTAGAGGTGAATCTGGTTTGTATGTCTATCATACATTGGAAATTTGTCCTTGAATCAATGAATCCATTAAATCGATGCAACAGTGTCATGGATAACAATTTAATACCAGGGAATGCCGGAAACAGGAAACCCCTGACAATTCGGATAATCCCATGAACAAGATTTGGAAATTCCATGCGCGTTACGAAGCCACCAAAAATCAATTTTTTGAGAAGCCTATGATCAATAATTTCACTCACAAAAATTAAATGACGACTTTAGCTCGCAAATTGCTTTTTTAATTTCCAGGCACAATTCAGAGCCCGAAACTTCAATACTGTAAAGAACTAGCGCATGAACATAGTGTGCATGCCGCCATCAAGGCGCGACGTAACCATTGTGAGAAAAAAGCAATGAATACAGACCTTCAGTCCCAACCCGTGAATATCGACAAGGTCCTTCGCCGCGAACTTAAAAACTGGTTTGGCTCGCTTGAGCCGCAGCTGTTCGTCACGCACAATTTCGGGTATCGCGTTTCACCGGAGACCGGTGAGCGATCGTTGAGGCGATTCTATAATCGGCTGCAGGGTCAGGTACACGGTCGAAATTGGAATAAGCGCGAGACTGATCTGCCAATGGTCGCGGTTGGCCTCTGGGAGCACCTTGACTCCAATCGACATTGTCACGTGATTATTTCAGCTTCCGACGACGAAAGCACTTGGTTGCTCGGGGAGGGCAAAAAAAGCTCGTTGTGGCTGCAGCCACGAGGCCAATTCGATGTCAGCGAAATCGAGTTGTTGCCGAAGGTAATTTCCTACATCACGAAGGAGATTTACAAGCCGGACTCACAAGATCAGCTATTTATCTACCAAGCGCCGCTTTCGAATTCGCTCCCCTAGGATTAATTACGCCTCTTGCGGCTATAGAAGACTTATAGGACTTTCAAGACGGAGCCCGACGTGACATTGACCCAATCGCCACGTCGGGCGGTCTGTGTATTTGAAAAATAGGCTCTCCATTGGATTTTGACATATAAATTTGTGGTTTGTGACCCCATTTTGGTCGTGTCATGGGCACGGCGCTTGCTCGTCCAGAATCCGGCCTAAATCGCTGAACGACGATTTAGTGCACACTAAGAATTTCGCACTGAATTACAAATGCTGATAAAATACTACAATGAATTTGTCTTGTAAGGATTTCATGACTTTCAAACAATACTTAATAACTCACGGTCCTCAGATTCGCACATGTGCGGGACTCGTCCTCCACGAGCTTTTTTATACGTGCTTTTAGCGACGGAACGATCCAAACGATTGCACCTATTAAGTCTTATATTTCTTTTTCAATTTAATTTTCCCCTTCATCGCCACTCATCTTGCTTTCTCTTGTCGCGTAACCAATTGCCCAGAATTTTGCTGATTAGCGAGGAAAAAGTCCGATCATCCTCGATTGCATATTGCAATAATGAGTCTTTCTTTTCTGGGGTTAGTCTGATGCTGATTATTTCGGATTTGTTCTTTTTCTTTTGCGGCTTGAGCACGGTATCGCCCCGGTTTATTAAGCGCTGCATCTTAATCTCCTCTTTCTCCGTTTATTTTACATTTTCTTGCATTCACTAAGCAATTAGTGACAATCAAGAAACGCAGAAAAAGGTGGCTTTTGCTTGTTTTGCTGCAAATCGAGATTATTATTATTCCTGCTCCTTTTGCTGAAAATCTAGATTAATATTATTATATGTATTGGCGCCGACAATATAGTCTTATTAGACTTTTTCAATACACAGAATCGTGATATTGGTACGCGAATTATGGCCAAGCGATCCCGGGATATTTTAGTAATCAACCTATGCTTCTGGGCTTAGAGCAAATGCTTCTGTGAGGATAGCCAAACATAGGTTATAGGCTCCGGGGTGTTCGCTCTCACGAGGTCCTGCGATATTCGCTGATTGTTCGTCTCGCAATCGAGAAATCACATCTTTAATGCCAAGGACGGCTGTGCTTTCCAAGTAATTGATGATGTAGCAGGGCTTTCCATATTTCTTTGCGCATTCAATTGTGAAATCAGTGCCTTTTGAACGATATTTTAAATCCGGCACAAATACGATTGTGGCCGTACTGTCGCGAACGTTCCACTCTGTGCGTTGTTCGGGAGACTGACGTGGGGTCTCTGTAAGGCGCGAATATTTCGTCAACAAACCTGGCGGATACAAGAAATCTTCTGCCCAACCACCTTTCGGGCACCACCCTTCATACGGTCGCCCCGTTAAGATGGCGGCATCTAGCGCGGCTCGATCAACCCCGGTTTGACCTCCAGATCGTATACGCAGACCACGTGTATTGCTCTTCTCTTTGGCCATTTGTGATCCGAGTTCGAAACTTGGAAACGGGCCGCCTCATCGGCGGAATTTGCCGGATGATACGCTACAGCGCCCACCGATGGGCAACCGTGATGGCCAAAGCGCGAGCACTGCTGGAAGAGAATTCTGTTATCCGCTCGGACGGCGCGTGTCGGCTCAATCCGGAAATGGCGAGGTGTGTGGTCGGGCTCGTCGCTCGGAATCAAAAACTGAATTGCCTGCAGCATGTTTTTATGGGGCACAAACTTTGTGAGGGTTAAGTTACCTGGCGTGATGTGAGTCTGCGACGGCTCGTGACCTATGCGCTCGGAGGCGATGATTTTGAGCGGAAGTTTTAGGTGGACGAAGAAAGAGATTGTTGATCTGGCCATGGGCTGAAAGAAATCGCTGAGCATGGCGCGCGGATTTGAAGCGCTTCATGATCCGCTCGCGTCATCGGGTCGGTGAGAATTCTCCGCCCGATTGTTGAGGCCTTTGTGCTGACGATGTTCGACACCGGGCATGACCTCGCGCTTTGCGCCGCCATAAGAGCCTAGTTTGTCGGTGATCATGACGCGCAGGGTCCTCATGTGCTTGCTGATCAGTTTGCGCAAAAGACACTTGGCGGCGGCTTTGTTTTGGTGGCTGCGGGAAAATGGTGGCGGGCATAGAGGCGGTTACGAGGCTTTTTCATCCCGCTTCATAGCCGAAAAAAATCCAACGCGTTAAGGTGACGGAGCCCGCAAGAGCCACAGGCGGTTGCCTACGAGTAGGGTAGTACCGATCAGCCTTAAACCGAGGCCGCTACGCTACCTGATCGAGCGGCATGTCAACTCGATCGGGTTTAACGCCCAAAATCCAGCTCGCAGCACAGATATATCGGCGGCCCGCATCCTGGGCCTGACTCACCACCTCTTCAAGACTTGAGGTTTCACGCACCGAGGCGAGTTTGATCAGCATCGGCAGATTGACCGCAGCGATGACTTCAATATTGGAGCCGTTCATAATCGAAATTGCGAGATCGGAGGGCGTGCCGCCGAACATATCTGTGAGCACGACCACGCCCACGCCACTATCGACGTTGGTGACGGCGGAAACGATATCCTGGCGCCGCTGTTCAATATTGTCATCCGGACTGATGGCGATCAACTCGATCTGCTTTTGCGGACCGACCACATGTTCCAACGCGGCGCGAAACTCCGAACCCAGGCGGCCATGGGTCACGAGGACGATTCCAATCATCGAACGCACCTGTTCATTAGGGAACAACTTCGTGCTTGAACGGACACCAAACCGGTGACATCGTCGGCGCTATAGCGTTGTACACCGGACTATGCCGATTTTGTTCGCATCAAGACGCACCTCTTCCACGGATTTTCGACGAATTGATGACGATCGAACACCTCACGTCGATCCGGCTGTCGGTGCGGCTGCGCCGTCTTCCTCCGGCTTGTAAAAAATGACTTCGTGACAGAGCCGCCTTCTTGCCTCGCGCTCACTCCTCCGGATGCGAAAGGTGCCCAGCGTTCTGCAACGCGTAAAGTTGGCCGTGACCGCACGCCGGGCGTGATCGGGTGATGATAATGCCCTCGCGTTCAAGAGCCTGGCGAATTCGTCGCGCGGTCTCGACTTCGGTATGATGAGGAGTCCGCGATTCCGGACCGCTGATCTCTAGCCATGCAGTTCGAATTGCGCCGGCGAGAATTTCGTCGATGTCTACCATCGAAATTCACCAAAAAAAGGCAGGGGACTTCGAAATAAGCGACCGAATTTGACCGCCGAAAAAGCATTGGGAAAGACCCAAATAGTTTTCCCGATCGGCCATGTATGTGATGAAGGATACGAGCATGGCCGGTTGCGTCGATTTTCGGCGATCTCCCGTGTGATAGGGTCACACCTTGTGCGGGAGCTTCACCCAAAGCTGCACGTGGCGCGAACTGGCCGCACCTTACCGGTTGACCCTGTGGGATCGCCCGCGGCACCCTCGAATACAGGGGTGAAACGCCGGCGGGATTTTGACACGATCCTCTAGACAACAGCCTGACAAGTGATCTCTCGCGGACAGAGGAGCAAGCGCGCGTGAAGCAGAACGGAGAGGTAGCTGCCTTTTGCATGGATCTCGGGCAAATATCGGTGAGGCAGAAGAAATTCCTTGATGCTAACGGAGGTTTATGCGTGGTCTTGATCCGGGAGAGAATGGCGGTAATTCTGAATTATATAGCTTTTATTGTACCAAAGCCTCATGGACAACGCAGCCTCACTACGCGACTGGCCAGCCTTAACGAAAGCATTGCTTGTCCACCTTGCGAATCTTGATAAGATTGTTCCAGCCGCTCGCACAAACTTCTCCAAGCTTTTTCTTCGTGCCTTACGGGCAGCTCGCCAGCACTGCAGAAGCCACTTGCAACGGGGCGGACCATACGTTCACAATGAACCATCAGTGGGAGCAGGCCAGAGGTGGCTCATGTTACAGGTAAAGGCGCGCCGCGGTTTTACAGTGTCGCATGTAGAATCACGCCATATATTGAATTCCATTCCTACGGTAATTTATGTGCTTGCGGTAACGGCTAAAGGTTTTCCCAGCCAATGGGTCAGTGACAGCGTCAAGAGAATCCTGGGTTACGAAGTCGAGGAAGCCCTGTCCGATGACTGGTGGGTCGACTGTTTGCATCCCGATGACAAGGAAATGGCTATTGAAAAAACGTCGATCCTGTTGACCCGGGCCCATTTGGTACAAGAGTACCGCTTTCGGTCCAAGGACGGCCACTACATTTGGATGCAGGACGAGGCGAGTCTCTTGCGGGATGCCGAGGGCCGGCCCAAGGAAATTGTCGGGTTCTGGACCAATATTTCAGAACGCAAGCAGGCGGAAGAAGAGCGCAAAGCGCGCACACAACAACTGTTGGCGCTCTCCCAATTTGGACAACGAGTGTTGTCCGGGACGGCGATTCCGGCATTGATAACAGAGGCCGTCTACCTTATCAGCAAGACACTCAAGCTTTCCCATGTTGCTTTCTTTGAGCGATGCCCGGACACTAAGGCATTGCTGCTGCGCGCGGAGATCGGCGTCGCCGAGCTGTTCGGCCAGACCATCGCCGATTTGCAAACGCTCGGCGCCTTGGCTCTGGCTGGCAGCGAACCGATAGTCGTTAACGACTTGCGCCAAGATCCCAGCTTCCCGGGGGATCCGTCATGGCAGGGGCAATTTTTGGTCAGCGGCCTGAGTGTCGCCGTCGGCGGGCCGGAGCAACCGGCGGGTATTCTGTGCGCATTAGCAGACACAAAGTGCGCGTTCTCCGAGAACGACGTCCAATTTCTGCGCTCAACCGCCAATGTGCTTGCGATGGCGATCGCGCGGCAGCGGACCGAGGCGCGAACCCACAGGTTGCAAAATGAACTGCTGCGGGTGTCGAAAACGAGCGTCATTGGGGAGCTTGGGACCGCTGTCGCCCATGAACTCAACCAGCCGATCACTTCGGTCATGAACTACGTTAACGCCTGTCGGCGGTTGCTGGCGACGAGTGACGGGTGCGTTTCCCGAGAGATCCTAGACCTGATGGGGGAAGCGGTCGGCGAGGCGGAGCGAGCAGGCACGATCCTTCGTCATCTGCGAGGGCTGGTCGAGAAAGGCGAATTGCAGCGGACAGCACAAGCTCTTAACGAGATTATCCACGATGCCGCGAGACTAGCTGTCGCGGAAGCGGAACAAGAAAACATTCACGTGAGCTTGGAACTGGAGGATGATCTCCCCCACGTCTTTATCGACAAGATCCAGGTCCAGCTCGTGCTGTTCAACCTCGTACGGAATGCTATGGAGGCACTTGAGCGATCTCCCAAGCGGGAGATCGGGATCAAGACCCTACGCAGCAAGGACGGAGCGGTCGAAGTCCAGGTCCGAGATACAGGCCCAGGCGTCGACCCGCGCCTTGTTGATCAGCTGTTTACCGAGTATTTCTCGACAAAGGAGCATGGTATGGGAGTCGGGTTGTCGATCAGCCAGTCAATTGTCGACGCCCACGGCGGCCGGCTGTGGGTTACCAACACCTCTGGAGGTGGTGCGACCTTTCATTTCACTCTTCCAATTGTCGAACCAGAGCATGGCGAATAATTGTAAGGTCCTCATCGTCGATGACGACAAAGGAGTTCGTGCTTCGCTCGCGGCATTGCTCCGAACCGCCGTATTTGAGGTAGAGACATTTGGTTCTGGGCCAGAGTTCCTGCAGGCTTGGACTCCTGAGCGCTGTGGATGCGTGTTGATAGATGTTCGCATGCCCGGCATGAGCGGCCTACAGCTGCAGACCCGGCTTGCCGAGCAAGGAATTACACTGCCGGTTATCGTAATCACAGGCCATGCGGATGTGCCAATGGCTGTCGCGGCGATGCGGGCTGGCGCTGTTGACTTCATCGAGAAGCCCTTCAAGGACGACACAATCATCAGCAGCGTACAGCGAGCATTGGAGATAGGAATCAAGCTCCGTGACAACGGACTTTCGGCGGCAGCGTTGAAAGCGCGCATTGCGCGGCTTACCATGCGGGAGCGCGACGTCTTTTTGCAGGTGGTTGCCGGAAAGCCAAACAAAGTGATCGCCCATGAGCTTGGCATCAGTATCCGCACTGTGGAGGTCTACCGCGCCCGCGTCATGGAAAAACTTAACGCCAGTAACCTTCCGCATCTGATCCGGATGGCGCTGGTGGCAGGAATTGGGTGAAAAGATTCGCAGAAGAACTAGGTCGTAGTGACGATTTAGGATTTTTGGGATTCCCAAGGAGAAGCAAATCAGATGAATCTCGATGAAGTCTATCTGAAAATTCGATAGTCGCTTGTTCCATCTCGACGGGGCACAATGTCGTTCGCGTCTTGATCCGAAGCCACTCATTGCACGACCTTGCGGTAGAGATGCCAGTTCGCATGTACGAGGATCGGCAGCATGAACGCCAGGCCAAGGAACGCAAATAAGAAACCGAGCATCAGTGACAATGCGACGATCAATCCCCAAAGCGCCATCGTGAGCGGGCTCGCTAGCACCGCTTTGACAGATGCGTGAACAGCCACAGCTACACCGACATTTCGGTCGAGGATCAGCGGGAATGAGACGACGCTAATGGCTAGCACCACCACAGCGAAGATGAAGCCGATTGCGTTGCCTAAAATGATCAAGGTCCAGCCCCGGGGTGTGGTGAGGATCTCGGTGAAAAACCCTCTAAAGGATTCTGGCACCTTGGGGCCGAAGAGCCACACGTAAAGTGCCTCGGCCGCTGCCTGCCAGCAAATGAAGATCATCAAGAGCACGAGGCCGAGCGCAAGAATCGAGGCGATCGAGGGGGACCGTCGTAGGTCAAAAACGTGCGACCAGGAGGTATTAAGGCCGAGTTCCCGGCGCCGGCTCACTTCGTACAAGCCAATCGCCGCGAAAGGACCAACCAGAGCGAAACCCGATAGAAGCGGAAAGAGAAATTGCAGACCACCGCTAAGGAGGCATATGGAGATGGTCGCAAGAGTCATGCTGAGCGCAACAAGCAATAACGGCTCATACAACAAATCCAGAGTGGGCAAAAAATCCTTAGCGCCCTTAGCCAGGGCGTCCTTAATGTCGGCTTGCCCGACTTTGCGAACGCCGGGATCGGCTGGAGTGGCGTCCGGACCGACGAGCAATTGGAGGTTCATCATGACGCATTCCTCGGTTTGTGAATACGCGCGCAACCGGGAGCCCGCACCGAAGCTGCACGGCGCATTGACGTCATTACGGAAGCTTAGAACGTAGAGGGGTTACGTTTCGCGCAAAGAATTGCCCTCCAAAGAAATGGATTCAACCAAATAATCAACGACATGCGTTCAGCGCTGGATAGGGTCATGCCTGGATGCGATTTCACAGCAATCTTCTTTTGACAAAGCCGCAACCGCGTGGAACGTAGGCGGCTTCCGGATACTCGGAGAAAAAGAGCCGAAGCACGACCAGTAAATCCGCCGCCTGTTGCATCGCTCCGATGTCGATAGAAGACCGCAGATCTGCAATAATCATATCTCGGACGAAAGCGAGACCGCGCTTTAAATTGAACAGATAACTTAAAAGCAGCGAATGATGTTTGGCGCATGGAGCGACGCCCAACATCGCTTCGTTCGACCCGAGACCCCCTAGGACCATGCATTGTGTCAGAGAAATCATCGCGTTGTTCCTCTTGCCAATGCCGCTTCGCAAGCTCTCAATCGAAAGTGAACTTTGGAATCGTAAACTCGCAGCCGAAGTCGCACAATTGTGGTAAACCACAATGCAATCGGCGGCGCTGGCCTTGGCCGCGCGTTTAAGAGCCCTGGCTAAATTCCGTCCTTCCGAATCAGTCCACTTAAAACAATGTCGGGGCGATGCGGAATAATATCATGTCGGCGGTCTCGCCGCCTCGGAGGGCTGTTCCTGCCTATAGACCTGCCAGCCCCGCTCGTATCCGATCATGTGCGCCCGTGTTCGACAGCAATTTGCGCAGGGTGGCATGGACGCAGTGTGATTGGCTTTGCCGGCCGAGGTGATGAACCAATTTATTTCGTATTGTTGTATTCGGCTCTGGCGATTGAGCCTATTCTGTAAAAACAACACAGTTACGGCCTGAAGATTTTGCCTTGTATAGGGCCTGATCCGCGACTTCGAGCACCTCTCCCCAGTGCGTCCTACCTGATGTGCGTTCAGAGGCGCCAATACTTACAGTCACCTTAAGCCGGCCATTACGCGTTGTGATCCTTGCTTGCTCGATAACGCAACGCAGGCGCTCCGCTATTGCAGTTGCCTCCTTTCCTCCGGTTTCCGGCAGCATAACAGCAAACTCTTCCCCTCCGTATCGGCACCAGATATCCTCCTGCCGCAACACGGTTTGCGCTATGCTGGAGACGTCTACAAGAACGTTGTCCCCTGCGCTATGACCATACTGATCATTAACTTTCTTAAAGTGGTCAATATCAACTATCAGGAAAGAAGTCGGATGATCGTGACGCAAGGCGCGACTCCATTCTCCCTCGGCGATTCCTTCGAATGCCCTGCGATTAAGCGCTTTCGTAAGAAAATCTCGGCGGGATTGGTCGAGTAATTCCTTCTGGAATTTTTGAGCTGTTAACAACACAAGCAGTGCAGTCATCAAGAAAACAAAAATAATTAGCGAGCCGGCGTACAATATCTGCGCCCAACTTTGTATGAATATTGTTGTTATATTGGTGGCATATGCGTTAAAAATCCGCCATAAACTGGCGATGGAATGTATTGTTAACAAAAGCGCAATTAACTTAAAAGTCAGCTGCCTAAACTTATCAGAATATCTCAGACAAGCATAAATCGTAACTATTTCGTAGCTAACTTCTGCAAGTCCTATTAGGGCGATGCGCAGAGTGAGATTTGGAGTTACGAAATAAAACCAATATATTGAAACTGCAATAGCGGCAGCAAATGCCAGGCCAACACGCCAAGGGGGTTTCCGTTCCGCCGCCTCGACAATTCCAAAATTAAAACATAGATCGCCGATAATCAAAAAATAGTTTCCAAAAACGATAGACGCCCATAGCGGCATTGTATCCCTAGCGCTAATAAATAATAGACCAACAGCGCGCAGAAATGCACCGAGCGCCCAGCGTTTTGCCGGTAAATAAGTTTTCTGCACCTGCCACAAATATATAAAGATTGCCGCCTGGCATGCACATTGAGCTCCAACAACAAATATGATGGTTTTTATATCTAAATGCAAAATTATACTATCAATCAGACTGTCTGGCATAATTATTGATCTCTTTCAGCTTTTGATAGGGTGCAGGTGCTATTTTTATTGGTTTTTGCAGTAACCATTCTTGTTTAGAGTTGTGAAACCAAAGGTTGGACAGCCATCGAGACCCCACTTGAACAGTTAATTTCTGCAAATCTCTGATTTCATGCGAGTTGCGGCGAAATTCGAGACGACGTGGCACTACGCTTTGGGCGACCGCGGCGTTTGTGGGCCGATGTCGATGATGCAGCCTTCGGAGGCGCGGTTTGCCTGGCACGCGGTGGCAGCCCGATATGAGCGTGACGGAACAAAGCCGCGACGTTTCGGGTCGCGTCCGTGCGCACCACCCAATCGGTCCCCCGATGCTCGAGACGCACATTCTGCAACCGGTCGAGATCGCGCAACAATTCCTTCCATTCCGGCGTGACGTCTGCTTCGCACAAAATGTCATCGAGATGCTTTTGCATCGCGAGGGCCAGGAAGGAACAAAACACATGGCCACGGATGGCGGCGTCCGACGAATGGAAGACGTTCGCGTGCGGAGCCTGCGTTGCACTGAACAATTCCGCACCATGGCGTTCGCGCAAATGACGTATCGCGAAAGCCTGCGCGACATTGAAGCCTGCCTGCGCGCGCGACCCTCGAAATTGTATGGCATGGGATTGCGCGGAGCGGTCGTGAAATCGACGTTGGCCGACGCGAACGAATTGCGCGACTGGCGCATGTGGTCCGACCTCGCCGCCGTTTTGATCCGCCGCGCGCGCAAACTTTATGCGACGCAGGACTTCGGGATTGATCTCGCCAACACTGTGTACGCGCTCGACAGCACGACGATCGATTTGTGCCTTTCGTTGTTTCCGTGGGCGGATTTTCGTTCGACCAAGGCGGCGGTCAAAATGCACACGCTTCTCGATCTGCGAGGGCCGATCCCTAGTTTTATCCATGTTTCCGTTGGCAAAATGGGCGACGCCCGCGCGCTGGACATGATCGCGCCGGAAGCCGGATCGATCTATGTCATGGATCGCGGCTATGTCGATTTCAGACGGCTGAATGTGTTTCATCGGGCGGGTGCGTTCTTCGTCACGCGCGCCAAACGCAACATGAATTATCACCGCGTCTATTCCCGCGCGGTCGATAAAACAACCGGCGTCCGCGCGGATCAAAGCGTCGCGCTCAATGGATTTTACACGAGAAAGGACTATCCTCAACACATGCGGCGCATCTCGTTTTGCGATCCGGAAACCGGCAAGCGCCTCGTGTTTTTGACAAACAATTTCGTGCTCCCTGCGGAAACCATCGCCGCGCTTTACAAAAAGCGTCGGCAGGTCGAACTGTTTTTCAAGTGGATCAAACAAAACCTCCGCATCAAGCATTTTTACGGCACGTCGGAGAACGCCGTGAAAACGCAAATCTGGACGGCGGTCTGCGTTTATGTGCTCGCCGCCATCATTAAGAGGGAACTGGCGCTGAACGTCTCGCTCAATACTTTTCTACAGATTTTGTCAGTCCACTCATTCGAAAAAATCGAGCTTTTCCGCGCCTTCCAGGACGTCGACACCGAAAATCCATCCCCGCAATCCAATAACCAGTTGAATCTATTCAATTCTTAACCGGACGGCAGTGCGTGAAAATACAAGATCAGCGGTCGCCCTTCCTTTGCCGGGAAATACCACGCGACGAGTGTCTCGCCGTCAGCGGTCGTAAGACGCAGTTCTTCACCGCCGCTCATGTCGGTTTGCGCCAGCTCGGTGAGACGGCGGTCGGGAAAATATTGAAGCCTGCGTTGAAAAGCGGCCAAGCCGACGATGGTCAGAACATAAGCTGCGGCGAGCGAGGCCAGCGACCATCTCAAAAAGGTCATCACAAATCGTCCTCTCAACGGATACGCACCGGATGAAGAACTTGTTGAAGCTGAAATTGACGTTGTCGACGGATTTTGGCAATTCCAATCCTCAAGACGAGGCTCTCGTGACACCTAGCCGCAGCAGGAATCTCCGAAACCACGACCAGGCGCGCCGCCATGCAAGGCGTGAATGGATAAGGATGCTCGAGCAAAGAGGTGGCGACCGTCGCGCTGAGCAACAACAGACGCATCTGCTAGTTTATTGCGCCGTCAGGCGAGGAACTAATTGACTTCGGCAATAAAACAGGGAGGACATTCATGCGCGTTGCAGTAATCACGGGTGGAATGGGTGGGCTTGGCGAATCGATCAGCACGAAAATGCACGCGGCCGGCTATCGGGTTGTGGTCACCCATTCGCCCGGCAATACGAAAGCCAAGGAATGGATCGCCGAACACAAGGCCAGCGGGCACGAATTCAGTGCCTACCCGGCCGACGTTGCAGATTTCAATTCCTGCAAGGAGTGCGTCGCACGGATTGCCAAGGAGGTCGGACCCGTCGACATTCTGGTCAACAACGCGGGTATAACCCGCGATACCACGTTCAAGAAAATGAGCAAGGACGACTGGGATTCGGTCATTCGCACCAATCTCGACTCGGTCTTCAACATGACCAAACAGGTCATGGATGGCATGGTCGACCGCGGCTGGGGCCGTGTCGTCAACGTGTCCTCGGTGAATGGCTCGAAGGGCGCATTCGGACAAACCAACTATTCAGCCGCGAAATCCGGGATGCACGGCTTCACCAAGGCGTTGGCGCTCGAGGTTGCCCGCAAAGGGGTTACGGTCAATACCATATCGCCTGGCTACATCGGCACCAAGATGGTCATGGCGATCCCGAAGGAAGTGCTCGAGACTAAGATTCTGCCGCAGATCCCGCTCGGACGCCTTGGCCGGCCCGAGGAGATTGCAGGTCTTATCATTTACCTTTGCTCGGATGAGGCGGCGTTCGTGACCGGCGCCAATATCGCGATCAACGGCGGCCAGCACATGCAATAGCGGGCGTTTTCAAGGCGTGAAAATGTGAACTCAAGAGTCGGCAGGAGAGCAAGAGCTCAATCATGCCCAGGATGCAAAGCAAAGTGCTCGCTGGGATTGCCGAAGAAAAAGCGACGCGCGCGGCGGAAGTCAAAAGTCCGGCCGCACGCACGGCGGATAAATATATCCGCCCAAGAGAAGTGCGGGCAACGCCGGCCGCCGTGAGCCGCCGTGCCAAAGATCGGCGAAAATCTGATACTCGACGTTAAGGCCAAGAAGGCCACATTAACAAGTTGGATGTGCCAGCATAAAAATGACGGTATACGTACGATCATGGCCGCATTTGCGACCGCCCTGGAAGCTATTGAGAGACATCTACAGGGGTGAAATAATGCCACGCTATTGGATTTCCCTTCGCAGCCCCTTCGGCGCCCAGCCTGCTATTTCGGTTCCGGGGAGGGAATTGGCTAGTTGGCGCCGCAAGCCGACTGCAATCAATGCTGAAGCGATCCTCGGCATTTTCCGGCGCAGCTCGGATAGAGCTATCTTTCTTGGTATTCCAAATCAGAATGGCGACGTCGAAAATATGCCAGATCTAAAGCCCGTCGCTGCATTCGCTTTTGCCAGCGCTGATGCCGCCACCGCAGCCCGAGAAGGCGCATTAACCCGATTGGCGAAGCATATCGGCCAGGACGGATTGCTAACGGGATTCAGTGTAGGCCAGGCTGTCAGCGCCATCCGGGTAGAGGCGTCAGCCTTGGTCCTCGATGCCAGGTTTATCCGCATAGCCGCGGCCGCCGCCGGCAAGGCTCCGGACTGGATGTCGAGCCCTGCCGGACGAGCTGTCGGCTGGGTCGCGATTCTGATAGCACTAGGCCTCGTTATAGCCGCCATGTGGCACGGCTAGTCTAGACACACTTCCCCTTCCGCTATTCCCGGCTAGCAAGCCAAGCGGGCATGGGGAACCACTTAGATTAGACCGTATACGTGGGGATGCCTTGCCTTGGGGGCTATCGGAGGCCAGTCCGCCCGGCGCCTGAATACAGGCTTGTTGCCGTTCATGTCGCAGATGTGAGCATGCCCAATGGCGGGATTTTGCTCGGCGCGGAAGCCTTCAAAAGGTGAAGACGCCCGGTCTGTTATTACCCTTGGAAAGCTCCACTTCGGAACGCGTGCTGCCAAGAACCGCTTTTAGAAAGAGCGGGCCGCCTTCGAACTCGATCGGAACAGGTCCGGGTCGTTTCGGCGGGCTGCAACGTTTGACGCTGCCGGACATCGTTTGTTCTACTCGACGTTCTGCTCCTTTTCCTCATGACGGAGGCCAAAACACAAGTAACGGGAAAGTATCTCAAGTTTCCCGTTATGATAACTACCGAAATGATAGCGTTGCTTATTTTTTAGGCAATTATTTATCCACAGTATTATGTTTTTCGAGCTCGCCCTCCGGCGCTTCGGGTTGAACAAACGATAGGCAATGATACGCTGACTTGGCGCGGCCGCGAGAACCGGTGGTGACTCCGGCGACATAAAAAACGCGGGTAGCATCCGAAGGCATTGTCAGGTTCGTCCGTTTTACTTGTCGATAGCCCGGGGCGGTCAAAGCCCGGATGTCTAAATTTCAATGCCTTAGGACGCGCGTCACCGAGCTAAATCGGCTCGAAAATCGTCTATTCTTGGCAAATGTGACGATGCCCGACATCCGTGACCCTCGAGGTGGTTGTTTCTTGATATCCCCTGTTTTCTGTATCTCTCATGTTGCGCCGCGATTTAAATTTGATGTCATTGTGCCCGGCGCTAAAAAACCTGGTTAAGCGAAAGTGCAGATTGCAACCACATAGGGTCGGAGGAGCGCCGGCACACTCTCAACCAAGGACGCGATGACATGGCTAAGACTAAGGGAGAGGCTCGGACTAATAACAAGGAAAAGACCCCAGCCAAAGTTGAGGAAGATTCCTGGGTTAAGATCGAGGAGGAAGCGGCTCGAGCCAAAGCCGAGGAAGAGGTCCGCGCTAGGGTCGAGCAAGAGGCTCGGGTCACGGCTGAGCAAGAGGTCCGCGCCAGAGCCGAGCAAGACACCCGGGTCAGGGCTGAGCAAGAGGCTCAAGTCAAGGCCGAGCAAGAGGCTCGGGTCGGTTCTGAAAGCGAAATTGCGAATTTTCAAGGAATTGGCAAAGAGCAACTCAAGTCGGCGACCACCTCGCCTATTTTCCTCGTCACAGGTTTCCAGGCCATAACTGCGGAAACAATTGAATATTCGAAAAAGTCTTTAGAAAACGGCTCTGCTTTTGTAGAAAAGCTGCTCGGTGCCAAGTCTTTTCAGAGCGCCATTCACGTCCGGTCCGAATATGCCAAGACGTCTTATGCGGAACTCGTCGCGTATCTGACGAAACTCGGCGAACTCAATACCAAGCTTGCCAAAGAGGCTTTCAAGAGGCGTTCTCACGTTGCATGACGGTGGAACTGTTTCCCGCGAACGCCAACCGCCCACGGCGAACGAGCGCCACTCGATGCATGGCCGACCCGCGCATGATCTCGGTAGTGCAGCAGCCGGTCGGCGATCGAGCGCTCGGCGTGATAGAGGCCGCCGAGGAAGACGCAGTCACGCCCTTCGACCTGATCGGCAATCACCTGTCCGGCATCGAGCTCAAGCCGCAAGGCGTCGAGGACAATCGAGTCCGGGATTTCCAAGAGCTTCACCGCGAGCGGCAGCAGTTCGTCGCGCGGCAAGCCGCAATGGCCTTCATCAAGAGCTTCGGTCAGGGCAAACGAGATCCCGGCCCGCGCCCGGATCATGGCCGTCTTTTCGATGCCGAGTTTCATCGCGACGGCATCGGCCGTCTTAAAGCCGATGCCCCGAATGTCGCGTGCGAGTCTATCGGGATCTTCCGAAATCACCTGGATCGCATCGGCGCCATATGTCTTGTAAATCCGCACCGCGCGCGATGTGCCGACCCCATGGGCATGCAGAAAGATCATGATCTCGCGGATCGCCCGCTGTTCCGCCCAACCCGCAGCAATCCCATCGGCGCGCTTCGGTCCTATGCCGGCAACTTCCCGCAGCCGATGCGGCTCGGCTTCGATGACGTCGAACACTTGGGCACCGAAGGCCTGGACGAGTTTGCGGGCATAAGCGGGACCAATGCCACGGATCATCCCGGAGCCGAGATATTTTTCAATTCCCTCTGCCGTAGTGGGCGGGGTCGCTTTTAGAAACCGCGCGCGAAACTGCACGCCATGCGTGCGATCGTTGGCCCATTCGCCGCTCGCCTGGATAAACTCGCCGGCGGAGATCACTGCGGCATGACCGACGACAGTAATCGGATCACGCTTGCCGCGCGCCTTTACGCGCAGAACGCAGAAGCCTTCGTTATGAAATGTTACCCGCTCGACGAGGCCGGCGAAGACTTCCGTCCTTGGGTTGGTGTTTACCGCCATCGCGTGTCTGATGCACTCCTTCGCGATGCGCGACAAGACCAAAACACGCGACCGGCGTTGTATGACCGGTCAGACGGTTCAACGATCGAGTCAGGTGCTCCCGCTTGAAGCATAAACGTTGTGTCGCTGTGCCGGAAAGAATGAAACTCCCGCCATATTCCGAGGCTCCGCGCTGATGGATACAATCGCGCTTCGGGCAGCCACTCTCGCTGTCTCGGACGTCCATCAGTTCGGTTACCCGACTTGCAGGAGCAGTGCGACAAGCTCGCTTTGGCGATGCGTGTCCGTCTTGGCAAAGACGGATTTCAACTGATTGCGCGCCGTCTCCCGGGAAATCTTCAATTCGCGGGCGGCGATATCGGGAGGGGCGCCGCGCGCGATGATGCAGGCGAGCTTCGCTTCCGAAGGTGTCAGGCGGAACGCTTTGGCGAGGATCGCCGCGGGCGGTCCTGGCTTGGGCCCCAATGCATTTAGCGTCAAGAGGGCGCGCAACTCCTGGCCCGGCTGATGCGCCGGCCCGTCGAAGGGCCAAATTCGCACGATGACCGGCAATTTGTCCGTCCGTGGAACAATGATCGGTTCCATAACCAAGGGGGTTGGACGCGGCATCGCCGTCATTTGATAGATGGCGTCCTTGAGCAGCGTCCTGGAGCCGGGATCGTGAACAAAAAGCCGCCTATCCTTAATCTTGATATCATGGTCGAAAATGCCGTTGGCCGCGGCGTTCACGTCGGCGACGAATCCGTGCGGATCGATTGCGATCGCGGGCAACCGCATCGCATTGAGCGCGGCGATTGGGGAAGTACATGATCCGCGCGCTCCAGCAACGGCAGCAATCTCGATCAAGCGCCCGGTGAAAGAAGCCAGAAAACGCTCTTCTTGAGCGTGTAATTGGCAAACCTCTGAGTTCAAGCTGATACTGGTCATTGCACTATCTCGATCAATGGGTGTTGCAAGGAATGAGAGTTTACGGAAATCATTCGTTTTCATAGCAACCGACCTCAGGCAGGAATGCGCAAGTGGCATTCATGAAATCTTGCCTGGATAAACAAGAGCAATTTGTCAGAATCTCACCGCCGACCCCTTTGCTTGGGCGGCAGCGTAACATTCTAAGTGTTACGTGGTCGTAAAAGAGCAACAATGAAGAAAAACAGCGGCAAATGATGTGCAGTTTCACACAAGTTGAATTGCGCGCCATAATAACACTTACTAAAAATATGTAAATATTCATAATCATTATACATATATAGAAGTTAAATAGACATCTAGTTTGATTTTATAATAATGCATATTTTTACCAAAATTGCAATTAACTATATTGGCCAAATCGTGGCACGCTCCGATGGGGCTCAAAGGAAGTGTAAATTTGTTGTTGGACACATGGATTGCAGAGCTAGGGCGGATGCACCCAAAAAGATTATGCCTTTCACCGGGAGCTCGAGCAGTCCGTCGGAACTCCGGGTGGCAAGCCACAGTCGTGGGCCTCCTATACTAAGTTCCGATCAGCAAAGACCCACATTGTTCGTAGGCTTCGGCAGGCGCAAGAAACAATAGTGTGTTGCTCGCACGCCCTGCGCTCACACCTCGTAGCTTCCGACTCCGATATCCATTAGCCTCGACGCAGTCGAAAGGAATGGTGCACATCGATCATGATTTTTTGGCCCGGCTGGTCCCCGGCCTTTGCCTTGTCGAGTGTGAAGCTGGTGAATGGGTAACGACGCATGCCATCACTGTCGAAAAACTCAACTGCGCGTGCCGTGACCTTGTGTGCCACCGTCCAGTGATCCAATGGTTTGCTCAAGCCAATGATAACAACGGTCGGGACGTTAGCCGAAATTTGTTCCCCAACGCATCGCCAAAACGAGTCGACTGACCTGAGTTCCCGTCGCCGGAAGGAACGACGCCAGTGAAGGTCATCGTACCCATGCTGTTCAGCGACATAGGCGACTGAGTAATTTAGCAGGCGCTTGATTTCCGGCACCCCGAACCCATTCCATAACGCCTGAGGAAACTCGTCGGGAAGTCTTTCACATAAACTTCGAAACATTGCAGCCAGATCATCCTCGCCAAGATGATAAAGCAATTTGATTGAATTTAAGATCGAATACACCCCGCATAGCCCGTCGAACTTCCCCTGTTGGTCAGGTTTGCAATGCGGGTGACGTCTAGCGGCCATGTCTCCTCCCGAATCTTTAGCTCCCCGAAGAAGACCTAAAGGCAGCCTGCGGTGACCTCACCGTCGGGGGAACATCTTAGCGAGACCGGCGGCGCGGCCGGCCGTCGGCGTCAAGGCCGAACAGGATGAGGATTGGCGGGCTGGTTGCAGACTTTGGTTTGGTCATGACTCTCCTCCTGGAATCACAAAGGGCGCCGCAGCGCCCCAGAAGCACAATCGTGTATTGTCGGCGCACCTTGCCGAAAACGGCTAGTAATCAGCGAACAGCTGTATTATAAAACAACAAATAAGTATGTCAAGCAAACGAAACTACACTGAAAACTCTGATTTTACACTGAATTCAGGAACGATATAGTTGGCATTGTCTTTTGTTTAACTGTCAGCTTATCTTGCTCGCGCTCGAGTTTGGAGCGCTTGGTGACGGGCTCGAGCCAACTTAGGGTACCGCAGTCAATACAGCAGGTCTTACGATGAATGAGCCAATAATCACTTGCCCAAATTGCAAGACCGAAATCAAATTAACCGAGTCGTTGGCCGCGCCACTGATCGAGGCGACACGCCTGCAGTTCGAGCATACGATCGCTGAAAAAGAGGCGCAGATATTCTCCAAAATCTGAATCCGACGATTGAATCTAAGGAACTGTCGCTGCCGACGGCTGCTCCATGGACGAGAACTTCATTGTGAGCTTGCCTGGCACGTCAAAGCTCGATTTGTCGCGCCCATCCGCGTAATATGCGACACTGCTCGACAACAGGGGCAGTCCAGGTCCCGAACCAAGTTGGAGGGTGATGAAGTCTCTTCATCTATTGCGCCATGCCAAATCGAGCTGGAAAGTTCCCGGCCTGAACGACCATGACAGACCGCTCAACAAGCGTGGCCGTCAAACTGCTAAGATGATGGCAGCATATCTCAGGCGGGCGAAGATTGCGCCTGACTTGGTGATCTGCTCTACTGCCGCGCGTGCACAGCAGACGCTCGACCCCATTATCAAAGCCGCGAAAAAGCCGCCCAAGATCGTCCTTGTAAGGGAGATACATGAAGGAGCGCGACGAACACTATGGGAGCAACTCTGGAACCTTCCGGAGAGCGCGAAATCTGTGCTTCTGATCGGTCACAATCCGGCTCTGCAGGATCTCGCGCTGGAGCTTGCCGACGCCGACTTGAACACGCTGCTACCGTCGGCCGGCGGAAAATTTCCGACGGGTGCGATGGCGAGTTTCCATTTTGATGGCGCATGGAAGGCTTTGGAGCCGCACGGTGCTTTGCTTGCCTCTTTTATAACACCAAAGGCAATTGCGGAATTACCCCACGATCGCGGGGAGCACGTCCCGTAGAGACGTCGATGACATCCGCAAGTTGGCAGCACGCGGCTTGTGGCGCGACCGACGGGTATGCCGGCGTATCCCCCAAATTTCTTTCCAACACATAGCGCCCGCTCAGAGCGAGCACCTTTGCAAGATTTCTAAGCAACCTCTGCACTCTTAGATGCGCGGTGCCCGCCAGATGATTATCTTTGGGTTTTGGCACAATGCCGAATAGAGCAGGTAGCAATTGT
Source organism: uncultured Alphaproteobacteria bacterium (assembly GCA_963775875.1). Lineage (GTDB taxonomy): Bacteria > Pseudomonadota > Alphaproteobacteria > ATCC43930 > CGMCC-115725 > AP-15. The sequence continues at coordinate 26,931 of CAVZKP010000016.1, forward strand.
AGTGGTACGTCGGGCTCACGCCGCGTCGGTAGCCATCGCGATTTCATATTCTGACAACCACTCGATCCCTTGGGCAATCATCGATGGAATTTTGAGCTGGCTCTATGTGGTTTATTTCGCGCTTTTTCGCGGATGACTCCGCCGAAGCGGAAGCCGAGCCTAGTTGGGGAAGGCAGTCCAGCAAGACCAACGCAATCCGTCATTCTCCTTCGTCAACCCGCCGACTCTGGCCAGCGCGTCAAAGCGCCCTCCATATGGGCTTCCATCGCTTTGAGAATTCCATAACCATCAGAGAACCGAGCCGTCCGCACCCATCATTTCGCGGCGGATAATCTTGATTGGGACCAAGCCGCCCGCAAGCAGGCGATCATGGAAGTCGATCAGGGAAAATTTATCGCCCATCTTCGCGCGGTAATCGTCGCGCAATTTCAAGATTTCAAGCTTACCGACTGTGTAGTTGATGTAACCAGGATCCCTCGTCCCTCGATAGGCTTCGCGCCGAGCCTCTGGCTCTGGCGAACCGCACTCCTTCGTGAAGATCTGTATGGCGTCATCGACGCTCTTGCCTTTGGTGTGCATTTCGATCGACGCGATGAAGCGGCAATCCCGCAGCAGCGCCATCTCCAATTGGGCCACCTTCAGTTTCGGGTCCCCATCGCCCAGTCCTTGCTCGACCATCATCTGCTCGGTGTAGTGAGCCCACCCTTCGGCGGTCGAATACGCTTCAGCCATCCGCCGCGCGAGCGACCAGTCGGAATGGTCACGGCGCGTCAGATACTGCATGAAATGGCCCGGCCAAACCTCATGTGCCGAAATCATTAAGAGTCCCGGCAAGTAATAGGCTTCGAGATATTGTTCTATCTTGTCCGGCGCGAGTCCGGCCTCAGGTGGCGTGACATAGTAGAAGGCCTGCGTCGCGCGCCGCTCCAACGGTCCGGGCGGGTCGATTGCGGCCGCGGTCGTCGCGCGTTGAAAACCCGGAGTCTCCTCGACTTTTGGCACGAGATCGCTTGGAATGGTCACGATGTGATGGTTCACAACGAAACCGCGCAGGCCAGCGAGCTCGTCTCTCGCGGTCGGGATCAGCGTATCGACAGTTGGATGCTGCGCTCGGATCTCCGTCAGCACCGCCTCGATCGGCGCTGTTGGATCGACCTTCCGAGCCGCCTCGGATAGGGCGTCTCGATCCTTATGCAGCTGTGCATAAGCAATATCGAGCAGTCTGTCCGGCGGAATATCAACCATCTCATTGTAGGCCATGCGCTTGGCGAAAAGGTCGGAGCCGAGCGCGAAATCGCCATCTGCTTTGGGTTTCAGCTCCTGTTCGAGATAGGTCTTATAATTCTCGAAGGCAGCGATCGCGGAATCGTTGGATGCCGTGAATTCGCGCTTGAGCTGCTGATCTTCCACGGCAGCGAAGGCCACAGGGGCGCCGGTCTTCAGGAAATCGATCGAGCCCGCGACATTGCGGATTGCGATGTCAACGAATGCCCGTGGTGGATGCTCGATATTGGCCTTGCCGGTCGCGAGCAGCATTGGGATCTGCTCCTCGCGGACGATGACCGACCGCAATCGATCTGCGAGCGGCGCAAAATCTCGATGGACGAGATTGAAAACCGCCGAGGTCGCACTGCTCACGTAAACATCCGGGTCCTTCTGCCAGTACCGGATCGTCTCGATGTCCAGAAGCTTCCCTTTGATGCTGTTGATCAGCATCTCCCGATCGTCGCGGTCGCCGGCCGACAGCGTCGCCGGGTCAATTGCGGTGAACTCATCGAGTGCCTTATGCAGCCGCGCAGCGTTTTTAGCCTGGCCATCTCGGCTCAGATCATCGACTTCGCTATCGTAATCATGCACCCCAATGTCCGTCGCGGCGATCGGGTGAGCTCGAAATTCGTCATTGTAAAAGGTCTCGACGACATTCTGAAAGGATTGCGCCGCGGCAGGTATAGATCCCGCGAGAACGGCGGCGGCAACGACCGCGCCGGTCATGAGTTTCGTTAACAAAATAGAGCCTCCGGGTAAGAAGGTATAGCTCTACAGAGCCTATTGCGATTCGAGTGCAGGTTCCGGATAAAACTGACATTCGGTCATTGAATGAGCAAGTTCCTTTGTCAATCGGCCCTTTAATTGCGGGCTCAGATCACGTCTTTCCCGCGGCCACGTGCTTTTGCCCTTTTTTGTTGCCTGCTATCCCAGATCTTTGCCGAGGCGAGTCCCGGATTGCTGACCCAAATTCAGCTACGACTACCTCGAGACTCGCCGATACAAGGGCGGCAGCCCAAGCTGACAGGGCATCGTGTTCGGCTTGGTGAAGCTCCTGTGCCGGCATGGCTCCCGAAACGCCACTTTGAACGGGATAGCCGGGTTCGGTCATCTCAAACGCAATTGTATTCGCCACGACCGCATTGTCTAACTGTCGCTCTGTCTTTGTATTGGGATCATCATGGCGCTGTCAGGCACCAATCGCATTGCTGCCGAGGGCGATTTCCTCGGCCATCCGCGCGGGTTGACCTTCCTGTTCACCACCGAGATGTGGGAGCGCTTTTCCTATTACGGAATGCGCGCGCTGCTCGTCCTTTACATGGTGAAGTACCTGCTGCTGCCCGGCCATGACGACGTCATCGGGCTCGGCGCAGTGCGCGGCGTGCTCGAAAGCATATTCGGCCCGCTCAGCGTGCAACCCTTCGCATCGCAGATTTATGGTTTCTATACTGGGTTTGTTTATCTGACCCCCCTCTTTGGAGGCTGGCTTGCGGATCACCTCCTCGGTCAACGCCGCACCGTGATCCTTGGCGCCGGGCTGATGGCGGTCGGCCATTTCATGATGGCATTCGAACCGCTGTTCCTGCTGGCGCTCTTCACGCTCATTCTCGGCAATGGCGCCTTCAAGCCCAACATCTCGACCCAGGTCGGCGGCCTCTACGCGCCGAGCGACCATCGGCGCGACCGCGCCTATTCGATCTTTTACGTCGGTATCAATGTCGGTGCGTTCCTCGCGCCCCTCATCTGCGGCACGCTCGGCGAGGAGCTGGGCTGGCATTATGGATTTGCCGCCGCCGGCGTCGGTATGACGATCGCGCTCGCTTTCTACCTCTACGCCTCGCCCATGCTGCCGCCGGACGAGATGCACAAGGCCAAGGCCGCCGGACTCGACAAGAAGCCTCTCGACCGCAACGAATGGCGCGCGATCCTGGCGCTGATCGCGTTGTTTCTGCCGATCACGATGTTCTGGGCCGCCTACGAGCAGCAGGGCAACACCATCGCGCTGTGGGCTAGCGACCACACCGACCGGACCATCGATCTCATTGTTTGGCAGGGCGAGATCCCGGTGACCTGGTTCCAGGCCTTTAACCCCTTTATGATATTCGCCTTCACACCTTTCACCATCGCATTCTGGGCATGGCAGGAGAAGCGCGGAATGGAGCCGTCGACCGTCACCAAGATGGCGCTCGGCTGCTTCGGCGTCGCCCTGTCCTATATGATCATGGCAGGCGCGGCATGGTCGGCGGGCGGCAATTCGGCGACTTGGTGGTGGCTGTTCGCTTATTTTATCGTCATCACCATCGGCGAGCTCTATCTCTCCCCCATCGGCTTGTCATTGGTTTCGAAGATCGCGCCAGCGCGCATGATCTCGACGATGATGGGCCTGTGGCTCGGCACCAGCTTCATTGGCAATTTCGTCGCCGGCTGGCTCGGCAGCTTCTGGAGCTCGACGGACAAGATGAGCTTCTTCATTATGATCGCCGCTGTCGCGGCAAGCGCCGGCGGGGTCATCTGGTCCTTCAATCGCCCGCTCAAAGGTATCCTGCAGGGCTAGGTCCAGTACGTTGTTATTGGCCAAGAATAGGCGGTTTTGGAGCTGATTTGGCTCCGCGCTGAACGTCTTAAAGCATTGAGACCACGTCGAGCCACTATCCGTTCCGGACCTGGCGGAATATACGCAAAGGTTGGGCCAATCTGCATGACCATAGTCACGGCCGCTGAAGCCGCTGCCGCACCAGATTGACTTTTGGAATTTCCGGCCTCTACAGCTCGCAGAAGTGCCTGGCAGCATAGAGCCCGCCCAGCTTCGGTATAGAGGCCTGACCGATATCGCCAAGTCGGTCTCCGGCGATGCCTCAGAGCCTGAATACCGACGCCAAGTGCAACACACCAGCGCTTTAAGCCTACTCGATTTTCCTTTCCCGGAGCGGCCTTCGCATCTTCGAAGCAAGGCTGCGCGGCATGCGTCCCATTTCCGGTGCTTGCCCGCCAAACCGTTAGACAAATCCGCAAACGGGGCAAATTCCCGGGCGAGCGACGTTGGATTTATGCGGGGGCTGGCCGGATGAGGCTTGCGAGGGGCGGGATTTTTGGCCCTGGGATGCCGAGGCGGGCGCCGATGAATTCGTAGAACGACAATTTCAACTTCATGCAGGTTTTGGCAAGCCCCAGCATGATGTCGCGCGCATCGCGGCCCTTGTCGCTGACGGTCCCGCCGGAGATTTTTCTTTTCGTGACGAAGGCGCGGATGTCGTTTTCGGAAGAGTTGGTGTTGATCGGTATCTCCGGGCGTTCGAGAACGCGCAGGAGCCCGTCCTTGTTGCGAAACAGCCGTCTGAGCAGCCTGTCGAGCGTGACATAGCCTGTGCTGGCGCGTTTGAAGATACGGTCGAAACGGGCGCGCAAGAGCTGGGCTTGTTTCACGCTGGGAGCAAGCTTGTAGTCCTTCAGGGCGCGATAGAACCACCAGATCATCCGCTTGGCGATCTCGATGGCGTTGCGCTGCTTGTCGTTGGCGGGGACCAGCTTATGGACGAGCCGTTCGGCGTGGATCCAGCATAGCGCGTGCGCGCCGACGCGAAACTGGCCCGCGTCATCGGAAACAATCACGGTGTCCGGCAGCAAGCCTTGATGGTGGATCGCGCCCCATAGCGCCGCTTCGCTGGCGATGAGCACGGGATCGGGTGCGACTTTCATCGCGCTCAGGCCCAACGCATGCAAATGACTCTCCCAGTCGCCAGCAGACGAGAAAATGCGCGCTTTATGCTCCTTGAACTTGCCGATGACGATCTGAGGCAGGTTGCGCTCTTCCATATAGGCAAGCGCGGCGTCGTTGATCACATAAAGCGACACGCCGCCGCACAGCCGCGACAGAAACGCCAGGCGCGATTTGGAGGGACCGGTGCGAAACGTCGTGAAGTTGTAGGAACCAATTTGCGTGGTGTAGCCATTCTTGCCGGCATGGCGCGCCCCCGTATCGTCGACCGTGACATAGGCGCCGCAAAGGCCGGCCTTCAATACAGCTTCATCCTCGGCGCGGAACGTCTCGAGTTTGGCCGTCAGCAAACGCACCACCTGCCGCTTCGAAATCACCACGCCCATGCCATTGAGAAGAGCGGTGATCCGTTCGCAAGTGACTTGCCCGGAGAAGTGAAGCGTCAACACCAGGCGATGCAGATGGGGGCCATAGCCGCCGACAAGCCCAGGATCGAGAGCCGCAATGATCGTCTTGCCGTCCGGCGTTTCCCAACGTTCGCGACGATATCGCGTCACTTGCGGGTTCAGGCTCAAGTCCTGAACAACGATGTCCTCAAATCCCTTGTTGCGCGAGCCCGCAGGCGGGTCGGCCTTCACAACAATGATTGCGCCAATCTTCAGTCTGTCGAGTTGGCTGCCGCGCCGGCGCGATGAGCGCCCACCCTTCTCGTCGCCAGCCTCCGGTCCTTTGGCCTGCGTCGATTTATCCATGCCGGAAGGTTTGATCGGCGGACGCGGCGGCAAATGCTTCAGCCGCGCAAGCTCATCCTTCACAGCCTGATGGTCGACCCGAAGCTTCGCCAACGCCCCACCGAGTTTTTCGGTCTCCGCCTGCATCCGCGTCACTTCGCCGATCAGGTCGCGAACGACGCCGATCAGATCGGCATGCGTCAAGCGTTCCAACGAATCAGGCGGCGGCAAAGTCATTCATAGCTTGAATCACACTTTGCAGACTTTGACTCCCCCTCCGCCCGGAAATTTGCCCCGGTTACGACAAATCCGCCCTAACCCATTGATTTCTATTCGACCGTTAGACAATTTTCGATTAGATAAGTTCTTGATATCTCTTGCATAGAACCAGCCTTTTAATCAGGAGGTTTGGGTTCGAATCCCATCGCGCTCACCAATAAAATCAAATAGTTAGCACCCCGAGAGCTTGGCAGGAAACTCTTCTGGGACAACGTCTGGGACAACATCGGCGGGATCTCGCTGTCCAAACGCAAAACGGCCCCCGCCCGTTCATCCAGGGTCGAGGGCCGTTCCGCAAGCCGAGCGATCTGGAGACAACTCGGCAATCTTTATAGTATTACTGGATTGTGCCAGAATTTACTACGGACGCTCGCGTGACCATCGCCCGGCGGCAAGCTTGTGCTTGAGTCTGTGGGCTTTCTGCAAGAAAAATCGCTTCGCCGATCACACAAATTCGATCAAGATGGATGTCAACCGATCACGCCTGACATGCCGGATTCACCATGCCGCACCCCAACTCGAAAGCTCAACTCGAAGTCCTTCGTCAGCAACAAATCGCTCTCGCCCGCAAGATCAAGGAGGCGGAAGCCGAGGCCAAAAAGAAAGAACGCGAAAGGGACGAACGCCGCAAACTCCTCGCCGGGGCCGCCGCCCTCGCCGAACTCGCAGTGCATCCCGATAGCCCCTTTGCTGTCACCCTCGTCAGCCTTCTCAACAAAAGCCTGACAAAGGTGCCGGATCGCGCGCTGTTCAGCTTCCCGCCGCTTCCCAAGGACTCAAAAGCAGAAGCTGCACCTGATGAGCTGGTGCACGGGAAACAACCCGAGCCACACGAACCGGCCCCGTCCGCGCCTGCCACCGCGCCGGATCCAACCCCCCCCGAGCTTGATGACTCGGTGAAGGAACATTTCGAACGTTTGCTCGGACGCTCAAACCTTGCTTGATAGCATAAACTTGACATACGCCGGAAGACCGGCGCGGGGACCGGTCAGAAACTGGCAGATTCCCAGATCGCGATAGGACGCGCCAGCCGGATCGTACTCGTCGAACCTGCCGGCGGTAAAATCGCTGCTGGCATGGGCCGCCGGCATAAGCGACGCACCGCGCCAGGCCAAAGACAAGAAGCATGGTAAAAAGGTTCTTCACCGCCCTCTTCCTCGTGATCTAAGCCATCATGGTAGATACGCGCAATATCCGTGCCAATCCTCAGTAAAAAGGCCGGCCGGCCCGTAGCTTCTGGAAGTAGAATGACTTCTTTTGACAAATATACCAAATCCCAGCCGATCGACGGCCGGTAACCTGCCCTTTTGAGACGGATGATACAGTTGATGCGCACCCCGGCGGGACAGCTGTCGCGCGCGGCGGCCTCAACGCGTCCGCTTGTACTCATAATCCTCGCGTTCGCCATTGCCGGCCCGCAATCCGGACGGCAGCGGCGGGCGGGTGGTATTGACCTTGGCGTGAACCTCGAGGGCCGCCTGGTCGGCCCAGCGTTCGAGCAGCGCCAGCTTGTCGGGGTTGACGACGCTCTGAAACACCTCGAACTGCTCGCAGCCGGGTTCCTTCATGGCCTCGGCGCAGCGCCCCTTATAGGCCTGCGCCAGTTCCGCACCCTTGCCGGGCGCGGCGGTGATCGTAACGATCAATCGAACCGACATCGCTTTCCTCCCGAATCCAATTCCCGAAACGGCGGGCGGCCGGCAATGCCGCTCGGCGCATCCTCAGAATGAGGACTTTTCCGCCGCGGTCAACACCAACGGGGCCGGATCAGGAGGGCCGGATCCAGGGGCAGGCCAGGGGATAGGGCGTCATGCTCACCGGGACCGCAACTCCTCGCCGTGACACTGCCACGACGCCGTGCTGTCCACGCGCAGCAGCTGCGGGCCGTTGTGGATATCGATACTCGTCTCGAGCGGAACGCCGCCCGACGACCGCCCGCCCCCTGACGACCGGCCGCCGCACGCGGACGGTCGATCGATCTCGGCATTGTCGACGGCAATCGAAAAATCCAGCAGCGACTTTGCCAGCCCGCGGCTGAGCTCGACCTTCACGTGGGGGATCGCGCCGGCCGCTGTTTCGTAGACGGCGTGATTGGGGCGACTTGCCGCCGATGCCTGAAGCGTGATCGGCAGGTGGCGCGCATGACCGGCGGTCCGGGAAAGCTCACCGCTGCCGCTCACCTCGGACAGTAATTTGGTCACGGTAAACGTCGCCTGATCGAGATGCTGGTCCAAGGACAAGCCACTCGGCTCCGACAGCCTACCCTCGATCCGGACGACCCCGTCCGGCTTGCCGTCGCCAATGTTCCGCGCCCACCCCTTCAGTACCGTCGGCTCCGCCGATACCGGCGTCGCGGCGAGGCTTGGATCGGCGATGAAGGTGACCATGCCAATCCCGTCGCCGGCGACGCTGCCAAACCCCGCGGTCGGATCGATCGCCGAACCAGCAAAGTAACAATCGCCGGCGCCACCGCCGCCACCGCCCGAGCCGGTGCCGAGGATCGGAATTCCGCTCCCGCCATCGCCACCCCTACCGCCTTGTGGGTTGCCGCCGCCACCACCGCCGCCGGCACCGCCGCCCGCCGTAGCGGTCGAACTACCGCCGTGATCGCCGGAGGCAAAGGCCGCCGCGCCACCCTGACCGCCATGGCCTCCTCCGTCGTTGCCCGGCACGCCGTTTCCGGCACACCAGGCACCGCCGGCGCCCCCGCCGCTGCCGACGCCATTACCGCCGCCGCCGCCGCCACCACCGGCGTCGAGCAGCATGGTCTGTGTCCCGTCAGGATCGCTGTTTTCAAAGGCCGTGCCGCCACCCCCGCCGCCGCCGTCGAACCCCTCCGAGCCGCCGCCGACCTGACCCTGGTCGCCGCCCGCGCCATAGCCACCGCCGCCATGCTGATTTCCATAGCCGCCGACGATCATCCAATAGGGCTGCTGGCTCGACACAAACGGGAAGGTTGCCTGCATCGAGCCGCCCGGCGAGCCGAGCGCGCTGTTTACCAGCGCGTCGGCGGCATTGGTCCGATTCCCGCCGCTGGCGCCCTCCAGATACACGCTCATCTGCGTCGTGCCCGCGGGCGGGTTGAACTTGTAGACGCCAGCCGTGAACCCCTCGACCTTGTTGGTCGTCAGCACCACCGAACCATTGAGCCCGGGCGCCACCCCGAAATTGGGCGCGCCGGGTCCGCCGCTCAAAAAGGCCGCATCGCTGATCGACGGAACATTGCTGGCGACCGATTGGCCACCCCCGCCCCCGCCACCGGGTGAAAACGCCGGCGGGCCGCCATAGGGGACACCGCCAACGCCGGCGCCGCCGCCGAAATATCCACCTCCGCCACCCCCGCCGCCGCCACCGCCGGGCGCCGAGTCGCCGCTATTTCCCGTGGGCGTGGAGGACGCCGTGTTGCAGGTTTCAGTGCCGGCGGCATTCCCGCCGCAACCGCCCAGGGTCACGCCTGGTCCGGGAGAAGAACTTCCGTTGACGCCTTGGCCGCCGCCATTGCCGCCGGCGCCGCCGGTATCGTTCTCTTCATTCTTAAACGCCCCATTGAGGGCGCCGTAGCCGCCACCGCCGCCGCCGCCGCCCGCGACGATCAGCACCGGAGCGGAGGTGACCGAGGCCACCGCATCACAATCGTTGCTGGTATAGGAGCCGAGCACGATCGCCGAGCCGCCGCCCCCGCCGCCGCCATTCTTGGCGCCCGAGTTTCCGGTCGTGCCGCGCGCCCCGCCGCAGCCAAACCCCCAACCGCCGTGACCCTTGCCGTCATCGCCATTGCCGTTGCCACCGACCCAGATGGTGAATTGTTGACCGGGCGTGACGGCGAGCGTGGCGATCGTGATGCCGCCGCCGCCCGGTGTGGCAATTTGATCGTTGGTCTGACCGCCGGCGGCGCCGGTGACAATCGCCGACATCTGGGTCACGCCATTGGGCACGGTAAAGTGCTGCAGCTGTGGCCCGACATAGCCAAATGTCCAGGTCTGGGGCGCCGCCGCTGCAGCGTCCGGGGCAAATTGTGCGCCGCTGACGCCGCCAATGACGATAGCCAAAACTGCACACATTACGGCTTGCCGGAGGACAAGGTGCTGCCGCGGCCATGGTTAGCTACCCCAGGATGCTTGCCCGAGACGGCAATAACAAAAATACGGTTCGGCGGCGAGGAGCCTGATTTTCTTACAACGGTGTTGACCGGCACATGGCGCCGCACGCGATACGAATGCAGCAGACCGGTTCTGCGGGCTTCCCACAGCCGCTTGTCGGGCGGAGCGCCGCCGCTAGCCGGCGACGCTCCGACACCACACGCGCGAGTTTGGCTTCCGCGGAAACTCAGTTGAGACCATATCAGTTCAGGCCATAAAAACCCATCGCGCCGCCGGCCATGATCTGGTGCTTGGTCTGCGCCGACAACCCCTGCATGCGCTCTTCGATCATCTTCGGCGCGCCAGGGAAGAAGCCGTCCGGGTGCGGGTAGTCGGTCGCCCACAGGATCTTGTGCGGCCCGATGTAATCAGCCAGCACCTTGATGCTGCCCTCGACCGGCTCGAACGAGATCCAGCAATTGCGCTGAAAGATCTCGCTCGGACGCATCGTCAGCCCGGAATCGTTGAAGCCCTGATCGTCGAAATGCCGATCCATGCGGTCGAGCCAGGGCGCGATCCAGCCGCCGCCCGATTCCAAAAAGCCGACGCGCAGCTTGGGATGGCGGTCGGCGATGCCGCCCCAGATCACGCTCATCGCCGCCAGCATCATCTCCATGGTGTGGCTGATGATGTGGCGGGCGCCGCGACCCTCGAAGCGGTCGACGCCGACCGTCGGCATGCCGCTCGATGCCCCCTCATGGAAGCCGATCGCGAAATCGAGGTCCTCGGCCGCCTGCCAGAACGGCTCGTAATGCGGATCGTGGATCATCTTGTCGCTGTACGGGTTGGGCCGGATGAACCCGCCGCGGAACCCCAGTTCCTTTTTGGCGAAACGCATCTCGTCGATCGCCAGCTCGACCGATTGCAGCGGCAGCATGGCGACCCCGAACAGCCGGTCCGGGTAGGGCTTGCAGTAATCGGCGAGCCAGCGGTTGTAGGCGCGGCAGACCGCGGCGGCGAGCACCGGATCGTGGATCGCGCCCGAAAACAGGCCGAGGCTCGGATACAGGAAAGCCGCGTCGATGCCGTCGGCGTCCATGTCGGGAATGCGCGCATGCGGGTCGAACCCGCCCGGCTTGCCGTCCTTGTACTCCATCGTGTCGGCGGCGACGACGCCCTGCCGCGCGCCGACCGCGCCAATCCGGCCGATGCCGCGATTGCCGTCGCCGACCACGGTCTCGTCCATGACGAGCCGCTCCTTGCCGTTCTCGCCCTTGACCAGCCGGGGCGCCCGGTCGCGGAATTTCGGGTCGATGTATTTGTCCCAAAGATCGAGCGGCTCGAGGATGTGACCGTCGGCGTCGATGACGTTGTAAGCGTTGCGCATGACCCGTTTCCTCCGGCTTGGTTCAACGAGGGCCGGGATGGTAGCGCTGCTATTCTGCCCGGCGCGAGACCTTATGCCGCAGGTCTCCCCTGTTCCAGGCGGTCGCGGCGCCTGGCCAAAGCATGGTCGCCGCCGGGGCCCTATAGCCCGCGCCTTGACCTGCGGCGGCGGATCGCCTAAATGGTCGCCCTCGCTGGCCCGGCATCGCGGGCGCCGGCATCTGTTGGCTCGGGCTGATGAAGACGTTTTCCGCAAAACCATCCGATATCGAGAAGCAGTGGCTGCTGGTCGACGCCGAGGGGCTGGTGCTGGGCCGCCTCGCCGCGATCCTCGCCACCCGTCTGCGCGGCAAGCACAAACCGTCCTACACGCCGCATATGGATTGCGGCGACAACATTGTCGTGATCAACGCCGAAAAGGTCGAACTGACCGGCAACAAGCGCAAAGACGACATTTTTTATTGGCATACCGGATATCCGGGCGGCATCAAGGGCCGCAGCAAGGGCGCCATCCTCGACGGCAAGTATCCGGAGCGGGTCGTCGAAAAGGCGGTCGAGCGCATGGTGCCGCGCGGGCCGCTCGGGCGCCGGATCATGAAGAATTTGCGGGTTTTTGCCGGACCCGACCACCCGCACGCGGCGCAGCAGCCGACCCCGCTCGATGTCGGCGCGATGAACCGCAAGAATGTAAGGGCGTGATGCCGATGGCTGACGACGACCAACCGACCAATCCGCCAGGGAATCAGCCTACCGGCCAGCCCGGCGGACAAAGGGGGACCGGCCAGACCTTTCAGGGGCTGGGCAGCCTGCGCCAGGCGATGCAGGCGGCGCGGACCGTCCCATCAGCCACCCCGGCTGCGATTGCGGCGGCGCCACTCGAGGTACAGCCGCGCATCGACGCCTTCGGCCGGGCCTATGCCACCGGCAAGCGGAAGAACGCCGTCGCCCGCGTATGGATCAAGCCCGGCAGCGGGGCGGTCAAGGTCAACGACCGCGAGAGCCCGGTGTATTTTGCCCGCCCGGTGCTGCGCATGATTATCAACCAACCGTTTGTCGCCACCAACCGGCTCGGCCAGTTCGACGTCATCTGCACGGTAAAGGGCGGCGGGCTGTCGGGCCAGGCCGGCGCCGTGCGCCACGGCATCAGCAAGGCGTTGACCTGTTACGAGCCGGGTCTGCGCCCGCTGTTGAAGAGCCAGGGGTTTCTGACCCGCGACAGCCGCGTCGTCGAGCGCAAGAAATACGGCAAGGCCAAGGCCCGCCGCAGCTTCCAGTTCTCCAAGCGCTGAGTTCGGGTTCCCGGCAAAACCGGGGCGAGGCGGCGCGGTCTTTTTGGTCCCGGCAAACCTCGCTGCTCACCATCGCGCCAAATCGGAGCGGCCCGCTACGGCCGGGGTCGGCGTCGGTCGATTTCGGGTCCGCAGCAAGCGCCGTGCCCCGAAATAACCATTCGAGGGGATCGGGGAATTCGCTTGCGGGGACCGACCCGATCGCCGACGATCCACCAGATCAGGCATTTCCGCCGGAGGGCTCGGCATGGACGATCTCTATCTGCGCAGCGGCATTTTTCTCGCGCCGTTCCACAATCATGATGAAAACCCGACCTTGTCGATCGAGCGCGACCTCGAATTGCTCGAACATCTCGACCGGCTGAACTATCACGAGGCGTGGATCGGCGAGCATCATTCGGGCGGGTTCGAGCTGATCGCCTCCCCGGAGATGTTCATCGCCGCCGCGGCGCAACGCACCCGCCACATCCGCCTCGGCACCGGCGTCGTTTCCCTGCCCTACCACAACCCGTTCATGCTGGCCGACCGCATGGTCCAGCTCGACCACATGACGCGCGGCCGGGCGATGTTCGGGGTCGGACCCGGCGCCCTGGTCCACGACGCGCTGAAGATCGGCATCGACCCCGGCGACCAGCGGCAGATGATGAACGAGGCTCTCGAAGTCATCGTCCCGCTGCTGCGCGGCGAAACCGTGACCCGCAGGACCGACTGGTTCAACCTGACCGAGGCGCAATTGCAATTGCGCTCCTATACCCGGCCGACGATGGAACTGGCGGTCGCCGCGGCGCGCTCGCCCTCGGGTTCGCTGCTCGCCGGCAAATACGGCGTCGGCATGCTGTCGATCGGCGGCACCAGCCCGATGGCGATGGAAGCCCATACCCGTAATTGGGGCATATACGAGGAGACCGCGCGCGCGAACGGCCATGTCCCGGACCGCAAGAACTGGCGGGTGGTCGGCCTGTTTCACATTGCCGAGACGCGCGAAGAGGCTCGCCGGAACGTCCGGTTTGGGGTGCAGGCCTTCGCCAATTATTTCCGCGATGTGGCGACCTTTCCGATCATTCCGCCCGACGTCGCCGACCCGATCGAATGGCTGATCGAGACCGGCACCGGATGCATCGGCACCCCCGACGACGCGATCGCCTATATCGAGCGGCTGATCAATGGCTCCGGCGGGTTCGGGGTCATCGCCGAACTGGCGCAGAACTGGGCCGATTGGGACGCGACCAAAAAGCACTACGAGCTGATGGCGCGGTTCGTCCATCCGCATTTCCAGAAGAGCCGGGAATTGCTGCGTGGCAGCTACGATTACGCCACCAGCCACCATGTCGACTTCACCGGTCAGGCCAGCGCGGCGATCCAGAAGGAAATCGACCGGCACGCGGCGAGCCGCGCCACCGAACCGCCGCGACGCGACGCGGCGGAGTAGCAGCGCTCCGCTGCCGAGCCGGGGCGGATCGCGGTTCGGCATTGCCGCTGACCCGGTACGATCACGCGGTTGCCTGTTCGGCCATTTGCACCGGGAGCGGCGGCATGGGGTTGCGCGATCGGATCGGGATCGATGTCGGGCGCAAGTTGAAGCTCGAAGACGCGATCGAATGGGCGGCGGCGCACGAAATACGCTGGATCGACATCGAGCTCGACACCGGCGCCAACGCGATGACCAGCTTTGACGATGCGCGCGCCGCCGGGATTCGCCGGGAATGCGATCGGCATGGCGTCCATCTCGGCCTGCACACCGCCTCAGCGGTCAATGTCGCCGAATACGCGCCCCATGTCGGCGAGGCCGTCGACCGCTATCTCGAAGCCTATGTCGAGGCGGCGCCCAGGCTTGGCGCCGAATCGATCGTCGTCCATGCCGGCTATCATTTCACCTCGGACAAAGAAATGCGGATGAAGGCCGGGCTTGAGCGGCTAAAGCGCATCACCGGTCATGCCGAGCGGCACGGCGCGCTGATCCTGCTCGAAAACCTGAACAAGGAGCCGGCCGAGGCGGAAATTCACTACCTCGCGCACACGGTCGAAGAATGGCGCTATTACTTCGAAGCGATCAACTCTCCGGCGTTCAAGCTGTCCTTCACCGTCAACCACGCGCATTTGGTGCCGGACGGTGTCGCGGGATTTGTTGACGCCATCGACATGGCGCGGGTCGAGGAGGTGCGGCTCGCCGATTGTTGGCGCAACGGCCACGAGGTGCATTTGCCGCCGGGCAAAGGCGATCTCGACTTTGCCGATATGTTCCGGCGGGTCGAAGCCGGGGGCTTCACCGGCCATTACATCAACGCGTTCGGCTCGCTCGACGACATGCTGGCCGGGCGCGAGGAGCTGGTGCGGCTGGCGGGCTAGCCATTACCGACGCCGTCGCCGCGAAGCCACTCACTTGTTGCAGTCGCTGACCCGTATCACGCAGTCGCCGGCTTTCCCCTTCTGACAATTCGCCAGCGCCGCCAGCCGCGCCTCGTCCTTGGTCTTGCGCGCTGCCCCGCCGGCGAATTTGCCATCGGCGGTCGTCGCCAGCGCGGCGCATCGGCCGGCGCTGGTGCGGATGACGACCTTACAACCGCTGGCGCCGCATTGGCTCAGCGCCAGTTCGGCGGCCTTTTGCGCTGTCGCCTGGTTCCAGCTCCAGCCGCGGTTGCCGGACTCCTTGTCCCAGGCGATCGCGCCATAGGCGGCGAGCGCGGGGGTCGCCGACAGCAGGATCGAGGCCAGGGCCGCCATCACGGCGGTGGTGGGTTGGCTACGGCGCATCGCGCGGTGCTCCTTCAATGATCGTTATCCGCCATCCCCGACGCCGACCGCGATTGCGATGTTGCCGAAGCGGTCGAGGCTGGCGGCGGCGGCGGGCGGCACGATACAGGTCGAATCATATTCCTCGATGATGCACGGCCCGGACCGCGGCGTCGCCAGATCGGCGCGGTTGATTACCACGGTCTCGCGCCAGCCGAGCGCAGGACCGTAATAGGCCTGGCGCAGCGGGTTGGCGATGGCAATCCCCTCGGGCAGCGCGGCCGCGGCGGCGAGGGTGGCGCGTGGGGTTTCGGGGATGCCGCGCCCGACCACCTTGAGCGTCACCAGCTCGACCGGCTCGTCGGCGCCGGCGCGGTGGCCATAGGTCTTCTCGTGCTCGACGCCATAGGCTTCTTCGAGTGCCGCGAGTGCCGCCCGATCAATCGGACCCGCCGGGATCGGCACCTCCAATTCGAAGGACTGGCCCTGATAGTGCAGCATGGCGGCGCGGCTCAGCTCGATGCGATCGCCGGCAAACCCGTCCTCGTTCAAACGGGTGCGGGCCTGGCCTTCGAGGCCGCCGAGGCTCGCGCCGATTTCCGCCGGATCGAGCGCCGCCAGCAACGCCTTGCGGGTCTTGGTGAAATGATATTCGACTTCCGAATAGAGCAGCCCGTAGGAGGAAAAGACGCCGGCCGATGGCGGCACCAGAACCCGGCGCATCAGCAGCGCCTCGGCCATCGCCACGGCGAAGAGCGGCCCGTTGCCGCCAAAGGCGACCAGCGCGTATTCGCGCGGGTCGCGCCCGCGCTCGCTCGATACCGCCTTGATCGCGCGGATCATGTTCGAGGCGGCGATCAGATAGGCGCCCCGGGCGGCCTCTTCGACGCTGATCGCGAGCGGCCGGGCGATCCGTTCGGCAATGACCGAACGCGCCTTGTCAGCATTCAGCTTGACCGCGCCGCCGACCAGATGATCGGGATTGAGATAGCCGAGAACGACATTGGCGTCGGTCAGGGTCGGCTCGGTGCCGCCAATGCCGTAGCATACCGGGCCGGGAAACGCCCCGGCGCTGTGCGGCCCGACCTGCAACGCGCCGCCGGCATCGACCGAGATGATCGATCCGCCGCCGGCGCCGATTTCGGCCAGATCGATGGCCGGCACCTTCAACGCATAGCCCGCCCCCGACAGCAGGCGCGAGCCGATCATGACCCCGCCGCCGACCGAATATTCGAGCGCCCGGCTGACCATGCCATCCTCGATGATCGAGGCCTTGGCCGTGGTTCCGCCCATGTCGAACGAGATCGCTTTGCCGATGCCGATCTGCCGGGCCAATGCCTGCACCCCGACGACCCCTGCGGCGGGTCCGCTTTCGATGATGTTCATCGGGGTTAGCGCCGCCGCCTTGGCGGTGGTCAGCCCGCCATTCGATTGCATCAGCAGCAGCGGGGCGCCGATCCCGATCTGCCCTGAGTTCGGCGATCAGGCGCGACAGGTATTTCTCGACGATCGGCCGGACATAGGCGTTGATCACCGTGGTCGAAGTCCGCTCGTATTCCTTGATTTCGGGCAGCACCTCGGCGCTGATGCACAAGGTCACGGATGGGGCGATCCGCTCGGCCGCCCGCTTGATCAGCTCCTCATGCACCGGGTTCGCGTAGGAATGGATCAGGCAGACGGCGATCGCCTCGACCCCCTCGCCGACCAGTTTTTCGATCGCCCGCGCGGCATCGGCCTCGCTGAGCGGCCGCTCGATCTCGCCCCGGACATTGATGCGCTCGTCGACCTCGACCCGCAGCCGGCGCTCGACCAATGGCGGCGGCTTGGTCCATGACAGATCGTAGAGCCGCGGCATCCGCAAGGTGCGGATCTCGAGCACGTCGCGAAAACCGCGGGTGGTGATCAGCCCGGTACGCGCGCCCTTCAATTCGAGGATCGCGTTCGAGGCGACCGTGGTGCCGTGCAGCAATTCGATAATCTCGGCGTCGAGCCCGCGCTCGCGGATCAGCGCCTCGATGCCGGCGACGATCGCCGCCGCATAATTGTCGACGGTCGAGGACACCTTTTTGGTCAGCCTCTGGCCGTCCTCGCCGAGAAAGACGATGTCGGTGAAGGTGCCGCCGATATCGACCCCGACCCGGTATCTGGTCATCGCGCGAAGACTGGCCGCTGGCGCCCGGAGCCAGCCATTCTTATTCCGCCGCCAGGGCGATAGCGGAGGGCTGCCACGATATCGCCGGGATCTGGCGCCAGTCGCGCAGATGGCGCAGATGTCCGCGCAAGACCCGCGTCGCCGCCTCGTCGACCGCCAGCAGATTTTGCGTCAACACCACTCCGTAATCGGCCCTCGCCGCCGCCGGCGACACCAGTTCGTTGCGCACGTCGCGCAACACCATCGCCGGATCGCGTTCCAGCGGGTCGCCCCAGCCGCCGGCGCCGGCCACCTCATGACGGAACACGTCGCCGCGGCGGATCGTCATCGTCAGTTTGGACGGCAACGGGCGGTTCTCGCCGTCCGGGTTCAGATAATTCATCGACGGCTTGCCCGGGCCCCCGCCATAGAGCCCATAGGGGCGGAAGTCGCGCCGATCCGAGCGGACCTGCAAGATCCCCTCCTCGGCGAGAAAGCGATAGTCGCGGCGAAACGGCGCGCCACCGCGGAATTTTCCCGGCCCCATCGCGTCGGCGATGAATTCATAGGCGGTGATCGCGATCGGCTGCTCGGCCTCGGTCACCTCGATCGATTGCGAGGCCATGTTGGCAAAAATGTTGGAATTGCCGTCGAGGCCGTCGGCATAGGGCCGCCCGCCCCAGGCGCAGCAGGTGAAATCAACATAAATGAAGGGCCGCCGCGCGGTATCCCAGCCGCCGATCGAGATCCCGGTATTGCCGCCATCCGAACTGGCGAGAACCTGGTCGGGCAGCATCTGCGCCAGCGCGCCGAACATGCAGTCGACCATGCGAAACCCGGTCAGGCCGCGCGCCGCGCAGGCGGCCGGCAAGACGCCGTTGGCGACGGTTCCCGGCGGGGCGGTGACCTCGATCGCGCGGAACACGCCGTCATTGTTCGGGATGTTGGCCGGCAGAACCGAGCGGATCGCGCAATAGCTCGCTGATTTGGTGAAGGACAGCGTGTTGTTGATCGCCCCCTTGACCTGCGGCGCCGAGCCGGTCCAGTCGACGAGCATATGGTCGCCCGATTTGGTGATGGCGACCTTGAGCGGGATCGGCACCCCGACATCGATGCCGTCATCGTCGATATGGTCGAGAAAACCATAGACCCCGTCGGGCAGTTCGCGGATCGCGGCCCGGGTCAGACGCTCGGAATAGTCGATCAGATCGGTCATATGCCGCCCGATCTTGCCGGGCCCGTACCGCCGCGCCAGTTCGCGCAGCGATTTCTCGCAGCCGTGGCAGGCGGCAAGCTGGGCGCGCAGATCGCCGAACACCTTGACCGGCACCCGCACATTGCGCTCGATCAGCGCATAAAGCGTCTCGTTGCGCTTGCCGCGGTCAAACAGCTTCAACGGCGGGATGCGCAGGCCTTCCTGGTAGATTTCGGTCGAATCCGACGCGTTCGAGCCCGGCACCCGGCCGCCGACATCGGTGTGATGGCACACCGTCGCCGCCCAGGCCAACATCTCGCCATCAAAAAACACCGGCTGGAAGACGAACACGTCGGGCAGATGCATGCCGCCCTGAAACGGGTCGTTCAGGATGAACACATCGCCCTCGGCGATGTCGCCGGCAAACGCCGCGCCGAACGCCGCCATCGCCGTCGGCATCGAGCCGAGATGACCGGGCAGGGTCAGCCCCTGCGCCGCAAGATTGCCTGCGCCGTCGAAGATCGCGGTCGAATAGTCCATATTGTCTTTCAGCACGCCCGAATAGGTGGTGCGAAAGATGGTCAGCGCCATCTCATCGGCGATCGACAGCAGCGAATTCTTCAACAGCTCGAACTCGATCGGGTCGCTGATCATCGCCGCCCTCCGTTGCGCCGGCCATCCCGGCCGCATTGGCCAAGGCAATACCACGCCGCGCCGCCTCGATTCCAGCAGCGGCCACCACCGACAATGACGAGCGCGATGCTCCGTCCCTCTTGCGCGCCCTGTTGACGCCATCCACGATAACGCACTTTGCCTGATCGGGCCGCCCGCCAGCCGGGTGGCAGAGAGGAGTTCGTCGCCATGGAATTCGGCATGTTTCACCAGTTTCCCGCGCTGCCGGGCCGCACCGACGCGGACACCTTCGCGGAGGCGTTCGAGCAAATCGACGCGGCGGAACAATTGGGTCTCGACGTGATGTGGCTGGCCGAGCTCCATTTCGATCCGCAGCGCTCGGTATTGTCGGCGCCGCTGAGCATCGCCAGCGCCATCGCCGCGCGCACCCGCCGCATCAGAATTGGCCTCGCGGTTCAGGTATTGCCGCTGTGCCACCCGCTGCGCCTGGCCGAGGAAGCGGCGACGGTCGACCAGATCAGCCATGGCCGGCTGATCTTTGGGGTCGGGCGCAGCGGTCTGCCGCGCACTTACGAAGATTATGGCGTGTCCTATGCGGAAAGCCGCGACCGTTTTACCGAAGTCCTCGACATTGTCGAGCAGGCGTGGTCGCAGCCTGCGGTCTCCTTTGAGGGACGGTACTACAGCTTCAAAAATATCGCGGTCACGCCGAAGCCGTTTCAGCAGCCGCTGCCGCCGATCCGGATCGCCGCCGCCAGCCCCGACACCTACCCCGCGGTCGGCGAACGCGGGCTGCCGATCTTTATCAATGCCCGCCACGGCTCGTTTTCCGAATTCGCCCCGGCGATACGCGAGTACCGCGAGGCCTATGCCGCGGCCGGCCATCCGGGGCGGGGCCGGGTGTATCTGCGGGTGCCGACCTACCTTGCCGAAACCGAGGGCCGGGCGCGCGAAGAGGCGCGGGAGAGCCTGATGCATTTCTACCGCGAGCAGACCGAGCGCTTGCGCGATTCGATGTCCCGCGGCGGTACGCGCGCGATCGAGGGCCGGGCGGAGCGTCTGGAACGCCTCGAAAAGCTGACCTATGACGAGGCCTTGCAAGGCCAGGTGCTGATCGGCACGCCGCAGAGCGTCGGCGAGCGGCTGCGCGCCTTGCAGGACGAGCTCGGCATCGACGGCATTTTGGCCGAGCTGAATTGCGGCGGCCTGATCCCGCACCCGCAGGTCATGACCGCGCTGCGCCTGTTATGCGAAGAGGTCATGCCGAGGTTTCACTGACCGTCAAATCTGGCGGCGACCGACGGCCGATGGCCAAGACGAAGCGTGCGGGCGGCGCCGCCGATGACCGAGGCGAAGCGCGGGCGGTGCTGCCGATAGCCTACATCATCTGCAAGATGGCCCACTTGCCGGACAGATAGTCCGCCTATCGATGATCTGCCGCGGCGGGTAGGACAACAATCTGGCGGATTGCGCTGCTCGGCCTGGCCTCGGGAGGGCCTGGGTCAGAGTGGGATTTGCTCCTGCGGCTGCTGACCGCCGAGACGACCGGCGAGATCGGGCAAGCGGGCGACGACCCGGTCGCGCCCATCCGCCTTTGCCCGGTAGAGAGCATCGTCGGCGCGTTTGAGCAGGCAATCGCGATCCTCGCCGCGCGCTGCCGCGGTGGTAACGCCAATGCTGATGGTGACCGGCAGGCCGGCGCCGCCCGCCCGGAGGGCGAAAGGTTCGCTCGCAACCGCCAACCGCAGCCGTTCGGCCACCGTAGCGGCGATCGCCGGGCCGGTCTCGGGCATCACCACGACGAATTCCTCGCCGCCCAGGCGGGCGACGAGGTCGACGCTGCGCACCGTGTTCGTCGCCCGGGCCGCCAGCTCGCGCAGCACATCGTCGCCGGCGGCGTGGCCATAGGTGTCGTTGACCCGCTTGAAATGGTCGATGTCGATAAGCAAAACGGCCGCGCCGATGCCGTCGTGATTGACCCGCTCGATCAACTCGTCCAGATGGGCGAACAGATACCGGCGGTTGTAGAGACCGGTCAGCTCATCGGTCAGCGCCAGCTCAAGGCTGCGGCGGTAGTTCTGGTTCAGCCGCTCCTGCAGCCGCTTGCGCCGGATCTGGATGTTGGTGCGCGCCAACAGCTCGTTGCGATCCACCGGGCGGATCAGATAGTCGTTGGCGCCCAGATCGAGCCCTTTGGCGAGGCGCGGCAGATCGCGGTCCGCGGCGATCAGCAGAATCGGCAATTGGCGAAAGAGTTCGCTGGCGCGGCATTGCGAAACCAGGCGTAGCGGGTCGCCATCCGGCGTCGTCAGGCTGGCGATGATCAGCTCGGTCTCGACATCGAGGCGCGATTGCGCTTCGGCGCAGTTGCCGACGACCGTCACCCGGTGCGCGATCGCCAAGGTTTCCGACATCCTGGCAGCGGCGAACGCGTCCTCTTCGGCAATCAGAATGCGCGCCGGCCCGCCTTCGTCAGCGGCTGCGGCCTGCGGGCCGCCAAAGCGGCCGCAGATCTCGTCGCGCAACCGCCATTCCTCCATCAGCCGCTTCAACCGGGCCAGCGAGCGCACCCGCGCGAACAGCGCAATGTCGTTGACCGGCTTTGTCAAAAAATCATCGGCGCCGGCCTCCAACCCGCGCAGCCGATTGGCGGCGTCGGACAAAGCGGTCACCATGACCACCGGAAGATCGGCGGTCCGCGGATTTGCCTTCAGGCGACGGCAGACTTCGAAACCGTCCATGCCCGGCATCATCACATCGAGCAGAATGACGTCCGGCAGTTCGGCGTCGGCTATCGCCAGGGCGGCGCTGCCGCTGGGGGCGGACAGCACATCGAAATATTCGCTCGAAAGCTTGGCCTCGAGCAGCTTGACATTGATTGCTATGTCATCAACGACCAGCACTCGCGCAGACATCGGCCGCCCTAATGCTACAGTATGGAAGAAAACTTCGGCATCAAGAAAGGTAACGTTCGACCATTTCCAGAAAACCTGCGACGGAGATCGGCTTGGCGATATAATCCTCACAGCCACCGTCGCGCATCTTTTCCTTATCTCCTTTCATGGCGAAGGCGGTTACTGCGATGACCGGGATCATGCAGAGATTTTCGTCCTCTTTGATCCATTTGGTGACCTGGAGACCCGAGACTTCGGGAAGCTGAATGTCCATCAGGATCAGATCGGGATGATGCCGACGGGCCAGCGCCAGCGCCTCGACGCCATCCTTCGTCTGCAGGGTCTCATAACCATGCGCCACGAGGAGATCGTTGAACAGCTTCATATTGAGGTCATTGTCCTCGACGATCAAGATTTGCTGCCGCAGCGGCCGAGCGCCGGTCCCGCCAGAATTCGGGATTTCGATGTTCATGCTTCGCGCGCCTGTAGAAAATGCTCAAATATCGGCGGGTCCAGCGATCCCGCCGCCACCTCTTTTGGTGACCGGCGGGTTCGCAACCGGTTCTGCGATCGGCTTTTAACGGTATGGGTTTAAAAATTGATGAGCACCGCTATCGTTTCGTCCTATCCAGGCGGGAAAGGACGGACCAATGACGACACGCCTGCGGATCGGAATTGATCTCGGCGGCACCAAGATAGAGGGCGCGGCGATCGACGAAGGCGGGGTGGTGCGCGACCGACGCCGGGCGCCAACTCCAGCGGGGAACTACCAGGCCACGATTGCCGCTATCCTCGCCATTGTCGCCGCCATCGAGAATCAACTTGGCGCTCCCGCCACCATCGGGATCGGCATGCCCGGAGCCGTCTCTCCGGCGACCGGTCTCGTCAAAAACGCAAATTCGACATGCCTGATCGGCCGTCCGTTGCAGCACGATCTCGAAGCCGCGCTGGGCCGCCCGGTTCGCCTCGCCAATGACGCCAATTGCTTTGCCCTTTCCGAAGCGATCGACGGCGCCGCCACCGGGCTCGAAACGGTGTTCGGCGTCATTCTCGGCACCGGCGTCGGTGGCGGCCTGGTCATCGGCGGACGGGTCCTGATCGGCGCCAACGCGATCGCCGGCGAATGGGGTCACAACCCGCTGCCCGGTCCGGCGCCGGACGAGACGCCGGGGCCGCCCTGCTGGTGCGGCCGGTCCGGCTGCCTCGAGACCTATCTGTCGGGGCCGGGCCTGGCTGCGGACCACCGTCGTCACACCGGGCAAAGCCTGACCGCCCCGGAGATTGCCGGCGCCGCCGAGAGCGGCAATGCCGGCTGCCGCGCGACCTTGGCGCGCTATAGCGACCGGCTGGCCCGCGGCCTCGCCTCGGTCATCAACCTGATCGACCCGGACGCGATCGTGCTCGGCGGCGGCCTTTCGGCGATCCGTGTGCTGTATGACGAGGTCCCGCAACGGTGGGGCCGATACGTCTTTTCCGACCGGGTCGTCACCCGCCTGCTCGCCCCGGTGCATGGCGATGCGAGCGGGGTACGGGGAGCAGCGTGGCTGTGGCCGGCGCAGCCCCCGGTGTGAACACGCTCTGCCGCGACTGTGGCGGGCTTTCGATATCGGCGCCCCCGGGCCGCCGTTGCGCCCGGTGCGGGTCGCCGCGGCTCGTCCACCATGAGGCGCTCGGCACATTGTCGATCGCCCATGTCGATTGCGACGCGTTCTATGCCGCCGTCGAGAAACGCGAGCGGCCGGAGCTCGCCGATCGCCCGGTCATCGTCGGCGGCGGCGCGCGCGGGGTCGTCCTGGCCTGCTGCTATGTGGCCCGGCTTTATGGCGTGCGGTCGGCGATGCCGATGTTCAAGGCGTTGGCCGCCTGCCCCGATGCGGTGGTGATCCGCCCGGACATGGCCAAATATCGCGAGGTCGGGCGGGCCGTGCGGGCCGAGATGCGGCGGCTCACCCCGCTGGTCGAGCCGGTGTCGATCGACGAGGCCTTCCTCGACCTGTCGGGCACCGAGAAGCTGCACGGCGCGGCGCCGGCCGAGCTGCTCGCGGCCCTTGCCCGGCGGGTCGAGGCGACGCTCGCAATCACCTTGTCGATCGGGTTGAGCGACAGCAAGTTTCTCGCCAAGATCGCCTCCGACCTCGACAAACCGCGCGGCTTCGCGGTGCTCAGCCGCCGCGAGGCGCCCGCCTTTTTCGCCGACAAGCCGGTATCCCTGCTGTGGGGCGTCGGTGCGGCGTTGCAGCGCCGGCTCGCCGCCGACGGCATTACCCTGGTCGGTCAGCTTGCCGCACTCGGCGAGCGCGAGCTCGCGGCGCGCTATGGGCGGATTGGGCCACGGCTCGCCCAACTCGCACAGGGCGCTGACCAGCAAGCCGTACTCGCTCACCTGCCGGCGCGCTCGATCTCGGCGGAAACCACCCTGGCGCAGGATGAAGCCGATGGGCAGGCCCTGGCACACACCCTTTGGCCGCTATGCGATCGGGTCGCGGCACATTTGAAAGAGGCCTCGCTCGCCGCCGGGTCGGTGACCTTGAAGCTCAAGACCGGCGATTTTCGCCTGCGCACGCGGTCGCGGCGCCTCGCCGATCCGACCCAGCTCGCCGAAACCCTGTTTCGCACCGCCTCGGCGCTGCTCTCGCCCGAAGCGGACGGCGTCACCCGCTATCGCCTGATCGGGGTCGGCGCCGACCTTCTGGTCGACGGCGGCAAAGCCGATTTGCCGACCCTGTTCGACGACCAGTTCGGCCGGCCGCGACGGCTCGAACAGGCGATCGACCAGATCCGCGCCCGTCTCGGCGACAATTCGCTAGGTCGCGGCCGCGATCTGGGCGGCCATGGCGCGGGCGCGGGCGCAGAGATTGCGCCGCGTGGGGCCAGGCGGGAGCGGGAGTAGACCAGCCCGCGGGCGAATGAAATGCGCGATGTCGCACGCCTCGGAGCGCACGCGTGGCGCTATCGGTCGAAGAATGCGATGGGCTCTGCCGCCCGGCGCCCGCTGGCGTCTGCAGCGATCGGCGACGATCAGCAATGTGGCTTGCTCAGCGCCTCGATATCGTCGAGCTTGGCGCGGATCGAATAGTCGCCGTAATCGATGGTCATATCGCGGGAGACGCCGTTGTCGAGGAGGCGCATCCCCAACTCGTAATCCGGCTCCTCGGCAGCGGCATCGACCGGAAAGAAGGCGAGCCGGACATACCAGCCGGGCCGCTCCAACAGCGGGCTGAGCTTTGCCGAGGCGGGTTCGGCGGTGGCCTTGGCGCCGATCACCGCCGAGACCTGAACCGCATTTTCGTCGGCGGAGCCGTCGAACACCTGGCGGGAGACGAACGTCTCGCCCTGCTGGGCCTTGTCGATCAGCAGGATCGTGTGGGCGCTGGGAAACAGTACGCCCGGCGCCAGCTTGAGGGTATGCATGTGCGGTTTGACGAACTCGGCGACCCCGCCCTTTCCGGGCCCATCAAGTTTCGCCTCGCCGCTGATCTCCTGGTCGAGCTCGCCGTTTCGCGTCTGCCGCTGATTGAAGCGGTAGTGCAGCCCGTCTTTCGACTCCCAGGTGACGAAGCTCGAGGCGATATCGACGTCGTGGCTTTCGGCATAATGCATCTTGAGCCGATAGCGCTGCTCGATCGTCCAACCGTCACAGGTCTCGCCCCACTCATAATCCATGGTGCCGTTCGCATCGAGTACGCCCGAATCGCTGCGCGCCGATCCCAGGGTCATCGAATAGAGCGCCCGGTGCGGCGCGATTTCGGCGCCGTATGCTGACGGCACCGCGAGCGCGGCCAGCCCGACCGCCATGACCATCGCCCCGACGCTCCGCGCGAGCAGCGAGCCAGCTCCTGCGGGGCCGATGGCGCCCGTGTTCTCGCCCCGCAATGCGCGGGTCAGGGCTTTGCTCCTTCCGCCGCCGGCGTGACCAACCGGATATGCAGCTCGCGCAGCCGTTCGGGTGGGATCGGCGCCGGCGCCTGCATCAGCAGGTCGCGCGCCTGCTGGTTCATCGGGAAGGCGATCACCTCGCGGATGTTGGGGGTATCGGCCAGCAGCATGACGATACGGTCGATGCCGGGCGCCAGCCCGCCATGCGGCGGCGCACCGTATCTGAAGGCATTGAGCATGCCGGCAAAGCGGGTCTCGACCTCGGCCGCGGGATAGCCGGCGATGGCGAAGGCCTTGTACATCACCTCGGGGCGGTGATTGCGCACCGCGCCCGAGGCCAGCTCGACCCCATTGCACACGATGTCGTATTGGTAGGCCAGGATATCGAGCGGATCCTGCTGTTCGAGCGCGGCGAGACCGCCTTGCGGCATCGAGAACGGGTTGTGGCTGAAATCGATGTGGCCGGTTTCCTCGTTCAGCTCGTACATCGGGAAATCGACGATCCAGCAGAACTCGAAGATGCCGTTCCGGTCGAGGCTGAGGTCGCGGCCGATCTTCAGCCGCGCCGCGCCGGCGAATGGCGCAAACAGCCGGGGCAGGCCGCAGACAAAGAAGACCGCATCGCCGTCGCCGAGCCCGAGTTCGCCGCGCAGCGCCTCGGTCGCCCCCGGCCCGAGGTTGCGGGCGACCGGTCCCGCGCCCTCGGCGTTGCGAAAGAAAATATAGGCGAGCCCCGGCTGCCCTTCGGACTGGGCCCAGGAATTCATCTGGTCACAGAAGGCCCGGCTGCCGCCTTTTGGCGCCGGGATCGCCCAGACCCGGGTTTGCCGGTCGGCCTCGATCGGATCGGCGAAGATTCTGAAGCCCGAGCCGCGAAACTGCTCGGTGACGTCGCGCATCTCGATCGGGTTGCGCAAATCTGGCTTGTCGGTGCCGTAGCGCTGGATTGCATCGCGGTAGGCGATGCGCGGAAACGGCGCCGCCGTGACCGGCGAGCCGCCGCCGAATTCCGCGAAGATGCCGTGCAACACCGGCTCGACTGCGGCAAACACATCCTCCTGCGTCACGAAGGACATTTCGAGATCGAGCTGGTAGAACTCGCCGGGCGCGCGGTCGGCGCGGCCGGCTTCATCGCGAAAGCACGGCGCGATCTGGAAATAGCGGTCGAACCCGGCGACCATCAGCAATTGCTTGAACTGCTGCGGCGCCTGCGGCAACGCGTAGAACTCACCCGGATGCAGCCGGCTCGGCACGTAATAGGGCCGTGCGCCCTCGGGCGAGTCCGCGGTCAGGATCGGGGTCTGAAATTCGGAAAACCCCTGGGCGATCATCCGCCGGCGGATCGAGGCGATAACCTGGGAGCGCAGCATGATGTTGGCGTGCATACGCTCGCGCCGCAGATCGAGAAAGCGATAGGCGAGGCGCATCTCCTCGGGGTATTCGGCATCGGCATTGACCGGGAACGGTAGCGGCTCGGCCTCCGACTGGAGTTCGATCTCGGCGATCGCCAGCTCGATCTCGCCGGTGTCGAGCCGGGGGTTGAGGGTGTCGGCCGAGCGGGCGGCGACGCGGCCGGTCAGGGTGGCGACGCTTTCGAGCCTGAGCGCATCGGCGGCCTGGAACAGTGGCGAGGACGCGTCGATCACGCATTGGGTGAGGCCATAGTGATCGCGAAGGTCGATAAACAACAGGTGGCCGTGATCGCGCTTGCGGTGAACCCAACCCGATAGCCGGGCGAGCCGCCCCGCATCGGCGAGGCGCAGCGCTCCGCAGGTATGAGTTCGATAGGCATGCATTGGCGAATGGGTCCGGCGCGGCATTGCGAGCAAGCCGGGTACACGGCACGGAACCGGGATGCTTGTCAAGCGAGCGCCAGACCGCCAGGCGGCATGGCCGGCGGCGATTTGCCTCCCCTCGGGCGAGCGGATATGGTAGCCGCTGCTGCAGCGAGAAGCCGGCCGGGGCTTGTGTGAGCGACATCTTCCGCGAAATCGACGAGGAGCTTCGTCGCGACAATCTGCTCAAGCTGTGGTCGCGCTACGGTCGCTATGTGATGGCCGTGGCGGCGCTGGCCCTGCTGATCGCGGGCGGCGTGGTGGCCTGGCGGGCGCACCAGCTGTCCGAGCGCCGCGCCCAATCGGCCCGTTATGCCGGGGCGATGGCCTTGGCTCGCGCCGGAAAGACCGCCGATGCCGCCACGGTATTCGCGGCGATTGCCCGCGAGGGAGGCGGCTATTCGCTTCTCGCCTCCTTCGAGGACGCGGCCATGCTGGCCAAGTCGGGCGACCGCAAGGGGGCGATCGCAGCCTACGACCGCATCGCGCAGATGGGCGGGATCGATTCCGCCTTTCGCGATCTTGCCGTGCTCCTTTCGGTTATGCAGAGCGCGCCCAAAGCCGATCCGCACGCGACGATCACCCGACTGGCGCCGCTGATCGCTTCCGGCAACCCGTGGCGGCCGACCGCGACGGAGCTGACCGCAGCCGCGGAACTCGAACTCGGCGACGACAAGGACGCCCTGAAGCTCTACAAGAGTCTCGCCGACGATCTCGCCGCGCCGCGCAGCGTGCGCGCCCGGGCTGCCGAGATGGCGGCCGCGCTCGCCCCATAATTCAGGTTCGCACCCCGCGATGCTCCGAGCTGCCGTTGCGTTGCTGTTGCTGGCCGGCTTGGCGCTGTCCGGGTGCAGCTGGTTCGCGACCAAGAAACAACCGTTGCCGGGCGAGCGGATCTCGGTGCTGAGCCTCGATCGCCGGCTCAAGCCCGATCCTGCTCTGGCCCAGATCGCGATCACCTTGCCAAAGCCGGTGGTCAATCCGGATTGGCCGCAGCCTGGCGGCTATCCCAACCATGCGATGCAACATCTGGCGCTGCCCTATCGGCTCACCCAGGCATGGAAGACCAGCGTCGGCGAAGGCTCTTCGCGATACACCCAGGTGCTGGCCCAGCCGATCGTGGTCGATGGGCGCGTCTACGCCATGGATGGCGGCTCCCAGGTCGGCGCCTACAATGCTGTGAACGGC
This sequence comes from uncultured Alphaproteobacteria bacterium, assembly GCA_963775875.1. GTDB lineage: Bacteria > Pseudomonadota > Alphaproteobacteria > ATCC43930 > CGMCC-115725 > AP-15. The sequence continues at coordinate 56,158 of CAVZKP010000016.1, forward strand.
AATCAGATTTGGCGGGAGGATCTCAAGCCCTCGAACGATTACGGCAATTCCTTCGGCGGTGGGGTCGCGTTTTGGAAAGGTCGGCTCTACGTGTCGACCGGTTACGCCCAGGTTCTGGCGCTCGACCCGGCCAACGGCAAGGTGATCTGGAAGACCGGCGTCGGCGCCCCGGTGCGCAGCGGGCCGACGGTGAGCGATGGCCGGATTTATGTGGTGACCGTCGAAAACGAGCTGGTCGCGCTTGCAACCGATGACGGGCGGCGGCTGTGGAGCCAAAACGGCATCCCCGAAACCGCGGGGCTGGTCGGCAGCTCCAGCCCGGCAGTCGAGGGAGAGGTGGTCGTGGTGGGTTACTCATCGGGCGAGCTCTATGCCCTGACCGTCGAGAACGGACGGACGCTGTGGTCCGACAACCTCGCGGCCACGCGCAGTTCCGATGCGGTCTCGGCGCTTGCCGATATTCGCGGCCGGCCGGTCATCGACCGCGGGCGGGTGTTTGCCGTCAGCCACAGCGGCCGCATGGTGTCGATCGATCTGCGCACCGGCGAGCGCAATTGGGAGCAGGATATCGGCTCCGCCCATGGGCCCTGGGTTGCCGGCGACTACGTCTATATTCTGTCGAACAACAACGAGCTGCTGTGCCTGACGCGAAACGAAGGCAAAGTGCGCTGGGTGCGGCAGCTGCCGAGCTACGAGGATGAAAAGGCGAAGGAAGACCCGATCGAGTGGGCCGGGCCGGTGCTGGGCAGCGACCGGCTGATCCTGCTGTCCTCCGACGGTTGGGCGCTTTCGGTCTCGCCCTATACCGGCGCGCCGCTCGGCCGCGAGCAGATGCCGGGCGGCGCCTTTGTCGACCCGGTCATCGCCAACAACACGCTCTATGTCCTCAGCGACAATGGCGAGCTTTCCGCCTATCGCTGATCGAATCGCCTCGGCCGGGGTATTCCGGTGACGCTCGTCGTCGCCATCCTCGGACGCCCGAATGTCGGCAAGTCGACATTGTTCAACCGGCTTGTCGGCAGCCGGGCCGCGCTGGTCGACGATACGCCGGGGGTGACCCGCGACCGCCGCGAAGGCGCGGGACGAATCGCCGACCTCGAATTCCGCGCGATCGACACCGCCGGCCTGGCGGAGGCGGCACCCGCATCGCTCGCCGGCCGCATGCAGACCCAGACCGAACGCGCGCTCGCCGATTCCGACGTGGCGCTCCTGGTCGTCGATGCGCGCGCCGGCGTCACCGAGGTCGACCGGCACTTTGCAGGCTGGCTGCGGCGCAGCGGCAAGCCGGTGGTCGTCGTCGCCAACAAGACCGAAGGCCGGGCAACCCTACCCGGCGTTGGCGAGGCCTATCGGCTCGGTCTCGGCGATCCGGTGCCGGTTTCGGCCGAGCACGGCGAAGGACTGGCCGAGCTTTACGAGCGCCTGGTGCCATTCGACCGCGGCCCCGCGCTGGCGCAGGACATCGCACCGGACGCGCCGGCGAAGCCCTTGCAACTCGCCATCGTCGGCCGCCCGAATGTCGGCAAATCGACCTTGGTCAATCGGTTGATCGGCGAAGAACGGCTGCTGACCGGGCCCGAGGCCGGGATTACCCGCGATGCGATCGCCATCGACTGGGTGTGGCAGGACCGGCCGATCCGCCTTGTCGACACCGCCGGGATGCGCCGCCGGCCGCGGGTCGAAGGCAAGCTCGAACAGCTCTCGGTCGGCGATGCGCTGCGCACGATACGTTTTGCCGAGACCGTGGTCCTGGTGCTCGACGGGTTGCAGCCGCTCGAGCGGCAAGATTTGACAATAGCCCGGCAGGTCGCCGAGGAAGGTCGGGCATTGGTTCTGGCCGCGACCAAATGGGACGCGGTTGCGAACGGCGCCGCGGCCATCAAAGAGCTGCGCGACCGGCTGTCGATCTCGCTCCCGCAGCTTCAGGGCGTCGCCCTCGTCCCGGTATCGGGGCTGACCGGCCATGGCCTCCAGGCGATGATGGCGGCGATCGTCGCGGCCGACAGGGTGTGGAACCGGCGCGTTGCGACCGCCGAGCTCAATCGCTGGCTCGCCGCAACCCAGCAGCGGCACCCGCCGCCGCTGCTCGCCGGGCGCCGGCTGCGCCTGCGCTATATGACCCAGGTCAACACCCGGCCGCCAAGCTTTGCGCTGTTCGCCTCCAAGCCGAGCGAATTGCCCGATTCGTACCGGCGCTACCTGGTCAACTCGCTCCGAGAGGGGTTCGATCTGCCCGGCACGCCGATTCGGCTGATGCTGAGGCAAGGCAAGAACCCCTACGATACCCGCTAGGGCGCGATCGATTGCCGCAAGCCCGGTGCCGCCAGCCGTTCATCGCGTGTGGATTGAAGAAGCTGGGTTGGATATCTGAGTTCTTTACTGCCACACCGAGCCGCGATATGAATCGCGCAACGGAACGCCCGCGCGGGTTCGGGGTCCGTAATGAGCCGGAGGGGGATCGCGGCATGAAGGAGATTTTCGCGGCGTTTCGCGAATTGGGCACAGCGCGACGGACGATCTCGATCTGTGCCGTGTTGCTGATGGCGATGGCTGCCCCGGCGCTGGCCCAGACCCCTCCTTCGCATGCGGCCGCCGCTACCCCCGCCCATCCGGCGAAGGCGCGAGCGAGCAAGTCGACCAGCCTCGCCGCCGACCAGTTTTCCTCGGAGCAGGCGGCGAAGGCGCATTGCCCGGGCGACGCGTTGGTCTGGGTCAATCTCGCCGGCTCCAAGGCCTATCACATGAGCGGCAACCGATATTACGGCAAGACCAAGCACGGCGCCTTCATGTGCCAAAAGGAAGCCGATCAGCAGGGCTTTCATGCGGCCGGACACCATGCGCATGGCAGCTCGGCGAAAACCGCGAACACCAAAACGACCAAGTAGGGGGCTCCTGCCTCACCCTCCTTGGGCTGCGGCCTCGACGATTTCGCCGTTGCGGGCGCATTCGGGCAGAGCGAGGTCGAGAAACGCGTCTACAACGCTCTCGGGCGAGGGCACCAGTTTCGGGTCCTCGCCGGGAAAGGCGCGCCGGCGCAGCCGGGTGCGCACCTTGCCGGGATCGAGCAGATTTGCCCGCGCCCGGGTCTTTTCGATCTCGGCGGCGTAGATCCTGACCAGCGTTTCAAGGCCGGCCTTGCTGACCGCGTAGGGGCCCCAATAGGCATAGGTGCTGCGCGCGGCGCCGCTGGTGACAAAGATCGCGCGCCCGGCCGGGGCAGCACGCAGCAACGGGTCCATCGCCCGGATCAGGCGCCAGTTTGCGGTCAGGTTGAGGTCGATGATTTCGGCCCACATGGCCGGCGGAAATTGGGCGAGCGGCGAGAACCTGCCGAGTTCGCCGGCATTGCCGACGAGGATGTCGAGCCGCTGGTAGCGTTGGTGAAGGGCCGCCGCCAGTTCGTCGATTTTGCCGAAATCGCGCAAGTCCAGCGGCACCAGCGTGGCGCTGCCGCCGCGCGCGCGGATCGCGTCGTCGAGCTCTTCGAGGCCGCCGACGGTGCGCGCCGCCAGCACCACATGCGCGCCCTCGCCGGCAAAGCGCAGCGCGACCGCGGCGCCGATGCCGCGCGAAGCGCCGGTGATCAGCGCGATCCTGCCGGCGAGCCGGCCGCTCGACGCAGCCCCCTCGGTAGTCACGGATCTCGGCCTCAGGCGGGCTCGGCGAGCAACGACAATTGCACCGAGACCTTGCCGTTATCGGCGTCGATCAGCGGGATCGGGTAGTCGCCGGTAAAGCAGGCGTCGCAGAAGCGCGGGGCCTGCGGGTCGCGTCCGGGCTCGCCCATCGCCCGGTAAAGGCCTTCGATCGACAGAAAGGCGAGGCTGTCGACGCCGATATATTCGGTCATCGCCGCCAAATCGTAGCGGGCGGCGAGAAGCTCGTCGCGCTCCGGCGTGGCGATCCCGTAGAAGCACGAGTGACGGGTCGGCGGGCTCGAGATCCGCATATGAACTTCGCGCGCTCCGGCGCGACGGACCATCTCGACGATCTTGATCGAGGTGGTGCCGCGCACGATCGAATCATCGACCAGGATGACCCGCTTTCCGGTCAGATTGGCGCGGCTGGCATTGTGCTTCAGCCGCACGCCGAGATGGCGGATCTGGTCGGTCGGCTCGATGAAGGTGCGCCCGACATAATGGTTGCGGATGATCCCGAGTTCGAACGGCACACCCGCTTCCTGGGAATAGCCGAGTGCGGCCGGCACCCCCGAATCGGGCACCGGCACGACGATGTCGGCGTCGACATGGCTTTCGCGGGCGAGTTCGCGGCCGATGCGCTTGCGCGCCTCGTAGACGCTGGCGCCCTCGACGACGCTGTCGGGGCGGGCGAAATAGATGTGCTCGAAGACGCAGAACCGGCTCTCGCGCCGGCCGAACGGCAGCAGGCTCTCGATCCCGTCGGCGCCGATGATGACGATCTCGCCGGCGGCGACGTCGCGGACGAAATCGGCGCCGATGATGTCGAGCGCGCAGGTTTCCGACGACAGAATCCAGGCGTCGCCGAGCCGGCCCAGCACCAGCGGACGCACCCCCAGCGGGTCGCGCACGCCGATGATTACGTCCTGCGACAGCGCCGCCAAGGAATAGGCGCCCTGGACCTGGCGCAGCGCGTCGGTCAGCCGGTCGACGACGGTTTCCTTGAGGCTGGTCGCGATCAGATGAACGATGACCTCGGTGTCGCTGGTCGATTGGAACAGGCTGCCGCGGTGCACCAGCCGGCGGCGCAGCTGATAGGAGTTGGTCAGATTGCCGTTGTGGCAGATGGCGAGGCCGCCGAACTCGAAATCGGCAAACAGTGGCTGGACGTTGCGCAACGCGACCTCGCCGGTGGTCGCATAGCGGACATGGCCGATCGCGGCGCGCCCCGGCAGCCGGGCGATCACCTCTTTCGAGCTGAAATTGTCGCTGACCTGCCCCATGCCGCGGTGGGCGCTGAACTGCTCGCCATCATAAGCGACGATGCCGGCTGCCTCCTGACCGCGGTGCTGCAACGCGTGCAGGCCGAGCGCCACCAGCGCCGCCGCCTCGGGATGGCCATAGACCCCGAACACGCCGCATTCTTCATGCAGATGATCGGCGTCGAGTGAATCGGGGTTCGGTGGGGCGTCGCTTTCGGGATCGTTCGGGGCCATGGGCGATCCTCGTTTCGGCTCCCCCAAAATGGTTACTCGCTCGACCGAATGCGAGAGGGACGCCATGCCGCACTCCGCTATCGCGAGTTGTTGATCAGCCGGTCCAAATCGCGTTGCTCGGCGGGCTTGTAAGCCGGCGCCGGCGCATCGGCGGGCTTTGGCGGGATGGGGGCGGGGTTGGCAAGCGCCCCCATCGCATCCTGCGCCGCCTTAGCGCGGCTAAGCGAGTTTTGCGCATCGTCAATCGCCGACGCGCTTTTCACCTGAAGCGATTCCGGGAGTATGCCGCGCAAAATATTTGCCCCCTGGGCAAGCAGCGGTTCGCTTTTCGCGTCCTGGAGCCAGCTCGGGTGGTCGGTTTGCGGCAGGCTGATGTCCACCACCAGGTAGGCCAGCGAAACCAGAACCGCGCCGCGCACCACGCCAAAAATCAACCCCAGGGTCCGATCGATCGGCGAGAGTGTGCTCGACTGAACGAAGCGTGAAAGAAAACCGGTCAGCAGCGTCAGCCCGATCAGCGAAACCAGAAACAGCCCGGCGCCGGCGATGAGTTCGGCGAGCAATGGCGTGGTCACGAAATGCGCGATGATGCCGTAGGCATAAGTAAACCCGTAGATTGCAATCAGCGCCGCCCCGACCCAGGCGGCGATCGACAACGCCTCGCGCACGAAACCGCGGGCGAAGGCGAATACCGCCGAAAGGGCGATGACCACGAGAACGGCGAGATCGACGGCGTTCACGACACGACCCCGACACGTCCGCCAGCCCGGCCCCGATCCGGCCCCCGATCCGCCCGGGGCGCAACGCTGCCGGCTTTGGCGACAGGCGTGCGACCAGATCGCTCAGATGGGCCATCGGCACCGTGGTCAGCCCCGCCCCGCCGGCGGTCCCGCGAATCCTTCCGCCGCGGCTCGGGACCCACGCCTCGGCAAAGCCGAGCTTGGCCGCCTCCTTGAGCCGGGCTTCGCTATGGCCGACCGGGCGCACCTCGCCCGACAGCGCGATTTCGCCGAAGACGACGGAATCGCCGGGGACCGGCGTCTCGCCCAGCGCCGAGAGCAAAGCCGCCGCGACCGCCAGATCCGCCGCCGGCTCGACGATGCGCAAGCCGCCGGCGATGTTCAGATAGATGTCGTTGGCGCCGACCGAGAGCCCGCAGCGCGCATCGAGCACCGCGGTGATCATGGCGAGCCGGGTGCCGTCCCAGCCGACCACCGCCCGCCGCGGGGTCCCGAGCAGCGCCGGGGCGACCAAGGCCTGAACCTCGACCAGTACCGGGCGGGTCCCCTCGATGCCGGCGAACACCGCCGAGCCGCTGAGCGGTCCGGACCCGGCGGCGCCGGGCAAATCATCGCCCTCGGCGCCGGCTGTCTCCGGCCCCGCCCCCTGCCGCCCGCCGAGGAACAGTGCCGAGGGGTTCGGCACCTCGACCAGCCCGCGGTCGCTCATCTCGAACACGCCGATCTCGTCGGTGGCGCCAAAGCGGTTCTTGACCGCACGCAGGATGCGGAACCGATGCCCACGCTCGCCCTCGAAATACAAGACGGTGTCGACCATGTGCTCGAGCACGCGCGGCCCGGCGATGACCCCTTCCTTGGTCACATGGCCGACAAGGACCAGCACGAAGCCGCGCTGCTTGGCGACCCGGATCAATTCCTGCGCCGCCCCGCGCACCTGGCTGACGGTGCCGGGCGAACTGTCGAGCGTATCGAGATACATCGTCTGGATCGAATTGATGACTACCAGATCGGGCGCGTCGATGCGGTCGAGCGACGCCAGGATGTCGCGCACATTGCTGGCCGCGGCCAGCTGCACCGGGCTCGCCGCGACCCCGAGCCGCAGGGCGCGCAGGCGCACCTGGTCGATTGCCTCCTCGCCGGTGATGTAGGCGGCGCTCGCCGGCTTTCCCGCGGCCGAGGCGATCGCCGCGGCGGCCTGCAACAGCAAGGTCGATTTGCCGATGCCGGGATCGCCGCCGACCAGGATCGCCGAGCCCGAGACGAACCCGCCGCCGCACACCCGGTCGAGTTCGGCGATGCCGGTCACCCGGCGCGGCGGCAGCAGGCTCGGCCCGGTCAGCCCGACAAAATCGAGGGTGCGGCCGCCCTGGCGGTCGAGGCCTTTGGGCAGGCCCTCGCGCGGCAATTCCTCGATCAGGCTGTTCCAGGCGCCGCAGCCGTCGCAGCGGCCGGTCCATTTGGGGTGGACCGCCCCGCAGCGCTGGCAGACAAACCTCGCCTGTGCCCGCGCCATCGGCTCACTCCTGCCGGCTGGGGCGACAGACGAGAGCCGCGATCATACGGCGCGGACCTCCATCCGGATCGGCCCTTCGGCGCGGCCGTTGATGAACTGGTCGACAAACGGGTCGCCGGAACGGTCGATCTCCGCCGCCGGTCCGTGCCAGACGATCCGTCCCTTGTGCAGCATCGCGATCCGATCGGCGATCTTGCGGGCGCTGACCATGTCGTGGGTGATCGAGACCGCGGTGGCGCCCAGTTCGCGCACGCATTTCAGGATCAGGTTATTGATCACATCGGCCATGATCGGGTCGAGGCCGGTGGTCGGCTCGTCGAAGAAGATCACCTCTGGATCGGCAGCGACCGCGCGCGCCAAGGCCACCCGCTTTTGCATGCCGCCGGAAAGCTCGGCCGGCCGCAGCTCGGCGACATCGCGGCCGAGCCCGACCGCGGCGAGCTTTGTCAGCGCGATCTGCCTCGCCGCCTGCCGCTCCATGCTGCGCCCGTGGATCAGACCGAACGCGACATTCTCCCACACCGGCAGCGAGTCGAACAGGGCGCTTGCTTGAAACAGCACGCCGAATTTCTGCAATATGCGCTCGCGTGCGGCGCGCCGCAGACGCACCGATTCGGCGCCGTCGATCGCGACCGAACCGGCATCCGGCCGCAGCAGGCCCAGAATGCATTTGATCAGTACCGATTTGCCGGTGCCCGAGCCACCGATGATCACGATGCTTTCGCCCCGCGCGCAGTCGATATCGATGCCATCGAGCACGCGGTTGCGGCCGAACGATTTTTGCAGGCCGCGCACGGAAATCTTGGACGCCGCGGCCGCGGTCATCGCCATGGGCAGCTCATCGGGCAAACAGGGCCTGGGTGATCGCATAATCGAAGAACAGGATCAATATCGAGGACGAGACGACGGCGGCGGTCGTCGCCTGGCCCACGCCCTGCGCCCCGCCCCGCGAATAGTAGCCGTGATAGCACCCCATCAATGCCACGATGAACCCGAACACGGCGGCCTTGACCAAGCCCGAGACGACATCGTTGATCTCGAGATATTGCTGGGTGCGGGCGAGGTAGGCCGAGGCGTTGAAGCCGAACCGGTAGACCCCGACCAGATATCCGCCAAAAACGCCGATGATGTCGGCGACGAAGACCAGCAGCGGCAAGGTCACCAACCCGGCGATCAGGCGCGGCAATACCAGATAGCGCAGCGGGTTGGTCGACAAGGTGGTCAGCGCGTCGATCTGGTCGGTGACGCGCATCGTGCCGATTTCGGCGGCCATCGCCGCACCGACCCGGCCGGCAACCATCAATCCGGCAATCACCGGACCGAGTTCGCGGGTAACCGACAGGACGACGACCGTCGCCACCGCGCTTTCGGCGGCGAAGCGGCTGAACCCGGTATAGGATTGCAGCGCCAGCACCATGCCGGTGAACAACGCGGTCAAGCCGACGACCGGCAGCGAGAAATAGCCGATCTCGACCATCTGACGCAGGATCGCACGCAGATAGAAGGGCGGCGAAAAGGCCGTCGCCAGCGCCATCCCGGCAAACATGGCGAGCCGCCCGGCCGCGGCAAGAAAACCGAGAAAGGCGGCGCCGATCGAGGCGAGAAACTTCATCATTCCGATAGCGCGCTCGATTCCGGCAACGCGGCGCCGTGGTAAATCCGATGATAGCGCCCGCCGAGCGCGGTCAGAATCTCATAGCCGATCGTGCCGGCATCGGCGGCGGCGGCGTCGACGCCATAATCTTCGCCCAACAACTCGATAAAAGAGCCGGGCCGCGCCACCGACGGGTCGACCGCGGATATGTCGAAGATAGCGAGATCCATCGAAACCCGGCCGAGCAACGGAACGCGGACGCCGCCGATATGGCCCGACCCGCGATGGCTCAGCGAACGCAGCCACCCATCGGCGTAGCCGACCGCGACGGTCGCCAACCGCCCCGCCGCAGCCATCATGTGCGCCGCACCGTAGCCAACCGGCTGACCCGCGTCAACGTCGCGGATTTGCAGGATTCTTGCACCGAGCCGGACAATCTGGCGCATCGGATTGGCGCGGCCCGGTTGCGGGTTGACGCCATAGAGCGCGGCGCCCGGGCGGACAAAATCGAAATGGAAATCGCGGCCGAGAAAAATCCCCGACGACGCGGCGAGACTGGCGGGCATGCCGCCCAGCCGGCTTCGCGCGGTCACAAAACGCTGGCGCTGCTGCGGGTTGAGCGGGTGCTCCGGCTCGTCGGCACAGGCGAGATGGCTGATCACCGCGCGCCAGCAGATGGCGCCGGGGCGGCGCAGATCGTCCGCCAGCCGCGCGAACTCGCGCGGGGTCAAACCGAGCCGGGCCATTCCGGTGTCGACATGCAGCATCGCCGGCAGCGCCCTGCGGCCCCCGCTGCTTCCTGTTCCCATTCGCCGATCTGGCCTGGATCGTTGAGCACCGGGATGAGTTCGTGCGCGGCGAACTCCCCTGCGGAGCCCGATGGCGGGCCGTTGAACACCGCGATCTCGACCGAAGCGGGCAGTGCCGCGCGCAAGGCCAGCCCCTCGTCGAGGGTGGCGACAAAAAACCGCCGGCACCCGGCCGCGGCGAGGGCGTTCGCGACCGGCGCGGCGCCGAGCCCATAGGCGTCGGCCTTGACCACCGCGGCGCAGCCCGCCGGCGCCACCCGCCGCGCCAAAAATCGCCAATTCGCGACGATGCCCGCGAGGTCGATCTCGAGAACGCCGCCGGCGCAGTCGGCTCGATCGATGGCCATATCCCGGGCCCCACCACGCGTCGGCAGACGGAGGATGTGGTTCCCGTCCGCTACGATGCGCCGGTACAGAAATCATGATTCGCGCCGTTCCGCCAGTACCTTCGCAGGTGACAACCTCAACCCCATCGGGGGAAATTCTGACCCTGAAGACGACCGCCTTCGCCGCAAGCGCCGTCTCGTTTCTGCCCGTTCACCCGGCGCGACGGCGGAAACCAGCGAGAATGCGCTTGGCGAGCACGTCGTAGTCGCCGTTGAAATGATGACTGCCCTCGGTTCTGATCACCGTCACCTCATGCTTTGCCGCCAGCGACGGACAGAGGCTGTCATTCTCGTTTTTGCCGTAGAAGCACTGGATCATCGACGGATCGATCGGCGCTAAGGCCGGTTCCGTCGGCAGAGCATTCTTGGTCGGGGGGGCGCCGAGCCAACCCATCAGGCTTATCTCGAAATCCGCGGCCGTCTCGAAGCCGAGCAAGGAGAGCAGGACCACACGCCGCTTTGCTTCGGGGGATAGCCGATCATAAGCGAACGGAAGCACGCCGGCGCCGAACGAGTATCCGATCAGCGCAACCTTCGACGTCCCCCAGCGCGCGGTGTAAGTATCGATGACGGCACCGAGATCCCGAGCGGTCTGCTCGGGCGATTTGTGGCTCCAGAAGTAGCGCAGGCTGTCCCAACCAACGACCGATACGCCATTCGACTGTAGTTTTTCTCCGACCGTCTTATCGAGATCTCGCCACCCGCCATCGCCGGAAAGAAATATCGCCAGCAGATGCCCGTGCGGCGATGCCGGCAGTTCGACCAGCGGCAAGCCGGATATGATCGGGTTCGCGGTGCCGAGATTGGGGCCGAGATGCGGACGCAACAGCCTGGACATCGCTTCCGGCTCATCGCTCTCCTCGGCGACGTCTGAAATCTCGACCGGAGTCCCCGCTGATCGCAGGTCTTCTATCCGCCGGCTAGCAGCGCTGCCCGCGGCGGCGTCAAAGCCCACGACCCAAAACCCCGGAAGCGATCGCCACGGACCGTAGGAAAATCCGCCATCGGGATTCGGTGCTCCCCCCGCTTGCGAGCAAGGGGGCAGGCGCGTTCGCAACGTTGCCGTTGGATCAAGCGAAGCGGCGCCCGCGATCGTCGCCGCCGGAGCCTGCGCGAGGGTGGCCGCGGCAAAGGCTCCGCCCTCGCCGGTGCCAGCAAGGATCGGCGTGCGATAGCTGGTGTTGCCGCGCGCGCGCTGAAGCTCCCGGCTGATCAATTCAATGTCGACGACCGGGTCGTAACACTTTTGCCCGGGACGCGCGTCAAGCCTTCGGAAATAGGCGGGCAGGTCGACCCCGACCACCAGAGCCCCGTCACGCGACAAGGCCGCAGCGACCTCGCTCGAGGCTGCGGTCCAGCCCTTGGCATCGGAAAACAGCACCACGAGGCCGCGCATCGCCCCGGCCGGGTTGACCAGATGCACCTCGCCGAGATTGCCGGTGTCGAGCGCGAAGGCGGTCGACGGCGTCAGCAGCGAGGCCGCCAATCCCAGGCACACAACCATAGCTTCCGCGGCGCGACGCGGCGCTTTGCCGGCAAGACGGTGCGACGTCATTCGCCGTCTGACGCCGCCACTAACCAGCACGGCGATGTCGGCGAGGGCGAAATAGGGTCCGAGCGGTCCCGAGGCGGCGAGATAGCGGGGCTCCCAGACCGGATCGAACTTGTTTTTGAAAGTGCGTAAGCCCTGGAAATTGTAAAATCGGTGGCCGTGCGACCAGATGAACCGCCCCACGCGATACCAACGCGACGCCAGCGGATGCGCTCCGAGACCGGACAGCGGCGCCATCCCGAGGCCGAAGCTCCGGTAGCCCTTCTGGCGAAAATGCAGCAGGAGGCGGATGAAAAGGTACTCCATGGCGTAGCCGGATGCGGTGTCGGGCCGAAAGCGCATCAAGCCCACCGTTGCTTCGTCCCCGAGATCCGTCGTCATCACCGTGGCAAAGGCGACCGCCCGCCCGTGCTCTCGCAAAAGTGCCACCGGCTGGGCCATAACGAAGTCGCGACGAAATGCCGCTACCGAGAACCGCTTCTCCGCAGCACCGGCGTGTTTGGCCAGCCACAACCTGGAGATATCCTCGATTTCGTCGATGATACCGGCGACCTCGGCGGGTGCGACCATCTCGAATGTGAGACCGTCTCGTTCCCCTCGTTTCAGGGCGTAGCGCAGATTACTGCGCGCGCCACCCTCAAGGGTGAAGCGCAGCAAGGGGATGCAGGCTGCTTCACCGAGCTTCATCACCTTGAGCCCAACATCGAGATAGAGCGGCAGGCTCGGCGGCGGGACCTGGTAAAAGGCGACGCGGCCGCCATGCGCATCGGCAAGCTCGACGAAGCGCCACACCAGTTCCGACCACTCCTCGGCGGGGCCGACCGGATCGCCGAGCGCCGCCCAGGTGCGTCCGTGCTTGCCGAACATCAGGTACGATCGCCTCGAATCCGAGAACAGCAGGCTTTTGTCGCCCATCAGCGCCAGCGTCGCGTCGGGCCGAGACTGCCGCGCAGCAATCCGCGCGGCTTCTTCGAGTTCAGCCGGGCTCGGCTGCCGGAGTCGCCCGGCCGCCGGACGCAGTAGCTGCCGGACGCCAAGGATCAGACCGAGCATGGCGACCCCGAAAACGGTGCGCAACGCGCGCGAGGCGGCGGAGTCGAACTCGAACTGCCACCATAGCCGCCCGGCATAATCGACGTCGCGAAACGCAAAAAACAGAATCCAGATCATCGCGACAACCACGCCGCCGATGGCGATCAGCCAACCCGCCGTCAGTGGCTGCGACAGCAATGAAGCAGGCCGGTCGAACTGCGTGCGCGCCGCGATCAGCGCGATCACCAGCACCACCGCTACGGTCGGCGCGACAATGGTGAGGCCGCGGACAAGCGAGAACGGAATGCTGAGCAGGGTCATTGACGCCGCCAGCCACCACGCGCCGTCGAGGCGGTGCAACAGCCCGCGCGCGGCAAACAGCAGAACGAGCCCGGCGATGCTGGCGAGAAGGTGCGAGGTCTCGATCGCCCACAGCGGCACATGCAGGCGCAGGATCTGCAGCCGCCCGATCAGGGGCGGCATGGCGCCGGATACGACCAAGGTCGCACCGACGGCAAAGGTCGCGGCCGCAAGAAAAGACGGGGCCAGCCGGGTCGCCGCTCGGCGATGCGCTCGCCGAATACCCCGCCCAACGAGCGCCGGGCCTCGAAGCCGGCCAGCAGCATCGTCGACAGAAACAGTGGCAGCAGATAATAGACTGCGCGGTAGGCTACCAGGGCGGCGGCCACCTGGCTGACCGGGGCCTTGCTGCCGATGGCGTAGAGAATGGCCACCTCGAACACACCGAGCCCGCCCGGGACGTGGCTCAGTACTCCGAGCCCGAGCGCCGCCGCATAGACCGCGGCGAAGGCGAGAAAGCCGATGCCGGTTGGCGGCAACAATGCCCACAGCACCGTCGCGGCAACGAGGATGTCGATCGTCGTCAGCGCGATCTGCGTCAGAACCAGCGTCACGCCGGGCGGTTCGATGACTACCGCTCCGAGCACCAGCGGTCTACGGCGCATGGCGCAGAATATGAGGAAGACGCTCGCCAGCGCGAGAATCGTTGCGGCCGCAGCGATCAGCGGTTCGGTCGAGGTGCCCAGCAGCCGGCTGACCTCGTTGGCCCGCAGAATCAGGCCGAGCCCCGCGACCACGGCGAGACCGACGCCAATGGCGGCGGAGATGAAGCCGATGATTCGAGCAATTTGGCCGGGCGAGAGGCCAGCGGCCGTATAAATCCGGTAGCGGACCGCGCCCCCCGAAAAAGCGCCGAGGCCAACCGCATTGCCGATCGCATAGCCGCAGAACGAGGCGAGAAGAACGATGCGCAAGGGCAGTCGGGCGCGGGCGTAACGCAGCCCGGAAAGATCGTAACCGAGCAGCGCAATGTAGCTGACGGTCGTGGCCCCGAGCGCCGCCAGCAGCGCCGACGGCCGGGTCGCGCGCAGCGCAGACACTACCGCGTCGAAACTAATGTCGCCTGTCGCCTTCTGCAGGCCCCATAGGATGATCCCGCCGAGGCAAAGAATGCCTAGAGGGACAAAAAGAGGCTGACGCATGAAGCCGTTGCGCAACAACAGTTGCCTCCGCACAGCACGAGCTTTGATACCGTCACTTTGAGCGAGTATAGCACGCCGGTGGCCAATCCGGCCTGCTGTGGGCTAAATTCGGAAGCTTTGAACCCCGGTCGACGCCTTCATTCCAGAAGTCTGTTCCAGGCCACCCGCATTCGTGGGCGGCAGGTGGCCCGGTTCCGGTCTTTGGCAAAACCGTTGCGGGAGGGGCGATTTGGCGTTAACCCGTAACCTTCGCAGCGCGGCGGATGGCGTCGGTTCTCGGATGGCGGGCAATCTCGTGCAGGGCGCGGTCTTCACCGTCATGGTGGTGCGCGCCGGATTGTTGCGCGACCCCGCCTTCGAGCAGGATTTGGCCGAGCAGATCCGGCGCAGCCCTCGCTTTTTTCTAAACGCTCCGGTGGTGCTCGACCTCAAGGAGGCTGCCGCATACGCCGGCGCTGCCGAGTTCGTCGAGGCCAGGGAGATACTGCGGCGCCACACCTTGAGCCTGGTCGGGGTGCAGAACGCGGCGCCGGCGCAGGTCGAGGCCGCGTCCCAGGCCGGGCTTGCGAGCTTTGCCCCGAACGCTGCGCAACCCACCCCACGGCGGCCGTCCGAGCCCGCCTCCGCCGCGATCCCGCCGCCTCCCCAACCCAGCCGCGAGCATGTGGCGAAATCGCGCCTGGTAACCATGCCGGTGCGCTCGGGTACGCAGATCTACGCCCGCGGCGCCGATCTGGTGGTCACCGCCCCGGTCAGCCCCGGCGCCGAGATCATGGCCGACGGCAACATCCATGTGTATGGCGCGCTGCGCGGCCGGGCATTGGCCGGCGCCAGCGGCGATGTCGAGGCGCGGATCTTTTGCAGCCGGTTCGAGGCCGAGCTGGTCAGCATCGCCGGGCGTTACCTGGTCAGCGACCAGATGCCGCCCGCCGAACGAGGCTTGCCGGTGCAGATCGCGCTCGTCGATGAGCGGTTGACCATCACGCGAAATTGACGCTCATCATTGCGAATGATGTGCGGGAAGCGGCCCGGCGCCGCTGCCCGGACCGCCGCTGATATCGGTTCGGCGCCAAATTCGGATCGGCGCCGGCCGCCCGGGGGAGAGGGGAGGTCTTTTTGGCCGCAAAAGTCATTGTGCTGACTTCCGGCAAGGGCGGCGTCGGCAAGACCACCAGCGCCGCCGCGGTCGCGGCCGGGCTGGCGCTGCGCGGACATCGCACGGTGGTCATCGATTTCGACGTGGGGTTGCGCAATCTCGATCTGATCATGGGCTGCGAACGCCGTGTCGTGTTTGATTTCATCAACGTCATCAACGGCGACGCCAAGCTCAACCAAGCGCTGATCAAGGACAAGCGCAACGATAGCCTTTATGTGTTTCCGACCTCGCAGACGCGCGACAAGGATGCGCTAAAGCGCGACGGGGTCGAGCGGGTGCTCGACGAGCTCAAGGAAACCTTCGACTACATCGTCTGCGACAGCCCGGCCGGGATCGAGCACGGCGCCATCACCGCACTCTATTTCGCCGACGAGGCGATCATCGTCACCAACCCCGAAGTCTCCTCGGTGCGCGACAGCGACCGAATCATCGGCATCCTCGCCTCGAAATCGCGGCGCGCCGAGCACAATATGGACCCGGTGGCGATCCACCTGCTGCTCACCCGCTATTCGCCCGAGCGGGTCGACAAGGGCGAGATGCTGGCGATCGACGACGTCAAGGAGATCCTGTCGATCCCGCTGCTCGGGGTCATTCCCGAATCGGAATCGGTATTGCGCGCCTCCAATACCGGGACCCCGGTCGTATTCGACGAACAGAGCCCGGCGGGGCAGGCCTATCTGGACGCCGTCGCCCGTCTGCTCGGCGAGCAGCGCGAGATGCGCTTTCTCAAGCCCGAGCGCCGCAGCTTTTTCCGCAGCCTGTTCGGTAGGGCGTGATGGGCCTGCTCGATTTCCTGTTCCCGGAGCGCCGGAACACCGCAATCGTCGCCAGGGACCGGCTGAAGATCGTCCTCGCCCATGAGCGGGCGAGCCGCGACGCGCCGGATTTCCTGCCGGCATTGCAGAAGGACCTGCTCGACGTGGTCGGCCGTTATGTCGAGATCCGCGGCGACATGCTGCGGGTCAATGTCGGCAAGTCTGGCGACACCTCGCTGCTCGAGATCAATGTCGAAATCGACGGCGCCAAGGTCAAACCACCGGTCAAAAACGGCGCCGCCGCCGCCGAAGTAAAGCCGGCCCCGCTCAAGGTGGCGAGGCCCGACCCCGGCTCGCACCCGCCCTGGGTAAAGCCGAGCTGAGGCCCCTACGCCGGATGAAGCGGCGATCTGGGCAGGTCATTATCACCCCCGGGAGAGCGCAGGTGGCCGGGCCGAGCCCGGCCCGGAGGTCGGCGCCTCCATCGGCCAGGCCGCGAGGCAGGCGAACTGCGCCGCGGGTGCAGGCGATAACGAGAAAGGAGAGTGAGACATGGCGACATACGTGCTGATCCACGGAGCCTATCAGGGCGGCTGGATCTGGAAGCCGACGGCCGCGCGCCTCAGGGAGGCGGGGCATCTCGTCTACGCCCCCTCGCTCGACGGCTGCGCCGATCGCCGTCATCAGCTGCGGCCGGGGATTAGCGTCGAGACCCAGGCCGCCGATATCGCCGAGCTGCTGTTCTATGAGGATTTGAATGATGTGGTGATGACCGGCACCAGTTCCGGCGGCATGGTGCTGTGCCGCGCGGCGGAACTGGCGCGGGAGCGCATCGGGCGGCTGATTTTTGTCGACGCGCTGGCCTTGCTCGACGGCGAACGGGTGGCCCAGATCGTCAACCGGCCGACGCCGCGCGTCACCACCGCGCTCGCGGTCGGGCCGTCTCGCGAGGATGCCGAAAACCGCAGCTTTGTCGATCTCGACCCGGCGGCGCGGGCCTTTGCCCTCGCCCGCTATACGCCGCACCCGATCGCGGCGATGGAAGAGCCGGTGTCGCTCAAAAGCTTTTGGACCGAGAAATGGCCGGCGACGGTGATCCGCTGTCGCCGCGCCGCCAATCCGGGGGAGGCACACCAGCGCCGCACCGCCGAAAAGCTCGCCGCCCAATATATCGAGATCGACACCGGCCACTACCCGATGCTGTCCGATCCGGAGGTGCTGGCGCCGCTGCTGATGCAGGGATGAAGACGGGCGAACCCGGGATGGCAACAGCATCGGCCGGGGCGATCGCGGCCGCGGCCGAAACGCTCGGCCCGATGACCGGCCGGCGCTATGTCGAGAGCCTCAAAGACGGCCGCGACGTCTGGATCGACGGCGAGCGGGTCGCCGACGTCACCACCCATCCGGCCTTCAAGGACATGATCGCCGAATTGGCGCGCATCTACGATTTGCAGAACAGCGCGCCATACCGGGACGAGATGACCTGCCTCGACCCGGCGAGCGGCCAGCGCATCAGCGTCAGCTGGCTGTTGCCGCGCTCGGCCGAGGACCTCCGGCGCAAGCGGCGCAACAGCGAGCTGTGGAACGAGTTGAGCTGGGGCCAGCTCGGCCGCAGCCCGGATATCCTGGCGCCCTACATCATCTCGGCGCTGCACCTCAAGGACCAATTCAGCGCCGTCAAGCATCGAAACTGCGATTTCGGCGAGAATTTGGAGAATTACTACAAATACTGCAAAAGCCGCGATCTGTTCCTGACCCATGCGCTCGGCGATCCGCAGGTCGACCGCAGCAGCCAGCCGCAGAACGAGCAGCGGACGGTCGGCGAGGATCAGGAGGTGGCGCTGCACGTGGTCGAGGAGACCAGCGACGGCGTCATCGTCACCGGCGGCAAGCAGCTTTCCACCGCCGCGCCGCACAGCCAGGAATGCTATGTTTCGCTGTCGGCGACCTTCGCCCGGCGCAGCAACCCGAAATGCGTGCTCGCCTTCGCCATCCCGACCAGTGCCCCAGGCCTCAAGATCCTGGCGCGTGAGCCGGTATCGCGCTGGTTCGGCTCGTGGGGGCATCCGCTGCAGATGCTCGACGAGCAGGATTGCATGCTGTTTTTCGATCGCGTGCTGGTGCCGTGGCACCGGCTGTTCATGCTCTACGACCCGACGCCGATGGTGCGGATGCTCGGAGCCGACGGCGCCGGGGTCAATTTCAACTTTCTCGGCTGGGCCAATTTATGCCGGGTCGAAACGCGCATGCGACTGATGACCGCGGTGGCGACCATGGTGGCCGAGGCGATCGGCGTGATCGACTACCGCGAAGTCGCCGCCAAGCTCGGCGAGATGGCGACCTATTGCGAGGTCTGGCGGCATGCGATGGACGGCGTCGAGCACCAGGCCGGCCCGACCCCGACCGGCCAGTGGACCCTGGGGCCGGCGCGCGATCTGCACATCTGGTTCACCCAGGTTTCCGGCCGCATGGTCGAATTGCTGCGCGAGATCTGCGCCTCCGGCATCATCATGCAGCCGAGCGAGAACGACCTCGCCAGCCGCGAAATCCGTCCCTATCTCGACCGCTACATGCGCGGCAAGGATGTCGATGTCGAATACAAGTCGCGCCTGTTCCGCCTGGCGCATGATCTTGCCGCTTCATCTTTCGGGCTGCGGCAAGAGATCTATGAATACTGGCACGGCGGCGATCCGAACCGCAATCGGATCAACCTGTTGCGCAGCTTTGACCAGAGCGGGATGAAAGGCCGGATCACGAGAGCTGCTGAAACACCCGCTGCCGCACGGCGAAGCGCCGTAACCGGCGGCAGTCGAATTGGTGGATATCCGGCATCTCGGAGCTGCACTATAGCAAAATGCGGTCCTGCGGCCGATATGCGGGGTTGGAGGGCGCGTTTAATGAACCAATACGGCATCGGCCAGCCGCTCCGGCGCGTTGAGGATCGGCGCTTTCTGACCGGCCGCGGCAATTACGTCGATGATCTGGTCCGCCCGCGTCAAGCCTATGCGCATATGCTGCGCTCGCCGCATGCGCATGCGCGCATCCGCGCGCTCGATAGCGGGGCGGCGGCAGCCGCACCGGGGGTGCTCGCGGTTCTGAGCGGTGCGGATTTGGCCGAGGACGGGCTCGGCCCGATCCCGTGCCTCAGCGCCGTGACCAACCGCGACGGGTCGACATCGCCGACGCCGCCGCGCGCGGCGATGGTCCGTGACCGGGTGCGGCATGTCGGCGACACGGTGGCGATGGTGGTGGCCGACAGCCTCGCCGCGGCGCGGGATGCGGCCGAATTGATCGAAATCGATTACGAGCCGCTGCCGGCGGTGGTCGATACCGCCGATGCTCTCGATCCGGGGCGGCCGCAAGTGTGGGACGAGGCGCCGGGCAATCTCGCCTTTGATTGGGGATTGGGCGACGAGGCCGCGGTAGAGCGGGCGATGGCCGCGGCGCGGCACCGGATCAGCCTCGAACTCGTCAATAACCGGATCATCGTGAATTCGATGGAGGCGCGCGGTGCGATCGGTGAATACGATCCCGGCGAGGACGCCTATACCTTGTGGAGTTCGACCCAGGGCTCGCACTTTCTGCGCAATCTGCTGGCCGAGAGCATCTTCAACATCCCGGAGAACCGCATCCGTGTGGTGACCCGGGATGTCGGCGGCGGGTTCGGCATGAAGCTGTTTCTCTATCCCGAGCACATCCTGGTGCTGTGGGCCGCCAAGAAGCTTGGCCGTCCGGTCAAATGGACCGCCGAGCGCTCCGACGCCTTCATGACCGATACCCAGGGCCGCGACAATGTCACCCGGCTCGAACTGGCGCTCGACGACGAACTGCGCTTTCTCGGGCTGCGGGTGATGACGAGGGCCAATATGGGCGCTTATTTGTCGAATTTCGCCCCGGAGATCCCGACCGCGTCGGGCGGGGTCATGCTCAGCGGCGTCTATGCGGTCCCGGCGATCCATGTCGCGGTCAAAGGGGTGTTCACCCATACGGTACCGGTCGACGCTTATCGCGGCGCCGGCCGTCCGGAGGCGGCCTATGCGGTTGAGCGGCTGATCGATTTCGCCGCCCGCCGGCTCGGGGTGACGCCGCAGGAACTGCGCCGGCGCAATTTCGTCAAGCCGGAGGCGATGCCCTATACGACGCCGCTCGGCCTCGTCTATGACAGCGGCGAGTTCGCCCGCAACATGGACGATGCGCTCGCCGCCATCGATGCCGCGGGCTTTGCGGCGCGGCGAGAAGCGGCGCGGGCGCGCGGGCGCTGGTGTGGTCTTGGCCAGGCCGTCTATATCGAGCAGAGCGGCGGCGGCCCCGACGAGTTCGCCGAATTGCGCTTCGACCCGAGCGGCACCCTGACGATCCTGATGGGCACACAATCCTCGGGTCAGGGTCACCAGACCGCCTACGCCCAGCTCGCGGCGGAGCGATTGGGATTGCCGCCCGAAAAGGTCCGCGTATTGCAGGGCGACACCAACGCCGTCGGCTTTGGCCGCGGCACCGGCGGGTCGCGCTCGTTGCCGGTCGGCGGTCCGGCTCTCGTCAATGCGGCGGCGAAACTGATCGCCAAGGGCCGGCATATCGCCGCGCATCTGCTGGAGGCGGCCGAGGCGGATCTCGACTTTGCCGACGGCGTCTTCCGGATCGCCGGAACCGACCGCCAGATCGGCATCGAGGCGGTGGCCCGCACGGCGTTCAACCCGGCCGCGTTGCCGGCCGATGTCGAGCCCGGCTTTGCCGAGAGCGGCCATTTCACTCCGCCCTCATCGACCTTTCCCAATGGCTGCCATGTCTGCGAGGTCGAGATCGACCCCCTGACGGGACATCTTGATATCTTGCGATATCTGGTCGTCGACGATTTCGGCATCGTGGTCAATCCGCTGCTGTTGCAAGGACAAGTCCAGGGCGGGGTCGCGCAGGGGGTGGGCCAGGCGATGCTCGAGCGCTGCGTCTATGATCCCGAGACCGGCCAGCTGGTGACCGGCTCCCTGACCGATTACTGCCTGCCGCGGGCCGCCGACCTGCCGGCGATCGAGTTCGCCTACAATGTCGTGCCGTGCCGCACCAACCCGCTCGGCCTGAAGGGGGCGGGCGAAGCGGGCGCGATCGGGGCGCCGCCCGCGCTGGTCAATGCGATCCTCGATGCGCTAGCCCCGCTCGGCATCGAGCATATCGACATGCCGGTGACGCCCGAGCGGCTGTGGCAGACGATCCGTGCGGCCCAGATGCGGGCGGCGGCATGAGCGGGTCTCGCGAGGCGCTGCTCGAAATCGCGCGGCGGGCGGCGGTGGCAGCGGGCGATGCGATCATGCGGGTCTATGCGCAGGATTTCGACGTGCGCCAGAAAGCCGACAAGACCCCGGTGACCGAGGCCGATCTCGGCGCCGAACGGATCATCATCGAGATGCTGGCGAACGCTTTTCCCGACATTCCGATCTTTGCCGAGGAATTGGTCGAGGCCGAAGGGCTGCCGCCCTCGGCTGCGCGCTTCTGGGCGGTCGATCCGCTCGACGGCACCCGCGAGTTCGTCGCCCGGAATGGCGAGTTCGCGGTGTGCATCGGACTGGTCGAGGACGGACGGCCGGTGCTCGGCGTATTGCACGGCCCGGCGGTCGGGCTGACCTATGCCGCGCACGGGCCGGGGACTGCGACCCGGCAGCGCAATGATGGCGCGATCGAACCGATCCAGGCGCGCCTCCCTTCCCCGGACGGGCTGGTTGTGGTCCACAGCCGCTCGCACGAGAACAGCCGGCGGCTCGGCGAGTTTTTGCAGGATTATCCGGTGCGCGCGCGCATCAGCTGCGGCAGCGCGCTCAAATTCGGGCTGATCGCCGCCGGCGAGGCCGATCTCTACCCGCGCTTCGGCACGACGATGGAGTGGGACACCGCGGCCGGGCAGGCGATCCTCGAAGCCGCCGGCGGCCGGGTCGAGACCTTTGCCGGCGAACCCTTGCGCTACGGCAAGCCCGGCCTAAAGAACGACGGCTTCATCGCCTGGGGGCGCCGCTCGGCCCGCTAGCCTGGGTCTCGGATAGCGTAGGCCCGGGTTACAGGGTTCCTGGCCTGCCGTTTCAGGGCATCCGGCAAGACCACCCCCTCGGACCGAGTGGCGAGAATTAGACAGATGATTCCCTTCGTTCGCGGTTGCAGCGAGATTGCTTCGTCGCTGCACGCCTCGCAATGACAACCACTTACAGTGTCATTGCGAGCGCAGCGAAGCAATCTCGACGGGCAGCGCTTTTGGTACCAGGCGTCAAATGCGCGCCACTAGGCGACCTTGGCGGTGACCCCGACTGGCCGGCGCGCGAGCACCAGTTTCTGCGCCGAGCGGCCGAAGAAATGGTAGCCCGATCCGCCCTCGGCCAGGAGATCGAGAAAGCTGTCAGGCGCGGTGATCTTGACACAGCCGAGAACATCGGCGCCGCGGGCGAGAAAAGCGTCGGGCAGCATCCCCACCGTCGGCCCGACGATCGTGACCCGGGTCCCGGACCGGGTCAGCGCCAGCAGGTCTTCGAGCGTATTGTTGACCAGGGTCGACCCGGTGATCAGCACCACATCGGCCTGCGGCAGGATTTGCGCCGCCTGCTCGGCCGGGCGGAAAAACGGCAGCTCATCGGCCTTCAGCGTGGCCGGGTCCTGCTCGAGCACCAGATAGGGCTGGCCCCGCCGTTTCAGCTCTTTGAGGAACGGGACGAAGGCGCCGACGACCACGACCCGGTCGCCATTGCGGATCTCAGTCGCGTCAAAGGCATCAAGTCCCGGCAGGAGCTCGACCTCGGGGTGAGGGCGGCGCTGCCAGCAATAATCAGCCAGAGCATTGACCGTGGCGATCCCGACCGCGCGGCGAATGCCGTGACCGGAGAGCGCTTCGCGCGCCAGATCGGCGGCAGATCGGCCGGCGAGCTTGCCGGGGAACGGCATCGCCATCGCCGAACTCGGACAGCACACCGCCTCGGGGATCGTCTTGATCGGCGTGGCGCAACTGCCGGTGCTGCCGTTCGAAAGTTTGACCCCGGTGAAAAACAGCCCGACCACAACCCGCTCGACCGTGATTTCGTCGAGTTCGCGGCCGAGGATGGAGCCGATCGTCACAATCGTTTCGCCGAGGATCGAATTGCTGTCGCTCTGCATCGGGCTACCTCGTGGGGATCAGACTCTCGCCGGCGGTGCGATCTCAGCCGGGCAGGCTCCAGCCCACCCAGTCGCACAGCGCCCGGCCCATGACGAGTTCGAGGTCGCGGCCCTTCAGAAACGGCATTTCCTCGGTAAACATCGTCACGCATTGTTTCCACGAGCACGGCATGCGGGTGATGTCGGTGCCCCAGAAGGTGCGCTCTGGGCCAAAGGCCTCGACGATCTGCTGCGTGTACTTGTGGATGTTGCGGTAGGGGTAAGGCTCGCTCGAATTGCCTGGCGCGCCGGTGGCCTTGACCGCGACATTCTTGTGCTTGGCGAGCGCCAGCAATGCCGGCTGGTTGCCGTGCGCAGCGTCGTCCTTGCCGTCGCGAACCCGGGCGTAATGGTCGATCAACAATTTGAGGCCGGGGTGGCGCTCGGCGATCCGACCCACCTGCGGCAGATAGTTCGAGGCCATCAGCGCGATCGGAATGCCAGCCTTTTCGGCCGCCGGCCACAGCCAGTCCATTGTGCCGTCGGTCATCCAATTGGCCTGGTGCGGCGCAGTGAACGCGTAGCGCAACCCGAGCATGCCGGGCCGGCTCTTCCAGCCGTCGATCAAAGACCGGCTTTCGGGCTTGTCGAGCGGGAAATTGCCGAGGATGCCGAAACGGTTCGGGTATTTCCTCGCCGCCTCCTCGGAAATCTTCCCCGAATTCGGGTCCCAGCCCGGCGGGTGCAACAGGCAGGCGCTGACCCCGGCCGCATCCATGTCACGGATGCATTCCTCCGCCGTGTAGGAGTTGACTTGGCGATGCGACGGGTTGGTCGGCGGCCCGGCCGACCAGATGTGAACCTGTGCGTCGACGATCAGCATGGCTATTCCTTCTCTTATGGCATTTTGGCTCTTATGGCATTTTGGCAATTGCCGATGGCGCTAGCGGGCCAGGCCTTCGGCGCCGGCGGGGACGTCGTAGAAGGCGAGCGTCATCGACACGCTGGTGTAAAAGCCCATCAGGGTGATCACGTCGGTGACGCCCTCATGGCCGAGCGCCGCGACGGCGCGGTCGAAGAGGCCCTTCGACACCCAGCGCGAATTGGCGAGGCACGTCGCCATCTCGTAAATGACCTGTTCGCGCTTGTCGTCGAACGAGGTCGGCAGTCCCGAAAGCAGCGCCTCGACCTTGTCGTTGGGCAGCCCGGCTGCCTTGCCGGCGCGCTCGTGTGCATTGGTCGGATAGGCCGAATGCCATTTGCTGTTGATGATCACGACCGCGATCTCGCGCTCGCGCTCGGAGAGCGAATAGCCGGTGCGGAAATAGGCGCCTAAGGGCCCCATGACCTTCGCCAGCTTGGGGTTGTGGACATAGATCTTGTTCGGGCCGGGGAGCCGGCCGCGGGTCTCGATCAAGGTCCGGTAGCCCTCCTGCTGCTCCGGCGTCATCTGGTCATAGGGGATCTCGGCGTAGCGGCCGAAGGTCGGCGTCTCAGGCATTTTCGGGTTTCCTTCCCCTGGAGTGAATTGGCGGCGCATCCTGCAACAGCCGTGCGGCCCTGTCGACCGACGCGCTGTCCCCTCTCAGCGCTGCAGGCCCTCGGCGCCGGCCGGGACGTCGTAAAACGCGAGGATCATCGAGACGCTGGTGTAGTGGCCCATCAGACAGATCACATCGGTGATGCCGACATGGCCGAGCGCTTCGACCGCACGGTCGAAGAGGCCCTTCGCGACCCAGCGCGAATTAGCGAGGCAGATGGCCATCTCATAGACCACCTGCTCGCGCTTGTCGGAAAACGAGGTCGGCAGACCGGAAAGGATCGCCTCGACCTTGTCATTGGGCAGCCCGGCCGCCTTGCCGGCGCGCTCATGCGCATTGGTCGGGTAGATCGAACGCCATTTGCTGTTGATGATGCACACGGCGATCTCGCGCTCGCGCTCTGAGAGCGAATAGCCGGTGCGAAAATGCGCGCCGAACGGCCCCGCTACCTTCGCCAGCTTAGGATTATGCACCAGGATCTTGTTCGGCCCGCCGAGGGCGCCGCGGGTCTCGATCAGCGAGCGATACCCTTCCTGCTGCTCCGGCGTCATCTGATCGTAGGGGATCTCGGCGTAACGGCCAAAGGTCGGCATATCAGGCATTTTCGGGTTTCCTTCCCCTGGTATATTGGCGACGCATCCTGCAACAGCCGCGCGGCACTGTCGATCCGCGCGTGTTTTTAGAGCTGATTGGCGGGATCTGGCCTTTGACCGAGCGCTGTCGTACTCTTCTACATTGAACAGGGAGTGTGCCGATGGGAGCGCGAACCGGAAAACAATACCTCGCCGGCTTGCGAGAGCAGGAGCGGGAGGTCTGGCTCGGCGGCGAGCGGGTGCGCGACGTCACCACCCATCCCGGCTTGAAAAACGGCGCTCGAGCCATCGCCTCGCTTTACGACATGCAGCACGACCCCAAATCGCGCGACGAGATGACCTATGTGTCGCCGACCACCGGCGATCGGGTCGGGCTTTCGTTCCTCATTCCGCGCAGTCGCGAGGATCTCGAAACGCGCCGGGTCATGATGCTGAATTGGGCGCGCACCACCTGCGGCATGATGGGCCGCTCGCCTGATTTCATGAACGTCACCTATTCCGCCTGGGCTGGCGCGGCCGAATTCTTTGCCCAAGGCAGGCCGGAATACGGCGAAAACATGCGCCGCTATTACGAATACATCCGCGAAAACGACCTGACCCTGACCCATTCCCTGATCAATCTGCAGCGCAGCCGCACCGTCTCCGGCGTGTTCAACCTGCAGGAGGGGACGGCGTTGCAGGTCGTGCGCGAGACCGATGCCGGGATCATCGTGCGCGGCGCGCGGATTCTCGCCACCCTGGGGCCGCTCGCCGACGAGATCGGCGTCTATTCGCCGCGGATGGGTCGCCACACCGAGGGCCACAGCCCGTTCGCGCTGAGTTTTGCCATCCCATGCGGTACCAAGGGGCTCAGATTCCTGTGCCGCGACAGCTTCGACCAGGGGCGCTCGCATTTCGACCAGCCGCTCGGCTCGCGCTTTGAGGAGATGGATTGCGCGGTCTTTTTCGACGATGTGCTGGTGCCGTGGGAGCGGGTGTTTCTGCTGGGCGATGTCGACCGGCTCAACGCCACCGCTACCGTCACCCACTCCTCGGCGCATTCGGCGCATCAGGGGGCGACCAAGAACCTGGCCAAATGCGAGTTCGTGCTCGGGGTGGCGTTGCTGATGACCCAGACCTTGGGCAACGGCCATCTGCCGCATGTCGAGGAGCGCATCGGCGAGTTGATGCTCTACACCCAGCTGACCCGCGCCTGCATGCGCGCCGCCGAGGCCGACGCCAAGCTCGACGAATGGGGGGTGATGACCCCCGACCCGCTGATGGTCGAAAGCCCGCGCAATTTGTTCATGACCGCGTATCCGCGGATGATCGAGATCCTGCAATTGCTGGGGTCCAGCAGCTTTATGCTGACCCCCAGCGAAGCCGATTTCAACAGCCCGCTCAAGGCCGATATCGAGCAATATCTGGCGACCGACAATACCGCGGCGAAGGATCGGGTAAAGCTGTTCCGGCTCGCCTGGGACCTCGCCGGCAGCGCCTTTGGCAGCCGCCAGGTACTGTATGAGCGGTTCTTTGCCAGCGACCCGTTGACGCGGGCGCGCGCCATCGCCACGATCTATCCGAAGCAAGAAGTGATGGACCGGGTCCTCGACTTTCTCGGGCGCGACGACGATACGATATGACGAAGGAGGATTGGAAATGAGCGTCAAGCCGAAATATTTGGGCCACGTCAATGTCTTTGTGCGCGACGCCGAGCGCTCGAAGAAATGGTACGAGGAGGTGCTCGGCCTGCACACCTATGAATATCGCCCGGGCTGGGCCGCCTTTATGTCGGCCGACCGCGAGCAGTCGCACGAAGTGGCGCTGATGCAGTTGGGGCCGAATGCGCCGCTGCAGGAGAAGGGCCAGGTTGGGCTCAACCACATGGCCTGGCGGCTCGACAGCCTCGATGACCTGAAAGAGTTCTACCGGCACATCAAAGCGTTGAATGTTCCGATCGGCCGGGTCGCCGATCACGGCATTTCGCTCGGCATCTATCTGCGCGACCCCGACGGCAACGGCGTCGAAGTCTATTACGAGATGCCGCGGGCCGAATGGCCGCATGAAGAGCACGTCTTCACCCGCGAATTGATGGGCGACGGCCGCTTTCCGGGCCCGTGGGACGTCGAACTCGAAGCCCAGCGCGCCGCCGCGCAGTAAGCCGTAGCCGTTCTCTTGTTGCTGGCGTCGCTCTCGTCCTCGTCGTTCCCGCGCAAGCGGGAACCTCGGGCCGGCGAAGCGCGACAGCCTGGTCTCCAGATGAATTCAAAGATCTGGGCTGATGCTCTGGTAATGATGCGCGCGGCCAGAAGGGAATATTGGCCCGCTCAGCAGAAATAAGAAAGTCAGCAGAAGTCGGGAAATGGGGAGCAATGCCATGTCGCAAGAGTTCGATTTTATCGTCGTGGGCGGGGGATCGGCAGGGGCGGTGATCGCGTCCCGTCTCTCCGAGGATCCGTCGTGCCGGGTGGCGCTGATCGAGGCAGGCGAGCGGCCGCCCGAAGTGTCATCGATGCCGGTGGCGTGCGCGTATATGCAACTGGACCCGGCCACCGACTGGATGTACACTGCCGACCCTGGGAAAGCTGGCCTCGGGCTCAATGGGCGGCGCGTCCCGGTGCCGCGCGGCAAGATGCTCGGCGGCTCGTCCAGCATCAACTACATGATGTATGTGCGCGGCCATCCCGGCGACTTCGAGTCCTGGGCCGAAGGCGGCGCCACCGGGTGGAGCTACGCCGAGGTGCTGCCCTACTTCCGCAAGAGCGAGGGTCTCGTGCCCAGTGACGAGATCGCGGTCGATATGCCGGCGCACAATGCCACCGGCCCTCTGGGGGTCTGCGTCCGCTCCCCGGTACTCCCGGCCGCAAGCGAATTCGTCGCGGCGGCGGTGGCCGCCGGCTTCCCGCGCGGTGACTACAACGGACGCGACCGGGGCGGCGCGGCGGGTGCAGTGTCGCTAGTGCAAACCACCACGCGGCGGGGAAAACGGTCGAGCACATATCATGCCTTCCTGGAGGGCGAGGCCGAGCGCCGGCCAAACCTCACGATCATCACCGGTGCGCAGGCCACACGCGTGATCCTCGACAGCGAGGCCGGACAATTGATTGCCAGAGGCGTCGAATATCGCGCCGCCTCGGGCGAGATCCAAACGGCGCACGCTGGCAAAGAAGTGATTTTGAGCGCCGGGGCAATCGGCTCGCCGCATTTGCTGTTGCTGTCCGGCATCGGACCGCGGCGCGTGCTCGAGGCCGCCCGCGTTTCCTGCCGGCTGGACCA
Source organism: uncultured Alphaproteobacteria bacterium (assembly GCA_963775875.1). Taxonomy (GTDB): domain Bacteria; phylum Pseudomonadota; class Alphaproteobacteria; order ATCC43930; family CGMCC-115725; genus AP-15. The sequence continues at coordinate 84,824 of CAVZKP010000016.1, forward strand.
GCCCCATGTCGGCAAGCACCTAAAAGATCACTTAATGGTTCCTCTGTTCTTTCCCGCGCCCGGCGTGGGCGTGACGATGAACGAAATTGGCATCTCGATGGGACCTGCGGCCCTACGCGGACCCGGCGGACCGCTGCCCGCCGATCCCGCTGACGACGCGAATCTTCCGGCCGACCTCCAGGCGATGAAGCGGGAAGCGGAACTCCGGATTACCGAGTGGGAGACGACCGGGCGCGGCCTGATTTCCTCATCCCTGGCCGACGGGGTTGCGTTTTACTCGACCGGTCTGGGGGACACGCACAGTCACGACGCAGAGATCATCTGTTTTGTCACCGGGGGCAACGATGACCTGGTGCGTTCTTGCTTCAACATCGACACGGCACGCTATTTCGACGACGCGTCCAAACGTCTGGCGCCGGACGCGGAAAGCATCTTTGTGCTGGCCAATCCGGTGCTGCCGCACAGCGAAGGCGAGATCGTTCTCGAAAGCGCTGATCCCAATGTTCACCCGGCCATCTGCATGAACTACTATGACGATCCGCACGACATGAAGGTCATGATGGCGGTGGTGCGCCGGGCGCTGGATATCGCGGCGCACTGGCCGGGAAACCGCAAGATCGGTCCGGCGTTGATCCCGCCGTTCCTCGCGGAAAAACACGGCTACCTAACGGGTGCGGAGCCCAGTGACGCGCTGCTGGAAGATCTCGCCCTGCATTTTTCGCTGACGGTGTATCACCATACCTGCACCTGCCGGATCGGCGACGTCGTCGATCCGCGGCTCCGGGTGCTGGGGGTGGGAAAGTTGCGCGTCGCCGATGCGAGTGTCATGCCCAACGTAACCAGCGGCAACACGAACGCGCCGTCGATCATGATCGGCGAAAAGGCGGCGGAGATGATCGCGGCTGACCACGGCGTGAAGCTCCAGGAGTTCGTAGGCGAGCGTTCCTCCAGCGTCCACTAGCCCTGTGACGGACTGGATATGCAATGATTACGTCCGAGCAACTGACCCGCCTGCTGCTCAAGCAGGAGATCGAGGAGTTCCTCTATCACGAGGCGGAACTGCTCGACGAGCGGCGCTACGAGGAATGGCTGGCGCTGGTTGCCGAGGACGTGCGCTATTGGATGCCGATGCGGCGCAACGTCAAGGTCGGCGAAAGCGAGCGCGAATTCACCCGCGCCGACCACGACATCAACTGGTTCGACGAGGGCAAGGAGACCCTGGAGCGCCGGGTCAGGCAGATCCTGACCGGCATCCATTGGGCCGAGGAACCGGTCTCGCGCATCACCCACATGGTGTCGAATGTGCAGGTGCTGGAAGTCCGGCCCTCGCTCGCCGAGCCCAGCGAAGTCGCGACCAAATGCCGGTTTCTGGTCTACCGCAACCGGGTCGAGACCGAAACCGACATCCTGGTTGGCAAGCGCGAGGACCTATTGCGCCGCGCCGGCGAGAGCTGGCAGCTCGCCCGGCGCAAGATCATCCTCGACCAGAATGTGCTGATGACCAAGAACCTGACGTTTTTCTTTTAGGGCAGCGATGCCCGACTGACCCATTCACGCCACACCGGCGAGGGAGGGTAGTCCATGTCGGCCATGGTCTCGGCTTGCACTGGGACAACGGCCACTCGATTGAGGAGGGGCCACAGTGACGGCAGGCGTACAAGGATATCGTCCCGGTCTGGTCGATTTGGGCAAAGGGCAAATCAGCCGCGAGATCTTTGTCAATGACGAGATCTATGCGCAGGAGCAGGAGCGGCTGTTCGCCCGCGCCTGGCTGTTTGTCGGCCACGAGAGCCAGGTCCCCAACCCCGGCGATTTCTTTGTCTCCGGCATGGGCGAGGAGTCGGTGATCCTATGCCGCGACCGCGCCGGCGAGATCCACGTTTTCCTGAATTCGTGCCGACATCGCGGCATGAAGGTGTGCCGCTACGACGAGGGCAACACCCCGATCTTCACCTGCCCGTACCACGGCTGGAGCTATGGCACCGACGGCAAGCTGGTCGGCGTGCCGTATTTCCGCGAGGCCTATCACTCCAAGCTCGACCGCGGGCAATGGGGTTTGGTCGAGGTCGCGCAATTGTGCAACTACAAGGGCGCGATCTGGGCCAATTGGGACCCCGCCGCCCCGTCCTTCACCGAATATCTCGGCGATTTCGCGCGCTATCTCGATCTGACATTGGAGACCTGGGAGGGGGAGACAAGCGGCGTCGAAGTCCTCGGCGGCATTCAGAAATGGCTGATCCCGTGCAACTGGAAATTTCCGGCGGAGAATTTCTGCGGCGACAGCTATCACAACATCAGCCACCGCTCGGTCGATCTCGCCGGCATCGGGCCCTCGGGCAGCGGACGGCGCGACATGCAGGAGCGGCAGATGGCGCGCCGGCTGCAGGTGTCGTTTTACGAGCGCGGGCACCAGACCGGGGTTTATGTGTTGCCGCAGGGCCAGCCGACGCCGCCGGCCTACGCGCATTCGCCGATCGTTTCCGAATATTTCGCGCATTGCGAAGAGCAGCGACGGCGGCGCAAGGGCGAATGGGGTCGAGTGATCGGCAGCCCCGGCGAGCTCTTTCCCAATACCGCATTGCATCCGCGCCAGCCGCGCACGATCGCAGTATGGCATCCGCGCGGCGCGCACCAGACCGAGGTGCTGGCGCTGGTACTTTCGTCGACAAAGCGGCACCGCAGGAGGTCAAGGATTTCCTGCGCGATTATTATATCCGCTATTCCGGTCCGGCCGGCATGACCGAGCAGGACGACATGGAAAACTGGAACTACGCGCATGCCGCGAGCCGCGGTGCGATTGCGCGGCGTCACCCATACAGCTACGAGCAAGGCCAAGGGTTCGAGATCGAGAATTACGAATTTGAAGGGCTGCGCATGCCCGGCACGGTGATGGACATCACCGAGGCCAAGTCGAGCGAGCACAATCTCAGGAACCTGTACCGTCGCTGGGCGGAATTCATGGAGGCCGACAGCTGGGAAGAGCTGGCCACCTGGCGGCGGGAAGATCCCGGCATCGTCAGGGCCGCCGAATGAGCGAACTCGTCAACACCCGGCTATTGCCCCCCGGCACCAAGATTGCGCTGGTCGACGGCGCCGTCGCCGAAGTGGTCTCGAACCCGCTGGACGGGGTGTGGGTCTTCGCCCGCTACCTCTCCTCACCGACCGATCCGGCATTGGTCGGCAGTGAGGAGATGATTTTTGCCCAGGACATCGCTGCGATCTGCAATACGCCTTGAGCCAGCCTGCCTCCTCCTCTCCCCGAGAGGTGGGGAGAGGGTTGGAGTGGGCGCCGACGGCAAGGGGTTTGCCTATCCCCTCGCGAACGATCTCAGCTTTGCTTGAAGAAGCGGGCGGCGTTGTCCCAGAGCAGCTTTTTCTTGGTATCGGGCTTCAGGCTCTGCCAGGCGAGGATGTTGTCGACCGAGTCGGGGAACTGGCATTCCGAGTGCGGGTAGTCGGAGGCATACATCAGCAGGTCTTCGCCAAGGAACTGAGTGACATGGGCGAACATGTCCTCACCCTCATGGTGCTCGATGCTGCAGAAGAACCGGCCGCTCGCCATGTATTCGCTCGGCTTCTGCTTGAGCGGCGCGATGCCGCCGACATAGACCGCCTGCTCGTCGAGCCGCCGGGCCCAGAACGGCAGCCAGCCAAAGCCGCATTCGAGCACGCCCATGCGCAAACTCGGAAACCGGTCGAATAGCCCGCCGCCGATAAACGAGGCGACAAAACGCATCGCCCCCCACGGATGCGCGGCGGCGCGGCCGATAAAGATATTCTCCCATAAATCCAGGTAGCCGGGATAATAGGGCGGGGTCCAGGTAAAGCTGTGATTGGCGATCGGCAGATCGTGGTCGGCGGCCGCCTGCCAGATCGGGTAGAGGTCGGGATGGTCGGCCGGCACGTCCTTGGCCAGCAGCGGCATCACCGCCACCGCCCATTTCGACTTTCCCCATTCGCGGATCTCGCGCACCGCCTCGGGCACGTCGCGCGACGAGGCGACGATCATGCTCTTGAGCCGATCGGGGTAGTCGCCGCAGAAATCGGACATGTGACGGTGGTAGGCGCGGATCACCCCGACTTCGAGGGTCGGGTCGTCGAGCCCGACGATGCTGAGCCAGGAGGTCGGGATCAGGAAGTGGACATCGGTGCCCTCGTCATCCATGTCCTTGACCCGGTTGCCGGGCTGATCATCCTGGATGCCGGGACGCGGCATCTTGGTCCCCATCCAGTGCGTGTCGCGGCCGGTAAACGTGTCGCGCGGCGCCTTTTCGCCGAGGACTCGCCGGTAGTATTTGATGCCGACGCGATAATTGTGGAGCGCGCTCTCGCCCTCGACCGCCTGACCGACAGGCAGGCGGTACGGCGCCAGTTCGGGGAGACGCTGGCGAAAGCCTGGATCGACATAGCGCTCCAGCACCTCGGCCGCCGGGTTCACATGGGTGTCGGAATCATAGACGCGGTAACCGTTTTTCATCCTGCCTCTCCTCCGTTCGGCCGACGCCGGCGCGGTCTTTGCTCGCCGCCGCGCAATAATAGGTAGGCCGGGAGGGATTGTCGACTTATCGCGCGGCTGGGCCCTCACCGGGCCGCGGCGGCGAGCCGGACCTTTGGCGGCGATCCGGCGGCGCCATTGGCGGCGAGATAGGTCGCCTTGTTGGTTTCGACATTGAAGGAAAGGAGCCGCGCGCTGGCGTCGAATTGCGGTCGCGCCAGGATGCGCGCGGCCAGTTCGAGGTGATTGCCGATATCGAAGAATTCGATCATGTCGCGATGATAGCGGTTCAACTGCAAAAACGTGTGGGTGCGCGAGGCGACGACGCGGCAGCCGAGTTCGAGCGCCTGCGAGATCGGGCCGGAAGAGGATTGCCCGACCTCCAGATAGGGGAAGACCACGGTATCGCAGATCGCCATGCCCGAAAGAAAATCGCTGTCGCCGGTCGCGCCGAGGAAATGGATGCGCTGCGACAGATCCTTGGGATGCCCGATCAACAGATCGCGCATCGAGCCGTCAACCGCCACCGAAACCGCGGGGGCGCCGGCGCCCCGGTCGATCCGGCGCTCGGCGATGGTGGTATCGACATAGCCCGCTTCGAACAGCGACGACACGACCGGGTCGATCGGCTGATGCGGCTTGATCTCGTTGGGATGGACGCCGCCGAAAATCAGCAGATGGTATTCCCTGGGCAAATGGTGCAGCGCGCGGATGACGGTGTCGAACCCCTTATACCGGCCGAGGAAGCCGAACACCCCGACCAGCCGGCTGTCCTTCGGGATCTGGTCCAGGATCGTAAACTTGCTGCGCGACGCGGCGCGGCGAATATTGTCGGCATCGGCGTCGCTCAGAAACGACAGCGGATGATCGAATACATTTCGCATGCCGTGCACGAATTTCATTTGCGCAAGATCGCGGCGGGTGTGAACGATGATCGACACCGGCTTGAACCGCTGGGCGCGGCGCAGGCGGTTGACGATCCCGGCGGACAAAAGATGGGTGCGCAGGTAGCTCGATCTCAGTTCCGCCGCCCGCACGAGATTGAATTTAAGTACGTCCTTAAAATATTCGCGATAATTAAACGCCTCTGAATTAAATATCGTATGAAATGTAACCGAAATCCTCGGTGAGGAGCGCACGATCCAGCCGAATCTACGATAGATATCGTGGCAGGATAAGCCCAATGTACCGTGTTCCAATTGGAGATTTACCGCGTCATACTCGCGAATTTCGCGACAAATTTCCTGAATATGACGGTCACCCAATTTGCGCACCCGACGGTGGTTGTTGCGCAGCAGAAATTGATTCAGGTCGAATACCGTTACATCGAAGACGTCGTCCAATTGCTTTTCCAGACAGCGCGTATAGGCAGCGATGCCGCATAGCTCGTTGTAGGTCGAGATCACCGCGAGCCGGGGGCGGGTTCCGCGGCCGGCCTCGCGAAGCCCGGACCGATCGAGGCCAATGGCAGGAAAGAACACGGGCCGCGCCGATCCGAACTCCCGGGACAATTCGAACTCTACCGTCGCCATGATGTCTTTCTCCGACCGTGGGCCCAGCCGAAAGCGCGGAGGGCTGGTTCGCCGCGCTCAGGGGTGTTGGGTCGCATGCTAGAGGTGATCCCGCACCGATCGCACCGTCAGGCAGCCGATCGCCCAGGCGGTGAAGGCGATGACAAAGACGATGCCGAGCGAACGCAGACGGCGCGGATACAGCGCCTCTTCGGGCAGGCGCGGCTGCACGAAATCGGCAATGTAGATATGCTGCCGGTCGGCATTCATGCGCGCGCGGTCGAGCGCCTCGAGCGAGTGCCGATAGGCAGCCTCGGCAAAGCTGCGCTCGCTTTCGAGCTGTTCATAGGAACCCATCATCTGCGACAAGGCTTGCGAGCGCGTGGCGGCGGTATCGGTGACCTCGCTCTCGATCGCGCGCCGCTGGGCTTCGAGCGCGCGGATGCGCGCCTCAAGCAGCTTGAGCGCCGGCGCGTCGCCCTGCATATATTCCTGGAGGGTCGACAGCTCGGTGTTGGCGCGCACGAGTTCGTCGCGAACCTGCCCGTCGAGCACCGCGCTCGCATCGGCGGTCTTGCGCGGATCGATCACCCCTTCCTTGTCACGAAACTCCCGCAATTTGACGAGTGCGGCGGCGAGACGCTGTTCCGACCGACGCACGTCCTTCTCGGAGTCGCGCAGCGCGTCGCGGCGCGCCCGGGCCGACAGTTCGTTGACCAGGCGCTCGGACGAGGCGAGGATTCCCTGCGCCAATTCGAGGGCGTCCTGCGGCGTGAAGGCGCGCGCCTTGACCACGATCGTTCCGTTGGTCGGGTCGAAAAACGCATCCACCTGGCCCCGCCAATAGGTGACCAGATCCTCGATCGGCACCGGCAGATGCAGCCGGGCCGGCCAATCGGCCTTGCGAGTGGAAAACATCCGCTGCAGGTCGAGCGTCCGGTCGAGATCGTCGATGATCGCGCGGCTGGCGATGTATTGGACGACGACATAGGAATCCAAGCCGATTTGCGACTGTGCCGCCCCGACCTGCAGGAACAACCCCGGCTCGGGCCGCACCGGCTCGGCGGAACGTAAGCCAAAACGAAATTCGGCGACGTATTGATCGGCGGCGATAAAGAAAAAGTACACCGCGGCGAGCGCCACCGGCAGCACCACGATCAACATAAACGCGATGACGCCGAAGGACAGGTGCTCTCGCGGCTCGGCGACCCCGTTCCATGCCGCCAGGCGACGGCCGCGCCAGACGGCGAGTGCGCCATCGCCGCTCGCGCGGGACGGCAATGCCGGCTCGCGAGGCAAGGTTATCAAGGCGGCGTCGAGCGGCGTCGCCGGCGGCAGGTTGACGCCGGCCTCCGCGGTGGGCTCGGCTGCGGCTGGCGGCGGCGCCATCAGTTCCGCTCCTGCAGCAGGCGCTGGTAGCGCGTCAGCGCGGCGCCGAGGTCGTCATACACAAACAGGGCGCCGTCGGCGAGCACCGCGCCGCGGTCGCAATATTGCCGCAAGGTCTGGGGGTTATGGGTCGCCAGGATGATATCGGAGTGGGCCATGCGCGCGCGGAACGCCTCGGCGCATTTGCGGCGAAAGCGCTGATCGCCGATCTCAGTCACCTCATCGATCAGATAGACATCGAAATCGATCGCGAGACAGGCGGCAAAGGCGAGCCTGGCGCGCATTCCGGCCGAATAGGTATTGACCGGCATGTCGAAATATTCGTCGAGCTCAGAGAAAGCCGCAACGTAGTCGATCACGCTGCGCCTGCGCGCACCGTAGATGCGGGCCAGGAACGACGCGTTCTCGCGGCCGCTGAGGGCGCCGTGAAAGGTTCCGCCAAAACCGAGCGGAAACGACACCCGCGCATGGCGGCGCACGATCCCGCGATCCGGCTGTTCGGATCCGGCAAGCAAGCGGATCAAGGTCGATTTGCCGGCGCCATTGACGCCGAGGATGCCGAAATTGTGGCCGGCGCCAAACACCGCATTGGCATCGTCGAGCACCGTCTTGCGCCCGGTGCGGGTGCGATAGGCCTTGGCGACGCCTTCGAGCGTGATCATAGCGGCTCATAGAGCCGGCGCCGCAGCGCGCGCTCGAGCGCCAGTCCGGCCGCCAACGTCACACCGGCCACCGTAACCAGAAAGGTGCGGTCGAGCCAATGCGGCTGGTAATCGATGAAAAAGCTCGAACGGAACCAGTCGACCGCGTGCAGCACCGGGTTCCAGGCGAGGATGCCGCGGATCCAATCCGGCATCATCCCCGGCACATAGAAAATCCCCGAACAGAAATACAACAGCCGGGTCAACTGGGCCCAGATCTTGTCCCAGGATTTGCAATAGCCGTTGATTACGGCATTGACGAAGCCGCAGCCGCAGCCGAACAGCCAGATGGCGGCGATCGAGGCCGACAGGCCGGCGAAATTATCCGGCATGGCGCCCAAGCCGAGCACGCCGAACCCGGCCAACAGGATCACCGCCACCAACAAATCCGTCGCCAGCTCGAGCAGAGCCCGGGCGATGATCACGTCGAAGGTGCTGACCAAAGGCAATTGCAGCAGCGAGCCGTTGGCGGTGACGGCGTAGGTCATGCTGCTGCTGGTGTGAACGAATAAATGATAGGGGATCAGGCCGGTATAGTAGAAAATAAAGAACTGGGTGCCGATCGGCGGCCGGCCATGCATCAATACCGCGAAGACCAGCGACAAGGTCAGGATGTGCAGGATCGGTTCGAGCAAGGCCCAGCCATAGCCGAGGGTCGAATCGCCGAACCGGGTGCGGGTCTCGCGGATGATCAAGGCGTGGATAACGCGCCACTGGGTCAACACCGCCGCGCAGATGCCCGGCTGCAGGCGCAGATCGCGAACCGGCCGGGCCGGGCGTTCGCCGAGCACCACGTAATCGCCGTCGAGGGTTTCCAGCCGGCGGTTCAGCACCTGAAGCATCGCCTGGGCGTATTCTTCGTTGTCGGGCGCCGAGCGGATCAGTTCGCCGCCGACCGCGAGCGCGTCGCGGAAGCGGCCGCTGTCGAAATAGACGGTCAGCTGCGAACGGCGCGCCGCCAGGTTCTCCGGGTCGAGTGCCGCGGCCCGATCGAAGGCCGGGGCCGCCTCGTCGAACCGGCCGAGACGGTAGAGCAGGTTGCCGCGGTGCAGATGGTATTCGGCGATGGTCGGGCTGACCGCCACTGCCCGATCGATCGCGTCGAGGGCATCCTGCGGCCGCCCGCGCAGCATGTGCGCCGCCGATAGCAGGCGATGCGCGGTGCCGTCCTCGCGGTCGGCGGCAAGCCTGGCGCCGATGATCTCGGCCGCCATATCGAAACGCTCGGCGCGCAGCAGCAACTCGGCCGCGTCCAGCGCGTTTGCCCGATCGGCGGGAGCGAGCGCGTAGGCCCGCAACGCCAAGGCCGCGGCCTCCTCGGATCGGCCGGTCGCCAATGTCGCCGCCGCCAAATGCCGCAGCGCGCCGGGGTGGCCGGGCTCGATACGGCAGGCGCGGGTGAAATAGCCGCACGCCTCCTGGTGCCGGCCGGCGGCGGCGAGAAGACCGCCGGCGTGGACCGCGAATTCGAACGAGCCGGGCTCGATCTCGCATGCCTGGCTGGCGTGAAAGATCGCCCGATCGACCTCCCCCGCGACGGCAAACGAGCCGCTCGCATGGCGATGTCCTTCCGCCCATCGGGGACGGCTGTCGAGCAGGCGCCGATAGGCCGCCGCCGCCTCTTGATGGCGCTCGCAATTGCTGAACAGCCACGCGCAGAAATCGGCAACCCGGGGTTGCTGGGGTTGCAGCGCAAAGGCGGCGCGGGCGCAGTCGATCGCTTCCTCGCGCCGGTCGCCGTAATAGAATGCCTCGCTCAGCCGGCAATACAGCGCGGCGCGCTCATCCTCGGGCAGTTTGCCCCGGCAGAGGACGTCGCGGCAGGCATCGAGATCGCCGGCGCGCAGCCGCCGCTGAAAGGAGGCGCTATCTGCATCGGTCGATAATGCGAGGGTGTCGCTCAACTTTGCAGTACTCTCGGTCGGGCGAGCCATACGAAACAAATCGATGCGATCCGCCGGCGCGCGCCACGGGCCTGCCGCGCCGCCGCACTCGGCGCCGCCGATCGTCCGCTTTCAGCCGAGGGATCGCGGTTGGCGAGTATCGCCTGACATCGTCAAAAACCTGTCGCCACGCCCGTCACCAGCACGTCAAAAGTAAAGGATTTGGTAAGATCGGGCGGGTTCCGGAAACTGTTCATTCATCATCGCCGGTCCGAACGGTGGCGAATCGAGCGCGACCCGGCCCGATCCGCGCCCGTCAGCCGGCTGCCGCAAGCGTCGATTTAACCCATTGGCGGCAAGCGGCTGTTTCTTGTCTGGCATCGCCGCTTCGACAATTCTAAGGTGCGCGCTCGACGGTCATCGAACGGCACGCCGACGTGCGAGCACCGTCTGCGGCAGCACATCGCGGCCCGCTCTGCCTCGCGGCAGGGAGACCATTGCCAGGCGAAAGGGAGAAGTCGGGATGCCGTTTGAATTTGGCATGTTTCACGAGTTTCAATGCCCGGCCGGGACCAGCCAAAGGGCGGCCTTTGCCGAATCGTTCGCCCAGGTCGACGCGGCCGAGCGCTGGGGCCTCGACGCGATGTGGCTGGCCGAGATCCATGTCGCTCCCGAGCGCTCGGTGTGCTCCGCCCCGCTGACCATCGCCAGCGCCATCGCCGCCCGCACCAAACGCATGCGGATCGGCACCGGGGTTCAGGTGCTGCCGCTATGCCACCCGCTGCGCATCGCCGAGGAGGCCGCCACGGTCGATCAGATCAGCGAGGGCCGGCTGATCTTCGGCGTCGGCCGCAGCGGCTTTCCGCGCACCTACGAAGCTTATGGCGTGCCCTATGGCGAAAGCCGCGAACGCTTTGCCGAAACCCTCGAAATCCTCAAGCGGGCATGGACCGAGGACAGTTTTTCCTATGCAGGGAAATACTATAATTTCGACAATGTCCGGCTGACGCCAAAGCCCTATCAGCAGCCCTGGCCCGAGATCCGCATCGCCGCCAACAGCGCCGATACCTTTCCGGCGATCGGCAAGCTCGGCCACGGGGTGTTCGTCGCGGTGCGTCTTGGCACCCTCGAGGAATTGGCGCCAAACATCCGCGCCTACCGCGAAGCCTATAAGGCGGCCGGCCATCCGGGCGAAGGCCAGGTGTTCCTGCGCGCACCGGTCTATGTCGCCGAGACCGCCGCGCAGGCCCGCGAGGAGCCGGAAGAAAGCATCATGTATTTCTACCGCTATCTCGGCGAGCGGCTGGAAGATTCGGCGACCCGAGCCGGCGTGCGCGCGGTCGAGGACCGGGCGGCGCGAGGACGGCGGCTGCAGACCATCAGCTATGACGAGGCGCTGCGCGACAAGATCATCGTCGGCACGCCCGAGCAGGTGACCGATCGGCTGATGGGGCTGAAGCAGGAACTCGGTCTCGACGGCATCCTCGCCGAGATGAATTGCGGCACCAAGATCCCCAATGAGCGGGTTCTGAAGTCGCTGCAGCTGCTTTGCCAAAAGGTCAAGCCGGCGTTTCACTGAGCCGGCCGGCGCGGCGGAATGCGAGCGCTTCGGCGAGCGCCGCTACCGCTCGCTTGCGCCAGGCGGTGTGGCGGCGCCGCAATCGATCAGCACCCGAGCCGAAGACCGGAAGACCGCCGATGAGCAAGCCTCGACCGACCGGAATGCGCGTCGCAATCTGGTTGCTCGCGGCAGCCCTGCTCGCCGCCCTGAGCCCGCCGTCGCGTGCCGCGCCAGCCGTGGGCCAGCTGCTGGTGATGTCGGATATCCATTTCGACCCGACGGCGCAGCCGCAGCTGGTCGACCGCTTGGCGGCGGCCGAACCCAGGCAATGGCAGGCGATTTTCGATAGCGCCGGCGACCAGAAATCCAGCCGATACGGCAGCGACACCAACTGGCCGCTGCTGCGCTCGGCGCTTCAGCAGATGAAGGAAACCTTGCCGCGACCGGCTTTCCTGCTGCTGCCGGGCGATTTCCTCGTCCATCAATTCCGCAACAAATTCGATGCGGCGGCGCAGGATCATTCGGATGCGGCCTATCGCGGGTTCGTGCGCAAGACGATGCAGTTTTTGGCGTTGCAGTTCGAGCGCACCTTTCCCGCGACCCCGATCCTGCCGGTGCTCGGCAACAATGACGACGATTGCGGCGATTACCAGCTGCAGCCCGACGGGCCGTTTCTCGCCGATAGCTTGCCGATCCTGCGCACGCTGCTCGGCGATGCCGGCCGCGAGCCCGGCTTTGCCCGCCAATGGACGAGCTACGGCAATGCCGGCGTCACGGTGCATGGCCTGCGCGTGCTGCTGGTCAACACGATATTCTTTTCGCGCAATTATCGAAACGCCTGCGGTTCGACCGGCGGCGGCGACCCGGGCGGAGCGACGCTGGCCTGGCTCGCCAGCGAACTCGCCGCGGCGCGCCGGTCGCATCGGCCGGTGTGGCTCGTCTATCACATCCCGCCCGGCATCGACGGCTACGCCACCTGGCGGCACGGCTCGTGCCCGGACAAGGTCATGCCGATGTGGGACGACCGCTACGCCCACCCTTTTTCCGACCTGCTGCGCCGCTATGCCGATACGATCGCCGCCAACTTTGCCGGCCACACCCATATGGACGATTTCCGCCTGATCGGCGACGGCAACCATTATTTCGGTTTTACCCTGATCACCCCGGCGCTGAGCCCGATCTTCGGCCAGAACCCGGCCTTCCGCAGCGTGGTCTTCGACCAAGCGGGCGGCATCCTCGACCAGACGACCTTTGGCGTTACCAACCTGGCGGAGGCCGACGCCGGGATGCCGCCTCGGTGGCGCCTTGAATATACCTTCAGCGCCGAATGGCAGCTGCCGCGGGTCGATCTGCCGAGCCTGGAACAGCTCTACAAGATGATCGCCACCGTGCCCAGGGACCGCGAGCGCTGGCATACGCTGTTCCCGGTGTCGAGCCCGGTGTATTGGACCGAGAACCACGCCGACACCAATGCAATCCGCGCCTTCGACTGCGCCACCGGGCATGTATCAACGGCCGATTATCAGCGGTGCTGGTGCGGAAATGGCAAATAGGCGGCTATTTGGTTCCGAACAGGCGGTCGCCGGCGTCGCCGAGCCCGGGCAGAATATAGCCGTGGGGATCGAGGCAGCGGTCGAGCGCGGCGGCGACGATCGGCACCTGCGGAAAAATCTCGAAGACCTTGTCGACCCCCTCCGGGGCGGCGACCAGGCAGACGAATTTGATCGAGCGCGCCTTTAGTTCGACCAGGCGCGAGATTGCCGCCACCGCCGAGTTGCCGGTGGCCAGCATCGGATCGACCAGGATCACGTCGCGCTCGGCCAGATCGTCGGGGAGCTTCAGGTAGTATTCGATCGCCTGCAGGGTCCGTGGCTCGCGGTAGATGCCGACATGACCGACCCGCGCCGACGGCAACAGGTCGAGCATGCCGTCGAGAATGCCGTTGCCGGCGCGCAGGATCGAGACGAGGCACAGCTTCTTGCCGGCGAGCCGCGGAAAGGTGCCGCGTTCGAGCGGCGTATCGATCTCGGCCGGTTCGAGCGGCAATTCGCGGGTCGCTTCATAAGCCAGCAGCAGGCTGATCTCGCGCAGCAGCCGGCGGAACTCGGCGGTCGAGGTGTGGCAGTCGCGCATCAACGACAGTTTGTGCTGGACCAGCGGATGATCGACCACGGTCAGACCCGGGCGTTGCTGCTGCATGGACATTGTCCCTAGAATAAGGTGCCGTCGCTGGCGATGTTTAGCGGCGCGCTGCCGTCCGACCCGGCGCTCGAACGCGATTTCGCGGCCGGCGGCCCAGCTGCCGCCTTCGAGGACGCAGGCGAGCGGGAAATCCCGGGCATTTTTGCCGAGCCGCTCGCGCACCCGTGGCGCCAGGCGATCGAGCAATGCCACGGTCAGCGCCCGCCACTCGACGACCGGCTCGCTCGACGCATCGAGTGGATGTTGCAGCAGGGTGGGATCGCGCGGCTCGATGACGCCGCAATCGAGAAACAGGCCGCCATTGCGATATTCGGCAAGACCGGTCAACCCGTCGAGCCCGCTGACCTCCACACCGCCGGCGGCGAGCGGCTCGACCAGGGAATAGGCGAGCCATTGGGACAGCTTGTGAAACGGCACGAGCCCGTCGCCCGGCACCGCGATATGCCGACCGCAATCGCCGAGTGGCACGCCGCCGAGGCTGATCCGGCCGGGCCAGATCGGCCCGAACACGCGGAGCAGGGTGCTCAGGATCTCCGCCGCCGGCAGCGGCCCTGGGTGCGACCGCCAAAAGTCGTAGACATTGCCCGGACGCGCCGACGCCCCGAACCGCGTCGGATCAGCGGCGCAGATCTCGCCCAATCGGCGCAACAGCGCCGCGCGGCCGGCGAGTCCGAGGAGTTCGTTCCCAGGGTGATGCTGAAACGCGGCGGCGAGGCTCGCCGGGGTGATCCGCGCCAGCGCCGGGGCGTCGGCGCGCCACGGATTGGCCGGGTCGGCGGAAAACAGCCCGCGCTGCATCGCGCGCAGGCTCGCCACCGCCAAACCCTCCGACCGCGACAGCAGCTGGCCGGTCTCGGCCTCGCAATAGCTGCCAGCCCTGCCCCGCGCCGGCGTCGAGCAGGACCGAGACGAATGCGAGGTCGATGCGGGCCCGCGCGGTTTCGGCGATGTCGGCACCCGGCGCCACCAGCGCCGCCCGGTCGATCCCGCCGGCGGAGAAATGCCGCCAGCGGCTGTGATACGGGACCGCAAGATCGGGATAACGCCGGCGGGTGATCGCGGCGACGCGATCGGCGGCCGTGTCCAATCGAGACCGTATCAGGCGAAAATGTCGGGTGGCGCCACGCTCGGCCGCGCCGAAGACGATTTCGCAGCGCTCGCGCACGGCGGCGGCATTCAGCAGCGCCGCCGCATCCGCCGCAGCCTCACTCGCCGAGCGCACGGCCTTTGACGTCGTGCAGTTCCTCAGCATCCGGGATACCCGACGGCGCAAAATAGCCGGCCGCCTTTTTGGCCTCGATCTCGACCGTCGCGTCGAGCGGCACCAGCCGTTCGGGGATCGCGACCTGCTCGACCACCTCGATCCCCTGCGCTTCGAGGGCCGCCTTCTTGATGTTCGACATCGACACCCAGCGGTCGATATGGCGGATGCCGAGCCAGTGGATCACGTCCGGCATCAACTCCTGAAAGCGCAGATCCTGCACCCCGGCGACGCATTCGGTGCGATGGAAATAGGTGTCGGCGCGGTCGCCGCCGGGCTGGCGCTTGCGCGCGTTGTAAACGAGGAATTTGGTGACCTCGCCGAGCGCACGCCCCTCCTTGCGGTTGTAGATGATGACCCCGACCCCGCCCTGTTGCGCGGTGGCGACGCAGACCTCGATGCCATGCACCAAATAGGGCCGGCACGTGCAGATGTCCGAGCCGAACACGTCGGAGCCGTTGCATTCGTCGTGAACCCGGCAGGCGATAACCGTGTCCGGCGCCGCTATCCGCTCGATGTCGCCGAACAGATAGACCGTCGTACCGCCGATCGGCGGCAGCAGAATCTCGAGGTCGGGCCGGGTAACGAGTTCGGGAAACATGCCGCCGGTTTCCTCGAACAGGCTGCGCCGCAGATCGGCCTCGGCGACCCCGAAGCGGGCGGCAAGACCGGGCAGATGCCACACCGGATCGATCGCCGCCTTGGTGACCCGGATCTCGCCATTGTCGAGCAGCACATGCCCGTCGGGCCTGAGCCCGCCCTCGGCGATCAGCTGGCGGATCTCCGGCATCGCGATGTGCGCCGTGGTAATGGCGATGGTCGGGCGCACGTCGATTCCGGCACGGATCGCCTCGATGAAAACCTCGCCGACAAGGTGGCCCCACGGGTCGAGCGAGACGATGCTGGCCGGGTCGGCCCATCGCGGGTTCGGTGCGATCAAGGCCGCCGGCGCGGTGTCGGTCAGATCGGGACGATGGTCGCGGGCCAACGCCTTGGTCGCCACCGCCAGCGCGCGATAGAGGCCGTAGGCGCCGGAAGAGGAGCCGATCGCATTGCGCTGGCCCGGTTCGGCCGGGCTCGCTACCACCGGCCCCCGTGCGGCCGGGTCGGCGGCACCCCAATGCAGCGGGATCGCGCTTTGGCCGGCGCTCCCCGGATGGGAGGTCAGCCGGATGTGGCGCGGTATCGGGTGCTCCATTCTGCTTTCCGCCGGCGGCAGCCGAAGTTGCATGAAGTGGTTACGCCGAGCCGGGATCGCAACTCGGCGCAGTGGCGCGGCAAGCATCCGGCGAAACTCGAAATTGAACCGTCCGGCCCGCCTCGGTGTTGTATCGGACACCCATTACGGCCCTGCCACGGAGAAAGCCCGGATGAAATTCATATTGTTGTCGGCGGCTTTCGCCCTCTCGCTCACGGCTGGCTCCGCCCTGGCGCCGCCAGCCCAGGCGAAGGGCTGCCTCAAGGGCGCTGTGGTGGGCGGGGTTGCCGGGCATTATGCCGGCCATCATGGGCTGCTCGGCGCCGGCGCCGGCTGCGTCATCGGTCACCATGAGGCGACCAAGCATGCCCGCGAAAAGGCTCAGCATCAACAAGTAGATCCTGGCGCCGACGCGCAAGGAGACTCCAATTCGGGGCGCTGACGCCCGGGTCGCGACAATTTGATCGGCGAAACCGATCGTCGAGGAGAGCATCGGATTAAGCTTGCGCGCGCGGCCCCCTTCGGTCACCGGAATGTTGCCATGGACGACCCGCGCAAGTTCCAAGATCGGTTTCTGACCGCCGCCGGCGAGAAGCGCGCGCAAGTCGCCCTCAAGGGACTGGAGACGCTCTGGTTCAATACCGGCACCTTGTGCAACCTGACCTGCGGACACTGCTATATCGAATCGTCGCCGAAAAACGACCGGCTCGTTTACCTGACCGCGGCGGAAGTGGCGGAGTACCTCGATGAGATCGAGCGCAGCGGGCTGCCGACCGCGCTGATCGGCTTCACCGGCGGCGAGCCGTTCATGAACCCCGAATTGCCGGCGATGCTGGACGATGCTTTGTCACGCGGCTTTGACGCCCTGGTCCTGACCAATGCGATGAAGCCGATGACCAAGTGCCGGGGCGCGCTGTTGGGGCTCAGAGAGCGCTATGGCGATAGGTTGACGATCCGCGTTTCGATCGACCATTACGGCCGCCGGGTTCATGAGGCGGAGCGCGGCGGGCGCAGCTGGCAGCCGACGATCGACGGTCTCATGTGGCTCGTTCGAAGCGGCTTCGCCCTGCACGTCGCCAGCCGTCGGCTGTCCGGCGAAACGGAAGCAGAAATCCGCGCCGGCTTCGCCCGGCTGTTTGCCGAACTGGGCGTGGCGATCGACGCCGACGATCCGGTGGCGCTGATGGTGTTCCCCGAGATGGACGCCAGCGCCGAGGTTCCGGAAATCACCGAAGCGTGCTGGGGTATTCTCGGCAAATCGCCGGACAGCGTCATGTGCGCAACCGCGCGCATGGTCGTCAAACGCAGAGGGGCAGCAAGACCGGCGGTTCTTGCCTGCACCCTGCTCCCTTATGACGAGCGCTTCGAACTCGGCCCGACCCTGGCCGAGGCGAGCGGCGCCGTGCCGCTCAACCACCCGCATTGCGCCAAGTTCTGCGTGCTCGGCGGCGGCGCCTGCAGCCGCGGGGGGTAGGGCCGGGCCATAAGTTGACCTAGTCAATGAAATAGTTGACAATCGCATCCGTCGACTCGATCAGGCACGAGGCAACGGAATGGCCGAAACCGCCCTTGATCGGCGCATCGCCGATCTGCGCCGGTTCAACCGCTTTTATACCCAGAAGATCGGCGTGCTGGAGGAGGGGCTGCTAAACAGCCCGTTTTCGCTGACCGAGGCTCGCGTGCTCTACGAACTCGCCCGCGAGGATCAGCTGACAGCTACCCGCCTCGGCGCGCAATTAGCGCTGGACCCCGGATATCTGAGCCGGATCCTGCGCAGTTTCGAGCGGCGCGGGCTGATCCGCCGCACCCCGTCGCCGACTGATCGGCGGCTCGGTCTGCTGTCGCTGACGGCATCGGGTCGGGACGCGTTCGCCCCGCTCGACGCCCGTTCGCGCGATCAAATCGGTGCCATGCTGCGCAATCTTTCGGACGAGGAGCAGACCCGTCTGGTCGGGGCGGCGCGGACGATCGAACGCCTGCTCGACCCCTGTATCGAAGATCGGGCGCCCTATCTGTTGCGGCCGCACCGGCCCGGCGACATGGGCTGGATTACCCAGCGCCATGGCGCGCTCTATGCGCTGGAATATGGGTGGGACATCCGGTTCGAGGGGCTGGTCGCCGAAATTGTCGCCAAGTTTATCCAGACCTTCGATCCGCGGCGGGAATGTTGCTGGATCGCCGAGAAGGATGGCGACAACGTCGGTTCGGTGCTTTTGGTCGAAGCGACTGAGAGCGCGGCGAAATTGCGCCTGCTGCTGGTCGAGCCGCGGGCACGTGGGCTGGGCATCGGCGCTCGGCTGATCCAGGAGTGCCTGCGTTTTGCCCGGCAGGCGGGCTACCGAACGGTTCGGTTGTGGACCAACAGCGTGCTGGTCGCCGCCCGACGCCTCTATGAGAGGGCCGGATTTCGCCTGATCGAGGCGCAGCCGCATTGCAGTTTCGGCCACCAGCTGATCGGCGAGACCTGGGAACTGGAGCTTTGACCCGGACAGCCGACCGTAAGCGTACGCCGCAATTGACGATGCGCCGGCGGCGCTAGTCTAGGCGCCCGATGCCGGTCCGGGACCCGCGACCGGCAGCCCGCGCTGGCGCCATTCGACCATGCCGCCGCGCAGCACCGCCACATTTCGGAAACCCGCGCTGTCGAACAGCCGGGCCGCCTGGGCCGAGCGCATCTGGGTATGGCAGACGAGGACGAGGTCGCGGTCTTGGTATCGGGCGAGTTCGACAATCCGCCCGGGAAGCTCCGCCAATGCGATGTTCCGCGCATCGGCGAGGTGGCCGAGATCGCCGTCGAACTCATCGGCTCCGCGCACATCGACGATGACCGGTGCGGCTGCCTGTCCGAGCCGTTCGGCCAGACTACCGGGCTCGATCCAGGAAATCTCGTATGGGTGGTCAGCGCTGCTTGGCGGGGTCGCGTTGGCGGCGAGCGGACCCAGGCCGGTCCTCAGACCCGCCACAACCCGGCGCAGTCGACGCCGCCAACGGCCGGCATGCCGGTTCGCGGTCATGGTCCCACCTCTCCATTTTTCATAGCAAGGCGTGCAACCCCGACAGGCTCAACGCCGAGGTCTGCTGGATGACCTCGGTCGAGCCCTCCCATATCATGCGCAATGCGACGAAGGTGATGATGCCGAGCCCGACCCATGAAATCCAGAAATGGCGTTCGAGCAGACGCGCGATGTAATTCGAGGCGACGCCCATCAAGGCCACCGACAGGACCAGGCCAAAGGCGAGCACCCAAAAATGGTTGCGTGCGGTCCCCGCCACCGCGAGCACGTTGTCGAGCGACATCGACACATCCGCCAGCACGATACGCGCCAGCGCCTGCGCGGCGCTCTTGTGCCGGACCGGGCGGCACTCCTCTCCGCCAGCCGGAAGGCGCTCGCGGCTCCGCGTCGCGCGCAGCTCGCGATACATCTTCCACGACACCCACAGCAGCAGCACGCCGCCGGCCAGGGTCAGCCCGATGATGACCAGCAGCTGCGCGGTGAAATAAGCAAACAGGATGCGCAGCACCGTGGCAGCGGCGATGCCGAGCATGATCACGCGCCGGCGCTGTTCGACCGGCAGCCCGGCGGCCGCCATCCCGACGACGATCGCGTTGTCGCCGGCGAGCACCACGTCGATGATGACGACCGACAGCAGCGCGCCGAGTTGATTAACCTCGATCAGCACCCTCGCCACATAGGCACTTCACCATGCAAGGTCGAGGTCATCCATTGCCGAGACCCGTACTTTCGCGCCCGGCAGCGCGGCTTTCCGCGTTCTACGCGGCGGCGTTTCTGGTGACCGGCGCCCAGCTCCCGTTCTGGCCGGTCTGGCTGTCGACCCGCGGTCTTGGGGCGAAAGAAATCGGCACCGTGTTTGCCGCCTCGATCTGGGCAAAGGTGGTGACCACGCCGGCGATCGGCGCGCTCGCCGACCGGCTGGGGCGGCGCCGGGTCATGGTCGCGCTCGCCGCCACGGCGCTCGCCGCCTACATGGCATTGTGGCCCGCCGCCGGGTTCTGGCCCTTGCTGTCGCTCAATCTGGTTGCCCTGACCGCGCAATCGGCGCTGATGCCGCTCGGCGACACCGTCACCTTGGCATTGTCCCGCACCGCGGAGCTCGATTACGGGCGGGTCCGGGTGTGGGGGTCGCTGAGCTTTGTTTTTGCCTCGCTCGCCGCCGGCCTGATCCTCGCCCATACCTCGGGAGAGCAGGTATTGCCATTGGTGCTCGGCGCCTCGGCCCTGTTGCTGCTCGCCTGTCGTGGCCTGCCGGCGCCGGATTCCCCACCCGTCTCCGCGGCGATCCGCAGGGTGCGGGGCACCGGAATGCGCCAGATCGCGGGCGACCCCCGGTTCTGGATGTTCGTCGCCACGGCCTCGGCATTGCAGGCGAGCCATCAGGTCTATTACGGTTTCGGGTCGCTCTATTGGCGCTCGCTCGGCTTTTCGCAAACCACCATCGGTTGGCTTTGGGCCGAGGGCGTCGTCGCCGAGATCCTGTTGTTCTGGCAGGGAAGGAGCCTCCTTCTCGGGCTCGGACCGATCGGGTTGATGGCGCTCGGCGGTCTTGCCGGCATTATTCGCTGGAGCCTCGCCGGGCTGGTCGTCTCGTTGCCCGCAATCGCCGCGCTGCAATTGCTGCACGCTCTGACCTTTGCCGCGAGCTATCTCGGCGCGATGCATTTTCTGTTGCGCGCGGTCCCGCCTTCGGCCGCGGCCAGCGCACAAACGATCTATGCCGCAGTCTCGTCCGGTCTCGGCGGCGGTCTCGTCATGATGGCGGCGGGCGCGCTTTATGCCGACTATGGCGGGCGCGCCTATCTGTTCATGGCGGTCTTGTCGGCTGCCGGCCTGGCCGGGACCCTGCAGTTGCGGCACGCCCTGGCGCGATAGACGCGCCGTCGCGCGGCAATCCTTCTATCGCGCGCACCTCTGATGGGTTTCGGCAGGGCTCGCCGCCTGGGCGACCGCGTATTCGTGCAGTCCCCTGGGGTCGAGGGTGCTGGCCATTTTTTCCAGATCAGCCGCCTTCTGACACACCACCACCGTCGCCTCCTGGCCTTGCTTGAGCGCAATTTCGTTGGCGAGGCTGGTATTCCACGAATCGAATTCGCTCTGCGCGTTGCGCGCGCCTTCACGCCGGAAATGGGCGATCATGATCCGCTGGTAGCGGATGATCGCGTCCTTGTTGCGCGCCCGGAACTGGCCATAGACCTCGTCTCGGCAGGCCGAACTGATCACCATCAGATTGGTCTGGAACACAATCGCCTGCTCCGCCTCCAGATCGGTCGCCGAATAGCAATGCCGGTCGGCGGCCGAGGCACCCTGAAGCGACGCCACGGCAAACAGCGCCGCGGCCAGGACGGCCTTTCTCATCGCATCCCCCAATATTCCCCTGCGCCCGACGCAGCATACGCAGTCCGCCAACATGTTCAAGAGAATCCATTCGCGCGGTCGTGGCCCGTTGGATTATCAGCAGCAAAACCTTGGTCGATCGGGCGTAATCCAGCGTCATCTTCCAACCGTTGATTGATCGACCTTGTTCCCAGGGCAGCGCCGCCACGCCCGGCCAGTGCAACCGCATAGTCCAGCGCGAATCTTTGCTGGAAAATAGCGGGCGATCTTGACAGATGCCGTGCGTAGGCGGCGCAAGGAAAATCGCACGGGCAACCGAAGGCACCGTTGCAGTTCTTGATCCAATCGCCGCTCAGAGGCGGCAGAGTTGCGCGCTGCAAACGCCGGGCTGCACGCGGCAGCCGCGCAATGACGTCGCCTCGCGGGGCCGCGACGGCACCCGCGGTCATCGCTCGCCCGGCGGCGAGCCTCCGAGGATCGGCAGCTGCCCGTCGAGGCAAGTCCTTGCCGCTGTGGCGCGCCCTGCCGCAGACCGCACTGGATTTTACCGTCAGCCTTGGGCACGCCGATCATCCTCGGCGCGCTTTGACGCCATTCCATCGCACGGCAGAACGGTTGAGCGGGGACGAAAGAGCTTTCGGGTCTGTCTTCAATGCATGTGCATGAACTCGCCCTTCGCCATCGCGAGGTGGTGCATCTGATGATAGTTGCCACTGGCCATGACGCCGATGAAGCCGAGTCCGCGAATGATTTGCACTTGCTGCGGGTCCTTGGCGGTGACCGTGAAGATCACGCCGTTTGCCAGCGCCTCCGTCTTGGCGCTCCAGCCGTTCGGGTGGTTCGCATCGATCATCGCGGCCTGGTCGGGGACCATCCGCTTGATGGCTGCGATTGTCCGCCCGGTACCGGTGACCGCGACGCTGATGCCGCCGGCGACAGGCTTGGCGGCTGCATCGGCCTTCAGCGTCACGTCGTTCATGTCGATCAGATGCTGCCGCAGCGCCTCGAGGTTGACCTTCGACCAGTCGGTCTTGGGGTCGGCTTCCAGAATACGGACGATTTCCTGGATGGCCCCGAAGGCGTCCTGGCCGGGCATTGTCGGGACGTTGGTCCCCGCGCTCATGCCCGGATGACCGGCTATCGGCATGGTGCCGTGCCGCTGGCCCATCATCTCTTGCATCTGGCCCGGTTCCATCGGGGGGTGAGCGGGGGTATTTTGCGCCAGCGCCGCGCCGGCCCCGGCAACAACGAGCACGGCCCCAACGACAACAAGCCGGCGGAAGGAAGTCATCGGAAATTCCCCAGGAAACCGAGCCTGCCGCAGTTTATCCGCGACTGTTGCCTTCTGTATGATCTGGATCATGCGGCGATAAATATTGCGGGCCCGCCGATCTGTACCCTTCGCTTCGGGGATGACCTGCCGCGGTGATCGAGCGCGGTCGCGCGTGAGACGGTGAATGAGCAGGGCCGCGGCAAAGAACAGCGAGGCGAACCCGATCAGCGCCGCAATGAAACACGCCGCTGATGAAGATCAGCGGCAGGCGCACGAGGCTCGACAGCATCATGATTTGCCAGGGCATATTCGTCGGCGGCCGCCCCCCACCGTTGGTGACCTATCCGGGAGAAGCATCGGAAGCGGCGTTCCGGGCGGCGGCGATGCTTTGACGCCGGATGCAGCCGCGCCCGCCACGCGGCCTGTGAGGCGCCTCGCTTAGGCTGATCTGGATCAAGGCCCAGCCGCGCAGGGCGCGTATCAGCGGGAGGCGGGGGTGATGGGAGCATCGAGAATGCCACGGGGTGAAGCGCTGCTCGACAAGCCCATGCCGGATTCCTCGGATCGTTTGCCTCCAGCCGAGGCACGGCGGCCGACAGACGCGCCTGGGACAGGAACAAAGCCGGGGATCGGGAAACGGATCGGCGTCATTCTTGCCATTCTTGTCCTCCTCGCTGTGGGCGTCGGCGGATGGCTGTATCTGAACCGTATCCGTCCGCAGGGGGCGGGTCTGCTCACGCTCTACGGCAACGTCGACATCCGCGAGATCGAAGCCGCCTTTAATGACAACGGCCCGATCACCAGGATGTTCGTGCAGGAAGGCGATCGGGTGCACCAGGGCGAACTGATCGGCGAGATCGACGACACGCGATACAAAGCCGCACTCGACCAGGCGGAAGGGCAGATGCGCAACCAGCAAGAGGTGCTGGCCCGGATGCTGGCCGGCTCGCGCCCGGAGGAGATCGCCCAGGCCAAGGCGACGATGGACGCGCTCGGCGTCACCTATCAAAACGACGAGGTCAACTATCGCCGCGCGGTGGCCCTCGCCCAGACCGGTGCCGGCACCGTCCGCGCGCGCGACGATGCCAAGGCGGCCCTCGACGCTGCGAGGCAGCAATATGAAGCGGCGCGGCAGTCTTATATCCTCGCCGTCAAGGGACCGCGGGCCGAGGACATCGCGGCCCAGCGTGCCGCCGTTGAGGCGGCTCAGGGCACTGTCGCGCTGGACAAACGCGAGCTTGCCGACACCAAGCTTTATGCGCCCGCCGATGGGATCGTCGAGGATCGCATCCTCGAACCCGGCGACATGGTCTCGCCGAGCACGCCCGTCTACACGATCGCGCTGACCAACCCGCTCTGGGTCCGCGCCTACGTCCCGGAGACGGAACTCGGCAAGGTCGCGTTGGGCATGCGCGCCACCGTCACCACCGACAGCTTTCCCGGCCGGAAATATCGCGGCTGGGTCGGCTATCTCTCACCCGCCGCCGAATTCACCCCGAAGACCGTCGAGAGCCCGGAATTGCGCACGCGCCTCGTCTATCAGCTGCGCGTCTATGTTTGCAATCCGGGCGACGAGCTGCGGCTCGGCATGCCGGCCACCGTGACAATAGACCTGTCGCAGCCGTCGCCGGCGGGAAAGGAGGACGCGGCTTCCGTCTGCGGCGCCGAGAATGTCCCCAGAAGATGAAGCCGGTCCGGCGGTTCTGCTCGAACGGGTCGGCAAGAGCTTTACTGCGGGAGGCCGGACGGTCACGGCGCTGGATGGCATCAGCGCGCGCGTCGAGCGAGGCAGCGTCACCGGCCTGATCGGGCCCGACGGCGCCGGCAAAACGACGCTGATGCGGCTAATCGCGGGCCTGTTGCGGCTCGATCGCGGCCGCATCGAGGTTCTTGGCCTCGATGTCGGCACCCAGCCGCTCGAGGTTCAAGCCGCGCTCGGATACATGCCCCAGCATTTCGGGCTCTACGAGGACCTAACCGTCTCGGAGAACCTCGACCTCTACGCCGACCTTCAAGGCGTCGCCGCGACCGCCCGCCCGGCGCGCTATCGCGAACTCTTGCACATGACCGGCCTCGGGCCGTTTATCGGCCGGCTCGCCGGCCGCTTGTCCGGCGGCATGAAGCAGAAGCTTGGCCTCGCCTGCACATTAGTGCGCGCCCCAACCCTGCTGCTCCTGGACGAACCGACAGTCGGCGTCGATCCGGTATCGCGGCGCGAGCTTTGGGCGATTGTCGATACGCTGGTCCGGGCCGAGGGCATGACGGTGCTCCTCAGCACTGCCTATCTGGACGAGGCCGAACGGTGCGGCGCGGTGCTGTTGATGCATGACGGGCGCCTGATCGGCGAGGGAGCGCCCGAGGAATTCACCGGCATGATGGCCGGGCACAGCTTCCGCGTCACGGCGGCTGGCATCGGCAAGCGCCGCCTGCAGGAGCGCCTCGCCGGGACGCCGGGCGTGCTCGACGCGGTCATCCAAGGGGCGCATGTCCGCGTCGTCAGCGAAGAAAAGATGCCGCCCACGGTTGCCGCCCTCGGACCGGGCTTCGAAAATGCGGTGATCGCGGCGGCGCCGCCGCGCTTCGAGGACAGCTTTGTCGCACTGCTCAAAGCGCGGGGGGCTTTGCCCGCCGCCCGCCTACCCGACCGCCCGCAGGAATCGGCACCAACCTCGGCCGCGCCAGTCGAAGACGAGATTGTCGTCGAACATCTGACCCGCCGCTTCGGCTCGTTCTACGCCGTCAACGACGTCAGTTTCGCCGTCCGCAAGGGCGAAGTTTTCGGCCTGCTCGGCGCCAACGGCGCCGGCAAGTCGACGACATTCCGCATGCTCTGCGGCCTGTTGCCGGCGAGCGCCGGGACGCTGCGTGTCGCCGGCTTCGACTTGCGTCGGGCCGCGGCGGCGGCGCGCGGGCATATCGGCTACATGGCGCAGAAATTCTCCCTCTATGGCGACCTCTCGGTGCGCGAAAATCTGCGCTTCTTTTCAGCAGCGCCTACGGGCTTTACGGCGCGCGGCAGCGGCAGCGCATCGACTGGGCGATCGTGGAATTCGAGCTCCACGCCTTCGCCGCGGCGACGAGCAAAGATCTGCCGCTCGGCTACAAGCAGCGCCTGGCGCTTGCCTGCGCCTTGATGCACGAGCCCGACATCCTGTTTCTCGACGAGCCGACCTCCGGCGTCGATCCGCTGGCG
Source organism: uncultured Alphaproteobacteria bacterium (assembly GCA_963775875.1). Classification (GTDB taxonomy): domain Bacteria; phylum Pseudomonadota; class Alphaproteobacteria; order ATCC43930; family CGMCC-115725; genus AP-15. The sequence goes on from CAVZKP010000016.1 coordinate 110,842, forward strand.
CGGCGAGAGTTTTGGCGGCGGATCAACAGTCTCGCCGAATCCGGGGTGACGATCCTCGTCACCACCCATTTCATGGAAGAGGCGGAATATTGCGATCGCCTCGTGATCATGGCGCATGGGCGCATCCTCGCCGAGGGGACCTCGGAAAGCATCAAGGCGCATTTCCAGGATGCCGCGCATCCCGAACCGTCGATGGAAGACGCCTTCGTCGGTCTGATCGAAGAGGATGCGAGGGAGCCGGTGGCCGTATGAGCCAAACGACCGAACTGCCACGCATAACCGAAACGGCGGGACGGCCCCGCAAAACTGGATCGCTTGGCCGGCTGCGCGGGCTGCTGCGCAAGGAGTTTCTGCAGATCGGCCGCGATCCTTCGAGCATCGCCATCGCATTCCTGTTGCCGGCCGTGCTGCTCTTGATCTTCGGCTACGGCGTGTCACTCGACGCCAAGAACGTGCCGATTGCTCTCGTCGTCGAGCAGCCGAGCACCGACACCGCGAGCTTCACCGCGCGTTTTGCGCAGTCGCCCTATTTCCGGCCGCGGTACTTCGCCACGATCCAACAGGCCGACCGGGCGATGGCGGCGCGCGAGGTGCAGGGCATCATCTGGCTGCGCGCCGATTTCGCCCGGCGACTGCAGGCCGGCGGGGCGCCGATCGGGGTCATCGTCAACGGTGTCGACGCCAACGACGCGCGCATCATCGAAGGCTATCTGCAGCAGATTTGGGCGAGTTGGCTCGCCGCGCGGGCCGAGGCGCGGGGATTGCCCCCGCCGATGCCGATCGCGGTGGAGCCGCGGGTATGGTTCAACCCGGCGGTCAGCAGCCGCGATTATCTGGTGCCGGGGCTGATCGCGATCATCATGACGCTGACCGGCGCGCTCTTGACCGCGATGGTCATCGCGCGCGAGTGGGAGCGCGGCACGATGGAAGCCCTGATGGTCACCCGGGTCAGCATCCGCGAGATCCTCCTTGCGAAGCTCGTGCCGTATTTCGTGCTCGGCATGGGGGGCATGGCGGCCTCGGTGGCGATGGCTGTGTGGCTTTTCGGCGTGCCGCTCAGGGGCTCGGCCGCGCTGCTCGCTGCCGCCTCGGCTCTTTTCCTGCTCGCTGCACTCGGCATGGGTCTCTTAATATCGAGCGTCGCGCGCAGCCAGTTTGTCGCCGGCCAGATCGCGATCATCGCGACCTTTCTGCCGGCCTTCATCCTCTCGGGCTTTCTGTTCGACATCGGCAGCATGCCGGGCCCGATACAGCTCATCACGCACCTGGTCGCCGCGCGCTATTTCGTCGCCATCTTGCAGACCGTGTTTCTCGCCGGCGATGTGTGGTCGGTGATCCTGCCCAACATGGCGGCACTGGCGGTCATGGCAGCCGTGTTTCTCGGTGCGGCGCGGCTCCTGGCGCGCAAGCGGCTGGACTGAGCGATATGTGGCGCCGGGTCTTGGCTCTCATTGTGAAAGAGCTTCTGGCCGTCCTGAAAGACGCCAAGAGCCGCGTCGTGCTAATTGGTCCACCCTTAATCCAGCTCGTCGTCTTCGGCTACGCCGCGACTTTCGATCTAAACAACGTCCCCTTTGCCGTCTTCGACCAGGATCACAGCGCCGCCTCGCGCGACCTCGTGGCGCGGTTTGCCGGTTCGCCGACCTTCAGCGAGGTTGCCAATCTCAACAACGAGCAGCGCATCCGCGGGCTGATCGATTCCCGGCAAGTGGCGATGGTGCTGGTCATCGACCGCCGCTTCACCCGCGATCTGCTGGCGCACCGCCCGGCGCCGGTGCAGCTGATCGTCGACGGCCGCAACTCCAATACCGCGCTGTTGATCCTCGGCTACGCCAACACGATCGTCACCGATTTCAGCCAGAGCTGGATGCGCGATCATGGCGGAGAGCGGCCGCCGGCAGTGCTCGACATCCGCGCCCGCTACAACCCGTCGCTCAATTCGCAGTGGTTCATTGTGCCGGGCATAGTGGCGCTTCTCACCCAGGTGGTGACGCTGCTCGTCGTCGCGCTGACCGTCGCCCGCGAGCGCGAGGCCGGCACCTTCGACCAGCTTCTCGTCACGCCGATGCGCCCGGTCGATATCCTATTGGGCAAGGGCCTCCCCGGCCTGTTGATCGGCGTCATCGAGGCAACCGTGATCGTGATGGCGGCGGTATGGTGGTTCGGCGTGCCGCTGCGCGGCGGCCTCGTGCCGCTCTACCTCGGGCTCGTGTTCTTCGTCGTCGCGGTCACCGGCATCGGGCTGATGGTGTCTTCGCTCGCGGTTACCCAACAGCAGGCCCTCCTCGGCGCTTTTTTGTTCATGGTGCCGTCGATCATCCTCTCCGGCTTCGCGACGCCGATCGCCAACATGCCGCAGGCCGTCCAGGATCTCACCTTGATCAACCCGATGCGGTATTTCCTCGTCGTCGTGCGCGGCGTGTTCCTGGAAGGCGCGACGGTGCGATCGCTGCTGCCGCAATACTGGCCGATGGCGCTGATCGGGGCGGTCAACCTCGCTGCGGCGGGCTGGCTCTTCCGCCGGCGCGTTTACTGAACCATCGGGGGCGATGGCGCCCCCCAACAGCAGGCGGATCGAAGACTGGCTCGCCCTGATCAACAACATGAACGGCGCGGTCGGCGCCCTCCGGCGTGCAGCGCCCGAGGTGATGAAGACCTTCAGCGAGGTCGCTGTCGAGCCATCAGATAACCGTCGCGTGCCATGTTCACTTCCGAGGCGTTTTCTTTAGTTCAATCGTCGAACCCTATCGCTCCGTGCCTTGCACATCACCCCTTCAACCTATTGGTCACTGACCACGACGTCGAAGGGGAAGACCATGTTGTTGCCGTAGCCCCTTCCGTCCCATGGGTTAGGAAACTCCATGGGCTGCGTCTCGCCATTCACGTTGGTTGCCCGGCACATCAGGGTATATCTGCCCGGCGCGGGCGGCTTCCAGTAATGTTCCCAGCGATACCAGGAATAGCCGGTGCGGGGATGCAAGGTAGACACCGGGCTCCAGGTCTTGCCGCCGTCAGTGCTGATGTCCACCTTCGCGATGTCCTCTTCACCGGACCAGGCGGCGCCGGCCAGGACATATCCGCTGGCCGGGATGATCTCGCCGGGCGACGGGTTGGTGATGATCGATTTGACCAGCAGCCTGGTGTAGGAGCGGTAAGGCACCGGACTGCCGGGCTCGTTCATGGTCACATACCGCTGGGTCATATAGAAGCCGTCGAATTTGGTGTTGAGGACGTGAATGCCCACCAGCCATTTGACCGAGTTCATGCCGTACCAGCCCGAGACCAGCAGCCGCAGCGGGAAGCCGTGCTGCACGGGCAGGGGCTCGCCATTCATCTCGTAGGCCAACAGCGTATCGAGGTGCAGCGCCTTGGCGAGCGGCAGGCTGCGCTCGTAGGTCACCTCGGCCGGGTCGCCCACCACTTCATCGGGACCGTGATCGGCGCCCTCGAACATCACCTCGACGGCCGTTTCCTTGACCCCGGCCTGTTCCAGCACGTCCCGCAAGGAGACCCCGGCCCATTCGGCGTTGCCCATGATGCCGTGGCCCTTGATCTGCTCCATGACGGAGCTGATGCGCAGGGATTTCGTGTAGTACTCGGGCACCGGGCTGTTGCCGCAGCACTCGAAGGTCACCTGGAAACGCTTTTGCGGCAGCTTTTTCAGGTCGGCGTAGGAGAGCGACAGGGTGCGCTCGACCTCGCCGTCCACCGTGAGCCGGTAGCTATCGATGTCGAGCTCGGGGCAAACCTTCCAGTGGTTGCGGATGTAGAACAGGTCGTTGGGAACGATGTGCTCCTGCAGCGCCTGAGGCGGCGAGGCAAATGTCCGCAGACCAGCGTTGGTCGGGATGATCTGGGGTTCGGCGGTGGTCACGAGTTCGGGTTCAGCTGTGATCACGCGGCGTGCAACGGCCATGCGGGCCTCCTGAGTTGCGGCGATCTATTCGAGATAATCGGTTTCCAGTGCCGCTGACGGGTAGGTGATCAACAGCGTCGCCGGGGTCCACAGATGGTTGATCAGCTTGTGCGGCACCCCGGGCGGGGCCAACAGCGTGGTGCCGGCCCGCACGGTCCGCACCTCATTGCCGATGATCGCCTGAATCGCCCCCGACATCACCTGCATGGAGACATCCACTGGATGGGTGTGCAGGCGGCTTTCCCATCGCGGAGCAATCTCCACTTCCTTGATCGTCAATGATGCCGCCCCCTGCTGGCGCGAGACCAGATAGCGTTCGCGCACCCGTGCCGTGACAGGAGCCCAACCCAAATCGGCGTGATCGATGATCGGCATGGTGACCTCCAGACGCTCAGCGCCATCTGGCCGGGCGGCTTACGCAACCGCGACCCAGTAGCCTACAATGGCGCTGAAGTTCTTGCGCATGTTGTTGTAGCGCGGCTCGTGCGACTGCACGCGGCCGACCTCGTCGGTGGCCCGTGACATCAGGTGGTACCGGCCTTTTTGGCGGGCGTCCCAGCGGTACGACCAGCGCACCCACATGAACCGGTCGCGCGGCTGTTCGATGTGGGCGGAGTGCCAGGTGTCGCCACCGTCCGTGCTGACGTCCACCTGGTCGATGGCGCCGGAGCCGCTCCAGGCATAGCCGCGGATCATGTGAACGCCAGGTGGCATCGTCTCGGTGTCGTCGTTCGGCTGGGTGATGATGGATTTGACGCCGATCGTGGTGATCAGCTCTTTGTTCGGGTCATCGGGCGAGTTGCCGTAATAGTAGAACTGGTAGTGGTACCAGCAGTCCGGCTCGCTCTCCATGAGTTCGAGCTTGTTGAGCCACTTCACCGACCAGTTGCCCGACCAGCCCGGCACCAGGAGGCGTACCGGAGCGCCGTGCAGGTGCTCCAGCAGCTGGCCGTTCTGCGCCCAGGCCAGGATTGTGTCGGGGTGCAGCGCCTTTTCGATCGGCAGGCCCTTGTCGTAGTAGAACGGCTGCGTCCCGGCGGCGGCGGTGGCCGGCACGCCCTGGTCGTTGCCCTCGGCCCGCACATAGAGCGATTTGGCGGTGAGGCCGGCTTCCTGGAGCAATGCGGCCAGCGGCACCCCGGTCCACTCGCTGGCGCTGAGGATCATCGCCTCCTTGGTACGCGAGGGTTTGTCGCCCTCGCCCTTGAAGTATTCGAAAAACGTGGCGTCGCTGCCCGAACACTCCATGACGGTGCGGACGCTGCGGCCGGGGAAGCGCCGCAGCTGGTCGAAGTTGAGGGTCAGCGGGGTCTTGACCTCACCAACAATCTGCAATTCCCACGCGTCGGTCTCCACCACCGGCGGCACGGCAAAATGCTGGACCGTGTAGTGGAGGTTGGTGGGGGTGATCAGCCCCTCCAAATCCATGACCGGTGTCCGGATCCGAACCGTCCGGCCCTCGTTGTCCTTCAGCGTGACCGGGGTGATGTCCTTGGTGGGCCAGCCGTGCCAATTGCCGGTTTTCTTGGCGTTGGCGGGGTCTGAGCTTACCGGCTGGTCCATGCGCAGAAAATCGGGGATCGCGCCTTCCTCTTTGGTCGTCGCCATATGCTACTCCCATGCCGTGTCGTCCGCGCCGCGGGGCAATCCCGGCGGCGGTCGACCATCAGGACTACCAGCGATCACCCCGTCAGCCGCGCAATCGCGGGCAGAGGCGCATCGCGTTCTCGCCGAGGATCTTCTTTCGGGCGCTCTCGGTGAGGCGCGGGCGATCGGCGGTCTGCTGGACGCTTTCCGGCCAGGCGCTGTCGCCATGCGGCCAGTCCGAAGCGAACAGCCACATATCCTCGCCCAACTCCTCGATGCAGAATTCGAGCGAGCGCTCCCAGCTGTCGATGCCGTGGAAATAGCGGCCCTCGGCCAAGACCTCGCGCGGCATGCGCTTCAGATTGGGCACGTGGCCGGGAGACATCAGGTAGTGCGTGTCCATCCGGTCGAGCGCTGCCGGGACCCAGCCGCCGGCGGTTTCGATGATTGCCGCCCGGATGCGCGGGAACAATTCGAAGATGCCGCCGCCGATCAACGCGCCCATCGCCGCCATGCCGGCCCACGGATTGCTGAAGCCGTGCAGCAGGAACCAGGCGCCGTCGAGGTCGAAGGTGCCGGGTCCGTAGGGCGGCCGGGCCGTGCCGCCATGCGCGAGGAGCGGCAGGTCGAGCGATTGTGCGGCGTCGTACAGCGGGTAGAGGTCGGGATTGTCGAGCAGTTTGCCGCCCGGCGCCTGCGGCGAGATGTAGACGCCGACGAGGTTGGGGTCGCGCTCGGCCCAGTATTTGATCTCGGCGACGCCGGCCTGAACGTCGCGCATGTTGGCGACGACAGTCCATTTGAGCCGGGTCGGCGCCTGGGCGCAGAAATCGGCGACCCAGCGGTGATAGGCGCGGTAGAGCGCGTTCTCGAACCCGCCGTCGCGCAACACGCAATAGCTCGACACATGGGTCGGAAAGAGGACGCCGATATCGACCGAGGCCTTGTCCATGTCCTCAACTCGCGCCTTGATGTCCCAGTTGACCTCCTGGCGGATCGGCGGCAGCGGATCGCGGCGACCGGGCGGAAAAGCGATGCGGCCGTGCTCCATCTCCGAGCGCCCCGACAGCCCGAAGGTGTCGCGCACGCCCAGAGCCCGCCCGGTTTCGATCTGCTCGACGATCGCCGTGCGGCTGCCGAAGAGGGCATAGCGCTCGCCCTTCTTCTCCTGGTTGGCGACCGCCTCGCACAGCCTCTGATAGGGCCCCCGGTAGGCCGGATCGATGTAGTCGAGAAAAAACCGGTCGGCACGCTCGCGGATATGCGCATCCATGTCGACGACGATATGGCCGTTCCAACTCATCGCATCCTCCTCTACCGGGGCTCCGTCTAGACCGCTAGGCGCGCGCCGTGCGCGAATTGTCGTGACGCTTCGCCGCTGCGTCAGCCTTGGCGAAATCCTCCTCGCCAAAGCCATAGAGGCGCGCGCCTCCGCCGAGGATTGTCCCGCCGATCTCGGAAGTGATGCTCGGGTTCCTCAGCACCCGGTTCGACACCTCGGGAAAGCTCGAGTCAAAATGCGGGAAGTCGGTCGACACGCAGATATTGTCGGCTCCGCCCAACAGCTCGACGACCGAGCCGACCTCGTTCTCGCCACTCTCGATCGCCGAAAAGCAGTTGCGGTTCCAGTACTCGAGCGGCGACAGCTTGAGGTAGGGCGCGTCGGAATCGTGGTGTTGGCGCAGATCCCATTCCATCCGCCCGAGCAATCCCGGCACCCACCAGCTCTGCGCTTCGAGAAAAGCGACCTTGAGGCGGGGGTAGAACTCGAAAATGCCGCCGAGCATCAAGGCGATCAGCGCCAATTGCATTTCGGTCGAGTGGCTGGCGACGTGGCGCATGAAGCGGTTTTCGCCGAAGCGCGGCTCGATCGTCGAGTAGTACGACCCGGTGCCCTCATGGAAGCACAGCGGAATGTTGAGCTCCTGCAGCATGCTGTAGAGCGGGTCCCAATAATTGGAGTGCCAATAGCGGCCGTTCAGGTAATTGGGCCGCACGAACGTTCCGACCGCGCCGTACTCCTTGACGCAGCGGTAGAGTTCCTGGCAGGCGAGGTTGACATCGTGCATCGGCAGCATCGCCGCCATCTTCAGCTGGTCGGGGCTGTGCTGACAGAAATCGTGCAGCCAGTCATTGTAGGCGCGGCAGATCGCGTTGGACAACTGCGGGTCCATGTTGTCGCGGGCCAGAAAGGAAAGACCCGCTGTCGGGAACAGCACGGCGATATCGATGCCCTCCAACTGCATACCCATGACCTGGGCTTCGGCGTCGTAGCCGCGCTCGACCGCGAACATCACGTTCTTGTTTGCGCGCTGGGAAACGAGCGGGCCGCGAATCCGGTTGTATTGCGAGGTGTTGCCGTCGTTGCTGGTCGGCGTCCCGTCGAAAAACCACAACGGGCGCCCGCGCATTCCGGTGCTCCCGCCATCGACCGCGCGCCGCGAGGAGGTGATGCGGGACTTGAACGCCGGATCCAGATATTTATCAAACAGATCGGGCGGCTCCATGATGTGCATGTCGCAATCGACAAACCGGTAACCCTCTTTCATGCCACTCTCCTCTGCCAAAGTCGTAACTGATTGGATCTCAGCAGCCTCCGCGCTAGCCGCGCTTTGCGGGTGGTCCTCGTCGCCGATTTTCTGCTCTGCCCGATGATCGGATTAGATGCTCAGGCGAAGCCGCGTTTCGCCCGACCGATCCCATATGTTCGGCACCACCGTGTTGGAATAGCCGGAGACAAATTCTTTGATCTCCCCATTTTCCGGCAGATAGACATGTCGCGCGACAGCGCCGATATTGCCCCCATAGGCGTGAATGCTGATCGACGGCCGGTCGGCCAAGCCGTTCTCGACGCGGTGTATGTCGCCGATCCGGGGCGAGACCGCGGCTACATTCCCGCTGGCTAGATGATGCACGGGCCCGGGCTGCAGGAGGCCCGCCGAGCCGGCCGTGTAGCTTTGCGATATTTCGGCCCCCCGCAGCACGCCGATCAGGCCCCACACCGTGTGGTCGTGGACCGGGCTCCGCTGCCCCGGACCCCACACGAAGCTGACCACCGAGAAGCGCTCGCGCGGGTCGCAGTAAAGCAGATATTGGCGATACCGTGCCGGATCCGGCTGCGCGAATTCCGGAGGGAGCCAGTCATCGACGGACACGAGCGCGCGCAACGATGCACCGGCGCGATCCAGAATCTCGCCCTCCTCGGCGCCGGCCTCCGTCAGCCTCGTCAAATCGCAGAGGAAACGGCGCAGGCGATCGAAGCGGTCCACCATCTCGCACTCCTGGGAGCCGACCCCGTCGGTCGTGCCTGCGACCGCCGAGACAACCCGGCCTCGCCCTTGCCTCTGCGTCACGGCGGCGGAGTTTCAAGTCTTGGCCATGGTCGCGAGGCTAGACGGCCGTCGAGACCGTTGTCAACGTGATGCTCAGAAATTATGGTGCCAGGATTGGCGCCAATTGACCGAGAGGAACCCATGAGGCCCCGCGCCTCTCGCGCCGGCAGCCCTAAGGCCGCCGGCTTGACCGAGGAGCTACCGGCACCGTCCCGCGCCAGCGTGAGGGATGTGGCTCACCGCCTGCGCGAGCGCATCGCCGTTCATACGATCCCGCCCGGCGCGCGCCTGCGGGAGTGGGACGTTGCCGCCGATTTCGGGATTCCCCGCCTGACGGCGCGCGAGGCGCTCGAGGCGCTGGTGCATCTCGGCTTCGTCGAGCGCCAGCCGAACCGCGGCATTGTGGTCCGCCGGCGAGAGCTCGCCGAAATCCTGCGTTTGTTCGAAATGCGCGAGGTCAACGAGGGCCTCTGCGCCCGGATCGCTAGCCGCAACGCAGCGCCGGAGAGCTGGGACGACCTCATCGAGCTGTTCGGCTCTCCGATGCAGGACATCGTGGAGCGCAAAGACCTCCACGCCTATGTCCGCCACTACGAGCAGTTTCGCCACCGGCTGATCGACGCGGCCAACTCGCCGCCGCTGGTCGAGCTGTTGCAGAGGTTGAACGACATGACCAGCATCTTCGGCCGCCGCGTGCTGTTGGTCTCCGACCGTACCGAGCACGCGCTGCACGATCATCGCGCCGTGCTGTCGGCGCTGCGGCGCGGCGACGCTGCCGAGGCGGAGCGGGCGCGACGGGCCACCATCGCCAACGTGCGGGCGGCGGTGGAGCACTTTCACGCTTTTGTGCTGTGATCGGCCGTGCTGTGATCGGCCATGCTGTGATCGGGCGGCTCGGTTCCCGCTTCGTGCAACATCCAGGCGCGAAATGCCGCGACCCGAGGCTTCGCACGGCCGCGTGCCGTCAAGAGGAACCACGAACGGGATCCCGACAGCCGCAGCGCGAAAGGGGCAACCACTCGGCCGCCGGCAAGGTCGCCCTCTATGAACCCCACCCGGCCGAGCGCCACGCCCCAACCCTGCGCCGCCGCTTCGCTCGTCAGGGCGTAACTGTCAAATTTCGGACCGCGCGCGGCGTCGACGCCGCGCACCCGGGCCGCAGCCAGCCACAGACGCCAGTCGTCCGGCGCGTTCAGCACGTGCAGAAGCGTGCAATCCCGCAACGCGGCGGGGACATGCGGGCGATCGGGCGGGAACAGCGCCGGACTGGCAATCGGTGTGAGATCGGCTCGCAGCAGGTGATCGGCGCGGAGCTGCCCCCCGGTCTCGGCCAGCGCATCGCCGCTCGCGACGGCCGCGCGATCGAGGTAGCGCACGGCCAAGTCGATATCCTCCCGGACCAAGTCGAGCGCCCGGTAGCCCGTGACGAGCCGCAATTCGGTCGCCGGGTAAAGGGCGGCGAAACGCGGCAGCCGAGGAATCAGCCACTTCAGTGCGAAGTCGGGCTGCGCGCTGACCGTCAGTGGCATCGCACCGCCGGTCCCCCGCAGGTGCTCGACACCCAGGGCCAAGCGCTCCAGCGCTTCGTTGACCGCCGGGGCGAGCGATCGTGCGGCGTCGGTCAGGACGACGTTGTTTGTGCGGCGGCGAAAAAGCTGCCGCCCGATCCAGCCTTCCAGGACCTTCACCTGGTGGCTGACGGCGCCGGCGGTGACGTTCAGCTCTTCGGCCGCGCGGCTGAAGCTGCCGAGGCGAGCCGCCGCCTCGAAAGCGCGACAGGCATTAAGCGGCGGCAGACGGCCGATCATGGCTGAGATCCTCGTGTTGTTGCCGCGATGGTCGAGCACGGCTCCCGACCCAATTTTTTTAAGGCTACATAGAAAAAAATTCTAGGCCCTAGGCCCGACCGCGCTGCTAGGCTGGTTCCGATCTTGGCTGCTTGCCCACTTGGCGCGCGGCGATTGATAGCGAGGAGGTCTAGATGGCGTACACTCTGGAACAGTTCTCAACAGAATGCCACCGGATCCTTGCCGCTGACCCGGGCGTCGAGGGCCGCAAGAAGGTGTGTGCGCTTGTCCGCGAGGTGGTGAAGGACGAGGCGTTCGTCAAAACCAACCTCGGCGACGAGGTGCCCGAGCGCAAGGTGCTGTACGAAGATCCCGAGCTCGGCTTTTGTATCCTTGGCCATGTCTACCATGGCGCAAAGGACAGCAACCCGCATGATCATGGCCCCGCCTGGGCGATCTACGGGCAGGCGCGCGGCCAGACGGTGATGACTGACTACGAGCCCGTCGCCCGCCCGGGCGAGGGAAAGCCCGGCAAGGCGCGGCCCATCAAGGATTACACGCTGACACCCGGCATGGCCTATCTCTACAACGAGGGCGATTTGCATTCGCCGCGGCGCGACGGCCCGACCCGGCTGATCCGCATCGAAGGCAAGAACATGGAAAAGGTGAAGCGCTATCCCTACGAGCGCGTCGCATAGCCGGGCGCCGCCGAGTCATCGCCGGCCCAGCTGACTGTCTCTGAAAGGGTCGGTGCCCGGGGGACGGCACCGGCTCATTTCTTCGGTCAAATGTGTGCCCGGCGCCGGCGGTTCCCGGTCATGTGCCGCTAGCGGCGGCTTGACCGGGCGCTTCGTGATGAACGACGCGAGGAGACATGGTTGCGACGGCGGGTTCGCTGCCGTTCGGCGATAAAAAACTCGCCCCCCTGGTGCCTAATCGCGGACGATCGGGCAGCTCTCGTCGCGCGCCCAATCGGCGAAGCTGAGGTAATAGACACGGACGTCGTCATATCCGGCACGGACTGCCGCGGCGGCGGCCAACGCGGCCCTTCCGCCCCCTTCGCAATGGGTGACGAGGTGATCGCCAGGGCCGAATCCCACGCGTTCCATCATCGCCCGCAGAGCCGGCGCCGGACGAACAACGCCATTGTCTAAGAGATCGGTATGCGACAGATGACGAGCACCCGGCAGATGCCCGCCGCGCGTCCGGTTGCGCATGTCCTCTCCGGTGAACTCCGCCCGCGTGCGGCTGTCGAACACCTGCGCGTCGCCGTCAAGTTGCCGCTTGAGGGTCTCGCGATCGACCAGACCGACAGAACCCGCACCGGGGACCGCCCGGAAACCGCCGCTTGACGGCGTGACGGCTATCGGCAGTCCAGTCGCCGAAGAAAGCACCGGCCAGCCGCCATTCAGGATGACGGCCTTGGCGCCAAAATGCTGGAGGATGAACCAGACCCGCGCCGCATTGGTCATGCGGCCATCATCATAAGTCACGGCAATGGCCGAACGATCGACGCCGAGCGAACCGAGAGCCTTCTCCCAGTAGCCGGTCTGACCAAACCCGATATCGCCTGACTTGGCCGCTTTATCCCATTCTTCGAGCGGCACATGCAAAGCACCGGGCACATGGCCGGCATCAAACATCGCCCGGTCGCGTGCATCCAAATACTGTATTGGACCGAGTGAGGTCAGCGCGGCGACATCGACGAAGGGATCATCGGGCATGAAAGGTCTCTCTTTCAAAGGCTATCATCTCAGGGTTTCGCGCGGTCTTGCGACAGGTTAGCCAGAAACGCCGGGGCGAGCCACTCCCGCGGTTTCGGCGGATCTGCCCGATTGTCGTCATTGCCCAACGCGAGGTCCGATGGCCATGATGCCGCTTGCCTGGTGGTGAGGCCGGGCGGTGGTTCCGGCTAAGCCAGGCCCAACAGCGCCTGGGCCCCGGTCCACGATCGTTCAACGATGGCGCTGGCCGGTTCGGCGGCAGCGAGGGCGGCCGATTGACCGGCCCAAGCCTGCATCCGATCGATGTTGTTCTCCTTGGTCCGATTCTAACGCGCATCCCGGTGCGAGGGAGAGGCGGAATGCGCGGCGCTTTTCCGCGCTACGCTTTCTCTCGGTACCGAGAGCCGCTACCATCCCCCGAGTTGATCGGAGGATTCGCCAATGTCTGCTGACGCTGTCGATGCGGCTACGCTTACTCAGCAAACTGGTTGGCCGAACTATCGGGAGGGCGACTTCGTCATCCGGAACTATGTGTTTCGCAGCGGCGAGACCTTGCCCGAGTTGAAGCTCCACTACCGCACGCTCGGAACGGCCAAGCGCAATCGAGCGGGCAAGATCGTCAACGGGGTGCTGCTGTTGCAGGGCAATACCGGCACCGGCGCCAATTGGTTGCGTCCGAGCCTCGCCGGCGAGCTGTTCGGGCCGGGTCAGCCGCTCGACGCGGCCGAGTATTTCATGATCATGCCGGACGCGATCGGGCGCGGCGGGTCCAGCAAGCCTTCGAACGGGCTCAAAGGAAAATTTCCCCGCTACCGCTATCATGACATGGTCGAATCCGGCTATCGGCTGATCAGCGAAGGCCTTGGTGTCGGCCATCTGCGCCTCGTTATCGGCAGCTCGATGGGCGGCATGCATGCCTGGATGTGGGCCGAGATGTTTCCCGATCTGATGGACGGGGTGGTGCCGATCTCGTGCCAGCCGGTCGAGATCAGCGGCCGCAACTGGCTTGGCCGCCGGGCTCAGGCCGAGGCGATCCGGCACGATCCGGACTGGAACAACGGCTTCTACGAGACCAACCCGCGCCACTACATCTACGCCGCGGCCGGGAATTTCGGCACCGAGAGTCCGACCCGGATTCAGGAAATGGCGCCCACTCTCGCCGCCGCCAACGCGCTCTACGAGCAGCGCCTCGCCCAGGCCGCCAAGGGTGACGCCAACGACTCGCTATGGGCGATCGAGGCGATCATGGACTACAACCCCGAGCCCGATTTGGACAAGATCAAGGCCAAGGTTATGCTGATCAACGACGCCGAGGATCACGCCAACCCGCCCGAGCTCGGCACCGTCGAGCGGGCGATGAAACGGGTGCGCCACGGCCGCTATGTGCTGATCCCGGCCGGCCCGAACACGCACGGGCACTTCAGCCATTTCTACGCCGAGCTGTGGAAGCCCTATCTGATCGAGTTCATGAAAACCCTGGGCGCCCCGCTGCAGGCGGCCGCCGAATAAACGCGCGCAGGTTAACCAGGATCACCAATCATCGGGCTGCTCGACGGCCAAGTAGCGCTGGTGAGCGGCGGCAGCAAGGGCCTGGGTGCCGCCGCCGCACTCCTGTTTGCACAGGCGGGGGCGAGGATCGTCGTCACCTTCGGCAATGACGTCGAGGCGGCCGACCAACTGATCGCGAGCCTGCCCGGCATCGGCCACCGGGCCAGCCACAATACCCGCACCTAACGCGCCCAGATCTTGATCTCATCGGGCTGCATCAGCAGCGCGCCGCAAGCACCGAGCCCGCCAGCATTGGCAACCGCAATAGATAGTGATGCCGGGCACGCGCCCGCCATCGGCGCCAACAGGATCGGGACGCGCAGCTCGAACCGCCGGCAAAAAGCTTCTGTGCGCTCGACAATACTGTTCATGGCGCCCAGCCCCGATCCAATTGAATTTCCCGGTGCCGCCCCTGGATGGTCGACGACGCCGTCGATGGCGGTCGCGCCGGCTCAGATGACGCCGTCCTGTTCGAGCGCCACGATCTCGGCGTCCGGCAGTCCGAGCCAGCCGCCGTAGATCTCGCGGTTGTGCTGGCCGAGCTTGGGGCTTGGGATGGTGTCGACCCGGTCAGCCCCGTGGATGCGCAGCGGCGTCGTCGGCACGACGATCGGGCCGATCTCGTCGTGCTCGATCCATTCGAGCATGCCGCGCTCGTGCATGTGGCGGTCGCGCATGACCTCGTCGACCTCGCGCACCGGCGCCAGCGGGATGCGCTGCCGTTTGGCGATCGCGAACGCCTCCATCTTGCCGAGGGTGCTGGTCCACGCCGCGACCAGCGCGTCGGTCGCCTCGCGATTGGCGACGCGCGCCGCATTGTCGGCGAAGCGCGGGTCGTCGCGCAAATCCTCGCGCCCCATCGCCCTGAGCAGATTGTGCCAATGCTCCTCGACGGCGATGTTCATCGCGACGTAGCCGTCATTGGTCGGGTAGACGTTCAACGGCACCCGGCCGTGGCTGGCGTTGCCGGTGCGCGGCGGCGACGTACCGGTTTCGAAATAGGCGTGCAGCTGCGAGGTCAGGGTCGCGTAGGCGGCCTCCTGCATCGCCACCTCGACGAGGCGGCCCCGGCCGGTGCGCTCGCGCTCGAACAGGGCGGTCAGGGTCGCGGCATAAAGATGGATCCCGGAGATGAAGTCGACGACCGCCGGCCCGGCCTTGACCGGCGGCCCTTCGGGAAAGCCGGTCGCGGCGATCAGTCCCGAGACCGCCTGGATCGTCAGATCCATCGCCAGATTGTCGCGATCCGGCCCGGAGAGGCCGTAGCCCGAGCCCGAGGCGTAGACCAGGCGCGGATTGATCCGGTGCAAGACCTCCCAGCCGACGCCGAGCCGGTCCATGACCCCCGGCGCGAAATTCTCCAGCAACACGTCGCCCCGCTCGGCCATCCGGAACAGCAGCGCGCGGCCGCGCTCATCTTTCAGGTTCAAGGTGATCGCCCGCTTGTTCGAGTTCAGCATCGCGATCGGAAAGGTCGTGCTCTTGCCCGCCGGCGCCCGCCGGCGCAATGGCTCGCCCTGCGGCGGCTCGATCTTGATCACCTCGGCCCCGGCCTTGGCCATCAACAGGGTGGCGTACGGTCCCTGATAGACCTGGCCCAGATCGAGCACGGTGATGCCGGCGAGCGGGTTATTGGCGCCGGCCGGCATCAGCGGACATTGTGCATTTGCGGCATGGCGGCAGCTTGCGGGCGGCGCGGCGCGGGTGTCAACGCCGCTCGGTTTTGAGGTGATGTACGAAGATTTGTTTCAGGGCGCTGAGAGGGGGTACTGGGCGGATTGCACCGCTACTCCTTCATCATAATGGACTTGCACCATCAGCTCCTTGCCGGTCTCCCGGCGCACCCGATTCCGGACCCTCACTCGAGCCGATGGAGTGCGCCGTGACCGGCCATTCGCCAGGTGCGATGGAACCGCCGGCGTCAACCCGCATTAGCCGTTCGCTTCGATCGCCACCATTGAGCCACATCAATGCAGGGGCAGGCGGTTCCGGCATAATTATTAAATATGCAGACCTTGATCGCCAAAGATCTCGCGCGATTTCGGCGGCAGCCGAACCTGATCGATTATGCCGCGACACGTACCGCCTTTGATTGGGCGACGGCGCGCTCGCTGCTCGACGGCCTGCCGGGCGGGCGCGGGCTCAACATTGCGCATGAGGCCGTCGACCGGCACGCGACCGGGCCGCGCGCCGCGCGCGTCGCGCTGCGCTGGCTCGGCAAGGACGGCGAGCGGCGCGAGTTCACCTATCGCCAGCTCGCCGCCGAGACCAGCCGCTTTGCCAATGCGCTTGGTGGGCTCGGCCTCGGCCCGGGCGGAAGAGTGTTTGTGCTGCTGGGGCGAGTGCCCGAGCTCTACATCGCAATGCTCGGCGCGCTGAAAGCGAGATGTGTCGCCTCGCCTCTATTCTCCGCCTTCGGCCCTGAGCCGATCGCCACCCGCCTCCAGATCGGCGACGGACAGGTGCTGGTCACCACCGAGGCGCTCTATCGCCGCAAGGTCGAAGCCCTGCGCGGGCAGCTGTCGAAGCTTGCGCACGTGATCCTGATCGACGACGGGCCACCGGTCGCCGGGACCGTGCGCTGGCGCGAGTTGATGGCGACCGCGGGCGACGACTTCACGATCCCGCCGACCTCGCCCGACGACATGGCGCTGCTGCACTTCACCAGCGGCACCACCGGCCGGCCGAAAGGCGCGATCCACGTCCACGACGCGGTGGTGACGCATCATGCCACCGGGTTCTATGCGCTCGACCTGCACGACGACGACGTCTTCTGGTGCACCGCCGATCCGGGCTGGGTCACCGGAACCAGCTACGGCATTATTGCGCCGTTGACGCATGGCGTGACCAATCTGGTCGTCGAAGCGGAGTTCGACGCGCAGAGCTGGTACGGCATCCTGGCGCAGGAGCGCGTCACGGTGTGGTACACCGCGCCCACCGCGATCCGCATGATGATGAAGCTCGGCACCGGTGCGGTGCGCGACTACGACCTCTCAGCGCTGCGCTTCATGGCGAGTGTCGGCGAGCCGCTCAATCCGGAAGCGGTGCTGTGGGGGGTCGAGGCGTTCGGCCGGCCGTTCCACGACAATTGGTGGCAGACCGAAACGGGTGGCATCATGATCGCCAACTTCCTCGCGCTGCCGGTCAAGCCGGGGTCGATGGGGCTGCCCCTGCCGGGCATCGAGGCGGCGGTCGTCGAGCGCAACCCGGACGGCTCGGTGACGGAGATCAGTGCGCCGATGGAAGAGGGGGAACTGGCGCTCAAGGCCGGCTGGCCGTCGATGATGCGCGGCTACCTGCACGAGGACGAGCGCTACGGTAAATGCTTCGCCGGCGCGTGGTATCTGACCGGCGACCTCGCGAAGCGCGACAGCGACGGGTATTTCTGGTTCGTCGGGCGCGCCGATGACGTCATCAAATCTTCGGGCCACCTGATCGGACCGTTCGAGGTCGAAAGCGCCCTGATGGAGCATCCCGCCGTGGCCGAGGCCGGCGTCATCGGCAAGCCCGACCCGATGGCCGGCGAGATCGTCAAGGCGTTCGTCGCGCTGAAGCCTGGTTTTGAGCCGTCCGAGGCGTTGCGCCGCGAATTGCTTGGGCACGCGCGGCGGCGGCTCGGCGCGGCGGTGGCGCCGAAGCAGATCGACTTCCGCGCCAACCTGCCGAAAACCCGCAGCGGCAAGATCATGCGCCGGCTGTTGAAGGCGCGCGAACTGGGCCTGCCGGAAGGCGACCTGTCTACCCTGGAAAGCGACGAGCGATGAACGCCCGCATCCGCCTCGACCACGACCACCTCCATCATCTGCTGCGCCAGATGGTCCGCATCCGCCATTTCGAGGCGAAGTGCGTCGAGCTCTACCAGGCCCAGAAAATCCTCGGCTTCCTGCATCTTTACGATGGCGAGGAAGCCGTGTCGGTCGGGGTCATGGAGGCGCTCGGGGCCGAGGACGCCATCGTCGCGACCTATCGCGAGCACGGCCAGGCGATCGCCCGCGGCGTCGCGATGGACCGGTTGATGGCCGAGATGCTGGGCAAGCAGGAAGGCTGCTGCCGCGGTCGCGGCGGCTCGATGCACATCTTCGACCGCGCCACCCGCTTCTATGGCGGCAACGCGATCGTCGGCGGCGGTCTGCCATTGGCGATCGGCGTCGCGCTCGGCGACAAAATGCAGGGCAAGAAGGCGCTGACAGCCTGCTTTTTCGGCGACGGCGCGGTCGAGGAAGGCGAGTTCCACGAAAGCATGAACCTCGCCGAAGTGTGGCAATTGCCGGTGCTGTTCGTCTGCGAGAACAACCTCTACAGCATGGGCATGGCGGTGGAGCGTGCCGAATCCGAGACCAACATCGCCCGCAAGGCCGCCGCCTATCGCATGCCCGGGTTCGCGGTGGACGGCATGGACGTGGTCGCGGTCGAGGTTGCGGCGCGCGAGGCGGTCGAGCGGATTCATGCCGAGCGGCGGGCCGCAATTCCTCGAATGCCGGACGTATCGCTTCCGCGCCCATTCGATGTTCGATTCGCAGGCCTATCGCAGCAAGGACGAGATCGAGACGTGGCGCCGCAAGGGGCCGATCGCGCGCTTCGAGGGCTGGCTGCGCGAGAGCGGCCTGGCGCGCGAGGAAGACGTCGCCCGCATCGAGGCCGAGGCGGATGCCGAGATCGATGCCGCCGTCGCCTTCGCCGAGGCCGGCACCCCGGAGCCGGTCGAGGAGTTGGAGCGCTTCGTGACGATGGATCAGGTGCCGTCATGAGCGACGCAGCCGCGATGACCTACCGCGAAGCCTGCAAGCAGGCGATCCGCGACGCGCTGCTGGCCGATCCGAAATGCTTTCTGATGGGCGAGGATGTCGGCCGCTATGGCGGCTGCTATGCGGTGACAAAGGGGCTCCTCGAGGAATTCGGCGAGGAGCGCATTCGCGACACGCCGCTGTCGGAGAGCGCCTATGTCGGCGCCGGAATCGGCGCGGCAATCGCCGGGATGCGGCCGATCGTCGAGATCATGACGGTCAATTTCAGCCTGCTGGCGCTCGACCAGATCGTCAACAACGCGGCGACGATCCCGCACATGTCGGGCGGCCAGTTCGCTGTGCCGCTGGTGATCCGGATGGCGACGGGCGGCGGGCGGCGGGTCGCGGCACAGCACTCGCACAGCCTGGAAGGCTGGTACGCCCATATCCCGGGGCTGCGCATCCTGGCGCCGGCGGTCATCGAGGACGCGCGCTGGATGCTGGCGGCGGCGCTCGCCGACCCGAACCCGGTGCTGATTTTCGAGCACGTCATGCTCTACAACATGGAGGGCGCGCTCGACCCGGCGGTGACGGAGGTCGATATCGCGCACGCCAAATGCCGCCGCGATGGTCGCGACGTGACGCTGATCGGCTACGGCAACGGGCTGCTCAAGGCGCTCGCCGCCGCCGACCTGCTGGAGGCCGACGGCATCGCGGCCGAGGTCATCGATTTGCGCGTGTTGCGCCCGCTCGACACCGCGACGATCCTCGCCTCGGTGGCGAAAACACGGCGCGTTGTCATCGTCGACGAGGGCTGGAAAAGTGGCTCGCTGGCAGCCGAGATCGGCATGCGCATCGTCGAGGACGGATTTTTCGATCTCGACGCGCCGTTGCGCCGGGTGTGCGGCCGCGAGGTGCCGATGCCTTACGCGCCGCATCTGGAAGACGCCGCATTGCCGCAGCCGGCCGACATCGCCGCCGCGGCGCGCGGCCTCGTGCGCGGGGGATGAGCGACTTCCTGATGCCGGCGCTCGGCGCCGACATGGAGGCCGGCACGCTCGTCGAGTGGCTGATCAAGCCGGGCGACCGGGTCAAGCGCGGCGATGTCGTCGCTGTCGTCGAAACCCAAAAGGGCGCCATCGAGGTCGAGTGCTTCGAGGCGGGGATCGTCTCCGAGTTGGTCGTGCCGGTCGGCACCAAGGTCCCGGTCGGCGAGCGTGCTGGCGCGGATCGGCGAGAGCGCCGCACCGCCGCGCCCGTCGCCCGCCGCTGCCCGCCGTCGCCCGCCTGCCCGCCGTCGCCAAAGCCGGGCGCCGCTCCGGCAGCAGCGCCGCCCGCGCCGCGCGCCGCCGTGCCCGTCAGTCCGGGGGCAAAGGTCACGCCCGCCGCTCGCCGGCGCGCCGCCGAACTCGGCATCGACCCCGCCCTGGTCACCGGCACTGGCGTCGACGGCGCGGTCAGCCTCGCCGATGTCGAAACCGCCGCGTCGTCGCGACCGGCCTCCCCGGCGCCGGCAAAGCCGCGCCGCACGGGCTTCGACTCGGCCGAGATGCGCAAGGCGATCGCTGCCGCGATGGCACGCTCAAAGCGCGAGATCCCGCATTATTACCTCAGCCACACGGTCGATCTCGGCGCCGCGCTCGCTTGGCTCGAAGGGTTCAACGCCGCGCAGCCGGTGCCGCAGCGCCTGTTGCCGGCGGCGCTGCTGCTAAAAGCGAGCGCGCTCGCGCTGCGCGAGGTGCCTCAGCTCAACGGCACCTATGCCGACGGCGCCTTCCGCCCCGGCGAAAGCGTCCATCCCGGCTGGGCGATCTCGTTGCGCGGCGGCGGGCTGGTCGCGCCGGCGATCCGCGACGCCGACTCGCACCCGCTGCCCGACCTGATGGCGGCAATGCGCGACCTGGTGCAGCGCGCCCGCAGCGGCGGCCTGCGCAGCTCCGAGCTTGCCTCGGCGACAGTCACCGTCACCAGCCTCGGCGAGCGCGGCGCCGAGAGCGTCACCGGCATCATCTACCCGCCGCAGGTCGCGATCATCGGCTTCGGCACGATTGCGACCCGGCCGTGGGTGGTCGACAGAGAGGTGACGCCGCGCCCGCTCGTCATGGTCAGCCTCGCCGCCGACCACCGCGCCACCGACGGCCACATCGGCGCCCGCCTGCTGACCGCGATCGAGCGCCTGTTGCAGGAGCCCGCAAGACTATGACCGAAAGCGAAGCCAAATCCCTGATCGAGGACATCATCGGCGGGATCGCGCCCGAGGCCGATTTCGCCACGCTGGCCGGCGACGAGGATTTGCGCGAGGCGCTCGATCTCGATTCGATGGATTTCATGAACTTCGTCGTCGCGCTGCACGGGCGCACCGGCATCGATATCCCCGAGGCCGACTACCCGCAGCTGCGAACACTCGACGGCGCTGTTGCTTATCTCCTTCGCTGAAGAGCCCCGCCCGACCCCGAGCGCTCGGCGTAGTTCGCGTCGATCGTGTATGACGACCCAGAGACGGCCGGAGCGTCTCGCAGTCGACATGGATGCGGATACTCCGTCTGGTGGACTTGCATCGGAAAAGTGGAGAGTTCCCGATGAGCTATGAGGAACTCGAGGATGCAGCCATCCAAAGCTTCCGGGACGGATTGAGGCGGGCCGGAGGAACATTCACCCTCAACGCCGAGGGACACATCGTGATTCCGCCGCGTGGCTCAAATTAGGACACTACCCGATCGCTTGACTCGTTCCCGGCAGGCGAACTACCGTCGCTGGTGCCGAACCAGGGAGGGTGCAATGGCGGGGTATAAGCTGATCTCGGCGGATTCCCACATCGTTGAGCCGCCGGACATGTACACGACGCGGATCGAGCCCAAATTCCGCGAGCGCGCGCCGCGGATGGAGCGGCGCAAGACCCCGACCGGCCGCGAATACGACGCCTGGGTCCTCGACGGCGTTCAGGTCGGCACCCTGGGCGCGGTGATGCAGGCCGGGCAGCGCTTCGAAGACCCCTCGCAGATCGATTTTCTCGGCGTCTGGGAGGATGTCCGCAAGGGCGCCTATGACGCGCAGTCGATGATCACCGAGAATGAAGAGGACGGGGTGTGGGGGTCGTGCCTGCAGCCGAGCCAGGGGCTGTTCTGGTACCGCGTGCCCGACAGTCAGCTGCTGAGCGAGCTGTGCCGCGTCTACAACGACTGGATCACCGATTTCTGCAAGCCCAATCCCGAGCGGCTGAAGGGCATCGCGATGCTGAATGTCGACGATGTCGACGAGGCCTGCCAGGAACTCGAGCGGAGCAAGCAGCTGGGACTGGTCGGCGCGTTCATCCCGGTCTCGCCCTTGCCCGACAAGCCCTATCGCCATCCGATCTATGACCGGCTGTGGTGGACCGCGCAGGATCTCGACATCCCGCTATTGCTGCATATCGCGACGCCACGCTGCGGCGTTCCGGGCAACGAATTCACCATCAATTCCAGCGATATGACCGGCGCCGGCCGGTCGACGACCGATTACTGGGTGCGCTATTCGCTGGGTGCGATGGTGTTCGCCGGCGTGTTCGACCGCTATCCGCGGCTCAAGGTCGGCTCGGTCGAGCACGAGACCATGTGGATCCCGCACTGGCTGCAGCAGATGGATTTCACCTATCGCGAGCGCCCGGTATTCACCAAGGGCTGGAAGTCGCGCGAGGGCATGCTGCCGAGCGATTATTGGCGGCGCAATATGTTCGTCGAGTTCATGGAAGACGATCTCGGGGTGCAGATCCGCGACCGCATCGGGGTCGACAACATGCTGTGGGGCAGCGACTTCCCGCATGCGGAATCGACCTGGCCGCAGTCGATGCAGTTCCTCGACCGGATCTTTGCCGGCGTCCCCGAGGAGGACCGGCGCAAGATCACCGCCGACAACGCCGCCAAGCTGTTCGGCTTCCGCCCGAACTAGCGCCCGAGCCGGCGACGGATGCCCCTCGCTTCGCCCCTCTCCCCGTCGGACGGGGAGAGGGCGGGATTTGTCGCGGCGGCCAAAGCGGCCGAGCTGGCGCCAGGCCAGATGAAGTGGATCTCGGTCGACCGCGAGCGGGTGGTGCTGGCGAATGTCGGCGGCGCCTTTTACGCGCTGCGCGACGTGTGCGGACACAAGAACGCGCCGTTGTCGCGCGGCCGGCTCGACGGCTGCCTGATCGAATGCCCGCTGCATTTCGCGCAATTCGATATGCGCACCGGCGAACTGGTGAACGGGCCGGTCTCGACCGCGGTGCCGGTCTATCAGGTCAGGGTCGAAGGCGATACGGTCTATGTAAGGCGATAGCGATGTCGCGCCTCGCCGCCCGGCATAGGGCTCAGGCCTGATCTGCCGGGACCGGCGCGCCAGCGTCGGGTCGCCGCGGCTGACCGCCCCGCCATCACTTTTCCGGCTCGATCAGTCCGGCGACGAACCAGCGCCGCATCGCCACGACCACGAAGATCGGCGGACCCATCGCCAGCAGCGCCGTCGCCATCACCAGGTGCCAGGCGGTTTGCGCGTCGCCATTGCCGATCATCTGGCGGATGCCGACGACGATCGTCGTCATCGCCGGGCTGTTGGTCACCAGCAGCGGCCACAGATACTGGTTCCAGCCATAGATGAACAGGATCACGAACAGGGCGGCGATATTGGTGCGCGACAATGGGATCGCGATCCGGATGAAAAACCGCCAGGGCCCGGCGCCGTCGAGCTTTGCCGCGTCGACGATCTCGTCGGGAATGGTCAGAAAGAACTGGCGGAACAGCAGGGTCGCGGTCGCCGAGGCGATCAATGGCAGCGCCAGCCCGGCATAGCTGTCGATCAGCCCGAGATCGGCGGCGACCTGATAGGTCGGGATGATCCGCACCTCGACCGGCAGCATCAGGGTGACAAAGATCGCCCAGAAGCACAGCCGGCGCAGCGGAAAACGAAAGAACACCACCGCATAGGCCGAGGGCAGCGAGATCGCGATCTTGCCGATGGCGATGGCCAGGGCCATGACCAGGCTGTTGGCCATCATCGCCGCGACGCCCTGGCCGCTGGTGCCGATCGTCCCCTGCGCCAGCGCCGCCCGGTAGTTGGCGACCAGATGCGGGCCGGGAACGAGCGTCATCGGCGCGTCGAGGATGTCGCGCAGGGTCAGGCTGGAGGCGACAAACGCGACATAGACCGGGAACAGCACCAGCGCCAGCCCGGCCAGCAATACCGCGTGCGGGATCCAGGCGCCCCTCTCGGAACCGGCCATCTCACCCGGTCATGATCATGCGTAATGCACCCGCCGCTCGACAAAGCGGAACTGGGCCGCGGTCAGGACGATGACGATCGCCATCAGGATCACCGATTGGGCCGCCGAACCGCCGATATCGAGACCGACGACGCCATCGTACCAGACCTTGTAGACCAGGATCGCGGTGGCCTGGTCCGGTCCGCCGGCGGTCACGTTCTGGATGATCCCGAAGGTGTCGAAAAAGGCATAGACGATGTTGACCACCAGCAGGAAAAAGCTGGTCGGCGCCAATAGCGGAAAGCTGATCCGCCAGAACCGCCGGCGCCGGCCAGCGCCGTCGAGGGCGGCGGCTTCGAGCAGGGATTTGGGGATCGCCTGCAACCCGGCGAGGAAGAACAGGAAGTTATAGCCGATCTGCTTCCAGGCGGCGGCGAGGATCACCAGCAGCAAGGCCTGGCGGCCGTTGAGCAGATAGTTCCAGTCGATGCCGATATGGCGCAATGCCGAGCCGATGATGCCAAAGCC
Source organism: uncultured Alphaproteobacteria bacterium (assembly GCA_963775875.1). Lineage (GTDB taxonomy): Bacteria > Pseudomonadota > Alphaproteobacteria > ATCC43930 > CGMCC-115725 > AP-15. The sequence goes on from CAVZKP010000016.1 coordinate 135,197, forward strand.
CGGATTGAACAGAAACAGCCATAGCACCCCGGCGATCGCCGGCGCGATCGCATAGGGGAGCAGCAGCACCGTCTGGTAAACCGCGGCGCCGCGCGTCACCCGGTGAGCCATCGCCGCGAACAACAGCCCCGAGCCCAGCGCCAGACCGGCGACCGCGAGGCTGAAGACAAAGCTGATCTCGACCGAGGCGAGATAGGACGGGTTGGCGAAGATCGCGGCGAAATTGTCGAGCCCGACAAACCGCGTCGACAGGCCGAAGGCGTCCTCGCGCCGCACCGATTGCAGCAATGCCTGCGCCGCCGGCCAAAAGAAAAAGACGATCGTCACCGCCAGCTGCGGCGCGAGCAGCATTGCCGGAAACAGCCGGCCGGCAAAGATGGCGCGACGTTCCAGGAACCCTTCCTCTTCGGGGCGCCCCAACCCGGCCCGCCCGGTGGTTACGCGAGAGCGGGAGCGCCTACCCAGGATACGGCCGGGATGGGGCTGTCAACATCGGTTACACCTTTATACGTGTGCGGTCAGTTGATACAGCCCCAGCTGCCGCGGTCACGCGCGATCGTGTGCCGGAGCATTCGTCGGCGCGGTACTCTTACAGCGGTACGATCACCGTTTGTGCCGTGCCGTGCATGTCGATGCATCGCCACGATGGTGGACGCCGGGGCACTGAATCGGGCCCACTGAACTTTTCGTAGACGCCCGCTGTATAGAAATTCTCAGTCTGCCCCGCAGGAACGTCGAGTTGAGGCAGGAAAAAACCGAACCTCTCACCGCCGGTGTCGATCGTTCGCACTAACACAATCGAGACCAAAGACCCGAGTGCTGTCTGATCTGTTGTGATCTCATTGGTCTTGAAGATTTTCACCTCGGGACCGTCTTTGTAGACCAGAGCCGGCAGTCCCAGAGTGATGCCGACAGTGTAGTCGACCTCAATATGGCGGTGCTTGAGCACGAATTTATTTGCAGACATGGATTCCTCCGCTTCAGGCTCAAAACTTGCGCTTCTCAACCTTAAGATCAGTTGCTTGTCGGTGATGTGACCCACTTCACACCGGACAAAAAATTTCCGCCAACGGGAAGGATTGGTTCATTGACTTGCGCCGCGCCCCCAGAGTTCTGGCGGATTCAGGTCGTGTACTCGCATCCGCAAAAATCAGCGTGGCGTCTGGGGCGCGTCGATAGCCGCGCGGAGCCTGACCGTGGCCACTGGGTCAGGCTGATAATTGCATTCGAAGCTATCGCGTATTCTGCTCGAACTGCTGCAGTTTGGCGTTGCCGCGGGCGACCGCGTCGTCGAGGCCGGCCTGCGCGCTCTGCTTGCCGGCAAAGATCGCTTCGAGATCCTCGGCGATGATGTCGCGGATCTGCGCCAGATTGCCGAGCCGCAAGCCCCGCGAGTTCGGGGTCGGGGGTTTCGCCGTCATCTGCAATACCGGGATTTCGCGCCCCGGGTTCTTGGCATAAAAGCCGGAGGCCCGGGTCGCCTCGTAGGCGGCCTTGGTGATCGGCAGGTAGCCGGTCTTTTCATGCAGGTCGCGCTGCAGGTCGGTCTGCGACAGAAAGGTGAAGAATTTGGCGACGCCCTTATATTCCTCGGGGCTCTTGCCGGCCATCACCCACAGGCTGGCGCCGCCGATGATCGAATTCTGCGGCGCGCCTTTGACATCGGGATAATAGGGCAGCTCGGTCATCCCGAAATCGAATTTGGCGCCGGATTTGAAGATCCCGTAGGCGCCGGACGAGGTCTGGATCATCCCGCAATCGCCGTTGAGAAACTTGCCCTCGGGCTCGGTCGTGCGCCCGCCATAGTCGAAGCTCCGGTCCTTTTCCGCCGCCGCCAGATTGGCGATGTGCCGGACCACGGTCGGGTTGTTGAATTCGAGCCGGGCGTCGGCGCCGCCGAACCCGTCGGCCTTGCTGGCAAACGGCAGATTGTGCCAGGCGCTGAACTGTTCGAGCTGGGTCCAGCTGATCCAGCCCGCGGTAAATCCGCAGGGCACCCCGGCGGCGCGCAATTTCTCGGCCATGGCAAAGGTTTCGGGCCAGGTCCTGGGCGGCTTTTCCGGGTCGAGCCCGGCCTTTTTGAACAACGCCTTGTTCCAATAGGCGATCGCCGTCGAGCTGTTGAACGGCAGGGACAGCATCCTGCCGTCGGCGGTGCTGTAATAGCCGGTCACGGCCGGGAGATAGGCGTTCGGGTCGAACGGTTCGCCGGCCTCCTTCATCAGCTGGTAGACCGGCTTTACCGCGCCCTTGGCCGCCATCATCGTCGCCGTCCCGACCTCAAAGATCTGGATGATGTCGGGGGCCTTGCCGGCGCGGAAGGCGGCGATCCCGGCATTCATGGTCTCGGCATAGGAGCCCTTGAACACCGGCACCAGCTGGTACTCGCTCTGCGAGGCATTGAAATCGGCGGCGATCTTGTTGACCGCCTCGGCATTGGCCGCGGTCATCGCGTGCCACCATTGCAGCTCGATACGGTCGGCCGAGGCGGCGCCGATGGTGGCAACGAAGATCACCGCTGCCACGGCAGCCAGCAGCGCATGTTTCATCCCGTCCCCCCTGAGATCCGATTTTTTTCCAGCCGGATGCGACCTAGCGCCAACCCGCTTGCGGAATCAAGACAGCGGCGGAAAGCTTTTGCGACGGTCGCGCGCACGGTTTTGCAACTTCTCGGCAAAGGCAGCGGAATGGCGGGTTTTCGCGGGGTCTCTTCGGGTCCGGTCCGGCTGCGCGGCGAATTGGCGCTGGCCGAAATCGGCCGGCAGGCGCTGGCGCTCGACCTCGGCGCCCCGCTCTCGGTCCGGGTCAGCCCGCGGGCGCGCCGCGTCGGATTGCGGATCGACGCGGCCGAGCGGCGGGTCGAGCTGGTCCTGCCGCACGGCGTCCCGGCCGAACTCGGCCTGCGTTTTCTCCAGGACAAGCGCGGCTGGATCGCCGCCCGCCTCGATGCCTTGCCGCGCCCGGTGCCGTTTGTCGAGGGGGCGGTGGTGCCGGTGCTGGGGATACCGCATCGCATCCGCCGGTCGCTCGATCCCGCGGCGCCGCCGGTGACGCTCACGGATGACGAAATCCGGGTGCGCGGCGATCCGCTGCATCTTGGGCGCCGGGTGCGCGACCATCTCGCCGCCCTCGCGGTGGACGAGCTGGCGCGGCGCGCCCGCCCGCTCGCCCTGCGCATCGGGCATAAGATCGCGCGGGTCACGGTGCGCGACACCAAGAGCCGCTGGGGCAGCTGCTCGTCGACCGGCAATCTGTCGTTCAGCTGGCGGCTGATCTTTGCCCCGGAGCCGGTCATCGACTATGTCGTCGCCCATGAGGTGGCGCATCTGGCCGAGATGAACCACGGCCCGCGCTTCTGGCGGCTGGTCGAGACGCTGGCGCCCGGCAACGCCGAGCCGCGCGCCTGGCTCGACCGGCACCGCGCCCGGCTGCTCGCCTATGGCTGACCGGCGCCGGCCCCCTCGCCGCGCATGATCCAGACGAGGAGGGCGAGGCCCGGCAGGCAGGCGATGGTGCTGAGCAGAAAAAACGGCGCCCAGCCGAACGCGTCGGCGAGCGCGCCGCCCGAGGCCGATAGGGTGGTGCGGCCGACCGCGGCCAGGGACGACAGCAGCGCGTACTGCGTGGCGGTGAAGGCGATGTTGCACAGGCCGGACAGATAGGCGACGAACGCCGCCGACCCCATGCCGCCGGTCAGGTTCTCGACGCCGATGGTCAAGGCCAGGACCGGCACATTGTGCCCGACCGAGGCCTGCAGCGCGTACATCAGGTTCGACAGCATCTGCAAAACGCCGCAGACCAGGAGCGCGCGCATCACCCCCAGCCGCAATACGACCAGACCGCCCAGAGCGAGCCCGGCGAGGCTGGCGGCAAACCCATAGATTTTGCCGATATTGGCGACCTCGACCTTGGTGAAGCCGAGCGAGACGTAGAGCGGGTTCGACATCGTGCCGGCCAGCGCGTCGCCGAATTTGTAGAGGATCACAAAGGCGAGGATCGCCAGCGCGCCGCGCCGGGTCAGCATGTCGCGGAGCGGGGCCACCACCGCGCGTTCGAGCCAGGCTCCGACCCGGGCGAGCGCGGTGCGGCCGGGCAGCGCCTCCAGCGGGCGCACGCCGCCCGGCTCCGGGGTGAGCCAAACGGTGGCCATGCCGACCAGCATCAGCGCCGCCATCAGCCCATAGGCAAAACGCCAGCCGCCAAAGCTCGCGGCGTAGAGCGCGCCCGCCGAGGCCGCCAGCATGCCGAAGCGATAGCCCCATTGGGTCGCGGCGGCGCCGGCGCCCTGCTCCTCGGGGCGCAACAGCTCGATCCGGTAGGCGTCGATGACGATGTCCTGGCTCGCCGACAGAAACGCCACGGCGAGGGCGGCAAGCGCGGTCAGGCCCGGCGCCGCTCGCGGATCGGCAAGACCGAGGGCCAGGATCGCCAACGCCAGCACCGGCTGGATCGCCAACGCCCAGCCGCGCCGCCGCCCGAGATGCGCGGTCAGCAGCGGGATCGGCAGCCGGTCGATCAACGGCGACCACAGAAACTTGACGCTGTAGGGCACGCCAACCAGCGCGAACAGCCCGATCTCGGTGCGCGACACGCCGATCTCAGCCAGCCGGAACGACAATGTGGCAAAGGTCAGGGCCAGCGGCAGCCCGCTCGAAAACCCCATCAGCAACACCGCGATCAGCCGCGGTTCGCGGTAGACCCGGAGCGCGCCGAGCCACCGGGCCCTGGGCGCAGCCGTGGCGTCCTGCGCCAGCCCCCGCCCCCGCGCTGTGCGGGTCCCGCCCCGCCCCGCGGAGACGGGGGAGGGTTGGGGTGGGGGCCGGCACGGTCGGGCTGTCTCGTTGGCCGGCTACGGCTTCGGCGCGGCCTTTTCGGCGTCGGCGGCGACCTGCATCTTGATGATCTTGTCGGGGTTCTGCGGCGGCTCGCCCTTTTTGATCTGGTCGACATACTCCATGCCGGAGACGACCTGACCCCAGATCGTGTATTTGCCGTCGAGCGAGGGCCCCGGCGCGAACATGATGAAAAACTGGCTGTCGGCGCTGTTCGGGTCCGAGGTGCGGGCCATCGCCACGGTGCCGCGGACGAATGGCTGGTTCGAGAACTCGGCCTTGAGCGGATGGCCGGAGCCGCCGGTGCCGGTGCCGGTCGGGTCGCCGGTCTGGGCCATAAAGCCGGCGATCACCCGATGAAAGACGATGCCGTTATAAAAGCCGCGACGGACCAACGCCTTGATCTGGGCGCAGGTGGCCGGCGCCAGATCGGGCCGCATGTCGATGACGACGCGCCCGGCCGGCACATCCAGATAGATCGTGTTTTCGAGGTCTGCTGCCATCGCCTTGCCTCCGAGAACGAGCGCGGCGATCAGCACCACCAGCCGACCCAACGCTGCCATCGATATGTTCCTGAATAGGGGATAGAGGGCGACCTTAGCCGAAGCGGCGGCGCCGCGAAAGCGGTTCAGGATCGCCGGTTCAGGATCGCCGCTGATACCAGCCGCCGCGGCGAAAGCGGTCGAGATAGGTCGGCAGAATGCCCTCGACCGCGGTCGGCGCGATGCCGAGCGCCGCAAGGGTCATCGCTCCCGATGAGACGACGTTGTCGCGCTTTAAGAGTTCGACCTGGTCGGGCGTCAAGGGCGGGCTCGGCAGGACCGACATCAGGCGCGCCTGGAAGGCGGCGAGCCCGAACGGCAGGTCGATCAGCAATCGCTTGCGGCGAATCTCGCCGAGCAGCAGTTCGATGAGTTCGCGAAAGGTATAGATTTTCGGTCCGCCAAGCTCATAGGTGCGCCCCGCGGTCGCCGGATCGTCGAGGCATTTGACCACCGCATCGGCGACATCGCCGACATAGACCGGCTGGAACCGGGTATGGCCGCCGCCGATCAGCGGCAATACCGGCGACACCGTCGCCATCGCGGCAAAGCGGTTGAAGAACTGGTCTTCGGGGCCGAACACCACCGACGGGCGCAGGATCGTGACCGTCGGGAAGGCGTCGCGCACCGCGGCCTCGCCTTCTGCCTTGGTGCGCGCATAGGCCGAGGGCGAGCGCGGGTCGGCGCCGATCGCCGAGATATGCACAAAGCGCTCGATCCCGGCTTCGCGGGCGAGCCGGGCGAGCCGGGCCGGGCCGGTGTGGTGGACCCGCTCGAAAGTCTGCGCTCCGCTCTCGCGCAGGATGCCGACGCAATTGACCAGCGCATCGTTGCCGGCGAGGAAGGCGGGCATTACCTGCTCGTCGCCGATGGCCAGGTTCAGGGTCGCGATCTGCCCGACATTGCCGAGCGGCTTTAGAAACTTGGCTTCTTCGGCGCGGCGGCAGCCGACCGGGATCACATCGCCCCGCGCGGCGAGCCGTTGCACCACGTAGCGGCCGATGAAGCCCGACCCGCCCAGCACCGCGGTCCGGCGATTTCTCATGGGTCCTCCCGCTGCGCGCCGCCCGCCCTGTGCTGCCGGCGCCGGCCTTTTATAACGCAGCGCGCGCATCGCCGGAAGGCGGCGCCCCTTCTCGCCGGCGGGGCGTTGCGCTAGAAAGGGGGGCGTTGCGGCGCGAGGCCGAGCGGGAGAATCAAGCAATGGCGGATCAGTCACTGTCGAGCAACCAATTCCCGGTGCCGGAGCGGATGAAGGCCTGGGTGCTCGGCGGCCCGGGCGAGATCCTGCCGGTCGAAAAGCCGGTGCCGCAGCCCGGCGCGGCCGAAGTGCTGGTGCGGATCGACGCGGTGGCGGTGTGCGCCACCGATCTCGAAATCATCCGCCACGGGCTGCCGGCGATGGTCGATGGCGGCCTGCCGTTCCACAAGAACTTCACGATCGGCCACGAATATATGGGGACCGTGGTCCGGCTCGGGCCGTCGGTCGACGAATATGCGCTCGGTGATCGCGTCACCGTCGAGGTCCATGCCGGCTGCGGCCGCTGCGCCCGCTGCCGCCAGGGCATGTACACCGCGTGCCTCAATTACGGCGATCTGGCCAAGGGCCATCGCGCCAACGGCTTCACCACCGATGGCGGTTTCGCACAGTACGCCATCAACAATGTCAATACGCTGGTCCATGTGCCGGACGAGATGAGCGACGCCGAGGCGACCCTGGTGGTCACCGCCGGCACCTCGATGTATGGGCTCGACGTGCTCGGCGGGCTGATCGCCGGCGAGGGCGTGGCGGTTACCGGGCCGGGGCCGATCGGCCTGCTCGGGGTCGCGGTCGCCAAGGCGCTCGGCGCCGACCCGGTGATCCTGACCGGCACCCGCGACAGCCGGCTCGATCTCGGCAAAAAGCTCGGCGCCGACCATGTGATCAATGCCCGCCGCGAAGACGCGGTCGCCGCGGTCAAGCGCATTACCCACGGCAAGGGCGTCCAGTTCGTCGTCGAATGCTCGGGCGCGCCCGAGGCGCTGAACGAGGCGGCGCAGATGGTCGACCGCGGCGGGCGGATCTGCCTCGCTGCCTTCCCGAGCGAAAAGGTGCCGGTCGATCTCGCCTATCTGGTGCGCAACAACATCTATGTCTACGGCATTCGCGGCGAGGGCCAGAGCGCCACCCATCGGGCGATGGCGCTGATGAAGCAGAAGCGCTTTGACGCGCGGCTGATCCACACCCATACCTTCCCGCTCGACGAATTGCCGACCGCGCTCAAATACGCCCGCGAGCGCATCGACGACGCGATCAAGGTCGTGGTCAAGGCGTCTGCCTGAGCAGAGCCGCCGCTGCCGCCGCCGGCAATGATGGTTTCCGGGTTACAGGGGCCGGAAAAACGGTGACTATAGGCGCCGGCCGCCAAGGTGCCGGTTCATAGGGAGGACCCGATGCCGAGTTCCGCTCGAGTGGCGCTGATCACGGGGTGCGGCAAGCCGGTCGGCATCGGCAATTCGACGGCGCGGGCCTTGGCGGCGGCCGGGGTGACGGTCGTGGTGTCCGACATCGTGGCCGCGGGGGTCGCCAACGAGCACAATGTGCAAGGCGACACCGACGCCGCCTGGGGCGGGGTCGACAGCCTGGTCGAAGAACTTGCGCGCAACGGATATACCGCCTCTTCGACCCTGGGCGATGTCAGCGTCGAGGCCGATGCCGGGCATATGGTCGAGCAGGTGCTGAGCCGCTACGGGCGGCTCGATATTCTCGTCAACAATGCCGGCGCGCCGCAGGGCGCCGACCGCAACGAAATCGAAGATGTGCCGGTGGAGGCCTGGGACCGCACCCTTGGCGTCAACGCCCGCGGCTGCTTTCTGATGTCGCGCGCCGCGGTTCCGGCGATGCGCAAGGCGCGGTGGGGCCGCATCGTCAGCGTATCGTCGAAGGCCGCGTTCCGCCCCGGACGAAACCGTGCGACCTATGCCGCCTCAAAGGCCGCGATCGTCGGCTTCACCAAATCGCTGGCTCTCGACCTGGCGCCGGTCGGGATCACGGTCAACGCCGTCTGCCCCGGTCCGATCCGCACCTCGCGGGCGATCAGCACCAACCGGCGCGAATATGGCGACGACCTAGAAATCGGCTTTGCCGAGCGGTCGAAGGCGATCCCGGTCGGCCGCTTTGGCACCCCCGATGAAGTCGCGGCGATGATCGCCTTCCTCGCCTCCGACCAGGCCGCCTTTGTCACCGGCCAGGCGATCGGCGTCGACGGCGGCTGGTGAGCCGCCGCGGCGGCCATCCGCGACCGCAATCGTCTGCGTCACCGACCCGGGATTGCGGTTGATTTTCGCTAAAGCGCCGGCGGCGGCGCGGGGCCGCGGCGACAGCGGCGAGGTTTCTTAGGGAGGGTGGAGATGGCCGAATACAAGCTGATCTCGGCGGATTCGCATGTCAGCGAGCCGCCCGATCTGTGGACCGAGCGGGTCGATCGGAAATATCGCGACCGGGCGCCGCGGCTGGTGGTCGACCCGCCGGGGCTTGAAGGCGCCTATTTCATCTATGAGGGCTATGCCCCGCACCCGATCGGCATCGGCCTCGCCGCCGGCAAGAGCCCCGAGGAGCTGGCCCGGTTTCTGACCAAGGCGACCTATGCCGATGCGCGGCCCGGCGGCTGGGACCCGGCCGAACGGCAAAAGGACAACGCGCTCGACGGGGTCGAGGCCGATGTGCTGTACACCACCCTGGGTTTCCGCATCTTCTGGCTCAAGGATGCCGGGCTGCAGGCCGATTGCTTCCGCGCCTATAATGACTGGCTCGCCGAATATTGCAGCTATGACCCCACACGGATGGCCGGGCTGCCGATGATCTCGCTATACGATCCCAGGGCCGGGGCGCGCGAACTCGAACGCTGCGCCAAGCTCGGGCTCAAAGGGGCGATGATCTGGTGCTCGCCGCCCGAGGAGCGCCCCTACAGTTCGGACCTCTACGATCCGTTCTGGGGTGCGGCGCAGGAATTAGGCATGCCGGTCAGCCTGCACGCGATCACCGGCATGGGCATGGAGAGCCAGTGGAACTGGGGCGAGCGCTATATGCGCACCACCGTGCTGGCCCATGAGGTCGAGCGCTCGTTCAGCGTATTGATCTTTTCCGGCGTGCTCGACCGCTTCCCGGAATTGCAGATCGTCTCGGCCGAGAACAATTGCGGCTGGCTGCCTTATTACCTGCAACGCATGGACCGGCTGTTCGAGCGCTCGCGCCTGGCCTCCGGGTTCAAGCTGCAATTGAAGCCGAGCGACTATTTCCGGCGCCAGATGTGGTGCACCTATATCGACGATTATGTCGGCGTCGCCAACCGCAACTTCATCGGCGTCGACCGGATGATGTGGTCGTCGGATTATCCGCACCAGGCCTCGTCCTGGCCGCATTCGCAGCAGGTGGTGGCGCGCGATTTCGCCGAGGCCAGCGCCGAGGACCGCTTCAAGATCACCCGCGGCAACGCCGCCCGGCTCTACGGCTTCGCCGCCTGACCGGGCTCGCGCCCGCACCGGCCGATCATCGCTCGGCCGGCGCGGGCTTAGCCGGTCAGTTGGTTCAGTTGCTTCAGTTGGTTCCGGCGGATTGCACGGGCTGGGTCAGGAACGGCGTGGTGGCGACATTGGCGCCCGACACCGTGGTGCAGCCGCGCCCGCCCGGGCCATTGGCGCAACCCCACCAATTCTGGGTCGCATCGACCGGGCCGGATCCGAGATTGTCGACGCCGACCGCTTTGCGGCCGATCAGATTGTTCAGATGCGCGACGACCACGCCGCCCGCGGCGTTGTTGATCGCGATGTCCACCGATTCACGCTCGATCTCGTTGAGTGTGATCAGGGTGCCGGTGACGGGTGCGGTGCCGAGCAGGCTGATGCCGGTCGGACCCGTGGTCCCGACATCGGCGTCGGGGCCGTTGCCGGCGATGTAATTGCCGCTAACCACGTTGTCGGCGAGCTTGATGTTCGGATTCGGCACGTGGGTGTGCATGGCGACGCCGCCATCGCCATTATCGGTCAGGCTGTTGGCGATCACCACATTGCCATAGGTCAGATTGTTGCCGGGTCCCGGGGCGAACATGCCGACCCCGGCGCCCGAACCGGCGGTGCCGTTGCCCTTCGACTCGTTTTTGGCGACGGTATTGTCGAACACGCCCAACGGCTTGGACGAACCGGTGAGCGTCGCCGGCGCGTGCGAGGCCATGGTGATGCCGCAATCATAGACGTTGTCGCGCACCTCGTTTTCCTGGATCAGATTGGCGTTGGTCGGGCCGGTGTCGTCGCTGAGCAGAATGCCGCCCGCGTTGTTCTCGACCGTGTTGTTGACCACCGTGGAATGATCGGTGCCGAGCAGATGGATGCCCTCGCCGCAATCGTCGCCCTCATTGGTCTCGAAATCCGGGATGCCGGGGCACATCCCTGTGCCGGGTTCGAGGGCGCGATCATTGCCTTTGACCCGGTTGGCCCACAGGGTCACGTTCGACGCGTTGAGCGCCAGAATCCCCTCAAAATTGGCGTTCAGCACGGAAAACCCGCTAACCGTGACATTGACCAGCGTGTTGCTGCCGGGAGTGATGGTGGCGGCGCCGTTGATGCCGTCGATAAAGATGCCGTTCGCCAGTCCCTTGGCATTGATCACGGTCCATTGCGCGCCGGCCCCGATCAGCGACACCGGCTGGGTGATATGGACGTCTTCGGCATAATGGCCGGGGGCGACGCTGATCGTATCGCCGGCGGCGGCGGCGGCGACCGCGGCGCCGATCGTCGTGTAGGCGCAGCCCGATTTGGGGTTCTGGTTGACGCACAGGGTCGCGGCCGAGGCCTGCATCCCGCTCATGGCGGCGAGGCTCCCTGTGGCAAAAAGCAGGCATTGCAGAAATCTTACCCGTATTCGTTGCATGCGGCACCTTATGGTTAACAATCAAGGAAATATTTTATCCTGATCAGCGCGAATCGCGCAAGATGTTCGCGCTCTAGCACAACAGCAAATAACATCCGCCGCGGCGCGCGTCACCCCGGCGCCGCGGCCGGACTGCCGATCCCGGCGGCGATGTCGAACAAGGGCAGGAACATCTCCGGCTCCTGCGCGCCGGCCAGCGCATAGCCGCGTTCGAGGATAAAGCAGGGGACGGCATGAATGCCGAGCCGCCGCGCCCGGCTCTCTTCGGCGCGCACCTCCGCGGCGCCGGTCTCGCCGGCGAGATAGGCGCTGGCCGCGTCATGGTCGAGACCGGTGCGGGCGGCGATCGCGGCCAGGGTGTCGATGTCGCCGATGTCGAGCCCATCGAGGAAGTAGGCGCCGAACAGCGCTTCGACCATGTCGTCGCCATTGCCTTCGCTCGCCGCCAGCCGGATCAGCCGGTGCGCGCGCAGCGTGTTGGGCGTCCGCCGGATGCGCTCAAAGGCAAATTCGATCCCCTCGCCGCGGCCGGCGGCAGCGATCGCCGTGTAGCTGCGCACCGCCTGCCGCGGGCTGCCGAATTTCGCCGACAGATAGAAATCCCGCGCGATCCCCTCGGCCGGCATGTCCGGGTTGAGCTGGAACGCGCGCCATGACCGGGTGGCGACGATGTCGGGGCGCAGGGCCAGGGCGCGTTCGAGCCGCCGTTTGCCGATGAAGCACCAGGGACAGGCGATATCCGCGACGATGTCGACCTGCATGATCTGCTCCTATCCGCCGCGGCCCCAGCCGGCGCGGCCCCGGCCGGCGCGGCGCCGCCGCCCGCGATGATCCCACCCGCATCGCCCCGGAAGCGGGCCGGTCCGACAGCCTACTGCCCGATCGCGCAGAGAGAAATAAAAGAGGGGAATTGACGCTCCCTGCTTTCGGCTGTACTTTGTTCAACTAGAGCATGCCGGTTGAGCAGTGGTTCGCGGAACGAGCGTACCGCCGAGACCGGCACACCCCCGGCCGACAATGCGGTTGCGCCGCCGGCATCAGAATGGAAGGGACCAGACATGCGCCTCACGCCACTGCTCGCCGCCGCCGCGGCCTTGGTGCTGATGCAAGCCGGCCGGCCGGCGCAGGCGGGCCTGATCGGCAACGGGACCAACACGGTCTCCGCGTTGTTTTTCCTCGGGACGAACGTTCCCAGCCCGCCCTATACAAATCCGCCTCCCACGGAGACTGAAGGTACCGGACCGACGCTGATCCCGGCCCATTTTCCCATAGGCGTGGATGACGAGGCGACGATCGACGTCGGCGACACGACGATCACCATCACCAACGAGGCGGCGGTGCCGTTTTGCAGCGTTTCAACGCTGCCTTGTCCCGACGTCTTCACCGGCTTCGCGTTCACCTTTTCCTCGGGCGTCGACATTCACGACCTCAGCGTCGACCCGACCAGCGCCGCGGACTTTCGCCCAGCCGGCGTCAGCTCGCTCGAGTTGTTGACGCCGACCGACATCATCGTCAACCTGGTCGGTGAAAGCCCCGCCGCCGGCGACAAGCTGATCCTGGATCTGTCCTTTCCCACTTCCCCGGTTCCGGAGCCGGCGAGCTTTGCATTGCTCGCAGTGGGTCTTGCCGGGTTGTGGGCGGTGCGAGCGCGTACCATCCGCGGCCGCGGGTGAGTGTCTGTTGACCTAGATCCGGCGCCGACTGAGATAGAGGGAATTCATGAGCAACCCCTTCCTGGGCACGGTACGGCTCGTCGGGTTCAACTTTGCCCCGGTCGGGTGGGCGCTGTGCCAGGGTCAGACCCTGTCGATCTCGCAGAATACGGCGCTGTTCGCGCTGCTCGGCACCTATTTCGGCGGCAACGGGCAGACCACCTTCAACCTGCCGGATCTGCGCGGCCGGGTCGCCGTCGGTCAGGGCCAGGGCCCGGGGCTGGCGAATTACGACCAGGGGCAGGCCGGGGGCTCCGAGACGGTGACCCTGACCGGCAGCCAGGCCCCGGCCCATACCCACACGATGATGGCGGCGGCCAATGTGACGGCGGCCAACCCGGGGCCGGGCGTGGTCCTCGGCACCCCGGCGGCGGCAGTCAAGCTCTACGGGTCGAGCGCGCCGACGCCATTGGCGCCGGGATCGGTCGGTCCGTTCGGGTCGAGTAATCCGCACGAGAACCGCCAGCCCTCTTTGGCCTTGAATTACATCATCGCGCTCGCCGGAATTTTTCCCTCGCGCAGCTAGCCGTCAAGGCAATCGGGAGCGAACCGACATGGACCCCTTTCTCGGACAGATCAACCTGCTCGGCTGCAATTTCGCGCCGCTGGGCTGGGCATTCTGCCAGGGCCAGATTTTGTCGATCGCGCAGTATTCGGCGGTGTTTTCGCTGCTGGGTACTACTTATGGCGGAAACGGCGTAAGCAATTTCGCCCTTCCGGATTTGCGCAGCCGCGCGCCGATCGGTTTCGGCCAAGGCCCGGGCCTGTCCAATTATGCGCTCGGCGATGCCGGCGGCGTGGAGACGGTCGCGATCGGCCCGACGACCTACCCGAGCCATTCGCACGCGCTGTCGGCCGCCGCCAGCACCGCCACCGGGAATACCCCGGGCGGTCTGATCGAGGCCCAAGGGCAGACCGGCGGCCGAGGCGGCGCGGTCAATCTCGCCCTGTACAGCTCATCCGGCAGCGCCACCACCCTGGCGCCGGGCGCGGTGACCGCCGCGGCGGGCGGCAACCAGCCGCACACCAACCTTCAGCCCTATCTCGGGCTGAACTTTTGCATCGCCTTGCAGGGTATTTTCCCGTCGAGGAATTGAGGCGAGAGCGCGGCCTCGGCGAGAGCGCGTCTCGGCCTTTTTCCCAGGAGCGGTAAGCGATGTCTGATCCTTTTCTCTCGATGATCGAGGCGTTCGGCTTCAACTTTGCCCCGCAGGGCTGGGCATTGTGCGCCGGCCAAACCCTGTCGATCGCCCAGAACCAGGCGCTGTTCGCGCTGCTCGGCACCATTTACGGCGGCAACGGCACGACCACGTTCAACCTGCCCGATTTGCGCGGCCGGCTCGCTATCGGTTTCGGCCAAGGTCCGGGCCTGTCGCCCTATGACCAGGGCGCGGTCGGCGGTCAGGAAACGCATCAGCTGCTGGGGAGCGAGGTTCCGAGCCACACGCATGCCCTGAACGCCATCAATAACGGCCAGTCGAACGGGACCAACCTGCCGAGCGGCACGGTGCTGATGGGCAGCGGCTACGGGATCGAGGCCAACAATCCGGTCGAAAACATCTACAGTAGCGCGGCGCCCAGTTTGGCGATGGGGACCAGCGCGATCGGCTCGGCCGGCGGCAATCTGCCGCACGAAAACCGGATGCCGTATTTGACGATCAATTATTGCATCGCCTTGCAGGGGATCTTCCCGTCGCGCAACTGACCGACCGCTCAGTTGAAGACGATCTGATAGTCCTGATGGGCGGGCGCCGCGGTGAAGACCGGAATGACGTAAAGCGCCAAAGCGGGTCCGCCGTCGATCGCCAGCTGATGGACACCCTCGGGCAATATCGGCTGACGCGGGCCGCGCAGGATCAGCGCGAACGGCTTGCGCGCCGCCGCCTCCCATCCCGGGCGCTCGCGCCGGTCGAGGGTCACCAGGACCAGTTCGAGATCGCTGCCGATCGGGCGAAACCCCTGGCCGAGATACCCGGCAAAATCCTCGGCGGTCAGCTGGTCGATCGGCTTCATCGGGCTCTCTCACGGTTGCGGCGACCTTTGAGGAGGATCGCCGGCGGTGGCGGCGGACCGGTCCGGGCATATTGCCGCCGGCGCCGTCCGGCGGCAAACCGCGGCGCCACCGGCCAGATCGCGAACTGCCTCGGATAGCGGCGGTGCCGGCCGATCTGAAAATTCGCACCGCGCACGGCACCGTGGGGCTGCGGCCAGCCGCCGGCGGCCCCTCGGAAGAAGCCTTTTTGTATCTGCTGTTCGCCAGCAACCGGGCCGCCGAAATGGCTCTGATGCCACTGGCGCAAAACCATAAGGAATTCCTGCTGCAGGTCCAGTTCCGCTCGATGAACGAGACCTATCGCCGCAATTTTCCCGATGCGCGCTACGAGATCATCGAAATCGACCGCTGGCCGGTCGGGCGCATCGTCAGCGAGGTCCAGCCGCACTGCGTCTATTATATCGACTTCGCATTGCTGCCGCAGGCGCAGGGCATCGGCATCGGCACCACGGTGCTGGCCGCCGCATTGGAGGAGCCGCGCCGCCTGGGCCTGCCGGCGCGGCTGCGCTCATTCTCGTACAATCCCGCCGCGCAGCGGATCTACGACAAGCTCGGCTTTAGGGCATTGGCCGAACAGCCGCCCTATGTTCTGCTCGAATGGCGGGCGGAGCGCTGAAGGATTTTGGCGGGTCGGGAACGCGCCATCCGCGCCAACCGGAATTCTTGACCTGGACCGGGCGTCCCCCGAGGATGCCGGCCGGATACCGGGTCAGGGAACGGGGTTGCAGGTGTCATCCTCCGGCGGGCTATACGACGCGCCGCATCTCGCCAGGAACGCGGCGAACTCTACCGCTCTGACGCCGCTGTCCTTTCTGGCGCGGACCGCGTCGATCTACCCCGACAAGCTCGCGGTGGTTCACGGCGACGCGCGCTACACCTATCGCGAGCTCTACACCCGCTGCCGCCGGCTCGCCGACGCGCTGCGCCGGCGCGGGGTTCGGCCGGGGGACACGGTCGCGATACTGGCGCCAAACGTGCCGGCCCTGCTCGAGGCGCATTTCGGGGTGCCGATGGCCGGCGCGGTGCTGAATGCGCTGAATTATCGCCTCGATGCGCGCTCGATCGCCTTTATCCTCGATCATGGCGAGGCCAGGCTGTTGATCGCCGACCGCGAATTCGCCCCGGTCGTCAAATCGGCGCTCGCAGCGCTGCGGCATCCGCTGCCGCTGGTCGAGATCGACGACATGCCCGGCGGAGAAACGCTCGGCGGCACCGATTACGAGGCGTTTCTCGGCGAGGGCGACCCCGCGGCGGATTGGGCCGGCCCCGGCGACGAATGGGCGCCGATCGCGCTCAACTACACTTCGGGCACCACCGGCAACCCCAAGGGGGTGGTCTATCATCACCGCGGCGCCTTTCTGAACGCGCTCGGCAACGCGATCACCTTCGGGCTCGACCGCGACTCGGTCTATCTGTGGACCCTGCCGATGTTTCACTGCAACGGCTGGACCTATCCCTGGGCGGTGACCGCGGTGGCCGGGACCCATGTCTGCCTGCGCCGGGTCGAGCCCGCGCCGATTTTCGCGGCGATCGCCGAGCACCGGGTGACCCATCTGTGCGGCGCGCCGATCGTCTTGAATATGCTGGTGCACGCGCCCGACGCGGCCAAGCGCCGCTTTGACCATGTGGTCGAGGCCGCGACCGGGGGCGCCGCGCCGCCCTCGGCGGTGATCGAGGCGATGGAGCGGATGGGGTTTCGCGTCACCCACCTTTACGGGCTGACCGAAAGCTACGGACCCGCGGCGGTCTGCGCCTGGCAGCCGCAATGGGCCGGGCTGCCGCTGCCGGAGCGGGCGGCGCTGATGGCGCGCCAGGGGGTGGCCTATCCGACGCTCGACCGGCTGCGGGTGGTCGAGCCGCAAACCATGACCGATGTCGCCGCCGACGGCGCCGCGATGGGCGAATTGATGCTGCGCAGCAACACGCTGATGAAAGGCTATCTGAAGAACCCGGCGGCGACCGACGCCGCCTTCGCGCAGGGCTGGTTCCACACCGGCGATCTCGCGGTCATGCATCCCGACGGCTATGTCGAGGTCAAGGACCGGTCAAAGGACATCATCATCTCGGGCGGCGAAAACATCTCCTCGATCGAGATCGAAGAGGTGCTGTACCGGCATCCGCAGGTGATCGAGGCGGCGGTGGTCGCCCGGCCCGACCCGGTCTGGGGCGAGAGCCCGTGCGCCTTTGTCACCCTGAAACCCGATGCCGGCCCGGTCGCGGCGGACGACATCATCGCCTTCTGCCGCGCTCATCTCGCGCATTTCAAGGCGCCGCGCTCGGTCGTGTTCGGCCCGTTGCCAAAAACCTCGACCGGCAAGATCCAGAAATACGCATTGCGCGAGCAGGCCAAGGGGGTGGCGCCATGACGCCCAGGCACTCATGGCCGAGCGCGTCCCACGGTTGTCCGGTTCCGCAAACCCAATTGCGGTGCAGCACAAAGCCTCTGCTCCCAGACGTCATCACCGGGCTCGTCCCGGTGATCCACGCCTTTCTTCGACCACAACCGCCGCACGTGGATGGCCGGAACAAATCCGGCCATGACGGCCTCGTTGGGCGCGATACGCGGGCCAAGTCCGCGCATGACGGGGGAAAGGGACACCGGCAGAGTCTCAAGGAGGCCGCGCCGTGACCGCGCTACCGAGCTTCGACCTCGGCGGCCAGGTGGCGCTGGTCACCGGGGCGTCGAGCGGGATCGGGCGGCATCTGGCATTGCTGCTGGCCGCCGCCGGCGCCAAGGTCGCATTGGCGGCGCGGCGCACCGACCGGCTCGCCGAGGCAGCGCGCGAGATCGAGGCGGATGGCGGCATTTGCCTGCCGGTGGCGCTCGATGTGACCCGCTCCGACAGCGTCGCCGCCGCGGTCGCCGAGGCCGAGGCGAGGTTGGGGCCGCTGAGCTTGCTGGTCAACAACGCCGGGGTCGTCGTCGCCAAGCCGGTGCTCGACCACAGCGAAGCGGATTGGGATTACGTCGTCGACACCAATCTAAAGGGCGCCTGGCTGATGGCCCGCGAATTCGCCCGCCATCTGGCCGAGCGGCAGCGGCCGGGGCGGATCGTCAATATCGCCTCGGTGCTGGGGTCGCGGACCATCGCGCGGGTGCCGAGCTATTGCGCGGCAAAGGCCGGGCTGATCCACCTGACCCATGTGCTGGCGATGGAGCTGGCGCGTCACGGCATCCTGGTCAACGCGCTGGCGCCCGGTTATGTCGAGACCGACTTCAATCGCGAGTTCCTGAACAGCGAGGCGGGCAAAAAGCTCGCCGCGCGGATTCCGCTGCGCCGCGTCGCGCAGGCGGACGATCTCGACGGGGCGATGCTGCTGTTGGCCTCGCCGGCGGGCGCCTATATCACCGGCGCGGTGATCGCGGTCGATGGCGGGCACGCGGTCGCCGCGATCTGAGATGCCGCCGCCCGCGGGCGGGGAGCGCCAGGCGGCCCTGGCGCGATTTCTCGCCGAGGCGGGCGGAGCCGGGGCCTGCGAGATCACCGGGCTCGCTCCGCTCAGCGGCGGCTCGATCCAGGAGAATTGGGGGCTCGATGCGCGGTTTTCGGGCGGCCCGCTCGATGGCGCCCAGCGCCTCGTGTTGCGCGCCGCGGCCGCGACCGGGGTCCCGTCGAGCCTCGACCGGCTGCAGGAATTCGCGGTGCTGCAGGCGGCGTTCGCCGCCGCGGTGACGGTGCCCGAACCGCTGTTCGCCAGCGCCGACCCGGCGGTTTTCGGCAAGCCGTTCTTTGTCATGCGCCGGGCCCCGGGCAGCGCCGCCGCGCACCGCATCACCCGCGACCCGGCGCTCGACGCGGCATTGCCGGCGATCGCCGGCCGGCTCGGGCGGGAGCTGGCCCGGATCCACGCGATCCGGCCGCCGCGTTCCGACCTCGGGTTTCTCGCGCCCTACGAAACGGCCGGGCCGGCGCGGCAGATCGCCGCCTTTCGCGCCTATCTCGACAGCCACCCGACGCCGCGGCCGGTGCTGGAATGGGGACTTCGCTGGCTCGAAACCCACCTGCCGGCGCCGATGCCGCCGGTGCTGTGCCATCATGATTTCCGCACCGGCAATTACCTGCTCGATGGCGACCGGCTGACCGGCATCCTCGATTGGGAATTTGCCGGCTGGGGCGATCGCCACGAGGATATCGGCTGGTTCTGCTGCAAGGGCTGGCGCTTTGCCCGGCTCGACCGCGAAGCCGGCGGGATCGCCGATCGCGCGCCGTTTTACCGCGGCTACGAGCAGCAGAGCGGCGCCGTCATCGACCCGCTGCGGGTCCGGTTCTGGGAAGTTCTGGCGAGCGTGCGCTGGGCGGTTATTGCGTTGCAGCAGAGCGACCGCCACATGCTGGGCGGCGAGCGCAGCCTCGATCTGGCCCTGACCGGGCGGCGCGCCAGCGAATGCGAATTGGAGATCCTGATGCTGCTCGACGCCGGCGGAGCTCCCGGCGATGCATGATCTGCCGCACGGCCCGGCGCTGCTGGCGCTCGCCCGCGACGTGCTGGTGAACGATCTGCTGCCGCTGCTGCCGGCCGAGCGCCGTCTCGACGCGCGGCTGGTCGCCAATTGCATCGCGGTCGCCGAGCGCGAGGCGGGCGCGGATTTAACGGCGGACCCGATTTTTCGCGAGCTGGCGTCTTTCTACGAACCCGAACGCCCCTCACCCTCCCGCGTCGCCGGAGAGGGTCGCGAGCGCAGCGAGGGGGGTGAGGATGCGGCCGATCACCTGCGCCGCCTCGCCCGCGAGCTGCGCATCGGCGCCTTCGAGAATTCGCCTGAGCGCGAGGCCCATGCCCGCGCTATTCTGTGGCGGCTGACCATCGCCAGGCTGCGCCTGGCCAACCCGAGATTTCTCGCCGCCAACGGCTTTGCCTAGCCGGGCGGCTGCTGCGGAGAGGATGCAATTGCCCCAATCCCGTGTCCGCCAGGCGATCGACGCGTTCGCCGCCGGCGAGATCGTTGTCGTCACCGATGACGACGACCGCGAGAACGAGGGCGATCTGATCGTCGCTGCGGTCCACGCCACGCCGGAGAAGATGGCGTTCATCATCCGCCACACCTGCGGCATCGTCTGCGCGCCATTGCCGGCCGAGATCGCGCGCCGCCTGCATCTGGCGCCGATGGTCGCCGACAATGATGCGATCCACGGCACCGCCTTTACCGTTTCGGTCGATTACCGCCACGGCACCTCGACCGGCATCTCGGCCGAGGACCGCACCGCGACGATCCGCAATCTGGCGAACGGCAATGCCGGCCGCTCCGATTTTGTTCGGCCGGGCCATATCTTTCCGCTGATCGCCAGGGATGGCGGGGTGTTGATGCGCTCGGGCCACACCGAGGCGGCGGTCGATTTCTGCCGGCTCTCCGGCCTCGAGCCGGTGGCGGCAATCTGCGAGCTGGTCAATGATGACGGCTCGGTGATGCGCGGGCCGCAGGTCGTCTCGTTCGCGCAACGGCACATGCTGAAGCGCATTTCGGTCGCCGATCTGATCGCCTATCGCCAGGCGCGCGAAAAGCTCGTGACCCGCGTCGCCGAGTTCAAGGTGCCGAGCGAGATCGGCGAGCTCGCCGGCTATGCCTATGTGACGCCGTTCGACAAGGTGCATCACTACGCCTTTGTCTACGGCGCTATCGGCGAAGGCGCCAAAGTGCCGACCCGGCTGCATCGCGCCAATGTGCTCGAGGACGTGTTTGGCGGGGCAAAGCCGATCCATGCCGCGCTCGACCATTTCAAGGCCGCCGGGCGAGGCGTCCTGGTCTATCTGCGCGACGGCGCCTCGGGCGTGCCGATCTCGGCGATCGGCGAGGAAGCGACCCCGTCGGAACGCGAGCGCAACGTGCAGTGGCGCGAGGTCGGGCTCGGCGCACAGATCCTGCGCGATCTGGGAATTTCCTCGATCCAGCTGCTGGCGACGCGCTCGCGCACCTATGTCGGCATCGCCGGCTTTGGCATCGAGATCGTCGAGACCGAGCCGCTCGAAGGCGAATAAGCGGGGGCGCCGATGAAATCGCCGATCCTCCGCCTCCGGGCCGCTCGATCCGCCGACCCGCCCCGGCTCGAACCCTTCATCGACCATCGGCGGGCGCCGTCCGCCGGGCGGCCATCGCCGATACCTGGGGTTGAGGAATAGGGATGGCTTCAGTCAAAAAGTTGCATTACGCCTGGATCGTCGCCGGCGTCACCTTTGTCGTGCTGCTGCTGACCGCCGGCATCCGCGCCGCACCTGGCGTGCTGATCGTGCCGCTCGAGAGCGAGTTCCACTGGTCGCGCGCGACCATCTCGTTCGCCGTCGCCGTCAATCTTTTGCTCTACGGCCTGATCGGCCCGTTCGCCGCGGCGGTGATAGACCGCTGGGGCGTGCGGCGCACGATGACCCTGGCGCTGGCGGTGACCGCCGCCGGGATCGCGCTGACCCCGGCGATGCGGCAATCCTGGCAGCTGGTGCTGCTGTGGGGCGTCGTCGTCGGCGCCGGTTGCGGCGTCGTCGGCAATTACCTCGCGGCCCTTGTCGCGGCGCGCTGGTTCCGCGACCGCCAGGGGCTCGTCGTCGGCGTCCTGACCGCGTCCAATGCCGCGGGCCAGCTGGTCTTTCTGCCGACCATGGCGAGCCTCGCCACCCATGCCGGCTGGCGCGCGATGTCGTTCGCGCTGACCGCAGTGATCATCGTCGTCCTGCCATTGGTGGCATTGCTGATGCGCAACCGCCCGGCCGATGTCGGGCTGGCGCCGTTTGGCGATGATCGCGGGCCGCGGGTCACGCCGCCAATCGTCGGCAACCCGATCGGCATCGCCTTCCGCGCGCTCGGCGACGGCGCGCGCTCGCGCGATTTCTGGCTGCTCGCCGGCGCCTACTTCATCTGCGGCGCCTCGACCAACGGGCTGATCGGGACCCATCTGATCCCGGCCTGCGTCGATCACGGGATTAGCGAGGTCACCGGCGCCGATCTGCTCGCCGCGACCGGCGTGTTCAGCTTTGCCGGCGGCACCTTGTCGGGCTGGCTCAGCGACCGCTGGGACAATCGCGTGCTGCTCGCCTGGTATTACGGGTTGCGCGGGTTGGCGCTGATGTTTCTGCCCTTCGCCTTTGGCATGTCGGTCTACGGCCTGTCCCTGTTTGCGGTGTTCTACGGGCTCGACTGGATCGCCAGCGTGCCGCCGACGGTGCGGCTGCTGAACCGCATCGTCGGCACCGAGCGGACCGGGATGATGGTCGCCTGGATCACCGTCATCCATCAGGTCGGCGGGGCCGCGGCGGCCTATCTCGGCGGGGCGCTGCGTACCTCCTTCGGGACTTATTTCGAAGCCTTTCTGTTCGCCGGGCTGCTGTGCTTCGCCGCCGCGGCGATGGCGATGCTGATCGGCATCGGCGGCCGTGAAGCCGAGCCCGCCGACGCTGTGCTCGCCGCCGAATAGCCGGCGATCGGGCATATCGCCCGCTGTTGTTCGCAACGATCGAGAGGGGGATCTATGTCCTGGGCAGGCGCCTTGGGGCCATGGTTGCCGGCGTTTCTGGTGCTGATCCTGAGCGCGGCAGCGGTGGCCGCGGCCGGTTCGACCCCGTCGGCAGCCGCGGCAAAGCGGCGGCGGGTGGCGGGGATCGCGGTGCTGGGCGGGCTCGCCATCGCCACGACGGCATGGCAGGGCCACAACGCCCGGATCGCCCGCCTCGGCGAAGAAGCGCGTTCCGCGGCGCTGACCAAACAGGTCGGGGCCCTCGAAGACCAGATCGACAAGCTGAAACAAAGCACCCGCCGGCGCACGATAAGCGCCGATACCGCGGCAAAACTCGCCGATTATCTGCGGCCTTTCGGGACCCACAAAGTCGTGGTCTCGTGTGCGCCCAACGATATCGAGGCCTATCACTATGCTACCGAAATCGTCAATGTTCTGAAATCGGCGAATTGGGATGCCAGCGGCCCCGAGACCACAACGATATTCGGCAGCGTCAAATCCATGGGGGTCAATGTCTACGACAATGGCAGCGGGCAGTCGGACACGACAAAAATCTTGCTGGGCGGATTGACCAAATTCGGCATCCCCTATCAGAGCCGGGTTCCACCGGGCGAGGCCCTGCCGGACAACCAGACCGTTGAATTGTTCATCGCCACCAAACCGCGGCCGCCCGGGGCGGCGGACCCGGCCGATGCCGCGCCATGAGAAGGTGGATTGTCGTTCCGAGCGGAACATATCGGGAATTTGGACAGGGTTTCCGTTCAACTGTGTCGGAGCGCTCGCATCGCTTGCTGCTTTCGCTTTGCCCTCGGAGCTATCGGTACAGATCGTAACCGGGTGTTCCTGCTGAAATCCGGTGTGAGTTCCGTCATAGGCGACCGCGCAACACGCGATTAGATAGCCAGCTGCAAGCGCCAATTCGGGCGACGAATCGGGAAAGAGACGGCGGGCGTCATGATCAGCAGCAGACCAGCGCAAATTTTCCCTGAGCGTGGCCGCGACCGCGGCGGCGAGGCGGCGGTTGCCGAATTCATCCGAACGAGGGGCATCACCCGCTGTCCGACGGCGTGCGTGCTGCCGACGCAGGGCTTGGTGGCGGCGTCCGACCGCGCCGCGCTCGAAGAATACGCGGCCGGGCGCGAGCGGGTGCGCCGGGCGCGGGCCGCCGCGCGCCTGAACTCGTTCTTTCCGGTGGCTTTTGCCCGGACCGCGAACGAATAGAGCATGATCCTGTCGGATCGAAGCGGGGGGTTCCCGGACAGGGCCCGGCGCGGCCGTCGGGCTCGAGCCACGGCGCCGCCGAAAAATATCGCGGAGTCCGGCCAAAGCGGCCGTTGCCGAGGGGGCGATCGAAAATGCTAGAATCCCGGCGGCGGCGTGAGGCTCGCGATGAAATCGCCGGAACCGATGGTGGATCGCAGCGCCCGCGAAGCGGAGCCCGCGGCTGATGCGGCCGCCGCCGCGGTCGCGGCCGATTTGTTGCCGGTGCGCGCCCTGCTGCTCGGCGAGCGGCTCGATACCAGAGCACTGGAGCGCAACGCGCCGCGCGGCGCCGCGCCGCTGACCCTCGACCTCCCCGGCGATGGCGTCGCCGTGCTGTTTCGCTATGGGGCGATCGTGCTGTTTGGCCCGCCGAGCCCGGCGATGGCGGATTTCCTCGCCGCGCTGACGCCGCAGATCGCCGGCGCCTTCCCGGTCCCTGAGCAGGACGAGGCGCGATTGCTGATCCGCCCCGACAGCGACCAGCATGTCGACGCTTCCAGCAATATCATCCTGCGCGACCGGTCGACCGAAAGGCTGCAGCTGGTCGCCGATATTCTCGCCAAGAACCTGATCCTGTCGCATTACGAGACGCGGATCGCCGACATTTTCGACCGCATCGAGCCGCTGGCCGCGGCGTTGCGCGAGAAAGGCCGCGCCGGGGCGAGCGGCAAGATGCTGCTGCGCCATATCGGCGAGGTGCTGCTGATGCAGCAGAAGATGGTCGGCCGGGTCGAGACCGCCGAGACCCCCGAGCTGCTATGGGAGCACCCGGAGCTCGAGCGTCTCTATATGCGCCTCGCCGACGAATACGAGCTGCGCGAACGCGACCGCGCCTTGGACCGCAAGCTCGACATCGTCTCGCGCACGGTCGAAACCCTGCTCGGCCTGGTGCAGACGCGCAGCAGCCTGCGGGTCGAATGGTACATCGTGCTGCTGATCGTCGCCGAGCTGCTGCTCAGCATCTACCCGCTGCTGCTGCGCCGCTGAGCGGCGAACCGGCAAACCGGGCGTCAGCCGACCAGGAACGACACCGGGATCATCACCGCGGCCGCCTTCAGCGGCCAGACCCAGCCTTCGACATAAACCAGCCCGAGCAGGGCCACGGCGCAGGCGATCAGCAGGGCGTTCCGCGGTGGAATTTCGATTCGGTTACGCATTCGTGAAACTACCATCAAGCCTCCGGCGCTTCCAGGTCGCGATCGCCGGCATCGCTCCGACGGTGTCGCAGGTCGCGCCGCAGACCCGGCTGCGGCTCAGCCGCCGACCCAGCCGAGATAGTCCTTGGTCAGCGCCGCGACCGCCATGTCGTAGAGGCGTTTTCCGGCTTCGGGCGTGGCCAGCGCCGAGTTGGAGCCGATGCGGCCGTCGGGAAAGTTGCGGCGATAATCGGCGGCGTCGGAAAAATCGCCGCGCGGGGCGATGACCGGGTCGAGCGGCGCCGATTTGATCGCCTCGGGATAGGCGAATTGGGTGACCGCCACCTCGCTCGGCGTCGCATGGCTGCCCTCGGCATCGCCGTACAGTTCGCGGGCCAGCTGGCCGACGCCTTGACCCTGCCACCAGTTTCGCAGCCGGCATTTGACCGGTGCGACGCCCCCGGCCGGCGCCAGGCTGCGGGTCGCGTAGATCTCGGAAAAGGCGGCGGCGACGGTGGCGATGTTGCCGCCATGCCCGTTGATGAAATAGAAGCGCTCGAAGCCGTGCCCGGCCAGCGATTCGACCATGTCGCGCAATACCGCGATCAGGGTGCTCGGCCGCAGGGTGATCGAGCCGGGAAAGCCCAGATGGTGCTGCGCCATGCCGACCCCGATGGTCGGCCCGACCAATGCCGGGGCGGCCTCGCCGACGCCGCGGGCGATAATCTCGGCGCAGATCGCGTCGGTGCCGATCACCCCGACCGGCCCATGCTGCTCGGTCGAGCCGATCGGCAGGATGATGCCGCGGCTCGACTGAAGATAGGCCTCGATTTCGGGCCAGGTCTGCAAATGCAGCTGCATCGCTTTACCTCCTCCCAACGGGTTTCTCACTCCGTCTTGGCCGGGCTCGACCCGGCCGATCCACACCTGCCTTCGGGCTCGGCACCCCGCCCGGTGGCCAGAGACGGGGATGCCCGGAACAAGTCCGGGCAGGGAGGAGCGATAAGACCGTCTCGACTGCAGCCTAGCCCGACCCGGTCGTGCCGCCGCGCTCGCGCGGGCCGGCAAAGGCGGTGACGACGCCGTGCAGGGTGCGCAACTCCTGCTCGGTGCAATGCGCCCGCTGGAACAGGCTGCGCAGGTTGCGCACCATGCTCGGGCGGCTCTCCGGGTTGCGCAGAAAGCCGTTCTTCACCAGTTCCTCTTCGAGATGGGCGAAGAAATTCAGCAATTCGTCCTTGGTTGCCGGCCGGCTCAAACCGGTATGAAAGATCTCCGCCGGCGCCTCGGCGGCGGCGGTGAACCATTCGTAGCCGACGATCATCACCGCCTGGGCCAGGTTCAACGACGAAAAGCCGGGGTTGAGCGGCACCGTCAGCACCGTGTCGGCCAGGGTCAGATCGTCGTTCAACAGCCCGGTGCGCTCCGGCCCGAACAAGACGCCGCAGGCTTGGTCGGCGGCGATCTTGCCGCGCATCTCGCCCGCCGCCTGCCGCGGCGTCACCTCGCGCCGGACCATGCCGCGGTCGCGCGCGGTCGCGGCATAGACATGGACCAAATCGGCGATGGCCGCCGCGATCGACGGGTAGAGCCGGGCCTTGTCGAGCACCGCATCGGCGCCGCTCGCCGCGGCGACCGCCCGCGCCGACGGCCAGCCGTCGCGCGGCCGCACCAGCCGCAGATCGTCGAGCGCGCAGTTCATCATCGCCCGCGCCGCGGTGCCGATATTCTCGCCGAGCTGCGGCTCGACCAGGATGATCGCCGGCCCGCCCGCCGCTATCTGACGACTGTGGTCGGTCCCGGCCATGGCTACAGCCGCGCGGAGCTCCCCTCTCCGCCCTCCAGGGGGGAGAGGGAGGGGCCTGTCGCGGAGCGATGGGAGGGTGAGGTGGGCGCCGGCAACCGCTCTGGAATCCCCCACCTCACCCCGGCCCTCTCCGCCCCCAAGGGCGGAGAGGGAGTGATCGGCCGCGTCACGCTCGCCGCCACTCGGTCGTGCCGTCCGGCTTGTCTTCGAGGACGATGCCCTCGGCAGCCAGCTCAGCGCGAATGCGGTCGGCGTCGGCGAAACCGGCGCTCTTTGCGAGCCTGCGCCTCGCGCGGCAATCCGCCTTCGATCGATGCGCTCGGTGGATAGCCGGATCATCCGAGCGACGCGTGCCCGTTGTGCGCGCGGCTGAAGCTACGCTTTCAGCGATGTACTTTCTTGCAGACGAGCAGTCTGAGAAGCAGTCGGGCGTATCAACAGCTCATCAGTCCGCGCAACGAAGTTCCGTCTGTCAGCCGGCGCGCTCGATCATCATCCGTGAACGATTGATGACGCGCGGCAAGGTCGTGCAAGATGCGCGATTGCCGACGGTGTATTCAGATCATCTTCTAGGGCGCTGCGAGCACGTCTTCGGTGTCGCATTGCGCATCTGGTGGCATCGACGCGACGGCGATCAGCGCGCGATAGAAGCGATCGAGGCGTCTGCCGCGCCTGCTGCAACCGCTCCTCGGTCCAATCGAGCGGGTCGCGGTAATGGGTCGACAACAGAGCCAATCGGATCACCTCGCCCGGCCAATCGGCGAGCGCGTCGCGGACGGTGACGAAATTGCCTTCGGACTTGGCCATCTTGGCGCCGCCGACGGTCAGCATGCCGTTATGCAGCCAATACCGCGCGAACGGGTGGCCGTCATGGGCGCAGACACTCTGGGCGATCTCGTTCTCGTGATGCGGAAAGATCAGGTCGAGGCCGCCGCCATGGATGTCGAAGCTCTCGCCGAGCGTGTCCTCGCTCATCGCCGAGCATTCGATATGCCAGCCCGGCCGGCCGCGGCCCCACGGGCTGTCCCAGCCCGGCTGATCGGGGCTCGACGGCTTCCATAAGACGAAGTCGCCCGGATCCTCCTTGTAGGGCGCGACCTCGACCCGCGCGCCGGCGATCAGATCGGCGCGGCTGCGCCGCGACAGCCTCCCATACTCGGCATAGGAGGCGACCCGGAACAGCGCATGGCCCTCGGCCGCATAGGCGTGGCCCGAGCCGATCAGCCGCTCGATCATCGCGATCATCTGCGGGATGTATTCGGTCGCGCGCGGCTCGATATCGGGCGGCAGGTTACCCAGCGCCGCCATATCCTCGTGAAAGATCGCGGTGGTGCGCCGGGTCAGCGCGTCGATCGCCTCGCCATTGTCGCGGGCGGCGGCGATGATCTTGTCCTCGACATCGGTGATATTGCGCACATAGCGCACATGGTCTTTGCCGTAGGTGTGGCGCAGCACCCGGTAGAGCAGGTCGAACGCCACCACCGCGCGGGCATTGCCGATATGGGCAAAGTCGTAGACCGTCGGCCCGCACACATACATCCGCACATTCTGCGGATCGAGCGGTTCGAACGCCTCCTTGCGGCGCGTCAGCGTATTATAGAGAGTGAGCGACATGACAACGGCGTAGCAGATTGGGCCCCGCCGGTCCATGCGATCGCACGCAGCGCGCCGAGGAGGAAGCGATGAAGTTCGGCATCTTCTATGAGCTGCAATTGCCGCGCCCGTGGGAGCCGGGCGGCGAGTTGCGGCTCTATCACAACGCGCTCGACCAGCTCGAACTGGCCGACCGGCTCGGCTACGACTATGCCTGGGAGGTCGAGCACCACTTTCTCGAAGAGTATTCGCATTCGCCCGCCCCCGAGGTGTTTCTCGGTGCCGCGAGCCAGCGCACCAAACAGATCCGCCTCGCCCACGGCATCATGCAATTGACCACCAGCCACCCGGCGCGGGTCGCCGAGCGGATCGCGGCGCTCGACCTGGTCAGCCGCGGCCGGGTCGATTTCGGCATGGGCGAGAGTGCGAGCAGCACCGAACTCGAACCGTTCGGTCGCGCCTTTGAGGAAAAGCGCGCGGTCTGGGAAGACGCGGTGCGGGCGATCATCCCGATGTTCCGGGATGGCGGCTGCGAATATCACGGCCCCTATTTCGATTTCCCGCTGCGCAACGTCGTGCCCAAGCCGGTGCAAAAGCCGCACCCGCCACTGTGGTGCGCCTGCTCGCAACTGGAGACGATCGAGATGGCCGGGCGCCGCGGGTTGGGCGCGCTCGCCTTCCAGTTCTTGAGCGCCGAGGCGGCGCATGCCTGGGTGCACGCCTATTACAACGCCTTCACCAAGCGCCAGGAAAAGCTCGCCGACTACGTGACCAACCCGAATTTGGCGCTGACCAGCTATTTCATGTGCGCCGAGACCGACGAGGAGGCGCGGCGGCGCGCCGACGGCATCCCGTTCTTCCAGTTCGCCTTGCGCTTTTACGGGCTGAGCCCGACCCGCGAGCGGCCCAAGCCGGGCGAGGTCAATCTGTGGGACGAATACGAAAAGTGGAAGCGCGCCAATCCCGAGGGGTTGCAGCGCGCGCTGTCGGGCGGGCTGATCGGCTCGCCCGAGACGATCCGGCGCAAATTGCGACGGTTCGAGACCTCGCATATCGACCAGGTGCTGTTCCTGAACCAGGCCGGCAAGAACACCCACGAGCACATCTGCGAGAGCCTCGAACTGTTCGCCCGCGAGGTGATGCCCGAATTCCACGCCCATGAACCGCAGCAGCAGGCCTGGAAGCAGCAGGTGCTGAACCGCGAGATCGAACTCGAGGAGATCGACACCGCCCCCTACCGCGACCGCTACGGCCCCAATTCGGTGCAAGTCACCCGCGCCCAGGCGGCGGAATAAGGAGACGCCGATGTTCAAACGCATCGACCATGTCGAGATCGTCACCGATCGACCGGAAGAGACGGAGGCGTTCTATATCGAGGTGCTTGGGTTCAAGGTGAGAATGCGCGACAGGATTGAGCGCTCCGGTCTCGGCGTGCCGATCGACCTTGTCTATCTCGACCTCGGCGGCACTACCGTCGAGCTTATCACGTATCAGGGAGCGGCGGTCGATCCAGCGCCGCAAAGCGAGCATCTCGGGTATCGCATGATCGCACTCGAGGTCGATGACATGCAGCAAGCGACCGACTATCTGGCAACCAAGGGGATCGAGATCGTATGGGGCCCACGCGTCCGCGAGACCTACGCTCGCGCCGAGATCTGCGATCCCAACGGCTACCATATCGAGCTCAGACAATGGTTCCGTTGACCGGATAGCCAGCCAACAGCGACCGAGGCCCAGGATGCCCGAACCACTCCCCGCGATCAGCCTGGTTGCCGTGCCGGGGGGACGGCGGCGGACGCTCGAGATTGCCCGCGACATCGAGCGGCGCGGCTTTGCCGGCATCTATATGCCGAGCCGCTGGAGCAACATGGCGCAATGCACCGGGCTGGCATTGGCGACCGAGCGGATCCGGTTCGGCACCGCGATCGCGCCGATCTATGCCGCAGACGGCCGAAGAATTCGCGATGAGTGCGGCCTATATCCACGAGGTCTCGGGCGGGCGCTTTCGCTTTGGCATCGGCGTCGCGCACGGGCCGACGCATCAGCGGCTCGGCATCACCGTCGGCAAGCCGCTGGCCGATACCCGCGCCTTTGTCGACAAGCTCCGATCCTACGAGGGGATCGGCGCGCTGCCGCCGATCGTGCTCGCCGCGTTGCGCAAGCGCATGGTGGCGCTGGCCGCCGAGATCGCCGAGGGCGTGCTGTTCGCCAATGCCAGCCTGTCGCACATGGCGCAGTCGCTCGCCGTCATCCCCGCAGCCAAGCGGGCCGATCCCGATTTCCTGGTCGGCAACATGCTGCCGGTATGCATTGCCGACGACGAAGCCGCGGCGATCGCACTGCTGCGTCACCGGCTCGTCCGCTACGCTTCGTTGCCGAACTACCGCAATTATTGGAAGGAGGCGGGCTACGTCGACGAGATGAATGCGATCGAAACCGCCTTCGCCGAGAACCGCCGCGACGATATTCCGAAATACCTGACCGACCGCTGGATCGCCGACAACACCCTGTGCGGCTCGCCGATGAAGGTGCGCGACGGCGTCGCCGCCTGGTACGAAGCCGGCGTCAACACCCCGGTGCTGGTCCCCAATTCGGTCAACGGCAACCAGCTCGTCGCGCTGCAGGAGATTTTGTCGGCGTTTTCCGATTGATGCTCCCGCAACTCAACCGGACAGCGTCCAATTTTCGATGGCTAGCCCCCGCACCCGCTCGAATTCGCGCGTGTTGTTGGTGACCAATATCAGACCGAGACAGCGGGCATGCGCGGCGATGAACAAATCGTTTGCGCCGATCATTTCGCCCCGGATTTTCAGATCGGCCCGAATCTCGGCATAGTGCAGCGCCGCTTCACCAGGGAGATCGAGCACTGCCGCGTGCCGCAGAAAGGCATCGACCGCGACGCTGTCCTGATGCCGGCGTGGCGACAGCTCAACCCCGAGCAGCAGCTCCGATTTCGTGATGACGGAAATGCATACATCGTTGACCGGAACTGTCTGCAACCGCTTCAGTACCGCCTCGTTCGATCGCTTCACAATGAACGAGCAAGTATCGGTGTCCAGCATGAAGCGTGGCATCAAGCCTCGCGCTCTTGCACCGGCAGATCCTCCACACCTTCCAAAAACTCGGCCGACGCCACTGGCCCGGCAGTAATGTACGACGACCAGCTCACCGGGCGCGGTGACAGGATAATTTCATCGCCCACTTTCCGGATGAACACCTCGGTTACGTCGAACTGAAACTCCTTTGGGAGCCGGACGGCTTGGCTGCGGTTGTTCATAAAAATTTTCGCCGTTCGTTGCATCTGTTCGTGCTCCTAAATCCTTGCCTGGCATATACATAGGTATATGGCGCCGCTCACAATATTTCAAGAAACGGTCGTTTCAACTTGCGCCGGCCTTGTAATCCGCCCGGATACGGTTTCGCAGGTTCGCGGTCCCGGCGGCGATATAGCCGCCGTCGATGGCGATCTCGGCGCCACTGATAAAGCTCAATTCGTCCGAGGCCAGAAACAGCACCAGATCGGCGCATTCCTGCGGTGTGCCTTGTCGATGCAGCGGGATCGCGACCCGCGCGGCATGCGCGAACGCTTCGCCGCCGCTGCGGAAAAATCCGGTATCGGCGATCTGCCCGGGATGGATCGAGTTGACCCGGATGTTCCACGGCGAGAATTGCAGGACGGCCGTCTTGGTCAGGCCGCGCAGCCCCCATTTGCTGGCGGTATAGGCGGCGTCGTCATGCGCGGTCAGGCCGGCCGTCGAGGAGATGTTGATAATCGAGCCGCCGCCGCTGTCGCGGATCGCCGGCGCGCAATGCTTCATGCCCAAGAGCGGGCCGGTCAGGTTGACCGCGATCGTGCGGTTCCACGCCTCGACCGTCGTGTCGGCGATGCCCTGGCGGGCGATCGTGCCGGCATTGTTGACGAGGATGTGGAGCTTGCCGAATTGCGCCAAAGACGCCGCGACGACCTCCCGCCACGACGCTTCGTCGGCGACATCCTGGCGCAGGAACAGAGCTTTCGCCCCCTGCGCAGAAAGACGCCGCGCCAGCGCCTCGCCGGCGGCAACATCGATATCGGTCACGACAACGGCCGCCGCCTCGCGCACGAACAGTTCCGCCTCGGCCACCCCCTGCCCGCCCGCGGCGCCGGTGATCAGCGCTACCTTGCCCGTCAGTCTTGGCATATCTTCCTCCGATCGGTTGCGGTTTGGCCGGTGTTGTTGACCAAATTATTAAAATTAGCTTAACATGAAATTGAACAGGTCGCCGAGGCTTCCCTGCCCGAGCTGATTAATCAGCTCCTCAGGGTGCAGGCTAACAATGAAACCGTCATTGGGAGACTCCGATCATGGCGCCGATGCTCCCCTATACCGGCAGCGAGTTCCTCGACAGCCTCGACGACGGCCGCGAGGTGTGGATCTATGGCGAGCGGGTCGGAAAGATCACCGAGCACCCAGCCTTCCGCAACACCGCGCGGATGGTGGCGCGGCTCTATGATGCGCTGCACCGCGACCATGCCGAGAAGAAGAATCTGCTGAGCTGTCCGACCGAATGGGGCGGCTTCACCCACCGCTATTTCGTCGCCCCCCGATCCGCCGAGGAACAGGTTGCCGCCCGCGACGCGATCGCCGCGTGGTCGCGGCTGACCTATGGCTGGCTCGGCCGCTCGCCCGACTACAAGGCGGCCTTTCTCGCCACGCTCGGCGCCAACGCCGAGTTCTACGAGCCCTACCAGGAGAATGCGCTGCGCTGGTACCGCTACAGCCAGGAGCGGGCGCCGTTTGTCAACCATGCGATCGTGCAGCCGCCGGTCGACCGCAACATCGCCCCCGGCGCCCCGGGCGGCGCGACCGAAATCTACGCCCATGTGACCAAGGAGACCGACGCCGGCATCCGCGTCACCGGCGCCAAGGTCGTCGCCACCGGTTCGGCGTTGACCCATTTCACCTTTGTCGCGCATGTCGGCGTGCTGCCGATCCAGGACAAGAACTTCGCGGTGGTCTTTCTGGTGCCGAGCAATGCCCCGGGGCTCAAATTCATCTGCCGGGTCTCGAACGAACAGCGCGCCGCCGTGCTCGGCAGCCCGTTCGACTACCCGCTGTCGAGCCGGCTCGACGAGAATGACGCGATCTTCATCATGGACGATGTATTGGTGCCGTGGGAGAATGTGTTCGTCTACGCCGACATCGACAAGGCCAACAATTTTTTCCCGAAGAGCGGGTTTCTGCCCCGCGCCATGCTGCAGGGCTGCACCCGGTTGGCGGTCAAGCTCGATTTCATCATCGGCCTGATGGTCAAGGCGACCGAGATCGCCGGCACCCGCGGGTTCCGCGGGGTCGAAGCCAATATCGGCGAGGTGATCGCCTGGCGCAACACGATGTGGGGGCTGTCCGACGCGATGGCCAAGAGCGCCGAACCGTGGGCGGGCGGCTGCGTATTGCCGGCGCTGGAGCCGGCCATGGCCTACCGCATCCTGGCGCCTGAAGCCTATGTCCAGATCAAGCAAATCATCGAGAAGACCGTCGCCAGCAGCCTGATCTACCTCAACTCGCATGCCCGCGACTTCAAGACCCCGGAATTGCGCCAATATCTCGACCGCTATGTCCGCGGCTCCGGCGGGGTCAGCGCGGTCGAGCGGGTCAAGCTGATGAAGCTGTTGTGGGACACGATCGGCAGCGAGTTCGGCGCCCGTCACGAGCTCTACGAAATCAACTACGCCGGCAGCCATGAGGAAATCCGCATCGACGCCCTGCGCGCGGCGGTCGGCTCGGGGCAATACGAGCGCTGGAAGAGTTTCGCCGACCAGTGCATGGCCGAATACGACCTCGACGGCTGGACCGCGCCCGACCTGATCAACCCCGACGACGTCAGCGTCCTCGGGCGGCTTTAGGCCCGTATAGAACTGCGCGACGGTTAGGCTGCCTCCTGCGGCTTGTAGGGCTCGATCTTTGCGAGCTGGTCGGCGATGCGGCGCTTGGCTGCGAGCGTATCGTAGGCGTTCTGGAGGCGAAGGAAATAGCCCTCGGATAGCCCAAAGAACCGGCACAGACGCAGATCGGTGTCGGCGGTGATGTCGCGAGCACCGTTGACGATCGCGTGGATGCGGTTTCCCGGAACGCCGATCGCGTGAGCCAGCTGGTTCTGGCTCATGCCTAGCTCCCTCAGGAACTCTTCCTTGAGAATCTCGCCTGGGTGCGGGTTATCAAGCTCGTCCATCGTTTTTCCGTCAATGATAGTCGACAATCTCTACGTCATCTGCATGGCCGTCCGACCATACGAAGCATATGCGCCATTGCTCGTTGATCCGGATGCTCATTTGCCCGGCCCGATCTCCGCCCAGCGATTCGAGGCGGTTTCCCGGCGGGCTCCGGAGATCGTCCAAAGTGCGCGAGGCATCGACCTGCCGCAGCTTTCGCAATCCCCGATCCTGAATATCGCGGGGAAATCTCCGGCTCACCCGGCCGTGCCATACGCCTTCCGTTTCCTTACATTTGAACGATCGGATCATCTGGCTGCACGGAATATAAGATGATACGGGATACGTATCAAGGGGGGAACCGTCTGGTCGAGTGATTAACGTCCCTACGCTCCCGCCCGCCTGCGCCTTGGCCCAGCTGTCGCGCAGACCGACGGTGCGGTTGAAGACCAGACGACCGGGCCGCGCATCGGGGTCGAGGCAGAAATAGCCCTGGCGCTCGAATTGCACCGGCTCGCCCAGCACCGCAGCAGCGAGCGCCGGCTCGACCCTGCTCTCTCTCAGCACTTCGAGCGAATCCGGGTTTAGATCGGCAAAGAGATCGCCATCGGCGCCGGGATCGGGGCGGGTGAACAGCGGGTTGTAGAGCCGGATTTCCGCCGGCACGGCGCTGGCCGCATCGACCCAGTGCAGGGTCGCCCGCACTTTGCGGCCGTCGGGCGCGTTGCCGCCGCGGGTCGCCGGGTCATAGCTGCAGCGCAGTTCGACGACCTCGCCCGCCGCGTTCTTCACCACCTCGCGGCAGGTGACGAAATAGGCATAGCGCAGCCGCACCTCGCGCCCCGGCGCCAGTCGATAGAAATTCTTCGGCGGATTTTCCATGAAATCGTCGCGTTCGACATAAAGCTCGCGGCCGAACGGGATCCGCCGCGTACCGGCGGCCGGGATCCTCCGGGTTGTTGACCGCGTCGAGTTCCTCGCCCTCACCCTCGGAGTAGTTCTCGATAACCAGCTTCAGCGGGCGCAGCACCGCCATCCGCCGCGGCGCGGTCTTGTTCAAATGCTCGCGCACCGCATGATCGAACATCGCGACATCGACCAGGCTGTTGGCGCGGGCGACGCCGACCCGGCGGGCAAAATCGCGGATCGCCGCCGCCGGCACCCCGCGCCGCCGCAGTCCGGCCAGGGTCGGCATGCGCGGATCGTCCCAGCCATCGACCCGTCCCTCGTGGACCAGCCCGGTCAAAAAGCGCTTCGACAACACCGTGTGGTCGAGGTTGAGCCGGGCGAATTCGTATTGCCGCGGCCGCGACGGCACCGGCAGATGGTCGAGCAGCCAGTCGTAGAGCGGCCGGTGATCCTCGAATTCGAGCGTGCATAGCGAGTGCGTCACGCCCTCGATCGCGTCCGACTGGCCGTGGGCGAAATCATAGCTCGGATAGATCGACCATCGGTTCCCGGTGCGCGGATGCGCGGTGTGCAGGATGCGGTACAGCACCGGATCGCGCAGATTGATGTTGCCCGAGGCCATGTCGATCTTGGCGCGCAGCACCCGGGCGCCGTTGGGAAATTCGCCGGCGCGCATGCGGCGGAACAGATCGAGGTTTTCGGCGACGCCGCGCTCGCGAAACGGGCTGTTATGGCCGGGCTCGGTCAGGGTGCCGCGCATCGCCCGCATCTCCTCGGCGGGAAGATCGTCGACATAGGCATCGCCGGTCCGGATCAGATGCTCGGCCCAGTCGTAGAGCTGATCGAAATAATCGGAGGCGTGGTAGAGGTGCCGGCCCCAATCGAAGCCGAGCCAGCGCACGTCGCGCTCGATGGCGTCGATATATTGCTGTTCTTCCCGGGTCGGATTGGTGTCGTCGAAGCGCAGATGGCAATGGCCGCCATATTCCTGCGCCACCCCGAAATTGAGGCAGATCGACTTGGCATGGCCGATATGGAGATAGCCGTTGGGCTCGGGCGGAAACCGCGTCACCACCCGCTGCGTGCGCCCGGCGGCGAGATCGGCCTCGATGATGTCGCGGATAAAGTCGCGCCCCGCCGCCCCTCTCTCGCCCGCCGCCGCCGTCTCGCTCGCCATATCATTCCCCGATCCGATCCGGGGCCTAATGTGGCCAATCCGCGCGCCCCCGCCAAGCCCGGGCTGCTCGGCCGCCGGGTCAAGCCGGGTCGACCTCGATCCGCCCGGTGCGGGCTCGAAGCAAGCTCGGGGCATCCTGCATCGTCAACCCGCAAAAGGCGATCAGGTAGAACAGCGTTGCCAGGCGCGGGACTTCGAGCAGGCAATCGAAAACGCCGCTGAACATTACCGCGACCAGCGACGCTGCGACGCAGGCGGCCATCCGATTGCCGCGCCCGATCGCCCGCCCGGCGCCCAGCAGCGCTGCGGCGCAAAGCAGGACAAGCGCGGCGAGGCCCAGGGCGCCGCTCTCGAAGAACGTCATCAGGTACTGATTTTCGATACGCCAGACCAGATGATCGTCATCGGTGAAGTACCAGCGCTCGGTGCCGCGGGCGAAATCTCCATTGGCGATAACGTCGTGGTCCTGCGGATCGAACAGGCGGATCTGACTGATTTCGACGGTGGTCCCGGCGATCGGATCGACAAGGTCGAGTTCGACCGGGCGCCCGAGCCAGCCGAAGAGGCGGCGCCGGGCCAGCCCGGCGGTCGAAATCGCCGCACCGAAAGTCTCCCACTTCCCTGGCGTGCGGGAGCGGAAGGTGGCCCCGCGGCAATTGTCCGAGAACAGCAAAAGCTTCTCGCACAGCAGGATCGACAGCGCGCCCCTGCCATCGGGCGACCGCATGCCGAGAAACAGCCGGTAGCGAAGCCCGGGCTCGACCGCAATCTTCTGCCCGAAATAGGTCGGGGAGCCGGCGCTCAGCGACAAAAAGCGATAGGCCCCGTCATGCCCGACGACAAAATTGGTCGGGAAATGGCCGCCGGGCGCGCGCGCCAGAACGATCCGCGGATAGGTCCCCAATCCCATGCCGAACAGAGCCGTGGCGATGCCGCCGCGGCGCAGCGCCAGGCCGCCGGTCCAATTGCTCTCGCGCCCGACCAGATCCGGAAATATCGCACGCAGCCGCCCGGTCATGTACGGGGTGCCGAACCCGGCCGCGACGATGCCGGCGATGGTCAGCATCACCACCGCCGGCAGCAGCCGCGCCGAGCGCTGTTCGGTATTGCGGCGCGCGCTCCACGCCCAGCCCAGGCAGGCGATCGCCGTTGAAATCGACGCGCTGGCATAGGCGGCGCGGGCAAAGCTGACCACCAGGGCGTAGCCGGCGCCGATCGCGACGACGATCATCGCCAGCAATGCCAGCGGGCTCGGCCGCAGCAGAAACACCAGCACAAACGGCAGCGCCATCGCCAGATAGGCGCCGATATAACCGCCGCCGAGATGCATGCTGGAAAAGGTGGCGACAACGCGGTAATCGCTGGTGAAATCGAAGAGGCCGGGGAACAGGGCGCGCTCGACTGCGCTCGCACCGGCAACCAGTGCTAGCCCGGCGGTCATGCCGCCGCCGAGCCAGGCCAACGCATCGCCGCGCATGCGCAGCCGCTCGCGCAGAAACGGCAGCAACGCCAGCGCCGTAAGCAGCCCCTTGGCCAGGCGCAGGGCGTTGTCCGGGCGCAGATAGGGATTGTCGGACCCGCCCGCCGGACCCGGCAGCGCCAGCCCCATGGCGACGCTCGCAAGACAGCTGAGAATGGTCAGCGCCAGCGCCAATCCGCAAAGGCCGCGAACCCGGAAATCGGCCGGACCCGGCGGCGCGCGAAGCGCCAGGATGCCGATCGTGACCAGGGCGAACAGGTCGGGCTCGCCGACATACATCCAGCCGGTCCACGGGGTCAGGTCGAGCGCCGGCAATAGCGCCGGCACCACCGCCAGCCACAGCGACGGCCAGCGCCACAGCGCCGCTCCATAGGCGCCGAGAACGGCCCCCAGCAGCCACGGCGCCAGCGGGAAATTCGCGGTCAGGATCGCCGCGGCCGAGACGCAGCTCACAGCGACGCCGAGCCTGGCGAGGGCCGCGGCCGGATGGGCCCGCCCGCCATCGCGAAACGAAGTCTCGGCGGGGTGCGGCGAGGCGCGATGGTCTGGCCGGGCGGCGGCGCGGGCCGGCGCCGCGGTCGCGGTCGCGGCGATCGGCCCGGCGCCGACGATCCGCCAGAAGCCCGGGGTCAGCCGGGCGGCGAACCCGGCGGCGATCGCGGCGATGATGATATTGGTGAAATCGGGCTGCAGGCCCGGCTTGAGCCAGCGGCCCAGTTCGATCGCCAGGGAAAACAGGGACGCGGCGATGGCGGCGGCCGATACCGGGGCGCGGCCGCCGCCGCGCCGCAGCGCGATCATCACCCCGATCGGAGCGAACGCAACGATCTCGGCGGCAATGCTCTGCGCCGCATGCGCCTTGGTGACGATGTAGTGATGATAGAATGGCAACCAGCCATGCGGATCGAACGCGGCGCGGGCCTCGGCCGGATCGCGCCATTGCGGCGACAACAGATCGTTGACGAAGGCGACGGCGAGCACATAGGGCGGCACCAGCCAGGGCACCAGCCGCGCCAGCAATCTGCGCCAAGGCGCCGGGTCCCGCCCTTCGAGCCGCTTTACCAGAACGCCGCCGATGACGATTCCGGCGGTGCGATAACCGATTGCCGCCAGCGACGGCGCGGCGTCGAGCAGAAACAGGCTGATCACCGCCACGCCCGACATCAGCAGACAGCCGGTGGCGGCGATCCGCAACAACGAAATCGGGCGCCGCGCCAGAGCCAGCAATGAACCGATCGGAACGGTCGCCGCGGTCGCCGCCAGCACCATGATCAGGCGCAGGCTCGCCGGCCGGCCCTCGCCCGGCCATGACAGCAGCAGGTGCGGCACGACGGCGACCCGCTCGCGCAAATCGGTCGGGCTGAGCGCAAAATCGAACGGAAACAGGAAGAAGACAAACAGCCCCAGCGCGTAGACCGCGCACACGATGGCCAGCGCCCGCCGGCCGCCGCCGGCCAAAGCCCCCCGCAAGCTGGACAGGCGCTCATGCAGCAGCGCGAACAGTCCGACCCCGAGCAGGCATCCGAGGCTCTGCGCCAGGATGTAATTCAGCGAGACGGTGCGCGGCGGAAAGAACAGCTGCGCATATTTGACGCCGGCGATGAAAACGATGCAGCCCCCGAGTGCGGCAACCGCGGCCAGCCCGCGTCGCATGCCGCCCGCCCGGGGCCACAGCGCTCCGGTCGCCAGAAACCCCAATGGCACCAGCATCGCCAAATTCGCCATCCAATCGGGGCGCTGATCGGACCCGGTCGCCAGATAGGGCGTCGCCAGAAACAGCCGCCAGGCGGCCGCGGGATCGCGCGCGACAAAATTGGTCCCGCCCGGGCCGAGAGCGAGGCTCACATAGACGATGGCCAGAGCGTAGACGCCGGCCCAGCCGGCGAAGCGGGCGCGGCGCCGAACCAGGGGTGGCGGCGGGCCCGCCGGCCGGCGATGGGTGATCTGCGGAGGCTCGACCATCCTCGGATGCTGATGCTGTCGCCGAGGGCGCGCTTACCCCGGCCGCAGGCCGGCCTCGGCGCGGCCTCGGGAGGATCGAGGAAAGACCTTAAACCTCCCTGAGCCGCCCGTCGGATTTCACCGCTTCGGCGATGGCCTCAAACGCGGCGACGGTGGCCAGGATCTCGCCGCTCGGGATCGGATAGCGGGCGGTGCCGGCGGCCGCGGCGGCAAAGGCTTCGAGATTGACCCGAACCGAATTCACCGGCGCAAAGCTTAAATGCTGCGGCGCGGCGCCGCTCCTGCGCAGCACCAGATCGGTCGGCCCCAGCACTTCCGCCGAAGCGTTGCGGCCAAAGGCGTGGAGCCGCATATAGGCCGGGGTCGAGCGCACCGCGGCCAGGGTTCCGCTGACCCCGGAGGCGAATTCGAGCAGAACCGAAAGGCTGTCGAGCGGATCGGGCGGCGGTTTGTGCGACAGCAGCAGCGCCTGTACCCGCCGCACCGGCCCGGCCAGCTCGACGAGCGCATCGAGCATGTGAATGCCGGTGCCGGTCAAGCCACCGGCCGGCGACTCTTCGGCCGAAAACCGCCATGGCGAAAACGAGCCGGCGACCTCGTTGCTGAAATGCGCTTCGAGATGGCGAATCTGCCCGAGTTCGCCGCTGGCGGCAAGCCGCGCCAATTCGCGTATTGCCGGGAAAAACCGCTTGTCGGTGCCGACCCCGAGCACGACGCCCGCACCCTCGCAGGCGGCGATCGCCCGCGCCGCCTCGGCCTTGGTCAGGCATAGCGGCTTTTCGCAGAAGACGTGCTTGCCGGCCGCAGCGGCGGCGACGATCTGCGCGCAATGCAGCGAATGCGGCGTGGCCAGGACGACTGCATCGATGCCGGGATCGGCCAGCACCGTCGCGAGATCGGCTGCGAGTTCAAGATCGTGCCTGACCGCAAAATCGCGATGCGCGCTGGGATCGCGGCTGACCGCACGGACAAAGCGCAGCCCGCCGCTTTTCCCCTGCACCGCCTCGACCAGGGTTTCGCCCCAGCGGCCGAGACCGACGATTGCGGCGTCGATCATCGGCCGGTCGGACGTCCGCTAGGTCCGCGGCGCGCCAAGATGCTTGTGGAAGAAGGCAAACACCTTGTGCCAGCCGTCGACCGCCGGTTCGGGGCGGTAATTCGGGCGATAATGCGCAAAGAACGCATGGCCGGCGCCGTCATAGCGGTGAAACTCGTAATTCTTGCCATGCTTTTTGAGCTCGGCCTCGGTGCGGTTGACCTGGTCGGCCGACGGGTTCGGGTCCTCGTTGCCGAACAGACCGAGGAGCGGCGTGTTGATGCCGCTGGTGAACTCGATCGGCGCCGTCGGCTGGCCCTTGGTCAGTCGCGACTTGTCGTCGACGATGACGTTGCCGCCCCAGCAATCGACCGCGCCCTGGACCAGATGCGACAGCTTGCAGGCGACCAGGTAAGTCTGCCGCCCGCCCGAGCAGAAGCCGATCACCCCGACCTTGCCGCTGGCATGCGGCTGCGAGCGCAGGAAATCGATGGCGCCGGTCACGTCGCCGAGCATCTGTTCATCGGGCACGCCGCCGCCCTCGCGCACCTTGGTCACCACCTCTTCCTGCGCGCCGTCGCCGACCCGGAAATAGAGGCTCGGCGCCAC
Source organism: uncultured Alphaproteobacteria bacterium (assembly GCA_963775875.1). Taxonomy (GTDB): domain Bacteria; phylum Pseudomonadota; class Alphaproteobacteria; order ATCC43930; family CGMCC-115725; genus AP-15. Next base: position 176,845 of record CAVZKP010000016.1, read on the forward strand.
CGCGGCGTAGCCGTGATGGGCGAATTTGCGGGCGACCTCGCAGGTCCACTCGTCCCAGCCCGGCATGTGATGGATGACGACAACACCGGGATGCGGCCCGGCATTGGTCGGGTGCGCATAATAGGCATCGCCGCGGTCGCCGCCGTGGCCGCGATAGGTCGCCATCCCAGCCTGGATATTGCGAAACGCCATGTTGGTCCTCCCTCCGCAAACCGGCGGCTCTCTTCGCACCGAACCCGCCGGAAGGCAAGCCGGATATCGGAACGCGCCCCGATCGCGGCTTGACATTTCCGCCCCGGCCCCGACCCTGCCGGATCGGGTCGGGGGAGGAGACAAGCGATGAACAGCGCCTTGGATGGGCTGCGGGTGATCGATTTCACCACGACGATCGCCGGGCCGCATTGCGGCCGGATGCTGGCCGATCTCGGCGCCGAGGTGATCAAGATCGAGGCGCCCGAGGGCGACATGATGCGCACCCGGCCGCCCTTGCGCAACGGCGCCAGCACCAGCTTTGGCCAGTTGAACGCCGGCAAGAAGAGCGTCGCGCTCGACCTGAAATCGCCGCGCGGGGCCGAGGCGGCGCGCCGGCTCGTCGCCACCGCCGATGTCGTCGTCGAGAATTTCCGCCCGGGGGTGATGGGCCGCTTCGGGCTCGATTACGCCGCGCTCAAAGAGATCAAGCCCGACATCGTCTATTGCGCGATTTCCGGCTACGGCCAGAGCGGCCCCTCGGCGGCCTTGCCGGCCTATGCCCCGGTGATCCATGCCGCTTCGGGCTACGACCTGGCCCAGATCGCCCATCAGGAAGAACCGCGCCGGCCCGATTACTGCGGCATCTTTATCGCCGACGTGCTGACCGGCACCTATGCGTTCGGCGCGATCATGACCGCGCTCTACCGGCGCCGGCTGACCGGCGAGGGCCAGATGATCGACGTGTCGATGCTCGAAAGCATGCTGAGCCTGACCCTGAGCGAAATCCAGGCGGCGCAATTCACCGTCGGCGCCGCCCGGCCGGCCGATCTTCGGCCCGATCGCCACCAAGGACGGCTACATCATGCCGGCGATCGCCAGCGAGCGGAGCTTTCAGAACCTCGCCGCGGCCAGCGGCCATCCCGGCTGGATCACCGATCCGCGCTTTGCCGAATACCTCGACCGGCGCCGGCATTGGGGCGATCTGGTCGACGAATTGGAATTGTGGTCGAACCGAGCTGACCACCGCGGAAGTCCAGGCAATCTTCGACCGGCACGGCGTGCCGTCCTCGCCCTATCGCACGGTCAAGGAGGCGATGGCCGACCCGCAGCTCGCCCACCGCCACGCCTTCGCCGAGATCGCCGATGCCGGCGGCAGCTTTCTGGCGCTGAACCCGCCATTCCGGCTCTCCGCCGCTGCGGTCGGGGCCCAGCCCTTCGCCGCCGCATTGGGCGAACACACCGAGCCGGTGCTGGCCGAACTCGGCTACACCCCGGCCGAGATCGCCGCGCTGGGCGGCGGGTAATGCCGGGTGCGCGGCGGCAACCGCGCGATCAGCCTTGGCGGAGCAGGGCTTCGCGGGTCACGACCGCCGCGCCGGCGGCGCTCAGCCGCACCCGATTGACCGTCTGCGCCAATTCGGGCGAGCCCGAATAATAGGCCGGCACCGCGCCGTTGCCGACCTGCATCGGCCGGTCCCAATGCCCCAGCGCCAGGTAGTCGGCGGCGGTCGCCGCGATCTCCTCGTCGCCAAAGATCCAGGACGGGCGCAGCGGATTGGCGCGGGTCTCGGGCGGCTCGTAATGCCCGTGCCCGATCGCGACCTGCCAGCGGGTGGTGCGCGGCCTGGGCCCGCGCAATGGCGGCATGTCGAAATAATCGCGGTGCGCATGGCCCCAGATTTCGAGATCGTATGCCGGGAACGGCACCGCTTCATCATGGGTGACGCCGAGAATGGCGAGGTTCGGGATCTGCGCCAGGCCGCCGCGAATATAGACCGAATCCGGCAGGGCCGGGTCGTGGTTGCCGGGCAGGATCACCACCGGCATGCCGGCATCGGCGAGCAGCCTTCCGGCGCGGTCGATCAACGCGGCGCCGAGGCTGTTGGCTTCGAACGTGTCGCCGGCCAGCAGGACAATGTCGGCCCGCAACGCCCGCGCCGTCGCCAGCACCGCCCTCAGCCCGGCCGTGCCGTCGCCGCCATAGGCCGAAGCGATGCGCCCGTCATCGACATGAACATCGGAGCTGTGAACCAGCACCACCTCCGCGGCGCGAGCGACAATGCGGTTTTGTTCCGGCGAGGCTTTCATCGGCCCTCTATAGCCTCCGACCCGCCCGCCGGGCAATCCAGGCTATGCCGAAGGGGTCGCGGCGGGGACCACGCCGCGCGCCGCCCAGGCGGTTGCGGCCATCGCCCGCGGGCCATCGGGGCGCCGCCGAGATAGGCGCGGCGCACCGCCGCAGCCAGACGCTCCAGCCGCTCCGGCGCGAGCGCTTTGACATAGTCGCCGACCGGCCCCTGGGCGTTTTCGATCGGCTCCCAGTAATCGGCGAAGTCGCGGTATTGCATGCGGATGGTCAGCGAGCAGGCGTCGATCTCGTCGAGCCCCGCGCTCGTGAAAGGCCGCGGCGAGTTCGCCGGGGCCGGTCAGCGGGCTCGAATAGTGGCGGGCGCGCGCCAGATCCGCCGCCGGGTCGAGGGCGGCGGCGGTGTCCCAGAAGATCCGCTGATAGACGAGCCCGCCGGGGAAGTCCCAGACCGCGGCGGCGACCACCCCGCCGGCGCCGGTGACCCGCCGCATCGCGGCGAGGGCGCGCCGCGGATCGGACATGAAATTGAGCGCAAGCAGCGAAAACGAGCGGTCGAAGCTCGCCTCGGGCAGGTCGAGGGCCACGGCGTCGCCGGTCGCGAAACGCAGCCGCGGATCGGTGGAGCGCGACGGCGGCATAGGCGATGTAAGGTGCGGCGATATCGATGCCGAGGATCGCGGCGGGCTCCGGGCGCGCGGCCAGCGCCAGTGCGAGGCTGCCGGTGCCGCAGCCGACATCGAGCACCCGCTCGCCGGGCATGATCCCGGCCCAGGCGATCAGCTCGCGCGCCAATAGCGGGCTCCACCGCCCCATCAGCCGCTGATAAGCCTCGGCGCTGGTCGCGGTATAGCGCGACGGCATCGGCGGAACCTTTCGTTTCAGAGTTTCAGCGGTCCGGCGCCGGTTTGGTCGTCGCCGCGGCGAGAAAGGCGAGGTCGGCGGCGACCGCCGCCTGCGCCTTCCTCTCGATCGCATGATATTGCTGGATCACGCGACCGCCGAATGGCGTCAGTTCGGCGCCGCCGCCGCCCTGGCCGCCATGCTTGGTCGTGATTACCGGCTGTTCGAACAGGGCGTTCAGCGCCTCGACCAGCAGCCAGGCGCGGCGGTACGACATGCCCATCGAACGACCGGCCGCCGATATCGAGCCATGGTCACGAACCGCTTCGAGCAGCTGGATCTTGCCATGGCCGACGGCCTGGCCGGGTCCGAAATCGAGACGCAGGGTGAGCCTCGCCATCGCGCGAATATAGCCGATGCCGGCGGGACGCGCAGCCCCGAGGGCCAATTGACAGGTCATCGATATATTCTATTATATATATTGAACCGGTCAAAATTGTCGCGGGGGATCGATGAAGCAGCAGCATTGTGGTCGTGGCTGGCGGATTTTCGCGCTGTTGGTCGTCGCGCTGGCGGCCTTTGTTCCGGTCCGGCCGGCGCGGGCCGCCGATATCGTCGTGTTCGCCGCGGCCAGCCTGAAAAACGCGCTCGACGATGCCGCGCACGGGTTTGAACAGGCGGGCGGCGCGCCGGTCAAAATCTCTTATGCGGCGAGCCCGCAGCTGGCCAAGCAGATCGAGAACGGGGCCCCGGCCGACATCTTCATCTCGGCCGATCTCGACTGGATGGACTATCTGCAAAAGCGCAATCTGATCCAGCCGGCGACGCGCAAGAACCTGCTCGGCAACCGACTGGTGCTGGTCGCCCCGGTGGACAGCAAGGTCAAAATCGACATCGGGCCGGGCTTTGATCTCGTCGGCCTGCTAAACGGCGGGCGCCTGGCGATGGCCGATCCCGACAGCGTTCCGGCCGGCAAATACGGCAAGGCGGCGCTCGAAAAGCTCGGCGTGTGGCAGGCGGTGCAGCCGCATGTCGCCGGCGCCGAAAACGTGCGCGCCGCGCTGCTCTATGTCGACCGGCGCGAAACGCCGCTCGGCATCGTCTACGCCACCGACGCGGCGGCTGATCCCGGGGTCAGGATCGTCGGCGTCTTTCCCGAGAACACCCACCCGGCGATCATCTATCCGGTGGCGCTGACCGCAGCCAGCAAGAACCCCGACGCGGTCAAACTGCTGGCCTTTCTCGAATCGCCGGCGGCGAAACCGGCCTTTGAAAAGCAGGGCTTCACCATGCTCGGCATCGCCAAATAGCCCGAAGGCGGCCTCACTCGCCCATTTGCAGCAGCGCCCCGCGCCGGCGGGCATCGCGGAAGGCCCAGAAAAAGACGCTGACCCCGAGCGCCAGCCAGATGAGGTCGAGCCCTGCCGCGGTCAGCAGGTAAGCGCCGCGGAAAACATGCTCGAACAATATCGTGCGCATGCCCTCGAACACATAGGTCGAGGGCAACGCCCAGGCGACGTGCTGCAGCCAGTGGGGCAGGATCGACACCGGATAATAGACCGCGCTGATCGGCGACAGGGTGAAGACGGCGAGCCAGGCCAGGCTCTCGGCGCCCATGCCGTGGCGCAGGATCATCCCGCAGATTGCCAGACCGAGCGACCAGCCCATCACCAATAGGACGGCAAAAAAACCGGCGAGCGGCATGCCCAGCGAAAAGATCGAATAGTGATAGAGCACGATCGCCAGCAATGCCGCCGGCACCACCCCGATCAGCACCCGGATCAGGCTCATCGCCAACAGCGAGGCGACCCATTCGGAAGGCCGCAGCGGGGTCACGAACAGATGCCCGAGGTTGCGCGCCCACATCTCTTCGAGAAACGAGATCGACAGGCCGAGCTGGCCGCGGAACAGCACGTCCCACAGCAACACCGCGGCCAACAGCACGCCAAAGGCGCGGAACACATAGTTGCTGTTGACGTAGAGAAACTGGCTCATGAACCCCCAGATCAGCATCTGCAGGGTCGGCCAGTAGAGCAGCTCCAGGGTGCGCGGCCACGAACTGCGCAGCAGATAGAGATAGCGCAGCAGCATCGCCCCGACCCGGCCCGGCGCGAAGCCGTGGCCGCCACGCCCGACCCGGCTCATGCCCCGGCTCACGACACCGGCTCCAGCTCGGGCGGCGATTGGCGCACGATATGCAGAAACACCTCTTCGAGGTTGGCGCGGCCATAGCGGGCGATCAGCTCCGGCGGGCTGCCGCGGTCGACGATCCGCCCGGCCTTCATCATCAGCACGTCCGAGCACAGCCGCTCGACCTCGGCCATGTTGTGCGAGGCCAGCAGGATCGTGGCGCCGGTGCGGGCGCGCCAGGCTTCGAGATAGCCGCGCACCCAGTCGCCGGTATCGGGATCGAGCGAGGCGGTCGGCTCGTCGAGCAGCAGCAGCTCGGGCTGGTTCAGCAACGCCTTGGCCAGCGCGACGCGGGTCTTCTGTCCGGCCGACAGCTTGCCCGCCGGCCGGTCGAGAAATTCGCCGATCTGCAAATCGGCGGCCAGGTTATCGATCCGTTCGCGGCGCCGCGGCAGGCTGTAGAGCCGGGCGTAGATCAGCAGGTTCTGGCGCACCGTCAACCGGTGCGGCAGGTCGACAAACGGCGAAGAGAAATTCATCCGCGGCAGCACCCGATAGCGATGGCGCAGCATGTCCTCGCCGAGCACCCGCACCTTGCCGGCGGTGGGCAATAGCAGGCCGAGCAGGATCGAGATGGTCGTGGTCTTGCCGGCGCCGTTGCCGCCGAGCAATGCCACGGTGGTCCCGCGCGTCACGCTAAAGCTGATCCCATCGACCGCGACCGCGTTCGGATAGCGCTTGACCAGGTTCTCGACGGCGATGGCGGGAGCGGGCATCGCCCCTATATGGCGATCAAGCCAGGATCGGCCAGCAGGGGAACCCTGCATTTACGGTTCGTGACCGTTGAAATAAGCGTGCATATTATTGCGGCGACGACGATTATTGGTTGGGAATGCCATGATCCACGAAATTCCGAGCCGCACCCTCGGCTTTGTCCTCAGCGACGTGGCTCGGCTGCTGCGCAAACGCTTTGAGCTGCGGGCGCGCGCCACGACGCTCGGGCTGACCCGCGCGCAATCCTCGGTGCTCGCCTATCTCGCCCGCCAGGAGGGGATCAACCAGGCGGCGCTGGCGCAGATCCTCGATCTCGAGCCGATCACCCTCGCCCGCCTCCTCGACCGGCTGCAGGCGGCCGGGCTGATCGAGCGCCGCGCCGACCCCAAGGATCGCCGCGCGCATCTGCTCTATCTGACCGAAGCCGCCTATCCGCTGCTCGACCGCATCTTCGCGCTTGCCGCCGAGGTGCGCGAAGAGGCGTTGGCCGGGATCCCCGAGCCCGATCGCAGCCGCCTGCTCGACATGCTGATCGCGATGAAGTCGAACCTGATCGAGCAGGCCGCCGACATCGAGGCCGCCGCGATCCCCGCCGATCACTGAGGGCGGCGCGGCTCCCGGGGCTTGCCGTCCTGCCGCGGCGCGCGCATGTTCGCAATGGACAGCTGGAGGGAGCGGATCATGGCAGCAGCACCGCAGGCGAGCGAACCCTTGGCGAACAAACCCTTGGCGCGCGAATCCGGGTTCAAGACCAATCCCGATTACAAGGTGGTCCTGGAGCCGTCGCCGCGCCGGGTGCGCGTCAAATTCAACGGCGAGACCGTCGCCGACAGCACCAACGCGCAGCTGTTGTTCGAGACCCGGCACCTGCCGGTCTATTATTTCCCGCGCGCCGATGTGCGCATGGAGCTGATGGCGCCGACCGATCACCACAGCTTCTGCCCCTATAAGGGCGCCGCCTCCTATTGGACGATCAAGGTCGGCGAGCGGATCGCCGAGAACGCGATGTGGGGCTATCCCGACCCGTTCGAGGAAGTGCCCGCGCTCGCGGATCTTGTCGCATTCTACTGGGACCGGGTCGACGGCTGGTACGAAGAGGACGAGGAGATCTTTGTCCACCCGCGCGACCCCTACAAGCGGGTCGACGTGATCCAATCCGCGCGCCCGGTGCAGATCATCGTCGGCGGCGAGGTGGTGGCCGAGACCCGGCGCGCCCGGTTTTTGTTCGAGACCCGGCTGCCGACCCGCTACTACATCCCGCCCGAGGATGTGCGGATGGATCTGCTGGTCCCGAGCGAAAAGACCACCGCCTGCCCGTATAAGGGCCGCGCCCGCTATTATTCGGTCAAGATCGGCGACCGGGTCTGGGAGGATCTGGTGTGGAGCTACCCCGAGCCGATCGCCGAATGCCCGAAGATCAAGGGCCATCTGTGCTTCTTCAACGAGCATGTCGACGAGATCCGGGTCGATGGCGTCGCGGTGCCGCGGCCGGTGACGCCATGGTCGAAAGACTGGAAGGACAAGGCCAAGACAGTTCCGGATTCGCGCGGCCCGGTGGCCCGGCCGTAGCGGTCGGCGCCCGCTCGCAGCCACGGCCGGATAACTGGCGCCGAAGCATTGGCGGAGCAGTTCTGACCGATCGTACCAAGCAACTCCTCACACCGGCGAAAGCCGGTGCCCATGGCGGACATGGGTCCGGGCCTGCGCCGGGATGACCGAATGGGGAGGCCATGGTCACAAACCTCAGGTTTGGACCGCGCGTAACGCGAGCCTCTCGCATGGCAAGGGTCACCCTCGCGACAATGGTTGCCGCCGGACTGCTGCTCTTTGCGGCGCATCCGAGCATCGGACAGCAGCAAGGGACTCCGACTGCTCCGCAGCCGGCTTCGTGCCACGGACCACCCCTTGAGGCGCTCGTGCACTCATTAAGTGAAGATGGGCGGTTTGAGTTTGCGACAATGTATCACGCCGACGGCACGTTAAATCTCAACGCTGCCGGCGCGGGATCACCCACGTTTTGGACAAGTGAGAACCCGGTTCACCAATACGTAGGCTGGACCGTTAACCACGGCAGGTGGAGCTTGAACGGTTGCATGTTCTGTTTTTTATTGATCGGATCGTCGGCCACGCGACCGGGGGTGGACCTGCAAGCTTGGGAGGTTGATTGGACGGGTCTCGATCGACGGGACGCCCTTACCGGACCGGCAGCAAAAGAACTGATCTTGGCCTCCCAAGGCTGTTTCGAGACTCGGGCTGACACTGGCAAACGCTGATCGGCATCGCCCGGTCGTCCCGTCGACCGCTTCCGGGACCCCGGCCGCGATGCAGGCTGGACGCGGCCCGGTTCGCGACTCACATTGGGGCTCGCATCCGCTTCGGAGGGATCGGCGATGGAATTGGGAAAGCTCGGCGTCTGGCTGTCGATGGACAGCATGAATGCCGCGGCGTGCGCGGCCTTTGCCAAGCGGGTCGAAGACTGGGGGTATGGCGCCCTATGGATGCCGGAGAGCCGCGGGCGCAACGCGCTGGTGCTATCCTCGTGGCTGCTCGCCCATACGCAAAAGCTGATCGTCGCCACCGGCATCGCCAACATCTATGCCCGCGACCCGATGGCGATGGCGAACGGCCAGCGCACCCTCGCCGAGCAGTCGGCCGGCCGCTTTCTGCTCGGCGTCGGGGTGTCGCACCGGCCGATGGTCGAGGGATTGCGCGGGCACCGCTATGGCCGGCCGGTGGCGACGATGCGCGCCTATCTCGAGGCGATGCGCAAGGCGCCCTATCAGGCGGTGCCGCCGCCCGAGACGCCGCCGACCGTGGTCGCGGCATTGGGTCCGCGGATGATGGCGTTGTCGGGCGAACTCGCCGACGGGGCGCACCCTTACAACACCACGCCGCAGCACACCGCCGAGGCGCGCGCGATCCTCGGCCCGGGCAAATTGCTGTGCCCGGAGGTGTGGGTGTTGCGCGAAACCGACCCGGCGACGGCGCGGGGTATGGCGCGCGCGGCGCTGTCGCACTACCTGCAGCTCGAAAACTACGTCAACGCCTGGCGCGGCCAGGGCTTCAGCGAAGCCGATTTCGGCGGCGGCGGCTCCGAGCGGTTTATCGACGCGATCGTCGCCTGGGGCGACGAGGCCGCGATCCGCGCGCGGATCCAACAGCATTGGGACGCCGGCGCCGACCATGTCTGCATCCAGCCGATCGGTCCGCAGGGCTCGCGCCAGCTCGATGAAAGCGTTCTCGCCATGCTGGCGCCGGCGCAGCGATCTTGACGGGTTCCGATGCCCAACCGACATTGTTCGCGCCGATCTCGGCGGAAGCAGCGCCGGCGAACGCGCCGGCCCGGACAATGAGGATGATTGGCCATGTATTCGGAAACCACCCGATCGATCATCGTCACGGTCAAGCCGTTCTACCTGGAGGACCAATCCTCTCCGGCCGAAGACCACTATGTTTGGGCCTATCACGTGCGCATCGAGAACCAGGGCAAGGAAACGGTCCAGCTGCGCCGCCGGCACTGGAAGATTACCGACAGCCGCGGCCAGATGCAGGAAGTGCGCGGTCCCGGCGTGGTCGGCGAGCAGCCGGTCCTCGGCCCCGGCGAAAGCTTCGAATACACCAGCGGCACGCCGCTGCCGACCCCGTCCGGGATCATGGTCGGCAGCTACGAGATGGAGACCCGCGGCGGCGAAAGCTTTTCGGTGCAGATCCCGGCCTTCTCGCTCGACAGCCCGCACCAGCCGGTTCGGCTCAACTGAACGCCGCGGGCCGCGGCCCGGGTCCGGGCCGGTGCTTCGGGTTCAACCTATCCACCAGAAAAGAGACCTTTGATGTCGCGAGTTTTCGAGCCGCCCCTGTCTGCGCCGCAGCCCCGCTCCCGGCTGATCGCCGCCCCGCCCCGGCCGAGCCGCGCCGAGGCCGAAGCGGCGGTCCGCACCCTGATCCGCTGGGCCGGCGACGACCCGGAACGCGAGGGGCTGCTCGGCACCCCGGACCGCGTCGTGCGCGCCTACCGCGAATTCTTCAGCGGCTACGACGAGGATCCGGTGGCGCTGCTGCACCGCACCTTCGAGGAGACCGACGGCTATGACGAGATCGTCGTGCTGAAGGACATCCGCTTCGAATCGCATTGCGAGCACCACATCGCCCCGATCATCGGCAAGGTCCATGTCGCCTATCTGCCGAACAACCGGGTGGTCGGCATCTCGAAACTGGCGCGGCTGGTCGACGTCTTCGCCAAGCGGCTGCAGATCCAGGAAAAGATGACCTCGCAGATCGCCAACACGCTGGACGAGGTGCTGCAGCCCAAGGGGGTCGCCGTGGTCATCGAGGCGGCGCACCAATGCATGACCACCCGCGGCGTGCACAAGCCCGGCGTCACCATGGTGACGAGCCGCATGCTCGGCGCCTTTCGCGATGATCCGTCGAGCCGGCGCGAGGTGCTGTCGATGATCGGCACGCCGGGCGGCGCCCAGCTCCACAACGTCTGACCCTCGCCGGCTCGGAAGATGGGCGAAGCGGCGGTTGCGATCCTCGAGCGGCTGGTCGCCTTCGACACGGTTTCGGCAAAATCGAACCTCGACCTGATCGGCTGGGTCGCCGACTATCTCGACGGCTACGGCATCGCCAGCGCGCTGAGCCGCAACGCCGACGGCACCAAGGCGAATTTGTTCGCGACGATCGGTCCCGGCGAGCGCGGCGGGATCATCCTGTCGGGCCACACCGATGTGGTGCCGGTCGAGGGTCAGGCCTGGACCAGCGACCCGTTCCGGCTCGAAGCCCGCCCGGCGGATCAGGGTTCGGACCGCCTCTATGGGCGCGGCGCCGCCGATATGAAGGGGTTTATCGCGCTCTGCCTGGCATTGGTGCCGCAGGCATTGGCGCGGCCGCTCGAAATCCCGCTGCACCTGGCTCTGAGCTATGACGAAGAGGTCGGCTGCCTCGGCGTGCCGGGGCTGATCCGCAGCCTGCCCGCAGGCGCGGCGCGCCCATTGCTGGCGATCATCGGCGAGCCGACCGGGATGCAGGTCGCCAACGCGCATAAGGGCATCCACTTCCTGCGCACCCGGGTCACCGGGCACGAGGCGCATTCGAGCACGCCCGCGCGCGGGGTCAACGCGATCGCCGCGGCGGCGGAGATCATCGCCGAGATCGGCCGGCTCGCTGCCGAATGCCGGGCCGCGCCGCGGCCGGACAGCGGTTTCGACCCGCCCTATACCAGCTTCAATATCGGCCGGGTCGCCGGCGGCACCGCGGTCAACATCATCGCCCGCGACTGCGCCATCGAGTGGGAGTTTCGCCCGATCCCCGGCGATGACGGCGCGGCGTTGCAGCGGCGGATCGATGATTTCGTCACCGCCGACCTGCTGCCGCGAATGCGCGCCGGGCACCCCGACGCCAAGGTCGAGACCGAGACGGCGGCGCTGGTCCCGCCGCTGGTCCCCGACCCGGACTCTGCGGCCGAGGCGCTGGCCCGCCTTCTGACCGGCGCCAACACGGTGACGACGATCGCCTTCGCCACCGAAGCCGGGCTGTTCCAGGCCGCCGGCATCCCGGCGGTGATCTGCGGCCCCGGCTCGATCGAGGTGGCCCACCAGCCAGACGAGTTCATCAGCCGCGAGCAGCTCGCCGCCGGCGCCGCCTTTCTCGACCGCCTGCTCGCCTGGGCGCGCGGCGGGGAGCGGTAGCGCCGATCAGCCGCGGCGGGCGGCGAGACGCTGCGGGCGGCGCTCGGCCAGCGCGATGACCAGGCCCGGGCGATGGGCCGCGACCCGTTCCTGAGCCGCCTCGATGATCAGCCGTAACAGCTCGCTATAGCGCAGCCCGGCCATCTCGGCCATCAGGTTGAGCTTGCCGTCCCAGCACCAGCCGGGGTTGGGGTTGACTTCGAGCAGTTTGATCTCGCCCTCGCCATCGGCGCGGAAATCGAAGCGGGCATAGTCGCGGCAGCCCAGGCGTTCGAACAGAATGCTCGAATAATCGACGATCTTGCGTCGCGATTCCTCGTCGAGCCGGGCCTCGCAATAGCCGATCTGCGACCAGTAGGGCGATTGCGGGACCCATTTCGACTCGTAGGACAACAGCCGCGGCAGGCCCGGATCGAGGCGGGAATAATCGACTTCGAGCGGCGGCAATACGCGGAAACCCTGCCCGGGATTGCCGATGATCCCGATCGAATATTCGGGGCCGGTCAGAAATTCCTGGATCAGGATCGGGCATAGCGGCATCTGCTCGCGCAACCGGCCGAGGCAGGCGATCGCCTCCTCCCAGCTATGGACCACCGCATCCTGGCCGATGCCGATCGATGAATCGCCGTAATTGGGCTTGATCAGCGCCGGGAATACCGACGGGATCGTCGCCGCCAGATCGTCCGAATTGAAATAGGTCTCCGCCGGCACCGGCAGATCGATCGACTGGGCGATGCCGCGGACCAGCGCCTTGTTGTAGCATAGCCCGAGACAGCTCGGGCCGGCGCCGCTATAGGGGATGTCGAGCGTCTCCAGCAATGCCGGCACGTGCAATTCCATGAACGCGTCGTTGTTGAACCCCTCGTCGCAAAAATTGAGCGCGAATTGCGGGCGGTTGGCTCGGAGATCGGCGAACAGCGAGGCATGGTTGTCGAAAAACCGAAAGCGATAGTCGGGCAGTTCGTGCAACGCCGTCTTGAGCCGCTCGATCGTCTCGAAATCCTCGTCGCTGCAGCAGCCATTGCGCTTGACCGGGTCGGGCAGGCGCGGATCGCCGAGCAGCACCGCGATGTCGGCAATCAGCGCCGAGCGGCGCGGCACCAGCCGGGCGCGCGGCGGCGCCCGGCAGGTCAGGAACAGCCGGTGCGCGACCATGCCGAGATCCTGGTTGCGCGGCGAATCCGGCGCCAGCAGCTGATGAAAGCAGAGATTGGTAAAGCCGGCGCCGCTCAATAATGCGTCGAGGCGCTCCTGCGAATAGAGCCGTTCGGCATAAAACTGGTCGGCGATGACGCCGCGCTCGGCATGGACCACGACCTCGCGGCTGATCAGCCGGTCGCCATCGCCGGCAAGATCGCGCTCGCGGCAGACGAAATGGTTCTGGTCGACCCATTCCCACGAGCGCGGCTCGAAATGTCCGCGCATCCAATCGCCATCCATCAGGTCCATGACCAGGGTGCCGCCCGAGCCGAGCGACCGCTTGACCGCTTCGAGAACCGCGAGGTCGTCCTCCGGGCGCTCGAAATAGCCAAAGGAGTTGCCGAGCACGCACACGCAGCGAAATTCGGCGTCGCCGAGGCGAAAGCGGCGGGCGTCGCCCTCGTGGAACGAGACCGGCAGGCTGCGCTGGCGGGCGCGCTTGCGGGCGAGCCGGATCAGATAGCGGGAGCGGTCGAGCCCGGTAACGCGGACAAAGCCGCGGGCGGCGAGTTCGAGCGAGTGGCGTCCCTGGCCGCAGCACAGATCGAGAATGCGCTCGTTGCGCTCGATGCCGGCGCTGTCGATCAACAGATCGACCTCCTGCGCGGTGTTGCGGTCGTTCTCGATCACATCGCCATCGGTTTCGAGATAGAGCGAGTTGAACAGGGTGCGCCACCAATCGGATGGCAGATGACGTTCGAGATCGGACACCGGGCCCAAGGTGCGGGCGCCGACCCGTCGCCCCTGGTCGCGTCCCCCCTGGTCGCGTCCCTGCTCGGCAGCCTCCGCCTCCGCCCCGGCTGGCCTGGGACGGGCGGGCCGCGCACCACCGATCTTCCTGCTCATACCCCTACCCCCGAACCTTCTTCGAGCGTCAACCTTCGAGCATCAAAAAGGCGGCTTCCCGATCAGGGGAACCGCCGAGAGGCCGCGTCCGCCGGAGCAGCGGCGAATTTCGATCGGAGCCGGCCGGCGGCGCTCGCCGGACCCAGCCGCGCATCGCTTGCTGTCGGCGCACCGCCGCTGGTGTCAGCCCGGATTAAGGGCGGGTTACTGCTGATCATCGGTTCCGCAGTGCCAACGATGCGCGTCGCGAGAAGTTCGGAATAATCGGCTAAGCTTTCAAGATGAGTTTTGGCGACGCGCCACGGCCGCGCGATGCCGGCGGATCGCCCCCGCCAGGCGCGGCCGCGGCGATCCCGATGCGCTGCCCAACCGCGCCGGTTTATTGGGTCGGGCGCAGCTCGATGGTGCCGAGGCGGGCGCCCGTCGCCATATCGACGATGACGATCCGGCGCTCGCCATCGGGCAAGGCCAGGTCGAGGATGAGACGATTTGGCGCGGCCGTCATCGCCTCGATTCGCGCCCCGCGCGGGATATCGATCGCGGTTGCGGCAAAGGGGCGCTCCTCGCCGGCGCTCGGCCGGCTGCGCGACAGCTTGCTGGCGATCCCGGCGATCAGCGCGGCGGTGCCGATGAGGATCAGGATGCCCATCACCACGACCAGGACCCTCAGCCCCCGCATCGGCCTAAACCGGGTGATGATGGAGGGCGGACCGGCGGCCCCGGCGGGCCCGCGGCATGGCTGAGCCCGCCGCCGCCGGCGCCGGCATCTCGGCCATGATCAGCGCCGATGCGGGCGAAGCCGGGATCCGCCTCGACCGCATGCTGGCGCTGCATTTGCCGGCGCTGTCGCGCACCCGGCTCAAGCGGCTGATCGAAGAAGGCCATGTCGTGCATGACGGGGCCGCGTCGCGCGACCCGTCATTGCGGGTTCGGCCGGGCCAGAATTTTGTCGTATTCGTCCCCGATGCTGAGGATGCGGCGCCGGCGGCTCAGCCGATCGCGCTCGATATCCGCTTCGAGGATGCACATCTGATCGTCGTCGACAAGCCCGCCGGTCTCGTCGTCCATCCGGCCCCGGGAAACCCCGACGGCACCCTGGTCAACGCCCTGATCGCGCATTGCGGCGCGAGCCTGGCCGGGATCGGCGGGGTGCGCCGGCCGGGCATCGTCCATCGCCTCGACAAGGACACCAGCGGCCTGCTGGTGGTGGCCAAGACCGAGGCGGCGCACCAGGCCCTGTCGCGCGATTTTGCGCTGCGCCGGATCGACCGCGCCTATGCCGCCCTGGTCTGGGGCGTGCCGGGAGCGTCCGCCGGCGAGATCGCCGGCAATATCGGCCGCAGCCCGGCGAACCGCAAAAAAATGGCCGTGGTCGGCGATGGCAAGGGGCGGCCGGCACTGACCCGCTACCGCGTCGAGCGGGCCTTCAAGACCGAAGCCTCGCTGCTCGAATGCCGGCTGGCCACCGGGCGCACCCATCAGATCCGGGTTCATCTCGCGCATCTCGGCCATGCGCTGATCGGCGACCCGGTTTACGGAACCCGCGCCGGCCGCGCGGTGGCCCGCTCGGGCGAGCGCGGCGCGCGGATCGCCGCCTTTTCGCGGCAGGCATTGCACGCCAGGCGGCTCGGCTTCACCCACCCTGCCGGCGCCGGGTTCCTGACCTTCGACTCTGCGCTGCCGGCCGACCTTCACGCGTTGTTGAGCGATTTAGAGCGACTTTAAACTGGACAAAACCCGACTATATTACTAGGATATGCGCGTTCGTCCTGGCCGATGGGATAACCGCGGGCGTTTCAGCGTTTACCTCACCACCAGGCGCCAAACCGGAGCAACGATCGTCAATGGCCACCCTTTCGGTCCCTTCCATCTCCGCTGAAGGAAACCTGACCCGGTATCTCCAGGAGATCCGCAAGTTTCCGATGCTGGAGCCGGAAGAGGAGTACATGCTCGCCAAAAGCTGGAAAGAGCATGAGGATCCCCAGGCCGCGCACCGCCTGGTCACCAGCCATCTGCGGCTGGTCGCCAAGATCGCGATGGGCTATCGCGGCTACGGCCTGCCGCTCTCCGAGCTGATCTCGGAGGGCAATGTCGGCATGATGCAGGCCGTCAAGCGCTTCGACCCCGATCGCGGTTTTCGCCTTGCCACCTACGCGATGTGGTGGATCCGCGCGGCGATACAAGAGTACATACTGCACTCGTGGTCGCTGGTGAAAATGGGCACCACCGCCGCGCAGAAAAAGCTGTTCTTCAACCTGCGCAAGCTGAAGGGCCAGTTGCAGGCGATGGAAGAGGGCGATCTTTCGCCCGAACATCTGCACAAGATCGCCACCGAGCTCGATGTGCCGGAGGCCGATGTGATCAGCATGAACCGCCGGCTGGCGAGCCCGGACCATTCGTTGAACGCGCCGCTCAGAAGCGACAGCGAAGGCGAATGGCAGGACTGGCTGGTCGATGAGAGCGAGAGCCAGGAAACCATGCTGGCCGATCGCCAGGAGCTGGGACTGCGCCGCGATCTGCTGGAAAAGGCGATGACCCATCTGAACGACCGCGAGCGCCATATCCTGACCGAGCGGCGGCTGCGCGACAACCCGACGACGCTCGAAGACCTGTCGCAGCAATACGCGATCTCGCGCGAGCGGGTGCGCCAGATCGAAGTCCGCGCCTTCGAGAAACTGCAAAAGGCGATCAAGACCGCCGCCGTCGAGCGCCGCCTCGTCACCCACTGAGGCGCGCTGCCCGATCCTCCGCCCGCGCCCGTGGCGGCGTGGGCGCCGGCGCTGATCCTGAAGAACCCTGATCCTGAAGAACCCTGTGCCGGGGCTCGTCCCCGGCAGCCCCAGGCCCGGCGCCCAGGCCCGGCGGCCGTGGCCAACCCGGCTTTATGCCGCCGCCCCGGCGTGCTACAGAAGGCCTTTCGTCGACAGGGGAGCGTCAGGTCATGATCCACCACGTATCGATCCCGGCACGCGAGCCGCGCCACGTCGCCGAGGTTCTGGCCGAGCTGATGGGCGGCAAGTGCTACCCGTTCGGGCCGCTCGAGGGCGCGTACATGGCGGCGAGCGTCGGCGAGGGCGGCTCGATGATCGAGGTCTATCCGGATCGGGCGACCCTCGACATCCCGGACAGCGACGATCAGGTGGTGTTTGGCGAGAACCGCTCGCCGCCGCAGACTTGGCCGTTCCACGTCTTTCTCTCGGTCCCGCGCGAGCCCGAGGAGATCGAGCGCATCGGCGCGCGCGAAGGTTGGCGGGCCAAGACGTTCGGCCGCGGCATGCAGGGCCGCGAGCCGTTCTTCCACGTCATCGAATTCTGGCTCGAAAACCGCCTGATGATCGAGGTGGTGTCGCCGGCGATGGCTCGGGAATACGAGGATTTCCTGAAAAGCGCCCAGACGGCGATGATGAGCGACCCGGAATCCCTGCGCCTGATGCGGGCAACGCACCTAAAGCAGCCGGCCTGAGCGCGAGGACCCAGCGATGCCGAAAATCGCGGCGGAACGGCTGATCGAGATCGGCCAGGCGCTGTTCATCGCCGCCGGCACGCCGCCGGCCGAGGCCGAGCTGGTGATGCGCCACATCGTCGGCGCCAACCTTGTCGGCCATGATTCGCACGGGGTGATCCAGATCCCGACCTATATCGAGCGGATCAAGGTCGGGCATATCGTGCCCGGCGCGCCGTGGACGATCGTCCAGGAATCGCCGACCACGACCGTGGTCGACGGCCATTGGGGGTTCGGCTACGTCGCCAACGAGCGGGCGATGCGGCTGACCATCGAAAAAGCGAAGTCGGCCAATGTCGCCGCCGCGACGGTGTTTCGCCAGGGCCATATCGGCCGGCTGTCGAGCTATACCCAGATGGCGGCGCAGGCCGGGATGATCGGGCTGATCACCGCCGATTCCGGGCGTTCGCCAAAGGCGGTGGCGCCGTTCGGCGGGCGCGAGGCCAGGCTCGGCACCAACCCGATCTCGATCGCCATCCCGTCCGACCTCGACGCGCCGCTCTATCTCGACATGGCGACCTCGGCCGCGGCGGCCGGCAAGATCGCCGTCGCCGTCGCCCGCAACGAAAAGGTGCCCGACGGCTGGGTCATCGACAAGGACGGGCGCGCCGACCAACGACCCGCGCCAATTGCGCCAGGGCGGCGCGCTCTTGCCGCTCGGCGGCCCGGAGGGCGGCTACAAGGGCACCGGGCTGGCGGTCATGGTCGAGATCCTGTGCGGCCTCCTGACCGGGCTCGGCTTTGGCGTCGAGCCGACCGGGCGGCACAATGACGGCTGCTTCATGGCGGTGTTCAATGTCGCGGCGTTCCGCCCGCTCGGCGAATTCAAAAAGGATGTCGGCGAATTCGCCGCCTATCTGAAATCGACCCCGCCGGCCGAGGGCAGCAGCGGCGTGCTCTATCCCGGCGAGATCGAGCATATGCGCGAGCTGGACCGCCGGCAGAACGGCATCGAGGTCGAGGCTTCGACCTGGTACAAATTGCGCGAACTGGCCGACGGCTACGGCCTCACCGAGAAGCTGGATTTCGAGGAGCCGGAATGAGCGGATCACCGCCAGCGACGATCGGCTGGTTATCTACGGCAGTTTCACGTCGAGTTCGAGCTACAAGCCGATCCTGTATCTGGCGTTGGCGCGGCTGCCCTACTCGTTCCGCACCGTCAACCTGAAGATCGGGGTGCAGAAGAACCCCGAATACCTCGCGGTCAACCGCTGGGGGGTGGTGCCGTCGCTGCGCCATCGCGGGCTGACGATCCTGCAATCGAATGTGATCCTCGATTATCTCGCGCGCACCACCGGTCATTTCGAGCCGGCAACCGAGCAGCAGCGCTGGCAGGCGCGCGAATGGCTGTCATGGGAGGCCGACCATATTACCGCCGTCGCCAAGGTGCGCCATTCGGCGCGGTTCCGCGCCTCGCATCCCGAGGTGATCGCCGAATTCCGGCCAAAGGCGGAGGCCGCCCTGTCGTTTGTCGACAATCGGCTGAAGGACAGCGACTGGCTTGTTGGCAATTCGTGCAGCATTGCTGATATCGGCTGCTGGGGCCGCATGGTGTTCATGGCCGAGGGCGGTTTCGATATTGCCAACTGGCCGCACCTCGAAGCCTGGTCGCAGCGCCTGAAAGCGATGCCCGGCTTTGCGCTGCCCTACGACCTGATCCCGAGCAAAGATCGCGAATACGACCCCGGCTGAGCTTTGGCGGCTCGGGCGAAAACGGTAGCCAGCGCCGCCTCTGCCCGATAAGGTCCGCCGCAGGAGCATGCCGGGGGGTCGGATGCGGGGGATCGCTTTACTGATTCTGTTGGGATTGGCGGCGTGCGCGGCGAGGGACGCGGCGGTGCCGGCGAGCGCGTCGTCCGAAGTGCGCGGATGGCAGGAGGCAACCGGCAAACCGCCGACCGAGGCCGAATTTGCCGCGGTCGTCGCGGCCTGCCAGGACCGGGAGAAGAGCGCCGAGCAAACCGGCGCGATCGACGGCTGTCTCGGCGATCTGGGGTTGCGCCGCGTGCAGTAAGGCTGACCGGAGCCGCAGGGCAGGCCGGTCGCGATAGCGGGCCCAACCCGTCGACGATGGGTGGCGTCAAACCTCGGGTCCGCGTCCGAGCGCTAGGTCAGCAGTTCCGGCAGGGTGCGGATGATCCGGTCGGGGCGGATCGGACAGTCGGGCGGCAGCCCGGCGCCATAGCCGTCGTGCCAGATCGCATGAATGCCGAGCCGCTGCGGCCCCAGGATCTCCCATTCGAGATTGTCGCCGACCATCCAGGTGTCGCCGGGCCCGACCCCGAGCGCCTCCATCGCATGGGTATAGGCGCGCTCCTCGGGCTTGCCAAAGCCGTGCTCGCCCTCGATCTGGATATGGTCGAAGCGCTCTTCCAGGGCAAAGCGGATCACCTTGGCGCGCTGCGGCGCGGCGGCGCCGTTGGTGATCAGCGCCAGGCGCACGCCCTGTTGCTTGAGCCGGTGCAGGGTCTCGTGCGCACCGGGGAACAGCCGCAATTCGGCGTCGTGCAATGCGTTGTAGCGATCGGCGATCGCGTCGCCCAGCAGCGGCTGCGGCACCGGGTGGCCCGAGGCCGCCAATTCGGCAAAAGCGTTGGCGACGATATGGCGGCGCGCCTCGCCGATGCGGTGGCGCCAATGCTTGTGCCGCGCCGGATCGGCCCATAATTGGTTCGAGCTGTCCTGGATCGCGGCGATCACCTGTTCCGGGCCGAGCGGCGCCAGACGGTCGGCGATCGCGCCGATGACGCGCCGCCACTGCAATTCGGCCGGCCCGAAGGCGACCAGCAGCGTATCGTCGAGATCGAACAGGATCGCGCGCGGCAATTTTGCCATGACCGCGTCGCCGCCGGCCGGTTCAGGCGAGTGCCGCGACCGCCGCATTCGCCGCCTCGAACAGGCGCACATTCTTTTCCATGTCGAACGGGCGTTCGGTCAGGGTCTCCGGGTCCCATTCGCTGCGGCTCACGGCATAGAAATCGCCGCCATAGACGTGGATCGCGCCGGTCAGCCGCGGCAATGGGTTGGTCACGGTGTGGATGATGTCATGGCCCAACGGCTCGACATCGCGCACCCCGATGGATTTGGCCCCGGCGGCTTCGATGCGGCCGGGCGCGCCTTGCGGGAGCCGGCGCCAGAAAATGTTGTCCTCGCGCCCGGTATAGATGCCGATGACCGCCCACATCAGATGGTTGTGCGGCATGATCGTCATCCGCGGCCCCCAGACGACGTTGAGGATGGTCAAGCTGTCGGAGCGGTAGAGGCCGTCGACCCCGGCCCGGGTCGGCTCGCCCAGCCCGGCGATGACCGCGGCAGGCTCGCAGACCGCGCGGGCCACCACCTCGCGCACCGATTTGTGGCTGGGATCGGCGGCGACGGCATCACGGCAGTCGCTGATAAATCGATCGAGGTCGAACACGGTTCTGCACTCCCCTTGGCTATTCGGCCGCCTGCGCCGCTACCTCGGAGCGGTGGCCCTTCTGGTGAAAATAATTGGCCCGGTAGAATTCGAGCACCAGATCGCGATAGACCGCCGGCGGATAGCGCGCCGGATTGTCGGCGCCAGACGCAGGATGGCAGGCATTCGATGACCCGGTCCGGGTTCGGGCTGTGGAAATAGGCGATCGAGTAGCGGTCGGTGCCCAATTCATTGAGCACGCCATGCGGGGTCGACAAAAACCGGTCGTTCGACCAGCGCCGCATGATATTGCCGAGATTGATCAGAAAGGTGCCGGGGATGATCGGCGGCGCAAACCATTCTCCGCCCGATGGTCCATCTGGCGGCAGCCGCACCGCCAGCCCCGGCACCTCGGTGCGCGCCAGCGCGGTCATAAAGCTGTTGTCGGTATGCGGCCCCTGGCCAAAGAGGTTGTCTTCGACCGTCTGCTGCGGCGGGTAGTGCAGGAAGCGCAGAGTGGCGTGCGCCTCGTCGGCGAAATAGGGCGCGAAAAAATCGGCCGGCATGCCCAGCGCCACGGCGAAGGGCGGCAGCATCCGGTCGCACATCGCCCCGAGCGCGTCGAAATAAGCTATCATGTCCCCGCGGATCTCGGGCAGGCCCGCCGGCCACTGGTTGCGGCCGCGCAGCGGCGTGCCGGCGATCACCTCGGGATGGTCGGGGCCGCGGTCATGGCTGATGAAAAAGCTCTCGTTCTGGTTCGGCCTGGTCGCTTTGTGGACGGTCGAGGCGCCCTGCACCGAGGCATTGATCGGCAGATAGCCGATATTGTTGTCGTTGAGCCGGAGCGCCAGCTTTTGCGCCAAGGGCAGGGCATGAAACCGGCGCGAGGCGGCAAAGGCGCGCTCGACCAGTTCGTCGCCAACACCGTGGTTCAGCGCATAAAAAAAGCCGACCGTCGTGCAGGCGCGCGCCACCTCGGCCGCGACCCGTTCGAGCGCCCCCTTCTCGCCGGCGAAATAGGGGCCGTAATCGATGACCGGGATCATCCCGGCGACCGCCGCCGGGTCCGCCACCGCATGTTCCTTGAACAGATGCATCCCGATCCTCCGACCCGACCCGCCGCGCCCGCGCCCGATTGCTGCGCTCGATTATAGCCCGCGCTCAGCCCCTGCGGCCAGCCGGATCGCCGATCATGCGGGTGGCCAGGGAGCCCTGTGCCGGCCATGCGCGAACGGCTCGGCAACATGGCGGAGAGCGCCGGCGGGCCGGTGCGGCGGCCTCCCCTCGCAAGTTCCGGGATGGCGGGCCCGGCATCGATTCACCAGCTATATGTCGGTGAGCAATGGATCGGGTTTTCACTCGGGATAACAGCGATGAACGGGGAAATCGACCATACCGGCGCGGAACCAGCCGGTGGCGAGGCCAACTATACGCTCGCCGATCTGGTTCAAGATCCGCTGATCCGCCTGGTCATGAAAAGCGACGGCGTCGACCGGCAAAGCATCGAACGGCTGTTCGCACGGATCGCCGGCGAGCGGCCGAGAGCGGCGCGGCAACGCGCTGCGGCTGCGGCTGGGCGCCGGCTGTGCTAACGGGAGCGCGGCCCGTGAACGCGTCGCGGATCTCGCCGAAACCAGCCAGTATTTGACGTATTATCTCGGGGTAATATGTTGCACAGAGGCCAGGCGGTGATTATAGAGATGTGCCGAAGACCGGAGGAATGCTAATGCCAGCATATGATGAATTCGACGCTGCGAGGGTATTTGGAAGAGTTGGGGATAAGGGCGCCTGCCAGCGACAGGATCGAGCAGCTGGTCCGCGAATACCAAATATTAATTGACGCAACTCCGGAATTTATCTTCGTTGAAAATCCGGTTAATAGCTTGGGATCGATCGAGTTCACCAACCTGATTTTGCTAACCGGACCGATGTATGCTGAATTCTCGCTGAACCAGCCGAACCGTACCGTTGCATTTTTAAACATCCGCCGGAACGTCACAAGAATAGTGATGCCGACGTTGCGCGATTTGTCATTCGGTAACATTACCGACCGGTCGCGGCTTACCATTCAAATATTCAAGGGTACGGAATCGATCGGCTTCTTTGCTGCATCTGGGAACAACTGCGCCGATTTGATCGAAATGGTAAAGAGATATTTTATCCCGGCGCTGGGCGACTAATTTCCGGCGGCTAATGTCCTTGCCGGCCGTCGCTGCCCGCCCTGAGGCTGTCCCGCCGAGAGACGCCGCGCCAACAAGGGCGGCGCTGCCCGCCGGCGAAGGCCGGCCAATCGCCGGCGCGGGCCAATCGCTGCGGGCAGTCGCTGAGGCAATCGCCGGGCAAGCGCCATTTGCGCCCGTCCGGTGGGCGGCGGTTATAGTTAACTTGAGTGAAGTTCACCCTGGGAATTACTCGGCCGCCGATCCACCATCGAGCGGCCGACCATGCCGCGCCAAATTGGTTGATTGCTTACTCCGAATTCTGTAGATTGAGATGCTACGGAGGCGGCCGCAATGCATATTACTGTCATCGATGCGATCAGCGATTTAAGCGCGCTGCGCCGCAACTGGGACGCGGTCTACGAAGCTGACCCGGAAGCGCAGTTCTTTCTTTCTTGGCAATGGCTGTTCGACTGGCTGAACCTACACCACACCCCGTGGTTTGTCCTCGCCGCCAAGCAAAACGCGACCGATACCGAGCATGTCGCCTTCCTGCCGCTGCGGATATACACGAGCTTCGATGACAAGCATGGTTTCACCAACGAGCTGCAATTCGCCGGCGCCGCCTTCTCCGATTATGCGGGGCTCCTGTC
The DNA here is from genome assembly GCA_963775875.1 of uncultured Alphaproteobacteria bacterium. Lineage (GTDB taxonomy): Bacteria > Pseudomonadota > Alphaproteobacteria > ATCC43930 > CGMCC-115725 > AP-15. Next base: position 200,317 of record CAVZKP010000016.1, read on the forward strand.
CCGGCCGGAATTCGAAGCCGAAGCCGTTCCCGCCTTCGCCGAATACCTGAAGCGAAAGCTGAACTGGGCGCGGTTTACGATGGACAATTTGATGATCTCCGAGCCGCGGCGGAGATTGTTTCTGCGCGCGTTCGACAAGACGCGTTTCGTCCGTACCGCTATCGAGTATATCGACCAAATTGCAGCGACCGACCACGGCATCTGCCCCTTTGTAAAACTTCCAAATGATTGGGACGAATATCTCAAGACTCTAAGCGCCAACAACCGGCAAAAAATTCGTCGTCTCCTGAGGAAAGACCGACGCAGCGGAAGACTACCAGATCACGTTGTCGGATGTCGGCAGCTTTGACAAAAACCTGACAACGTTGCTGGAGTTCTGGAAAATCAAATGGACGCCGAGCAAAGGGGAAAAAGCCGAGGAGATCGCCGAGCGCAACTACCGGATGTTGACCCGCTGCGCCGAAAACGGCACCTTGTTTCTACCGGTATTCTGGCACGGCGATCGGCCGGTGGCGGCGCTGGCGACCCTGATCGATCAGTCCAAGAAATCGCTGCTGTTCTTTATCACCGGGCGGGATGAAACCTATAACGAGATGCCCGCCGGGTATTTGTTGCATGCCTACAGCATCCGCTGCGCCATCGCCCACGGGTTTACCACCTACGACTTCCTGAGGGGCGATGAGCCGTACAAATACCTGTTCGCGCCGCAGGAGCGCCGGCTGAAGGCGGTCTCCGTGGTCACCAAGACCAATCGCAACCTCGGCGGCAGGCTGGATCCGCGCGGGCTGCCGGCGATGCTCGACATGACGCTCGATTTCGCCAGCCGGGAGCAGACCGCCGAGGCCGAACTCGGCTATCGCCAGATCCTCGAGGTCGAGCCGGACCATGCGTTGGCGCTCTACCGGTTTGGCCGGTTGCTGGCCGAGAAGGGCGCCCACGCCGAAGCCCGGAAACTGCTCTCCCGCTCGGTCGAACTGGAGCCCGAGGGTGACAATGCCTGGTTCTGGCTGGCGCGAACGCTGCAATCTCTCGGCGAGGATGCGGCGGCGCTCGAAGCCTGCCGCAAGGTGGTCAAGCTTCAGCCGCAGAACCAGGAGGCGAAGGAGCTGCTGGTGCAGCTGAGTTTTTCCGCCCGGCCGGCGGATCGACCGGCGACGGCGACGATCTGGCCGGTCAAGGCCCCGGCGCCGGCGCCGGGCCGATTGCCGGGCGAAGCCGCGGCCGTCACCCCCAATCTGGTCCCGGAAAAGGAAGTTCATCAAATTCGCAATCTGATCCAGGACTATCTCGAACTCGGTCACCCCGCGGCCGCGCTGGTAGAACCAGAACATCGCCGCGAACCCGGCTGGCTCGAAGATCGCCCGAGTCCGGCCCCGCATTGCCGACGCCCGCGGCCGGGCCTGGCATTCGAGACCGGATCGGCGCAATGCCCCGGCCAACGGCCCGGTAAAGCGGCCCTGCGGCGACGAGCCCCTTGCCCCGGCCGGGCCGGTGGGCGATATCAGGCCGGCATCATGCCGACCTTGTTCCTCATCGTCTTTGTCGACCTCGTCGGGTTCGGCCTGGTCATCCCCTTGCTGCCGTTCTATGCGGTGCGGTTCGGCGCCTCGCCGCAACAGGTGACCCTGCTGCTCGCGGTCTATTCGCTGATGCAGCTGTTTACCGCACCGCTATGGGGCCGGCTCAGCGACCGGATCGGGCGGCGGCCGGTGCTGATGACCAGCATGGCGGCGGCGGCGCTCGCCTATTTGTGGCTCGGCGGCGCGACCGAGCTGTGGATGCTGTTCGCCGCGCGCGCCCTGGCCGGCGCTTGCGCCGGCAACATCGCCGCCGCGCAAGCCTATATCGCCGACACCACCACGCCCGAGAACCGGGCCAAGGGCATGGGGCTGATCGGCGCCGCCTTTGGCCTCGGCTTTATCTTCGGGCCGGCGCTGGGCGGGTTTCTCGCCGGCAACGATCCGGCCACCGCCAATCTCGCCAGGCCGGCCTGGGTCGCGGCCGGGCTGTCGCTCGCGGCGCTCTGCGGCGTACTGCTTGTGCTGCGCGAGAGCCTGACCCCGGAGCAGCGCGGCCAGGCGCAGCGGCGCAGCCGGTTCGGCGCGACGCTCGGGGCATTGCGCCATCCGGTGCTGTCGCGGCTGATCCTGATCTTCTTTCTGGTGATCCTCGCCTTCGCCGCGATGGAGAGCACCTTTGCGCTGTGGGCGATGCGGCAGTTCCGCTGGGGGCCGGAGCAGGTCGGCTATGTCTTTGCTTTTGTCGGGGTGCTGTCGGCGGTGCTGCAAGGCGGCCTGATCGGCCGGCTGACCCAGCGCTTCGGCGAGGAGCGCCTGCTGCTATGCGGTCTCGTCCTGATCGGCCTCGGGCTGCTGGTGCTGCCGTTCGCCCGCGAGGTGCCGCTGCTCGGCACCGCGCGTCAGCGGTCTGGCGCTCGGCATCGGGCTGACCCAGCCATCGCTGAACAGCCTGATTTCGCGCCGCGCCGGGCGCGATGAGCAGGGCGAGGTGCTCGGCGTCGCGCAATCCGTCGGCAGCCTGTCGCGGGTTCTCGGGCCGGCCATGGCCGGGTTCCTGTTCGCCGATCTGGGCCGCGGCAGCCCGTTTTTGTTTGGCGTGGTCCTGATCGCCCTCGCCCTGCTGCTGGCGCTCCACCTGTTGCGCGGCCTCGGGGCGGCGCCGCTGCCGGAGGCCGAGCCGATGAGCCGCGCGGAATGAGCCGTCGCGGTCGGCCGATCATCGCCGGCCCACCGCGGCAGAAAGGCCGGCTCAGAAACGAGTTGCGCGCACTCCGCTCGCTCGCCCCCTATCTGTGGCCGCGCGAATCGGCGGGGCTGCGGCTGCGGGTGGCGCTGGCCGTGGTTTTTCTGGTCGCCGGCCGGCTGGTCAACATCACCGTCCCGTTTCTCTACAAACACGCGGTCGATACCCTGGCGCCGAGCAAGGCGGCGATCGCCGTGCCGGTGGCGCTGATCATCGCCTACGGGCTGGCGCGGGTGATGTCGCAGGGTTTCAACGAGCTGCGCAACGCGGTCTTTGCCCCGGTCACCCAGCGCGCGGTGCGCCGGCTGTCCTTGTCGGCGTTTCGCCATGTCCACGCGCTGGCGCTGCGCTTTCACCTCGAGCGCCGCACCGGCGGGTTGGCGCGGGCGATCGAGCGCGGCACCGCCGGCATCGATTTCCTGCTGTCGTTCATGCTGTTCAACGTGATCCCGACGATCATCGAGATCCTGCTGGTGTCGGCGATCCTGTGGCGGCTCTACAACTGGACCTTCGCCGCCGTCACCCTGACGACGATCTTGCTCTATATCGGCTTTACCTTTCTGGTGACCGATTGGCGGGTGCGCTTTCGCCGCGACATGAACGAGCGCAACAGCGAGGCCAATACCAAGGCGATCGACAGCCTGTTGAATTTCGAGACGGTCAAATATTTCGCCAACGAGGCGCATGAGGAGCGGCGCTACGACGCGGCGCTGCGCGGCCTACGAGCAGGCCGCGGTCAAGAGCGAGGCCACCCTGTCGATGCTGAATATCGGCCAGGGCATGATCATCGGCGTCGGCCTGGTCGGGGTCATGCTCCTCGCCGCGCAGGGCGTGGCCGCCAAGGCGATGACGGTCGGCGATTTCGTCCTGGTCAACGCCTATCTGATCCAGCTCTACACGCCGCTCAATTTCCTCGGCGTCGTCTACCGCAACCTCAAGCAGTCCTTGACCGATCTCGAGCAGATGACCGAGCTGATGGCGGTCATGCCCGAGATCGTGGACCGGCCGGGGGCGCCGGCACTGTCGGTCGGCGCCGGCGCCATCGCCTTTCGCCATGTCGATTTCCGCTATGATTCGCGGCGGCCGATCCTGAGCGATGTCGATTTCCGGGTGCCTCCCGGCAGCACCATCGCGATCGTCGGCCCGAGCGGCGCCGGCAAGTCGACGATCGCGCGGCTGCTGTTCCGCTTCTGGGATGTCGATGCCGGCGCGATCGAGATCGATGGCCAGGACGTCCGCATGGTGACCCAGGACAGCCTGCGCCGGGCGATCGGCGTGGTGCCGCAGGACACCGTGCTGTTCAACGACACGATCTACTACAATATCGCCTATGGCCGCCCCGGCGCGCCGCGCGATATGGTCGAAGCGGCGGCCCGCCTCGCCCGCATCCACGATTTCGTCGCCGCCTTGCCGGACGGCTACGACACGATGGTCGGCGAGCGCGGCCTCAAACTGTCGGGCGGCGAAAAGCAGCGGGTGGCGATCGCCAGGGTGATCCTGAAGGCGCCGAAGATCCTGGTGTTCGACGAGGCGACCTCGGCCCTCGACACCAGGACCGAGCGCGAGATCCAGGCGAGCCTCGCCGAGGTGTCGGCCGAGCGCACCACGCTGGTCATCGCCCACCGGCTGTCGACGGTGGTCGACGCCGACCAGATCCTGGTGCTCGATCGCGGGCAGATCGTCGAGCGCGGCAATCATGGCGAGCTGTTGCGGCGCCAGGGGGTCTATGCTGCGATGTGGGCGCGCCAGCAGGAAGCGGCGCGGCGCGAGGCGGCGCTGGCCGCGGAATAAGCCGCCGGCCCGAGGCCGGTTCGAGCGAAATCGGCGGGAACAGGAAATGGCTCGGGTGTGCAAGATATTGATCGTCGAGAACGACAGCTACATCCGCGAGCTGTTGGGCGAGGTCTTCGACGAAGAGGGTTTTGTCTTTACCATGATCGAGACCGGCGCGGCGATGGCCGACGCGCTCGACCAGGACGATTACGACATCGCGATCATCGACCTGACCCAGCCCGGCGACCAGGACGGCCTCGCGCTGGCCGAGATCGCCCACGAACAGGGCTGCGGAGTGATCCTGACCACCGGCGATCACCGCCATGCCGAACGCCTGGAGCAGAGCGGCCGGCACTATCTGCTGAAGCCGTTCCGCATCGATGGCCTGATGACCGTGGTCGAGCAGATCCTGACCCTGGCCTCGATGGAATGCGTGCGCCGCAAGCGGCGCGACGGGTCGTATTTCGACGTCCGCGGCGCGTGACCGCGGCGCCGAGCCTGCTGCAGGCTTTGCGGCGGGGCGACCGGCGCGCCCTGGCCCGCGCCATCACCCTCGCCGAATCGACCCGGCCCGATCATCGCGCCGCAGCCGAGGAACTGCTCGATGCGATCCTGGCATACACCGGCAACAGCACCCGCATCGGCATTTCCGGCCCGCCCGGCGCCGGCAAATCGACCTTTATCGAGCGCTTCGGCCTCGACGGCATCGCCCGCGGGCGGCGGATCGCGGTGCTCGCTGTCGATCCGGCGTCAAAGCGCGGCGGCGGCGCCATCCTCGCCGACAAGACCCGCATGGCCGAACTGGGGCGGCGGCCCGAGGCGTTTATCCGGCCGTCTTCGGCCGGCGGCAGCCGCGGCGGCGTCGCCCGGCATACAAGCGAGGCGATCCTGCTGTGCGAGGCGGCCGGCTTCGACGCGGTGATCGTCGAAACCGTCGGAATCGGTCAGGCCGAGACCGCGGTCGCCGATATCGTCGACATGTTCGTGCTGATCCTGCCGCCGGCGGCGGGAGACGAATTGCAGGGGATCAAGCGCGGGGTGGTCGAACTCGCCGATCTGGTGCTGGTCAACAAGGCCGACGGCGAATTCGCCGAGGCGGCGCAGCGCGCGGCCGCCGATTACGCCAGCGCCTTGCGCCTGATCCGGCCGCCGCTGCCGAATGGCCGGTCCCGGTGCGTGCGGTCTCGGCGCTGGAAGGCGCCGGCGTCGCCGAAATCTGGGACGATGTCGCGCGCTTTCGCGCCGCCCTCGAAGCATCCGGCATCTGGTCGCGGCGGCGGCGGGAGCAGGCGCGCGCGGCCCTGTGGTCGGAAATCGACGACAGCCTGATCGAACATTTCCGCGCCGCTCCGGCCGTGGCCGGCCTGCTCGCCGCAGTCGAAGACGCGGTGACCGCCGGTACGCAAACCCCGACCGCCGCGGCTCGCCGATTGCTCGCCGCCTTTCTCGGCGAGGCCGCAGCCGGCGGGAACGGCTGATCGGGGAGGTGCGGCAATGCCGGGCTCGACAATATCGCCGGCCGCCGAGGAAGCGGCCGCCCCCACCCGCTTGCCGCTCGGCATATTGTTCGCCGCTTTTCTAAAGGCGGCATTGTGCGGCTTTGGCGGCGGCCTGCTGGTCTGGACGCGGCGGGTGGTGGTCGAGCAGCGGGGCTGGATGAGCGAGGCGGAATTCGCCGATACGCTGAGCCTCTGCCAGTTTCTGCCGGGGGCCAATTTCGCCAATTTGTCGGTCTGCGTCGGCAGCAAATTTCGCGGCGCCGCGGGCGCGGTCGCCGCCTTTTCGGGTCTGACCCTGGCACCGCTGACGATCGCTCTCGCGCTCGGCGTCGGATACCTCCATGTCGCCCAGGTCGCGGTCGTTCAACACGTTCTCGGCGGCATTTCGAGCGCCGCGGCCGGCCTGGTAATCGCCACCGGGCTCAGAATGCTGCTGCCGCACCGCCGCCGCCCGGCGGCATTGCTGTTCGCGACGCTGGCGTTTGCCGGGATCGTCGCTACCCGGCTGCCATTGCCGGCGGTGCTGCTCGGATTGGCGCCGTTCAGCATCGCCGCCCCGCGGCTGATGGCGCGGTGGACGCGGTGAAGGGGTGGGCCGCGTCTCTGGCGCTGTCGGCGCATCTGGCCGCGCTGTCCCTGATCAGCTTTGGCGGCATCCCGGTCGTCCTGCCGCAGATCCACCAGCTGGTCGTGGTCGCCAACCGATGGACGACCGACCGCGAGTTTGCCGATTTCTTCGCGCTGTCGCAGATCATGCCGGGGCCCAGCTTTATTTTCATGCTGAGCCTGATCGGCTGGAAAGTGGGCGGCGCTGCCGGCGCGGTCGCCGCCACGCTCGGGATCGCCGGGCCGTCATGCACCCTGACCTTTGTCGGCTTTCGCCTGTGGCACCGGTTTCGCGACGCGCCGTGGCGGCTGGCGGTCAGCCGCGGCATCGTGCCGTTGACGATCGGGCTGATCGTCGCCGGCGGCTGGGTGCTGGCGCGCGCCGGCGGCAATGGCTGGCGCGGCCTGATGGTCACCGCGGCGACGGCGGCGCTGATGCTGAGGGCCCGGGTCAATCCGCTGTGGCTGCTCGGCGCCGGCGGGGTTCTGGGCGGGCTCGGCCTGCTGTGACGCCGGCTTGTCGCGCGCCGGTCAGAAATCGACGGTGACGCGAACCCCGAAGACCAGGGCGTTCGGCAATGGCCCCGGGCTCTGCGCGGTCGGGATCCCGGCGCCGGGGTTGATGACGTATTGCACATCCGGCTGCAGCTTGAGCCATGGCCGCAACCTCGTCCGATAGGTCGCTTCGACCACGGTCTCGCCCTGGCGATAAGGCGCGCCCAGGCCGCTATAAAAGACCAGATCGTCGCTGAAATGCCGCGCCGCGGCGCCGATCCCGGCATAGGTCACCGCCAGGCCGGCCGCGTCGTGCGATCTGCCGGGAATGATCCCCTTCCAGTTCAGCCCGCCTTCGACGAACAAATCGCTCAGATTGCGGTCGTCGGGCGCGTGCATGATTTGCACGAAAAAGCCGAGGCCCTGCGCCACGGTGTTCGGCTTTTTCCAGACCATCTGGTCGATGACCGCATAGAGGGCGCGGTCGGTCGCGTGCAGCAGCGGTTGCCCGTTGCTCGCCGGGCTGGCCAGCGGCACGCCTTGCGTATCGAGCAGCGGATCGGCGAACGGGCCGGTCGCGATCCATATCCCGAGCTTGTAGGTGCCGGGCTGGCCGAAGCTCGCCAGAACGGCCGGCGAATATTGCAGCTCGGCGAAGGACAGCGAGTGATCGTTGAGGCGGAAGGCGGTGCCGTGGCGGTCGCGCAGCTGCGGATCGCCGGCGCCCGGCGGCGCCGGATCGCCATTGTAGATGGCGCCCAGCAGGGTGATCTCGCCGCTCGGCGCAAACTGCGCCCGGACAAAGGGGGTGGCCAGCGGATAGTTGGGACCCCCGGACGGCAGGTCGAGCGCCGGCAATGCCGGGAAGCCAAAGCTCGAATTGAGGAAGAGCCCGCCATATTGAGTGATCATGAACTCGTCATTGGCGCCCTCCTGGCCAAAGCGAAGCGCGAAGCGGCCGTCGAACAGCTGCTGCTCGAACCACAGATCGTAGAGCTTGGTGCTGGGGGTGGCCTCGAGATTGCTGACCAGCTGCAAGGCGCCGACCAGCTGCGGCGTCGGCCCGACGCCGTGGATCTGATACCCGCTGGCGAACAGATGGGCGCCTTTCCAGCGGCCTTTGCTCGCCGCGGCGAGGTCGATGCACAGATCGGCGGTGGTCAGCCCGTCATAGGCTGTCCCTCGCCGCAGGCCGCCGCGCGAATTGGCCCACGCCTCGCTCTGTTCCTGCAGACCAAAGCCGACGCCGTAATCGGCAAGGCGCAGGCGCGATTCGGCCCAATCGCGCAGCCGCAAGGTGCCGGGGGCGCAGACATCGTTGGGACCGAGCCAATTCGCGGCCGCCGCCGCGGCCGGCATGCCGAGCGCCGCTGCCGTGAGGGTCAGCAGAACCCTGAAAGGTTGCCCGAAACGATGCAGACCGCCCATTCCGACAGCGGGTCCGGCGGGCGAATCCCCGGCTCAAAATGCCGATGTCTTGAGCCGCAACCCGCTCGGGCTGGCCGCCGCCCGCTCGGTCAGCGCGCCGAACAGCAGACCGATGGTCGCCCACATGATCAGTTGCGCCCCCAGCGAGGCGATCCGGAACTGCCACAGCACGACCGCCGGGAATTGCCGGGGCACCTCGTTTACGCTCGGCAATAGCAGGCTCACGGCGATCACCACGACCAGATAGACAGCGGCGGCCGTCAGATACGCGTTCCACGCGCCGTAGCCGGCGCGCAGCCGGCGACCCAGCGTCACCGAGCCGATCATCGCGGCGAGCGAGATCGCCATCATCAGGAAATACAGGGCCGTGCGCATCCCGATCGTGGCCGGATCGCCGACCGCTGGCGGATTGGCCGGGTATTTGAGGCTGGGAACGATATAGAGGGCGACCAACCCGGCAATCGCCAGCAAACCCGATATGGCCCGCGGGCCAACCTCGCCGACGCGGCCGTAGACAACGGCGAAAACCAGGGCGAACAGGCCGCCGAAGGCTGCATTGTAGACGATGACGCCGGTGAACAGGCCGATGCCGGCCTGGACCCTTCGGCTGACCAGTTCAGGCGCCGGCTCTTCCTTTGGCGCGCGTCAAGCCCTTGGCGATCAGGGCCTGAGCCTCGGCTTGGGCCTTGGCCGCGTCGAGCCGGGTTTCGAAGGCGATGGCGCGATCGACCTGCGGCTCGCCGACGACTTTCAAAAAGCCGAAGCAGAGGATGCCGGCGACGATGCCGACCAGCATCCCGCGCAGCAGCAGGCTTCCCACCATATGGCCGGCTTCTCCTCAGTGGCAGGGGAAGCCGAGCAGGTGACGCCCATCATGAACGAATTCGTGCACATACATGCCCCGGACCAGCGAGGTCGCGCCCTCTTCGGCGCCGACGAAGTAGATCGCGAGCAGCAAGAGCAGGCCGCCGAAGATCGCCCATGGCAATACTTCCCGGACCGGGATGGCGACCGGCCGAACGGTTGGGGCAAAGTTGGCAATAGTCATCCGTGGATCTCCGGGGATTTCGCGTCCCGTTAGAGGCTGGCCCGATCACGAGGGGGGTCTGACTCTCGACCCGGCGTTTAGCCTCCGAGCCGATCACAGTGGCGCGACCGTACCGGGCTTGCACCGGCTTCCACACCTCGATTCGACGAGCCGACGATAGAGGGCGGTGTCCGGCAATGTCAAGCCGACCGGGTGGCGCGGTTCGCACCCGCATGGGCCGGCAGCGGCGCCATTCGAAGCCGATTAGCGCAAGGGCATGCGAATTTCGACTGCGGCGAGGGCGCCGTTGACCGGAGCCTCACCGCATGAAAATATTACAAGAATATCATGCAGGTAGAACATCCGATGGTTGACGATGATGGGGCGGCGGGTCCCGGATCGAAGCGCGCTCCCGGCCGATCTGGCTGCAGATGCGCGATCACGTTCATGCTGATCCGAACGGATGAAGCGAACTCTGCTGATCGGAGTGTAAATCTGTATTGGAGCAAAGCATGATCGTCGGCCTGCCTCATCTCTTCAATGAAAATGGTGAAAACCTGCGTGGCAAGGTAATTGGCATTTATTTTCTGCTGGCGTTGGCGAATATTGCCGCCTGGGGATGGGCGGTCGTTGCCTTTCATAATTACCCGGTGCTGTTGGGAACGGCGATGCTCGCTTACAGCTTCGGGCTGCGGCACGGCTTCGACGCCGATCACCTCGCGGCGATCGACAATGTGACCCGCAAGCTGATGCAGGAGGGCAGGCGCCCGGTCAGCGTCGGCCTATTCTTCTCGCTCGGACATTCGACCATCGTCGTCGGGCTCTCGGTCGCCCTCGCGATCACCGCGACGGCTCTGCAAACCCGGTTCGATACCTTCAAGAATATCGGCGCGATGGTCGGCACCGGCGTGTCGGCGCTCTTCCTGTTTGCCATTGCCGCGGCGAATATTGTCGTCTTGATTTCAGTCTATCGAATTTTTCAGACAGTCAGCAGGGGTGGCCAATTCGTCGAGGAAGACCTCGATCTGATGCTGGCCAATCGAGGGCTGCTCAGCCGCTGGTTCCGCCGCTTTTTTCGCGTCGTCGAACGCAGCTGGCAAATGTATCCGCTGGGCGTTCTGTTCGGCCTCGGCTTCGATACGGCGAGCGAAATCGGTCTGCTGGGAATTTCCGCGACCCAGGCATCGCAAGGTCTGCCGATCTGGTCGATCATGGTGTTTCCGGCGCTGTTCACCGCCGGCATGACCCTGGTCGACACGACCGACAGCATCTTGATGCTCGGCGCTTATGGATGGGCCTTCGTCAAACCGATCCGCAAGCTCTACTACAACCTGACGATCACCGCGGCATCCGTGCTGGTCGCCGTGATCGTCGGCGCCCTGGAGACGCTCAGCCTGATCGGCGATCAACTAGGCCTGACCGACGGCGGCGGGTTTTGGGGCGCGATCGGCTCGCTGAACGACAATTTCGGCGTTCTCGGCTATCTGATCGTCGGCATCTTCGCCGCCATCTGGCTGGTTTCCTATGTGGTCTACCGCGTCAACCGCTACGACGAAATCGAGGCCTCGGCCTCTTGAGGAAACCGCTCGAACCCGGACACCGCCGGCGAGCGGCGAACCCGGGTCGGCTTTCACTCATTGCGGCGATGGCGGACGGTGGCGTTTGACCGCTTCCGGATTGGTCGAATCGGCGCCCATATAGACGCCGCGCTCCCAGCTGCGTTTTAACGGGTCGGCGACGTTGAGCGCCATTCGGCCGATATGCTGGATCTCGATCTCGACCGTCTCGCCGTCCTGCAACGCGCCCAGCCCCTCGTGATTGGTGCCGCAGGCGATCAGGTCGCCGCTGTTCAGGGTCATCACCGTCGAGGCGAACTCGATCAGCTCCGGCACCCGGTGCTCCATGTCGTCGGTGTTGTAGTTGTGGCGCAGCTGGCCGTCGTTCCAGAAGCGCACCACCAGATCGTTGGGTTCGGGGATCTCGTCGGCGGTGGCGATGCATGGGCCGATCGGGGCGAAGGTGTCGAACGACTTGCCGAGCCAGCTGCCGGCCTTCCAGGTCCGCCTGCCCTCGCCGCGCGCCGACACGTCGATCAGACAAGTGTAGCCGAAGACGGCGCTGCGCCAATTCGCCGGGCTGATTTTTTTTGCCGGCCCTTTGATCACCAGCGCCAGTTCGGCCTCGTGCATGAAGATCCACGGCTCGGTGAATTCGGGGAGCCGGATCGTGTCGCCCGGCCCGACCACCGCCTCCGGGTTTTTCAGGAACATGTTCAACGGCCGCGCCTCGCGCTGCGCATGCTCCCAGTAATTGGCGATGCAGCACAGGATCTTGCCGGGCCGCGGCAATGGCGGGCGCAGCCGCACCTGGTCGAGCGGCAATGCCTCGCCCTCGGCCGCCAGCCGCTGCAGCGCCGGCCGCAAACGGTCGAACCCGTCGATCAGCCCTTGCATCGTCAGCTGCGGGGTATAGCCCGGCTCGACCACTTCGCCGAGGCCGACCACGCCGCGCCCGGTCAGCAGCCCGGGCATCGGCTGCCCTGGCCCGCGCGTCTCAAACAGCACCAGCTTCATGATTTTCCTCCCCGGCCCGAACCGATGCTAGCCGGGCCGGAACCCGGCCGCCAGCCAGTCTCGGCGAGCGCCATGGCTCCTGGCCGGTGCCGGGCGCCCAACGCCGCCAATGGACCGGGCCCGGGGCCGAGGCGGATCAGCGCGCGCCGGAGAAAATCTTCAGGCCGACCAGTCCGACCATGATCAATACCAGGGAACAGATCCGGCCGAAATTCATGCTCTCGTTAAAAAACAGCACGCCGATAATCGCCGTCCCCGCCGTCGCAATTCCAGCGAAAGTTGCATAGACCGTTGCAGCGGGCAGTCGCTTGATCAATTCATCCAACAGAAACATGATCGGAACCCCAACCTGCGCCACCCAAAGCGGCGACCACCTCGAATATTCCCTGGCTGATTTCAAGAGAAAAGGCCACGATATTTCGAATATGTCGGCAAACAGGATGAACAGCCAAGGCATCACTTGTCCTCCGGGGTAATCGTTGGGAATTTCTTCGCGACCGGTCGGGAATAGAACGCCCGCTGGCCAAATGCACGCCGGACCCGATATCGCGCCTGTCGAGGCAAAGTGCCTGGCCGGGCGGCGACCCAGGCAATCCGCGCCGTCGAAGCGGAATCAGGGGTAGTCCCGATCGTATTTGCGTCCCGAGGGTAGGTGGTTGTGCGCCGCGCCGACCCCGCAGAAGATTGCCCTCCGGCTGCGGCGGACCGGCAAATCTCGGGGTCAGCCGGGCCAGGCAAAAATCGGCGCGCGAACCCGTTGACGAGGAGGTCGTTGCAGATGAGCCAGCGGTTTGGTTCCGGCTCGCGCCGCCGGGCCACCGCATGCCGGCGGCGCGGAGGCCGCCGGCGCATGGCAACCATCGCGATTCTCGGTTTGACAGCGCGTAAAGCCGAGGCGGAACCTGAAACATCAGCGTGGTGGGAGAGAGCGATGGAAATTCGCCGCATGGGGCCGCAGATCGGCGTCGAAGTGACCGGCGTCGACGTCAAGACCCTCGACGACAACGGTTTTGCGCCGATCTATCAGGCCTGGCTCGACCATAACGTCATGGTGGTGCGCGACCAGGAGCTGACGATCCCGGACTTCCTGCGCTACAGCCGGCGCTTTGGCCCGGTGGTGCCGCATCCGTCGAAATCGACGCGCAACCCGGAATATCCCGAGATCACGATGCTGGGCGTCGACAAATTCGACGCCGAGGGCAAGTTGCGCGACGAGATCTATCGCCGCGGCGCCGAGGGCTGGCATACCGATGGCGCCTACAACCAGGCGCCGTTCAAGGCGACCCAGCTTTATGCGCTGGCCATCCCCAGCCGTGGCGGCAACACCCTCTTCGCCAATGCCTACGCCGCCTACGACGCATTGCCGCAGCGGCTGAAAGATCGGCTCGACGCGGTGATCGGCGCCTTCGCCTATGGCGGGAGCCGCGGCAAGTCGCGGCTGCTAAACCCGGAGGACCAGGATTGGACCCCGGTATTTCATCCGATCATCCGCACCCATCCGGAAACCGCGCGCAAATCGCTCTATTTCGATCCGGGCAAGATCTGCTACCTGGTCGGCGTCGAAGAAACCGAGAGTGACGCGCTGATCGCCGAATTGAAGGAGCGCATGATCGCGCCGCAGGCCGAATACCACCATGTCTGGCGCCAGGGCGACATCGTGATCTGGGACAATCGCTGCTCGTATCACAAGGCCGCCGGCGACTATCCGCCCGAGGAAGACCGCATCCACTGGCGGGTGTCGATCAACGATTTCGGCGTCGAAGCCCTCGAAGCGGCGGAGTAAGGCTGATGAGCATCGAAGTCGTTCCGTTCGAAGCCGGGCTCGGCGCCGAGATCCGCGGCGTCGACCTGCGCGAGCCGCTCGCCGCGGCCGATCGCGACCAGATCCGCGCCGCCTGGCTCGAACACCTGGTCCTGCGGTTTCGCGATCAGCCGCTCAGCGACGCGCAGCACATGGCGTTCACCGGCCAGTTCGGCGAGCTCGAATTCAACCCGGCGGCGCTGATCGCCAGGCAATACGGCGTCGAAACCCAGACCGACGGAAGGCGCCGCGAAATTCCGCCGGAAATCTCGGTCATCTCCAACATCGTCGAAGACGGCAAGGCGATCGGCGGCCTCGGCGATGGCGAGGCGTTCTGGCACACCGACAGCTCGTTTGTCGACGTGCCGCCGGCGGCGAGCCTGTTGCGTTCGCTGGAAATCCCGCCGCCGAGCACGCGCGGCAACGGCGCCACCTATTTCCTCAACATGTATTCGGCCTACGAGACCCTGCCGGACGAGACCAAACAGCGCATCGCCGCGATGACGGCGGTGCACGCCGCGACCCATTCGAGCGGCGGCAAGGCGCATAAGGGGTTCGAGAGCGTCAGCGATGTGACCAAGGTGCCGGGGGCGCGTCAGCCGCTGGTCCGCACCCATCCGGAAACCGGGCGCAAGGCCTTGTTCCTCGGGCGGCGGATCAACGCTTACCTGCTCGGCCTGTCGGTCGAAGACAGCGAGGCGCTGCTCGACGAGCTGTGGGCGCACACGACCCAGGAGAAATTCACCTGGCGCCAGGATTGGCGGGTCGGCGATCTGATCTGGTGGGACAATCGCTGCGCCATGCACCGGCGCGACGCTTTCGACCCGGCGAGCCGCCGGCTGATGCACCGCACCCAGCTCAAGGGCACCCGGCCGGTCTGAGGCGCGAATCTCCACCGGTCAGCTTTTTGGGGCCGATCATCTTTGGGGCCGGTCCGCTCTCCGGGACCGGTCAGCGGGGACGCGAGCGGCTGACGGATTTGATCACCCCGCGCGGCCGCCCCGAGACTTCCGCGATCTTGCGGTCCTGGGCCTCGATATAGGGTTTCGCGGTCGCGTCGCCGTCGATGCCGCCGAGTTCCGAACTGGGGACTTTGCGGTTGGAGCTGCGGGCGCCATCCTCGTAGAGCACGTCAAAGAACACGAAACCGTTGGCATTGGCCGCGGGCTTTTCGCGTCTGGGCATCTTTCACCTCAATCAATCGGGGCCTGGTCAATCAATCGGGCCGGAAATTCCGGCGGCGCCGGCGATCAGCCGCCCCGGCCGTGGTCGCCACGCTCCAGCCGCTCGAGAAACCCTTCGAAATACGCCCACAATTCGGCGTCGACCTCCCTGGCGGCGAGCGGTCTGCCCGGTCCCGCCTTGACCAGTTCCTGCTGCTGGCGCGACGCCTCGCAGGCGAGCAGGGCGGCAGCGATCTTGTTCCCCTCCGACATGGCGGTCTCCTCGGGCTCTGGCCGGTGCACGGCCGCATGCTCGCGCATGTTCCCGCGGATGACCAGCTAGACCGCAAGGGTTTTGTCGACCACGCGATAGGTTTTCAGCCCCAATCCGCGCGCCATATCCTTGGCCCGCTGTCTCGCCTCGTCCTTATTGTCGACCAGAAAGGTCTCCGGCTGGCCGATCGCGCCATTGCCCTCCTCCTCGCGTTTGGAGATGGTCGCGCGAAACCCGGCCCCGGCCTGCTGGATGGTCAATCGAATGATCATGGCTCGACCTTGGTGCTGGGGTCGGTCCGGTCGTGATCTTCGGATTGCCTGATCCGCTCTCGCGCCAGATCGAGCCACGGCTCGCGCACCACCCGGCCGCGATTGACCCAGGGCGGGCCGTCCGGATCGCTCGCCTCATAGAGCGTTTGCGCCAGTTTCTCGACGGAGCGCCGTATCTCTGGTCCGACCATTTGCAAACCTCTCGCCATGTTGGATTTTTGGTCCCGCCCGCGCGACCGGTTTCGGCCGTGCGGGCTTTGGTCAGTCGGGTAGCGCCGGCGCTGGCAGGTCTTCGCCGGCCGCCCCGGCCTCGTCGGACAATCGGGCGAGGTCGTCGAGCACCTTGCCGATCAATTCCCGGCGACGCGGGTCCTGCGCGTCGGGCGTCGCGGCGAACAGCTGGATCAGATACCGCGCCTTCGCCGCCGCCTCGGGCCAGGTCGTCGACGGCCCGGCCACGGCATAGCGCTCGAATTCCTCCTGGCGGCGCCGCAGGGCCGCCTGGTCGGCCTGCACCTCATGGAGGCGCCGGCGGATCTCGGTCGACTTCTGGGCAACCATGCCGCGATGCTCGTCGAGCTCCACCGGTCCGTCCGTCACCGCCATCCGCCTTTCCGCGGGTCGCGCCGTGCCAGCCGCTGCGCCGCCGCATTGCCGGCGACGCCGGCGGCGCATCTTAAAATCCCCCGCGGGCGGGCGATCGCACCGATCGCCCCCGTTGCGACGGCCTGATCAACCGGTTGAGCGCATCGCGGCGCCCGATCGGACAGTAGAAACCAGGAGCGGCGCAGCAAGCCCACCCGCTTCCGCCTTGGCGCCTCCGCTGGCCTTCTGAATGGGGATGGTAAAACCATTATCGCCTCGCCAACTTTTCCAGCCTGCTCTTGGCAAATTCGCACCCTTCCTAACGGGCTCGCGAAATCAAGCGCGGCGATATACGGGTATAATAGTTCTCTTTATTTGGGATTGACGGGTGCAGAATGCAACGAAGGCGATGATGATTATTTTGATCGAGCGCAGGTCCCGGCGCCGCCGCCTTGCACCCCGGGGCGCGGCCGCTCGACCAAATCCGCCATCCGGCAATTTGGGTCGTCAGCGACTAAAATTCCGGCAGTCTTGGGTTTTTCATCGACAAATAATCTGCGGTTGCACCAACCAACTATTTCCCATTGCAAATGAAAACTTTGTCCTCATGTATCAAGCTGCGGCAAATCTTTGTCGCATCAAGCGGTTTTTCAACTGATCCAGAGCCCGGTTCCGGTGATCGGACGCGCTTCGGCTCGAGGAGACTACATTGCGCCCATTGCAGGATCGCGTCGTGGTTCGCCGCGTCGCCGCGGAGGAAAAGACCAAAGGCGGCATCTTTATTCCCGATACCGCACAGGAAAAGCCGATGGAGGGCGAGGTCGTCGCCGTCGGCCCGGGCGCCCGTTCGGAGAACGGAAGGATCTATCCGCTGGATGTCGCGGTCGGCGACCGGGTGCTGTTCGGCAAATGGTCCGGCACCGAGATCAAGCTCGACGGCGAGGAACTCATCATCATCAAGGAATCGGACCTGATCGGGGTGGTCGAGACCACCGCATCGCGTCAGGCCGCGTGAGGAACACAGCATGGCAGCAAAAGAGATAAGATTTAATTCGGACGCACGCGACCGGATGCAGCGCGGCATCGATCTGCTCGCCGATACCGTCAAGGTCACGCTCGGCCCCAAGGGACGCAACGTGGTGCTCGACAAATCCTACGGCGCGCCGCGCATCACCAAGGACGGGGTCACCGTCGCCAAGGAGATCGAGCTTTCCGACAAGTTCGAGAATATGGGCGCGCAGATGGTCAAGGAGGTCGCCTCGAAGACCAGCGACCAGGCCGGCGACGGCACCACCACCGCGACCGTGCTGGCCCAGGCGATCGTGCGCGAAGGGGTCAAGGCGGTGGCCGCCGGGATGAACCCGATGGATCTGAAGCGCGGCGTCGACATGGCGGTCGAAGCCGTCGTCGCCGATCTGAAAAGCCGCTCGAAAAAGGTTTCGACCGATGCCGAAATCACCCAGATCGGCACGATCTCGGCCAATGGCGACAGCGAGATCGGCGAGATGATCGCCGAGGCGATGCGCAAAGTCGGCAAAGAGGGCGTGATCACGATCGAAGAGGCGAAATCGCTGGAGACCGAACTCGAAGTGGTCGAGGGCATGCAGTTCGACCGCGGCTATCTCTCGGCCTATTTCGTCACCAACGCCGAAAAGATGGTCGCCGAACTCGACGATCCGTACATCCTGCTGCACGAAAAGAAGCTGCCCGGATTACAGGCGATGCTGCCCTTGCTCGAGGCGGTGGTGCAGAGCGGCAAGCCGCTAGTGATCGTCGCCGAGGACATCGAGGGCGAGGCGCTGGCCACCCTGGTCGTCAACAAATTGCGCGGCGGGCTCAAGGTGGCGGCGGTCAAGGCGCCGGGCTTTGGCGACCGGCGCAAGGCGATGCTCGAAGACATCGCCGCGCTGACCGGCGGCCAGGTGATCAGCGACGACCTCGGCATCAAATTCGAGAGCGTCACCCTCGACATGCTCGGCCACGCCAAAAAAATCCGCATCGACAAGGAGACCACGACGATCATCGACGGCGCCGGCAAAAAGGAAGAGATCCAGGGCCGCCTCGCGCAATTGCGCGCCCAGATCGAGGAATCGACTTCCGATTACGACAAGGAAAAGCTGCAGGAGCGGCTGGCCAAGCTCGCCGGCGGGGTCGCGATCATCCGTGTCGGCGGCGCCACCGAGGTCGAAGTCAAAGAACGCCGGGACCGGGTCGACGACGCGATGCACGCGACCCGCGCCGCGGTCGAGGAGGGTATCGTCGCCGGCGGCGGCGTCGCCCTGCTCTACGCCATCAAGGTGCTCGCCGGGCTGAACCCGCAAAACGCCGACCAGAAAGCCGGCATCGACATCGTGCGCCGGGCATTGCCGGCGCCGGCGCGCCAGATCGTCGCCAATTCCGGCGCAGAGGGTGCGGTCGTCGCCGGCAAGCTGCTGGAAAGGGGTGACGCCAATTACGGCTTCGACGCCCAGACCGGCCAGTACACCGACATGATCAAGAGCGGCATCATCGACCCGACCAAGGTCGTGCGCCTGGCCTTGCAGGGTGCGGCTTCGGTGGCCGCGCTGCTGATCACCACCGAGGTGATGATCGCCGATAAAACCGACAAGACGCCGGCGTCGATGGCGAATGCCGGCATGGCCGAGGCGGGTTTCTGAGATCGCGCGGCAACGATAGCGGGTGCGCGTCGCCGTTGTTCCGGATCACCGGAACCGCGGCGGCGAGCCCGCATTGGCGCTGCGGGCGGCGCCGGACGGCTAGGAAATTGCGATGGAAACCAGCACGATGAGGCATCTGCGGCTGGCTGCCGAAAGCGGCGACGCCGCCGCGCAATTCAATCTCGGCGTCCTCTTCGACAGCCGTTTCGACGACAATGGCTATGCCGTCGCGGGCAATCGGGTGGAGGCGATCCGGTGGCTGCTGGCCGCCGCCGAGCAGGGCCTGCCGCGGGCGCAGAGCAGGCTCGCCGAACTTTATGCCGGCGGCCCGCAAGGCGCCGGCAAACTACGTCAACGCCTGTGCCTGGTTTCTGCTGGCGACGGCAAATGCGCGCGGCATTCACCGCGACCGGGCGCGGTCCGGCTATGAACGGACCGCCGCGCATTTGACCCCGGCGCAGCTGGTAAGAGCCAAGCGTATGGCCGGGCGATGGCGGGCGACCGCCCGCCCTCGGGCCGCCAGCGCCGGACCCGAAAGCATTCCCAGCGAAGGACAAGGGCAATGAGGACGTGGTTTGTTCCACCCGTGGTCATTCCGATTTTTGTGATCTTGATGGTCGTGGCCTTCGCCACCTATCGGGCGTTGTAACCAAGAGGACTGGAACCAGAGGAGGACCGAAATGGGAATTCAAATAAACAGCCGGACCAGCGGATTCAGAAAATGGTCGGAGGCCCATCCGGCGGCCGGGATCGCGCGATCCGGCGCCGCAGCGATGCAGCCCGGAAACGCCGCCGCCGCCGAACTCGATCCGGCCAACCCGATGCCGGCCCCGCAACCGCACCGTCCCTGGCTCGTCCCCGGGGTCGGCAAGCTCTGATGAAATCCGGGCAAATTCGGTGTGGCGGGCGGGCGGCCGCTGCGATTGCGTCGATCGCGTGAAACCTCCTCCGCCCTTGGCGCGGCTGCCGCGAGCCGGCCACCCGAGTTGCACTGCCGCCCGACAATGCCTATTGTCAGCAATGTCAGCTCCCCGTGGTTGGGCTTGCTCTGCCGGCTCCTGATCGAGCACCGGACCCGCTCGTTACCGTGCTGTAGTTTGACCCGACGCTCGTTTCCGGGCGGCGGCGATTTTAGTTTTTGGAAGGACGACTATGTCGATCGGAACCGTGAAGTGGTTCAACCTGCAAAAGGGTTACGGCTTTATCCAGCCCGAAGACGGCTCGCAGGACGTGTTCGTTCACGTCTCGGCGGTCGAGCGCTCGGGCATCGGCAGCCTGCACGAAGGTCAGAAGCTCAGCTTCGAGCTCGAACGCGGCGATCGCGGCAAGACCTCGGCGGTCAATCTGAAGCAGGTCTAGCGGGAAGGGGAGCGCGGCGCGCTCGCCGGAGCTCCCCACCGCCTCTCCACCGCCGCCGGCATCAGGCCGCGGCGGCCGAAACGACGCGAAGGAAACACTGGTCGATGCAAGTTTTCGTGCGCGACAACGACCTCAATTCGGCATTGCGGGTCTTGAAGAAAAAGATGCAGCGCGAAGGCACCTTTCGCGAAATGAAGCGGCGGCGCGCCTATGAGAAGCCGTCGGAACGGCGGGTCCGGGAAAAGGCCGAAGCGATCCGCCGCTACCGCAAGACGATGCGCAAGCGCCTCGAGCGCGAGGGCTACTGAACGCAACCTGGCGTCGACGGCGCGCTCGAGGCACCACTGCCCGGCCGAGCGTCGCTTACCCGAGCGTCGCCTCGGTCCCCAGGATCACGGTGCTCTGCGACGACAGCACCCCGCCATTGCCGTGCGCCAGCGCGGTCTGGCAGCCGCCGACCTGGCGCGCGCCGCATTCGCCGCGCAATTGCCGCACCGCCTCGATCAGCAAAAACAGCCCGTACATGCCGGGGTGGCAATAGGACAGGCCGCCGCCATTGGTGTTGACCGGCAGGCTGCCGCCCGGCGCGATGCGGCCGCCGGCGACAAAGCCGCCGCCCTCGCCCTTGGCGCAGAAGCCGAGATCCTCGAGAAACAGGATCGGGTTGATCGTGAACGCGTCGTACAGTTCGAGCACGTCGATATCGGCGGGGCCGAGCCGGGCCATCTGATAGGCGGCGCGGCCCGAGGCCAAGGCCCCGGTCACGGTCAGGTCCGGCATGCTCGAAATGTTGGCGTGGGTGATCGCCTGGCCGCAGCCCAGCACATAGGCCGGCGGTTTTTTCAGCGAGCGGGCGGGCTCGGCGCCGGTCATGATCACCGCGCCGCCGCCATCGGTCACCAGGCAGATGTCACGCACCGTGAACGGATAGCTGACCATCCGCGCCGCCAGCACTTCGGCGATCGTCAGCGGCTTCTTTTCCCAGGCGACCGGGTTCAACAGCGCCCATTCGCGCGCCGCCACCGCGACCGCGGCCAGCTGCTCGCGGGTGGTGCCGAACTGGTGCATGTGGCGCGAGGCGGCCAGCGCGTAGGCGGTCGACGGCAGGAACGGCCGGAACGGCGTCTCGTAGGGGTTGTATTCGCGCACCGAGGCGTGGCGGCGTCCGATGGTGCGCTGGGTCGAGCCATAGGCGATGACCGCGACCTTGCACAGGCCGAGCTGCAACGCCGCCTGCGCATGCGCCACATGAAACATGAAGGACGAGCCGCCGAGGATCGTGGTGTCGATAAACCCCGGCGAAATCCCGAGATACTCGGCCAGCGCCAGGCCCGAGGTGCGGCTTTGCGCGGTGGCGCAAATCAGCCCGTCGACATCGCCCAGGCCGAGCCCGCAATCGTCGAGGGCGCGATGGATCCCCTGGGCCATCAGGTCGATCGCGCTGAGGTCCTTGGCGACCGCGCCCAGATCGGATTCGGCGACGCCGACGATCGCCGCGCCGCCGCGCTGCAGCCCGTCCATCACGCGCTCTCCAGCGGGGTGAAGACCGGATAGGCCGGCTCGTCGCCGCCGGGCGGATGGACCCGGAACCTGACCCGCATGCCGATCCGCACCGCCTCGGGCGCTACCGCCTCGACCCGGCTCATCAGCCGGAAGCCCTCGTCGCAATCGATCAGCGCGACGTTATAAGGGGCGCCCTCGCGCGGATGGGTGACCGTCGTCGCATAAACCGTGCCCAGCCCGGCGCTGACCCGCCATTCGAGCCGGTCGCTGCCGGTGAACGGGCAGATCAGCCGCGGAAAGAACACCGCCCGGCTGGCCTGCGGGCTCCACTGGTAAGCCAGTTCGCCGCGATCGAGATAGGATTGATAGATCGCCAGCGGCGATTGCGATATCCGCTCCATTTCCCACCCCTCCTCGAATCCCGGCGCCCGGTCGCGGCGCCCGGTCGCGGCATTGTCTGCGGCAGCACGGACGACCGCACCAGCGAACCCTCGCCGCCATCGCTCCCGCTGAAGTTGCGGCGGCGCTCAGGTCTTGGCGATCAGCGTGCCGATCAGATCGGCCGGCCACACCAGGCTGACCGGCGCGCTGGTCAATGCCGCGCCGAAAGACGGGTCGCCCTGGGCGAAATCGAATGCCAGATGATGGCTGAAATGCGCCAGCACCCCGGCGAGGTAGAGCCCGGTCAGCCATTTCCAGGCATTGTGCCGCTGTCGCGATCGGCCCGGTTTTGCGGCGGCCGGGGAAAACACTCGGCGTCCGAATTTGGGCAGTCCCGGCGGGCCGATCATGATCTCACCTGGGCGTATACTTTGTTGCGGACAGATTTAACCGGATACCGGCCGGCGCATCCTTTGCAGATCGGCAGAGCAGGCACCTGCGAGGCGCGGCCGCGGCGGCATGATACGCGGCGTGGCCGGCGTCGTCACCATCCGATGTTGCCGGCCCGGCCCCCAATCGCCCCGGATCACGGGCGCACCGCCGCATATCCGGCGGCGGCCAGGGTATAGAGCCCGGCCGCGGCGAGCAGGCCGATGGCGAGAACGGCAAAGGCGTCGGCGCCGAGGCGGTCGCCAAGCGGCCGGCCGGCAAGCCCGCCAAGAAGGGCGAACGGGATCAGGATGCCGGCGGCCGCCCAGGTCGTTGCCGGAACGCCGACGGTCGCGGCGTGGGCGGCGAGCGTCGCGGTATAGATCAGCGCGAAAAACGCCAGCAATGTCGCGCGCACCGTGCGCGGCGGCGCTCCGGCGAGGATCAGGTAGATCAGCACCGGCGGCCCCGACATGCCGATCAGCGCGGTGGCGGCGCCGGATACCGCGCCGGCCGCCAGATCGCGCCCGGGCGTCATCGCCGCCGCGGCGCGCCGCCCGCCGCGCCGCAGCACCGCGATCAGCAGCGCAAAGCCGAGCACCGTGGCCCCGGCGGTCACCCGCACCAGCCGCGGATCGCTGTGGCGGAACGCGAGCAGCCCGAGCGGCAGGCCGAGCAGGCTGCCTGCGGCCAGGCGCAGCAGCAGCCGCGGCGCGATCGAGCGCCACAGCCCCGGCAATACCACGATGGTCAGCGCCGCGGTGACGATGATGACCAGCTGGATCGCCCGCGCCGGCTCGACAAACAGCAGAAACAACGGCGCCGCGACCACCGCGAAGCCAAAGCCGCCCGCCGCCTGGAGCAGCGCCGCGGCAAAGGTCGTGGCCGCCAGACCGGCCCAGTCGAGGAGGCTCATTGGCCGCACCCAGCCGCCGGCCAGGCAAGGCCGATTCCGCCGAAACCTACGCTCGCCGCAATGCCGGGCGCAATGCCCAGGCGAGCGGCACGCTCAACAGCACCACGCCGGCGACCAGGACCATCATCCGCGGCACGCCGGCGGCGTCGCTGGCCAGGCCGTACAACGCCGGAGACAACGCCCCGGCGCCGACCGTTCCGGTATAGAAGATGCTGAAGGCGCGGGCACGGCGCTCGGCGGGGACCAGCTCGGGCACGGTGCCGTAGAGTACCGACGAGGTGCCGTTGAGGGCGACGCCGATCAGCGGCAGGACCGCCAGACCCGCGGCCAGCGGCAACGGCAGCAGGATCAGAATGCCAAACGCGGTCAGGCCCTCGGTCAGGCAGACCGCCCGAACCACCCCGATCCGCGCCCCGAGCCAGCCGCAGATCAGCTTGCCCGCCGCGCCGCCGGCAAAGATCAGGGTCAAGGCCACGCCGATCACCGGCAGACCGGCGCCTTTCGCCCGCAACAGAAACGGCAGAAAGGTCAGAAACCCCATCCGTGTCGCACTGTCGATGACGCCGATCGCCAGCAGCAGGGCAAAGCCGCGCCCGGCCGGAGACGAAGCCGCCGGCGCCGCGGTTTCGCCGTGGCGGGCGGCGGCCGGCCCCTCGCCCGCCAGGCCGCGCCGCGACACGAAGATCGCGATCGCCGCGATCAGCCCGGCCATACCCAATAGCGCGGCCGCCGAGCGCCACGGCATCAGCACAACCAGCCAGGCGGTGGCGGCGGGCAAGGCCATCTTGCCGACATCGCCGGAAAAATTGTAGCTGGCGAGCGCGCTGCGCGAGCGCTGCCCGGCAAAGCCGCGGGCGACCAGATCGGCGCCGATCGGATGCTGGACGCTGGAGCCGAGCCCGCCGATCACCAGGGCCACGGTCAGCATCGCAAACCCGGCGCCGGCGCCGGCGACCAGATAGCCGATGCCGGCGAGCGCGGTGCCGGCGGCCAGCAGCGCCGGGCCGCCGACCCGCTCGGCGAGCAGGCCGGCGGGCACCTGAAACCCGGCCATCGACCCGGCATAGAGCGCGCGCAGGATGCCGATCTCGGCATAGCCGAGGCCGAATTCCGCCTGCCACAACGGCAGCAGCACATAGAGGAGGTCGGTAAAACCGTCATGCAGCGCATGGGCGCCGCAGGCGATCGCCATCGTGCGCCGCTGCCCGCCATTGTCGATGCCGCGGCCAAATGCGCTAACCAGGGACAACCCGCTCTCTCCTCTGCCGCCGATCGGCATCGCCCGGATCGTGATCCGCGCCGCCGGCAAACCCAATTGTTGCCGATTTGTGACCGGATATCGAGGGTCGTCAGCCCGGCGCCGCCAACTTACGGGGTCTTGTGGGCGGCGGCGGCGCGCCGCGGCGGCGGACCGTCACGGCGAACCGCAAAGGCGCCGGCAACCGTCTCGACCCGATAGCCGCAGCAGAACCGGGCGACAAAGGCGTGCGCGAAGACCGCATCGGCGAAATAAAAAGCGATCGCATCATTGACGACGCCGGCGGTCCCGGCCGGCATCAAGGCCCAGCCCTCGGCGCCGCAGGTATCGTCGAGCCAGGCATGCATCAGGTCGAGCTGCCGCCCCAGCCCCTCGGGCGGCACGGCGATGCGCACCCGCACCGGATAGCGCCGCTCCGCCTCGCGCTGCGCCTGCTGGGATGCTCGGCTCATATGGCACCATGTTCATTGTTTGTTCTAACTTAATAGCAGAGCCCCGGCGGGCTGTCGAGAGGCGGCGTGCGGGCCGCGGGCGGCTTGACCTGCGATGGCCGGCGCGTCAGGCTGCGCTCGCGGATGGCGGGAGCAGGGCATGAGCGAGCCGCAGGCGTTTTCGGTCGACATCAACGGCTTTCCGGCCCGGGTGTGGCAGCAGGGGAAAGGCCCAAAGCTCGGCTTTCTCGCCGGTTTCGGCGGCTTGCCGCGCTGGGTCCCGTTCCTCGACGCGCTGGCTCGCGAGCGCACCGTGATCGTGCCGTCGCTGCCCGGGTTCCCCGGCGGCGACCGCGGCCACAGCGTGCTCGACAGCCATCTCGACTGGGTATTGGCGGTGCGTCAGCTATTGCAAAAGGCCGGGCTCGACGGCGCCGACCTGGCCGGCGGCTCGGTCGGGGCGTCGTTCGCCGCCGAGATCGCGGCGATCTGGCCGCATCTGGTGCGCCGGCTGGCGCTGATCGCGCCCTGGGGCCTGTTCGACGAAAAGGAGCCGCCGACCGATCCCTGGGCGCAGCGCCCGCCCGAGGTGCCGGCCCTGCTCTGCGCCGATCCGGAGCGCTGGATAGAGCTCAAGGCCCCGCCCGAAGGCGCCAACTCGCCCGAATGGCCGATCGAGCAGACCCGCGCCGCCGAGGCCGCGGCCCGCGCCTTCTGGCCGCTCGGCAACACCCGCATCGAAAAGCGGCTGCCCTTGATCGCAGCGCCGACGCTTTTGATCTGGGGCGAGGAGGACCGGATCCTGCCGCGCGGCTACGCCGACCGCTTTCGCCGCGTCGATCGCCGGCCGCTGCGAGATCAGGACGATCCCCGGCGCCGGCCACCTCGCCGAACTCGACCAGCCCGACGAGGTCGCTGACCGCGATCCTCGCCTGGACCGACTGAACGCGAAATCGAGCCGCA
Source organism: uncultured Alphaproteobacteria bacterium (assembly GCA_963775875.1). GTDB lineage: Bacteria > Pseudomonadota > Alphaproteobacteria > ATCC43930 > CGMCC-115725 > AP-15. Next base: position 226,473 of record CAVZKP010000016.1, read on the forward strand.
AAACATCAAGGATCGGGAGAGACTTAGCGAGACAAAGACAGGATGAGGCCAGTCCCATGATCATTGATTGCCACGGCCACTACACTACCGCCCCGCGCCAGCACGAGGGATGGCGTACCCAGCAGATCGAGGGGCATACCGCCGGCAAGCCGCCGCCGCCGCGCCCGACGATAACCGACGACGAGATCCGCGAGACGATCGTGGGCGGCCAGCTCAAAGTGCAGCGCGAGCGCGGCACCGACTTGACGATCTTTTCGCCGCGCGCCGCCGGCATGGGCCATCACTTGGGCGACGCAACGACCAGCGAAGCCTGGGCCAGCGCCTGCAACGAGCTGATCCACCGGGTCTGCTCGCTATTCCCGAAGAACTTTATCGGGGTGGGGATGCTGCCGCAGAGCGCGCGCGTCTCGCCGAAGAACTGCATCGCCGAGATCGACCGCTGCGTCTGCGAGTACGGTTTTGTCGGCGTCAATCTGAACCCCGATCCGTCGGGCGGGCATTGGCAGGACCCGCCGCTCGGCGACCGCTATTGGTATCCGGTCTACGAGAAGATGGTCGAGCACGACATTCCGGCGATGATCCATGTCAGCGCTTCGTGCAACCCGACGCACCACACGACTGGTTCGCATTACCTCAATGGCGACACCGCCGGCTTCAACCAGCTGATGAATTCATCGGTGTTCAAGGATTTCCCCACGATCAAATTCATCATTCCCCATGGCGGCGGCGCCGTGCCCTATCACTGGGGGCGCTACCGCGGTTTGGCGCAGGACGCCAAGCTCGGGCTGTTGTCCGACCTGATGTTGAACAACGTCTTTTTCGACACCTGCGTCTATCACCTGCCCGGCCAGGAATTGCTGGCGAAAGTGATCCCGGTCGACAACATCCTGTTCGCCTCCGAGATGATCGGCGCGGTGCGCGGCATCGATCCCGAAACCGGTCATCATTACGACGACACCAAGCGCTATATCGACCAGCTGCCATTGTCGGCGGCGGACAAGGCGAAAATTTTCGAGGGCAATGCGCGCCGCGTCTACAGCCGCTTGTCCAGCGTGATCGAGAAACAGTCCGCGACGACGGGCTAAAAGCGCGTTCCAAGATCGGATTTTCGATCTAGCCGGCCATAGCAGCGGCGCTCAATGACGCTCTCCTTACAGGAGGATGCGACTTCGGGTAGTGTCGGAAGCTCAGTTCGCGGTGGCCTGATAAACGATTTAACAAACCGACAGGGAGAGTAAACGATGACAGATCTGCGGGTGGTGACGACCGACCGCGGCGAGGCGATCATCGAAAGTGCCGCAGTGCAGAGCTTTGCCGACGGTCTGCGCGGGCGGCTCGTGCAACCCGGCGACGGCGGCTATGACGAGGCGCGCCGCGTGTGGAACGGGATGATCGACCGGCGGCCGGCATTGATTGCGCGTTGCGCCGGGCCCGCGGACGTCATGGCGGCGGTGCGGTTTCGCGCGCGATCATCGGCTGCTTGGTTTCGGTCAAGGGCGGCGGCCACAACATCACCGGCAACGCGGTCTGCGAGGGCGGGCTGATGATCGACCTGTCGCCGATGAAGAGTGTCCGGGTCGATCCGGCCGGGCATACGGCGCGCGCCGAGGCCGGCCTGACCTGGGGCGAGTACAACCGCGAAACCCAGGCGTTCGCCCTGGCCAGCACCGGCGGCGTGGTCTCGACGACCGGCATCGCCGGACTGACTTTGGGCGGCGGGCTCGGCTGGCTGATGGGCAAGCACGGGCTCAGCTGCGACAACCTGCTTTCGGCCGACATCGTCACCGCCGACGGCGAATTGCTGACGGCGAGCGCCGAGCAAAACCCGGACCTCTTTTGGGGCCTGCGCGGCGGCGGCGGCAATTTTGGCGTCGTCACCTCGTTCGAGTACCAGCTTCACCCGGTCGGTCCGGTGCTCGCCGGAATGGTCATCCATCCGATGACCGAGGCCAAAAAGGTGCTGCGCTTCTACCGCGATTTTGCCCGCGGCTGCCCCGACGAGATGCTCGCCGCGGCGGCATTGATGACCTCGCCCGACGGCGCGCCGGTCGTCGTCATAATTGCCAGCTATATCGGCGATCTGGCGGCCGGAGAGCGGCTGATGGCACCGCTGCGGAAATTCGGAACGCCACTCGCCGATACGATCGCCCCGACCTCCTATGTCGAGCTGAACACCTTGTTCGACGCGGCGGTGCCGTATGGCGGGGTGCAGCGCTATTGGAAATCGAGCTTTTTGAACGAGCTCGGCGACGAGCTCTTGGACATCATGATCGGGCGCGCGGCGAAGATGCGCTCGCCGATGTCGATGGTGCTGTATTTCCACATGCATGGTGCTGCGACCCGGGTCGATCGGAACGAGACCGCTTTCGGGCTGCGCCACGACCAATGGGATTACGACGTGATCTCGCAATGGAATGATCCCGCCGAGACCGCCGGTCATATCCAATGGACCCGGGAATACTGGACGGCGGTCGAGCCCTTCGCGACCGGTGAAGTGTATGTCAACCACCTCGACGCCGAGGAGGCCACCCGGATCAGGGCCGCCTACAGCGGAAATTACGATCGGCTGGTCGCCCTCAAGAACAAATACGACCCGACCAACCTGTTCCGGATGAACCAGAACATCCGGCCGACAGCGTAGGCCCGCGCTTACGGCAGGCTGCCGGGCTTCGCCGGAAGGTCTCTCGCGCGTAGATTATGCTGACGCCCGCGCCAGCGCTGGACGCGGCTCCCTGGCCTGGAAGTGCGGGATGATCTGCTCGCCAAAGAGGCGGATGGTATTCAGCACCTCGTGGTGCTGCGCCGGCCCGATCGCACACAGTAGAAACACTTCGTCGATACCGAGGGCTTCGTAGATTTCGAGAAACCGGATGCAGTCCGCCGGCGTGCCGACGCAGAACTTGGTGCCCTGCTCGCGCACCTGTTGCGGGGTGGCCTCGCCCGGATGCGGGCCGCTGGCAAGGCGCTGGTCGCGCGCGTAATAGCCCTGGTAATCCGGCGGCACGGTCGACGGATCATAGTCGCGCCACACCAGCCGGGCGCGCTCGCGCTGCTGCTCGAGATACCAGTCGACGAGTTCGGTGCCGCGCTCGGCCACCACCGCCGGATCCTCATGGCAATAGCCTGCCGTCATCAGCGCGGCGCGCCGATTGGGTCCGCCCGGCCCAGGCGTTGCCCAAGGCCGTATTGCCCGAGGCGGTTTTGCCCGAGGCGGCGGTTCCCAGCGCGTCCTGGTACAAGGCGATCAGCTGCCCGACCCGGTCCGGGCCGCCTTCGCTGCCGAACAGCCCGCCCATACCCAGACCGCCGGTCATCCGCGCGGTCTCGTCGCTGCCGCAGGCCGACCACAGCGGCGGGTGCGGCTTTTGCACCGGCTTCGGCAGCACCTCGCGGCGCGGAATCTGGTAGTAGGCGCCATCATAGGCGACCTCCTGCTGCGTCCAGATCTGCGGCAACACCTCGGCAAATTCCTGCCACATGCCTCTGGTATCCTGCAAATCCGTCCCATAAGGCGTCAGCTGATAGGGATAGCCGGTCCGGCCCAGGCCGACATCCACCCGCCCATGGCTCAAAATATCGAGTGTCGCCATCCGCGCCGCGACGTGCAGCGGGTGATGGATCGGCGCCAGCACCACGCCGACGCCGAGGCGGATCCGGCTGGTGCGCTGGCTCACCGCCGCCAGGGTCAGGTCCGGCGCGCTGTTGTGCGACCACACCGGGCGAAAATGGTGCTCGGAAAACCACACGCTCGAAAAGCCCTGCTGTTCGGCATAGGGAATTTGCTCCAGCGCTTCGTAGATGCGTTGCGATTCACTCGACGCGGTCCAGGGTTTGGGAACCTGGATCTGATAGAACAAGCCAATTCGCATGAGGCGGTCTCCTGTTGGGTGCCGGGTATACTGCCCGACGCCGCATTTTTGCTTGCGAGCGCCCAGCGCCGGATGCGCTGCGCTCAGTTCAGCCTGAGTTCGGCGATGTGGCGGGGGTCCTGCTTGAGTTCGCCGCGCTCGACCCGCTTGACGATGTCGACCAGGCGCTCGTTGGCGCGGGCCTGGATGCCGGCCTGCTGGCCCTCGCGCACGACAAAGCCGTTGAGGAACTCGATCTCGGTGCGCCGGCCCTTGGCCATGTCCTGGCCCATCGACGGGCGCTGATCGGGCGAGCCGCGCCCGACCCGCGACAGCCGCCGCTCGTCATAGGTCTGGAGCGCCGCAGCGTCGCCCTCGCCGGCGCGGGCGATCGTCTCCGGCGGCAGATGGTCGATCTCTTCGAGCCGGTAGCCGCGCGCCTGGCCGATGCGGATCGCCTCGCTGCCGAGCCGCGCCTGGAAATGGCGGATCGCCTCATTCTGCGCGATCTGCGCGCCGGACAGCCCGGTGCAGGCCGAGACCCCGTTCGCCATCGTGTTGGCGACCAGCTTCGACCAGCGCTCGCCCCACAGATTGTCGGTGACCTTGGCGCTGTCGGCAAAGGAGACCAGCCGGCAGATTTCCTGCGCCCGGTCGGTGATCGTGCCGTGCACCTCGCCGGTGCGGTAGACGGTGTGCGCCGCCCCGCCCTTGACCCCGCCGCGATGGACATGGCCCGGTTCGACCAGGCCGACGCTGATGTTGCTGGCGATGCAGCCCATCGTCTTGCCCCAGCCGACGACGCCGGCGATGGTCTGCTCGTTCATGCAATTCTGCAATGATACGACAAACCCGCCCGGCGCCAGATACTGGCGGATCAGCAAGGCCGCCCATTCGGTGTCATAGGATTTGGTGCAGACAAAGGCGATGTCGATCGGCGCTTCCTTGGCCAGATGTTGCGCCTCGGTCAGGTGCAGGGCGCGCACCTTGACGGTGAACGGCGCCTCGCCCTGATGATGGGTGATGCGCAGCCCGTTCTGTTTCATCTCGTCGACATGGGCCGGCCACATGTCGATAAAGGTCACGTCCTCGCCGGCCTGCGCCATATGCGCTCCGGTATAGCCGCCGACCGCGCCGACCCCGACAATGGCGATCCTGTTGCCCATGATCTCCTCCCGGCTGTTTCGCCCTCGATCCTAGCGCGCCGGATCAGGAAAGGCTCCCCCCATCCGTCATGACCGGGCTGGACCCACGGCTGTCCGGTTCAGGTCCGCATACAAGTCTGCCGGGTATTCGAAAATATCGCTCCCCCGAAGCCGTCATGGCCGGACTTGTTCCGGCCATCCACGTGCCCGAGTCGAAGAAAGGCATGGATCACCGGGACGAGCCCGGTGATGACGACTAAGAGTAGAGGCTTTGTGCTGTATTACAATCGGTTCGACGGAACCGGACAGCCGTGGGCTGGACCCGGCCATCCACGAGCTACAAGAGCGCCCGAAGCGCGATGAAGACGTGGCTGCCCACGGTGCAGCTTCGTCGAACGACGGCTCGCCGGTCGACACGCGCCGGGGCGGCGCCGACCCTCTGGTCGCGGCCGAACTTGCCGGTCCCGGCGGAATGCGGCGTAATCGCGGGCGGGAGCGGCATCGCCAGGGAGACAGCTGTGGATATTCCGTCGGAACGGCCGGCCGAAGCGGCCGGCAACGAAATCGACCGGCCTTTGCCGAGCGCGCCGTCAAACCGGGTATGGGGCAGCGACGCGATCGCCGCGGCGATCCGCGAACTCGACATTCCCTATGTCGCGCTCAATCCCGGCTCGAGCTATCGCGGCCTGCACGACAGCCTGGTCAACTACCTCGGCAATTCCCGTCCGCGCATGCTCCTGTGCCTGCACGAGGAGAGCGCGGTGGCATTGGCGCATGGCTGGGCCAAGGTCACCGGGCGGCCGATGCTGGCGATCGTCCACGCCAATGTCGGGCTGATGCATGCGACGATGGCGATCTTCAACGCCTGGTGCGACCGGGCGCCGGTGATCGTGCTCGGCGCCACCGGCGCGCTCGACGCGACCCGGCGGCGGCCGTGGATCGAATGGATCCACACCGCGCGCGACCAGGGCGCCTTGATCCGCAATTTCAGCAAATGGGACGACCAGCCCTCCTCGATCGGCGCGGCGCAGGAGGCGGTGTTGCGCGCCAACCTGATCGCGCAGACCGCGCCGCGCGGGCCGGTCTACCTAAATTTCGACTTGGCGCTGCAGGAGGACGAAGTCGAAACCGTGCCGCCGATGCCCGACATCACCCGCTTTGCCCCGCCAGCCTCGCCCGAGCCCGGCGGCGGGTTGATTCGCCAGGCGGCGGAATTGCTCGCCCGCGCCGAGCGGCCGGTGATCCTGATGGGCCGAGCCTCGCGCGATCCCGAGGCATGGGCTCGGCGGGTGGCGCTCGCCGAGGCGGTGGGCGCGCGGGTCATGACCGACCGCAAGTCCGGTGCGGTGTTCCCGACCGACCACCCGTTGCATACCGGCGGCCCGGCCGCGGCATCGCCCGACGGGGCCGAACTCGTCACCGGTGCGGATGTGATCCTGAGCCTCGACTGGATTGATCTCGCCGGCACATTGAAGACAGCCTGCCGCGGCCGGGCGCCCTCGGCCAAGGTGATCCAGATTTCGGTCGACCAGTATGTGCACAATGGCTGGAGCATGGATTACCAGGGCCTGCCCCCGGCCGACATTTATCTGCTGGCCGAGCCCGACGCCGCGGTGCCGCCGCTGCTCGCGGCGCTCAGGGAATTGCGCCCGAACCCGCCGCGATTGCCGGCGCCGCGCGCCCGACGCTCGCCGCCGCCGCTGTCGGCGCTCGACACCGCCCCGATCATCGAGGTGCCGCTGCTGGCGACGGCGCTCAAAGAGGTGCTCGGCGAGACCTCGGCGACGATGATCCGGCTGCCGCTCTCCTGGGGCGACCATATGTGGGATTTCCGCCACCCGCTCGATTTTCTCGGCACCGATGGCGGCGGCGGCATCGGCTCGGGTCCGGGGATGGCGGTGGGCGCGGCGCTGGCGTTGCGCGACGCCGGCAGCGGCCGGCTGCCGGTTGCAATACTCGGCGACGGCGATTTTCTGATGGGGGTGACGGCTTTGTGGACGGCGGTGCACAACCGCATCCCATTGCTGGTCCTGATCGCCAACAACCGCTCGTTCTTCAACGACGAATTGCACCAGGAGCGGGTCGCCCGCGACCGCGGCCGGCCCATTGAAAACCGCTGGATCGGCCAGTCGATCCGCGAGCCGGACATCGACCTCGCCACCCTGGCGCGCGGCCAGGGCTGCCTCGGCATCGGCCCGGTCGACGACCCGAAAAAGCTGGTCGCGGCGCTGAGCGAGGCGGTCGCCGCGGTGCGCGCCGGCAAGGTCTGCGTCGTCGATGTCCGCGTCGCCGTCGGCTACGACCCCGGTGGTGCGGCCGGCATCATGCAGCGATAGCCGGCAGCGCTAGCGGGCGCCGACGCCGAGCCAGCTCCGAATAGGGGGTGAGACGCGGATCGGCGGTGTAGAGGAAGGCCGGCTCGGCGATCGCCTGCGCGATCAGCACCCGGCCGAACGGGTCGCGGTGGGACAGCGCGAGTTCGGCAACCACAATTTCGGCGCTCGAAATCAGGGCCGGGTCACAGCGGGCCGTTCGGCAATACCAGCACCTTGCCGTTGCGATGGCCGCGCTGGGCGTGGGCGAGCGCCGGCTTGATGTCGTCGATCGGGTAGAAGGCCTCGATCGGCGCCTTCAGCACCCCGTCGCGCAGCTTGGCGGCGAGGTCGGCATAGATCGCCCGGATTTGCGCGGTGGTGCGCCGGGCGAGGCCGTCGCTGAGCCCGAAGCCCTTGAGACTGACGCCCCGTCCCAGGGCGGCGCGGCTGATCACCAGATCGGCGCCGCTCATCGCGCCGTAGCTGACCACCACCCCGCCCTCGGCGACGCAGTCGGCGATGCGCTTGCACGCCTCGCCTGAAACCGCGTCGATGCCGAGCCGGATCGGCGCGCCGCCGACCGCGTCTCGCGCGCGCTCGGCCAGGTCGGGGCCGTCGACCAGCACGACATCGGCGCCCAGCGCCTTCAGCCCGGCGGCTACGTCGTCGCGGCGCACGACATTGACCGTGCGCACGCCCTTTGCCTTGGCCAGCACGATCAGATGCCGGCCGACCGCCGAGTTGGCGACATCCTGGATCACCCAGTCGCCGGGCTTCAGCGCGACATGGTCTTCGAGCAGCAGCAAGGCGGTCGCCGGATTGATCCGCAGCATCGCCGCCTGCGCCAGGTCGAGCCCCGCCGGCAGCGGGATCGCGTCGGCAGCGGCGATGCGCCGGCGCTGCACCCAGTTCTCGCGCTGCATCTGGATGACCAGATCGCCGGGCCGGATGTCGCCGACCCCGGCGCCGACGGCGGCGACCCGGCCGACGCATTCGGCCCCCGGTGTCGCCGGCAATGGCGGGCGCAGCCGGTAATTGCCGCGGCAGAACGAAATATCCGCAGGGTTGATCGGAAAGGCCAGCACATCGAACACGATCTCGCCCGCTGCGGGGGCGCCGACATCCGCCGCCTCGATGCAATGGGCGACCGTTTCCGGTGCGCCATAATCGGTGATCTCGACCTTCTTCATCCGAATATTTCCCGGTCCGGCGCGGCAGCGATGCGCGGCCGCGAGGGTAACCGCGGCGACACCCGATCGGCAAGTCTGGCCGCTCCGCTACGGCTGTCGCCGATCGCCGGCAGCGAGCTTGGATGCGGCTCGCAACCGGCTGGCCTTCGCCCGCGGCCGGTGCTACACAGCGGGGGCTGATTGCACGCCCGCAGGAGAGGCCGCGCCCCTGGCCCGAACAGGGAAGCGCGGCGCCGAAGGAGCAACCGCCCCGGAAACTCTCAGGCAAACGGACTGCGGGCGGAAGGGCGCTCTGGAAAGCAGCGGATGGGTGTCGCAGCCGATCCGCTCACCGAAGGAGTAAGCCCGTCCCCCGCCCGGACAGGGCGAGAGCCGGGTGAATCTCTCAGGGTCCACGACAGAGGGGGCATAGGGGACGCAACCCGCGTCCGCTTTGCCGGAGGTCGTGGGTGCCCGCTGACAATGTAACGCCGCTCAAGCGCACACCGCTCTACCCGCTGCACCAGGCGCTCGGCGCCCGCATGGTGCCGTTCGCCGGCTACGAGATGCCGGTGCAATATCCCGCGGGCATCCTGGCCGAGCATCTGCACACCCGCGCCCAGGCCGGGCTGTTCGACGTCTCGCATATGGGCCAGCTGCGCCTCGCCGGCCCCGACCCGGCCGCGGCGCTCGAAGCGCTGGTCCCCGGCGACCTCCGGGCGCTGGGTCCGATGCGGATGCGCTACACATTGCTGCTCAACGATTCGGGCGGCATCCTCGATGATCTGATGGCGACCCGGCTGACGGCGACCCGGCTGGGCAGCGAATTTTTCGTCGTCGTCAACGCCGACCGCAAGGCGGCCGATCTCGCCCATCTGCGCGACCATCTCGGCGGGGGCGCCACGATCGACCTGCTTGACGATCGGGCATTGCTGGCCCTGCAGGGGCCGGCCGCCGCCGCCGCGTTGGCGCGCCTCGGCGACGGCATCGCCCAGCTGCCGTTCATGAGTGCGGCCGAGATCGTGCTGGACGGGTGCGCGTGCCTGGTCACCCGCTCCGGCTACACCGGCGAGGACGGGTTTGAGATCTCGTTGCCGGCGGCCGACGCCTCGGCCCTGGCCGAGCGGCTGCTCGCCGAGCCGGAAGTGATGCCGGTCGGTCTCGGCGCCCGCGATTCGCTGCGTCTCGAAGCCGGCCTCTGCCTTTACGGCCACGACATCGACGCGACCACGACCCCGGTCGAGGCCGATCTCGCCTGGACCATCGGCAAGCGGCGGCGCGAGGAAGGCGGTTTTCCGGGCGCCTCGATCATCCTGCGCCAGCTCGCCCAAGGCCCGCCGCGCAAGCGGGTCGGCATCCGCCCCGACGGCCGCGCCCCGGCGCGCGAGGCCACCCCGGTCGTCGACGCCGCCGGTCACGACATCGGCAAGGTCACCAGCGGCGGGTTTGGCCCCTCGCTCAACGCTCCGATCGCGATGGGTTATCTCGACGCGGCCCATGCCGCCGCCGGCGCCCCGCTGTCGCTACTGGTGCGCGGCACGGCGCGGCCGGCCCGCGTCGCGCCGCTGCCTTTTGTCCCGCACCATTACCACCGCCCCGACCCGCGCTGAAGGAAGATCGCCATGACCGCGCTTCGCTTTACCAAGGATCATGAATGGGTTCGGCTCGACGGCGACCTCGCCGTGATCGGCATCACCGACTACGCCCAGTCGCAGCTCGGCGATGTCGTCTATGTCGAATTGCCGGAAATCGGCGATCGGGTCGAGCAGGGCAAGGAGGCGGCGGTCGTCGAATTGGTCAAGGCGGCGAGCGAAGTCTACGCCCCGGTCTCGGGCGAGGTCGCCGAAGTGAACGAGCTGCTGGCCGCCGACCCGGCCAAGGTCAATGCCGACCCGATGGGCGAGGGCTGGTTTCTCAAGCTGCGCCTCGACGACCCCGGGCAATTCGACGGGCTGCTGGACGAGGCCGCCTATCAGCGCTTTGTCGAGGAGCAGCATTAGATGCGCTACCTGCCGCTGACCCCGCCCGACCGCGGCGAGATGCTGGCCCGGATCGGCGTCCAGTCGATCGATGCGCTGTTCGCCGAGGTGCCCGCGGCCGCGCGGCTCGACGGTCTGGTCGACCTGCCGCGGGCGATGGGCGAGATCGAGGTCGAGCGGGCGATCTCGCACCTGGCGGCGCGCAACATGGCGGCCGGTTCGGCGCCGTTTTTCGTCGGCGGCGGGGCCTATCGCCACCATGTTCCGGCCGCGGTCGACCACCTGATCCAGCGCGGCGAGTTCCTGACCTCCTACACCCCCTACCAGCCCGAATTGTCGCAGGGCACCCTGCAATATCTGTTCGAATTTCAGACCCAGGTGGCATTGCTGACCGGCATGGAGGTGGCCAACGCCTCGCTCTATGACGGGGCCACCGCCTGCGCCGAGGCGGTGATGATGGCCAACCGCCTGACCGGCCGAAAACGGGCGGTGCTGTCGGGCGGGCTGCATCCGCATTACCGCGAGGTATGCCAAACCTACGCCCGCTTTGTCGGCTTCGACCTCGCGGCGCAGCAGCCCGCTCCCGGCGAAGCCGAAGATTTGGCGCGGCTTCTCGACGCCGGCACGTCGTGCGTCGTCGTGCAGAACCCCGATTTCTGGGGCGAACTGCGCGACTGGGCGGCCTTGGCGCGCCGCTGTCACGACGCAGGGCGCGCTGCTGGTGGTCGTGGTCAACGAGATCGTGTCCCTGGGCGCCGTAAGGCCCCCCGGCGCGATGGGCGCCGACATCGTCGCGGCCGAAGGCCAGTCGCTCGGCAACGCGCTCAGTTTCGGCGGCCCTTATCTCGGCCTGCTCGCCAGCCATGACAAATTCGTGCGCCAGATGCCGGGTCGCCTGGTCGGCCAGACCGTCGATGTCGATGGAAGGCGTGGCTGGGTGCTGACCCTGTCGACGCGTGAGCAGCATATCCGGCGCGAGCGGGCGACCAGCAACATCTGCACCAATTCCGGCCTGTGCGCGCTCGCCTTTACCATCCATCTGGCGCTGCTCGGCGAAGCGGGGCTGACCCGGCTCGCCCGCCTCAACCACGCGGCGGCGGCGCGTCTGGCCGATCGGGTCGAGCAGGTGCCGGGCGTCGCCGTCGTCAACCGGGCCTTCTTCAACGAATTCGCGCTGCGCCTGCCATGCCCGGCGGCGGCAATCGTCGAGGCGCTCGCCGAACGGGGCATTCTCGCCGGGATTCCGGTCAGCCGGCTCTACCCGGAGCGGCCCGAACTCGCGGATCTGCTGTTGCTGGCGGCGACCGAGACCACGACCGATCAAGACATCGACCGGTTGGCGCAGGCGATGGCGGAGGCGCTGTCGTGAACGATTGGAGCCGGGCGGCGAGCGTCCATCCGACCGAGAACCCATCGGCCCCGGCCGCGACCTTCAGCGGCAATCGCGGGCTGCAGATCGAAGAAGCGGCTGATCTTCGAGCAGGATTCGCCAGGGCATTGCGGCGTCGATCTGCCCGAGCCGGCGCCGTTCCGCGCCCGCCTCGGCGGGCTCGAACGGCAGGCGCCGATCGGCCTGCCGGGGCTCAGCGAGCCGCAGGTCGTGCGCCACTTCACCCGCCTGTCGCAAAAGAACTATGCGATCGACAGCGGGCTCTACCCGCTCGGCTCGTGCACGATGAAGCACAATCCGCGGCTCAACGAAAAGCTGGCGCGGTTGCCGGGCCTCGCCGACATCCACCCGTTGCAGCCGCTTTCGACCGTGCCCGGCATGCTCGAACTGATCGACACCCTGGCCCACTGGCTCAAGACCTTGACCGGGATGCCGGCGGTGGCCTTGTCGCCCGGAGCCGGCGCGCATGGCGAATTGTGCGGGATGATGACGATCCGCGCCGCGCTCGAAGCCCGCGGCGATCCGCGCCGGCGGGTGCTGGTGCCGGAATCGGCGCATGGCACCAACCCGGCGACCGCCGCCGCCTGCGGCTATCTGGTCGATCCGATCCCGGCCAATGCCCGCGGCCGGGTCGACCGCGCCGCGCTCGAAGCAAAGCTCGGCCCCGATGTCGCGGCCTTGATGCTGACCAATCCCAACACCTGCGGGCTGTTCGAGGACGAGATCGTCGAGATCGCCGCCGCGGTGCATCGCGCCGGCGCCTTTTTCTACTGCGACGGGGCCAATTTCAACGCCATCGTCGGGCGGGTGCGCCCGTCCGATCTCGGCATCGACTGCATGCATCTCAATCTGCACAAGACCTTCTCGACCCCGCATGGCGGCGGCGGACCGGGCAGCGGCCCGGTGGCATTGGCCGCGAGCCTGGCGCCCCATGCGCCCCTGCCGTGGCTGGTGCATGGCCAGCACGGGCTCGAACTGGTCGAGCACCGGAGCGGCCCGGCCGGGCAGGCGATCGGCCGGCTCAAGGGGTTTCACGGCCAGATCGGCATGTTCGTGAGGGCGCTCGCCTACATGATGAGCCACGGCGCCGACGGCCTGCGCCAGGTCGCCGAGGACGCGGTGCTCAACGCCAACTATCTGCGCGCGCTGCTCGAAACCGATCTCAGCCTGTCGTTCCCCGGCCCCTGCATGCACGAGGTGCTGTTCGACGACCGCTTTCTGAAGGACACCGGCGTCACCACCCTCGACTTCGCCAAGGCGCTGATCGACGAGGGCTGGCATCCGATGACGATGTATTTCCCGCTGGTGGTGCACGGCGCCTTGCTGATCGAGCCGACCGAGACCGAAAGCAAGGCTGCGCTCGACCAGTTCGCCGCGGTGGTAAAATCGCTGGCCGCCGCCGCCCGGTCGGGCGACGCGGCCCGCTTTCATGCCGCCCCGATTCTGACCCCGCGCCGCCGCCTCGATGAAACCGCCGCCGCCCGCAAGCCGATCCTGCGCTGGCGCCCAATCCCGCCCCAGCGCCCAGCCCCGCCCCAGCGCCCAGCCCCGCCCCAGCATGAAGCGGCGGAGTAGCATCGGGATCAAACACCAGCCGAGCGCGCCGCCTACCCGCCTCAGGATCGGATCACCGCCCGGTCCGACAGACATCGCCATCCGCCGCCAACGATATGCGCATTCCCCGATGGGGGTCGTAGTGCAAGGTTCGGCGGCGCCCACCCGATGGTCGGTTCGCGACCCGTCGGCCGCTCCTCGTTTTCGCTCGTTTGCCAGCCGTTCATCGAATTAATGTGCAATCGAGCGTGGACGCTAGTGACCGGCGCCCGAGGAGCCATCCCATGGAGCCATCGCTTCTCGCCAAACCCTCGCGCCGGGCGGTGCTGTCGGCGGCCACGGCCGGCGCGCTGGTGCCGCGCACCGTTCTCGCCCAGCAAAACCCGGCGCGCGGCGCCGGTCGCGGTGCCCCGGCAGAAGGTCGAAGACGCGCTGCCAAAGCTGCAGCAACTCGCCGAGGACGCCAGGCGGCGCACCGGCATTCCCGGGCTGGCGATCGCCGTCGTCTACAAGGACGAAATCATCTACCTCGAAGGCCTCGGGGTGCGCGAGGCGGGCAAGCCCGAAGCGGTCGATCCCGACACGGTCTTCCAGCTGGCTTCGCTGTCGAAGCCGATCGCCGCGACGGTGGTGGCGGCGCTGGTCGGCGACGGCGTGGTCGCCTGGGACGACCCGATCATCCGCCATGATCCGGGGTTCGAGATGTACGATCCGTGGGTGACGCGCCAGGTCACCCTGCGCGACATGTTCGCCCAGCGGAGCGGGTTGCCCGACCATGCCGGCGACCTGTTGGAGGACATCGGCTACGATCGCGCCGAAATCCTCTATCGCCTGCGCTACCAGAAACCCGGCAGCAGTTTCCGCTCACACTATGCCTACACCAATTTCGGCCTGACCGAGGCCGCGGTCGCGGCCGCCATGGCCAGCGGCAAATCGTGGGAGGATGTCTCGGCCGAACTGCTCTACCAGCCTTTGGGCATGAAGCACACCAGCTCGCGCTTTGCCGATTTCGCCACCTCGGCAAACCGGGGGCGCGGCCATGTGCAGGTCGCTGGCCAATGGGTCGCCAAATACGCCCGCAATGCCGACGCCCAATCCCCGGCCGGCGGGGCCAGCTCTTCGGCCCGGGACATGGCGATGTGGCTGCGGCTGCAACTGGCCGGGGGCAGGTTCCGCGGCAAGCAGATCATCGCCGCCGCGGCGCTCGACGAGACCCATCGCCCGCAGATCGTGCGCACGCCGCCGAAGAACCCGGCGATCGACCATGCCGGTTTCTACGGGCTCGGCTGGAACATCGACTACGATGCCGGGGGCCTCGTCCATTGGAGCCATTCGGGCGGGTTCGACCTCGGCGCCGCGACCTGCGTCTCGGTGCTGCCGGCGCAGCAGCTCGGCATCGTCGCGCTGACCAATGCCCAGCCGATCGGCGTGCCGGAGGCGCTCAGCCGCAGCTTTTTCGATCTGGTCCTGACCGGCAAGGTCGAGCAGGACTGGCTGACGCTTTACGGTCAGCTGATGGCGGCGGCGATCGCGCCCACTTACGGCACCGCCATCGACTATGCGAAGGCCCCGCCGCAGCCATCGCCGGCATTGCCCGCCGCCGCCTATGCCGGTTCCTACCAAAACGCTCTCTACGGTCCGATCGAGATCGCCGCGAGCGATCAGGGGCTGGCATTGAAGCTCGGTCCGGCCCAGCAGCCTTTCCCGATGCAGCATTTCGACCGCGACGTATTCACCTATCAGCCGACCGGCGAGAACGCCGCCGGTCCGAGCGCCGTCACCTTCACCATCGCCGCCGATCAACAAGCGGCGGCGGTAACCATCGAAAATCTCGACATCGATGGCCAGGGCAGGTTCGTCCGGGCGCCCGCAGGCAAGTGAACCCGCGGATGGTTTACGGCGCGATCGTGGTGCCGCCGTCGACGACGATGGTCTGGCCGGTGATATAGGCGCCGGCGGGCGCGGCCAGCATCAGCGCCACCCCGGCGATGTCCTCGGGCGCGCCCAGCCGCTTCAGCAATGTCCCGGCCTCGCGGGCGGCGCGCCGTTCCGGGTCTTCGTACAGCACCCGGGCGAACTCGGTGGTGACGACGCTTGGCGCGATGCAGTTGACCCGCACATTATCCGGCCCCCACTCGGCCGCGAGATTGCGGCACAGCGCGTAATCCGCGGTCTTGGTCACCCCGTACATGCCGAGCATGGTGGTCGCCCGCAGCGCCGCCGTCGAGGTGATAAAGATGATCGAGCCGTCGCGCCGCGCGCGCATCTCCGGCGCCACCATGCGCGACAGCCACAGATTGCTTAAGACGTTGTTGACCATCATCCGCTCGAACACCTCGTCGGTCAGCTTGTCGAGCGAGCCGTAATGCGGGTTGACCGCGGCGTTGCACACCAGGATGTCGACCCGGCCCCACGCCTCGCGCGTCTTGGCCACCAGGTTTTCGAGCTGCGCCTTGTCCGAGATCCGCGCGGTCACCGCGATCGCCTCGCCGCCCTTGGCCCGGATCGCCGCCGCCGCTTCCTCGCAGGGGCCGGCGTTGCGCGCCGAGATCGTCACCCGGGCGCCCGCTTCGGCGAAGGTCTCGGCGATCGCCTGGCCGATGCCGCGGCTCGAACCGGTGACGATCGCGACTTTTCCCGACAGGTCGAACAGTTTCATGACCCGCTCCCGATCGCGGATTTCAAGTCAGGAAATACCCCATCCCGGCGAGGAGGATCACCAGGAAGACGATCACATAGCGGATCAGCCGGGTAAAGCCGAGCCAGGTCTGATAATGCCGGGCCAGCTCGGGATCCATCATCGAAGCCGCCATACCATCCTCATCGGTTGCAACAGCACCCTCCAGGTATAGCCTAACCCGCGCTCGACTCAAGCAGATCGGGCGGCGCTTCGCCGGGGTTCAGCGCGCAGAGCTGCGGCGCCCGCCAGGCGTCGACCTCGACCCTGCCGCCGAGGATCCGGGTGCGGCCCTCGGCGATCAGCCGCACCGCCAGCGGGTAGAGGCGATGCTCGGCCGCCAGGATGCGCGCCGCCAGGCTCTCTTCACCGTCATCGGGATGCACCGCGACCACCGCCTGGGCGACGATCGGCCCGGTATCGACCTCGGGGCGCACGAAATGCACGGTGCAGCCGGCAAAGCGCACGCCGGCCGCCAGCGCCTGGCGCTGCGGGTGCAGCCCGCGGAAGGCCGGCAGCAAGGAGGGATGGATGTTGACCATCCGATCGCGCCAGGCCTCGACAAAATCGCTGTCGAGGATGCGCATGAAGCCGGCGAGGCAGACCAGTTCGACCTGGTGCCGGGCGCAGTTGCGCGCCGGCCTCGGCGGCAAAATCGCGGCGGTCGCGCGCCGCGATCACGGCGCCCGGAATGCCGGCCGCCTTTGCCCGCGCCAGACCCGCGGCATCGGCCCGGTCGCTGATCACGACGGCGATCTTGGCCGGGTAGGCGGGCTCGGCGCAGGCGTCGATCAGCGCCTGCAGGTTCGAGCCGCGGCCAGAGATCATCACGCCCAGCCGCATCGGCACCTCGATAGCGTCGCCGCGAAAACTGCGCTATGACCCGACCGTTCGGGCACGCGCCAAAATAGGGGATCGGAGGCGGTTTGCAATGACCCTGCCGTGGGTATCGGCGATCGCCGGAAACCGGGCCGGCCGCCGCGCCGCCGGGGCCGGCCTGCTGCTGCTGATGCTGCTGATCGGGCTCGGATCCGCCCAGGCCGACACCGCCGACGACCCCTATTCGGCGACGGTCAAGGTCGACGCCACCGCCGACAATGCCGCCGCGGCGCGGACCGTCGCCCGCCTCGACGGCCAGCGCCGCGCGCTGAGCAAGGTGGTCGACGGCCTGACCGGCTCGACCGACGAGACCAAGCTGCCAAAGCTCGACGACCAGGCGATTACCGACATGGTCGTCAGTTTCGAGGTGGCCAACGAAAAGATGTCGGCGGTCCGCTATCTCGCCGACTATACCTTTCATTTCCGGCCGGCGAAAATTCGCCAGCTGCTGCGCAACGCCGGCATCGCCTTTTCCACAAGCCCCGGAAAGCCGGTCGTCGTCGTCCCGGTCTACCAGGATGGAGACAACAGCGTGCTGTGGGACGACCCCAACCCGTGGCGCGAGGCCTGGGCCCAGCTCCCGGCCGGAACCGGGCCGACCCGCCTCAGCCTGCCGCTTGGCGGGCTCGCCGATGTGAGCGCGATCGACGCCGGCCAGGCTCGCTCCGGCGATCCGGAAGCGCTGACCGCCATCGCCCAGGGCAATGGCGGCGACGAGGCGCTGGTCGCCGCGGCCACCGCGCAACGCCAAAACGGCCAGCTTACCGGGCTCGCCATCAGCCTCAAGCGATACCGGCTGGGGCAGCTCGGCACCAGCCAGAGTGTGACCATCACCGCCAATCCCGGCGAGAGCGAGGGCGACTTGATGAAGCGGGCGGCGGCGGCGGTCGCCGCCGCGGTCGAGCAGGGGGTCGCGCCGAGCGGCGACAAGGTGGCGAGCCTCGACGCGGTCGTCGCGATCGCCAGCCTCGGGGATTGGGTGGAGATGCAGCAGCGTCTCGCCGCGGTGACCGGGATTCGCAAGGTCGATCTGTTGTCGTTGAGCCGGCAGCAGGCGAAAATCGAAATCAAGTATGTCGGCAGTCCCGATCAGTTGAAATCCAGCCTCGCCGAGGCCGATCTCGATCTCGACGGCGGCGACCCCGACTGGCGGATTTCGCCGTCGGCGGCTGCGGGTTCGCGCTGATCCGTCGCCCGGCGATGTCGAGAACGCAGCCGGACCCCCGCCATGAGCCGCCTCGGAGTCAACCTCCCTAACCTGATCTCGCTGGCTCGCCTGCTGCTGGTGCCGCTGACGGTTTGGCTGATTCTGGGCGGACGTTACGGGGTGGCCTTCTGGGTCTTTGTCGCCGCCGGGGTCTCGGACGCGCTCGACGGCTTTATCGCCAAGCGCTTCGATCGGCGCACCCGTCTCGGCGCGCTGCTCGACCCGGTCGCCGACAAGGCATTGCTGGTCAGCGTCTATGTCACCTTGGGGCTGGCGCACCAGCTGTGGACTTCGCTGGTCATCCTGGTGGTGTTTCGCGATGTCATGATCATCGGCGGGTTTCTGTTGATCCAGGCGATCGCCGCGCCAAAACACTATGACCCGTTGTACATCAGCAAGATCAACACCGGGTTGCAGATCGCGCTGGTCGCCTTCGTCCTGGCCCGGCTCGGCCTCGGCACCGGCAGCGGCATGCTCGACCTTCTGTTGAGCCTCGCCGTCGCCGCCACCACGGTTCTGTCGGGGCTGTCCTATCTGGTGCGCTGGGCGCGCATTCTCGCGCGCTCGGAGCAGGCTTTGTGAGCCCACGCCTTTACCGGGCGCTGTTCTGGTTCGGCGTCGCCGCCGCCGGCATCGTCGTGCTGGCGCTGTTGCAAGGGATCCTGGTGCCGTTCGCGGCGGCTTTCGCCATCGCCTATCTGCTCCGTCCGGCGGTGGATCGCCTCCAATCCTACGGGGTGCGCCGCACCCTCGCGAGCCTGGCCGTGCTCGCCGCCTTTCTGCTCGGTCTGGCCCTCGTCCTGGTCCTGATCGTTCCGCTGGTGCAGGGCCAGTTCGCTCACCTGCTCGCCCGGTTTCCCGGCCTGGTCAGCGTCGCCCAGGATCAGTTCGGCCACTTCATGCAGCTGCTGCGCTCGCACCTGCCGGCGGCCGAAGCGGCAAAGGTGCGCGATGTCGTCAGCAACAAGATCGGCGACGCGGTCAGCTGGTTCGCCAGCCTGTTCCAGAGCATGATCACCAGCAGCTTTGCCATTTTGAGCATCCTCTCCCTGGTCGTGGTCACCCCGGTGGTCAGCTTTTTCCTGCTGCGCGACTGGCATGCGATGATCGCGGCGATCGACGACTACCTGCCGACAAGCTCGGGGCCGACGATCCGCCAGCAGATGCGGATCATCGACCGGACCCTGGCCGGCTTTGTCCACGGTCAGGCATTGGTCTGCCTGATCCTCGCGGTCTATTACACCGTCGCCCTGTCGCTGGTCGGCCTCGATTCCTCGCTCGCCCTCGGCCTGTTGATCGGCGTGCTGGCGATCATCCCGGTGCTCGGCGTGTCGATCGGCTTCGCATTGGCGGTGGCGCTCGCCGGGCTGCAATTCGGCACCTGGACCGCGGTCTTTGTCGTGGTCGGCGTTTTTCTGTTCGGACAGACGGTCGAGGCCAACATCCTGACGCCAAAGCTGGTCGGCGACCGCATCCATCTGCATCCGGTGTGGGTGATCTTTGCCCTGCTGGCCGGCGGCAGGCTGCTCGGGCTGGTCGGCGTGTTCGTCTCGGTGCCGGCCGCGGCGGTGCTCGGCGTGGTTGCCCGCTTCGCCCTCGAACGCTACCGCGCCAGCGCCCTCTACGATCCGTATCGGGGCGCATTGACCTGCCGGGGCGAGCCCGAAGAATGACCCAGCTGACCTTCGATCTCGCCGCCGGGGCCGCGTTCGGCCGCGCCGATTTCTTCGTCTCCGCCAGCAATGCCGACGGCCCTCGGCTGGCTCGACCGCTGGCCCGATTGGCCGTCGCCGGCGCTGCTGCTGCACGGCCCGCAGGGCGCCGGCAAGACCCATCTCGCGCATCTGTGGTGTGCTCACGCAGCGGCCGTTCTCGTTGCCGGAAATGCGCTCGATGCCGCCGCGCTGCGCCGTCTGTTCGACCGCGCCGATCGCCGGATCGCGGTCGACGACGCCGATCGCGCCGAGGAGGCGCTGCTGCTGCACCTGTACAATGCCTGCGGCGAAGCCGGCGGCAGCCTGCTGTTGACGGCGCGCGCCTCGCCGGGGTCGTGGCCGGTCGGGTTGCCCGATCTCGGCTCGCGGCTGCGCGCCGCCCACGCGGTCGGGATCGGGGCCGCCGACGACGCGCTGCTCGGCGCCGTCCTGGCCAAGCATTTCGCCGATCGGCAGGTGCGGGTGGCCGCCGAGGTCGTCGCCTATCTGGTCGGGCATATGGAGCGCTCGCTCGCCGCCGCGGCCGAGATCGCCGCCGCCCTCGACCGGCTGGCGCTGAGCAGCGGCGGCGCGATCACCGTGCCGCTGGCGCGCCGGGTGCTGGGCGAGCGGGCCGATCAGTCCTTGCCGCCGGACAGCGACCCGGCGGTGACGTAGTCGATGACCGGGTGGCGCCCGCCACCCAGCGCCGCCCAGCGCGTCGCCACGCAAAAGCTGATCCGCGCCGCGGTCGGGAACTTCCCCGCCGCCAGAGTGCCGATCCGCGGGTTGTCCGGCTCGGCCAGGGCCAGCGCCAGCTCGTGCAGCCCTGGATTGTGGCCGATCACCAGCGCGTTGACATCGCTCTCGGCCAGGGATTGCAGGCGTTCGACCAGCTTGTCCCGATCGGCCAAATAGAGTTCGTCCTCGATCAGGCAGCGCGGCCGCGGCATGAACCCGGCCAGCGCCAGATCGAGGGTCTCGCGGGTGCGCGCCGCGCTCGAGCACAGCACCACATCGATGGCGCCGACCGCCGCCGGCAAATGCCGGCCGACCAGCCGCGCCGCCTCGCGGCCGCGCCGGTTCAACGGCCGCTCGCGATCCGCGATATCCTCTTTCCAGCTCGATTTGGCATGGCGCAGCAGGTGCAGCAGATGCATCTCGGTTTCCTCCCGGAGCGGCTCGTCCGGATGACGTTGCCGCGGCGACATGACAGGTTCACCGCGGCGCGCTAGGATCGCCGCACGATCAGATGTCGTCTTCGACCGCGACGGGGAGACCGGGGTGAGCACCAGCGCGCAGCCAGTCGAGATCCAGCCGCTCGACCCTCGTTCCGCCGCCCGCTTTATAAATCGGGAACTCTCCTGGCTCGCCTTCAACGAGCGGGTGCTGGCCGAGGCCGACAATCTGCGCCATCCGCTGCTGGAGCGGCTGCGTTTTCTGTCGATCTCGGCGAACAATCTCGACGAGTTCTATATGGTGCGCGTCGCCGGGCTCAAGGGTCAGTTTCTCGCCGGCATCAAGACCCCGAGCCAGGACGGGCTGACCCCGGCGCAGCAGCTCGACGCGATCCGCCAGCGCACCGGAAGGCTGATGGCCGACCAGCAGGTCACCTGGCTGGCGCTGCGCCGGCTGCTGGCCGAAGCGGGCGTGTCGGTGATCGATCCGACCGATCTCGAACCGGGCGACCGCGCCTGGCTCGAAGACCGGTTCATGGACGATGTGTTTCCGGTGCTGACCCCGATGGCGATCGACCCGGCCCACCCCTTTCCGTTTGTCGCCAATCGCGGTTTCGGTTTGGCATTGGAGCTCGAACGGGTCAGCGACGGCGAGCGTCTGCAGGCGCTGACCCTGATCCCGTCCTCGGTCTCCCGCTTCATCCGCCTGCCGGGAGAGCGGATCCGCTTCCTGCCGATCGAGCAGATGATCGCGCTGTTCCTCGATCATCTGTTTCCCGGCTTCGCCGTCGTCGCCCAAGGCGTGTTCCGGGTATTGCGCGACAGCGAGGTCGAGGTCGAGGAGGAGGCCGAGGATCTGGTGCGGCATTACGAAACCGCGCTAAAGCGGCGCCGCCGCGGCCACGTCATCCTGCTCGCGGTCGATTCGACGATGCCGTCCGATCTGCGCCGCTTTCTGATGGAAAAGCTCGATGCGGCCCCGGCCGACGTCTTTGCCACCGACGGCATCCTCGGCCTCAACGACACCGCGCAGCTGATCATCGACGAGCGTCCGGATCTGGTCTTCACCCCCTATAACGCGCGCTTCCCCGAGCGGATTCGCGATTTCGGCGGGGATTGCTTCGCCGCGATCCGGCAAAAGGACATCATCGTCCATCACCCCTATGAGAGCTTCGACGTCGTCGTCCAGTTCCTGCGGCAGGCCGCCCGCGACCCGGCGGTGGCGGCGATCAAGCAGACGCTCTACCGCACCAGCGAGGACAGCCCGATCGTGCGCGAGCTCGCCGAAGCCGCCGAGGCCGGAAAATCGGTGACCGCGCTGATCGAGCTCAAGGCGCGCTTCGACGAGGAGGCGAACATTCGCTGGGCTCGCGATCTGGAGCGCGCCGGGGTGCAGGTGGTGTACGGGTTTTTGCAGCTGAAAACCCATGCCAAGGTTTCGCTGGTGATCCGCCGCGAAGCCGGCCGGCTGCGTTCCTATGTCCATTATGGGACCGGCAACTATCATCCCTATACGGCCAAGGTTTACACCGACCTGTCGTTCTTCACCTGCGATCCGGCGCTGTGCCGGGACGCCGCCCGGCTGTTCAACTTCATGACCGGCTACGCGACCCCGGCCAGCCTGGAAAAGGTCTCGGTCGCGCCGATCAATCTGCGAGCCCGGCTGTTCGAGCTGATCGAGGCCGAGATCGCCAATGCCAAATCGGGCAAGCCGGCGCAGATCTGGGCCAAGATGAACGCGCTGGTCGACCCGGCGATCATCGACCTGCTGTATCGGGCCTCCCAGGCCGGGGTCGGCATCGATCTGGTGGTGCGCGGCATCTGCTGTCTGCGACCGGGGGTTCCGGGTCTTTCCGACAACATCAGGGTCAAGAGCATCATCGGCCGCTTTCTCGAACACGGCCGCATCGTCTGTTTCGGCAACGGCAACAAGCTGCCCTCCGACCGGGCCAAGGTGTTCATCAGCTCGGCCGATTGGATGCCGCGCAATTTCGACGGACGCGTCGAAGCCCTGGTGCCGATCGAAAATCCGACGGTGCACCGCCAGGTGCTGGACGAAATCATGGTGGCCAATCTGCGCGACACCTTGCAGAGCTGGAGCCTGTCGCCGGACGGGACCTATGAGCGCGTGCCGTCGGAACAGGAGCCGTTTTCCGCCCATACCTATTTCATGACCAATCCCAGCCTCTCCGGCCGCGGCAAGGCGCTGCGGCGCGCCCAGCCCAAGCTCGTGGTTCGCTGAGCCGATGTCCGACCGGCAGAAGAAGCCGCCGACCGGCCGCATCGGCATCATCGATCTGGGTTCCAATTCCCTGCGTCTCGCCGTCTTCGAGCGCCACGGCGCCGCGCTGTTTGCCCAGATCAACGAAAAAGTCATGTGCGGGCTGGCGCGCGGGCTCTCGACCAGCGGCCGGCTGAACCCCGAAGGCGTGGCCCAGGCATTGGTCAATCTGAGGCGCTTTGTCGCGCTCGCGCGGGCGATCGGCGTCGATCATTTGGCGGTGCTGGCGACCGCCGCGGTTCGCGACGCCAGCGACGGCCAGGCCTTTGCCGACGAGGTCGCGCGCGAATGCCAGGTGCCGGTCGCGATCATCGACGGCGCCGAGGAGGCGCGGCTCTCCGCCGCCGGCGTGCTTGCCGGCATCCCCGAGGCCGAGGGGATCGTCGGCGATCTCGGCGGCGGCAGCGTCGAACTGGTCCGGGTCGGGCCGGGCAGTTCGGCCGAGGGCGGCGGGCGGATCGGCCGGGGGATCACCCTGCCGCTCGGGCCGCTGCGCCTGGCCGAACTCGGCGACAACCCGAAGACCGTGTCGGAAGCGGTCGAGCGGGCGCTCGCCGGGGCGCCGGTCGCGCGCGCCGGCGCCGGTCAGACCTTGTACCTGGTCGGCGGGGCATCGCGGGCGCTCGCCCGGCTGCACATGGAGCACGCGCGCTATCCGCTCCATATCATCCACCAGTACACGATCGCTCGCGCCGAGGCCGAAGCGTTCTTCGAGATCATCGGCCGGCTGTCGCGCAAATCGCTGGAACGGATCACCACGATTTCGCGCAAGCGCCTCGAAATGGTGCCGCTGGCGGCGTTGATGCTGCGCAAGCTGGTCGCCGTGGCCGGCCCGCAGCGGGTGACGTTTTCCGCCTTCGGACTGCGCGAAGGCTACGCCTACGGCCTGGTTCCAGCGGCCGAGCGCAGCCCCGATCCGCTGCTCGCCGCCTGCATTGCGATCGCCCGCACCGAGAGCCGCTTTCCGCCGGATGGGGACTGGTTGCAGGAATGGACGGCGCCGCTGTTTGCGGGCCTGTCCGATCGGATGCGGCGGCTGCATCGGGCGGCGTGCTGGCTTGGCGACATCGCCTGGACCGAGCATCCCGACTATCGCGCCGAGGGGGCATTTACCCGCAGCCTGAGGATGCCGTTTGCCGCGATCGCCCACCCCGACCGGGTGTTCCTCGCCGCGGTGCTGCACACCCGTTATGGCGGGGCCGCCGACGACCCGGTCAGAGACCCGACCCGGCCATTGCTCGATCCGCAGGCCGCCGCCGCGGTGCGCA
Source organism: uncultured Alphaproteobacteria bacterium (assembly GCA_963775875.1). Classification (GTDB taxonomy): domain Bacteria; phylum Pseudomonadota; class Alphaproteobacteria; order ATCC43930; family CGMCC-115725; genus AP-15. The sequence continues at coordinate 251,057 of CAVZKP010000016.1, forward strand.
CGCTCGGCCTCGCATTGCGCCTCGCCTACACCTTGTGCGGCGGCCGGATCGAGCTGCTGTCCGGAACCTGGCTCGGGCGCGAAGGCATGAGCCTGGTCCTCGAAGTTCCACCGGCGGACCGCCTGTTTGTCGGCGAGACGGTGCAGCGCCGTCTCGACGCCGTCGCCCGCTCGCTCGGCGCCACGTCCTTGCTGCGGCGGCGCGAGCCGAGGCGGCTGGCCGGCGAATAGCCACCCGGCGGCCCTCTGGCTTATCCGCCGAACCGCTGTAGTATGCAGCGATCCGCGGGCGGCCGATCACGGTCGCCAGCGGTTGTCGGGAACAGGCTGATCCGATGAGCGGTGGCAACGGCATCGATATCGCAGCGGTCTACCAGCTGCTGACCGAGGTCGCCCGCACCTTGGCCGGTCACGACCGCAAGTTCGACGCCCAGGACCGCAAGCTAGACGCCCAGGACGGCAAGCTAGACGCCCAGGACGGCAAGCTAGACGCCCAGGACCGCAAACTCGACGCCCAGGATCGCAAGCTCAACGAGATCATCCTCGCCGTCAACGACCACACCCGCAAGCTCGACGAGCTCGCCGATGTGGTCAACCGTCATGACCGCAAGCTCGACGATCTGACGACGGACATCGCCGGTCTGCGCGAGACCGTGACGCATTACCACGCAACGGTGCTCGGCCACGGCATCCTTTACAGCGAGCTCGAGGAGCGGGTGCGCCGCATCGAACGCCATCTGAAGCTGGAACCGGCCGCGGGCTGAACTCGCCGCCGATTGCCGGCCGCACCGGTCACTGCGACGCCGGCTCGACCAGGGCGATGCGATTGTCGCGCACGGTCAGCGCCAGACGCCCGTGTTTCAAGGCGATGGCGTCCTTGCCGAAGATCTCATAGCGCCATCCCGCCAATGCCGGGACCGGTGCTTGGTCGTCGGCGGCGATCGCCTCGATGTCGTCGGCCGAGGCGATCAGTTTCTGCGCCACCTGATGCGCCTCGCAGCGATGCTTCAACAATACCCGAAACAGCTCGACCAGCGGCCCCAGGCCGGGGGGGTGTCGGCGCGCGTCGGCGCCGGCAGCTCGATCGCCGCCGACTGGGCCAGCCCGCGGCGGACCGCGTCGAGGATCTCGCTGCCGAGCCTGCCCTCGGCCACCCCCTTGCCGAGGCTGCGGGTGCGCCCCAGCGCCTCGATCGTCTTTGGCAGATGCGCCGCGATTTCGAGCACCGCCTCGTCCTTGACGATGCGGCCGCGCGGCAGATTGCGCTGCTGCGCCGCGGCTTCCCGCCAGGCCGCGACCTCGCGCAGGACGGCGAAAAACCGCGGCTCGACGCGGCCGCGCAGGCGAAAGCGGCGCCACGCCTCGGCTGGATCGGCGCGATAGGTCGCGGGATCGCACAGCACCGCCATTTCCTCGGCGAACCACAGCGCCCGGCCATTGGCCGCCAGTAATTGCTGCAGCCTGTCGTAGACCGTGCGCAAATGCACCACATCGCCCAACGCATAGCGGATCTGCCGCTCGGTCAGCGGCCGATGCGACCAGTCGGTAAAGCGCGAGGATTTGTCGAGCGGCGCCCGGGCGAGCTTGCCGACCAGGGTCTCGTAACTCGCGGCGTCGCCGAACCCGCAGACCATGGCGGCGATCTGGGTATCGAACAGCGGCGCCGGCACCCCGCCGGACAGTTGATAGAAGATTTCGACGTCCTGGCGGGCGGCGTGAAACACCTTCAAGGTGCTCTGGTCGGCCATCAGCGCCGATAGCGGCGCCAGATCGATCCCCGGCGCCAGCGCGTCGATCGCCGCCGCCTCCTCGGGGCCGGCCAGCTGCACCAGGCAGAGGATCGGCCAGTAGGTGCGCTCGCGCATGAATTCGGTGTCGACCGCGACGAATTCCGCGCCGCGCTGCCGCGCACAGAATTCCGCCAGCGCCTGGGTATCGGTGATGACCGTCATTGGCGAGGCTATACAGCGAAAACCGCGGGGCCGAAACCGTTGCCGCCAATTCCGGTCCGCCCTACCGGCATCGCCGGCCCGAGCGGGTAGTGTCTCCACCGAGCGCGGCGAATTGACAGGGGTATTGGCGATCCCCATACTCCGCCGCTTTCCTGCTCGATGGCGGGTCGCCGGTGCCGGCGCCGCCGGTGACGAGGAGAGTGCCGATGATGCGCAATCCCGGCAATCTGCGCCGGTATTGGGGCCGGCTGCGCGGGGCTGGGCCGTTAGGGTTCGGGCGACGACGATAATTCTGTGTCGCCATCCCGCCTTCCCCGACCCTTGCGCGCAGGAGATATTCCGTGATTACACCCGTTATGCCGACCTATGGCCGGTGGGATGTCGCCGTCGATCATGGCGAAGGCTGCTGGCTCTACGCCACGGACGGCCGCAAATTCCTCGACTTCACCAGCGGCATCGCGGTGACCAGCCTGGGCCACTGCCACCCGCATCTGATCGAAGCGGTGAGCGGGCAGGCCCAGCGCCTGTGGCACGTCTCCAACCTGTTCCGCATCCCGGGGCAGGAGCGGCTGGCCCAGCGGCTCGTTGACAACAGCTTTGCCGACACCGTGTTTTTCGGTAATTCGGGCGCCGAGGCGTGCGAATTGTCGCTGAAGGTGGCCCGCAAATACCAGCACGATACCGGCCATCCCGAGCGCTACCGGATCATCGGCTGCGAGGGCTCGTTTCACGGCCGCAGCTTTGCCACCCTCGCCGCCGCCGGCAACGAGAAGTATCTCGAAGGCTTCGGCCCGCCGATGGACGGCTTCGACCATGTCGCCTTCGGCAATCTGAACGAGATGCGCGCCGCGGTCGGCGGCGAGACCGCCGCGATCCTGATCGAGCCGGTCCAGGGCGAAGGCGGGGTGCGCCCGGCCTCGGCCGAATATCTGCGCGGATTGCGGGCGATCTGCGACGAGTTCGGCCTGCTCCTGGTGTTTGACGAGGTGCAGTGCGGGATGGGCCGCACCGGCAAGCTCTTTGCCCATGAATGGTCGGGCGTCACCCCCGATGTGATGGCGATCGCCAAGGCGTTGGGCGGCGGCTTCCCGATCGGCGCCTGCCTCGCTACCGAGCGCGCCGCGACCGGCATGGGGCCCGGCACCCACGGCTCGACCTTTGGCGGCAACCCGATGGCGGTGGCGGCCGGCAACGCCGTCCTCGACGTGATGCTCGAGCCCGGCTTTTTCGACCAGGTCGAGGCCAATGCCCGGCGGTTGCGCGGCCGGCTCGAAGAACTGGTCAAGGCGTATCCCAAGCTGTTCGCCGAATTGCGCGGCTCGGGGCTGCTGCTCGGCATCCGCTGCGTCGTGCCGGCCGGCGACATCGTCACCCGGCTGCGCCAGAACGGCCTGTTGGCCCTGACCGCCGGCGACAATGTGCTGCGCCTGCTGCCGCCGCTGATCGTCGGCGAGGCCGAGATCGGCGCCGCCATCGACATCCTGAACAAAGTGGCGCGGGAATGGTCGGCGTAAGGCGCACCGCCCGCGCCGCGGCGCCGGTCGACGAACGCCACGCGCCGCCCGGCCCGCCGCGCCATTTTCTCGATATCGACCAGTTCGCCAGCGCCGAGCTGCGCGGCATCATCGATATCGGCGTCGCCTACAAGAACGGCCGGCGCGACCGCCCGCTCGCCGGCAAGACCCTGGCGATGATCTTTGAAAAGCCGTCGACCCGGACCCGCGTCTCGTTCGAGGTGGCGATGCGTCAGCTCGGCGGCGACACGATCTTTCTGAACACCGCCGACAGCCAGCTCGGCCGCGGCGAGACCGTGGCCGACACCGCGCGGGTGCTGTCGCGCTATGTCGACGCGATCATGATCCGCACCAATCAGCCGCAAAAGCTCGACGAGCTGGCGCGCTACGCCACCGTGCCGGTGATCAACGGCCTGACCGACGCCTCGCATCCGTGCCAGATCATGGCCGATGTGATGACCCTGCAGGAAAAAAAGGGTCCGCTCGCCGGCCGCACCGTGGCCTGGAGCGGCGACGGCAACAATGTCGCCGCCAGCTGGGTGCACGCCGCGATCCGCTTCGGCTTTACCCTGCGGCTGGCCTGCCCCGCCGAGCTGTCGCCGCCATCGGCGCTGCTCGACTGGGCGCGGCGCGAGGGCGGCCGCGTCAGCCTGACCACCGAGCCGCGCGAGGCGGTCGCCGGCGCCGATTGCGTGGTCACCGACACCTGGATCTCGATGGGCGCCGAGGCCAGCGTCAACCGCCACAATCTGCTCGCCCCCTACCGCGTCGACGAGGCGCTGATGGCCCAGGCCAGGCCCGGCGCCATCTTTATGCACTGCCTGCCGGTCAAGCGCGGCCAGGAGGTCACCGCCGGCGTCGTCGACGGCCCGCAATCGGTGGTCTGGGACGAAGCCGAAAACCGGCTGCATGCCCAAAAAGGGATCCTCGCCTGGTGTCTCGGCTGAACCGCGCCGCCGCTTCGCCCGCGCGGGCCGGCGCCCGCCGGCAACCATTCCGGAGCGCTCGAATTTGAGTTTGCCCAGCCCTGCGCCCGACGATCTGATCCAGCCGTTTCAGATCGACCCGTTCGCGTTGCGCGGCCGCCTGGTGCGGCTCGGCCCGGCGATCGACCAGATCCTGTCGCAGCACGCCTATCCCGAGCCGGTCGCGGCGATGCTGGGCGAGGCCATCACCCTTGCCGTGCTGCTCGCCGGCGCGCTCAAATATGACGGCGTCTTCACCTTGCAGACCAAGGGCGACGGGCCGATCCGGCTGATCGTCGCCGACGTGTCGACCGATGGCGCGGTGCGCGGCTATGCCCAATATGACGAGGCCAAGCTCGACGCCGCAACCGGCGCCGGCGCGGCGTCGCCCGGCCTCTCGGTGCCGCGCCTGCTCGGCTCGGGCTACATCGCCTTCACCGTCGACCAGGGCGAGGACACCGACCGATATCAGGGGATCGTCGAGCTGGCCGGTGCGACCCTGGCCGATTGCGCCCAGCATTATTTCCGCCAGTCGGAGCAGATCCAGGCCGGGATCAAGCTCGCGGTCGCCCGCACCGGGCCCCGCCCCGAAACTGATCCCTCCGGGCCGGGCGCCCATTGGCGCGCCGGCGGGCTGATGCTGCAGCGGGTCCCGCCCGAGGGCGGCTATGGCGTCATCGCCGATGATGTCGAGGATGGCTGGCGCCGCACCATGGTGCTGATGAGCTCGGCCACCGCCGATGAATTGGTCGACCCCGGCCTGACCCCGCACCGGCTGTTGTTCCGCCTGTTCCACGAAGACGGGGTGCGCGTCTACGACACCCACCCGCTGGCCGCCCGCTGCCGCTGTTCGCGCGAGCGCATCGAGACCATCCTGCGCGCCTTCCCGGCCGACGAGCTCGACGACATGGCCAAAGACCGGGTCACCACCGTGACCTGCGAATTCTGCAGCACCCGCTACACTTTCGACGCTGCCGAAATCAACCGCCTCGCCCCGGCGTAAGGTTCGAAGAGTGCGGCTTATCATCAGCCTTTCGAAGATTTAAGGCGTGCTTTGCCCGGACTTGATCCGGGCATCCACGTCTTGGAACCGCAGAAGCCAAAGCCCGATTGTGGGTGCCAACGCGGAGCAGCGGAACATGACTGCGAGATTACCAGCCGGAATGGCATGCCCGCTTCGGCGAGGCGCCGGATCTGCCGGGCGAGGCCGCGGACATCCCGTGGCTGCGCCAGGCGTTGCTGCGCCGCAGCCATCGCCGCTACGCCCCGCGCCCGGTGCCCGAGGCATTGCTGCGCCTGCTGCTCGGCGTCGCGTTCTCGGCCTCCTCGAAATCGGATTTCCAGCAGGTCTCGGTGATCCGGGTCGAGGCCCGCCCCCGCCGCGACCAGCTCGCGGCCTTGATCCCGGACATGCCGTGGATCGGCGCGGCCCCGGTGTTCCTGGTGTTTTGCGGCGACGCCCGCCGGCTCGAGCGGCTCGGCCAATTGCGCGGCCATGCCCAGCCCAACGGCCGTCTCGAAGGCTTTTTCAACGCCGCGGTCGACGCCGCCCTGGTCATGCAATCCTTGATCCTGGCAGCCGAAACCGCCGGCCTCGGCTGCTGCCCGATCAGCGCCTTGCGCAACCATGCCGATGCGGTCGCCGCGATCCTGGAACTGCCGGACAAGGTCTTTCCGATCGCCGGGCTGTGCCTCGGCTACCCGGCGGCGGAGGGCTTTGTCAGCATGCGCCTGCCGCTCGCCGTCACCCTGCACACCGACCGTTACGACGATTCGCGCCTCGCCGAAAACATCGACGCCTATGACCGCCGCCGCGCCGCCCGCTATACGCCGCCGCGCGAGCAGCAGCGCGCCGCCGACAGCTTCGGCTACGCCGATTTCTACGGCTGGTCCGAAGACAAGACCCGCCAGGCCGCCGCCCAGTCCGAAGGCCAGAGCTTCCCCGCCCATCTGCGCGCCCGCGGCTTCACCTTCGACTAAAACGAGCGTGCTTCGAGACGCATCGTTAGGTATCTAGCTGATAATATTCATAATTCTCCTCATCCTGAGGAGGCCGCGCAGCGGCCGTCTCGAAGGACGCATTGCGCTGATCCAGCAAAGGCGCCGGTTCGCCCGTGTCGTCTCATATCAGCCGGATACAATCCGCAATCCTCCATCTTCGTCATCCCGGCGCAGGCCGGGACCCATCTCGGGCATGGGGACCGGCCCTCGCCGGTGTGACGAGAAGGCGGGGTGGGACCGGTCGGGAGCGATTCATGCCGATTCCCGCCTTCGCCCGGCGCCTTCCGGCGAATCTTGCCAGTGGCGCCGATTCGACTCTGGCACCGATTCTTTTCCCGTCATGCCCGCGAAAGCGGGCATCCAGAGCTAGCCGCTGGCTCGAACAGGGGGCGGCCTCCACCGCGCCCCACGGCCCTGGACCCCTGCTTTCGCAGGGGCGACGAGGAGGAAACCGTGGGAATCATCTGCTCGGTTCGCTCGCCACCACCGTCATGGCCGGCCTGGCGCAGCTTCCGATCGAATTGGCGCGCTTTCCTGCGCACAGAAACCGATGTCATTGCGAGGGAGCGCAGCGCGCGACGCGGCAATCCCGGCTGATAGTGCGGCATCGGCGCTAGATTGCTTCGCATCGCTCGCAATGACAACCCGCCACCACCGTCATGGCCGGCCTGGCGCGACGGCTGTCCGGTTCCGCGAATGCGGTTGCAGTGCAGCGCAATGCCTCTATCCCTCTCGTCGTCATCACCGGGCTCGTCCCGGTGATCCACGCCTTTCTTCGACCTCGACGGGCACGTGGATGGCCGGAACAAGTCCGGCCATGACGGCCTCAGGAGGAGCGAATATTTCGAATACCCGGTGAACCTGCATACGGACCTGAACCGGACAGCCGTGGCCTGGCGCCGGCCATCCACGACTTCGCCGCGACCAACCAGGACGTGGATGCGCGGAACAAGCCCGCGCATGACCGCGCTTGCTGGTTCGGCGCCCAGCGAAACCCGCTCCAGCGTGAAGGTTTGAACGGCGAACCAGCAACCGTTCCGACGATGGCAAATCCGCTCCAGCCCGCAACCCGGCAGCCGGCCGGTACGGGCCGACGACGCCTATCCGTCCAACCCCGCCAGATTTCCCCGCACCATCACGGTATTGGGATGGTCCGGCCCGAGCGCCTTCTCGCAGATCAGCAGCGCCCGCTGATAGAGCGGCCGCGCCGCGGCGAGATCGCCCTGCGCCTGAAGCAGGAAGGCGAGGTTGTTGAGGCTCGTCGCGGTATCGGGATGGTCGGGGCCGAGCGCCTTCTCGCGGATCGCCAGCGCGCGCTCGAAGAGCGGCCGCGCCGCGGCGAGATCGCCCTGCGCCTGAAGCAGCTCGGCGAGGTTGTTGAGGCTCGTCGCGGTATCGGGATGGTCGGGGCCGAGCGCCTTCTCGCGGATCGCCAGCGCGCGCTCGAACAGCGGCCGCGCCGCGGCGAGATCGCCCTGCGCCTGAAGCAGCTGGCGAGGTTGTTGAGGCTCGTCGCGGTATCGGGATGGTCGGGGCCGAGCGCCTTCTCGCGGATCGCCAGCGCGCGCTCGAAACGGCCGCGCCGCGGCGAGATCGCCCTGGCCTGAAGCAGACCGGCGAGGTTGTTGAGGCTCGTCGCGGTATCGGGATGGTCGGGGCCGAGCGCCTTCTCGCAAATCGCCAGCGCGCGCTCGTAGAGCGGCCGCGCCGCGGCGAGATCGCCCTGCGTCCTGAAGCAGCACGGCGAGGTTGTTGAGGCTCGTCGCGGTATCGGGATGGTCGGGGCCGAGCGCCTTCTCGCCGATCGCCAGCGCGCGTTCGAACAGCGGCCGCGCCGATGCATAGGCTCCCAGCGCGCCCTGCCGGTATGAGCCAAGACGATCCAGCAAATAGCTCGCCGGCATTGCCGCACCGTCCGGCAGCGCTGCATCGCCGCCGACCAATGTCAAGGCGAGCGCATCGAGCCGCCGCGCCCGCGGCCAGGTCTTCGGGTCGTTGAAGACCCCTCGCGGATAGATTGCGGCCAAAGCCTCGACCAATGCCCGCCGCATCTCCTCCCGCGCTTCGCCGTCGCAGCGGGAAGCGGCGACTTCGCGGACCAGGCGGTGCAGGCGGATCGTGTCGGTCGAGATCGCCGGGTCGCGCTCGTCTTCGATCGTCTCGCGGTCGACCAGGGCGAAGGCGCGCAGCGCCGCCACCGCCTCGTCGAGACCGTCATCGGCGAGCAGCGCGGCCAGCTTCTCGCCGAATTTCTCGCGCGCCTCGGCGAACAGGAATAGCGGGATCGGCTCCGGCGCCAGCAATGCGGCATGGACGATCAGCATTTCGGCGGCGGGATGCAGTTTCGCCGCTTCGTCGATCGCCAGGGCAAAGGTCTTCGCCACCGTCAGCCGGTCGTGGTATTCGGCCGGCGCGTCATGCCCGGCATCGAGCAGCCGCGCCGGCGTCGCGGCGAAACGTCTGGCGATATTCGGCGAGCGAGATTTCCAGCCGCTCGCAATAGGCCGCCGCCTGCTCATGCGCCAATGGCAGCCCGCCCAACGCCTCGGACAGATCCTCGGCCGCCTTGCGCTCCGCGCCGCGGCCGGTGCGCGCGACCAGGAACTCGGCGCCGATCTCCTTGGGCCAGACCCGGATCTCGACCGGCTCGGCCAGCCCGCGCCAGGCATGGGCGTTCGAGGTGACCAGCACCCGCGCCGCCCCGCCGCGCGGCAGATAGGGAAGCAGCGCGTCGGCATCGACCGCATTGTCGAAGATCAGCAGGATGCCGTCGCCCTCGTGCCGCAGCCGCTCGCCGATCGCGGCCAAGCGCCGCCGCTTCCTTCTCGTCCGCGGCGACCCAGCCGAGCCGCACCCCGAGCGCCGCCAGATCGGCGCGCAGCGACGGCTCGGTCTCGGCCCGGACCCACCAGGTCGCGCGATAATCGCCGCGGTGCAACTCGGCATAGGCCGCCGCCAATACCGTCTTGCCGACCCCGCGCAGCCCGTGCAACGCGGTGATCGCCATGCGTGCATCGCCGCGCCGCAATACCCTGTCGATATCGATCAGCGTGTCGTCGCGCCCGATGAAATGCGGCGGCACTCGAACCGGAACATTGGAGAGAGCCGTCGTCGGCGCCAGCGGCTTGGCGGCGGTGCCGGGAGTGTCGAGCCGCCGAACAAATTCTTGGAACCCGGCGCGCATCGCCTGGTCGGAGAGGCCTTGAAGCTCGCATCGATTGAGGTGGTCGATGATCACCGGGACCTTCAGCTGGCGCAGATTGACAACCACCGGCAACAGGAACCCGGGCCGCTTATCGGCCGCCTGTCTGACCGCGGCGTCGAACTCCCATATCGAGTGAGGCGCCCTTAAATATTCGTCCGAGATCACGCAGAGCGCATGATCGGCGGCGTCGAGCCGCTCTCGCATCCAGGCGTAAAAATTCTCGCCAGATCTAATTTCCCATTCGTGCAGGTGCGGGGTATGGCCGAGCGCCGCCAACTCCTGGCCGAGCCAATGCGCCGCGGCTTGGTCGCTCTTCGTATAGCTGACGAAAATATCCGCCAATTTGCACCGGACCCGCGCCGCGGCTCGCCATTATGGCGATTGCGGCTATGGCATGATCGGCGCGGTGCGCAGCGAGTTCAAGCCGGATCGCGGCGATTGCCGGGGTTGGCCCCAGGCGGGTCGGCCGCGAGTGGGGCGGCCCGAGGGCCGCCCCGGTTTGCTGGCGGTGTTTGTCGGCGGTGGCTCAATTCGCCAGAGCCGGCCAGGCAATCGGCGGATGCTTACCTTTTCACACCCGCAAATTGACCATTTCGGCGGAAAACCCTTCGGGCGTCGCCCGCAATTCGGCCAGGTTGCGGGAAATTTCCACCAGCCTGTCGCCTTGCTGGATCACCGAAACCCCGTTCATCATGTCGATTTGCACCGGCATGCAGACGATCACCCAGATCGGCAGTTTCAGGATGCTGGTCAGATATTCGAGCCGCGACGGACGCCAGTCGAACAGCGCGTTCATCTCGGAGCCGCTATATTCGATGGTGTGCCGGAAATTGCCGGCCTGGATCGTCACCGTGTCCGGGTTTTGATTGATCCCGGGCAGATTGACGCCGGCCGGATAAATCACGTTCGCCAGCTCGGCGAGGCCGCCATTCGCTCCCGGCCATTTGGGCTTGCGGCCGGTCCCGCACCAATCGTCGTCATCCCAGTCGAAATAGCGCAGCGCCTCATCCTTGGTGAATTCGGCGGCGGCGAGCAAGTTCCGTTCATCCGCGGCATCGCGCTTCCCAAAAAATGGAAAGTGATGCAGATAGTTACCGAATAGCATGGCGCTCTGCACCATATACAATTCGGTGTCGAGAATATGCGTGTGCCATACATAATCGATGTACCGGGACGGCGACAGCGGCTTTCCTTCACAGACATGACAAAGGAATAGAAATCCTTTGTATTTTGTGATGGCGTCAGCCGCCTGTTCCAACGAAAGTGCGGGACGATCCTCGGGATGGATCAGCTTGTAGGCCAGCGGACCAAAGTCCAGGCTGTTCAGCCGGTGCAAAAACTTGTGTACGTTTTCGTCGATCGAGTGGCCCAGGCGTCCGTTTGTCATTGCAGCCTCCGAGATTGCGGGATCGTAATTGGACAGGGTTTGCCGCAACCGGCCTGTCCCTATCGGCTCGTCACTGCGAGCCTCACCGCGTAAGGTTATTGTAAGCTATGCCGTTTCAAGTGTGACCCCGATCACACACCCGGGATTTGATCGCAAAAAATATCGGCCGTTGCCTGGGCTGGCTGGCGAGCGCGGAACGCCAGGCTCGACGGGTCAGCGCCAGCGCTTCACAATATTGCCAATTTCGCATGCCATCTAGGGAGGGATGAGCGAAGACCGCGCCCGATCGCCCGCCCCGCCGCCCGCCATGGGATTGCTCGAAGCTCCTCCCGGCCGCGGCGGCAAATCCCGACTTCGCCAGGAAAATTCCCGGTCGTGGCGGCTACGGGAATTCGCCCGCAGGCCATTGATCGCGCAGCCTCTTTGCGCAGCCGGGGGGCCGGTTGGCGGCTCGCGGCGGCAAAATTCCCGGTTAATTCCCGGTTGCACGGGAATTTGCCGGGAATGGCGGCCGGCTCAGAACATGCCCAGTCCGAGGATGCCGTCGCTCGGCTCGATCCCGGCCAGCACCCGCTTGCCGATCAGATCGCGCAGGGTCTCGCTGGTGCCGCCGCCGAGCGTGCCGTAGCGGGCGCCGCGGTAGAAGCGGGAAACCGCGAACTCGTCGGTGAAGCCATAGCCGCCATGCACCTGGATCGCCTCGCTGGTGACCCTCAGCGCCATCTCGTTGCAGGTGACCTTGGCGACCGCGGCCAGGAGCGGGTCGGGAAACGGGTCGGCGGTGGCGCAGGCGCGATAGAGCACGCTGCGCGCCGTCTCGATCTCCCGGTACATCTCGGCGATCTTCCAGCGGATGCCCTGAAAATCGGCGATCGGGCGGCCGAACGCCTTGCGCTCCCTGACATATTTGACCGCTTCCTCGAAGGCGCCCTCGGCCAGGCCCAGCGAAATGCTGGGGTTCAGGCAGCGCTGGGTGTTGAAGGCCGACAGGAGTTTCCGGAACCCGTCCTCCAGCACCAGATTCTCCGGCGGCAATTCGCAATCCTCAAAGCGGATCTCGTGCAGATTCTCGCCGCCCATCGTGTGGTAGGTGCCGGTCACCGAAAACCCCGGCGTGCCCTTTTCGACCAGCACGCAGCCGATGCCCTCGCGGCCCGGCTTTTTGTCGACGCGGGTGAAGACCACGAACATGCCGGCCTCCTCGGCGCGGCTGATCAGGGTCTTGACCCCGTTCAGCCGGAGCCGGTTGCCGACATGGTCGACATTGGTCCGGTAATTGGCGACGTCGGTGCCGGCGTCGGGCTCGGTCATGCAGACCGCCAACAGGCACTCGCCGCTGACCACCGCCGGCAGGATGCGCGACTTGATCGATTCCGGCGCATAGGTCGCGATCACCCTGGTCTGCACCCCGACTTCGCCCAGCACCGCCATCGCCGTCACGTAGCAGACCTTGGCGATCTCCTCGAGCACCAGCGCCGTATCGAAGACCGGCAGGCCGAGCCCGCCATATTCCTGCGGCACCGCCATGCCGAGCACGCCGAGTTCGGCCAGCTGGCGCATGTTCTGCCACGGAAAGGTGCCGTCCATGTATTCGAGCGCGCGGCCGCGGAATGCGGTCTGGGCGAGATCGCGCACGGTTGCCACAAACTGACGCTGCTCGTCGGAAAGGCTGGTGAACACGGAATGCCCCCTTGGTCGGTTGGATCAGATCAGCCCCAGATCGCGCAGGCTGGTGTGGCGGTTGCGGCCAATGATGACGTGGTCGTGCAGCACGACGCCGAGCGGGGCGGCGGCCTTTTTGATGTCCTGGGTCACGGCGATGTCGGCCTTGGACGGGGTTGGATCGCCGGAGGGATGGTTGTGCACCAGGATCAGCGCCGAGGCGCCGAGTTCGAGCGCGCGCTTGACCACCTCGCGGGTGTAGACCGGGGTATGGTCGACGGTGCCGCGCTGCTGGCGCTCGTGCTTGAGCAAGATGTTCTTGCGGTCGAGGAACAGGATGTGAAACTCCTCGACCTTATTGTGAGCAACCTGGGCGGTGCAATAATCGATCAGCTTGTCCCACGAATTGATCACCGGCTGCTCCTGCAGCTCGGCGCGCATCAATCGCAACGCCGCCTCGCGCACCGATTTGATCGCGGCGGTGCCGGCAAGGCTGAGCCCAGCCGCGGCGAGCGCGTCGGGATCGGCGCTCATCACTTCGGCGAAGCCGCCGAACCGGGCGAGCAGCGCCTTGGCCAGCGGCTTTACATCGCCGCGCGGGCTGGCCGCGAACAGCAGCATTTCCAGCAGCTCGTAATCGGGCAGGTTCTCGGCCCCGGCATCGACCAGCCGCTGGCGCAGCCGGTTGCGGTGGCCGTAATAGTGCGGCACGGCGCTCACCCCGTCGGCGAACTGGTTTCGGCCGCCGTCGCGCCCGACGCTGTTCGCCAGTGCGGACGGCCCGCCCGAAGGGTATTCGGTTCCGTCGCTGCCGTATATCTCCCGGCACAGCGATCTGACCCGATCACCGTCGCCGGCCTCGAACAGCCACACCCGCCGGACCGGGTCCCAGGTCCCGCCGAGCCCTCTCGCCCTCGCCGGGAAATTGGGATGATAGGGAGAGCTGACCGCGATGCGGCCGTCCTCTTCAACAATCGAGAGAGGCATGCAACGCCCCGCTTTCGGCACGCCGATCGGCGAACCTGACACCGGGATCGTCAATGCGGCGTCAGTAAACGCCGCGCTGGTGCGCGACCGACGAGAAACCCGTGCGATGATCGCGCCGGTTTTGTACATTGCGCCAGCGTCTCAAAAGGGAGTGTCCAATCCATGGCACAGGCATCGCAGAAGACAAGGTTCACCGCCGGTCCCCTGACATTTATCGTCAGGCATGAACTGTGGGATGGCAACATCCATGACCATGCCGACCAGGGCGTCTCGATCGCGGTCGCGGCGGATGTCGCCGGCAAAGAGACAACGCTGTTGCGGTTCAACTGCTTCGACCAGGAAAAGAGCTACGCCTACGGGCCGGAAAACCCCGATCCGCAGCCGACCGCGGCGATGATGCTCGACGATCTGCCGCAGACGCTGAGCGACTCGGCCAAGCTCTACCGGATGGACCCGATCGCCGACGGGAACCCGATCGGCTGGACGATCAAGACCCTGCAAAAACGGCTGCCGAAGATGCTGGAGCGAGCCGGCTACCCGCAGATCGCCGCGGCCACCGATCTCGCCGAGGTGGCCGGCCTCCTCCCGGAGGTGGAAGCCTGCGCCAGGGAGCTGTTTGCCGCCAAGCGGAACACGGTCAAACATAATCGCGGCACGCACATCTTCGAAGCCGGCAATATCCGGTTTGGCCTCGAAATGCGGCGGCAGGCGGGGGGAGATGGCGGCCTCGCGGTCCATGTCCTGACCGATATCGGCGGGTCGACGGGGAAGACGTATGTGGAGGAGACCGAGATCCTAGCCTTCGACTGTTTCTGGCAATTCCCGCATTACCACTACGGTCCGCGCAACAAGAACCATCGCATTTTCTGGGACAAGACATTGGTCGAGGACCCGCTCGGCTGGGTGTTCGACCAGTTGGAGAACAGAAAATTGGGAGCCATGATCGAGCGGGCTGGTTACCCGGGGGTCGCCGCCGATCTGGACCTGGAAAAAATCGCCTCGGTCCTGCCGAATGTGAAGAAGACCGCTCGGGAACTGCAGGCCGAAGGCGAGAGGCTGACGGGCCATCCCGGACTGCCGCTGGAGCCGACCCCGAACCTCGCCGGCGGCGGCTAAGGCGCACGCGGCAGAGCGCTCGCCCCGCGTTGGCGGCCCTTTGCCGATCAGGGCAAAGGGCCAGAGGGGGTCACGGATTGGCAACTCGGCGGCACGAAAGCCGGTTGCCGCGTTCTGTGGTATACCATATACCTCGGTGATGCCCGAAGCCAGCCCGCGCCCCAGCCCGACAATCGACGTGCCGCGGCTCGACACCGGCACCAGCTTCGCCAAGGAAGCCTATGCCGCGCTGAAGCGGGCGATCATGGCGATGGACATCTACGGCCACGCCCAAGAGATCCGACTCGACGAGCGCCAGCTCTCGGCGGGGCTCGGGGTCAGCCGCACGCCGATCCGCGAGGCGATGACCCTCTTGGAGCAGGAAGGCTTCGTGCGGACCCGCCCGCGCCGCGGCATCTTTGTCGTGCGCAAGACCAAGCGCGAGATGGTCGAGATGATCACGGTCATGGCGGCGCTGGAAAGCATGGCGGCGCGGCTGGCCGCAGGCAACGCGGCCGACGAGGACATCGCCGTGCTGCGTCGGCTGATGGATGCGTTTCAGCACAGCCCGGATGGGCGAGCCGAAGACGGCGAGCGGCTGGAGGAATATTCCGACGCCAACATTGCTTTCCATCAGGCGATCATCCGGATGAGCGGGTGTAAGCTGCTCGCCGAGATGACCGAGAATTTGTTCATCCATATGCGCGCGATCCGCAAGGTGACGATCCACCAGGACAATCGGGCGGCGCGCTCGATCGCCGATCACATGGCGATCATCGAGGCGCTGGAGCGGCGCGACCCCGACGAGGCGGCGCGACGGGCGCGCGAGCACACGCTGGGTCTCGCCGCCCATGTCGAAAAGCACGGCGACTTTCTGGGTGGATCCTCCCCGCCGCTGGGACGACAAGTGGAGAATTAGATGAGCAAAGCGCTAGACGGTGTGCGCATCCTCGATTTCGGCCATGTCCAGGCCGGGCCGACCGCGACCCAGCTGTTGGCCTGGATGGGTGCGGATGTGATCAAGATCGAGATGCCGGGTCGCGGCGACATTACCCGCGGCCAGTTGCAGGACGTGAAGGGCGCCGACAGCCTCTATTTCACCATGCTGAACTCGAACAAGCGCAGCATTACGCTCAACCTGAAATCGCCAAAGGGTCGCGAGATCATCGAACACCTGGTGCGCCGCAGCGACGTGATCCTGGAAAATTTCGGCCCGGGGGTGCTCGACCGCCAGGGCTTCACCTGGGAGCGCTTCCAGGAATTGAACCCGCGGGTCATCTACGCCTCGATCAAGGGCTTCGGCCCCGGTCCCTATGTCGATTGCAAGGCCTATGAGAACGTCGCCCAATGCATGGGCGGGTCGGCCAGCACCACCGGCTGGGATGACGGCCCGCCGACCGTGACCGGGGCCCAGATCGGCGATAGCGGCACCGGCGTGCACACCGTCGCCGGCATCCTGGCCGCTCTCTATCAGCGCGAACGCACCGGCAGGGGCCAGCGGGTCGAGGTGGCGATGACCGACGCCGTGCTCAATTTGTGCCGGGTCAAGATGCGCGACCAGCAGCGGCTCCAGCACGGGCCGTTGCCGGAATATCCGAACGAGGAATTCGGCGACGCCGTGCCGCGCGCCGGCAACGCCTCGGGCGGCGGCCAGCCGGGGGCGGCGCTGCGCTGTGCTCCGGGCGGGCCGAACGACTGGGTCTATGTGATCATCCAGCCGCCCTGCTGGGAGCCGCTGATGAAGCTCGCCGGCCGCCCCGAACTGATCACCGACCCCGCCTATGCGACGCCGGCAGCGCGCCTGCCGAAGATCCCCGAATGCTTCTCGATCATCGAGAAATGGACGATGACCAGGACCAAGTTCGAGGTTATGGCGGCACTGAACGAGGTCGATGTGCCGTGCGGCCCGATCCTGTCGATGAAGGACATCTACGAGGACCAGTCGCTCTACGATCGCGACTTTTTGGTGGAGCTCGACCACCCGACGCGCGGCCGCTATGTCCAGATAAGCTCGCCGATCAACCTCTCGGATTCGCCGGTCGAAGTGAAGCGCTCGCCGCTCCTGGGCGAGCATACCGACGAGGTTCTCGGCTGGCTCGGCTACGGCACCGACGAGATCGCAGCAATGCACAAGGAGGGAGCGGTTTAGGGCGGGCGATGTACCGCTCCGAATTGAGCCGCTTGGCTTATTTCCCCTCCGGTGCAGTGCGGGAGAGGGGCTGTCAGTAGTGATTCCATGCCACCCTCGATAAGGCACGACCGCCGCGTTCATCCGGGCTCGGGGCGGCGGCGCGGGCTCGACCACCCGAAGGGCCGGCAGCTCGATCCGGCGGCCCTGGACGAGGTGCGAGCCTTGCTCGGCGGCCGCGAGCGGCGGCGCGATCTGTTGATCGAGCACCTGCATTTGCTGCAGGACCATTTCGGCTGCCTCAATGCGCGACACCTGGTCGCCCTCGCCGAGGAGATGCGGCTGGCGCTTGTCGAGGTTTTCGAGGTCGCCTCGTTCTACGCGCATTTCGACATCGTCATGGATGACGAGCATCCGCCACCGGCATTGACGGTGCGGGTGTGCGACAGCCTCAGCTGCGAACTCGCCGGAGCGGTGTCGCTGCTGGGCGATCTGCAGAGCCGGCTCGGCGGGCAGGTCCGGGTTGTCCGCGCGCCCTGCATGGGCGGTTGCGATCATGCGCCGGTGGTGGCGATCGGCCACGCCTTGCACGAGAATGCGACGCTCGCCAGCGTCGCGGCTGCTATTGCCGCCGGCGAGACGCACATGCCGACCCCTGCCTATATCAGTCTCGACGGCTATCGCGCCGCGGGCGGCTACCGCCTGCTGGAATCCTGCCTTTCGGGCGAGCGTACCCGCGACCAGGTGATCGAAGCCCTCGAACATTCCGGCTTGCGCGGGCTCGGCGGCGCCGGGTTTCCGACCGGGCGCAAATGGCGCCTGGTATGCCAGGAGCCGGCGCCGCGGCTGCTGGCGGTCAATGGCGACGAGGGCGAACCCGGCACCTTCAAGGACCGCTATTTTCTCGAAACCGACCCGCACCGGTTTCTCGAAGGGATGCTGATCGCCGCGTGGGTGGTCGACGCCGCCGAGATCTATATCTATCTGCGCGACGAATACCCGCAATGCCGGGCGATCCTCGATAGCGAAATCGCGGCGATCGACGCAGCCGGTCTTTCGCCGCATGCGCGCATCGATCTGCGCAGGGGTGCGGGCGCCTATATTTGCGGCGAGGAATCGGCGATGCTCGAAAGCATCGAAGGGAAGCGCGGTCTGCCGCGGCAGCGCCCGCCGTTTCCGGCGCAAGTCGGGCTCTTTGGCCGGCCGACCCTGTGCAACAATATCGAAACCCTCTACTGGGTCCGCGATATCGTCGAAAACGGCGCCGACTGGTTTACCGGCCAGGGCCGCAACGGACGCAAGGGGTTGCGCACCTTCTCGGTCTCCGGGCGGGTGCGCGATCCCGGGGTCAAGCTCGCGCCCGCCGGCATCACCGCGCGCGAGCTGATCGACGAGTTCTGCGGCGGCATGGCCGAGGGCCACGCCTTCAAGGGCTATCTGCCGGGTGGCGCCTCGGGCGGCATATTGCCGGCGGCGATGGCCGACATCCCGCTCGATTTCGGCACGCTCGAGCCGCATGGCTGCTTTACCGGCTCAGGCGCGGTTGTGGTGTTGTCGGACAAGGACGACATGAAGGCGGTGGCGCTGAACCTGTTGCGGTTTTTCGAGGATGAGAGCTGCGGCCAGTGCACGCCGTGCCGCGCCGGCACCGAGAAGGCGGTCAAGTTGATGACCGCGCCGCATTGGGACGAAGGACTGCTTCAGGAATTGACCCAGGTCATGAGCGACGCCTCGATCTGCGGCCTCGGTCAGGCGGCGATGAACCCGGTCAAGCAGGTGCTGAAGCATTTCCGCGCGGATCTGGCGAGGCCGGCGTGATGACGGACGTCATGCGGATCCCCGCGGATGTTCTGTTGGCCGAGGAATTGGCGCGCGAGGAGGTGGTCGAGATGGCCAATCTGACCGCCGCCCAGACCGGTATACCCGGCACGATCTTCATCTCGACGGCGATGGGTGCCCACGGTCCGCGGGTCAAATATTTCGTCCAGCCCGGCCGTACGCAGCCCAGTTTCTCGGTTTCGATTGCCGATA
This sequence comes from uncultured Alphaproteobacteria bacterium, assembly GCA_963775875.1. GTDB lineage: Bacteria > Pseudomonadota > Alphaproteobacteria > ATCC43930 > CGMCC-115725 > AP-15. Next base: position 269,983 of record CAVZKP010000016.1, read on the forward strand.
TCCCGGCCGTCGTCGCTAACAGCCTGCCCGCGCGGGTCGTACGCCACATGTCGCCGCAAGTGATCGAATGGGTATCGCGCAACAGGGATACTCTGCTGGATTTCTGGCACCACGGCGACACCTGGACCCAGCCCGAGGTTAACGGGTTCATCCAGCGGCTCCGCCGCGTCTGAAAGCGACTTAGCGCACAGCAGCGGAACGGCGAGCATGCCGATTGATCTAAAGAAGCAGGCGGCTATGGGATTGCGGAACTTGCTGGACAATAGCCGTCGGCCTCACAACGCCGTGATGGAGCGGGCTGTCGTGCAGTGCAGCACCGCCTTCCGTGCCCTGGCTGCGCCAACCCAGGAGAGTCGCTTTAAGCCTGCTCCGACACATCAGGAGGTGCCGTATTGTCTGGGCCTCCATCACCGGCCGGCTGACTGTTTAAGTCGCGAAAAAAATGAAAGATCTGAGATGACCGAACCTATCCGCTTCACTCTCGACGGCGCCGAGGTCGAGGCCATGCCCGGCGAGACGATCTGGCAGGTGGCCAACCGGCAGGGCGTCGAGATCCCGCACCTGTGCTGGCTGCCGAAGCCGGGCTATCGCGCCGATGGCAATTGCCGCGCCTGCATGGTCGAGATCGAGGGCGAGCGAGTGCTGGCCGCCTCCTGTGTGCGCCAGCCGACATCGGGCATGAAGGTGCAGACCGCGAGCGAGCGCGCCCGCTTCTCGCGGAAAATGGTGTTCGAATTGCTGGTCGGCGACCAGCCTTCGCGCGCGGCGGCGCACGATCCGCAGTCGCGCTTCTGGCAATGGGCCGATCGGCTCGGCGTCGAAGACAGCCGCTTTCCGCTGCATGCCGCGCCGGCGCCCGACCGCAGTCATCCGGCGATGGCGGTACAGCTCGATGCGTGCATTCAGTGCAATCTGTGCGTTCGCGCTTGTCGCGAGGTCCAGGTCAACGACGTGATCGGCATGGCGGCGCGCGGCCACCACGAAAAGATCGTGTTCGATTTCGACGATCCGATGGGTAGCAGCACCTGCGTCGCCTGCGGCGAGTGCGTACAGGCCTGCCCGACCGGCGCGCTGATGCCCGCGACCCTGGTCGACGCGAACGGCGTCTATGCCAACGCGCCCGACCGCGAAGTCGATAGCGTTTGCCCCTATTGCGGCGTCGGTTGCCAGCTGACCTACAAAATAAAAGACGACCATATCGTCGCGGTCGAAGGCAAGGATGGGCCGGCCAATCACAACCGGCTATGCGTCAAGGGACGGTTCGGCTTCGACTATGTCCACCATCCCGACCGGCTGACCGAGCCCCTGATCCGCAAGGACGGGGTCTCGAAGCATGATGTCGATATCGATCCGGCCAACCCCTACACGCACTTTCGTAAGGCCAGCTGGGAGGAAGCGCTCGATTTTGCCGCCGCCGGGTTGAGGCAGATCCGCGACCGCGATGGCAAGCGGGCATTGGCCGGGTTCGGCTCGGCCAAGGGCTCGAACGAGGAGGCCTATCTGTTTCAAAAGCTGGTGCGAACCGGGTTTGGCAGCAACAATGTCGATCACTGCACCCGGCTGTGCCACGCCTCTTCGGTCGCGGCATTGATGGAGGGGATCGGCTCGGGCGCGGTCACCGCCCCCTTTACCGCGGCAGAGGATGCCGACGTCATCATCGTCATCGGCGCGCGGCCGACCGAGAACCATCCGGTGGCGGCGACTTTCTTCAAGCAGGCGGCCAAGCGCGGCGCCAAGATCTTTGTGATGGACCCGCGCGGCCACACCCTGGTGCGGCATGCGACCGCGACCTTGCGCTTCAATCCCGGTCGCGATGTGGCGATGCTGAACGCGCTGTTGCACACGATCATCGAAGAGGACCTCTACGACCGGCAGTATCTGCAGGCGCATACCGACGATTTCGAGCAATTGCGCGCGCATGTGCGGGACTATTCGCCGGAAAAGATGGCCGAGATCTGCGGCATCGACGCCGCCACCCTGCGCTACGTCGCGCGGACCTACGCCCGCGCCGAGCGGGCGATCATCTTCTGGGGCATGGGCATTTCGCAGCACGTCCACGGCACCGACAATGCACGCTGCCTGATCGCGCTGGCGCTGGTCACCGGGCAGATCGGCCGGACCGGCACCGGGCTTCACCCGTTGCGCGGCCAGAACAACGTCCAGGGCGCCTCGGATGCCGGGCTGATCCCGATGTTCTACCCCGATTACCAGTCGGTCGAGAAACCGGCGGCCCGGGAAAAGTTCGAAGCATTGTGGCAGACCCCGCTCGACGACAAGCGCGGTCTGACCGTGGTCGAGATCATGGACGCGGTGCATCGCGACGAGATCAAGGGCATGTACATCATGGGCGAGAACCCGGCGATGTCGGACCCCGATGTGCAACATGCGCGCGAAGCGTTGGCCAAGCTCGAACATCTGGTGGTTCAGGACATCTTTCTGACCGAGACCGCGAAATATGCCGATGTCGTGCTGCCGGCCTCGGCCTGGCCGGAGAAGACCGGCAGCGTCAGCAATACCAACCGCCAGGTACAGATGGGACGCACCGCCCTGCCATTGCCCGGCAATGCGCGGTTGGATTGGCAGACAATTCAGGAGATCGCCACTCGCCTGGGCCTGGACTGGTCCTACACCCACCCGCGCGAGGTGTTCGCCGAGATGAAACAGGCGATGCCGTCGCTCGACAACATCAGCTGGGAGCGGCTCGAACGCGAAGATTCGGTCACCTATCCGTGCGAGGCAGAAGACAAACCCGGCAACGAGATCGTTTTCGGCGAGGGATTTCCGACCGAGACCGGCCGCGCCCGGCTGGTGCCGGCAGCGATCATCCCGCCGGCTGAGGAGCCCGACGCCGAATACCCGATGGTGCTGACCACCGGCCGCCAGCTCGAACATTGGCACACCGGGGCGATGACCAGACGGGCGAGCGTGCTCGACGAGATCGAACCCGAAGCGGTGGCCAGCCTGGCCCCCGTCGAGTTGCGCCGGCTCGGCATCGCCGCCGGCGAGCAGCTGCGCGTCACCACCCGCCGCGGCACGATCGAATTGAAGGCGCGCGCCGACAGCGCGGTGGCGCCGGGGATGGTGTTCATCCCGTTCTGCTATGCCGAGGCCGCCGCCAACGTTTTGACCAACCCGCAGCTCGACCCGTTCGGCAAGATCCCCGAATACAAATTCTGCGCCGCCAAGGTCGAGCCCGTTGGTGTCCCGGTGGCGGCGGAGTAGCCGGAAATGCCAGCCCTTTGGCCGGGATGACCCAAAAGCGTTTAGCCCCAACGGGTCTCACCTTGACAGTCCAACACACTCAAAGTCTGTCATCACCGGGCTCGACCGGGTGATTCACGCCTTTTGAGAGGTCCAGCAGAAGACGCGGATGCCCGGAACTATTCCGGGCAAGGGGTAATGGATTGGAGAATCTTCAATCGAGCTTGGCCGTAGCGCTGTCATTGACGATGCTCGCCGGCTGTGCCGCGCCGCCGCACCCGCAACCCGCTCCGTATTCCTGCCTGCTGCCTACGGAGCAGCGCACGCTCGTCGCCGAGTTGTTCTTCGGCCTTGGCATCAAGGGGCGCGAGCCATTGACCGCCGCCGAATGGGCCGATTTCGCGGCTCGGGTGGTGACCCCCAACTTCCCCGACGGCTTCACCGTGTTCGACGGCGAGGGCCAATGGCGCAATCCGCGGACCGGGCGCATCGCCCATGGCCCGACCAAAATCCTGCTCGTCGCCGCCAAACGAGAACCCGATCTTGCCCATCGGCTAGCGGCGGTGATCGACGCCTACAAGACGCGCTACCACCAGCAATCGGTCGGCCTCATCACCCGCGACTCGTGTACGGCGTTTTAGTGCTCAGATGCGTTAGATTCTGTGTCGTCGCCAATATCGGAGGCCTACCGCACGGGGCCGGGGCGGCGGCAGTCACGCAAAGCAAATTCAACGATTCGCTCTCTATACGCCGCCCCGACAGCACATAAGATAGCGCGACGGCGATTTGGATTTTCCAGGGAGGAAGCGAGATGGCGGACAAGATTCGGCTGGGCCTGATCGGCGCCAGCGTCACGGGCACCTGGTCGTCCCGGTCCCACCTGCCGGCGCTGCAGGCGAGTTCGGAGGTCGAGCTGACCGCGGTCTGCACCACCAGAGCCGACAGCGCCGAGGCGGCGCGCCAGGCCTGGGGGGCCCGGTTCGCCTTTGACGACTACCGCCGGATGATCGCCTCGCCGGAGATCGACGCGGTCGCGATCGTCCTGCGCGTGCCATCGCATTACACGCCAACCAAGATGGCGCTGGAGGCTGGCAAGCACGTCTATTGCGAATGGCCGCTCGGGCGGACGACAGCGGAGGCGGTGGAGCTGGCGGCATTGGCCGGGGCGAACGGGCTGATGACGGCAGTCGGCCTGCAGGCGCGGGTCAATCCCGCCATTATGCACATGAAGGAACTGGTCGGGGCCGGCTATATCGGCGAGGTAATGGCCGTTCATGTCAGCCTGATGCGCGAGGGTGTGTTGACCCGGCCGTCGAACCGCACCTGGCAGCGCGACGCCGAACTCGGCGCCAACACTCTGACCATTGCCAACGGCCATACGGTGGACGCCATGCGCTTTGTCGCCGGTGATCTCTCCCGGTTGTCCGCGGTCGTGGCGACCCAGGCGAAGCAGTGGCTCGATACTGGCGCCAACACCTGGCTCGACGTCACCTCGCCCGACAACGTGCTGATCAGCGGTCGTCTGGCGAATGGCGCGGTGGCGTCGGTCCATATCGGCGCCATTCCGTTCGCCGGCAGCGGCTATCGCATGGAAATCTACGGCCGCGACGGGACCCTGGTCGCTACCGGCGAGGATTCGCCGCAGTTGAGCAAGGTTTCCCTGCATGGGGCAAAGCGCGGCAACGCGTTGGCGCCAATTCCGGCGCCGGAGCGGTTCACCGTCGCGTCAGCCAGTACGCCGGCGGGCGAAGCCGCCAATGTCGGCCAGATGTACACCTTGTTCGCCAGCGCAATTCGCGACGGCAAAAGCCATCAGCCGGATTTCGCCACCGCGGTCGAGCTGCACCACCTGGTCGACGCAATCAAAGCGGCGTCGGACAATGGCCGCGAAATGCCGTTCGAATCCGGGGCCGTTCCGCAGAGAACGAGATGAGCCCCGGTGGCGCGGCTATCCGCGAAAGGTTTGCAGTCGCCTATCTGGTGCTGAGCGGCACGACGACGGCGGCGCGCTGTCCCGAGCTTCTGCGTGGTCTGGTCGGCCTCGGCTTTTCGACCGTCATCGCGATCCCGACACCGAACGCTTCGCGTGTGGTTGCACCGCGCGAACTCGCTGATGTCGAGGGGGCGCAGGTCGTCCAATCGTATTTCGATCTGGCGATCCGTCCGCGGCCGCCGCGCGGGGTGGTGCTGTACGCGCCGTGCAGCTTCAACTCGCTGAACAAGCTCGCGCACGGCATCGCCGACAGCCTGGCGCTGTCGGTGGTTGCCGAGGCGATCGGGCGAGGCACGCCGGTCATCGTCGGCCCATCCTTGAACGCGCCGCTGCTGAACCACCCGCAGGCCCAGGCATCGCTGAAAACGCTGCCGAACTGGGGCGTCATCATCGTCCCGCCGGTCGACGAGGGGGAGGGGCCGCGCCTTGCCCCGTCCGCAACGCTGCTCGACGCCGTTCGCCCCTACGTCCGCCGCGGCTGACGCGAACTTGTCGAGTACACCGGATCAATATCCCATGGTCTTGTCGACTTCCTGCAACAGCCGGCCGCCCGTTTCGAGGCTGCGGATGTTGGCGGCGATCTCGGTCACCAGCTGGGCGACGGTCGGGCGGCGTGCGACATGCGGCATTACGGTGATTTTGGGGTGCAGCCACAACGGGCTGTCCGGCGGCAGGGGCTCGGGCCACAGCGCGTCGAGCGCGGCGTAGGACAATTGTCCCGAATCGAGGGCGCGGATCAGGTCGTCGTAAACGACGTGTTTGCCGCGCCCGACATTTATCAGCATCGCCCCCTTCGGCATCATCGCGAAGGTGCGGGTGCAGAAGATGCCCTCGGTTTCGCGGGTCAGCGGCAACAGGCAGACGGCGATATCGGTCTGGTTGAGAAACGGTTCGAGCTGGCCGGGGCCGTGAAAGATCGGGACTTCGGCCGCATCCCTCGGTGAGCGAACCCAGGCCGAGACCGGGAAGCCGAGCGACTTCAATACCAATGCCGGCGCTTTCGCCATCATGCCGTAGCCGAGGAACCCGACCCGCCGTTCCTCGGGCCGGACGATCCGTGTCCGGCGCCACTCGCGATTGGCCTGAGCCATCTGATAGCCGGGCATGTCGCGGTGAAAGCGCAGCACGTGCATGACGACGTATTCGGTCATCATCGGATCGCCGCCCGGCGGCTCCATCTTGCCGAGCGGGGCCCTCGGCATCTTTGGGTGGTCGACGAATGCCTCAACCCCGGCCGAGCGGCTGAACATCGCTTTCAGATTGGGAAATGCCGGGAGGACGTCGAAATCGGGGGCCATGAAGGCGAGATATTCGATATCCGCCGGCTCTCCCACATCAGGCCAAATGCGAAGCTCCAGATCGGGAAGCTTTTCGGCGACCGTGTCGCGCCATGCCTTGGCGTTGCCGATGCGTGTGTCGAGGCCGTAGATGAGCAGCGCCATGTTTCCTCCTCGGCTAAGCGCTGGCGTCAGCGGGTCGCGGCTCGCGCGCGGGCCTTGTCCAGGTCGGGCATGTTGCTGGCCGAGGCCACGTCGCCGAGCCGCGAGCCCCGCGTCACCGATAGTGCGGCGACCGCGGCTTCGTTTTCGGTAATCTTGGCCATGATCGCTTCCTTGGCGCGATCGAATACGTCGCGGTTGGTGGCGACGAAATCCTGCGATCGACGCAGCCCTTTGAGATAGCCGTTGATCTCCGGCACGACGTAACGGGCAACCATGTCCCAGCTGCGCATGGTGTTTTCCGGATTTGCCCAGTCATGGACAAAACCGACGAGGGTGCCGAACCCGCCGCTCACCTGCAGCACCGATTTGATCCGCGCCACCAGATCGTCCGGCGTGCCGATGGTCGCCGCGGCGCCGTCGCCAAAAGCGGTCTTGTCGACCGCCTCGTCGGGATCGGTGAACGGCAGCGCACCCGGCCGCTGCAATGTCCCGACGACGTATTCGTTGTGATGGCGCAACAGGCCGTGACGAGCTTCGGCGCGGGCCTTGTCGCGGGTCTCGGCGATGTGCCAGCTCAGCAGGACGCGCCAATCTTTGCGGTCGACGGTTGTGCCGTGCTTCTTGGCAGCGGCCTCGGCGAAGCTCCATTGCGTCGCCAGGGCGTTGAGGCCTTCGCTCGACATCGAGCCGATCGAGATGACGCCGATGCCGTGCTTGCCGGCCAGGGTCATCCCCGACGGGCTGATCTGCGAGGCGACCGCGAACGGCATCTCCTCCTGTAGCGGCAGCAGCTGCAATGCCGCGTCCTGCATCGTGAACCAGTCGCTTTTCGCGGTGACCCGCTCGCCGCGGAACAGCCGGCGGATGATGCCGATCGCCTCGTCCTGGCGGTCGCGCTGCACCATCGGATCGATCCCGAGGGTGTGGGCGTCGGAGGCCAGCGCGCCCGGGCCGGAGCCGAAGATCGCCCGCCCGCCGGTCATCCAGTCGAGCTGCACCATGCGCTGGGCGACATTGAACGGGTGGTGATAGGGCAGCGAGACGACCCCGGTGCCGAGCCTGATGCGCTTCGAGCGCTCGCCCGCCGCGGCCAGGAACATTTCGGGCGAGCCGATCATCTCCCAGCCGCTCGAATGGTGTTCGCCGCACCAGAATTCGTCGTAGCCGAGCCGGTCGAGATGCTCGACGAGATCGAGATCGCGGCGAAGCTGCAACATCGGATGCTCGCCGACCGGATGATGCGGGGCGAGGAAGGCGCCGAAATTCAGACGCGGCATGACGGATTCTCCTGTGGCGCGATGATGCACGACTATTCCACGCCCTCGACAATCCGTAGATCTCGATCCACGGCCTTGCCAAGGACCTTGAGCGCGGCCTGATAGCCTTCGCTGTCATGGGCGGCCGCCGCCTTTGCGACGCTGTCGAATTCGATGATCACGACCCGCTGGACAACGCCGGCTTCGTATGCCTTCGCCGCGGTTCCGCGAGCCAGAAATCGCCCTCCGGCGGCGGTGATTGCCGGACCGGCGAGCCTGGCGTAACCGGCCAACGCCTCCGGATCCGAAATCGAGCGATACGTCGCCACCCAATAACGCCTTAGCCATCGCGATCTCCATTCCCGCTGATATGCAGCGGGAGCGTAGCCCGGCGCCGGGCACTTCGCCAGCGCGCCGACGCCCGGCGTCGACTTGGCCGCCAACATGGCGCTGAGCGGCCGCCTGACGGCTGGTGCGGTGGCGTCGCTCCATGCCGGCGCCAGCAGCGGGACGGGCGCGGCAATGTTGGAAGGCCAAAACAGAATCTGCGGCAAGCGCTCCGATAGACTTAACGACGTCCACGACGTCTTTTCGCGAAGGTAAAGCTGACCGGTACGGGCCGGCCATTTCCCGATAGGCGAAAACTGGCGAAAGGTGAGAGACTGGGCGCGGGGCTCGCGCAGGCGCCGAACGGGGAGCGAGGTGATCCGATGACAGAGACGAAACCCGGCCGTGCGCATCTGATTGCCGGGGGTTTTCCGCCGGGGTCGATGGGCGGACACGACCATGACTATGCCCGCCTGCGGTTGCTGGGACTGCTGGCCGAGCGCGACGTTTCGGCCTCGGTCGCCAACGATTTCGCCGATGTCGAGAAATGGCTGCCGGTCAGCCGGCTGCTGATCACCTATGTCGCCGGCCCCTACCCCGATGCCGCGCAAACCCGCGCCATCCGGGGCTGGCTGGAGACGGGCGGCCATTGGCTGGCGTTACACGGCACCAGCGGCGGCCGCGCCGAGCGGGTGGAAGGCCTGCGCCAGCGCCGCACCGTCAAGACCGAGCACCACGCCCTACTCGGCAGCTACTTCTTGACCCATCCGCCGATCCGCGAGTTTCGCGTCGAGGTCGGCGCCGCCGATCACCCTCTGACCCGCGGGCTCGGCGCGTCCTTTGTCGTCGAGGACGAGCCGTATTTCATCGAGCTGCAGGATCCGGGCTCGACGCAAATCTTGCTGACCGCGGATTACGGCCCGGGCGCGGTGTCATCTGCGATCGGCAGCGTCTATGCCTCGGACACCTCGCTGCAGCCCGACGGCAGGACCCGCGTGCTCGGCTATACCCGCCAGATCGGCGACGGCGGCGTGACCTATTTTGCCCTCGGCCATTGCCACAACCCGGCGATCCGCGCGGCCCGGCCGGCCGACCCCACGGACACGACGCCGACGACTTTCCGCGCCCCGTGGGAAACCGACGGGTTCATCCGGTTGCTGCGCAACGCAATCGCCTGGGGCGTGGAGGCTTGATCGCGGCGCACGGCCCCCTATCGGATCGGTAACGCATGACGCGCGGCGGCCCGATCGCTGCTTCCGGCGACGACAGCGCTCTGCCCGACCAGGAACGCGCGGTGCTGGAGCGAGCGCGGGCATTGATCCCGCTGCTCGCCGAGCGCGCGCCGGGCGCAACGGCGGCGCGGCAAGTGCCGGCGCAGACGATCGCCGAGTACCACGCGGCCGGGATTATGCGCATCCTGCAGCCGGCAAGGTTCGGCGGAATGCAGGGCCGGTTCAGCCTGTTCTCCCGGATCGTCGAAGAACTGACTTATGGCTGCGCATCCTCGGCCTGGGTCTATGCGGTGCTGGCCGAGCACCAGTGGATCATCGCCCAATATCCCGAACCGGCCCAGATCGATGTCTGGGGCGACGATCCCGAGGCGGTGGCGGCCTCCTCGCTGGCACCGCGGGCGGCCGCGAAACCCGTTGCGGGCGGCTGGCGGCTGAGCGGAAACTTCCCTTTCTCCAGCGGTTGCGATTACGCGCGATGGGCGATCCTCGGCGCCTTTCTCGGCGAATTCGGCGACGCGCGGCACATCGCCTATCTGCTGGCGCCGCTTGCCGAGATCGAGATCGTCGACGATTGGCAGGTGCTCGGCCTCGCCGGCACCGGCAGCAAATCGCTGGTGCTGCGCGATCTGTTCATTCCGGAGCACCGCTGCGTGATGGTCGGCGACCTGTTCGCGGGAACCCCGCCAGGCGCGCTGGTACATCCCGACTATCCGGTATTGCGCGCGCCGCGCGGGTTTCTGGTGTCCTACTCATTGCCGCCGGTGTGCATCGCGCTCGGCCGCCGCGCCCTCGATATCGTGTGTGCCGCACTGACCGGCCGGGTGTCGCGCGGGGTGACCAAGGTGGCGGAGTCCGAGGTGGTGCAGATGACCATCGGCGAGGCGGCCGCCGCGATCGATGCGGCAACCCTGCTGTTACACACCGGGCGCGATTCCAGCACCGAGGCGGTCAGTTCGGGCCGTCGGATCACCGAGGCCGAGGCATTGCGCGCCCGCCGCGACATGGTCTACGCCCAGCACCAGGTGGGCTGGGCGCTGGAACGCCTATGCGAAGCGGCCGGCGCGCGCTGGCTCTACGACACCGACCCACTACAGGAAATCCGACGCGATGTGATGACCATCCTGACCCACCACGCCGCCAGCCGCCAGGCCGCGATGGCGCCTTATGGCCGCATGCTGCTCACCGAGTAAGACCGGGTCACCTCGTCCGTCGTGCCAGGATCGCTGGCGTCAAAACGCTCCGGGCGGGGGTCATGTGCTCGTAGAGATCGGCCATTTCGCGCTCGTCCTGGCCTTACTGGTCGCCGCGGTGCAGGGGGTGGCGCCGCTGATCGGCGCCTGGGTGCGCAGCCGGGCGCTGATGGATCTGGCGCGGCCGGCGGCACTGTTGCAGCTCGGCCTGGTGGCGCTGTCCTTCGCCATCTTTGCCCACGCCCACATTGTCTCCGATTTCTCGGTACTGAACGTGTTCGAGAATTCGAGCCTCGAAAAGCCGATGCTCTACAAAGTGAGCGGGGTGTGGGGCAGCCACGAAGGCTCGATGATGCTGTGGGTGTTCATGCTGGCCTTGTTCGGCGGGCTGGTCGCGCTGTTCGCCCGCTCACTGCCGCCGAGCCTGCGGGCCCGAACCCTGGCGATCCAGGGCCTGCTCGGCCTCGGCACCCTCGCCTTCATTCTCGGCACCTCTGACCCGTTCGCCCGGCTGTTCCCGGTTCCGGCCGACGGCCGCGATCTCAACCCGCTGCTGCAGGACCCGGGTCTCGCCTTTCATCCGCCGATGCTCTATTTCGGCTATGTCGGATTTTCGATCACCTATTCGTTTGCCATCGCCGCCCTGCTCGAGGGCCGGGTCGGCGCCGCCTGGGCGCGCTGGGTGCGGCCCTGGACCTTGACCGCGTGGTGCGGGCTGACCGTCGGCATCGCGATGGGCAGCTGGTGGGCCTATTACGATCTGGGCTGGGGCGGCTGGTGGTACTGGGACCCGGTCGAGAACGCCTCGTTCATGCCGTGGCTGCTCGGCACCGCGCTATTGCATTCGGCGGCGGTGGTCGAAAAGCGCGAGAGCCTGCAGCGCTGGACCGTGCTGCTGGCGATCCTGACCTTTGGCATGAGCCTGATCGGCACCTTTCTGGTGCGCTCCGGGATCCTGACCTCGGTCCATTCCTTTGCCCTCGACCCGAGCCGCGGCGTCTTTATCTTGATACTGATCGCGATCGTGATCGGCGGCGGCCTGCTGCTGTTCGCGCTGCGGGCGCCGGGTCTCGAAGCCGGCAACCGGTTCGCGCCGGTCAGCCGCGAGGGGGCGATCGTCGTCAACAACCTGCTGCTCGCGGCCGGTATGGCGACGGTGTTTCTCGGCACCTTCTATCCGCTGTTCGCCGAGGTGTGGAGCGGGGTCAAACTGTCGGTCGGGCCGCAATATTTCGACCGGACCTTTGTGCCGATCGTCGCTCCCGGCATCATCGCCATGGTGATCGGTCCGGTGCTGGCATGGCGGCACGGCAATCTCGGGGCGGCGGCCCGCCGGCTCGCCCCGGCCATGGTCGGCGCCTTGCTGGCCCCGGCGATCGTGTATTTCTTTCACCGGAATGCGTCGCCGGCAGCGCTCGCCGGAATCGCCCTGGCCAGCTGGGCGATGCTCGGAGTGCTGACCGATCTTGCCGACCGCACCGGGCTGGGCAAATTGCCGCCGGGCGTCGTGCTGCGCCGGCTGCGCGGTCTGCCGCGGGGCACCTTCGGTTATGCGCTGGCCCATTTCGGCATCGGCGTGCTGATCGCCGGGGTCACGGTTTCGAGCGCCTGGCGCAGCGAGCGGATCGTGACCATGCATGATGGCGACAAGCTGCAGATCGCCGGCCGCACCCTGCACTTTGTCGGGGTCACCGCGGGCGATGTCGAGAATTACCAGGTACAGCGCGCCGAGATCGTCGTCGACCGGCCCGGCAGCGCCTCATTCACTCTGTATCCTGAGCGCCGCTGGTTCCCGATCGCGGGCAGCCGGACGACCAACACCGCGATTTCGACCAACGGCTTTGGCGACCTCTACCTGGCGCTCGGCGATCCGGACGGAAAGGGCGGCTGGGTGCTGCGCGCCTATTACAACCCGCTGGTCCCATGGATCTGGTTCGGCGCGGTGCTGGCGGCCTTGGGCGGGCTCGTCTCGCTAAGCGACCGGCGGCTGCGGATGCGGCTGCCGGCATCCCGCGCCGCGCCGGCGATCGTCCCGCGACCGGCCGACCCGCGGATGATCGGGCGGTTGTTGCTCGCGGCGGCGCTGCTGGCTGCGGTCGGGGCATCGGCCGCTTCGGCGTTCGAACCGTCGGAGCGGCTCGCCGATCCGGCGCTCGAGGCGCGGGCCGAGGCGATCGGCCGGGAATTGCGCTGCCTCGTCTGCCAGAACCAGTCGATCGAAGAATCCAACGCCGATTTAGCCCACGATTTGCGCCTGCTGGTGCGCCGGCAGCTGGTCGCCGGCGACACCGATCGGCAGGTGCTCGACTACATCGTCGCGCGCTACGGCGTGTTCGTGCTGCTCGATCCGCCGTTCGAACCGGTGACCTGGCTGCTGTGGCTCGGCCCGCCGGGGCTGGTGCTGGGGGCCGGCATTGTGCTGCTGGTGCGGGCGCGGCGATGGCGCCCCGACCCGGCATTGCCGGATCTGACCAGGGAAGAGCGCGCGCGGGCTTCGGCATTGTTGAGCGATCGGGCATGGTTTGGTTCTGGATCCTCGCCGGGTTGCTGACCCTGGCGGTGCTCGCCACATTGCTGCGACCCCTCGCCCGCCGGCCGCGGTCCGACAGCGGTGACGCCGCGCCGGTGGCGGCGCTGTTCCGCCGGCAGCTCGCCGAGATCGATGCCGAGCTGGCGCAGGGCCGGCTCGCTTCCGACCACGCCGCTGCGGCGCGCACCGAGATCGCCCGGCGCATGCTGGCCGCGGCCGAGCGCGACGACGATGCCGCGGCCGCGGATCGCGGGGCGGACACCTCGTGGCGGGTCGGCGCGGCGCTCGGCATCGCCGGGGTGCTACCGGTGGCGGCAATCGCCGTCTATCTCGCCGTCGGCATGCCAGCGGCGATCGAGCGCAATGCCGCGACCGACGCCGTCATTCCGCATGGTGCGGCCGAGTTGGCCGCCGCCGCCGACCGCATCAAAGCGCATCTGCAACAGGCGCCCGGCGATCTGAGGGGCTGGACCCTGCTCGCCCGCACCCTCGCCGCGCTGAGCCGATTTTCCGAGGCGCGCGAGGCCTATGCCCACGCCATCGCCCTGGCGCCCGGTCAGACCGGGTTGCACGCCGAACTCGGCGAGGTGCTGGTGCTCGCCGCCGACGGCACGGTGACGCCGCCGGCCGCGGCCGAATTCGCCAAGGCGCCCGACGATCCGCGCTCGCGCTACTACGCCGCCGAGGCGGCTCAGCAGGCTGGCGACCCCGCCGGCGCGATAAAGAAATTGCGAGCCTTGCTGGCCGACGCCCCGGCCGACGCGCCCTGGCGCCAGACCGTCGCCAACCGGCTCGCCGAGCTAGCGCCGGCCGGGCCGCCGGCCGCGGCCGAATCCGCCGCCACGCCTCCCGGTCCGAGCCCGCAGGACATCGCCGCCGCCCGATCGATGTCGCCGGAACAGCGGCAGGCGATGATCCGCGGCATGGTCGGTCGGCTCGCCCAGCAGCTCGAGCAGCACCCGGATGACAGGACCGGATGGGCGCGGCTGGCCCGTGCCTACGACGTGCTCGGCGAGCCCGACAAGGCGCAGGCGGCACGCAGCCGCGAAGCCGCGACCGGGGTGGATGCGCCGGCGGCTGCGTCGCCCGCGATGCCGGAGAATGCCCAAGGGTGGATCGCCCGCGCCAACACCTTCGAAGGGCTCGGCCGCACCGCCGACGCGCTGGCCGCCCTCAAGCAGGGCAACGCGCAATTCCCTGGCGATCTGGCTTTGCTCGAAGCCTACCTGCAGGCGCTCGCCAGCGGCATCGCCGACGACCAGCCGAGCCCCGAACTGGTCGATCTGGCGACGCAGATCCACGCCCTCGACGTCAAACAGCCGGACGCGCTGTGGTATCTCGGTCTCGCCGCCGCCAATAGCGGCGACCGCTACCGGGCGGCAGGCTATTGGACCGAGCTGCTGGCGGCGCTGCCGCCGGGCGACCGGCGGCGCGTACTGGTTCAGCACAAGCTCGACGCGCTGCGTTGAGCTCGCCGACGCCAGCGGCATCGCCGACCGGCGGATAGCGCAACATGGCCCTCTCGCCGGGTTTGTGCCTGGTCACCGGCGCCACTGGGTTCGTCGGATCGGCGGTGGCGCGGGCGCTGCTGGAGGGCGGGCAGCGGGTGCGGGTGCTGGCGCGGCCCGGCGGCGACCGGCGCAACCTTGCCGACCTGCCGGTCGACATCGCGGAAGGCGCGATGGAGGATGGGCCATCGCTGATCCGCGCCGTCGCGGGGTGCCGCTACCTGTTCCATGTCGCCGCCGATTACCGGCTGTGGGTCCCGGACCCGGCGGCGATGTTCCGCGCCAATGTCGACGGCACCCGCGACTTGATGAAGGCGGCGCTGGCCGAGGGCGTCGAGCGGATCGTCCATACCAGCAGCGTGGCGACGATCGGCTTGGTTTCGGGCGGCTCGGCCGACGAAGACACCTGCGGCCGCATCGACGACATGATCGGACCGTACAAACAATCGAAATTCCAGGCTGAGGAGGTCGTCCGCGGCCTGATCGTCGAGTGCGGCCTGCCCGCGATCATCGTCAATCCGTCGACGCCGGTCGGCCCGCGCGATCTCAGGCCGACGCCGACCGGCCGGCTGATCCTCGAAGCCGCGCGCGGGCATATGCCGGGGTTTGTCGACACCGGGCTCAATATCGTGCATGTCGACGACGTCGCCGCGGGTCATCTCGCCGCGGCCGAGACCGGGCGGATCGGCGAGCGCTATATTCTCGGCGGCGAGAATTTGGCGCTTGCCGAGATCCTGGCCGAGGTCGCGCGCACCATCGGCAGGCGGCCGCCACGCGTCAAAGTCCCCTACGCGGCGGCGTTCGCGGTTGCCGCCGGGGCCGAACTGATGGCGCGGGTCACCGGCCGCGAGCCCTTCACCACGCTCGACGGGGTTCGCATGGCCAAAAAGAAGATGTATTTTTCATCGGTGAAAGCCTCGCGCGAACTCGGCTACCGGCCGCGGCCGGCGCGCGAGGCGATCGCCGATGCGGTCGGGTGGTTTGCGGCGAACGGGTATCTGAAATGATTGCGGCGGCAGAGCCGAAGGCGCAAGGCCGCGAGACCGTCGAAACGCCATCGGGCAAATGGCGCGACGGCGAGAATTTCCCGGTCGGGTCGCTGCTGATCCGACGCGATCTGCGGGCGCATGTGCACGCCTTCTACCGGTTTGCCCGCACTGCCGACGATATCGCCGACAATCCGGAACTCGGGGCCGGCGAGAAACTTCGCAGGCTCGACCAGATGGCGGCGGCGCTCGATGGCGGGCCGGGCGAGAATGCGCCGGCGGCGGTGGCGATGCGCCAAAGCCTGGTCGCGACCGGCGTGACGGCGCAGCACTGCCATGACGTGTTGCGCGCTTTCCGCCAGGACGCCGAGAAACGGCGCTATCGCGACTGGGACGAGCTGATGGATTATTGCCGCTATTCGGCCTCGCCGGTCGGCCGGCAGCTGCTCGACCTGCATGCCGAGAGCCGCGAGACCTGGCCGCCCTCGGATGCGTTGTGCTCGGCCCTGCAGGTGCTCAACCATCTGCAGGATTGCGCCGAGGATTACCGCCGGCTCGACCGGGTCTATTTGCCGACGGCCGACCTTGTCGCCGCCGGGAGCGAGGTCGCGGCGCTGACCGCGGCGCAATCGAGCCCGGCGCTGCGCCAGGTGCTCGACACGCTGCTCGACCGCACCGCGGCGCTGGTCGATACCGCGCGCGGGCTAGCGCCTCGGGTCGCGGCGACCGGATTGCGCTGCGAATGCGCGGTCATCACCGAGCTGGCGGCGCGGCTGTTGCACCGGCTGCGCCGCGCCGATCCGCTGGCCGCCCGGGTCGGCCTCGGCAAATCAGATTTCCTCGCGGCGTTTCTGCGCGGCGTTCCGCGAGGAATCCTGCGATGAGCGACGCGGCGTTCGATGCCGTCCCGGGCGAACTCGACGACGCTGCGCTGCGCCAGACCATTCGCGACCGGGTCGAGGCGGCCGGAACCTCGTTCTATTGGGCGATGCGCTTGCTGGCGCGCGACCGCCGCAATGGAATGTATGCGGTCTACGCCTGGTGCCGCGAGGTCGACGACATCGCCGACGGCAAGCGGCCGGTGGCCCACAAGCTCGCGGCCCTGGCCGCGTGGCGCGAGGAGATTGGTGGTCTCTATGCCGGGCGACCGCGTCACCTGATCGCTCGCGCGCTCCATCAGCCGATGCTGCGCTACCGCCTGCGCCGGGAGGATTTCCTCGCCGTCATCGACGGCATGGAGATGGATGCGCGCGAGGATATCCGCGCCCCCGACCTCGCCACGCTCGACCTTTATTGCGCCCGGGTGGCCAGCGCGGTCGGCCATCTCTCCGTCCCTGTGTTCGGCGACGACAGCCACGCGGCGCATCGCGTCGCCGATTCGCTCGGCCGGGCATTGCAGCTGACCAATATCCTGCGCGACCTCGACGAGGATGCAAGGCGCGGACGGCTCTACCTGCCGCGGGAAATCCTCGACCGTCACGGCATCCGCCACGCCGACCCGATGGCGATGTTGCGCCATCCGGCATTGCCGGCCGCCTGCCGCGAGGTCGCGGCGATCGCCGAAGCGCATTTCCGCGACAGCGCGCGGGCGATGGCGCAATGCCGGCGCCGGGCGATGCGGCCCGCGGCGGTAATGGCGTCGGTCTACCACGCCACCCTGCGACAACTGCTGCGCGGCGGGTGGCGCGACCCGACCACGCGCGTCAGCCTGTCGAAACCGCTGAAGCTATGGCTGGTGCTGCGTCACGGCCTGCTATGAGCGGCGATTCGACAGCCGGACAGGTGCATGTCATCGGCGCCGGCTTGGCGGGCCTCGCCGCGGCAGTCATGCTGGCGGGCGAGGGGCGCCGGGTCAGGCTCTACGAAGCGAGCGCCCATGCCGGCGGCCGCTGCCGCTCGTTTCTGGACGCCGAACTCGGCTGCCGCATCGACAACGGCAATCACCTGCTGCTGGCCGGAAACCGCCGCGCGCTCGGCTATCTCGATCGGATCGGGGCGGGCGACACGATCGAGGGGCCGCAGCATGCGGTATTTGCCTTCATCGACGCGGCGAGCGGCCATCGCTGGACGATAAGGCCGAATCGCGGCGCCGTGCCGTGGTGGATTTTCCGCCGCGCGCGACGGGTCCCGGGCACCCGCGCCGCCGATTATCTCGAAGCGCTGGCGCTGCGCTGGGCCGGCCCGTCGGCCACGCTCGCCGAAGTGATGGATCGCAGCCGGCCGCTGTCCCGCCGGCTCTGGGAACCGCTCGCCGTCGCCGCGCTGAACACCGGCGTCGAACGCGCCTCGGCCCGCCTCTTTTGGCATATCCTGACCGAGACGCTCGGCCGCGGCGGCGCGGCGTGCCGCCCGCTGGTGCCGCGCGAAGGCCTCTCCGAGACATTTGTCGATCCGGCGCTCTCGACTTTGGGCAGCGATGGCGCCGAGATCTATTTTGGCGCCCGGTTGCGCGAATTGAATTTCGGCCCGGACCGGGTGTCGGGGCTGATGTTCGAGGCGGGTACGATCGAATTAGGCGGCGACGACCGGGTGATCCTCGCGGTGCCCGCGGCGATTGCCGCGCGCCTCGTGCCCGGGCTGATCGTGCCCGACGCCTTTTCGCCGATCGTCAACGCCCATTTCCGCTGCGCCCTGCCGCCGGGTTCGCCGCTATTCATCGGGGTGGTCGACGGCGTCGCCGAATGGATCTTTCGCAAGCGCGAGGTGTTGTCGGTGACGGTCAGCGCCGCCGACCGGATCGTCGACCGCCCGGCCGAGGCGCTGCGCGAGGCGCTGTGGCGCGATGCGGCAATGGCCTACCGGCTGCCGGCGTTGCCGATGCCGCCGGCGCGGATCGTCAAGGAGCGGCGGGCGACGTTTCTCGCCAGCCCGGATCAGCTGCGCCGCCGGCCGGCGGCGTCGACGAGCTGGCAGAACCTTCTGCTTGCCGGCGACTATACCAATACCGGCCTGCCAGCGACGATCGAGGGCGCGATCGCTTCTGGATTTGCCGCCGCGCAACAGGCGCTGCTCCCCGATCGGGCGAGGCACTTGCCGGCGGCGACGGGCGGCGCCTTTTTTGGTAAAGCGGCCACCGGGCAGGACAGCCGGCAACGTATCCTTCGATGAGCAACACGATAAACCAGACAACGGCCGGGCCGAGGCTAGCCGCCGGCCACCGCGGCGAGCCGGACGTGGATGCCCATGCGCTGGACGCAGCGATCGAAGGCGCCACCGAATCGCTGCTGGCGTCGCAGGACGCCGACGGGCATTGGATCTTTGAACTCGAAGCCGATGCGACGATCCCGTCCGAATATATTCTGCTGCAGCATTATCTCGACCGGATCGAGCCCGCGCTTCAGGCGAGGATTGCGCGTTTCATCCGGGCCCAGCAGGGCGAGGATGGCGGCTGGCCGCTGTTCTACGGCGGCAGGCTCGATCTCAGCTGCTCGGTCAAGGCCTATTTCGCGCTGAAGGCCGCCGGCGACCCGATCGACGCACCGCACATGGCGCGCGCCCGCGCCGCGATCCTGGCCCAGGGCGGTGCGCGCCGGTGCAACGTCTTCACCCGCATCAAGCTGGCATTGTTCGGCGAGGTGCCGTGGCGGGCGGTACCGATGATGCCGGTCGAAATCATGCTGCTGCCCGGCTGGTCGCCGTTTCACCTCGCCAAGGTCTCCTATTGGTCGCGCACGGTTCTGGTGCCGCTCCTGGTGCTGATGGCGCTGCGGCCGCGCGCCCGCAACCCGCACCGGATCACAATCCGCGAATTGTTCCTCGAACCGCCGGAATCGGTGCGCGACTGGATCGCCGGACCGACCTCCTCGCCGCTGGCGACGGCTTTCGCCCTGCTCGACCGGGTGCTGCGCTGGGCCGAGCCGTTGTTTCCGGCCGGGCCGCGGCGGCGGGCGATCAGCAAGGCCGTCGCCTTTGCAACCGAGCGCCTCAACGGCGAAGACGGTCTTGGCGGGATCTTCCCGGCGATGGCGAACTCGTTGATGATGTTCGACTGTATCGGATATTCGCGCGACCATCCCGACTGGATCACCGCCGCGTCCGCGATTGACAGGCTTCTGGTCGGCGAGGGCGAGTACAGCTATTGCCAACCCTGCCTGTCGCCGGTGTGGGACACCGCACTCGCCTGTCACGCGCTATTGGAGACCGGCGACAAGCGACTCGATCCGGCGATCGGGCGGGCGCTCGACTGGCTCGCCGAAAAGCAAGTGCTGGAGGTGACCGGCGATTGGGCGATGATCCGCCCCGGCGTGCGGCCCGGCGGCTGGGCCTTCCAGTATGAGAACCCGTTTTACCCCGATGTCGACGATACCGCCGCCGTGGCGCTGGCGCTCGACCGCTTCGATCGGGCGCGCTACCGTCCGGCGATCGACCGCGCGGCCGAATGGATCATCGGCATGCAAAGCCGCAACGGCGGCTGGGGCTCGTTCGATGCCGACAACACGCATTATTACCTGAACCATATCCCGTTTGCCGATCATGGCGCGCTGCTCGACCCGCCGACCGCCGATGTCAGCGCCCGCTGCCTGGGGTTTCTGTCGCAGCTAGGCGGCCGCGCGGACCATCCCCCGATCGCCGCTGC
This sequence comes from uncultured Alphaproteobacteria bacterium, assembly GCA_963775875.1. GTDB lineage: Bacteria > Pseudomonadota > Alphaproteobacteria > ATCC43930 > CGMCC-115725 > AP-15. Next base: position 290,224 of record CAVZKP010000016.1, read on the forward strand.
AATCGCCTTTCTGCGGCGCGAGCAGGAAGCCGACGGCAGCTGGTTCGGACGCTGGGGCAGCAACTACATTTACGGCACCTGGTCGGCATTGGCCGCGCTCAATGCTGCCGGCATCGATCCAGCGGCGCCGGAAATGCGCCGCGCGGTGGCCTGGCTGCTCGCCCGGCAGCGCGCCGATGGCGGCTGGGGCGAAGCCGAAGAATCATACTGGCCCGGCGTGCCGCGTGGCGAAGCGCCCTACAGCACGCCGTCGCAGACCGCATGGGCATTGCTCGCCCTGATGGCCGCGGGCGAGGTCGCCAACCCGGCCACTTCCCGCGGCGTCGCCTATCTGATCGCGACTCAGAAGCCGACCGGTACCTGGGACGAGAAGTGGTTCACCGCGGTGGGCTTTCCGCGGGTGTTTTTTCTGCGCTATCACGGCTACCGCCTCTATTTCCCGCTCTGGGCCCTGGCCCGTTACCGGCGTCTGACCGGCGCCAACTCTGCCCGAGTGCCGTTCGGTATTTGAGCTCCCGGGGTGGAGACTTGTCCGAGACGACGCGATCGGCAGCCGCGATCTGCATCTGCGGGCTCGCCGCCGAGGCCGGAATCGCGCGCGTCGCCGGCTTTGCCGCGGTGATCGGCGCCGGGGACCGCAACCGCACCGCCGCCATTGCCCAAAGCGCGGTGCGGCGGGCGAGTTGCCTGATTAGCTTTGGCATCGCGGGCGCTCTGGCGCCGGAATTGCGGCCGGGCGATTTGGTCATCTCGACAGAAATCGTCGTTGCCGGCCGGAGGTGGCGGGCGGAGGAGCCGTTTCGCCGGCGCGTGGCCGATCTCGCCGCCAGTATCTCGGCCCGGCAGGGCCCGGTGCTCGGGGCCGACGCCATCCTCGCGACCCGGGCCGAAAAGCGCCGCGCCTGGAGCGAAGCCGGCGCCCTCGCCGTCGATCTGGAGAGCGCTGTCGTCGCCAGCATCGCGACGGCGGCCGGGATTCCGTTTGTCGCGCTGCGGGCGATCGCCGATGCGGCTGATCGAGAACTGCCGCCGGCGGCGCTAATCCCGCTCGCCGCGGACGGTACTCCAAGGCTCGCGCAGGTGCTCGCCTCGGTGCTGCGGCGGCCGCGCCAAATGCCGGCCCTGATCGGGCTCGCGCGCGATACCCGGACGGCGCTGGCGGCGCTGGCCGGACCGGCCCGCGCGCTACGCGGGCTCTTGTTGGCGGCTTAGCCGCGCCATCGCCTGGTCGACGTGCCGGGACAGCACGTATTCGGCCGGGCGCTGCTGGTCGAGCGGGATCTCCGGCGCCATTTCACCCTCGGTGCGCACCCCGCGCAGCGCCGCCGCCGCCGCCTTCAGCGGGTGACGCACCGTATCCATGACCGCGGTCGCCTCGTAGCCGCTGTGAACCATGCAATCGGCGCATTTTTCGTAATTGCCGGTGCCGTAGGCGTCCCAGTCGGTTTCCTCCATCAGTTCCCTGAAGGTTTTGGCATAGCCCTCGCCGAGCAGATAGCAGGGCCGCTGCCAGCCAAAGAAATTGCGGGTCGGGTTGCCCCAGGGGGTGCAGCGATAGGACTGGTTGCCGGCGAGAAAATCGAGAAACAGGCTCGACTGGTTGAACGACCACGCGTGCTTGCGCCGCGCGAAGATGCCGCGGAACAGTTCCTTGGTGCGGCGGCGGTTGAGAAAATGCTCCTGGTCGGGCGCGCGCTCATAGGCGTAGCCGGGCGATACCGTGATCCCGTCGAGCCCGATCGCGCTGACCCGGTCAAAGAACCGGGCGACCCGCTCGGGGTCGGCATTGTCGAACAAGGTGGCGTTGATATTGACGCGGAAGCCGCGCGACTTGGCCAGCCCGATCGCCGCGATGGCGCGGTCGTAAACCCCGTCCTGGCACACCGAGCGGTCATGCGCCTCGCGGTCGCCATCGAGATGCACGGTCCAGGCGAAATAGGGGTTGGGCCGGAACTGATCGAGCTTTTTTTCGAGCAGCAGCGCGTTGGTGCACAGATAGACGAATTTCTTGCGCGCGGTCAGGCCTCGGGCGATCTCGGCGATGTCGCGGTGCAAGAGCGGCTCGCCGCCGGCCAGGACGACGATCGGGGCGCCGCATTCGTCGACTGCTGCGAGGCATTCGGCGACGCTGAGCCGCTGATTGAGGATCGCATCGGGGTAGTCGATCTTGCCGCAGCCGGCGCAGGCGAGGTTGCAGCGGAACAATGGCTCGAGCATCAGCACCAGCGGGTAGCGCTCGATCCGGCGCAGGTGGCGCCCGAGCACATAGGCCCCGACCCGGATGGTTTGGCGCAACGGAATGGCCACGGCGAATCCTCGTTAAAAATTCATGGTGATGCCGGCCTCAGCCGGCGGTTTCGGCGAGCTGCGGCGGCATCCGGAAGCGGACATTCTCGGTGACGCCCGGCAGCACCGCGAGGTCGATTTCGGCGATCTCGCGCAGCCGGTCGATCAGCGCCTCGACCAGTTCGGCCGGAGCCGATGCGCCGGCGGTGATGCCGACCGCGGCGGCGCCGTCGAGCCAGCGCGGGTCGAGCGCGCCGGCATCTTCGATCAGATAGCTCGGCACCCCGCTTTCGGCGGCGATTTCGCGCAGCCGGTTCGAGTTCGAGCTGTTGGGCGCGCCGACCACCAGGACCACATCGACGATTTGGGCGAGTTCGCGCGCCGCCCGCTGGCGGTTCTGCGTCGCGTAGCAGATATCCTTGGTGTCCGGGCCGACGATCGTCGGAAAGCGCGCCTTCAGCGCTTCGATCACGGCGCGCGTATCGTCGACGCTCAGCGTCGTCTGGGTGATAAAGGCGAGCTTGTCGGGATCGGCGACCTGGAGCCCGGCGACTTCCTCGGGGGTCGAGATCAGATGCACGCGGCCGACGATCCGTCCCATCGTGCCGACAATCTCGGGATGGAAGGCATGGCCGATCAGGATAATCTCGCGGCCCTGATTGGCGTAGCGCTGCCCCTCGATATGGACTTTCGAGACCAGCGGGCAGGTCGCGTCGATGACCGGCAGACCGCGCGCGGCGGCGCGCTCTTCGATCGTGCTGGCCACGCCATGGGCGCTGAAGATGGTGACGCTGCCCGGCGGCACTTCGTCGATCTCGTCGACGAACTGCGCCCCTTTGCCGCGCAGCCGCTCGACAACATGCCGGTTATGGACGATCTCATGGCGAACGTAGATCGGCGGGCCGTATTTTTCGAGCGCGCGCTCGACGATCTCGATCGCCCGTTCCACCCCCGCGCAAAATCCCCGCGGCTGGGCTAGTACGACCCGCATGATGTCCCCTCGTCATCTCACGCCGTCAGGACCCGCCTGCGACAGCCTGGATATAGGTGGGCGCTTCCTCCCTGCCACTACTCCCTTCGCATTGCACGCGCAATCGTCGCGAGGGGTAACGCGCTTGCGATGAACCCCATTCTGGCCATCGCGATCCTGCTGCTGCCGGGCTGGGTTTATCTGCTGGCCGCGACCTTGGCAGTCAGGCGCTTCGCCCGGCGAACCCTACCGATGGCGGCGCGGCGACCCGCGGTCTCGATCTTGAAGCCGCTGCACGGCGACGAGCCCGGGCTCTACGAAAACCTGCGGTCTTTCGCCGAGCAGGATTATCCGGCATGGCAGATCGTGCTCGGCGTCAACGACCCGCAGGATGGCGCGCTCGATGCCGCCCGGGCGCTGATTCGCGATTTTCCCGGCGGCGATGTGACCTTGGTCGTCGACCGGCGCAGCGGCGGCGGCAACCGCAAGGTCTCGAACCTCGAAAACATGCTGCCGGCGGCGCGGCATGACATCCTCGTCCTCGCCGACAGCGATATGCGGGTCGAGCGGGATTATCTGGCCGCCATCACCGCGCCCTTGGAGGATCCGCAGGTCGGCATTGTCACCTGCTTGTATCGGGGGGTGCCGACCGGCGGGATCTGGTCCGAGCTGGGGGCGATGCACATCAATTTCGGGTTTCTGCCGGGCGCTCTGGCGGGCGAGGCGATGGGCGTCGGCCGCGGCTGCTTTGGCGCCACGATCGCGCTGCGCCGCGCCACCCTCGAGCGCATCGGCGGCTTTGCCCGCGTGCGCGACGAGCTCGCCGACGACCACCGGTTGGGCGACGCGGTGCGGGCGCAGGGCCTCGGCGTGGTGCTGTCGCGCTATATGGTCGAGGCCCGGGTTACCGAGCCGTCCCTCGCCGCCTTGTGGCGCCACGAGCTGCGCTGGGCGCGCACCGTGCGCGGGGTCGCCCCGGCGGCCTATGCCGGGTCGATCGTGACCCACCCGCTGATGGTCGCCGAACTCGCCGCGGCTTTCTCCCGATTTGACTTGACCGCCTGCGTCTTTGTCGGGATCACCTATTTGGTGAGAGGGGTTTGCGCGAGGATTACGGCCGGCGCCCTCGGACTGCCGGCGGCCCGGCCCTGGCTGCTCCCGGTGCGCGACGCCTTGTCCTTCGCCGTCTTCGTCGCCAGCTTCTTCGGGCGAAGGGTATTCTGGCGGGACGAGCATTTTCGTGTCGAGGCGAGCGGCCGCATGACAGCCGACGGAGACAAGGTTTGATGATGAAGACCCTGTTCCTGCACCCGCCCTCGTTTGACGGGTTCGACGGCGGCGCCGGCTCGCGCTATCAGGCGCGGCGCGAGATCCGTTCGTTCTGGTACCCGACCTGGCTCGCCCAGCCGGCCGCGCTGGTGCCCGGCAGCCGGCTGATCGATGCGCCGCCGGCACGGCTCAGGCTCACCGACATCCTGCCGCTGGCCGGCGACTATGAGCTCGCGGTGCTGCACACTTCGACCCCATCCTTTGCCTCGGACATCAAGGTGGCGGCGGCGCTGAAGGACGCAAACCCGCGGCTTAAGATCGGCATGGTCGGGGCCAAGGTCGCGGTCGAGCCCGAGGACAGCCTCAAGGCCTCGGCGGCGCTCGACTTTGTCGCCCGCGAGGAATTCGACTTTACCATCCAGGAGGTCGCCGAAGGCCGCGCCCTCGAGGCGATCGACGGGCTGAGCTGGCGCAACGCCGGCGGCGGGATCAGCCACAACCGCGACCGCGCGATCCTCGAAGACATGGACCAGCTGCCATTCGTCAGCGAGGTCTACCGGCGCGATCTCAGGGTCGAGGACTATTTTATCGGCTATCTGCAGCACCCGTATCTGTCGCTCTACACCGGGCGCGGCTGCCGCTCGAAATGCACCTTCTGCCTGTGGCCGCAGACCGTCGGCGGCCACCGCTACCGGGTGCGCAGCGTCGCCCATGTGATCGAGGAAATCCGGCTCGCCAGGAGCTGGTTTCCGCAAGTGAAAGAATTCTTTTTCGACGACGACACGTTTACCGACGACCGTCCGCGCGCCGAGGCGATCGCCCGCGAGCTGGGCAAGCTCGGCGTCACCTGGTCGTGCAACGCCAAGGCCAACGTGCCGCGCGCGACCCTCGAAGTATTGCGCGACAACGGGTTGCGGCTGCTGCTGGTCGGCTATGAATCGGGCAACCAGCAGATCCTCAACAACATCAAAAAAGGCATGCGGATCGACATCGCCCGGCGCTTTACCAAGGATTGCCACGAGCTCGGGATTACGATCCACGGCACCTTCATCCTCGGCCTGCCCGGCGAATCGAAGGAGACGATCGAGGAAACGATCCGCTTTGCCGGCGAGATCAACCCGCACACGATCCAGGTGTCGCTGGCCGCGCCGTACCCCGGCACCGCGCTGCATCGAGAGGCGGTCGAGAACGGCTGGTTGGACACCACGCATGCCGAGCTGACCGACGAACGCGGGGTGCAGATCGCGCCGCTGCATTACCCGCATCTGTCGCATACTGAAATTTTTCAGTCGCTCGAAACCTTCTACAAGCGCTTTTATTTCCGTCGCAAAAAGATCGCCGAGCTGGTCGCCGAGATGCTCAAGAGTCCGCAGATGCTGCGTCGCCGCCTGCGCGAAGGGGTCGAGTTCTTTCACTTCCTGCGCCACCGGGAGATGACCGGCTGAAGCGGCTGATCGTCTGCGCTGACGATTTCGGGCTCGACCCGGCGGTCAACGAGGCCGTCGAAGCGGCGCATCGCCATGGGATCCTGTCGACTGCCAGCCTGATGGTCGGCGCGCCGGCGGCGGCCGATGCGGTGGCGCGCGCCCGGCTTTTGCCGGGGCTGCGGGTTGGGCTCCATCTGGTGCTGGTCGACGGAAGCCCGGTATCGCCGCCGGCCGAGGTTGCCGAACTGGTCGGCGGCGATGGCGAATTCGACCGCAACCTGGCCCGCGCCGGCATCCGGTTCTTTTTTCTGCGACGGGTCCGGCGTCAGCTGGCGACCGAGATCCGCGCGCAATTCGCCGCCTTCGCCGCGACCGGCCTGGCGCTCGACCATGTCAACGCCCACAAGCACATGCACCTGCATCCGAGCGTCGCCGCGCTGATCATCGAGATCGGCCGCGACTATGGCATGAAGGCGGTGCGCGTCCCGGCCGAGCCGGTGACCGTCCTGCGCCGCGCCTTCCCGCAGGAACGCTACCCGACGCCGCTGTACCGGCCGTGGATCGAGCGGCTGCGGCGGCGCCTCGAGCGGGCGGGATTGCGGGTCAACGACCATGTCTTCGGCCTCGCCTGGAGCGGCGGCATGACCGAAGAGAGGGTACTGCGGCTGCTGCCATATCTGCCCGACGGCGTCAGCGAGATCTACTTTCATCCGGCAATCGAGCCCACCCCCCGGCTGGAAGCGGCGATGCCGGGCTATCATCATCGCGACGAGCTGGCGGCGCTGCTGAGCCCGGCGCTCAAGACGCGCATCGAGGAACTCGGCATCCGCCGCGTCACCTACAGTGAGCCGCCGGCTTAGCCGCCGTAGCACCGCTCGGGCTACCCGGTCTTTAACCGGACCGCTTTTACGAATTGTCAATCTCTGTCCGGCGCAATGGGTGCGAACAGGCGAGGAGCTAGATCCTCGTTAATACATTCGCCACCCAGCGGAAAGCGCGGAACAGTGCGCACTCTTAGAGCTTACGTTGCGATAGGGACAGCGATCGCGCTGGCGGGCTGCGCCGGGCGGGCACCGCAGCCGGTTGCAGTGATCCAGCCCCAGGACCAATTCACGGACTGTGCCGCGATAGCGGTTGAAGTCCGGGCGAACAATGTAAAGATTCAAGAACTTGCGGGTGAAGAAAGCGAAAAAGTCGCGCAGAATCTCGCCGCGGGCGTCGCTGGCCTATTTATCTGGCCCCTGTGGTTCGGGATGGATTTCCAGGGCGCTGCCAGCACGGAGACCTCGGCCCTGCAAAGTAGGCAGGAATATCTCGGAACTTTGGCCTCGCAAAAGAACTGCCGGGCATCGGGTGCCGGCGTCGCCCAATACCCTCCGGCATCGGCGGGTGCGCCCGCCCCAGCGGCGACGCCGATGCCCGCCGCGGCACTGCTGCCCGCCCCAGCCGGCGCAGCGCCGGCTCCTGTGCCGCCGGCGGCACAAACCACCATGGCCTCCGCCTCGCCACAGCCCGCCCTCCCGACGGGCGCGCTGCTGCCGGGGCACGTGGGGCTATTCCCGATGACGATCCGGAATCGCTATTACCCGCCGAGCACCTACGTTAACGTGCAATGACCGAGCGAGCCCGCTTCTTGCGCCGAGCGCCGCAACGGGCGGACCTTCGGTCTTACCGCGGTTCACCGGCTCTATCGCTGCGCGAAAAAAGGCAGAGTCACGGACTAATGCCGCGAAATTTCCGATCGGAGGACATAAAGCGGTCACGCTTTCCGTTGATGCTGCATACATACCGAGGAACATGGAGGGACATCATGAACGATCGTCTCGATTGCTGCCGCTACCGGCCGAGCCTCGACGATCTGCTCGCCGATGCGGTGATGGAGCCGGTATTGCGCAGCGCCGGGCTCGATCAGCACGAGCTGCGCGAAATGATGGTGGAAACCGCGCGGCGGATCGAAGATCGCGACCGGCAGAACGACGACGGCGCCGACCTGACGGACGAGTAACCAGGACCGGCGAATAATCAGGCCGGCGAATAATCAGGACCGGCGAATAATCAGGCTGGCAGCGCTGGGAATTCAAGTCGGACCCGCAAACCCGGCCGATTATCGGCGAGCGCCACCGCACCGTGGTGGCGCCGCGCCACTGCGCGCACCAGGCTGAGGCCGAGACCGTTTCCCGGTGTGCTGCGGCTCGGCTCCAGTCGGACAAAGCGGTCGAACACGCTCTCGCGATCGGCTTCGGGAATCCCTGGTCCGCGATCGGCGACTTCGAGGACGGCGCGCGGGCCATCGCGGAAAACCCGGATTTGCAGATCGCCCCCGCCGGCGTATTTGAGCGCGTTGTCAAGCAGATTGGCCAGCGTCTGCGACAACAGGTGCCGGTCGCCGCGGATCCTGACCCCGGGTTCCACGGCCAGCGACAGGGCGAAGCCGTTTTCCTCGGCGACCGGGTCGTAAAACTCCGCCGCCGAGCGAGCGACTTCCGAGAGGTCCAGCGGTCCGGTCTGGTCGTGCCCGGCCCCGGCCTCGGCCGCGGCGATACCGAGCAGCGCATTGAAGGTCGCCAGCAGCCGGTCGGCCTCCTCGATCGCGGCGCGGATCGCCTCGCCTTGGGCGGCGGCGTCCTGCGACCCGATCAGCGCCAGTTCGAGCCTGGCGCGCAGCCGCGCCAGCGGTGTCTTCAAATCATGGGCGACGTCGTCGGTGACCTCGCGCATCGCGGTCATCAGCCGCTCGATCTGGTCGAGCATGCGGTTGAGATTGGCGGCGAGCTGGTCGAACTCGTCGCCGGTGCCGCCGAGCGGCACGCGATCGGACAGATTGCCGGCCATGACCCGCTCGCTGGTGCGGTTGACCAGCTCGACGCGGCGCAACAAATTGCGGCTCATCGCCGCGCCGCCCATGAGGCCGACGCCAAGCGCCACCAGCCCGGACCACAACAGGGTTGACTTGACCCGGTCGCGAAACGCCGCCGCATCGCTGATGTCGCGACCGACCAGCAGGCGGTAGCCGCCGGGGATGATGATCAGGCTGCCGCGCGCAGGGTGGATCTCGGTATGGCCCTTGACCCGTGCCTCGACCGTGAACGACAGCCAGCCGGTCCGCGCCGGCACCCCGGCCGGCCAGCCGGCGATATTGCCGGCGAGCGGCCGCCCGTCGGGACCGGTCACCAGATACAGCATCGCGTCGCCGCGGTCGCCGGCGCTGCGCGCGGCGACGATCTGCACCAGCCCGCTCAGACCGCGCTGGGCATATTGCTCGGCGAGCCCGGTGATCTCGGCGTCGAGCGTCGCCTCGGTCTGACGCTCAACAAAATCGGCGCTGGTCCAATAGACGAACAGCAGCACGCCGAGCACCGAGATGGCGAAGACCAGGAAATAAAGGGCAGCGAGGCGAACCGCGTGGGTGCGCACCAGCCGCCGCAGGTTCGCTGGAAAGCGGCGCGGCCGCGGCCACCATCGGGCGGCCGGGAGAAGCAGCTTTTCGGCGACCATCGCGGCGGGCGGCGCAGCTATTCCGGCAGGCGCAGGCAATAGCCGGCGCCGCGCACCGTATGCAGCAGCGGCCGGGCAAAGCTCTTGTCGATCTTTTGCCGCAGCCGGCTGACGTGGACATCAACGACGTTGGTCTGGGGGTCGAAATGATAGTCCCAGACATGTTCGAGCAGCATCGTCCGGGTCACCACATGGCCGGCGTTGCGCATCAGATATTCGAGCAGGCGAAACTCGCGCGGCAGCAGTTCGAGCGCCCGGCCGCCGCGTTTGACGGTCCGGGTCAATAAATCGAGTTCGAGATCGGCGACCCGCAATGCGGTTGTCGCCGGCGCCACCGAGCCGCGCCGCAACAGCGCCTCGATCCGGGCCAACAACTCGCTGAAAGCGAATGGCTTGACCAGATAGTCGTCGCCGCCGGCGCGCAGCCCCTTGACCCGGTCGTCGACGCTGCCGAGCGCGCTGAGGATCAAGGCGGGGGTACGGATATCTGCGGCGCGTAACGCGCCCAACAAGGCCAGACCGTCCATTCCCGGCAGCATGCGGTCGAGCACGATCGCGTCGTAGCCGCCGGAACTCGCCATGAACAATCCCTCGCGCCCGTCGCCGGAGCGGTCGACGGCATAGCCGCTTTCGCCGAGGCCCTTCTGCAGATAGGAGGCGGTCTCACGATCGTCTTCAACGACCAGCAGTTTCATTTTGCGTCAGCAGAAAAATACATCCAAGCGGAATGCCGTATCGCCGATCAGCCGGAACGATGATCACATAAGATGCGTGCATGACTGAGGCAAGCCGGATACCCTGATCCCGCAGCTCACGGTTCTGCCGAGCGCGACGAGCCACAACCGCTGAAAATCTTTAGGTCCGCCGAGTTCTGACCCGACTTTACGGAAGGCCGCAGCTTTTTTGATACGGTTTACTTAAGGCGCCGCAATCAACTGACCTTCCGAAATGGCCGGAATTTGCCGGCACATGATGCAGCGGCGCCGGATCAGGCCATCGCCGAATTGGGATGCCAAGGCGCGGCGCCCTGCCTGCGCATCGCGCACCGGCCATGCGCGGCGGATGCCCGATGGGGCTTGACCTTGCGGCGTTAACGACGATTTATAGCGGACCAATCCGGTCCGAATTCGCCTCGGCCGGGGTATGCATCGGGCCCGGAGCGATGATCATCCTGAGCAAGCTTGCCGATTACGGCGTCATCGTCGCCACCCACCTGGCGACCGATCCCGACCGGCAGCTGACCGCGGCGGCGCTGGCTGACGAGACTCTTCTGCCGCGCGCCACCGTCGCCAAGATCCTGAAGGCCTTGGCCCATGCCGGCCTGGTCAGGGCGACGCGCGGATCCGCCGGCGGGTATCGCCTGGCGCGCCGCGCGAACGCGATCTCGGTCGCCGAGGTGGTGGCGGCGATCGACGGCGATATCGGACTGACCCAATGCTCGGTCCACGTCGCCGAATGCACGCGCACCAATTACTGTCCGACCCGGCCGCATTGGGCGGCGATCAATCGCGCGGTCGAGCAAGCGCTAATGGCGGTCACGCTCGAAGCGATGATCACTCCCGCCGCCTTTGTCCCGCGCCGGCCGGCCGCAACCGCTCACGCCGCCACCAACTGACGAGCGCAGATAATCCGCATGACTGCTTCGATCGACACCCTCGACACCGTCCGCTCGCTGTCGCAGGAGGGGTACAAATACGGCTTTGTCACCGATATCGAGGCCGATGAGGCGCCGCCAGGCCTCGACGAGGACACGGTGGCTTTCATCTCGGCCAGGAAGGGCGAGCCCGAATGGCTGCTCGAATGGCGCCTCGCGGCGTTCCGCGCCTGGGAAAAGATGACGCCGCCCAATTGGGCCAAACTCAATCTGGCGCCGATCGATTATCAGGCCGCGACCTATTATTCGGCGCCAAAGCAGAATGCCGGCCCGAAATCCCTGGACGAGGTCGATCCGGAGCTGCTGCGCACCTATGAAAAGCTCGGCATCCCGTTGCGGGAGCGCGGGGCGTTGGCCGGGGTCGCGGTCGACGCGGTGTTCGACAGCATCTCGGTGGCAACCACCTTCAAGGACGAGTTGGCGAAGCTCGGCATTATCTTCTGCTCGTTCGGCGAGGCGGTGCGCGAACACCCCGATCTGGTGCGCCGGTACCTTGGCACGGTGGTGCCGCGGAACGACAATTTCTTCGCGGCTTTGAACTCGGCGGTGTTCAGCGACGGCTCGTTTGCCTATGTCCCGCCCGGCGTGCGCTGCCCGATGGAATTGTCCACCTATTTCCGCATCAACGCGGCCAAGAGCGGGCAGTTCGAGCGCACCCTGCTGATCGCCGACAAGGGCAGCTATGTTAGCTATCTCGAAGGCTGCACCGCACCGCAGCGCGACGAGAACCAGCTCCACGCCGCGGTCGTCGAACTGATCGCGCATGAAGACGCACAGATCAAATATTCGACGGTACAGAACTGGTATCCGGGCGACGCCGAGGGCAAGGGCGGGATCTATAATTTCGTGACCAAGCGCGGCGCCTGCCGTGGCGCCAGATCCAAGATTTCATGGACTCAGGTCGAGACCGGCTCGGCGATCACCTGGAAATACCCGAGCTGCATCCTCGAAGGCGACCATTCGGTCGGCGAATTCTATTCGGTGGCGATCACCAACAACCGCCAGCAGGCCGATACCGGGACCAAGATGATCCATATCGGCCGGGACACGCGCTCGACGATCGTCTCCAAAGGGATCTCGGCCGGGCATGGCCAGAACACCTATCGCGGGCTGGTTCGGGTGCAGCCGCGGGCGCAGGACGCGCGCAACCACACGCAATGCGACTCGTTGCTGATCGGCGAGCGCTGCGGCGCCCACACCGTCCCCTATATCGAGGTGCGCAACCCCTCGGCCCGGGTCGAGCACGAGGCGACGACCTCGAAAATCAGCGACGACCAGCTGTTCTACTGCCGCCAGCGCGGGCTGAGCACCGAGGATGCGATCTCGCTGATCGTCAACGGCTTCTGCAAGGAAGTGCTGAAGGAACTGCCGATGGAATTCGCGGTCGAAGCACAGAAGCTCCTCGCCGTCAGCCTCGAAGGCAGCGTCGGATGACGGAGCGATAGGCCAAAATGGTCGACCTCACAGCCGACAACGCGATTGGAAAACTATCGCTAGGTGCGCGGAAGGCCGGTTTAACGCTGTTTTTGTTTTTGGGCGTGTGGTCGTTCGTGGCGTCTTCTGATTGCCTACCAACTCAAGAGCATCCAGAGCGTGCAAAATGTCAGGACTTCATGATCGGGAAATCGGCAATCGGCGGACCCGATTGTCTCGGTCGACCTAGCTCAAACTAGATGATCCAATTACAATGCTCGAAATCACTAATCTGCATGCACGGCTCGCCGATGACGGCCGCGAGATCCTCAGGGGCATCGACCTTTCGGTCGGGGCCGGCGAGGTGCACGCGATCATGGGGCCGAACGGCTCCGGCAAGAGCACGCTCGCCGCGGTGCTGGCCGGGCGCGACGGCTATGAGGTGACCCAAGGCGGCGTGACCTATCTCGGCCGCGATCTGCTGGCGATGCCGGCCGATGAGCGGGCGCGCGAGGGGCTGTTTCTGGCGTTTCAGTACCCGGTCGAGATCCCGGGCGTGAACAATATGTATTTCCTGCGCACCGCATTGAATGCCGGCCGCCGTCACCGCGGCGAGCCCGAGCTCGATGCCGGGCAGTTCCTGCGCGCGGTGCGCGCCAAGCTCAAAGAACTCGACATCGGCGAGGATCTGTTGCAGCGCGCGGTCAATGTCGGGTTTTCCGGCGGTGAGAAAAAGCGCAACGAGATCTTTCAGATGGCGATGCTGGAGCCGCGCCTGGCGATCCTCGACGAGACCGATAGCGGTCTCGACATCGACGCCTTGCGGGCGGTCGCGGCTGGCGTCAACCGGCAGCGCGCGCCGGACCGGGCGATCGTCATGATCACCCACTACCAGCGGCTGTTGGATTATGTCGAACCCGACCGGGTGCATGTGCTGCAGGACGGGCAGATCGTCGAATCGGGCGACAAATCGCTCGCGGTCGAGCTGGAACGGCGCGGCTACGGCGCCGTCGGCGACGCGGCCTGAGGTGACGAGAGACAGCCGATGAGCGCGGTCGTCGATTTTCCGGTGAAGCCCGAGGCTCGGCCGTATTTCGATAGTTTCGGCCGGCATGGCGGCGAGCCCGACTGGCTCGCACAGCACCGGCAGCGCGCCATCGCCCGCTTTGCCGAGCAGGGCTTCCCGAGCCGCCGCGGCGAAGCCTGGCGCTATCTCGATCTGCGCCCGCTCGAACAGGCGCCGCTGCTTCCTGTCCTGACCGCGCCTTCGCTGCCGCTCGCGAGCGTGCGAGCGCTGGTCGGCGAGATCGGCTTCGCCCCGGCCGCCGCTCGCCTGGTCCTCGTCGATGGCTGTTTTTCGCCCGTCTTATCCGCCATGCAAGGGCTGCCCGCTGGAGTTTGGTTTGGCTCGGCCGCGGCGGCGGTCGACGCGAAGCCCGAGCTGGTCGAAACTGCGCTCGAAGCGCTGTCGCACGATGCCGATCAGCCCTTCGCCGCGCTCAACGCCGCGCTGTTTGCCGATGGCTTCGTCCTCGAAGTGGCGCCGGGCGTCGTCATGGAGCGGCCGATCGAAATCCTGCACCTTGCTTCCGGTGCGGTTCCGGCCTCGCTGCACACCCGCAGCCTGATAACCCTTGGAACCGGGAGCCGCACCCAGCTGATCGAGACCTTCGCCGGCGCCGGCCGTTACTGGCGCAACGATATCCTGGCGCTGCGGCTCGCCGACGGCGCCGCGCTCGATCGCGTGGCGCTGGTCGAGGAGGCTGACGACGCCCTGCACCTCGCCGCAACCCAGGCGAGTTTGGGCGCGGCGGCGCGGCTCGACAGCTTCGTGCTGCTGCTTGGAGGGCGCACCGTGCGCCATGAGATCAAGGTGCGCAGCGCCGGCGAGGGCGCCCATTGCGGGCTTTCCGGGGCCTTTCTGCTGGGCGGGCGGCAGGAGGCCAACATCGTCACCACCGTCGAGCATATGGCCGAACGCGGCGAGACCCGCGAAGTCTTCAAAGGGGTGGCGGGGGGCCGGGCGCACGGCGCCTTTCAGGGCCGGATCACGGTTCGCCCCGGCGCGCAAAAGACCGATGCGCACATGCTGAGCCGCAATCTATTGCTTGGCCCAGGCGCCGCGATCGACACCAAGCCCGAGCTCGAAATCTTCGCCGACGACGTCAAATGCAGCCATGGGGCGGCGGTTGGCGACCTCGACGAGGCGGCGCTGTTCTATCTGCTCGCCCGCGGCATCCCGCGTGACGCGGCGCGGCGGATGCTGATCGAGGCGTTTTTGCGCGAGGCGGTCGAAACCGTCGAGCCCATCGCGGTGCGCGAGCACCTGCTGGCGCGGCTCGCCCGCCGCCTGATGCTGTTGGAGGAGTAAGCATGACGACGGCCAGCCCGAGGGTTCGTGACCCCGGAAGAGATCGGCTGCCGGGCGGGTTCGAACCAGGCCGGCTCAGGCAGGAATTCCCGATCTTCGCCAACAACCCGGAGCTGGTGTTTCTCGATTCGGGGGCGAGCGCCCAGAAGCCGGCCGAGGTCATCGACCATATCGCCGATTATTACCGCACCGACTACGCCAACGTGCATCGCGGGGTCTATCGGCTGAGCACCCGCTCGACCGAATTATTCGAGGAAGCGCGGGTCAAGGTGCAGCGCTTTCTGAACGCCGCCGACCCGCGCGAGATCGTCTTTGTCCGCGGCGCCACCGAGGCGATCAACCTCGTCGCGCAGAGCTGGGGCGCCGCCTTTCTCGAAGCCGGCGACGAGGTTCTGATCAGCGAGCTCGAGCATCATTCGAACATCGTGCCGTGGCAGTTGCTGCGCGACCGTCTCGGCTTTCGCCTCGTCGTGGCGCCGATCGACGCAACCGGCGGGCTCGATCTGGCCGCCTTTGCCGCGCAGCTATCGCCGCGCACCCGGCTCGTCGCCATCACCCACCTCGCCAACGCCACCGGCGCGCTGGTCCCGATCGAGACCATCGTCGAGCTGGCCCATCGGGTGGGGGCCAAGGTGCTGGTCGATGGCTGTCAGGCGGCGCCGCGCCTCAAGGTCGACGTGCAGGCGCTGGGCTGCGACTTCTACGCCTTCTCCGGCCACAAGACTTATGGGCCGACCGGGATCGGCGTGCTGTGGGGGCGCCACGAATTGCTGGCGGCGATGCCGCCATGGCAGGGCGGCGGCGAGATGATCCTCAACGTCACCTTTGAGAAGACCCTGTTCCAGGAGCCGCCGCACCGCTTCGAGGCCGGCACCCCGGACATTTCCGGCGCGATCGGGCTCGGCACCGCGCTCGATTTCATCGAGCGGCTGGGGCGCCCCAACATCCTCGAACACGAGGAAGCGCTGACCGGCTACGGTGTCGACCGGCTGTCGCGGATTGCCGGTCTGCGGCTGGTCGGCGCCGGACAGCGCCGGCTCGGCATCCTGTCCTTCGATCTTGAAGGGGTTCACCCGCACGACCTTGCGACGGTGCTCGACCGGCACCACGTGGCGGTGCGCGCCGGGCATCACTGCGCCCAGCCACTGTTGGAAAAGCTCGGCTACCCGGCGACGACCCGGGCCTCGCTCGGCGTCTACAACGACGAGGGCGACATCGACAAATTGGCGGCCGCGATCGAAGCGGCGCGGGAGATGTTTGCGTGATGGATCTGCGCGAACTTTATCAGGACATCATCCTCGATCACGGGCGCCATCCGCGCAATTTCCGGTCGATCGAGCCGGCGACGCATACCGCGCAGGGCTATAACCCGCTATGCGGCGACCGGGTTACGGTCTTTCTGAGCCTCGACGGCGACCATATCGCTGATGTCGCGTTTCAGGGACGCGGCTGCGCGATCTCGACCGCGGCGGCCTCGTTGATGACCGAGGTGCTAAAGGGCAAGACGGTCGAGGAGGCGCAGGAATTGTTCGCGCATTTTCACGCCCGGGTCACCGGCGGCGAGGACAAGCCGCTGCCCAAGCCGCTGGCCGAGGAGATGGAGCGGCTCGAACCCTTGACCGGGGTCAAGGCGTTCCCGGCGCGGGTCAAATGCGCGACCTTGTCATGGCATGCGCTCGAAGCGGCGCTGAAGGGCGGCGGCGACGCCCCGGTAAAGACGGAGTAGCAGGATGGACCGCGATCCCTTCGATTTCGGCACGACCGACCCGGTTGCGGAAACCGGCGCAGAGGTCGCGCGCCCGGAAGGCGGCGAGGACGACCCGGCGCTGATGGCCCCGGTGCTGGCGGCGCTGAAGACCGTGCGCGACCCGGAAATTCCGGTCGATCTTGTCGAGCTGGGGCTGATTTACGAACTGATCGTCAAAAAGGGCGGCATCGTCTTTGTCGAGATGACCCTGACGACGCCCTCCTGCCCGGTTGCCGGCAGCATGCCGGGCGAGGTCGAGACGGCGGTCCGTGCGGTGCCCGGCGTCGAGGAGGTGCGCGTCAAGCTGGTATGGACCCCGACCTGGACCCCCGAGCGGATGAGCGAAGAGGCGAAGCTCGAACTCGGCATGCTGTGATCCGTCCTGTGATCCGTCCCCGGGCCGTTCTGTTCGATCTGCTGACAGCGCTGATCGATTCTTGGACATTGTGGGATGCGGTGGCTGGCGATGCCGATGGCCGTCGGTGGCGGGCGGCGTATCTGCGCAATACCTACAGCACGGCGGCATATCGGCCCTATGAGGCGCTGGTGCGTGAAGCGGCGGTCGAGGTCGGTCTCCCGCCGACGGTTGCCGATCGCCTGATGGAACGCTACGAGGAACTCGCGCCCTGGCCCGAAGTCGCCGAGGTGCTGGGCGCTCTCGACGGGCAGATCCCGCTCGCCGTCGTGACCAATTGCTCCGAAGCGTTGGCGCGGGTCGCGGCTGCCCGCACCGGGATCGCGTTCGAGGTCGTCGTCAGCGCCGAACGCGCGAGGTTCTATAAGCCGCATCCGCGTCCCTACCGGCTGGCCCTGGAGGCCCTCGGCGCCGCGCCCGAGACCAGCCTGTTCGTTGCCGGCTCAGCCTACGATCTGTTTGGTGCGAGCGCCGTCGGAATGCCGGTGTTTTGGCACGACAGGATCGGCATGGAACCGCCACCGGACGCGCCGGCGCCGATCGCCCGCCACGACAGTTTATTTCCGCTCCGGCGGATCGCCCTCGGTTGAGAGGCGCCTTCCCGCTGCTCGGCCGTCCGGCCCGTCAGCGCTCGATTGACCGGCCCCAACCCGCCAACTGGGTCTCGACAAAGCCCCGCGCCTGCCGCGACAGATTGCCGGCCTCGACCACCCAGACCAGCGCCGCGATCACCAGCGCCAGTCGAAACATCCGCAACAGCAAGCGCTCCATTGTCGTCTAGATTGGCAAAATATTTTCTGTAATTGATAATAGTTCGAAATGGCCGGCGCGGTCAATAATCGCCGATGCCGGTCACGATCGAATTTGCTTCGAATTTTATGAAATTTTAACTTGATCTTAATCCGATACCGAAGACCGGAGCTGAGGTGGGCCGATGGCCGGCCGCCCAGCCGGTGTTGACATTGGCGAAATCGTCGGGGATGGTCGCGCCGGGCGACGAACCCCGTCGGTGGATCCGCGCCCCGCGAAGGAGCCCAGAGCGTGCGACTGACCGATCTGCCTCCGGCACAGGCTACCCGCCTCGCCGAACTTGAATGCCCGAATTTCACGACCACGCCATGGGTCGCCGGGCCGCCTCTGGCGCAGCGACGCGTCGCGATCGTGTCGTCCGCCGGACTCGTCGTCAGAGGCGAGACGCCATTTCGCGGGCGCGATGCGGATTATCGCGTGATCCCGTCCTCGACGACCGCCGACCAGCTGCTGATCAGCCACATCTCGATCAACTTCGACCGGACCGGTTTCGAGGAAGATTGGAATGTCGTGTTCCCGCTCGACCGGCTGAACGAGCTGGCCGCCGACGGCGTGATCGGTTCGGTCGCGGCGACCCATTACTCGTTCATGGGCGCTACCGACCCGGTGCAGATGGAAGGCTATGCGCGCGAGGTCGCCGGCCATCTGCGGAACGACAATGTCGACGCCGTCCTGCTCTCTCCCGTTTGACCGCTGTGCACGCGCGCCGTGAGCGCGCTTGGACACTTTCTCGAGGAAGAGGGCATCGCGACGGTCGCGATCAGCCTGATCCGGCCGCAGACCGAAAACACCCGGCCGCCGCGCGCGCTATGGGTGCCGTTCGAGCTGGGCCGCCCGTTCGGCCCGCCGAGCGACCCTGGATTCCAGAAACGAGCGATCCTGGCGGCGTTACAAATGCTCGAACTTGCCAGAGGTCCAGTGGTGATCGAGGATTTTCCGCTGGATGATCCACGCGAGCGGCCCGATCCCGCCTGGCGTGCACCGCTCGCCGCGGCGCCGCTTGCCGCTGACGGCGCCACGATCGCCGACGCGCTCGAAAGCGAGCTCGCGCTGCTCGACGGCGGCTATCGCCGCTCGACGGCCGAACGCGGGCGGACCACGGTGGGTCTGAGCGGGTTATCGATCGCCGAGGCTGGTCGATATATCGCCGCCTGGCTGCGCGGCGACAATCCGGCGAGCCCGAATGCGGAAATGTCGGCGCCGCTGACCCTGCGTTTTGCGGTCGACGATCTGAAGGCCTATTGCCTCGAAGCGGCGCTCGCCGGCAGGGCCAAGCCGTCGAGCAAGCAGCTCGCCGATTGGTTGTGGGACGAGACGGCGGCCGGAGCGACGATTCTCGCGCTGCGCCGCGCCTATCGCGATGCCGAGGACGATCGGCTCAAGCTGATCGCCGGCAATTTCCTGGTCCCCGCTCTCCGCGTGCCTCCGGGAGGTTGATCCGACGGGCGGCTAATTGCCCAGCGCCGCGTCGAGATCGGCGAGGAGGTCGGCCGGGTCCTCGATCCCGACCGAGAGGCGCAACAGGTCGGGCGGCGCCGGGCTGTCGGCGCCCTCGATCGAGGCGCGGTGCTCGATCAGGCTCTCGACCCCGCCGAGCGAGGTAGCGCGCTGCCACAATTCGACGCGCGCCGCGGCGGCGATCGCCGCCTGTGCGCCGCCCGAGACGCGGATGCTGAGCATGCCGCCAAAGCCGCCGGTCATCTGGCGTGCCGCAATCGCGTGTCCCGGATGGCCCGGCAGCCCGGGATAGAGCACCTCACGGACCCGCCGATCGGCGGCGAGCGCCGCGGCGATCTGTTGCGCTGATTGGCAGGCGCGCTCGACCCGCGGGAACAAGGTGCGCATGCCGCGCAGCAGCAGGAAGGCCTCGAAGCCGCCAAGGATGGCGCCGCCGCCGCTGCGCGCCGCGCAAATCCGCTCCCAGAACCGATCCTTGCGCGCCGTGGTCAGGCTGCCGGCGATCACATCGCTGTGCCCGTTCAGGTATTTTGTCGCCGAATGCATGACGATATCGGCGCCGAGCGCCAGCGGCCGGGTGAGCACCGGCGTCGCCGCGGTGCTGTCGACCGCCAGCAATGCGCCCGCCCGGTGGGCGATATCGGCGGCCCCGGCGATGTCGGTCACCGACCATAGCGGGTTGGCCGGGGTCTCGATCCACAAGAGGCGCGTGCCGCCGGGGCGGACCGCGGCGCGCAGCGCATCGAGCGAGGTCGCGTCGACAAAATCGGTCTCGATCCCCCAGATTTCAGCAAAGTTCTTCAGCCAGCTGCGCAGGCCCCAATACATGACCCGCGGCGCCACGACATGGGAAGCGCGCGGCAGGCTCTGAAAAACCGCCGTGGCGGCCGCCATCCCCGACGCGAACAGCAACGAATCCTCGCCGCCCTCGAGCGCGGTCAACAATGCCTGCGGCTGGTCATAGCTCGGATTGTCGGTGCGTCCATAGCTGCGGCCGCGGCGATATTGGTTGTCCGGATCGCGCAGAAACGTCGTGGCGACGTGCACCGGCAGCACGATTGCACCGGTCGGCGGATCGCTCCAGCCGAGCGCCTGTGCGGCGATCGTGGCCGGGCGGAGCGGGTTGCGGGTCATTGGCGGCCTCCAGCCGCGGCCGGGCGGGCGCGGCTTTGCCCTGCGCCGACCTGCCGCGATCTCTGTGCGATCGGAGCACCTATATTGGCGGTATCGCGCACCCGCCGAGCAAGCCGAAAATCCCCGCACCATGTCCGACAGCCGGCCTTTGAGAAGAAAGACGCATGTCCCGCTGCGGCGTCCGTCTTTTGAAAGGATCGCGCTGATCCTGCAGGGCGGGGGCGCGCTCGGCGCCTATCAGGCCGGGGTCTATCAGGCTCTGGCCGAGGCCGATTTGCATCCCGACTGGGTTGCCGGCATCTCGATCGGCGCGCTCAACGCGGCCTTGATCGCCGGCAATCCGCCCGCAGCCCGCGTTGCCCGGTTGCGCGAATTCTGGGAGACCGTCACCGCGCCGCCGCCGGGCGCCGCCTATCTCGCCGGGATCGAACTCCACGACGAGCTGACCCGCCGCCTGGTCAACCAGCTGCACGCGCTCGGCATCCTGCTCGGCGGCGCTCCCGGATTTTTTTCGCCGCGCGTGCCGCCCCCCTATTTCTACCCGCGCGGCAGCCCGCAAGCGACCAGCTGGTACGATTTGACACCGCTCAAGGCAACGCTCGAACGGCTGGTCGATTTCGAACGAATCAACGCCGGCGAGCCCCGCTTCAGCGTCGGTGCGGTCAATATCCGAACCGGGAATTTCGTATATTTTGACAGCACCACCGATCGGATCGGGCCGGAGCAGGTGATGGCGAGCGGCGCTTTGCCGCCCGGCTTTCCGGCAATTGTGATCGATGGTGAGCATTACTGGGATGGCGGGCTCGTCTCCAATACCCCGCTGCAGTGGGTGCTGGACAGCCGGCCTCGCCAGGATACCTTGGCCTTTCAAATCGACCTGTGGAATGCGCGGGGCGAATTGCCGCGCGATCTGATGGAGGCGGAGTTGCGCCAGAAGGAGATCCGCTTTTCGAGCCGCACCCGGGCTGCGACCGACCAGTTCAAACAGCAGCAGCTGATGCGCCGCGCCACCGCCAAGCTGCTCGGCCAGCTCCCCGAAGATCTGCGGCAGACGCCCGAGGCCCGCAGCCTCGCCGCCGAGGCCGACGAAAAGGTCTACAATATCATCCAACTGATCTATCACGCGCCCAATTACGAAGGCACCTCCAAGGATTACGAATTCTCGCGGCTCACCATGGAGGAGCATTGGCGCGCCGGCTACAATGATGCGGTCCGGACGCTGCGCCACCCGGAAGTATTGCAGCGCCCCGAGGGAATGGACGGTGTTTTTACTTTCGATCTCGCCCGCGACAGCCGCGACTAGGCGAACCATCGAGGAGAGCCGGCCGATGTGGCGCGGCTGGCGGTGCGCGAGGTGGTCGGCGCCAGCCAGCATGTCACCGATCTCGCGCTCGGTCTCGGCGAAGTCGTGTTCGACTATCTCGAAAGACGACTGAAGCATTTGCCGCCAAAGTGGTTGGTGTCGGCGACGGGGCGTAATAGCCTGCGCGGCAGCGCGAAGGGAAATCAGGCAATGGCGGCGGGAGCGGATCGGAGACCGGGCGGGGCCGTGGCGGAGACTGCCGAGGCGGTGCGCCTCGCCCAAATCGGCAGGGGCGTCAAATGGCGGCGCTGGGGACCTTATTTGAGCGACCGGCAATGGGGGACGGTGCGCGAGGATTACAGCCCCTATGGCACTGCCTGGGAATATCTGCCGCACGACCATGCGCGCAGCCGCGCCTACCGCTGGGGCGAGGACGCGATCGGCGGCTTTGGCGACGAGCAGCTGCTGCTCTGTCTCGGCCTCGCGCTGTGGAACGGCAAAGACCCGATCCTCAAGGAACGGCTGTTTGGACTGACCAATTCGGAGGGCAATCACGGCGAGGACGTCAAGGAACTCTATTATTACCTCGACGGCGTCCCGACCCATTCCTACATGCGCATGCTCTACAAATATCCTCAGGCCGCTTTCCCCTATGCCCAGCTGGTCGAGGAAAATCGGCGGCGCGGCAAGGGCATGCCGGAATTCGAGCTGATCGACACCGGAGTTTTTGCCGAGGGCCGTTATTTCGATGTCGAGATCGAATACGCCAAGGCCGGGGTCGACGAATTTCTGATGCAGGTGACGATCCATAATCGCGCCAACGACGAGGCGTCGCTGCACGTGCTGCCGCAGCTTTGGGCGCGCAACGTCTGGTCGTGGCAGCCGGATTCGATGAAGCCGCGGATTCTGACCCGCGGCGGCGGTTCGGTTTCGGTCGATCATCCGCTGCTGCCGCCAATGCGTCTCGTCTGCGAGGGCGACCCGGAATTTCTGTTTTGCGAGAACGAGACCAATGTGCGGCGGCTTTGGGGGAGGGAGGCGCCGGGTCAATACTTCAAGGACGGGATCAACGATTACATCGTCAACGGCGATGGCGCGGCGGTGAACCCGGCGCGCCTCGGCACCAAAGTCGCGGCGCATTACCAGCTGACCCTGCCGGCGGGCGGCAGCGCCCGGCTGCGGCTGCGGCTGGCGCCGGACGGCGACGAACCGGGGTTCGTCGATTTCGCCGAAATCCTGCGTCGCCGCAGAGCCGAGGCCGATGAATTCTATGCCGCCCTGCAACAGGACATCGACGACCCCGACACTCGGCTGGTGCAGCGTCAGGCCTTTGCCGGGATGCTGTGGACCAAGCAATTCTTTTATTACGACATTCCCGAATGGCTCGATGGCGACCCGCTGCAGCCGGCGCCATCGGAGGCGCGTCGGCATGGGCGCAATTCAGCGTGGCGCCATTTGAACAACGCCGACATCATCTCGGTGCCCGACAAGTGGGAATATCCGTGGTACGCGTCCTGGGACCTCGCATTTCATTGCGTGATCCTGGCTCAGATCGACGCCGGCTACGCCAAACAGCAGCTGCTGCTGCTGACCCGGGACTGGTACATGCACCCAAACGGCCAGTTGCCCGCCTATGAATGGGCATTTGGCGACGTCAACCCGCCGGTGCATGCCTGGGCGGCCTGGCGGGTCTATGAAATCGATCGCGCCCAGCAGGGCGGTCCGGGCGACCGGGCATTTCTCGAACGCGTCTTCCACCGGTTGATGCTGAACTTCACCTGGTGGGTCAACCGCAAGGATGTCGATGGCCGCAACATTTTCGAAGGGGGTTTTCTCGGTCTCGACAATATCGGCATTTTCGATCGCAGCGCGCCATTGCCGACCGGCGGCACCATCAATCAGTCGGACGGCACCGCCTGGATGGCGATGTACACGCTCAATCTGATGCGCATCGCCCTCGAACTCGCGCTCGACGACCGCGTCTATGAAGATATCGCCTCGAAATTCTTCGAGCATTTCCTCTACATTGCCGGGGCGATGACCAATATCGGCGGCGAAGGCATCGGTTTGTGGGACGATGCCGACGAGTTCTATTATGACGTGCTGCACCTGCCCGATGGCGAGCGGATTCCGCTGCGGCTGCGCTCGATGGTCGGGCTGATCCCGCTATTCGCGGTCGAGGTGCTGGATTCTTCGGTATTCGCCCGGCTGCCGAGATTCAGCGCGCGCGCCCACTGGTTTCTCGATCACCGCCCGCAACTGGCGAGCCTGGTCTCGCGCTGGAACGACCCCAGCGCCGGAGAACGGCATCTGTTGTCCCTGCTGCGCGGCCACCGGATGAAACGCCTGTTGAGCCGCATGCTCGACGAGACCGAATTTCTGTCGGATTACGGGGTGCGCTCGCTGTCCAAGTTCCACGAAAACAACCCCTATGTGTTCGAGCATGCCGGCAACCAGATCAGCGTCCACTACGTGGCTGGTGAGTGTGCGACCGACGTGTTTGGCGGCAATTCGAACTGGCGCGGGCCGATCTGGTTTCCGGTCAATTTTTTGCTGATCGAATCACTGCAAAGATTTCACAGCTATTACGGCGACGATTTCACCGTCGAATGCCCGGTCGGTTCCGGCAATCAGATGCACCTGGGCGAGGTGGCGGCGGAGCTGTCGCGGCGCCTGTGCCGGCTGTTTCTGCGCGACGAGGCCGGACATCGACCGGTATTCGGCAACTCGCCGCTCGAACAGAACGATCCGCACTTCCGCGATAACGTACTGTTTTACGAATTTTTCAACGGCGATACCGGCATGGGTCTCGGCGCCGCGCATCAGACCGGCTGGTCCGCGCTGGTGGCGCTGCTGCTGCGAACCTATCCAACGGCCCGCACCGCCGAGGCGGCACCGCCGCCATCGACCGAGGCGGTTTTGCCCGAGCCGGTCGGCGCGCACTGACGGGAGTTCCACCGGACCCGCTATCCCGGCTGGCGCCGATCCGTTTCGGCCGCGCGGTTTGCGGCGAACTCGACACCGCCGAACGGCGAGAGTGGTGGATCGCCAACGGCCGCGGCGGCTATGCCGGCGGCACGATCGCGCTAAGCCTGACGCGACGCTATCACGCACTGCTGGTGGCGCCGGTCGATCCCCCGCTGGGCCGCGTCCTGGTTCTCGCCAAGGCTGAGGCAAGTTTCGTCGAGAGCGGCGTTTCGCAGCCACTGTCCAGCAATCGCTGGTCGAGCGGCGCGGTCGCGCCCGAGGGTTATCTGGCGCTCGAAAGCTTTCACCTGGATGGCACGATCCCGGTGTGGCGTTTCGCCTTTTCCGGCCGCCTCGTCGAGCAACGGATCTGGATGGAGCCCGATGCCGACACGGTCCATGTCGCCTGGCGGCTCGAAGGCGAGATCGAGGCCGGGGCGCCGCATCTGTCGGTGGCGCTGCTCGCCAATGGCCGCGACCATCATGGCGAAACCTGGCCGCCCGGTTTCGTGCCGCGGATCCTCGCCGATGGCCGGACCCTGACGGTCGCCGTCGCCGGCCGGTTCACCCTGCGCATCGCCGCGAGCGGCGGCGGGATCACGGCGCGCAGCGACTGGTATCGCGATTTCGATCTACCGATCGAGCGCGAACGCGGTCTCGGCGCATGCGACTCGCACCTCCATGTCGGCGACCTCGATCTGCCGCTGGCAGCCGGGAATTTGGAGCGGCTTTACCGCTGGCCTGGATGGGCAGGCAGCGGCCGATCTCGACGCCGCGCTCGAACGCCGCCGCGAGCATGACCGTCGGGTGCTGCAACGCGCGATCACCGCCGATCCGGTTTTTGCCGGCGCGCCGGGTTGGGTCATGCGGCTGGTGCTGGCGACCGATCTCTATGTCATCGCCCGCCCGCTGCCGGGCCTGATCGAGGGGCGCTCGGTCATCGCCGGCTATCCGTGGTTCGGCGATTGGGGTCGCGACACGATGATCTCGCTGCCCGGGCTGTGTCTGGCGACCGGCCGGTTCGACACGCGCGCGGGCGATCCTCGAAACCTTCGCCCGCTTTGTCGATCGAGGGATGCTGCCCAATGTCTTTCCCGGCGCCGGCGCTACGCCCGAGTACAACACCGCCGACGCGACCCTGTGGTTCATCGAGGCGTGGCGCGGCTATGTCGACGCCACCGGCGACGAGGCAGCGTTGCGGCGGGTCTTTCCGGTGCTGGCCGACATCGTCGACTGGCACGTCAAGGGCACCCGCTACGGCATCGCCGTCGATCCTGCGGACGGGCTGCTGCACGCCGGCGAGAAGGGTGTCCAACTGACCTGGATGGATGCGCGCGTCGGCGACTGGGTCGTCACGCCGCGCATCGGCAAGC
Source organism: uncultured Alphaproteobacteria bacterium (assembly GCA_963775875.1). Lineage (GTDB taxonomy): Bacteria > Pseudomonadota > Alphaproteobacteria > ATCC43930 > CGMCC-115725 > AP-15. The sequence goes on from CAVZKP010000016.1 coordinate 316,316, forward strand.
CGGTCGAGATCAATGCCTTGTGGTACAATGCGCTAACCGCGATGGCAAATTTGGCCCGGCGGATCGGCGAGCCGGACCAGCGCTATCGCGCCGCAGCGGACAAGGCCTGCCGCGGATTTGCCCGGTTTGCGCTGCCGGACGGCGCGCGGGCTCTACGATGTCATCGATGGACCCGACGGGCCCGATGCGAGCCTGCGGCCGAACCAGCTTTTTGCCGTCAGCCTGCCGGCGAGCCCGCTCGATCCGGCGATGCAGCGCGCGGTGCTGCGGCGCTGCGGCGAGGCGCTGGTCACCTCCTACGGCCTGCGTTCGCTGGCGCCTGACGCGCCGGCATATTGCGGCGCCTGTCGCGGCGCCGTGAGCGAGCGCGACGGGCCTATCACCAGGGCACGGTGTGGGCCTGGCTGCTCGGTCCCTGGGCACAGGCCCATTATCGCGTCCACCGCGACGCCGCGGCGGCGCAGCGCTTTCTCGAGCCGATCGGCGATCATCTGGCCGATGCCGGGCTCGGCCAGGTCAGCGAGATCTTTGACGGCGACCCGCCGCACCGGCCGCGCGGCTGCCCGGCGCAAGCCTGGTCGGTGGCCTGCGTGCTCGAAGCCTGGTGGCGGCTCGAACGGACCAAATCAGCCGCCCGGTAATCCGGGAGCCGGTCACGCTCTGTTGATCCGCGGCGCAGCTGCAGCGCGGTATGATCGACGGCATGATCAAAACCGGCGCGGCGCTTGCCTCACTGTTGCTGTGGTCGGCTATGCCGGCGGCCCAGGCGATAGCCGCGCAGCCGGTCGTGGTCGAGCTGTTCACCTCCGAAGGCTGTTCTTCGTGTCCGCCGGCCGATGCGCTGCTTGCCGAGCTGGCAAACCGCCCGGACTTGCTGACGCTGTCGTTTCATGTCGATTACTGGGACCGGCTAGGCTGGAGAGACCCGTTTTCGAGCCCGGCGGCGACCGCACGCCAGGAGCACTACGCCGGCCTCCTCGGCCTCGAGACCGTCTACACGCCGCAGATCGTGGTCGACGGCAGATGGCAGGCGGTGGGTTCGGACCGAAGCGATGTCGACCGCGCGCTCGCCGCCGCCGGCAGCAAAGCCGCCACCCTATCGGTGCGGCTGACCGTCGATCATGACCGCGCCGAGATCAGCATCGGTCCGAACGCCGGCGCGGCCGGTGCGTCGGTGGTGCTGATCGGCTTTGATCGCCGCCGTGTCGATACGGTCGAACGCGGCGAAAACGCCGGGCGCACCCTGACCCATGTCGATGTCGTGCTCGGCATCGAAGAGGTCGGGCGGTTTTCCGGCGGAGCGAACCGGATTGCGGCGCCGGTGCCGTGGCCCAGCGACCGCCTGGCCGCAATCGTGCAGGCGCCGAACGGGCATATCCTCGGCGCCGCGGCGGTCGATCGCGATCCGCTTTGAGCCGGGCGTCACCGAGGCAATCCACAATCATTGCCAAAACCGGGGTTGCCGCGGCCGTTGCCGGCGCGGTTGGCTGGACGGCGGCGATCGTGGCATCCTCGGCGAAACCTCGAACCGGAGCCGCCCCCATGCAGATCGAACGCCTGGACCATCTGGTGCTGACCGTCGCCGATATCGCGCGCAGCTGCGATTTCTATACGCGAGTGTTGGGGATGGAGGTCACGACCTTCGGCGAAGGGCGCACCGCGCTCAAATTCGGTGGGCAAAAGATCAATCTGCATCCGGCCGACCGGATCCCCGGTCTGGTCGCCGACCGGCCGACCCCGGGTTCGGCCGATTTGTGCTTTATCACGGCGACGCCGCTCGCCGAGGTAACCGCGCACCTGGCCGAATGCGGGGTGCCGATCGTCGCCGGACCGGGACCGCGCGCCGGCGCCATCGGCACGATTCAGTCGGTCTATATCCGTGACCCGGACCAGAATTTGGTCGAGATTTCGAATTACTGAGCGCGGCCCGACTCGCAGCGCCGGGTCCCGGGCCCGCCTCGCCGCCAGCAGATCAACGCCTTTCTCATCCCGCGCAAGGCAGCGGGCGTCGCCAGGCGATAATCCCGACCGCGATCATCAAGCCGCTGACGAGGCGGCTCGTATCGAACGGGTCCGACGACAAACACGATCCTGTGCCAAGGCCGGGCAAAGAAAAGGCCCGCCGGTAATACCCGGCGGGCCGCGAGGCCGAATGTTGTTGTTATTAGAATTTGACGCGGAACTTGCCGATCAGGGTCTGCTCGGTGCCGTAGATGTTGGCGACGGCTTCACGCTGCGCCCACACATATTCGATACCGGTGTCGATGAACGCGACCGGGCTCCAGATCAGGTTGAAATGGGCCGTGATGACTTGCTTGTTGGCGTTGGTCGCCTCGATCGGCCCGATCAACTGCGAGGGGATGCTCTGCTCGGCGATGCCGAAAGTCGCGTTCGAGCGCAGATTGGGCAGCCACCAATGCTGGTAGCCGGCGCTCCCACCCGCTTCGAAGATGGTTCGGGCGATCACGTTGGTTGCCGCCGCCGCGCTGGTCGGCATGACCAGATAGTTGGTCGCCAGCCCGCCATCGTCGCTTTCGTTCAGATAGCGGCCGATGCCGTTGCCGACGGTGAACTGCCACTGGAAGTCGTCCTTGCCCCAGCCGAACCAGCCGGGCTTGACATCGCCGGAGACGCCGCCGCCATAGCCGAAAACGCTGCGGTCGACATATCTGCCGTCATTGATCGTCAGATCGCGGCCGACCAGGCGGAAATCGACATGCCCCCAGGGCTGCGACCAGTAGGAGGCGAAGGTGATGTCCGGCGCGTGGCTGACGGCGGGGTTGCCGGACAAGGTGCAGGAGGAGGTGCCGGCGATCGCGCTGCCGTTGGCGACGCAGGGCATCCCCGTCGTCGTTCCGGGGAAGGTGGGGGTCGCCAGCCCGGTGCCGACCAGGGCGCCGCCGATCACCACCTGGTTGCCCGAATCGGTGGTGATCTTGCCGCCCGGGGTGATGATGTCGGTTTGCGGGGTTTCCAGCGAGGCCGACCAGGCGCTGCCATAGGGGCCGGCATAGGTGTAGCGCACCTGCGGGATGCGGACCACGCCGGCCTGGCCGACGTCACCGCCGAAATCCAGAGTTTCGGGGTTGGCGTCGGCATCGGAGAAGTTCGAATTGGCCTGCCCGGCGAGGAACCCGCCCAAGGTGCCGTAGGCATAGCGCAGCCGCGGGATCAGATTATCCGAGACGCTGGTGGTGCCGGCCGCGGCACCGCCGGAGAAGTTGTTGGTGCCGGCAAAGTCGAACTCCAAGAAGGTGCGCGCCTCGCCATAGGCGGTCGGGGTGCGGGTCTCGACGTTGAGGCGCGATTTACGCGGGCTCTGCGAGAAGATGCCGTTGCCGCGCGAATGGTTGAGCTGCACCGGCACGACAAAGCCCTTCGGGCCATAACCGCCCGGAACGATCTGACCATGAACATCGAGCGCCTGCGACAATGCCTGGCCGTTGGTGCCTACCGTCGTGGTCTGGACGCCGTTGGGCGGCCCGTTCTGGATCCAGTAGTCGAGGGTCTCGTCGACAAACCCGCCGACCCGGATCGAGGTGTCGGTGCCGGGGATCAGAAACGACCGCGGAAAGCTGCCGCCGGCCAGTGGCTTGGCCCGGCACCGCCGCGGTGCCGTAGGCGCTACCTCCCGTAGTGCCGGGGGCGCCGAGATGCGACGGCGGTCCGCCCTGGGCCTGGGCCTGGGCCAGCTGGTCGATGCGCTGCTCAAGGAGCTGCTGATTGGCGCGAAGGTCGGACAGCTCGTCGGCCTTGGCCGCGGGAAGCCCCGTCAGCAATACAACCGCCGCGGTCATCCCGCCAATCGCCGCTACATCGATGATATTTCGTTTTCTGATCATTGCTCCCCCCGAGAAATCAAAGGTTGCGGCCCAACCGGACGTCAGACACCCGTTGCTCTCTCGCCATAATATTGAAGCCCCGGCCTTGATCAAGCGCACTCTGCCCCCGACGTGGTGTTTTCGTCGCAGCGTGGCCGACATGCAACAGAAGGATATAACAAACTGATTTTACGGATCTCAATTTTGACCGATAAACCAGCCTTCGGTAGTGCGGCGTGCGGCGTGACTGCACCGAATCGGGCTAGCGCGATGCGCGAGAGCGATCAGGATTTGACGCCGATCCGAGCGCCGGCGCCGGTTATTCCGTGATTATCCGGAGCGAGATCGGCGTTCGACATGTGCTCGATAAAGGCCGATCTGCTAGGCTGGCGTTTATCTGAGAGCCGAGTTCGATGCTCTCGCCCTTGCGGCTGGGGACCGGGCTGTTGGTGTCGGCGGACGAACGGCGCCGCCCGGGCTGACAGCGAGAAAGATGCCGGCGCCGGAGCCGAACGGACAATCGGGCCGCAGATGGCGACCAGCAATATCAGGCAAGAAAATCGGCGGCAGGCCGATCACGAACCCGTGCGAAAGGGGTTGAGCGCCTTCAACCGGGCCGACCAACGATGCCGGCCGAGTTCGCGCCGCACCACCTTCCGATCGGTCACCCAGTTCAATTGCAGCGTCCGGCGCGGCCCAACACAGGGCCGATGGCCGTGAAATGACCGCTCGCTGCGCCGGAACGCCAGCATCGTGCCGGCAAGCGGCGTCACCTCACGCGCCCAGTCATCGAGATCGCCGGGTCCGCGCAGCAGCCGCAGCCGGCCCTCGGCCAGAGTCCACACCGGGTTCATGTAGAGCAGCAGGGTGATGATCTTGGTCGCCGAATCGGTATGGATGCGCCCGTCCGTACCGTCGCTGACGCCCCGGACGGTCAACAGAGTCGGCCGATGGCTCAAGTCGACGGCGAATTTCTCGGCGATGACACCGGCGAGATCCGGCCCGGTCAAGGCTTCAACCAGATCGCCGAACGCCGGCCCATATTCGAGACCCTGGACCGGATAGCTGCCCGAACCGCGCACCGCCGGAAAATCGGCGACGAGCGGCGCAAGTGCCTCGCCGCGGACAAATTCCTCGACCACGACAAACTCGAATGGATCGCGCTCGATCGGCGCGGCGCGCAAGCGGTCGAGATCGAGAACGGTCAGGACACCCTCCGCATTTTCCGCAGGCTGAATAATCCGATCGCTGCGGCCGGCGCAAGACCCGGCAACGAAATGGCGGCGGCGCGCGGCCACCCTGCCGGCGAAAAGCCGCGGCGCGCGAATTAGCGCTTCGCCGCCGTGGAGGCCTGGGTTAGAGGTAGGCTTCGCCGCGATAGCCAACCGAACGCCAGAGGGGGCATGGAACAGCGCTGGGGTCTGCCCCTCCTCGCCTGGCCGCTGAGGCTGCGCCCGAACACCTGGGATCTGGTGGCGCTGCCGCTGGTCCTGGGCTTGCTGGCGCTGATCGCCTGGGGCGGCATGGCGATGAGCGCGCGCTATCATCCGGGGCAATCGCTGGCGATCAGCCTCGACCCGTGGAGGCTGCCGGAATACGCGCTGCGCACGGTCCTGCGGATGGCCTGGGCGCTTGTTGCCTCACTGGTCTTCAGCCTGGCCTATGCCGCCCTGGCCGCCAAGAGCCGCCAGGCCGAGAAGATCCTGATCCCGCTGCTCGACGTTCTTCAGTCGGTGCCGATCCTCGGTTTTTTGTCGATCACCGTGACCGGTTTCATCGCGCTCTTCCCGGGCCGGCTGCTCGGCGTCGAATGCGCCGCGATCTTTGCGATCTTCACCTCGCAGGCCTGGAACATGGCGTTCAGCGTGTATCAGTCGCTGCGCACCGTGCCGGCCGAGTTGATCGAAGCCGCGCGGATGTACCACCTGTCGCCGTGGCGGCGGTTCTGGCGGCTCGAAGTGCCGCATGCGATCCCGTCACTCGTCTGGAACATGATGATGTCGGTGTCGGGCGGCTGGTTCTTCGTCGTCGCCTCCGAGGCGATCACCGTCGCCGGCCACACGATCCTGCTGCCCGGCATCGGCTCCTACATCGCGACCGCGATCGTCCGGCAGAATCTGGCGGCGATCGGCTGGGCTGTTCTGGTCATGTTCGTCGCGATCCTGCTCTACGACCAATTGCTGTTCCGCCCGCTGCTCGCCTGGTCGCGCAAATTCCAGCCCGAGGGCGCCGCCGACGAGGAAAACGTCCGGCCCTGGTTTTTGCTGATGCTGCAGCGCGCCCGCATATTCGATCTGATCCAGACCGGCCTGCTCGGGATCAATCGCGGCATCGACGGCGCCATCGCTGGGCTGTCGCGATTGCGATTGCCGTCGGCGCCGCCGCGGCCGCGGCCGGTCTTCGAACGGCTGTTCGATCTGACCGTCCTCGCCCTTGCTCTCGGCGCGGCGGCCTGGATCGTCGTCTTCATCCACGCCCATGTCGGAGCGGCGGAGATCGGCTGGGTGTTCGTGCTGGGGCTGATCACCGCAATCCGGGTGCTGGTGCTGATCGCGCTCGCCTCGCTGATCTGGGTGCCGATCGGCGTCGCGATCGGCCTGCGGCCGCAGCTCGCCGACCGGGTCCAGCCGATCGTCCAGTTTCTCGCCGCCTTTCCGGCCAATCTGTTCTTTCCGGTGGTGGTGGTGCTGATCCTGCGGTTCCGTCTCAACCCGGAAATCTGGTTGAGCCCGCTGATGATCCTGGGCACCCAATGGTACATTCTGTTCAACGTCATCGGCGGTGCGGCGGCGCTGCCGGCCGAATTGCGGCGCGCCGCGCAAAATCTCGGGGTCAGGCGGCTGCTATGGTGGCGGCGGGTAATGCTGCCGGCGATTTTTCCGGCCTATGTAACTGGAGCGGTGACCGCGGCGGGCGGGTCGTGGAACGCGAGTATCGTCGCCGAAATCGTCCAGTGGGGTAATACCACGCTGACCGCAACCGGGATCGGCGCCTATATTGCCCAAACCACCGCCGCGGGCGACGGTGCGCGGATCGCGCTCGGCATCAGCGTGCTGTGTCTCTATGTGCTCGCCTTCAACCGGCTGTTGTGGCGGCGGCTCTACGATGTCGCCGCCGAGCGGCTGCGTTTGGATTGATAGCGGCCATGGCATCTTGCGGCGGCGCGCCGAACTTCGAAACCGCCGATCACCCTAGCGGATCAAACAGATGACGCCGACCACTCCCCCGCTGTTGCGCGCCGCCGCGGTGTGCAAGACCTACCGCACCCCGGACCATCTCGGCCGGCTCGTGCTCGACCATCTCGACTTCACCCTGCGCGACGGCGAGATCGTCGCCATCCTCGGCAAGTCGGGCTCCGGGAAATCGACTTTTCTGCGCATCCTCGCCGGCCTGGTGCCGCCGAGCGATGGCGGCGTCGAATATCGCGGGCAACCGGTCGGCGAGCCGGTCCACGGCATCGCCATGGTGTTTCAGAGCTATGCGCTGTTCCCGTGGCTGACGGTGCTGGGCAATGTCGAACTCGGGCTTGAAGCGCAGGGTATTTCGGGCGCCGAAAGGCGGCGCCGTGCGGTCGACGCAATCGACCTGATCGGGCTCGACGGGTTTGAGAGCGCCTATCCGAAGGAGCTGTCGGGCGGCATGCGCCAGCGCGTCGGTTTTGCCCGGGCGCTGGTTGTCAACCCCGACATCCTGCTGCTCGATGAGCCATTTTCCTCGCTCGATGTGCTGACCGCCGAAACCCTGCGCGGCGATCTGATGGATCTGTGGGACGACCGCCGGATTCCGACCAAAGGGATCGTGCTGGTCTCGCACAATATCGAAGAGGCGGTCGAAATTGCCGACCGCATCCTGATCTTCGGCAGCGATCCCGGCCGCGTCCGCGCCGATATTCCGATCGCCCAGCCACGCCCGCGCGCCGCGCAGAGCGCCGCCTTCCGCCAAGTCGTCGACCAAGTCTATACCCTTTTGACCGAGACCGGCCGCGACGGTCGGCGCGGGGCCAAGCCTGAACCGATCGGCATCGGCTATCGCCTGCCCGATGCCGCGGTCCAGCAGCTCTCGGGGCTGATCGACACCCTGACCGAGGCGCCCTATCACGGCCGCGCCGATCTGCCGCATCTCGCCGACGAGGAGAACCTCGTCATGGATGAGCTGTTTCCGCTGATCGAGACCTTGCAGCTGTTGGGGCTTGCCCATGTCAGTGGCGGCGACATCGAGCTGACCGCGCTCGGCCGGGCCTATGCCGAGGCCGACATGCTGACCCGCAAGCAGATGTTTGCCGAGGCCGTGCTGAAGCACGTTCCGCTCGCCGTGCATATCCGCCGGGTGCTCGACGAGCGCCCCGGTCACCGCGCCCCGGCCGCGCGGTTTCTGCGCGAGCTCGAAGATCACCTGTCCGAGGAAGAAGCCGAGCGGGTGCTCGACACCGTCATCAACTGGGGGCGGCACGCCGAGATCTTCGCTTATGACTACGACAGCGAAGTGCTGAACCTGGAGAATTTCTGAGACGCGGCGCGGTCAGCTGCCGCCGTAGTAGGTGGTCGCGGCCATCTCGGCCAGGGCGAGTTGCGGCTCGACCTGACGGGCATAAAAGGTGTCGCGCTCGATTTCGCTCTCGTCACCGGCGCTGGTCCAGGCACGCAGCGACTCGATCTTGACATAGGCCTGTTGACCCGCCGCCAGGTCGATTTGCGCGGATTGGTCGTTGTCCTTGCCGTAGCTGTCGACGCTGATGCGGTAATTCCCGGGCGGAACATCGCGATAGAACGCCCCGCCGCCCGGCTGCGCATAGCCGGCAGTGGCGCCGTTGATCGATACCGCAGCCATGTTGAGGCTGTCGGAGGGGATGTAGTCACGGTAGATCCAGATCCGCGCCCGACCCGGCGGCGGCGGCGGGATGACGGCCGAGGCGACTGTGACCCCGTGCGCGCAGCCGCCGGCGGCCAGCGCCAGGCCGGCCGCTCCGGCCAGTATCGCGCGGCGCGATAGGCGGGCGTGGGTTGGCGGCGCGCGGCCGGCTGCCGGTCGCCGCTCAGCTGCCGCCGTAAAAGGCAAGATGCGCGACATCGGCCTGTGCCGTCTGAGGCGGGATCAGCCAGGCATAGAAGGTCGGCCGCTCGTAGGAACTGCGGCTGCCATACTCGACCCAGCTCGGCAACGACACGATCTTTACATAGGCCTGCTGCCCCGCGGCGAGATCGACCTGCGCCGACTGGTTGGTGTCGATACCCCAGGATTCTACGGTTACGTGATAGCGGCCGGGCGGAACATCGCGGTAGAAGGCGCCGCCCAGCTGCGCCGTTCCGACATAGCCGCCATTGGCCGCGACCGCCGGCAGTCCCTTGCCGGCATAGGGCTCATAGTCGCGGTAGAACCAGAGGCGCGCTTGGCCAGATGGGATCGGCGGGACCGCGACCGAACCAGTCGGCGCCGGTTGGGCGCAACCGGCCACCACCAGCAACAGCATGCCTTGCAATGCCCGGATCAGACGCCCCGATCGAAAACCAGCGGCAACCTTCATGCGACGCCTCCGTCCGTTCTCGCCGAGGACCGCAGCGACATCTATTCGACTCCGCTGATGGCTAGATTATCCCTGTGGGAGCGGATAAATCTGCGTGGTTCTGTCACTTTTGCGTGAGCCGTATGCGCGCCCTGCCGTTGCTGGCCCTGCTCTGCCTCGCCGCCTGCACCGAGGCGAGTTTGAACAAGGTCGACTATCGAACCTATCAGATCCATTCGGGTGGCATCCCGGGCGGTTCGGATGCCCCGAACCGGCGCCTGGCCGAGCAAGTCTGCCCGGGCGGCTACCGGGTGGTCGATGAGACTTCTCACCGCAACACCCCAGACCGCTATGAGGAAGAGCCCGGCGTCTTCACCACCTGGACGATCCGCTGCCTCTAGCCGGCTTCACCGCGGGCGCAAGGTCGGGAATGCGATGACGTCGCGGATCGATGGGCTGTCGGTCAGGAGCATGACCAGCCGGTCGATGCCGATGCCAAGCCCGCCGCAGGGCGGCAAGCCGTATTCGAGCGCCGTGACGTAATCCTCGTCAAGCGGCTGCGCCTCTTCGTCGCCGGCGGCACGCGCCTGCATCTGCGCCTCGAAGCGCGCGCGCTGGTCCTGCGGGTCGGTCAATTCGGAAAAGGCGTTGGCCACTTCCCACCCGTAGATGTAGGTCTCGAACCGTTCGGCGAGCCGAGGATCGGTGCGGTCCGCCTTGGCCAGGGGCGAGATGTCGCGCGGGAAGCCGGTGACGTGAACCGGCGCGATCAAGCTGTGCTCGACCCGCGCGGCGAAAACCGCTTCCAGCGCCTGCCCCCAATTCTCACCGCCGACGAGCGCGATGCCGAGGGCGCCGGCGGCGGCGCGCGCGGCCTCGGCATCGTCGAGCGCGAGAAAGTCGACACCGGTCGCTTCATCAACCAGCCCGGCCATGCTGCGCCGCGGCCAGGGCGGCGACAGATCGATCCCGGTCCCGCCATACTCGATCCGCAAGGTCCCGAGCACGGCCTCGGCGGCGGCGCAGATCAGCTCCTCGGTCAAGCGCATCATCGCCGCATAGTCGACATAGGCCTCGTAGAGTTCGAGCGAGGTGAATTCCGGGTTGTGCCGGGGCGAGAGCCCTTCGTTGCGGAAGCAGCGGTTGATCTCGAACAATCTGTCGGCCAGGCCGCCGACCAGCAGCCGCTTCAGATGCAGCTCGGGCGCGATCCGCAGATAAAGATCGATGTCGAGCGCGTTGTGGTGGGTGACAAAGGGTTTTGCCGAGGCGCCGCCGGGGATCGTGTGCAGCATCGGCGTCTCGACTTCGAGATAGCCGCGCCCGACCAGATGGGCGCGCAAGGCGGCGACGATCCGGCTGCGCCGGCGCAGGGTCTCGCGGCTTTCCGGGTTTACGATCAGGTCGAGGTAGCGCTGGCGGTAGCGTAGCTCGATATCCGCCAGACCGTGATATTTCTCCGGTAGCGGGCGCAGGGTCTTGGCCAGGATCGTGACGGCGGCGGCGTTGACGGTCAGCTCGCCGCGCGGGGTGCGGCGCACCAGCCCCTCGACCCCGATCAGATCGCCGATATCGAGCAGACGCAGCGCCGCCAGCCCCGCGGCATCGAGAAAGTCGCGATGGCAGAAGATCTGGATTTTGCCCGAGGCGTCGTGCAGGTCGATGAACATGCCGCTGTTGCGCATGGCCTGGATCCGGCCGGCGACGCGCACCCGCTCGGCGGTCTCCGCGCCGGCCGCCAGTCCGGCATGGCGCCGCTCGATCTCGGCCGCCTCGTCGGTGCGGGCGAAGGCGTAGGGGTAGGGGTCGATCCCGAGCGCCCTGAGCCCGTCGAGCTTGCCCAGACGGACGGCGCGCAGCGGATCTTCTGCGTCGTTCATTGCCGGCTCCTGCCGCGATAGGCGCTCATCCCGCCACCGCCTGGGACACCGGCTGCGGCGCCAGATCGATGATCGTGTCGTGAAACCGCCGCAAGGTGCCGTGATGGCCGACGCTGACGATCGTCGGGTGCCAGGAGGCGTCGCGCAGCAGCCGATAGAGCGACATCTCCGCCGCTTCGTCGAGCGCCGAGGTAGCCTCGTCGAGAAACACGATCTGCGGGCGGGCAAGCAGCACCCGGGCGAAAGCGAGCCGCTGCTGCTCGCCGATCGACAGACGCTGCGCCCAGTTTGCGTCCTCGTCGAGGCGCTCGACCAGTTGCGGCAGCCCGACCGCGCGCAGCGCCTCGGCCAGGCTCTCCCGGGCCACGCCGGCGGCGGCGTGCGGATAGGCGAGCGCGTCGGCCAGGGTGCCGAGCGGCAGGTAGGGACGCTGCGGCAAAAACAAGGCGTTGCCATCGGCGACCCGGATCTGCCCACGCCCGAACGGCCACAGCCCGGCGAGAGCGCGCAGCAGGGTGCTCTTGCCGACGCCGGAAGGGCCGGTAATCAGCAGCGGCTTGGCTGGGCTCGCGCTCAGCGCCAGATCATGCCGCAGCGGCGATCCGTCGGGCAGGTCGAGATCGAGGGCTTCGACCTCGACACCGCCGCCGCCGCGGTCGATCGCGATCGGCTGGACCGCTCGGCGCTCCGCCGCGATCTCGTCCATCCGCGCGCGGAACCCCGAGAGCCGCTGCACCACCGCCTGATACTGGGCGATATCGGTGTAGGAACTGATGATGAAGGACAGCGAGTCCTGCACCTGGCCAAAGGCCGAGGCGATCTGCATCAGGCCGCCGAGCTGGATCACCTTGTTGAAATAACGGGGCGCGGCGACGATGAACGGGAACACGATCGCCAGCTGGGAATAGCCGGTGGTGAGCCAGGTCAGCCTTTTGCGGCGTTTGATGATCCCCCACCAATTGTCGATGATCCGCGCGAAGCGAGCCTGAAAGGTGGCCAGTTCGCGGCTTTCTCCACCATAGAAGGCGACATTTTCGGCATTCTCGCGCAGCCGGACCAGGCTGAAGCGGAAATCGGCCTCATAACGCTGCTGATCGAAGCTGAGCCGAACCAGCGGATAGCCGATCCAGCGGGTCAGAAAGGTGCCGCCGACGGCATAGATCAGCGCCGCAAAGACCATATAGCCGGGAATGCTGAAGCTCGCCCCGCCGCCGAGCGGGATGGTCAGGGCGCCGGACAGCACCCATAGGATCGACAGAAACGACACCAGGGTGACGAAGGAGCTGAGCAGGCCCAGCGACAGGCCGAGGCTCATCGTCGCGTAGCTGTCGAGATCGTCGGAGATGCGCTGATCGGGGTTGTCGGTGATCGTCTGGTTCAGCTGCATCCGGTAATATTGCTGATCTTCGAGCCAGCGGTGCAAAAAATGCTGGGTCAGCCAGCGCCGCCAGCGGATATGCAATATCTGCCGCAAATAAAGAGAATACACTGCGTCGACGATCAACGCAAAAGCAATAATTCCAAATATGCCAAATTGCCGCCAGAACTCGATCCAATTATATTGCTGAAGCGCGTTATAGAAGGCGTTGTTCCAAGTGTTGAGCCGGACATTGAGCCACACGGCGAACAGGTTGAGCGCGATCACGGACAGCAGCAAGCCGATGGCCGACCATTTCTCTTCCGATTTCCAGTAAGGCCAGGCAAGGTCCCAGGCCTGCCGCAGGAATCCCCGCTCGGTTGCCGCCGCCATCCATACCCTCCGTCGAACACGACCGCTCTATCTACACGATTTCTCTAACGATACGACTTAACATGCCTCGGCCGTGATGCCCGCTCCCTCCGCCCGTCCGACGCCCCGCGCTGCCGATTCCGCCAACGCCGTGCTGCTGGCGCGCGGGGTCTGCCGGGCGCTCGACCAGCTCGGATATGCGAGCCTCCTGGAATTCCCGCTCGCCAACGGGCGTCGCGCCGACGTTATCGCCCTCGGCAAGACCGGCGAGTTGGTGATCGTCGAGATCAAAAGCTCGGTTGCCGATTTCCGCGCCGACCAGAAATGGCCGGGGTATCGCGATTTTTCCGATCGCCTCTACTTCGCCGTGGCAAGCGGGTTTCCGAGCGTGCTGATCCCCGAGGAATGTGGCCTGATGGTGGCGGATGCGTTTGGCGCCGCCGTGCTGCGCCCCGGCGTAGCGGTCCCGCTCAGCCCCGGCCGGCGGAGGGCGCTGACCTTGCGGTTTGCCCGGGTCGCGGCGGCACGGCTGCGCCGTTCGGTCGATCCCGAGGCCGGCCGCCTCGACGGTGTCTGATCCGGGATCCGGCTCAGGCCGAGCCGGCAAAGCGGGCGATCGTGGCGCTGGTGCTGTAGCCCGGCATCACCTCGGCGAGCAGAACCTCGCCGCCCGCAGCCTTGACGAAATCGGCCCCGACCACTTCGTCGAGACGGTAATCCGCCCCTTTGACCAGCAGCTGCGGATGCAGCGCCCGGATCAGCCCGAGCGGCGTGTCTTCGTCGAAGATCACGATCAGGTCGACCGCGGCCAGCGAGGCCAGCACCGCGGCCCGCGCGGTCTCGCTCTGCACCGGCCGGGTGGGCCCTTTGAGCCGCGCCGCCGAGGCGTCGCTGTTGAGACCGACGACGAGCCGGTCGCAGGCCGCCTTGGCCTGCCGCAACAGCCCGACATGGCCGGGATGCAGCAGATCGAAGCAGCCATTGGTGAAGCCGATCTTGAGTCCCTGGCGGCGCCAGCGCTCGACCTGATCGAGGGCGAGGGCCCGCGGCATCGCCTTGTCGGCGCTGTAAAGATCGTGGCCGTCGAGGCCGGCGGCCAGTTCGTTGGCATAGACGACCGCGGTCCCGACCTTGCCGACGACAATGCCGGCGGCGATGTTGGCGAGACGTGCGGCGTCGACCAGGCTCATGCCGGCCCCGATCCCCGCACCCGCCACCGCCATCACCGTGTCGCCGGCGCCGGAGACGTCGTAGACCTCGCGGATCTGGGCACGCTGGACATGCACCGCGCCATCGGCGTCGACCAGCACCATCCCCTCCTGGCCGAGCGAGGCCAGCACGGCGCCAACCCCGCAGCGCTCGATCAGCGCGCGGGCAGCGGCAGCGACTTCGCTTTCCGTCGCCACCGGCAGGCCGGTGGCGTGGGCCAGCTCCCGCCGGTTCGGCTTCAACAGGTCGGCACCGCGATAGCGAATATGATCGCCGCCCTTCGGATCGACGATGACAAGCGCTCCGGCCTCGCGCGCGGCGCGGATGATTTCGAGCGCTACCCCCTCGGTCAGCACCCCTTTGGCGTAATCCGAGACGATCACCACCGAATGCGTGGTCACCAGCTCGCGGGCCAGACGCAACAGGTCTTCGCGGATGTAGGGGTCGAGCGGCACCGCGCTCTCGCGGTCGGCCCGCAGCAATTGCTGGTTGGCGGCGACATAGCGGGTCTTGACCGTGGTGGTGCGCTGCGGCTGCACCAAAACATGAACCTCGGCGCCGTCCTGCGCCTCCAGCAGCCGGACGATCTCGCGTCCGGCATCATCGTCGCCGATGACCGAGACAAAGGAAGCCGAGGCTCCCAAGGCCGCGAGGTTGCGCAACACGTTTCCGGCGCCGCCCAAGGTCTTCAATTCGCGCTCAATGCACAAAACCGGGATCGGCGCCTCGGGCGACACCCGCTCGACTTGGCCGTAGACATAATGGTCGAGCATCGCGTCGCCGATACACAGCACGCGGGCCGATCGCAGGCGCTCGATGTACGGCAGGAGGTCGCTATTGTCGGCCATCGCCAATTCGTCGATCACGGAGTGTCTGTCTTTCTTTTGGCGGGAGCGGCGTTCGAATGCAAGAATAACGGGTGCGTGCAATTCGGGGGCGGTCACCGCTGGCGGCGCAACAGCAGATAGAGCGCGCCGGCCCCGCCGTGGCGCGGCTGGGCCGCCGCGACGGCAAGGATCCGCCGGCGCAATCCGCTCTCTTCGAGCCAGCGCGGCACCGCGCTCTTGAGCACGCCCGGGCCGTCCGGGCCGAGCCCACGCCCGGTGATGACCAGCACGCAGCGTCGGCCCGCCTGATACGAAGCCCAGATGAAGTCGGCAAGTTCCCGATGCGCTTCGGCCTGGGTCAGGCCGTGGAGATCGAGGCGGGCCTCGATCGGATGGCGCCCGCGCTTCAGCCGCTCGGCATTGGCCCGGTCGATCCCGGCAAATTGTTCGAGCGGCTGCCGGACCCGCTCGGATGCCGGATCGAGCTCAGGCCCGGCGGGGTCGGATTGCAGCGGCGGCGCGGCCGGTCCGCGACGCCCAGGCAGCGGGGTCACGTCACGCATGGCCTCGGACCACAAAGCCCGATCCTGCCCTGCTGGCGCCGTCTCACCCCTGACCCTGGACATCCTTCGCTTCCTGCTGATGGTCCACGACGACGATATGAAGCCGGCGTGGCCCGTGCGCACCCAAGACGATGCGCTGCTCGATATCGCCGGTGCGGGATGGCCCGGTGATGAAATTCACTACCCGGGGCAGTCCTTGGGCGCGCGCGCCGGGGGCGCTGGCGGCGCGCAGCCGATCCCAACCATCCTCGTAGGTGCCTACCACCTGATCGCGCCGGACCACGGCGATATGGGTATCGGGCAAGAAATTCAAAGTGGTCGGGGTCTGTGCTCCGGCCACCAACATCAGGGTGCCGGTCTCGGCCACCGCGGCAAAGCACGGGGTCAGGCTGACCAGATCGTCGGGCTCGGCCCGGCCGCGGCGGATGCGCAGCAGCGGCCTTGTCTCCCATGGCATCTCGTCGAGGCCCGGATCGGGGGCCATGACCAGTTCGGCCGGCAGGTTTTCGGCGGCGAGATAGCGCGCCACCGCTTCCGGCACCTCGGCCGGCGAGGCGACCCGCGTTACGGTCGCCTGCACCTCCTCGGCCATAGCGACAAAGAGGTCGATCTGAGCTGAATGGTCGAGCGCCGCCGCGCGCGCCGGAACGAGGTTGCGGCGATGGGCCGCAACCCGCGCATGCAGCTCGGCCTCGGCCGGCGGCTCGAGCCGCCCTCGCTGCAGCGAGCGGCGGATACCGGACAGGATATCGTCGCGCGCCGTGCTCACCGCTCTGCTCCGCGCTTCGCGCGCTCGGCCCACAGGCGGTGAAAGCTGCGCCCTTCCGGCGCCGGCAAGTCGCGCGCGATTGTCCAGCCGCCGGCCAAGGGCAGGCTGCGGAACCGGCCGCGGCGTCCGCCGGCCCAGCCGAGCGCTCGGCTCGCGACCTCGGTCACTGCGTGATAGAGCGCCGGCCGAAGCGCCAACCAGGACCACAGCGAGAGCCCGGCTCGCCACACCGGCGGCGTCAGCTTTTTCGCATATTCGCGCTCGCGCCAATGGCGCAGCATCTTCGGCAGCGGGATCTTGACCGGGCACACGCTCTCGCAGCGCCCGCACAGGGTCGAGGCATTGGGCAGCGGCGCCGCCGCCTCGATGCCGATCAGGTTCGGGGTCAACACCGCCCCCATCGGTCCCGGATAGACCCAGCCATAGGCGTGGCCGCCGACCGCGGCGTAGACCGGGCAGTGGTTCAGGCAGGCGGCACAGCGGATGCAGCGCAGCATGTCGCGGAACTCGCCGCCGAGCATCGCGCTGCGGCCATTGTCGAGCAGCACGACATGGTAGGCCTGCGGCCCATCCAGATCCCCCGGCCGGCGCGGGCCGGTCGAGACCGTCGTATAGGACGAGAATTCCTGTCCGGTGGCCGAACGCGCCAACAGGCGCAGCAGGCTCGCCGCGTCCTCGAAGGTCGGCACCAGCTTTTCGAGGCTTGCCACGACGATATGAACCCGCGGCAGGGTCTGGGTCAGATCGCCGTTGCCCTCATTGGTGACGATGATGCTGGAGCCGCTCTCGGCGACCAGGAAATTGGCGCCGGTGATGCCGACATCGGCGGCGAGAAACCGGGGCCGCAGCAAGGCGCGCGCCTCGTCGCACAATTGGCGCGGCTCGGCCAATGGCCGGTTCGGATCGAGCGCCCGGTGCGCGGCGCGAAAAGTGGCGGCGACCTGCTCCTTTACCAGGTGCATCGCCGGCGCGATCAGGTGGCTCGGCGGTTCGTGGCGCAGCTGGATGATGTATTCGCCGAGATCGGTCTCGACCGGGGTGATGCCATTCCGTTCGAGGAATTCATTGAGCCCGATTTCCTCGGCGATCATCGATTTGCCCTTGGTCACGATTCTGGCATCGGCCGCCCGGCAGATCTTCAGCACCGCGGCGCAGGCCTCTTCGGGGGTGCGCGCCCAATGCACTTCGCCGCCGGCCGCGACGACGTTCTGTTCGTAGAGCTCGAGATAGAAATCCAGATGGGCGAGGGTGTGTTCCTTGATCGCCCGGCCAATGTCGCGCAGGGCCTCGAATTCGGGAAGCCGGGCCACGGCCTGGCGACGGCGCAGCGGAAACCCGCTCTGCACCATTATGCCAAGCGCCCGCTGCAAATTCTGGTCGGCGAGGCCGAGGCGGGCGTTCGCCCCGAAATTGCGGCTGGTGGCGAGCATCGGCGCTAGCGCGGCATGCCGATCGGCGGGACGTCTTCGGTCATGCCGGCAAGAATTTCGGCAACATGGCGGACTTCGATCCGTTCGCCGCGCCGAGACAGTTTGCCCGCTATGTTCAACAGGCAGCCAAGATCGCCGGCAAGGACCGTCTCGGCGCCGGTGGCGACGATGTCCGCCGCCTTGTCGTCGACCATCTTGTCCGAGATGTCGGGGTATTTGACGCAGAAGGTCCCGCCAAAGCCGCAGCACACCTCCGCATCGGACAATTCGCACAGCCGCAGCCCCTCGACCGAGGCGAGCAGCCGGCGCGGCTGATCCCGGACTCCCAATTCGCGCAGCCCCGAGCAGGCGTCGTGATACGTGGCCGCGCCTTTCCATCGGGCCGCGACCTCTTTCATGCCGCGGACATCGACCAGGAACGAGACCAATTCCCAGCTCCGCGCGGCCAATTCCTGCGCCCGCCGCAGGTTGACCGGATCGTCGGCGAACAGCTCCGGGTAATGCTGGCGGATCATGCCGGCGCAGGATCCAGACGGGGCGACGACATAATCGTAGCCGGCGAAGGCAGCGATGACCCGCAAGGCGATCGCCTTGGCATCGGCGCGGTCGCCCGAATTATAGGCCGGTTGACCGCAGCAGGTCTGCGCCGACGGCACCTCGACCATGCAGCCGGCCTGCTCCAGCAATTTGACCGCGGCGAATCCCACGGTCGGCCGGAACAGATCGACCAGGCAGGTCACGAACAGCGCCACCCGCGCCGGCTTCTCGGCCATCCCCGGCCACTCCCCAATTCAAACAAGTGCCGGAAATTAGGGGTTGCGCCGGCCGCAATTCAATCGACGATGTCTTGCCCAAGGGCGAAGTCGCTCCTCATCGGTCAGCGGCGGGCTGCTTCGGCGGTGAGGCGATCGGCGAGCGGGCGGGGCAGCAGCAGGAAGTAGCGTCCGCGGGCGTCCATTTCTCCGGCCCGATCGCCGGCCGCATTGCCGGAGCCCCAGTAGAGGTCGCCGCGCACCGGGCCTTTGATCGCGCCGCCGGTATCCTGGGCAATCAGCAGGCGGCGCAGATGCTGGCTCGGCAGGTATTGCTCCTCGGCGTCGAGCCAGATCGGGGCGCCGAGCGGGATGTAGGCGCGGTCGACGGCGAGGCTGCGCTCGGGCGTCAGAACCACCCTTTCCGCTCCGATCGGGCCGTCGCCCTTGATCTCGCGGAAGAACACATAGGATGGGTCGTCGCGACGCAGCACCGCCCCGGCCTTCGGATGGTCGCGCATCCATGCCCGGATCGAGGCCATCGTCAGCTTGTCGCGGGGGATCTGCCCGCGTTCGATCAATAGCCGACCGACCGGAACATAGGGCAGCCCGTTCTGGCCGTCATAACCGAGCCGGATGGTTCGACCGTCGTCCAGCCGCACCCGGCCCGATCCCTGGATCTGCAAAAAGAACGCGTCGATCGGATCGTCGACCCACACCAGAGCCAGACCGCGGCCGGCAAGCGCACCGTCTTCGATCTGGGCGCGGCTATACCGCGGTCCGCTGCCGAGATCGGGCGGACGTCGGTAGATCGGCGTCTGGTAGCGACCATGCCGATGCAGCGAGCCGTTCAGCCCGATCTCGAAGTAACCGGTGAACAGGCCCGCGGTTGCGCCGTAATCGGCAACCGCCATCAGGGTAAAGCCGGTTTCAAAAACCCGGCGCGCCGCCGCTTTGTCGCCGGCCGGGGCCGCTGCGGCCTCCCGGCACACCGCCCGCCAGTCGCCGACCCGCCCAAAATCGATGCCGCTGTCGATCGGGCCGAACGGCGCGGCATCGGGTTCGGTCGAAAACCGGGCACAGGATCTGACAAAAGCCGGCAACACCGCCGCGAAATCGTCCTCCGCCCAGCCCGCCAGCCGATCGAAGCCGACGGGCGTCAAGGTCAACCGGAGCGGGCCCGCATCACGTGCGAGGGCGATCGCCAACACGGTAAGCGCGGCGCCGATTGCGGCGCGACGCAGTCGCCGGCGCGCTGCGCTATTCGCTGCTGGTGGCGACGAGGACCCAATTCGGATCGGTGGATCGGGTGTCTCGGGCAAAGGTCCAGTAATCGGTCTTTTCAACCGGATGGTCGGGATCGCCGTCGACGATGCTGCCGTCCATCGCGCGCGTCACATTGATCTGCCGCGAGACCAGCTTGACCGTCACCTGGGCGGTTCGTCCCGACAGATCGGCATTGACGATCTCGACATCCTCGAGGCGCAGATCGCGAGTCTCGAAGGTCTCCTTGGCGGCAACACGCTCGTCGATCGTCGCGGCGAAGGGCCGGTAGACCTCGTCGCTCAACAACGGGCGCAACCCGGCCTTGTCGCCCTTGGCAAAGGCGGAGACGATCATTTCAAAAGCGCCGCGCGCGCCTTGGATAAAGTTTGACGGATCGAAACCCTGATCGGCGCGGCGGATCCGGTTCAACCCTTCGGCCACCGTATCGGCCGCCTCAGCGGGTTTGCCGGCGAGTTTTGGAATCGCCACGACCTTGTCCGGGTCCGCCGGGGTCGCTACCTGTTCGGGACCGGGTTTGTCGGCGATCGGCGTCCGCCGCACAAACAGTTCGCGCCGCCGCTCATTCCCGGTGCGCCGGCCGAGAACGCTGCGCAGCCGCAGGATCAGGAAGGCGGCAATCATCGCAAACAGGATGATGTCGAAATATTGAAAACCGCCCATCGAGTCGCGCGCTCCGCCACCCTCCCGCCGGGGCCGGGAACTAGCCCTGGCATGCTCCTTGGTTCAGATGGGGGGCTGGCATTGCCGCGACAAGCACGCCGGACACGCCAGCCATGAAACGGATGCTGAGATTCGCCATACCGGCATATCTGCTGCTGGAGGCGTATGCGACGTTGACGATCGCCTCCCGGCTCGGCCCGGCGGCGACGCTGCTGCTGCTGGTTCTCGGCGCTGCCATCGGCGTGGCGGTGCTTCGCACGGCGCAATTCGCGCTGTTATCGCGACTGCGCCCGATCCTCGCCTCGGGCGCGCCATTGCTGCCCGAATTGCTCGACGCCGCGCTGCGCGCCGCGGCGGGTTTTCTGTTGATCATTCCCGGCTTTGTCAGCGACGTGATCGCCCTGGGACTGCTGATCCCCCAGTTGCGTCAAAGGCTGATCCACCGCCTGTCGGCCGGGTCGCCCGCCGACCCCGCCTCGCCAGTGGTGATCGACGGCGACTATCGCAGGATCGACGACCCCGCACTACCCGCGCCAAAGCGAGGAACCGGGTGATCCTGATCCGGCACGGACAGACCGAATTCAACCGGATCTTTGCCGCGACCCGGCGCGATCCGGGAATCCGCGATCCAGGCCTTACCGACGAGGGCCGCCAGCAGGCGGCGGCGGCAGCGCAGGCGCTGTCAGCAATTCCTCTGCGCAGGTTAACGGTCAGCCCCTATATCCGGGCGCTCGAAACCGCCGAGATAATCGCCGACGGTCTCGCTTTGCCGATCACCGTCGACCCGCTGATCGCCGAGCGCTTTTGCTTCGCCTGCGACATCGGCTCGCCGCTAGACGAGCTGCGCGCCCGCTGGCCGGCACTGGTCTTTGACCATTTGTCGGATCCCTGGTGGCCCGGCGGCGAGGAGTCCGATGATTCTCTGCTGCTTCGCGCGCAGCGCTTTCGCGACCTGCTCGCGCAGGAGGATTCGTCCGATCTCGCCATCGTCAGCCATTGGGGTTTCATTCGGGCATTAACCGGGCTCAGAACGCCGAATGGCGCCGTTCTGCGCATCGATCCGGGTCGGCCCGACGGCGAAGCCGAAGTGCTGTTTTCGCTCACCCCGCGCTGAATGGCGGCACCGAAGATTGCTGCACCTTCCCGATCCATGCTAGCCACCCGGCACGACAGGGTTCGGCGCGGGAGACTGGCATGGCGGGAGAAATCCGAGGCAACGGCGAAACCGATCCATTGTCGCCCCTCGCGGACGGGCCGCAATTCTTCATCAACTTTCAATACATCAAGGATTTGTCGTTTGAAAACCCGCGGGCGCCGCAGAGCCTGATCCAGCAATCCGCCCAACCCGACGTCGCGATCAATGTCGATGTCACGGCGCACAACCTCAATCCCGAAGCCTATGAAGTGGTGCTGACGATCAACGTCACGGCACGGGCGCAGGAAGAGCCGGTATTTCTCGTCGAACTCGCCTATGCCGCAGTGGTGACGGTCAGAAACGCGCCAGAGCCGATGCTGGCAAGCCTGATCCTGGTCGAAGCGCCGCGGATCATTTTTCCGTTTGCCCGCGCGGTGATCGCCAATGCGACCCGCGATGGTGGTTTCCCGCCACTGATGATCAACCCGATCGATTTTGCCGAACTGCTGCGCCGGCACCAATCGCCGGAGCAGCCGGAGGGCCAAGGCGGGAGTGAGGACAATCTACTAGCTTAGGCCTCAAATCTCGGCGAGCCACAGCGGCGCCGTCAGCAACGCAAGCATGGCCTGGTGCGCGGCGAGTTCCTCGGCCGAGGCAGCGTGTGGGCGCGGCGAACGGACGATCCGGATCGCGGCGACGCCGGCCGATGCCGGGGCAATAAAATCAAGACCCGGCTGGCGCCCGCCAGTCAGTTCGAGATAAACGGCGGCGAGCAAACCGCAATCGAGCCTGGCCCCGTGATTGACGCGGTCTGACAAATCGATGGCAAAGCGGCGGCACAGAGCGTCGAGGCTCGCCGGCGCCCCCGGATAGCGCTGTCGGGCCATCGCCAAGGTATCGATATGGGCGATCGCGAGCGGCGCATAGCCGAGCCGGCCCAGTTCCATATTCAAAAACGCCAGGTCGAATTCGGCATTGTGGATCACCAGCGGATCCGTGCCGATGAATGCGAGCAGCTCGTCGACGAGCGCGCCAAACGGCGGATGCGGCGCGAGAAATTCCGAGGTCAGACCGTGAACCGCCAGCGCGTCCGCCGGCATGTCGCGCTCCGGGTTGACGTAGCGGTGGAAATCGCGGCCGGTCGGAATATGGTGCAGCAGCTCGACACAGGCGATCTCGACGATCCGGTGGCCGGCCTGCGGATCGAGACCGGTGGTTTCGGTATCCAACACGATTTCGCGCATTACCTGACCCGTTCCACCCGATTGCGCGCCGCTCGCCGTTGGCCGGTGGCAAGCGGTTTCGCGCCGCGCAGGAGTTCTGACGATCGCCCGCAGCCGCCGCAAGCTCAGCTTTCGGTCGAGCCCGGTCGGCACGACAAAGTCGGCGCGGCGCCGCTTTTCGGCATCGGGCATCTGCTGTGCGAGAATCGCGGCAAACCGCGCCCCGGTCATCCCCGGCCGGCGCAGCACCCGCTGCCGCTGCACAAACCCCGGCGCCGAAACCACGACGACGTAGTCGCAGCGCCCCGCTCCGCGGCTTTCGAACAACAGCGGCACGTCAAGCACGGCCATTGGCTCGCGCCGGGCCCGGGCAAATGCCAGGAACCGTTTCTCGCGATCGGCGACCATCGGATGGATGATCCGCTCCAGCCGGGTGAGCGCCGCCGGATCGCCGAATACGCGCCGGCCGAGAACAGCCCGATCGATGCCGCCCGCTTTGGTCCGCACGCCCGGAAATGCTGCATCGACGGCGGCCACCGCAGCTCCGCCCGGCGCCAACAGGCGATGCACAACACGGTCGGCATCGAACAGCGGCACCCGCATCCGCCGCAGCATCCCCGCGGCGGTGCTCTTGCCCATGCCGATCGAGCCGGTGAGGCCAACGACGATCACCGCGACGGCGCCAGGGTGGCCACGATCGCGGCCCGCAATTCCGGGCTGACCCGCACCTCGCGGCCGAACCAGGCCGCGAAGCCGGGTCGTCCCTGATGCAGCAACATGCCCAGGCCGTCGACGATCGGGTGGCCGCGCCGCCGCGCCATCGCAAGCAGACCGGTTTCAAGCGGCACATAGACGATATCGACAACCGGTGCCGAGCGCGGCAGCAGCAGCAGATCGAGCGCCAGCGGCGGCTCGCCGGCCATGCCCAGACTGGTCGTGTTGACCAATAACCCGGCTCCGTCGAGGGTGGCATCGACCTCATCCCACGAATGGATGGAAATACCGGTTGCGGATGTCGCCAGATCGGCGGCGAGCGCCTCGGCCCGGCTGCGGGTGCGATTGACCAGGCGGATCTCGCCGACCCCGGCATCGGCGAGCGCGGCCGTAACCGCTCGCGCGGAACCGCCGGCGCCGAGCACCACCGCGGGCCCCGCCGAGGGATCCCAATCCGGCGCCCTGTCGCGAAGGTTTTCGCGAAACCCGTAGACATCGGTGTTGCTCGCTTCGAGGCTGCCATCGGCCGCGACGACGATGGTATTGGCCGCTCCGATCCGGCGCGCCAGCGGATCGACCCGGTCGGCCACCCGGAGCGCCGACTGCTTGTGCGGGATCGTCAGATTGCAGCCGCGAAAACCCAGCGCCGGCAGTGCGCGCAAGGCCTGTTCGATATTCTCCGGCCGCACCGGCAGCGGCAGATAGGCGCCGTCGATCCCGGCCTCGTCGAGCCAGAAACCATGCAGCAGAGGCGAGCGCGAATGGGCCACCGGCCATCCCATGATGCCGGCGAGCTGCGTCGTGCCAGTAATTTTCATGCCGCGATTGTCACCTGAAACATCGATTTCGCCGCCATCCTGATCCGTCGTGCTCAGTTCGCAAGCGCGCCAAATTCGCGCAAGCATCCGAACAATTCGATCAATGGCAAGCCGAGGATCGAAAACTGGTCGCCTTCGATACGCTCGAACAGCTGCGCCCCTCTCGCCTCGAGCCGATAGGCGCCGACCGAGGCCAGAATCGCCTCTCCTTCGGCGGCGAGGTAGCTGTCGAGAAACGCGTCACCGAAGGCGCGCATCGTCAGTTCCGGCGAGCAGACATGGCGCCAGACCCGCTCGCCGCCGCGCACGGCGCAGACCGCGGTCGCCAGAAAATGGGTGCGTCCGCGCAATCTCTGCAGCTGGCCGCGCGCCGCTGCCAGGTCCGCCGGCTTGTCGAACCATTCGCCATCGCAGACTAGGATCTGATCGGCGCCGATGATCAGCGCCCGCTGATGATGCCGCGACACCGATTGCGCTTTCGCCTCGGCAAGGGCGAGCGCGCATTCGGCCGGCGTCTGCCGCTGGTCGCGACACACCCGCTTCAGCGCGGTTTCGTCGATCCCGGCCGGTTCGACCCGGAAATCAACCCCGGCAGCAGTCAGCAGCGCGGCACGGCTCGAACTCGCCGAAGCGAGGATCAAGGTTTCATTCGCCGAGCCCATGGCGCCGCGCCAACAGTTTGAGGATCGCCGCCGCGGTTTCCTCGATCGAGCGCCGGGTCACGTCGATGACCGGCCAATGCCGTTCGGCGAAGATCCGGCGCGCCTCGCGCACTTCGGCCCGCACCGCTTCGATGTCGGTATAATCGGTCAATTCGTCGTGATGCAGCATGCTAAGCCGGTTGCGGCGCACCTGGATCAGGCGTTCGGGATCGTTGGTCAAGCCGACGATTAGCGGACGCCTGGCGTTGATCAGTTCGGGCGGCAGCGGCACCCCCGGTACGAACGGCACATTCGCCGCCTTGACCCCGCGATTGGCCAGATAAAGGCAGGTCGGCGTCTTCGAGGTCCGCGATACCCCGACCAGACAGATATCGGCGTCATCGAGACCCCAGCTCGATTGCCCGTCATCGTGATTGAGGGCGAAGGTCATCGCGTCGATCCGGGCGAAATATTCGCTGTCGAGCAGATGCTGTTTGCCCGGCACGCCCCGGCTCTCGCGATGCAGATAGGAAGCGAGCGCCCCGATCACCGGATCGAGCACCGGAATAGCCGGCAGCTGAAGGCGGCGACAGCCCTGCTGCAATAATTGGCGCAGCTGGTCGCTGACCAGGGTGAACAGGACCACGCCGGGATTGGCCTCGACCCCGGCGATGACCCGGTCGATCTGGCTGCGCGTGCGCACCATGCTCCAAACGTGTTCGACCGGCTGCGCGTCGTCGAATTGCACGAGGCAGGCGCGGGCCACCGAATGCACGGTTTCCCCGGTCGAGTCCGAAACGAGATGGAGATGAAACCGAGTCACTCCGACCCCGCCCGGCCCGACCGGATCATCCCCAGAGCGATGTGCATCTTTTGCGGATCATCCCCAGAACTCCCCGCGACAGAGGATATGCCAGTTTTTGTCCCCGTTTCGCCGAATTCATCAACCGACTTTCACGCCAGGGGATCAATCGATCCACCACCCGGAATACCGGGGATCATATCAAGCTGCCGTTCAACGATCCCGGTCTTTCGTTCTATCCACCAAAGCGGATTGCCTCGTCAGGCGCGATCAATCACCAGCTTTGGCCACAGATCCGTCCATCACTTCCCGATTGCATCGGCGACGCGCCCACTTTGGGGATCGCCCACCAATCCTCGGCATTCACCGCATCCTCAATCAACTACCATCTAGAAAGGTCTATATGGATGAAGAAAGGAAAGTCGTTTCGATGACGGGTGCCCGGACCAAACCGCTACTTGCGCGTGCTCGGAGGAGAATCACTCGCGCCGCCGCCGTGGTGGTTGATGCGGCAGGCCGGCCGCTATCTGCCGGAATACCGCAAGCTTCGGGCCGGCGCGCCGGATTTCGTCGAGCTGTGCCTAACCCCGGCTCTGGCGGCGGAGCTGACATTGCAGCCGGTGCGGCGCTTCGGCATGAGCGCCGCGATCCTGTTCTCGGACATTTTGCTGCTACCCTACGCTCTCGGCCGCAAACTGGCATTTCGTGAAGGCGAGGGGCCGGTGCTCGAACCGATCGCCGATAACGCTGCAGTGGCGCGGCTCGAGGCAGCGCACGCCGTATCGCGCCTGGAGCCGGTGCTCGATGCGGTGCACCGGGTGCGTGCCGCGCTCGGGCCGCAGACCGCGCTGATCGGCTTTGCCGGGGCGCCGTGGACCGTTGCCACCTATATGGTCGAAGGCGGCAGCAGCCGGGATTTTCGCCGGGTAAAGGCCTGGGCTTACGGCGATCCCGCTGGTTTTGCGGCGCTGATCGAAGTCTTGAGCGAGACCACGATCGAGCTTCTGGCGGCCCAGATCGCGGCGGGTGCGGAGGTCGTTCAGCTGTTCGACAGCTGGGCCGGCGTCTTGCCGGAAGCGGCATTCGTACGCTTGGGTCATCGCACCGACGAAGCGGATCGTCGCAGCGTTGAAGCAGCGTCATCCGGGCTGTCCGGTCATCGGCTTTCCGCGCGGCGCCGGCATGCTCTACGAGCGCTATGCGGCAGAGACCGGTGTCGATGCGATCGGGCTCGACACCGCGGTCCCGGCATGGTTCGCATGCGCCCGTCTGCGACCGCTCGCGGCGGTGCAGGGCAATCTCGATCCGGTTCTGCTGCTGACCGGTGGCGCCGCCTTGGAAAGCGCTGTCCGCGAGATGCGCCGGGCATTTGCCGGCGGGCCCTGGGTGTTCAATCTCGGCCATGGCGTGCTGCCGCAGACGCCGCCCGAGAATGTCGCTGCCCTCGCTGGTCTGCTGGCCGAACCGATCGCCGCCGGGTGACATGACGCGCACCGCGATCGTTTTGATGAATCTCGGCGGCCCCGATTCGCTCGCTGCGGTCGAGCCGTTTCTGTTCAATCTGTTCAAGGATCCGGCGATCATCCGGCTGTGGGCGCCGCTGCGTCTGCCGCTGGCATGGCTCGTCGCCCGCGGGCGGGCGAACACGGCGCGGGAGATCTATGCGCGGCTGGGCGGGAAATCGCCGCTGCTCGCCAATACCGAAGCGCAGGCGCGGGCGCTGGAGACGGCGCTCGGCGATGGGTATCGCTGCTTCGTGGCGATGCGCTACTGGCATCCGACAAGTGCCGAGGCGGCGCGTGCGGTTGCCGAATGGGGACCGGACGAGATCGTCTGCCTGCCGCTCTATCCGCAATTCTCGACCACGACCACGGCTTCCTCGCTCAGCGATTGGCGGCGCGCTGCGGCGCATCAGAGGCTCGACCAGCCTACCCGAAGCGTGTGCTGCTATCCCGGCGAGAGCGGCTTTGTCGACGCCATCGCCGCGCTGATCCGGCCGGCGCTCGCCGCCGCTGGCGACGCCGGCAGACCGCCGCGCTTGTTGCTGACCGCGCATGGCCTGCCGAAGCGAATCGTTCAGGCCGGGGACCCCTATCCCAGCCAGGTCGAGCTGACCGCGCAGGCTGTCGTCGCCGCGCTCGCCAGGCCCGGCCTCGACTGGCGGGTGTGCTATCAGAGCCGGGTCGGCCCGCTCGAATGGATCGGCCCGGCGACCGACGCCGAGATCCGGCGCGCCGGCGCTGATGGCGTCCCGCTGGTGGTGGCGCCGATCTCGTTCGTGTCGGAGCATTCGGAGACCCTGGTCGAACTCGATCTCGACTATCGCGATCTCGCCGAGAAGAGCGGCGTGCCGGGCTACCGCCGGGTTGCCACCGTCGGCGTCGCACCCGGCTTTATCGCCGCTCTCGCCGCTCTCGTCCGCGGCGCCGGTTCAGCCCCGCGATGGCCCGCTTGCGCCGCTCTCGCTGGCCACTGCGCCCGCGCCGGAGCGCCCGCTTGAGCATCGGGCTGGCGGCTGCCTATCCGTGGATCAAGTCGGCCCATATCGTTGCGGTCGTCGCCTGGATGGCCGGGCTGCTCTATCTGCCCAGGCTGTTTGTCTACCATGCGATGGTCCCGGCCGGGTCGAACCGGTCGGAAACATTCAAGATCATGGAGCGCCGCCTGCTGCGCGGGATCATGACCCCGGCGATGCTGGCGAGTTTGGGCTTCGGCCTGGCGCTGGCCGGCGTGCCGGGCGTGGTCGACTGGCACCGCGGCTGGATATGGGCCAAGCTCGCCCTCGTCGCCGGGCTGATCGTCTACCACGCGGCGCTGGCGCATTGGCACGCGGCTTTTTCGGCGGATCGAAACCGGCATTCGCCGCGGTTTTTTCGCATCGTCAACGAATTGCCGACCGTGGCGCTGATCGCCATCGTCGTCCTCGTCGTGGTCAAGCCGTTTTAACGGCGTTACCGGTTTTTTCACGAGTTCGAGGGATCTTGATATCGGGTTTGACACGCCTATCTGGATTGACTAAGGGGAATGGCCCACGGGCACCTGCCTTTTCCCACCGATCCCCGCCATCCCTCGCCTAACCTCAGCGCCTGCCGGAGTCTGTCCGCAGCACTGCCCTCGACGGGCGAGCCTTGCCCCCACCGCCACGCGAACCTCCATGAATCTCCAGGAACTCAAACGAAAAACTCCAGCCGAGCTGTTGGCATTCGCCGAAGAGCTCGAAATCGAGAACGCGTCCTCGCTGCGCAAGCAGGACATGCTGTTCGCCATTCTGAAGCAGCTCGCCGAGAACGACGTGCCGATTTCCGGCGACGGCGTGCTCGAAGTGCTGTCCGACGGCTTCGGTTTCCTGCGCTCGCCGGAAGCTAATTACCTGGCTGGACCGGACGACATCTATGTCAGCCCGAGCCAGGTGCGGCGCTTTGGCCTGCGCACCGGCGACACCGTCGAGGGCGAGATCCGTTCGCCGCGCGACGGCGAGCGCTATTTCGCCCTGCTCAAGGTCAGCGGCATCAATTTCGACGAGCCGGACCGGCTGCGCCAGCGGATCAATTTCGACAATCTGACGCCGCTCTACCCGGAAGAGAAGCTGGCGCTAGAATTCGAGGACCCGTCGCGCCGCGACCTGACGACCCGGGTCATCGATCTGATCACCCCGCTCGGCAAGGGCCAGCGGGCGCTGATCGTGTCGCCGCCGCGCACCGGCAAGACGGTGATGCTGCAGAACATCGCCCACGCGATCGCGGCGAACCACCCCGAAGTCTACCTGATCGTGCTGTTGATCGACGAGCGCCCGGAAGAGGTCACCGATATGGCCCGTTCGGTGCGCGGCGAGGTAATCAGCTCGACCTTTGACGAGCCGGCGCAGCGCCACGTCCAGATCGCCGAGATGGTGATCGAAAAGGCCAAGCGGCTGGTCGAACACAAGCGCGACGTGGTGATCCTGTTGGATTCGATCACCCGTCTCGCCCGCGCCTACAACACCGTTGTTCCGTCCTCGGGCAAGGTGTTGACCGGCGGCGTCGACGCCAACGCCTTGCAGCGGCCAAAGCGCTTTTTCGGCGCGGCGCGCAATATCGAGGAAGGCGGCTCGCTGACGATCATCGCCACCGCGCTGATCGACACCGGCTCGCGCATGGACGAGGTGATCTTCGAAGAGTTCAAGGGCACCGGCAATTCGGAAATCGTGCTCGACCGCAAGGTCGCCGACAAGCGCACCTTCCCGTCGATCGACATCACCAAATCCGGCACCCGCAAGGAAGAGCTGCTGGTCGACCGCGGCGTGTTGTCGAAGATGTGGGTGTTGCGCCGGGTGCTGACCCCGATGGGCACCGTCGACGGCCTCGAATTCCTGATCAACAAGCTCAAGGAATCGAAGAGCAACACCGAGTTCTTCGACGCGATGAACACCTGAAATTACGGTCACCCATTTGAGGGGTGAGTGGCCGGAGTGCCTGCGCCTCGGCGGCTGATTGCTACTTGGGGGCTGTTTCGGCGTGCCGCCGGGATGCTGCGGCTTCCTTCAAGACTTGGCTGCGTTCAGCACCGGCGGCATTTCGCTCGCCCAGCCACGGCAGCACCGCGGGAGGAGCCGTCTCCGGGCGACCAGCATCGAACGGCGGTGCTGGTGCGTATTCGATCTGCAACTGGATCGCCTGTGCTGTCTCCGGCCCGGCAATCTCGGCCACCAGGGTTAGCGCGAAATCGATGCCGGCGGTAACCCCGCCTCCGGTAACGATGTTGCAGTCGCGCACGACCCGGGCGGTATCGGGGATGCGTCGAACAGCGCGAGCTGGTCGCGCCACGCCCAATGACTGGCGGTGCGCTTGCCGCGAAGCAAGCCGGCGGCAGCGAGCGCCAGCGATCCCCGGCATACCGATGTCACGAAGCGCGCCGAGTCGGCCATGCGGCGCAATTCGGCAAGAAAAGCGTCGTCCTGGCTTGCGATGTCGGTGGCGCCATAACCGCCGGGAACACAGATCACGTCGCAGGACGGGATGTCGGCGAGCCGCCGCAGCCCGGCGAAGCAGAGCCCGCTGCTCTTCAGCGTGCCGCCCTCGACGCTGGCCACGACCACCTCTGCGCCGGGCAGCAGCGAAAACACCCGGTGTGGCGCCGTGAAGTCGAGCTGGGTCGCCCCTGGAAACAGGGCGAACACGACGATTATCGGGCGTGCTCACTCACTCTGCCCTACCGTTTGTTAAACCGTCAATACCGTCTGGCCGGTCGTCTTGCGGTCCTGGAGGTCGCGATGCGCACGGGCGGCTTCGCGCAACGGGTAGGTCTGGTTGACCGCGATCTTGACCGCGCCGCTTCTGCACGACCTCGAACAATTCACGTGCCGCGGTCATTAGATCTTCGCGGCTCGCGGTGTAGGTATTGAATGTCGGCCGGGTCAGGAACAATGAACCCTTGCCGGCGAGGATGCCGATATCTACCGGTCCGATCGCGCCCGATGACTGGCCGAACGACGCCATCAGCCCGAGCGGCATAAGGCAATCGAGCGATTTGTAGAATGTGTCCTTGCCGACCGAATCGTAAACAACCGGCAATTTTTTGCCGTTGGTGATTTCGGCGACCCTGGCAACGAAATCTTCGCGGCGATAGTTGATTGGGTAGTCGCAGCCGTGTCTGCTTGGCGAGCGCGGCCTTCTCGTCGTCGCCGACGGTGCCGATCACGGTGGCGCCGAGATGCTTGGCCCATTGACAGACGATCAGCCCGACCCCGCCGGCCGCGGCATGGATCAGGATCGTCTCGCCGCGTTTGATCGGGTGGGTCCGGCGCACCAGATACCACGCGGTCATGCCCTTTAGCATCATCGCCGCCGCTTGGGCATCGGTGATCCCGGCGGGCACCGGGACGAGCCGGTCGGCCGGCATCGCCCGGGCTTCGCATAGGCGCCGATCGGGCCGCCGGCATAGGCGACGCGGTCGCCGGGTTTGAGCCCGCTGACGCCCGGCCCGACCTCCTCGACAACGCCGGCCGCCTCGGAGCCGAGCCCGCTCGGCAACGGCATCGGGTAGAGCCCGCTGCGCTGATAGGTGTCGATGTAGTTGAGCCCGACCGCGGTGTGGCGCAGCCGAACTTGCCCCTGCCCCGGCTTGCCGACCTCCACCTGCTGCCAGGACAGGACTTCGGGGCCGCCGGCCTTGTCGAAACGGATCGCATGAACCATGGCGTTTCCTCTCAGAGATCTTGGATTGGGGAGGGACCTTGGATTAGGGAAGCCGAACGATAGCGCCGGTCGGCGCCTCGGTCACGGCTGACAAGCCGCAGACGGCCGGCGCTCAATGCGAGTAGCCCGCGGCGGCCACGGCAATCCGGATCGAATCAGGCGCGGGGCTCGCGAGATTGTTCGGCGTCGCTCGCAACGCCACGAAGGGCGCTCCGGCACCTTCGATCGTCAGAAGCGCGCGTTTCGTCGCCAGCCCGCCGCCGCCGCTGTAGCCGCCGATGCCGCCGCGAGCCAGCACCCGGTGGCACGGGATCATGATCGGGATCGGATTACGCCCGCAGGCGCGGCCGACCGCTCGCGGCGCCGAACCGACCTCCATCGCCAATTCGCCATAGCATCGCGTCTGCCCGTAGGGGATCCGCTGCATCGCCGCCCATACCCGATGCTCGTGCGCAGAGCCGGCGGGCTTCAACGGCAGATCGAAGCAGCGCAGGCGGCGGTCAAAATAGGCTTCGAGCTGATGGCGCGCCTCGACCAGGAGCGGATTTTGCTCGCCTTCGGCGGTGTCGGCCCAAGCGATCGCAACGATCGCATCTTCGGCGGCCGCGATGACCAATCGCCCGATCGGGCTGTCGATCGCTGTGGAATACAACATGGCTGAGCGCTCCCCGAAATCTCCGGTACATAACCAGAACATTAGTGGGTTTCTGACAGGCTTGCGACCAATGTCTCGGGGTCGGTCAGCGGCAGCGAGCACACCGGTCCGATGCACAGATAGGCGGCGGCGCGACCGTCGACGAGGCCCTTGCCATAGGCCGGATGATCGGTCGGCAGCTCCTGGCCCGGCGGCAGCGATAGAACCACCCGGTTCGGTAGCGATACGCCGTAGACCGCGCCGGCCAGGGCGTCGAACGCCGGGTCGCCGCGCTCGCCGACGATCACGATCTGCAACATTGCGGCGAGCAATTCGGCATTATTGAGCAAGGTCGCGAGCGGAAAGAAGTTGCGTGCGAGCTCGCCGGAAAAGGTCGCCCCGATGGCCTCGGCGCGGCGGCGGTAGTCATCCTCGCCGGTCAGGATGGCGAGCCGCGCCAGCACTCCGACGAGGATGCCGTTGCCGGCGGGGACGGCTGAGTCGGCGGCAGTCTTGGCGCGGGCGATCAGCGCCTCGGTGTCGTCGGCCGAGAAGAAAAACCCGCCGCCGGCCGGGTCCCAATAATGACGGTCGAGGATCGCCAGCCAATTGCGGACCGCGGTGAGTAGGGCGCTGTCCCCGGTCGCTTCCTGCAGAGCCAGCGCGGCGCGGCAGAGGTTGGCGTAGTCGTCGACACTGGCCGGATGCCGCGCGCGGCCTTCCCGCCAGCTGTGCAACAGGCGTCCGTCCGGGGCGGTCATCTGCTCGCGAACGAAATCGAATGCGGTGCGTGCGGTGGCGAGCCAATCCGGCCGCCCGAAAACCAGCCCGGCATTGGCCATCGCCGCAATCATCAGCCCGTTCCAGTCGGCCAGCACCTTGTCGTCCCAGCCCGGCCGCACTCGCGGCGCGCGTGCCCGAAACAGCAGCTCGCGGCACAGCGCCAGCTCTTGCTCGGTATCCGCATCGGCCAGGGCCGGCGAATTCAGCCGGTTGAGGATCGTGTGGCCTTCCCAATTGCCCTGTGGCGTGACATCGTAAAACCGTTTGAACAGCGATGCGCGATCACCGAGCAGCGCGTCGATTTCGGCCTCGGACCAGACATAGAATTTGCCTTCCTCGTGCTCGCTGTCGGCGTCGAGGCTGCTGGCGAAACCGCCCTGCGGCGTGCGCATCTCGCGGCTGACCCAGCCCAGGGTCTCGTCGATCCGCTGTTGGTAGAGCGGGTTCCTGGTCTCCTGCCAGACCAGGGTCAGCAGATCGACCAGCTCGGCATTGTCGTAGAGCATCTTTTCAAAATGCGGCACCAGCCAGCGCGCATCGGTCGAGTAGCGGGCGAAGCCGCCGCCCAGATGGTCGTAGATGCCGCCCTGGCACATCGCGTCGAGCGCCTTCAGCACAGCGTCGCGGTAGGGCGTCTGACCCGTCCGCTTCCACGCCCGCCACAACAGTTCGAGAATGCCGCATTGCGGGAATTTGGGGGCGGTGCCGATGCCGCCATGGATCTGGTCGGTCTCGCGCAGCAGCCGCTCGGCGATCGGGTCGAGCTGTTGGCGGATGATAGCGCCGCCTGGCTGCGGCTGGCCGAGCCGCTGCAACGCCTCCCGCAGCACCGCCACATTTTTCGCGACATCGGCGCGTTTGCCGGCATAGGCCTCGCTGATCGCCTGGAGCACCTGCGGAAAGCCCGGCCGGCCCCAGCGCGCATCGGGCGGGAAATAGGTGCCGCCCCAGAACGGCTCGCCCTGGGGCGTCAGGAACATGGTCAATGGCCAGCCGCCCTGTTCGCCCATCAAGGAGAGCGCGTGCTGGTAGATCTGGTCGAGGTCGGGCCGTTCCTCGCGGTCGACCTTGATGTTGACAAAGAGCCGGTTCATCGCTGCGGCGATTTCTGGATTTTCAAAACTCTCCCGCGCCATCACATGGCACCAGTGGCAGGCGGCGTAGCCGACCGACAACAGGATCGGCTTGTCGGCGGCTTTGGCGGCGGCGAGGGCCGCCTGGTTCCAGGCCTGCCAGTGAACCGGGTTGTCCCGGTGCTGGAGAAGGTAGGGGCTGGTCTCCTCGCCAAGGCGGTTGCGGTCCATCGCGGCTCCTGCCGTGCAGATTGTCGGCCGGAGCAGCGGATGCATTTGCCCTCTGCGGCGCGACGGGGTAGGCTTTTCACTCTACTCCCACAACGGCGGTTTGCGTCATTCGCTCCGCCGTGATCCAGCCACTTCGGAGAAACGCCAATGGCCGACGCACCCGCCGATCCGCCGCCCTTTTATACGCGGCACATCTTCATGTGCACCAATGTGCGGCCGGAAGGTCATCCCCGGGGCTGCTGCATGGCCCGCGGCGAGGCGGCCGGTGGCGTCGAGAAGGTGCGCGGCTATATGCGCGAGAAAGCGCGCGCGGCCGGCGTCGAGAACATCCGGCTCAACGCCGCGGGCTGTCTCGACCGCTGCGAATTCGGTCCGAACATGGTCATCTACCCTGAGGGAGTGTGGTACCGTTACGAAACCACGGCGGATGTCGACGAGATTGTCCAGAAGCATCTGGTCGAGGGCGGCCGGGTCGAGCGGCTGATGCTGCAGCCCGACCAGAAGCCGCCGGCGCACTGATCCGCGCTAACCGGTGGCCGGGTTTGACCCGGCCGCCTAGCTCTGCGCGCAGGTGAGTGCCAATAGTCCAAAGCCGCGAATGCCCGGATCAAATCCGGGCAACGGGCTTGGCGAGGCGCCGCCCAATACCGACACCATCTTTGCACCGGCGACGGCAACCGGACGGGCTGCCATCGCGGTGATCCGCCTGTCCGGAGCCGATGCCGCGCGGGCGGTCTCGGTGCTCGCCGGGAAAATTCCGCCGCCGCGATATGCCCGTCGACGCCGGCTGGCCGACCCGGCGACCGGCGAACCGCTCGACGACGGGCTGGTGCTGTGGTTCCCGGCGCCGAATAGCGCTACCGGCGAGGATGTCGCCGAATTTCATCTGCATGGCGGCCGCGCCGTGCTCGCCGCTGTTATCGAGGTGCTGACCCGCCTCGGGTTGCGGCTCGCCGAGCCGGGCGAGTTCACCCGCCGCGCGTTTCTGAACGGCAAGCTCGACCTGACCCAGGCCGAGGCGATCGCCGATCTCGCCGCCGCCGAGACCGAGGCGCAGCGCCGCCAGGCCTTGCGCCAGCTCGACGGCGCTCTCGGCGATCTTTACCGCGACTGGTCGCGGCGGCTGACCCATATCCTCGCCCATCTCGAAGCCGCGATCGATTTCCCTGACGAGGATCTGCCGCTCGATATCGAAGACCGCATCCGTGCCGAGGCCGGCAACCTCGCCGCCGAGATCGACCGCCATCTCGCCGACGGCCGTCGCGGCGAAAGATTGCGCGACGGCATCAGCGTGGCGATCATCGGCCCGCCCAACGCCGGAAAATCGAGCCTGTTAAACCGGATCGCCCGGCGCGAGGCGGCGATCACCTCGCCCGTTGCCGGCACCACCCGCGACATCGTCGAAGTGGCGATCGATCTGGCGGGCTACCCGGTCCTGCTCGCCGACACCGCCGGGCTGCGCGACAGCGCCGATGCGATCGAACAGGAAGGGCTGCGCCGCGCCCGCGCCCGCGCCGATGAGGCCGAGATCCGCCTCTTCGTCTTCGACGCCCGCCACCCGGCCGAAGCCGAGGGCGCCGCCGCCTGGCCCGGCCCGGAGACGATCCTGGTCGCCAACAAGATCGACCTGCTCGGCACGGGCGACACGCCTTCCTGCGCGGGCGCGATTTTTCAGCCGCGGAGGGACCAACCAGACCCGGTCATGCCCGGACTTGTTCCGGGCATCCACGCGGTCGGTGTTAGATCCTCGGCCGAAGCCGTGGATAGCCGGGACAAGCCCGGCGATGACGATCAGGGGTCGACATCAGCGGATTTTCTACATGATGCCTTCCCGATCTCGGCCCTGACCGGTGCCGGCCTCGACCTGCTGCTGGCCGCACTCGCCGCCCGGATCGGCGAAACCTATCGCAGCGAAGCCCCGGTGCTGACCCGCGCCCGCCATCGCCAAGCGCTCGAAGACGCCGAGAGATCGCTAAACCGCGCGCTCGCCGCCGATCTCCCGGAATTGCGGGCCGAAGACCTGCGCCTCGGGCTACGCAGTCTCGGCCTGATTACCGGCATCGTCGATGTCGAGGACCTACTCGATGTAATATTTCTTGATTTCTGCGTAGGAAAGTAAGCGTCTGGCCGGGAATAGACTTTCTTGTTCCTGTATTTAATCCGATTATCAGCGCTTTAATCGGAGCATTTACGTCGATTAGCACCGCCATATGGGTGGAATACCTCCAGCGGCCGCGGCTTCGTTTGTCGATTGAGACGCCGCCATTGGACGCTTTGTATTCGAAGAGCCATCCCGCTCAGCATATGAGGACGGTGCGCGTCAAACTCCTCGATAAGCCGTTACCGGCTTGGGTGGGGTGGATGGTGCGCGCACCAGCGTTGCAGTGCCACGCTGCAATAAGTTTCCATCATCGGGACGGACAGAATGTCTTCGGCAAAATGATAAGCGACCTGGCGCGCACGGATTTTCGCCATGAGTTGGCGGACGACTGAGATGAAGGCTTGCTCAGACGATAAAATTGTCAAGCTGCATTACCAAACCTTATGGACCGCTGTTTCACGTGAAACCTCGACACGGCTGACGCACCTCCATAAAGTCCGCCGCCATGAGCGATCTTTTCGGGTGTTACGACGTCGTCGTGATTGGCGGCGGGCATGCGGGGTGCGAGGCGGCGGCGGCCGCGGCGCGGATCGGGGCGCGCACGCTGCTGTTGACGCATCAGCGGGCGACGATTGGCGAGATGTCGTGCAACCCGGCGATCGGCGGGCTCGGCAAGGGGCATCTGGTGCGCGAGATCGATGCGCTCGATGGCATCATGGGCCGCGCCATCGACCGGGCCGGCATCCAGTTTCGCATTTTGAACCGCAGCAAGGGACCGGCGGTGCGGGGCCCGCGCGCCCAGGCGGACCGCAAGCTCTACCGCCGCGCGGTGGCCGAATTGCTGGCCGAAATCCCAAATCTCGACATCGCCGAGGGTGCGGCCGAGGATCTGCTGCTCGATCGCGACGGGCGGGTTTGCGGGGTCGTGCTCGGCGACGGCCGGCAGGTCGCGGCAGCAAGGGTGGTGCTGACCACCGGCACGTTTCTGAATGGGCTCATCCATATCGGCGAGGAAAAGATCCCGGCCGGGCGGGTCGGTGAGGCGCCCTCGCATGGGCTGGCGCTGACCCTCGCCCGTAAAGGCTTTGCCCTCGGCCGGCTCAAGACCGGCACCCCACCGCGGCTCGACGGGTCGACGATCGACTGGGCCGGGCTCGATATTCAAGCCGGCGACGACCCGCCGCCGCCGTTTTCGTTCGTCACCGACCGGATCACGACCCCGCAAATCCCCTGCCATATCACCACCACCACTGCGGCGACCCACGCGCTGATCCGCGCCAATCTCGACCGCTCGCCAATGTATTCGGGCGAGATCACCGGGGTGGGCCCGCGCTATTGCCCGTCGATCGAGGACAAAATCGTGCGCTTTGCGGAGCGCGAGCGGCACCAGATTTTTCTCGAACCGGAAGGGCTCGACGACGACACGATCTATCCGAACGGCATTTCGACCTCGTTGCCGCGCGAGGTGCAGGCGGCGATGCTGCGGACCATTCCCGGGCTCGAACACGCGGCGATGCGCCGGCCGGGCTATGCGATCGAGTATGATTTCGTCGATCCGCGCGAGCTCTATCCGAGCCTCGAAACCCGGCGGGTTCCGGGCCTTTATTTCGCCGGCCAGATCAATGGCACGACCGGCTATGAGGAAGCAGCGGCGCAGGGGCTGGTCGCCGGGCTCAACGCGGCATTGTCGGCCTCGGCTGCGGCGCCGCTGATCCTCGACCGGGCCGACGCCTATATCGGCGTCTTGACCGACGATTTGGTGACCCGCGGCGCCAGCGAGCCCTATCGGATGTTCACCTCGCGCGCCGAATACCGGCTCACCCTGCGCGCCGACAACGCCGATCAGCGGCTGACCCCGATCGGGATGCGGGTTGGCTGCGTCGGCGTCGGGCGAGCCCAGCGCTTCGCGGCAAAGATGGCGGCACTCACGGAAGCCCGAACCCGGCTCGCCCGACTGCGGATGACGCCGTCGGCATTGAAGCGGCACAGCATCGCCGTCAACGAAGACGGGGTCGCCCGCAGCGGCGCCGAACTGCTTGCCCATCCCGGTATCGACGTGGCGCGGCTGGCGGCGATCTGGCCGGAGCTCGGGGGGCTCGGTCCGGAAATCGTCGAACAGGTCGAGATCGATGCGCGCTATGCCGGCTATCTCGAACGTCAGCAGCGCGACATCGCCGCGTTCCGCCGCGACGAATCGCTGCTGCTGCCGGCGGACCTCGATTACGCGAGCGTCGGCAGCTTGTCGCACGAGATTTGCGGCAAGCTCGCGGTCGCCCGGCCGGCGACCCTGGGCGCCGCCGCGCGGATCTCGGGGGTGACGCCGGCGGCGTTGGTGGCGTTGTTGAAACATGTCAGGCGTCGTGCGGCCTGAACTGCCGCTGAGCCCGCAAGGCTTTGCCGAGATCTTGCCGGTTTCACGTGAAACACTGGCACGGCTCGAAGCCTACGCGGCGCTGCTGACGCAGTGGTCGGTGCGGATCAATCTTGTCGGGCGCGACACGATCGGCGATCTGTGGCGGCGGCATATGCTCGATTCGGCGCAGCTGCGGCCGCTGATACCCGATCGCGCGCGAAGCCTGATCGACCTCGGCAGCGGCGCCGGGTTTCCGGGTCTGGTGCTGGCGATCCTCGGCATGCCCGGGGTCGAGCTGGTTGAGGCAGATTCGCGCAAAGCGGCATTTCTGCGCGAGGCGGCGCGGGTAGCCGAGGCCGAAGTGGCGATCCGACCCTGCCGCATTGCCGCCGTGCCGGCGCACCCGGTCGATGTCATCACGGCGCGAGCATTGGCGCCGCTCGACCGGCTCCTCGATCTTGTCCAGCCGTTTCTGGCGCCGGATACCCTGTGCCTGTTTCCGAAAGGCGAGCGGGCCGAGGAGGAATTGACCCTGGCGCGCAAACGCTGGACAATGGCTGCGTCAACATACCAGAGCATTGCCGATCCACGGGGGGTGGTTCTGCGCTTGCACCAGGTCGTCCGTGCGCCCGACCACGGTTGAGGCTCCGCCGGAGACGCCGCCGGTCACCCGTCGCGCTCGGATTGTCGCGGTCGCCAATCAGAAAGGCGGGGTCGGCAAGACCACAACCGCGATCAACCTGGCGACGGCGTTGGCCGCTGCCGGCCACCGGGTGCTGGTCATCGATCTCGACCCGCAGGGAAATGCCAGCACCGGGCTCGGCATCGGGCGCAGCGCGCGCCAGCTCACCAGCTATCAGCTGATCCTGGGCGAAGCCGAGCTGGCCGACGCGGCTGTGGCGACCGATGTGCCGGGGCTTTCGATCATCCCTGCCTCGGAGGATCTGAGCGGCGCCGAATTCGAATTCATGACCCGCGAGCGGCGCGAGTTTCTGCTGAGCCGGGCGATCCGCAGCCGGGTGCGGGATTACGACGAAGTCTTGATCGACTGTCCGCCGTCGCTGAATTTGCTGACCGTCAATGCGCTGGTCGCTGCCGATTCGGTGCTGGTGCCGATGCAGTGCGAATTTTATGCGCTCGAAGGGCTGAGCCAGCTGTTGCGCACGATCGAGCGGGTCAAGCAGGCGCTGAACCCGCGGCTCGAATTGCAAGGCGTGGTGCTGACCATGTACGACCGGCGCAACAATCTGTGCGATCTCGTCGCCCTCGACGTGCGCGAGCATCTCGGCGGCAAAGTGTTCGACACCATGATCCCGCGCAATGTGCGGGTTTCCGAAGCGCCGTCGCACGGCATGCCGGTGCTGATCTACGACCACCGCTGTGCCGGCGCGCAGGCTTATATCCAGCTTGCCGCCGAACTGCTGCGCCGCGCGGCGCCAGGCACGCTACCGCCATGAGCGAGCGGGTCAGGCGGCGCCCGCTCGGCCGCGGGCTTGCCGCGCTGTTTGGCGAGGCCGAGGTCGGCACGGGTAGCGACCCAGCCGTTCAGCGCCGCGTTCCGATCGAGCTGATCCGGCCCGGGGCGTTGCAGCCGCGCCGGCGCTTTGCCGAGGCCGAGTTGGACGCACTGGCCCAATCGATCCGCGAAAAGGGCGTGTTGCAGCCATTGCTGGTGCGCCCGGTCGGCGAAGACGATGCCGCCTTCGAGCTGGTCGCTGGCGAGCGCCGCTGGCGCGCGGCGCAGCGGGTCGGACTGCACGACGTGCCGGTCATCGTCCGCGCGCTCGCCGATTCCGATGCGCTCGAAATTGCATTGGTCGAAAACCTCCAGCGCGAGGATCTGTCGCCGCTCGAAGAGGCCGAGGCCTACAGCCGGCTGCTGGCGGAATTCGGCCGCACCCAGACGAGCCTCGCCGAAGCCGTCGGCAAAAGCCGCAGCCATGTTGCCAATACGGTGCGTCTATTATCGTTGCCGACGCCGGTGCGCCAGCGCCTCGACGAGGGCGCGCTGTCGGCCGGCCATGCGCGCGCATTGCTCGCGGCCGCCGACCCGGCCGCCCTCGCCGAAGAGGTAGTGCGACGCGGACTCAATGTGCGGGCTACCGAGCGTCTGGTGCAGCGCCGCGCGCAGCTGCCGCAAACGCCCCGTGCGCGGCTGCGCGACGCCGATACGCTCGCTTTGGAACGCGACCTCGGCGCCCATCTCGGGCTGCGCATTACCCTCGAGCCGAGAGCCCGCGGCGGCGCGCTGATCCTGCATTATACGAGCCTTGATCAGCTCGACCGGATATTGCGGCGGCTGCGCGCCGAGTAAGGTAAGCGGCTACCCGGCGAGGCCGTTGAACGCAGTCGCCAGAGACCGCGGGTTGTGCCTTCCGGCCGCGACCGCTTGCGTTTGGGGACTCCACGGATCGCGGTCGCGACCAAGCCAGTCGCCGCTGGAAGCGAACGTGCCGGGCGCCGGTTGGTCGGAGCCGCAGATCAGCCACACGACCCGCCAGCCTTCGGCGGTGAGTTTGTCGGCGCGGGCGATCGCGGCGGTTCGCGTCGACACCCGATCGCCGCAGCTCGAAACCGGCTCGACAAAGGCGCCGCGTGGGATCAGCGCCAACATGGCGGGATCGAAATTGGCATCGTGAAAGACGACGTCCGCCGCGGCAAGCGCTGCCAGCGCCGGTTCCGGCATCCGCGATGGCGATGTGCCGCAGGCGACCACCAGTACTCGGCGGTGCTCGCTGGCCGAATGGGCTGATTGCGGGTCAGAAGCGGCGACGTAATCCAGGGGCATCCGGGTCCTCCTGCGGCTGTCGATTTTGGTCAATTTCACAGTTCACGGCGTCACGCTATCAAATATACTACGTGTTTAAATACGTCAATAGATCGAATATACCGTAAACGATTGTAGGTATGAGGCGGCCCTTTTTGCAGTGCGGCAGGGTGCGCTAAACTCTCCAGGCCGAGCGCCGATCTCATCGGCGACGATCAGGGAGCACATTGATTTTCTTTAATAAACCCGAGATGGACCGATGAACCGCGCCGTGTTCGCCGTGACTCTACTGCTTACCTCCACGGCGGCGGCCCAACCTCCGCCCGACGCCGACCCGGCACTGGCTCCGTGGTTCCGCGGCCTGCTACAGCCGGGCACGACGATCTCGTGTTGTTCAGTGGCCGATTGCCGCGCCACCGAATACCGTATCATATCCGATCATTACGAGGCCCTGGTCGGCGGCAAATGGCTCGCCGTACCGCCCGAAAAGATTTTGCAGCGCACCGACAACCCGACGGGTCACGCGATCGTGTGCTGGACCCCGCAGCGCGGGATCATGTGCTTTGTGCGCGAGAGTGAATCGTGAGCGTGCGCCGATCCAAACCCGGCCGGCGGATTCAGGGAGCGCCGGATGGTTTCGGCGACGGCGACGGGGATTGGCCGTCACCGCCGCCATGCGGTCCGTTGCGGCCGGGCATGCCGGTGGGAGGCGCCGGCATCGGGGCGCCCGGGGTAATGCTGGGCAGAGGCGGCGGCTCGGCGCCGAACAGCGGCACATTCGCCGGGCGGCGGGTCTCGCCCGGGTTGGCTTCCGCCGGACGGATCAGGGCCTCGAGCTGCCGGTCGGTGATCTGGACCCCGTAATACAACTGATAGAATTCGCGCGCATTGGTGCGCAGATCCTCCTGATAGAGGTCGGGATAGAACAGATTCGACAACCAATAAAGCCCGATTGCCCGATTGACCCCGGGCGGGTCGTCGATCCAGCCGAACGGATCGCTCGGCGCCAGGTAGACGCGCTTGGTGCGAACCGCCGTAAGGCCGCGCCAGGCTGGGTCGCGCAGCAGCGCGTTGTAGAAACTGCGCTTCTGGGCCACGATGATCTGCGGGTTCCAGGCAAAGATCTGGGCGCGAGTGACCCGCGTGAGCCCACCTCGACCGAGACCGGCGGCGACATTGATGACGCCAGCCTGATCGATATCGCTGATCGGTGGGGAGCCTGACAGCCCGGTCTCGAGCCCGTCGCTGCCGCGTCCGTAATAAACCCGCGGCCGGTCGGTAGCCGGGCTGATCAGCAGCTGCCCGCGCAGCGCCTCGATCGCATGGTAGGCATAACTGGTAACAGCGAGGCCATGATCGCCGGCGCCGAGGATCGGACCCATCTCGCGCAGCATGTCGGGCATCTGCTGGATGCTGTCGTCGAGCAGGATATAGGGGATCTTGGTCTGCGCCTGGATGCGGTCGGCGAGCGCGATCGTCGGCGGCGAGAGCACCCCGTAACCGATGATCAAATCAGGGTGCAGCCGGGCCACGTCTGCGGCCGTCGCGGTCGGGTGCGCGCCGCCGAGCTGACCGATGACCGGAAGCGCGTGCGAACGCCGCCGGGAGCAAGGCCCGCTGGGCGCGGGACAGCGGCTGGGGCCAACCGATCAGCTTGCGCGGAACCAGTGTATAAACGAAAACCGCGGAGGCCGGACCGGCCGGCATGACCCGCTCGATCTGGTCGGGCAGGACCACCCGGCGCCCGGCTGAGTCGGTGAACACCGCCGCGCGCACCGGTGCGGCGAACAATAGCGACAGCAACAGGACGGCAATCCGCGCGGTGGGCGAACGAAGCGGCATTTGCGTCCCCGATAAAAACTTCGACGATGGCGGCGGCGACTATAGCGGCGGCGCCTTCGGTGGCAAGCGCCCGGCGGCACCGTGCGATGCCGCTTCACCTGATCTATCCGGGGAGTAGACTGTTCGCAGCAATCTTGCGGGAGCCAGCTCATGCGTATCGACAAGGTCGAGGCGATCCCCGTCGAGGTCCCGCTGCGGAAGGTGTTTTCCGGCAGCGGCTACCGCGTC
This sequence comes from uncultured Alphaproteobacteria bacterium, assembly GCA_963775875.1. Lineage (GTDB taxonomy): Bacteria > Pseudomonadota > Alphaproteobacteria > ATCC43930 > CGMCC-115725 > AP-15. The sequence goes on from CAVZKP010000016.1 coordinate 360,261, forward strand.
GACAGCCGCTGCACCATCGTCACCCGCATCCATACCGCGGACGGTCTGGCCAGCGAGGTCTACAATGGCGACAACCGCGCGCATGGGCGGGCGATCGCGCAAATCGTCGAGGACGAGCTGGCGCCGCTGGTGATCGGCGAAGACCCGTCCAAGATCGAGCGGCTGTGGGCAAAGATGTTTCCGCTCGCTCATCCCAATCGCGACCGTAAGCTGGTCATGGAGGCGATCGCCTGCGTCGATACGGCGCTGTGGGACCTGTTCGGCAAATCGCTCGGCACCAATGTTGCGACCCTCCTCGGCGGCTTTCGCGACCGGCTGCCGATCATCGCCATCGCCGGCTATTACGAAGAGGGTAAGTCCCCGGCCGATCTCGGCCGCGAGATGCAATGGCTGCGCAGCGCCGGCATGGCCGGGTGCAAGGTCAAGGTCGGCGGGCTGTCGGCCGAGGCCGATGCCGAGCGGGTCGCCGCCTGCCGCGCCGGGGCCGGCCGCGACTTCATCCTCGCGGTCGATGCCAACCGCGGCTGGCCGGCATCGGAAGCGATCAAATTCGCCCGGCTGATCGAGCAATACGACATCCGCTGGTTCGAAGAACCATGCCATTGGTATGACGAGGCAGCCGGCATGGCCGAGGTCCGCCAGCGCACCAGCATTCCGATCAACGCCGGCCAGAGCGAGATCAGCGCCCACGGCGTCCGTCGGCTGATCGCGGCGCGAGCGGTCGATCTGGTCAATTTTGACGCCTCAGAGGGCGGCGGCATCACCGAATGGCGCCGGGCGGCGGCGCTGTGCGCGGTTCACGGGATTGAGATGGCGCATCACGAGGAGCCGCAGCTCTCGACCCAGATGCTGGCCGCGGTGCCGCACGGCACCTATGTCGAATGCTTTCCCGATCCGGAGCGCGATCCATTATGGGCCGCGATGATTGGCAACCGCGCGCCGATCAAGGACGGGATCATCGAAGTGCCGCAAGGACCGGGCTTTGGCCTCGAACTCGATTGGGATCTGATCGGCAGATACCGCCTCGATCGCTGACCTGCTGCCCCGAGCGCGCGGCATCGGCTATGCTCGCGCGTTTTCGGTTGACCCGTTCAGGAGCCCGGCATGACCCGACCGTTCGAGGGCATTCGCATCATCGACATCACCCATGTGCTGGCCGGCCCGTTCGCCGCCTACCAGCTTGCCGTCCTAGGCGCCGAGGTGATCAAGGTCGAACACCCTGACGATCCCGACCAGAGCCGTGATGGCGGCACCGATCGTGCGCTGAACCGCGGGCACATGGGCACCTCGTTTCTGACCCAGGGATCGAACAAGCGTTCGATCACGCTCGATCTCAAGACCGAACCGGGCCGCGAGATACTCAAGCGGCTCGTCGCCGGCGCCGACGTGCTGGTGGAGAATTTCCGGCCGGGCGCATTCGAGGCGCTGGGGCTCGGCTATTCCGCGATGAATACGATCAACCCGCGGCTCATCTATTGCTCGATCTCCGCCTTTGGCCAGGACGGCCCGCGCCGCGAGCAGACCGCCTATGACCACGTCATTCAGGCGACTTCCGGGTTGATGGCGATGACCGGCACCGAGGAGGTCAATCCGATCAAGTTCGGCGCCCCGGCGGTCGATTACGCGACCGGCACGATGGGCGCCTTTGCCCTGGCCAGCGCATTGTTCCAGCGCGAGCGCACCGGAAAGGGGCCAGCACATCGACCTCGCCATGGTCGGCGTCGCGATGATGCTGATGGGGTCGCACCTGACCGGCTACATGCGCACCGGCGCCGAGCCGCGCCCGCACGGCAACAAGCAGCCCTTCGCGACCAACAGCTGCTACGAAGCCAAGGACGGGCTGCTGATGATCGGCGCCAGCAATCTCGGGCAGCAGCGCCGGCTTGTGGACAGGTGCTGGAGCGGCCCGACATGATCAAGCACGACAACGAGGCGCGCGAGACCGACCGCGAGCGCGAAGCAGCCGTGCTCGCCGACATCATCAAGACCCGGACCGCGGACGAGTGGGAGGTCTATCTTCAGGCACGGCACGTCCCGGCGGCGCGGGTGCGCACGATGGCCGAAGCGGTCGCTGACCCGCATTTCAAAAACCGCGGCGTGTTCCACCAGCACGCCTCGGCTCCCGGCGTCGACGGTTCATTCGGTGTGCCGCTCGCCGCCTTCAAATTCGCCCATGGCGGTCCCAGCATCGAAACGCCGCCACCCGAATTCGGCGCCGACACCGACAGCGTGCTGGCCGAGCACGGGTACGCCGCCGAGGAGATCGCCGCCTTCCGCCGCGACAGGGTTGTCTGACCGATCCGATCTCGCCCTGTCACGGTTGGACCTAACCCCGTTGGGTTATGCCCGGCGATGCCGAATAGAAGCCGGAACCCGTTCTGCGGTTTGTCAGATCGCCGGGATTA
>CAVZKP010000017.1:0-144440 GCA_963775875.1 uncultured Alphaproteobacteria bacterium
GGCGGAGATGGCATGAACAGGGCCTCCCTCGGTTCAACGCGAGACACTCGCGTGACTTGGCAATACCGGAACTCGAAGGAGGCCCCGAGATGACGATCGTAGCTGGCTTTGACGTGCACCGCAGGCAGATCACATTCGACGCTTTGGACACCGAGACGGGCGAGATTTCGCGTGGGCGGATCGACGCGACACCGGACGCGGTCGAGCGCTGGGTTGCACGCTTCGAGGGGGACGAAGTGCAGGTCGCCCTGGAGGCGTGCACCGGCTGGCTGTTCGTCTCCCGCGCGCTCGAGCGCGCCGGTGCGGTCGCGCATCTGGCCGAGCCGGTCGAGACGAGCGCGCTGCGCGGGCGAAAGCGCCGCGCGAAGACCGATCGCGAGGATGCTGGCTGCGCACGCTGCTGGGCGAGGGAGGCGGCCGGAATCCGGTGCTTCGCACCGTTCGGTGGTGAATCTCATCGCGGCAGCGCGATCCTGATGCCTGAGCAGCAGAGGTAGACCAGGGCGATGAGGGGGGCGGCCGAGTGGAACCCGAAGCTGCGGTGTGAGATCAGGCGGATGCGGCTGTTCAGGCCCTCCAGGCGCCCGTTGGTGAGGCCGAGGCGGATCGCGGCGAGGATGCCCTTGCGGTGCTGGCGGATCGTGCGCGCGAGCTTGACGAACGGCTCGAGCTTCGATCTCGATGCCCAGGCCAGCCAGGCGTCCAGGTGCGCCGGGGCAAGCCGCGGGTCTTCCAGCTGGTAGAGCAGGCGCAGCTCCTCCTTCAGAAGGAAGCCGCGGTAGAGCGCCTTGTTGGCCTGCTGGACCTCTGCCAGCAGCGCGAGCTGCTCGACGCTCTGCTTGCCCGGCGCCTTCAAGAGCGACCAGCGCGTGCCCTTGATCCACTTGCCGGCGGGGGTGTGCGAGCGCTCATGCGCGTTCCACTCATCGCGGCGGACCTGGTCGACCGCGCGCTGGGCCAAACGGACCACGTGGAAGGGATCGAAGGCGATCTCGGCCTTAGGGATCGAGTCGCGGATGGCCTTCTCATAGCCGCCGGACATGTCGATCGAGACGGCCTTGATCGTGTGGCGGCGCTCGCCGAGCTCATCGAAGAACGCCTGCAGGGTGGCGGCGTTTCGACCCGGGGCGCACCACACGATCGCCCCGGCCTGATGGTCGACGACGCTCGTCAGATAGCGGTGGTGGCGACGATAGGAGATCTCATCGACGCCGATCGCCACGAGGCCCTCCAGGCGTCGCTCATCCAGGTGGTCTTCAACGACGCGCTCAACGATCCGCCCGACCGTGTCCCAGGCGATCCGCTTTTTCGAGAACGACATGCCGCCCTCCTCGCAGGATTTGGAACAGGCGTGGCGCCCGTATATCGAGACCTGCATCGCCGCGTTCGGACCGCAGCGCTCGATGTTCGAGAGCAATTTCCCGGTCGACAAGGGCATGTGCAGCTATCCGGTGATGTGGAACGCGTTCAAGCGCATCGCCTCGGGCTGTTCGGCCGCCGAGAAGACGGCGCTGTTCAGCGGCGCGGCAACCAAGGCCTATCGGCTGGCGGTATAGCGTATAGCACTGGTCATGAGCCTGCCCGTCTACAACAGGGAAGCACTCGCTGCGCTGTGCCGGCGCCACGGCGTCCGCCGGCTCTCATTGTTCGGCTCGGTGCTAAAGGGCACCGACCGCTCCGATAGTGATATCGATCTGCTCGTCGAATTCGAGCCCGGAGCGACGCCCGGCCTGATCGGCATTGCCGGGATCGAGGAGGAGCTGTCTCAACTTATGGATGGACGGCGGGTCGATTTGCGCACCGCGCAAGATCTGAGCCGCTATTTTCGCGAAGAGGTTTTACGCGAAGCCGAGGTGCAGTTTGCCGCCTGACGACCGAACCCGGCTTCTGCATATGATCGAGGCGGCCGAGACTGCCACCCGCTTTGTCCAAGGACGCACCCGGAGCGATCTCGATCGCGACCCCATCCTGGCCTTTGCCCTCGTTCGCGCGATCGAGATCGTCGGGCAAGCCGCCAGTAAGATCAGCGTGGAGACCCGTGGCATCTAAACCACCAGCGGGTTCCCCGTTATGGACCGCGGTCGAGATCGGCGACGACGGAATTCCACGGGGCATGGTTAGCGTAGAGAGAGGGAGAAACGCCGATGCCATTGCCGACAACAGAGGTCGATGCGACCACCCCCAAATATCTGCGCGACAAATATGCGATCGTCGGGGTGGGGGAGACCACCTATACCCGCGGCTCGGGCAAGACGACGCGGGCGCTCGGCACCTGGGCGGTCAGGAACGCGATCCTCGATGCCGGGCTCAAAGCCGCCGACATCGACGGCATGCTGTCCTATTCGGGCGGCGATTCGACCTCGGCGACCTTTATCGCCGGCGATCTCGGCATCCGCCTCAATTTCTACATGGATGTGGTCGGCGGCGGCTCGTCGACCGAGGCATTGGTCGGCATCGCCATCGGCCTGATCGAGGCCGGCTGCTGCAAGACGGTGGCGATCTTCCGCTCGATGAACGGCTATTCGCAGGTGCGGATCGGCGGCACCGGCGCCCGCTCGGCCGCCCCGGTCGGCGGCGACATGCTGCACAACCGCGCCTATGGCTGGCAGAGCGCCGGGCAGAGCTTTGCCCCGACCTTTATGCGCCATATGTACGATTACGGCACCAAACCCGAGCAGGTCGCCGCGGTCAAGGTCGCGCACAGCCATCACGCCTCGAACAATCCGAAGGCCTATTACAAGAAGCGCTTTACCATCGAGGACGTGCTGTCGAGCCGGTTTATCTGCAAACCCCTGCATCTGTTGGATTGCTGCGTCGAGACCGACAATGCGACCTCGATTATCGTGGCCAGCGCCGAGCGCGCCCGCGACATGAAGCAGCCGCTGGTGCTGATCCGCGGCGTGGTCGGCCGCTGTTCGAAGCCGCGGCTCGACATGCACTACCAGCACGGGCCGATCTCGACCGTCGCCGGCTATTACGCCCGGCAGATCCTGTGGCCCAATGCCGGGGTCGGGCCGGAGGATGTCGACATTACCGGCTCCTACGACGCCTTCACCTTTACGACGATGCTGCAGCTCGAGGATTACGGCTTTTGCAAAAAGGGCGAAGGCGGCGACTACGTATCGAGCGGCGCGATCCAGCTCGGCGGGCGGCGGCCCAACAATACCAGCGGCGGGCATCTGTGCGAGGGCTATACCCACGGCATGAACATGGTCATCGAGAATACCCGCCAATTGCGTCATGCGGCCGATGATTCCTGCCCGGTCGGCGCCGACGGCAAGCGCCAGCACACTTACGATTACCGCGAAGGCGGCTGCCGCCAGGTCAAGGATGTGGAGGTCAGCGCCAATCTCGGCTGGGCCAACCCGGCGACCGCCTCGTCGATGGTCATGCGGCGCGGCTGAGGAGGAGAAAGAAGATGCCTATCCGCGGCGAATATCTGGGAATGGGGCTGACCATCGACGATCTCGATGTCGAAAACCTCGAATATTTCCGCCACTGCGCCGAGCACGATTTCCATCTGCAGGCCTGCGCCCAATGCGGGCGGCTGCGCTACCCGCCGACCACCGCCTGCCCGTGGTGCATGAGCCTCGAATCAGCCTGGAAGAAGGTCGAGGGCAAGGGGACGGTGCATTCCTATAGCGAGGTGCATCACGCGATCCAGCCGGCCTTTCGCGGCCACACGCCCTATCTGATCCTGCTGGTCGACCTCGACACGCAAAAGGGCGAGCCCAGCCCCGAAGAGGCGTTGCGCGTCGTCGGCAATTTGATGACGCCCGACGGCCAATTGGCGCCGCCCGAAATGGTAAAGCGGGTCGGCATCGGCACCCGCGTGCGCATGGTGTTCAGCGATGTCGGCCCCGGCCTCGCCCTGCCGCAATGGACCATCGACGAGACCGCCGTGCAGCCGGCGAATGTCTGGCGCTATCCGCAGGAATAGCAGACCGCCCCTGCCGACGGCCCCGCATCGGCCGGTTTCGCCGGGCTCAGCCCGATTGCGAAACCGATCCGATGCGCCAGGGCGGGTTGCGCATCGCACGCAACCCGTAACCGCCACTCAGCCCTTGACGCCGCCCATGGTCAGGCCGGCGGTCATCCGGCCGCGGAACAGGTAATAGATCACCACCGGCGGGATCGCGTAGACGACGGCGGTCGCCATCATGTAGTTCCACGGCGATTCGTCGCTGTTGAGGAATTGCGCCAGCGCCACCGGCACGGTCATGCTGCGCGTGTTCGACAGCAGCAGGAACTGATAGAGGTACTCGTTCCAGGCGAGCAGCAGCGCGTAGGTGCCGACCGCGACCAGCGCCGGCGCCATCATCGGCAGGTAGATGCGTAGATAGACCTGCATCGGGGTGGCGCCGTCGATGCGGGCCGCCTCGTCGAGCTCGATCGGGATGCTCCTGCCGTATTGCTGAAAGATGAAGATCGCATAGGGGGTGGCGAAGGTCACCTCGGCCGCGATCACCGACCACAGATTGTTCGACAATCCATAGGCCTGCATGATCCGGTAGAACGGGATCGCCAGGAATGACGCCGGGATCACATAGGTCAGCAGCGCCGCGTTGGTTAAGAGCCAGCCGTGACGGATCCGCATCCGGCTGACCGAAAAGCTCGCCAGCGACCCGATGAATAGTGTGAAGAATACCGTCATCGTCCCGATATAAAGGCTGTTGCCGAATTGGTGCCAGAAATGCTCGAGGTACCAATAGCCTTCGGTGAGCACGATCCAGTAGCTGTAAGCCGAGGCGTCTTTTGGCCAAATATTGGCGCTGAACACATCGTTGTGGGATTCGAGGGACACCATTACCATGCTGTAGATCGGCACCAGGGTCCACACGATCAGCACCGCGCCGAGCGACAGCGCCGCCGCCTCGTTCAGCATGCGCCGCCGCCGGTAATTCGGCACCGCCTTGGCTGGCGCGTGCCGGTCAGCCAGCAATACGGCGGTCATAGCTGCACCTCCGAGGTGCGCAGCTTGCGCATCAGCAGCAAGACCAGCGGGATCAGCAGCGGCAATGCCGACATCACCGCGGCAACGCCGAGCTGCGGCTTGGCGATTTCGAAGGCGTCGCGGATGCCGAGCGTCGCCAGCACATGCGTCGACAGCGCCGGTCCGCCGCCCGAGACGAAATAGACCGTGTTGAAATCGCCGAGGGTGAAGATCGTCGAGAGCAGGGTGCAGACGAGGTAAAGGTTGGCGAGCAGCGGGAACGACACATGGACGAACCGGCGCAGCCCGGTGGCGCCGTCGACCTCGGCCGCCTCATAAAGCTCCTGCGGGATCGCCATCCGGCCGGCGAGCAGGATCACGGTCCAGAACGGCATGTTTTTCCAGATGTAGGAGACGATGACGCAGCCGAGCGCCAGCCAGCGCGAATTGTCGAGCCAGCCCGGGCCGTTGATGCGAAACAGATCCCACAACACGTTGTTGAATAGGCCCCACTGCCCGTTCAGCATCCAATGGATCGAAATAAAGACCGGGAGCGCCGGGATCGCCCAGGGCAGGACGTAGATCATCAGCAGCCCCTTGACCCACCAGCCGCGGCGCATGAAGAAGCCGGACAACAGCAGAGCAAAGAACAACTTTACGTTGACGCCGATGGCGAGGTAGAGCAGCGTATTGACCACGGTCTGCTGGTAGATCGGGTCCGAGAACAGTTCCGCATAGAGGCTCGGCTGGTGGCCGAGCCAGACCCCATAGGCCACCGGAAACACCACGAAGGCCAGGAATATCCCGACATAGGGGATGCAGAATGCAAGGGCCCAGGTAAATTCCGAGCCTTGCAGGCCGCCGCGCCAGGCGCGAAGCCGAGACCGGCGCCCCAGTACGGGACGACCGGCTTCGAGGACTGATACGCTTGCCATGTTCGCCTCTCAGCTCTGCGCGATCGGATATTTTGCCAGAATGCCGTCGATCCTCTTGAGCGCCTTGTCCGCGGCGTCTTTTGGCGTCATCCCGCTTCGGACGATGTCGGTCTCGGCCAACCCCCAGATTTGTTCGGCATTGACCACGGCGTAGCCGGGGTTGAACACCGGGTAGGCGACCACGGTATCGTCGAGCACGCCTTCCTTGACGTAAACCGGCCGGTGCGGATCCTTGGGGTCGAGCCAGAACGGGTCGGTTTTGACCAGGGACGGCATCGCCGGCAGCCAGCGGCCGAGCCCCTCCTTCAGATACGCGTTCACGATTTTCGGCTGGATCACGTATTTCATGAAGTCCTTGGCGACCTCGACGTTCTTTGCCCCCTTCGGGATGAAACCGCCGCCGACGCCGAGTTGCGCCGTGTTGGGCTGGTTATCATTGCCGAGCGGCAGACCCATCGTCGCGATCGCGTTGTACTCCTCCTTGTTATGGTACAACGCGACCTCGGTCGAGATCGTGCCGTCGAAATCCATCACGATTTCCTTGGCGTGGAAGGCGTTGTTGTCGTCCGCGTCGTTCCAGCTCAGCACGCCCGGCGGCACATAGCCGCCCTTGAACGCAGTCGCTACATAGGTCAGCGACTTGACCGCCGCGTCGATCACCTTCGGATCGTCGAGATGGGGCCGGCCATCCGCGGTGACGATGCCATTGCCGCCATTGGCGATCAGGAACGCGTGGAACAGATTGTTGCCGTCGGCCGGGCCGGTGCTGGTCATCTGCAGACCGAGCGAATAGATGTTGCGGTTGCCCTGGTCGCGCAGTTTCTGCTGCATCGGCTTGAAGAAATCCCAGTAGGCGTCCCAGGTTTTCGGCGCATCCGACAGTTTGTAGCCGGCCTTTTCGACCAGCGGGATCCAGACGTGAAACGGCACCACGGCCGTCTTGTAGGGGACAAAGTAGAAGCTGCGCTTTTTCGTGGCGTTGTTATAATATTGCGAAGCGAGCAGCACTGTAGACTTATATTGCGACTTTTGGGTAGCGACGACGTCGCTGACATCGACGATCTTGTCGTCCCAGGCGTTCTGCGGAATGATCTGCTGGTCGGCGACGTCATGCGAGATCAGATCGGGCACATCGCCGCTGGTGATCGCCGAAATGGTCTTCTGCATCAGCGGCGCGAACGGGACCAGGCTGTAGTCGATCGTGTTGCCGCTGGCCTTTTGGTAATCCGCGACCATCTTGCGGAAGGCGGCGTCTTCCTCGGGGATGAAACCCTGCGTCCACCACACGGTCGCGGTCGAGGCTGCCGCGTTGGCGAGGTACGGACGAGCGAGCGTGCCCGCCGCGGCGACAGCAAGAGAGCTGCGGAGCAGCGTGCGTCTCGTCGGATTGATCATACCCGTCTTCCTTCCTCACTTGCGCGGTTGAGCGCCGCTGGCGCGTTGTCGTTGTGGTCTGCCATGCGAATATAAAGCAGCTCCTACCCGGTCTCAAAGGTTAATCTTGCACGGCGCCGCAGGGGCCGGAACTCCGCGCCCCCAGGCGGCTCGCGCCACGCGCTGGGCCAGGGCCGGTTCCGGCGGGCTGCCGGCATCGCCGGCCCCGCGACAATCGGGCGCGGGCGGCTATATACGGGTGCCGCGCGCCCGGGCGCAAGGGCCTCGGCGACGCCCGGTCCGCCAACTTATCCTCGCGCGCCGCTTCCCCCGGCGATGCCGCCCGCTCAGCCCGCTCAGCTCTGCACGATCGGATATTTGGCGAAGATCGCCTCGATCCGCTTGAGCGCCTTGTCGGCCGCCGCCTGCGGCGCCATGCCGGCGACCATCACATCGGCGAGGGCCAAGCCCCAGACATGCTCGGTCTCGACCTCGGCATAGGCCGGGTTGAACACCCAAAAGTAGGGGGTGGTCGGTTCTTCGAACGCCTGCCGCGCATAGGGCGGCCGGTGCGGGTCCTGCTTGGGGTCGGTCCACCACGGGTCGCTGGTGACGAGTTCCGGCATCACCGGCAGAAACCGGCCGAGCCCGACCTTCAAATAGTCGGCGTTGACCTTGGGCTGGATCAGGTAGCCCGATAAACTCCTTGCCGACCTCGACATTCTTCGCGCCCTTTGGAATAAAGGCGAGATTGGCGGCGAACACACTCGGTATCGGCTTGCCCTCGTTGCTGAGCGGCAGACCGTGCACCACCATGTCGTGGTAATAGGCCTGCTTGTCGTGGATCATCGCTACTTCGGTCGACAAGGTGCCGTCGAGATCCATCACGCAAAGCTTCGAGTGGTAGGCGTTGTTATCGTCGGCATCGTTCCAGCTGACCGTCCCCGGCGGCACATAGCCTTCCCGGTAGAGCGCGCCCAGATAGGTCAAGGCCTTGAGCGCCGCCTCCTTGACCCTTGGATCGTCGGCATGGAGCTTGCCGTCCTTGGTGACCAGGCCGCCGCCGCCATAGGCGATCAGGAACTGATCGAAGGTGCTGGCGACATCGAAGCCGACGGTACTGAGCACGAAGCCGGTGGCAAAGGTGTGGCGCAGCCCCTGGGCCCGCAGCTTTTGCTGCACCGGCTTAAAGAAATCGATGAACGCATCCCACGTATTCGGGATGTCCGATTCCTGGTAGCCCGCCTTTTCGACCAAGTCCCTCCAATAATGGAATGGCCTGACCGAGCCTTTATACGGTACGCCGTAAAAGCTGCGTCTTTTCTCGACATTGTTGTAGCAGCGAGCGCCGAGCAGCGCGCTGGGCATGATGCGCGCCTTCTGGGTCTCGACCACGTCGCTGACATCGACCAGCTTGCCGTCCCAGGCCTGCAGCGCCACCACCTCGATCGGGTTGCCGTCGATCACATCCGGCACCGCGCCGCTGGTCATCGCCGAGATGATCTTCTGCCGCAGCGGGGCAAACGGAACGATGCTGGGGTCGATCGTGTTGCCGCTCGCCTTCTCGTAATCGGCGACGATCTTGCGGAACGCCACATCCTCTTCCTGGGCGAAGCCCTGGGACCACCAGACGGTCGCGGTTGTCGCCGCCGCATTGGCGATAAAGGGCCGCGCCAAGCCGCCGGCCGCAGCGATCGCGAGCGAGCCGCGCAGCAGCGAGCGCCTGGTGGTATCTCTCATGCCCGTCTCTCCTTCGCGCCGGCGCGGCGAACCCGCGTTGAGCGGGCGCTTCAGCTCTGCGCGATCGGGTATTTGGCCGAGATCGCCTCGATCTGGCTGAAGGCCTTTTCCGCCGCCGCCTCCGGCGTCACCCCGTTGCGGATGATGTCGGCCCAGGCCGCGCTCCACACATGGGTGTTCTGAACCTCGGCATAGGCCGGGTTGAAAGCCCAAAAGGCCGGCACGGTCGGGCCCAGCACGCCTTGCTCGGTATAGGCCTTGCGATGCGGGTCGGCGAGCCACCACGGGTCGTTCTTGACGATGCTCGGCATGACCGGGATGTTGCGGCCGAGCCCGACCTTCAACCATTCATTGTTGACCTTGGGCTGGATGAAATACTTCAAGAAATCCTTGGCCACAGCGACGTTTTTCGCCCCTTGCGGGATCAGCGCGTTGACCACGGTGAGCTGGCTCGGCACCGGCTTGCCCTCGTTGCTGAGCGGCAGGCCCATGGTGACGATGTCGTTGTAATCCTGCTGGTTCTTGATGATTGCGACCTCGGTGGAGATCGTGCCGTCGATATCCGCGACCATCAGCTTGGAGTGGAAGGCGTTGTTGTCGTCGGCATCGTTCCAGTTGATCGCTCCCGGCGGCACATAGCCCTGCTTGTAGGCGGTCGTCGGATAGCTGAGCGCCTTGATCACCGCCTGCTTGACCTGCGGATCGTCGAGATGCAGCCGGCCGTCCTTGGTCACGATGCCCTGGCCGCCATAGGCGATCAGGAAATAGTGGAACGTGTTGTTCGGATCCACGCCCTGGGTAGTGATCTGCAAGCCGAGGGCATAGACGTTGCGCATGCCTTGGGCGCGCAATTTGTCCTGCACCGGCTTGAAGAAGTCCCAGAAGGCATCCCAGGTTTTTGGCGCCTCCGACATTTTGTAGCCCGCCTTCTCGACCAACGAATTCCAGATGTGGAAGGGCAGGACCGCGCCGGTGAACGGCACGCCGTAATAGCTGCGCGTTTTGGTAACGCTGTTGTAGCAATTCGCCGAGAGCAGCGCCGTCTGGCTATATTGCGACTTCTGCGTCTCGACGATGTCGGTCAGGTCGACCAGCTTGCCCTGCCAGGCGAAGAGCGCGACGATTTCCGCGGGGTTGGCGGGGAACAGGTCCGGGACCTCGCCGCTGGTCATCGCCGAGATGACCTTCTGGCGGTGCGGCGCATAAGGAACGATGCTGTAATCGATCGTATTGCCGCTGGCCTTCTCGTAATCCGAGAAGATCTTTTTGATCGATACGTCTTCTTCGTGCGCGAAGCCCTGGACCCACCACACCGTCGCGGTGGTTGCGGCGGCATTGGCGATGTAGGGCCGCGCCAACGACCCGGCCGCGATCAAACCCACGGAGCTGCGCAACACCGAGCGCCGAGTCAACCGTCCCATCCTGGCCTCCATCCCTGATTGGCAGTTCGAGCTTGGCGAAGCTTCTTGCTTGAAATTTTGCATTAAGAAATGGCGGCAAAACCGAAACCGAGTCAAGCCCGCATGCCACGGCGCCCGGATCGTCACCGCCGCTGCCTCGGCGGGCGGGATTCCGCCGCCATCGCCGATATGGGCGGGCTATCGGGGCCGGCTTCCGGCGGTCGAGCGGCCTCATGCCGATCGGGGAAAATCCGAGCCCCAGGGTTCAGCCGGGAACGACCGAACCGTCCGATACCCGCTCGGTTCCATCCGCGGCGCTGGCGGGCATGGCGGGCGCGGGCATAGCGGGCGCTGGCGGCTGCGGCGTCAGGGTGACGCGCAACAGGGTCAGATGCCCGCCGAACGCAGCGCGTTCGTTCGATAAGATCAGATCGATCGGATGATCGGAAAGATCCTCCAGCGCCAGGGTGAGCTTGGCCTCGATTTCGCCGGCGCCGGTGGGGCGGATGACGGTGCGGCCGATGACGGCGCCCGCCGTCGCCTCGACCACAATGCCGTGCTCGGCGGCGTCGGGCGAAACTTCGAGAGCCACCGACAGCGACCAAATCGCCGGCGGCAGCATGATCCGGGGGCCGCGCAGCAGACAGCGCGCCCGGCCGGTAATGTCGACGCCGCCGGTCGCCCGCACCCCGGGCCGGTCGCCGGCAAAAAACAGCTCGGCCGCCCAGGTGATCGGCCCCAGCGCGCCGCCCGGCGAATAACCGAGATAGGGGCCGAGGGCGCCGCCCGCGATCGCCCGCTCGCCGGGATCGAGCCCATCCCGCCACCGCGCCGCATCGCCGGGATCGGGGATCGCGCCGCCCGGTTCGATGGTACGAACCAGTTCGGCGATCTCGCCGCTGTGGATACCGAGTTGCAGGTGCTCGGCGATTGCCGCGGCTAGACTTTGCGGATCGCCATCCTCGGCGCGCAGCACGAGCGCCCCCGGGGCTGCACCAAAGCTGATGACTGACGCGCAGCTGCTGGCGACCAGTTGCGTCGCCGGCGCCATCGCCATGCCTTGGCGGGCGACGAGATGGGCGAGCGACGACCACGGATCATCGACAACGACGATAAAGGGACGGCCCGCCTCGATCAGCGCGCGCCTGACCCGGCCTCCCGGACGACGAGAAGCCACCACGCCATGCGCGGCGCCACCGCGCAGCAGGCCATCGGTGATTTCCTCGAGCGTGTCGGCGTTGATCGGTTCGGCCGCGCCGCAAGCGTGCTGAGCCAGCCGCGCCGTGGCACTTTCGCACCATTCGGCAAAGCGCCCCGGCAGACCGATCACAAAGAACAGCATTGATCACCAGGACGGGCTCGCTGCTGCGATTCCTAGCGAAAATCCGGGGTCGGTGTCGAGAGCCGCAAGCACCGGGTGGCGGCGCCGGCGGCCGCCCGATCCTTGACGCCCCTCCGGGCGCCGGCCATTCTGCCCCGGGGCGACGTGATTGCGACAAACACCTTTCCGGACGGCGCGGGGCCGAGGCGGCCACTGGCGCAGAGCGGGCAACACCGGCGTTTCGGCGGCTGATATCATGCGGTGCGATCGAGGCGGGGCTGGTGGAGTGCAATGATTCTGTTGTCGGTCGGGCTGCCTAGCCGTTTTGCCGAGTGGTGCGACAGCGTCTTTTGCGCACTCGTGCAAGCGGCGGGGGGGTCATATGATCTGGCAAGCGGCAACACCCTCGAAGAAATCGCGCTGGAGGCGATAAAATCCCCGGCTACCCGCCTGGTCATCGGCGCACGCCAGCCCACCGACGAGCTGCGGGCTTCGCTGTCGCGCGCTGGCAGCCACTTTGTCGTGGCGCTCGACGATCCGCATGCCGCGTTCCGCAACCTCGTCACCCGCCATGGGCTCGAATGGACGGCCGCGGTGCGGGCCGCCGCCGGCAGTTGCGCGGCGATGCTGAGCTATGCCGCGATGCCGGGTGCTTTGGTGCTGCGCGCCGACCAGGAGGGCCGAGATCCGGCCAAGGCGGCGTCGGGAATCGCCCGATGGTTGAACCTTGCGGTCGCCGCGGCCGACATCGCGGCGCTGGTGGAACGGCTGCCCCATCCGAGTACGCTGGCGGCGCAGGACCAGACCGACGGCTGGTGGGAGGGGATTTCGGCGTTGGATCGAGCGGTCGTCGACGGCGCCCTCAATGGTTATGTCGACTGTTTTCGCGGCGCCGGCCTAGGTCCGATGGTGTGGACCAGGGACCTGTTCTTTATTGGTGACGACCCGCATCTCGCAGCCAGTGGCGTGATCGACGTCAGCGGCCCGGTGCGCAACCTGCTGTTCGGGCCATATCTGACATTGCCGCCGGGGCAGTGGGCGGCGACGGTGGTCCTGGCGGTTTCCAAGGATGCCGCCGATCTGGGGTACAGTGTGGAGATCCTGGCGGGCGCGGGCTGCACGAGCCTCGGCCGCGGGACGATACAACCCCGCGGCGAAGGCCTATGCGAGGCGACGGTGGAGTTTTCGATCGCCCCGTCGACCGACCAGCCGATCGCGCTGCGCGTCGCCAATCAGCGCCATGCCTTCGGCGGACGGTTGGCGCTGGCGCATGTGGCGGTGTCGCCGCGGGTGAAGCCCCGCCCCGACATCCCCGCCGAGCTGACAACGGCGCTGGGCCTGTGAGCCGCGCCGGGCCGGATTGTTGAGCGGCCCCGCCGTGTTCCGGGGGAGGCCCGGTCTGCGGCGGCGAACCTCGTCATCGCGAACCAATTGGCCCGATGGCGGGCGGCAATGAGATGGTTCAAGCGCAAATTGCCGGCCTCGATCGACCAGCCGCCATCCGGGCCGAAACCGCTCGCGCTCGCGGGTGAGCATGCGGACAAGTCGGGAGAACTGGGGCGGCGGCTCGATCGCATCGATACGACGCTCGAGCGGATCTGGGACGATCTCGATTTTGTCCGCAACCGGCTGAGCTGCTATGTCGGCGATGGCCTCGCGCTGACCTACCTGCTCGACCAGACGCCGATGTTCGTCAATTGCAACGATTTCGGATGCCCGGTAAACCTGATCAATGGCGGTCGTTACGAAGAAGAAAATCTTGAGGTTTTACTTAGCTTTGTTACGCCGGATACCGTATTCCTCGATATCGGCGCCAATGTCGGCTTTTATGCCTTGCAGATTGGGAGACGGCTTACCGGCACCGGCCGGGTTTATGCATTCGAGCCGCATCCCAAGCTGATCGAACTGTTGCGTCGCAACGCCTTTGTGAACGGGCTCGCGGCGGTCATCAGCGGCTTTCCATTCGCCCTGTCGGACCATAACGCACCGGCGGATCTGCAGTACCCGGTAGGACATCTCGGTGGCGGCGGGGTTGCGACTTCGGGGGAGTTTGACGGCCACATTCTGATCAAATCGGAAATCAAGCGCCTCGACGACGTTCTCGGCGCCGATTTCTGTTGCGATCTGATCAAGATCGATGTCGAAGGCCATGAAATCAACGTATTGAACGGAATGCGGCGGATCGTCGCCAACTCTCCGCAGATCAAGATACTATTTGAAAAGCTTGTGCCGGATATGGGAACCGAACCGGCTCTGGAGGAATACTTCCGGGATGTTGGTTTTGTGCTTTATGGGGTTGGCCCCGACGCTTCGCTGCGCGAACTCGCTGCCGGCGGTCTGCGCGATTGGGGAGGTTATGTGCTGGCCACGGCCCGCGGGGTTGTCGAGGACGGGTTCAACCGGGCGCGGTTCTCGGTCTACGCAAAGCAGTTCTGGCGACGCGACGCGCTCCAGGCTGAACCGCCGACCGAGGGGCTCTACCGCGCGGCATCCGCCGGAGCCCTGCTGTTTCACGGTCCTTACTGGTTCCTCAAGCGCGGACGATGGCGTTTCAAACTCCACGGCCGCATCCGCGGCGCCGTGGCGTTTTCCCTGCTGGAGCGGTTTGGCTATACCGTGTCCCAGTTCACGCTCGAATCCGGCGCGCGCGAACACATCCTGATCTTGCGCCGGGATCTGGTACATTTCGAATGCGCGGCATACGCCGCGAGCAGCGATGCCGAGATCCTGGTTCGCCGGATCGAGTTCATTCGCGAGGGGTAGCTGCCGCCCGACGGTAGGAGGAAGCCCCGGAGCGGCGCTGCCGATTGGCGTCAGGATGGGCGGGCGGCCGGGATGGGCGGGCGGCGGCAACTTGCCGGGGCCGGCGCGGATCGGTAGGGTGGCCGCTGTCCCGCCCCGTCGCCCGATCGCCTTCGAGATGCCGACGCTGCCCGATCCCCGCTCCGACGACCCGGTCTATTTCCTGTTGCACATCCCGAAAACCGCGGGGCAGACGATCCAGTTCCACCTCGCCGACCACTGCGCGCCGGGCGTCTACTGGCGGTCGCGGGCGATGGTGCGGCGCGGGCGGCGGGCAAAGCCCGATGGCCTGCCCGATCCGGATCGCGCGCGGGTAATCTCGGGGCACCATATCGGCCAGTCGCTGGAGGCGCTGTTCCCCGGCCGGCAGATCCGCCGCATCGTCCTGCTGCGCGACCCGCTATCGCTGCAGATCTCCTTCTACAACTGGCAGATGATGGACAATCTGGCGAACGGGCTGGGGACTTACAGTTTCGATCGCCATTTGCGGGCATTGCCGCACGATTTCATCGCGCATTTCCTGTTGTGGCGCTGGCTGGAGATCCCATGGCCGGTGCTGATGACGATGTCGCAGGCGAAAAAACAGCGAATCCTCGAACGGATGCTGGCTGATTTCTGGTTTGTCGGGGCGCATACCGATTGCGATCGGGTGGTCGAGGCGCTGAGCCTCGAACTGGGGGTGCCGCCCGCCGCGGCGCGGCGCAACAGCGCCAGCGAGCTGCAGGCCCGAACCGGCTGGCGGCTGCTGACCGCCGATGCGCTGGCGCCCGTGACCCGCGCCGCGATCCTCGCCGATAATCGGCTCGACCGGGCATTGTGGGAACGCTGGCGCGGCGTCGGCTTCGACACCGCGGCGATGCGCTTCCGCCCGCACCCGCCGGTCGAGAACAGCGGCTTTCTCGGCCATGAAACGATCCGCCCCTGGTGCATGCTGGGCCGTTTTGCCGAGCGCCGGTGGACCGGCTGGCGGCGGCCGAGCGGCGGTCCGCTGGTTTCGCAGGGGGATCAGGCCCGCGCCGCCGGCGAATGGGAACTGGCAGCCCGATATTACCGCGCGGCGCTGCGCGCCATGCCGGAGGCGTCGGCGATCTGGGTCCAATACGGGCACGCCTTGAAGGAAACCGGGCATGTCGTCGAGGCGGAGGAGGCCTACCGGCAAGCGCTGCGCGTCGGCGCGGACATGGCCGATACCCATCTGCAGCTCGGCCATGCGCTGAAGCTTCAGGGACGGACCGACGAGGCGGCGGCGGCCTATCTGCGGGCGGCGGCCCTCGATCCGGCGTTGCGGCATGCGCGCCGCGAACTGATCGGCCTCGGCTGGACCCCGGCGCGCATCGACCAGCGGGTGCAGGCGGCGACGGTCGCCGGCTGACGGCAGCGATCGCCGCCTTCCGCGGCCGGCGTTATCCGCCGCCGACCGGGAGCTTGTGCAGAAAGCCGGTGCGTTGCGCCGCACCCGCCGCCATGAAGGCGGCGTCCTGACCGGACAGGATGAATCGCGCACCCAGTTCGATGTAGCGCGGCATGATTGCTTCGTTGTAGATCCCGGCCATCCCCGGGAACTTGCCATGCCGGCGCGCGCCGGCGATCATCGTGCGATAGGCCTCGGCCACCTTTTCGTTGCCGAAATCGCCGTGGATGCCCATCTCGGCGCACAGATCGTTGGTGCCGATCAGCAGCACATCGACCCCCGGCACCGAGGCGATCTCCGCGGCATTGCCGATCGCGGTCGGCGTCTCCAGCATCACGATGGTCAGATTGGCGGCGTTGAGCGCCGATGCCGCCTCGCCCGAACTCGCCGAGCGCAGCCCGTAATGCGGCCCGATGCCGCCCATCGAGCGGTGGCCGACCGGCGGGTATTTGAGCCGGTCGACGACCTCGCGGGCTTCGGCGGCGGTGTCGACATGCGGCATGACGATGCCGAGCGCGCCATTGTCGAGCGCCCGCGTGGCGATCGCGTATTCGCCGTTCGGCACCCGCGCGATCGGCGCGATCCCGGCATCCAACGCCGCGGTCGAGATCTGGGCGCAGGCTTCGAGCGACATGACCCCGTGCTCCATATCGAGAAACAGCCAGTCGAAGCCGGCCACCGCCATCGCCTTGGCGATCTCGACGCTGCGGGTCATGCGCACGCCGACGCCGAGCGACAGCCGGCCCTGTTCGAGCTTTTCGCGCGCAACATTGCGGATTGCGGCAGGCATCGGCGGTTCTCCCTGTGATTTCCGCTGTCGGATCAGCCAGCCTGCCCGTTCCCGTCGCCGACTGCAAGGTGCGGCCTGGGATCGCCGGCCCTGATCAACCGGGTTGCATTCGTCCCGGCAGGGCGGCATTAAATCCGGCGGAGCCGCGGCGGATCGCCTCGCGCGGGGCGGCTCGCAGCGGCGCAGTCTCGCCCGGTCGGCTCGCACCTCGCGCCAAGGAGGAACCAACGATGTCGGCACTTGCCCAGCGCTACAATGTCGGCGGGGTCTTTCTGCCGCGGCCGTTCAAGGTCCGCCGGCTCGGCCATTTCGGCTTCAATGTCGAAAAATTGGCGGAGGGCCGCGCGTTCTATGGCGACCTGCTCGGCTTTACCGCTTCCGACACGCTCGATTTTTCGCGGGCGCCGTGGTTCCCGAAGGATGCCGATCTCGGCGACCCGCGCGGCTATTTCATGCGCTACGGCACCGACCATCACGCCTTTGTGCTGTTCCCCAAGCGGGTGATGGACCATCGCGCCGACCGCAAATTTGCGCCCGAGGTCACGATCAACCAGATCACCTGGCAGTGCGGCAGCCTCAAGGAGGTTACCGACGCCCATGGCTATTTCGAGGAACAGCAGGTCCGGGTCCAGCGCGTCGGTCGCGACATGCCGGGCAGCAACTGGCATGTCTATGTCTACGACCCCGACGGGCATACCAACGAGTTTTACTATGGGATCGAGCAGATCGGCTGGAACCGGCTGAGCAAGCCGCGCGAGATGTATTATCGCGGCTTCAACGAAAAGCCGCCGCTGCCGCAGATGTCCGAGGCCGCGGAGCTGGCTGAGGCATATGGCAGGGGCATCGAAGTGCTGGCGGGCCACCAGCCCAAAGAGACCCTGCCCGCGACCTACGATGTGGAAGGGGTGCTGTTGCCGCGCCCGTTCAAGATCACCAAGGTCGGTCCGGTCAGCCTGTTCGTCGACGATGTCGAGCGCGCCGAAGCCTTCTATCGCGAGCGCCTCGGTTTTGTCCGCAGCGAGCAGACCAGCTATCGCGGCGCCCGATGCGTGTTTTTGCGATGCGGCGCCGAGCATCACAGCCTGGGCCTGTTCCCGAGGGAATTGCGCCGCTCGCTGGGGCTGAGCGAGCACACCAGCTGCATGTCGTTCGGGGTCGAGGTCGGCAGTTATGCGCAGTTGCGGGCGGCCATCTCCTTTTTGCAAGGAGCATGGCGTCAGCTTTATCGACTCGATCCCGCCCGAACTCTATCCCGGCATCGATTACTCGGCTTTCGCGCTCGACCCCGACGGCCACTGCATCCAGCTCTATTACTACATGGAGCAGGTCGGTTGGGACGGCCGGGTCCGCCCGGCGGCCGAGCGCCGTTCGATCGGGCGCCAATGGCCCGAGGCGCTGGAGCCGCTGTCGGACACCTATGTCGACCAGGTCTTCCAAGGCCCGTTCGGCTAGCCGCCGACCGGATTGCCGCTTTGGTGACGCCCGGAGCATGTCTCGTCGCGTCGAAAGGCTGGGGTAGGTCGCCTAACCTACAGCAAATCGACTTGCTATCACGCCGGCCAGCCGATGGCGCGGGGCGGCGATTGCCGATATCGTGCGGTCCGACTAACGCTGGGAGGATGGGATGATCAAGGGGCTGCATCATAATGCCTATCGCTGCCGGGATTCGGAGGAGACGCGGGGGTTTTACGAGGATTTTCTGGGGCTGAAACTGGTCAGCGCCTTTGAGATCGACGAGGGGCGGGCGCTGCACACCTTTTTCGAGATGGATGACGGTTCCTGCCTCGCGTTTTTCGAGGTGCCGGGCGCGCCGTTCGAGTTCAAGCGCCAGGACGCGTTGGACCTGCACATAGCGCTCGGCGTCGAGCCCGATGTTTTCGACCGCATGCTGGACAAAGGGAAAGCGGAAGGCATCGAGGTGCGCGGTCCGGTCGATCACGGCTTTGTCCGCTCGATCTATTTTCGCGACCCGAACGGCTACATTATCGAACTGACCGCCCCCACCGGTCTGCACGGCGAAATCATGGACCCGGTGATCTCAAAGCCGCACGACGCGCTCGCCCATTGGCAGGCAGCGAAGAGCATGTGATCGCCGCTCGGACGGCGGACTTATGGGTCGTCGGAAGCGAAGCGTTTGGTAGCGGCTCGGGATGACCTGCCCGCCCCTCAAGATCGCGGTGATCGGCGCCGGCATCGGCGGGCTCAGCGCCGCACTGTCGTTGCGCCGGGCCGGCTTTGCCGTCGATGTCTACGAGCGGGCGGCGGAACTGACCGAAATCGGCGGCGGCATCAATATGGGCCCGAACGCCGCGCGCATCCTCTATCGGCTCGGCCTCGGCCGGGGGCTCGAGCGTGAGGGCGTGCGCCCGGTCGGCAGCCACCAGCGCCGCTGGGACGACGGGCATACCCTGCAGCGCTCGCCGCTCAACCCGCGCTGCGACGAGCTTTACGGCGCGCCGCATATCACGATCCACCGCGCCGATCTGCTGGCGCTGATCGCCGCCGGCTTGCCGGCCGGGCAATATTCATTTCAGCCATCGTCTGGCCGGGCTGGTCGACCGCGGCGACCGGGTCGAGGCCTGGTTCGAGAACGGCGCGCAGATCGCCGCCGATGTGGTGGTCGGCGCCGACGGCATCCATTCGGCGGTGCGTACCGCGCTGTTCGGCGAGGAGGCGCCGCGCTTTGCCGGCTGCGTCGCTTATCGCGGGCTGGTGCCGGCCGAACACATCGCCGATCTCGGGCTCGAACCGGGCTCGCAATCCTGGCTCGGTCCCGGCGCGCATCTGGTGCATTATTACGTCTCGCGCGGGCGGCTGCTCAATTTCGTCGGCTGGACCGAGCACGACAGCTGGAACCGCGAGGACTGGACCGACCGCGCCACGGTCGCCCGCGCCCTCGCCGCCTTCGAAGGCTGGCATCCGCAGGTGCGGCGAATCATCGCCGCCGCCGAAACCTGCTTCATCTGGGCATTGTTCGATCGCGATCCGCTGCCGCGCTGGTCGGCCGGCCGCACCACCCTGCTCGGCGACGCCTGCCACCCGATGTATCCGTTCATGGCCCAGGGCGCCGCGCAGGCGATCGAGGACGGCGCCGCGCTTGCCGGCTGCCTGGCCGCCGGCGGCGATCCGGCCGAAGCGCTGCGGCGATACGAGCGGCTGCGTCTGCCGCGCGTCACCCGCCTGCAGCAGATGTCGCGCGCCAACAAGACCCGCTATCATCTGGCCGACGGTCCGGCGCAACAGGCCCGCGACGCCGAATGGGCGAAAGCCGGCGACCGCTCGCCGGAGGCGCTGCGCTGGCTTTATGGATTCGACGCCGGCGCGATCGAGAAGCAGGCGGGGTCATAGCCGGCTTGCCCGGGCCGAACCCGGCCGATCCGGAACCTGCCGCGGCGACGCGTTTGGCTGCGGCGCGGACCGCGCGACGGCGTATGATGACGCGATGACCATGCTGCCGATCCCGTTTGTTCTCGCCGCCGCGATGGCGCTGGCGCCGCTCGGAACTGAGCAGCAGGCGCGGCTCGCCGCCTGGCTGAACTGGGCGGCGGCGTATCGCGACTGCTACGAGCCGGCGCCGTTCAGCCTGCGCATCGACGAGAAATTCACCGCCCGCTGCATCGAACGCACCTTGCGGCAGCAGGAGGACGGCCCACCCGAGCAGCGCGCCGCCACCGATGCGCTGATCGCCGAGACGCCACGGCTGATCGCGATGCTGAACGCGCCGGCCGTCGCGCACCGGGGCGACAAAAACTCGGCCAAACTCGACCCGCCGGGGCGCTGATCGTACGAACCCGGCAGAAAGGGATTGCGGCCCGGCCGAACCCGCCCGATTCGGACCTGATCGCCACAGGCGGCCCACCATTCCGATCGTCGCCCGACGGCCGGCCTATCGTGTAGGATGCGCGGCCGCGCGCTCTATCCGCGTGCGCCCCAATACGCATGGAGCTTCAGAATGACCGACACGCCCGATTACACGCCGCCCAAGGTCTGGGTTTGGAACAAGCCGAGCGGCGGCAGGTTCGCCAACATCAACCGGCCGATCGCCGGCCCGACGCACGAGAAGGAGCTGCCGGTCGGCCGCCACCCCTTGCAGCTCTACTCGCTGGGCACGCCGAACGGCGTCAAGGTCACGATCATGCTCGAGGAGCTGCTGGCCCTCGGCCATAAGGGTGCGGAGTACGATGCCTGGCTGATCAAGATCGGCGATGGCGATCAGTTCGGCAGCGGCTTTGTGGCAATCAACCCGAACTCCAAGATCCCGGCATTGCTGGACCGCAGCGGTGCGAAGCCGATCCGGGTGTTCGAAACCGGCGCGATCCTGATGCACCTGGCCGAGAAGTTCGGCGCGTTCCTGCCGACCGAAACCGCGGCGCGCGCGGAATGCCTGTCATGGCTGTTCTGGCAGATGGGCAGCACGCCCTATGTCGGCGGCGGTTTCGGCCATTTCTACGCCTATGCGCCGGTCAAGATCGAATATGCGATCGACCGGTTCGCGATGGAAACCAAGCGGCTGCTCGATGTGCTCGACCGCCGGCTCGGCGAGAGCCGGTACGTCGCCGGGGCCGATTACACGATCGCCGACATCGCCATCTTCCCGTGGTATGGCGGCCTGGCGAAGTTTGGCCAATACGGGGCGGCCGAGTTCCTCGCGGTCCACGAGTACAAGAACGTTCAGCGCTGGGCCGACACGCTGCTCGAACGGCCGGCGGTGCGGCGCGGCCGCATGGTCAACCGCCTCTCCGGCGAGCCGTCGAGCCAGCTGCACGAGCGCCACGACGCCAGCGATTTCGACACCAAGACGCAGGACAAGCTCGCCGCGGCGGACTGAGTAAGGTTTCCCGCTGCGCATCCCTACATTCCGCCCTCCCCCGGGCTTGACCCGGGGGTCCGGGTCCTCATTCGCGGACGCCGAAGCAAGAAGACGTAGATGGCCGGGTCAAGCCACGGCTGTCCGGTTCAGCTCCGCATGCCAGTTTGCCGGGTATGCAAAATATTCGTTCCCCCTGAAGCCGTCATGGCCGGACTTGTTCCGGCCATCCACGTGCCTGGGTCGGGGTCGAAGAGAGGCGTGGATCACCGGGACAAGTCCGGTGATGACGACGCGAGTAGAGGGTTGCGCTGCGCTGCAACCGTATCCGCAGAACCGGACAGCCTGGGTCAAGCCCGGCCACGGGGACGTGAGAGGTGTGGTTCTAAGCAGCCCTCAAAGCGGGTTAGGACCGACCACTTCCCAGCGGTAGCGCTGCAGGAGTTGGCGGCGTTCGTCGTCATCGCTCGGGCGGCGCTGCGCGAGCGCCTCGATGTAGCCGCCGGCGGCGGCCGGAGTATAGAGAAACAGGACGCGGCCGGTTTCGCCGCCGGTGTTCTTCCAGGCATGCGGGATATCGCGCGGCATGAAAGCGCAAGTCCCGGGGCCGCCGGCGGTGACCTCGTCGCCGATCTTGAAGGTGAACTCGCCGGCCAGCACCCAGGCGACCTCGTCGCTGTCATGGTGCAGATGGTAGAGGCTCGCGGCGCCGGCCGGCAGGGTTTCCTCGAACATCATGATGCTCTCGCCGGTCTCATCGCCCGAGGAGCTTCATGGCAAACGAGCGGCCGGGCGTCGGCGAGGCGAAATGCCTGCCCCCGCCCGCGGGTACGACAAAGCCTTTTGTAGCGGTCATGTTGCGGTCCTTCCCCGCGGCGGAATGAGGACAAATTTCGGCAGCTCGATCCATCTACGCGCGGACTTGCCGCGCTCGTCCGCGCCAGCGAACACTACTACAATGACGAATCCGAGGTGGAGCGCTTCGTCCAGGCCGTGGCTTAGGGCGGGTATAACCCGCCGTGACGCCCACGCAACCGATGGCGGATTGCGCGGCGCCCCACCCGCGCTACGCTTGCTGCGCGACCCGAGCCTCCGACCTGGAATCCGCAGAGACCCTTCTTGACGCCCTCGGCCACACCCAATAAGTCAAAGCGGTCGGGGAACGGCCGCTACAGGGATATGACGGACGATCTTAAAGACACGACCACCATGGAAGCCGTCGCGGAGGATTGGGCGAAAGTGAAGCTGCCGCCGCGCTTGACCGGCCTGCCGATGGCGGTGTGGATTACCGAAAACGACGGCTATCCGCACGATGTGCGGGTCAAAGTGAGCCCTCTTCATGGCGGTCGCGGCTCCTGGCGCACCGCTCCATCAATAGCCGTGCGACCGCAGCCACAGGAAATCGTGCCGGGCAGCTTGCCGGCCGCTGATGTCGCGCTCGTTAGTCGCTGGATCGACCTCAACCGCGACGTGATCATTGATTATTGGAACGGTATAATCGACTTTGATGAAGTTAAGCCGCGGCTGCAACAGGTACAGCCGTAAGCGGCTTCGATCTCGGGGACGCAATGTGAGCGAGGAGTTTCGCATCGCGCAGCAACCGTAGGGCGTTGTCCACACCCGCCCTACGCTTGCTCTCCGGCGCAGAGCCGGGCGCTCCGCTGGTGCGCGTTACTCGGCGGCGGCGGCCAGGTTGGGGGTCGGCTCCAGCGGCAGTCCCGGATGGCCGGTCAGCTCTTCGCCGAGCTTCCACATCTCGAGCGCCCGCTTTTTCATCCTTGGAAGCGTTTCGGTGATCTTGCCGGTGTCGAGATCGGCGGCAACGCCCGGATAGCCGGCCCGCGCGATCATCGCCGGCAGTTTTCCGGTTTCGAACTGCTCGAGGGTCCAGGCGAGCGGGTCTTCGACGAGGGTGCGGTCCCAATAAATCCGGTGGTTCTTGTTGCGCGGGCCGTAATGGTAATGCGCGCCGTTCCAGAAATGATCAAAGGCCAGCAACTCGGTTTCTTCTGTGTAGGCCTTGCCCGGCGTCCCGCCGATATCGGCCAGGACGTGGATCGCGAGGCCGCCATCGCCCATCGGCAGCCGCCGCATCTCGAGCCCGAAGCGGATGTTGCCCGCCTCGAAGATCTCCGTGCCGCGGTTGTGCTTCACGGTGTTGCGCTTGGTCGCATAGATCTCGCGGGCGCTGGCTTCCAAATCGGGCAGGATATCCCGCACCTCCGACATTTCGATCGCGGCGGCGATCTGCGGATAGCCGGCACGGTCGAGCATCTTGGTCAGCTTCGATCCAAGGGTCTTGATCGTCCAGCCGATCGGGTTGCCGCAGGCGATCGGGTCCATCTGATAGTGGTTGGTTAGCGCCACGTCGCCGAGCATCTCGGGGCCGGCGACCGCAAGCTCCTTGTTCTCGGGCCCGTAGTCATAGCTCTTCTCGACGTCGAAGCAGTTGAAGCGCAGCAGGGTTGTCTCTTTGCCGGCGACGTCGGCCTTCACGTCGATCGAAACGCCCTGGTCGGCGTGATCCTGGATATTCTCGTCCCACAATTCGTGCCTAACGGTGAACGTCAAGGGACCGGCGGTGAACCGCTGCGATGCTTGTGCCATTTGCGAACACTCCTTCTTGTGAGCTACGTCAGAGTGTAGATAACCAGCGCAATCATTGCACGATTTTATAGCCGTTAAAAAGCGAACATCGTCGTATCGGGTGCCAGGCCGAACAGAACCCGGCCAATCGTCTCATAATGCGCCTGACGCCCCTGGGCCTGCTGCAGGGCGGTATGCATGTCGCGAAAGCGGCGCTCGAACGGCCGATCGTCGAAGATCGCGGTTGCGCCGGCGCCGTGGTAGAGGGTGTTGACGACCTCGCGAGCCTGGTGGATCGCCCAGGTCGAGGCTAGGCGGATCATCGTGTTTTGCTTGAGGTCGAGCTTGCCCGTCTCTCCGACCGCTTCCCAGATCTCGGCCAGACCGCTCAGCAGGTAGGCGCGTGCCGAGCCCAACCGCGCCTCGGCCTGCGCCAGTTGCGACTGGATCACCTGATTCTCGCATAACCGCTGGCGCCCGCCGCGCGGCGTCTTCTGTGTCGCGAGTTCGGTGAAGTCGGCGATCATGCCGCGCGCGATGCCGAGCCCTACCGCCGCGACGCCGCAGGCATAAAGATTGCTGCTGCTGAAGCAGTACAGCCGGCCTGGCTGGCGCGGTGCGATCTCCGGGTCGCGCAACACGGTATAGCGCTCGGGGATGAAAAGATCGGTCACCGAATAGCGGTCGCTGCCCGTGCCGCGCAGGCCGACGACGTGCCAGATATCGGTCATCGTCGCCCCGCTCTTTGGAAACAGCAGCGTGCGCAGGATTTCGCCGCCATCCGCGCGGCACAACGGCGCTCCATCGGGGCCGAGCGTCACGACATGGGCGCCAAGCCAGCTCGCGTGATGGCTGCCGCTGGCGAAATTCCAGGCGCCGGTCAGACGGAACCCGCCGGGGACAGCCCTTAGCTCGGCCGGGCCGACCGGTCCCCAGGCGACGATGCCGTCCGGCGGTCCGAAGATTTCCTCGGCGATCTCGGGATCGAGAAACGCGGCAACCATCGAACAGCCATTCGCCTGTTCGACGCACCAGCCGGTGCTGGCGTCATGGCTCGCGATCTGCTCGACCACCTGGACGTAGGTCACCGGATCGAGCTGGGCGCCGCCGAGCGAACGCGGCTGCAGCAGCCGGAACAGCCCGCTGTCGATCAGCGCCGACACGATCGCCGCCGGCAATTCGCGGTTTCGCTCGATCTCGTCCGCCGCCGCGGCGAGAGCCGGTCCGAGCGAGCGGGCGCGCGCCACGTAATCCGGCCTATCGTGCAAAACCTCGCCCATGTCTCGACCTCCTGCCTGCGCGCCGCGGCGCCGAGCAGGCATTCAACCAGTGATCCACCCACTCCGCCCTTGATCTGGATCAAGACCGGCGTTGGAGCACGGCTATCGAGCGGAAATAGCGTTGCCACCCCGGCAAGCACCGGCGGGATGCGACACGTTCCGCCGCGAACCCCGATGGCAGGTTCCGGCCCGGCGCTATCGCCCTCACATCTGTTTCGCCAAGGCTACGAGTTGGTCGAGGGCTGTGCCCCAGCCGTCGTGGAAGTCCATTTCGGCAAACGCTACTACAACAACGACGAATCCGAGGTGGAGCGTCTCGTTCCGGCGGTAGCGGGATAGCGTACGCTCGCGCGCCTTACTCGCGTATCTGCCATTTTGTTCCATGGTGGCGCATGGCAATTGCGACGCAGCAAGCGTAGGGCGGGCGTAACCCGCCGTCTTTCTGCCGCACCAATGGCGGGTTGCGCGATACTCCACTCACCCCAGGATGCTGGGATAGAGGGCTTGGCGATTACGGGGTAGGGCCGAAGCTTGTGAGCAACTCGACGGAGAGCAACCTCTCGGGTGAATCCGGCTGAGCCGCGAATAATGCCTTCCACTCCGGATTGGCATTTTCGAACGCTGTGCGCGCTCCGTACGCGGCCATGTCGGGATATTCGATTACCAGGATGACGGGGCCGGTATCCGGGCCCGGAACCGTGCTGCGAAATAGTCGCACGGACTGCGGCATCACCAGACTGTTGAAACGCGGGTCGGCCGCGGCTTGCAGCTTGGCCATAAAATCGTCGAAGCGGCCGGGTTTGACATCGTATTTGAAGATCGCCAGCACAGCCATTGTTCCACCTCCCGCGCGTGTCGGATACTGGACAGCAAGCGTAAGGCAGGTGAGCGAAGCGTGACCCGCCGTGCCGCCTACGCAATCGATGGCGGGTTGCGCTGCGCTCCACCCGCCTTACGAATTAACGGCTCCGTTGACGGCTGGGGGCAACTCTTATTAGACCCTGGTCCATTCTCGGAAATTTGTGTTTTTGTCGGACTATTAGCTCGCAGCCGGTGAACCGGTGGTGGCGGCGAAAACGATGGCGGTTGCGGGCCTTCGCGGTTCACGTACGGTTTGCTTGGTGGGCGAGATGAGCGCAGCGGAAATGCCTGGCGAGATGACCGACGGCTTTCACCTGGTGGTGGAGGCGCTGAAGCTGAACGGGGTGGATACGATCTTTGGGGTGGCGGGGATCCCGATCACCGATTTGTTGCGCCTGGCGCAGAATGAGGGGATCCGCTATCTCGGCTTCCGCCATGAGCAGTCGGCCGGGAATGCGGCGGCGATCGCCGGCTATCTGACCCAGAAGCCGGGCATCTGCATGACGGTCTCGGCGCCCGGTTTCCTCAACGGGCTGGTGGCGCTGGCCAACGCCACCACCAACTGCTTCCCGATGATCATGATCAGCGGGTCGAGCGACCGGGCGATCGTCGATCTCGAACAGGGCGATTACGAGGAGATGGACCAGCTCGCCGCGGCGCGGCCCTATGCCAAGGCGGCCTACCGGGTCAACCGCCCGCAGGATATCGGCATCGGCATCGCGCGGGCGATCCGCGCCGCCTCCTCGGGGCGGCCGGGCGGCGTCTATCTCGATCTGACCGCCGAAGTGCTGGGCTCGGCGCTCGATCTGGAGACGGCGCGGAAGTCGCTGGTCAAGGTCGTCGATCCGGCGCCGCCATCGCCGCCGGCGCCGCAATCGGTGATGCGCGCCCTCGAATTGCTGGCCAACGCCCAGCGCCCGCTGGCGATCCTCGGCAAGGGCGCGGCCTATGCGCGGGCCGACGCCGAGATCCGCTCGTTTCTCGAGACGACGGGCATGCCGTTCCTGCCGATGTCGATGGCCAAGGGGCTGTTGCCCGACGAGCATCCGCAATCGGCCGCCGCCGCCCGCTCCTATGCGATCGGCAACGCCGATGTGGTGATCTTGGCCGGGGCGCGGCTGAACTGGCTGTTGTCGCACGGCCGGGCGCCGTTGTGGTCCCCGAACACCCAATTTGTCCAGATCGACATCTCGCCGACCGAGTTCGACAGCAACCGGGCGATCGCGGCGCCGGTCGTCGGCGACATCAAATCGGTGTTCGCCGCGTTCAACGCCGCGCTGAAGCCGGGACAGATCCGGCGCCAGGCGGCCTGGGCCGACGAGATCGGCAAGCGCAAACAGCAGAATGTCGAGCGCATGGCGGCGCGGCTCAACGCCGATCCGAGCCCGATGAATTTTTCCTCCGCCTTGCGCGCCGTGCGCAACGCGCTCGCCACCCAGCCGGATGTCTATATCGTCAACGAAGGCGCCAACACGCTCGATTTTGGCCGCAACATCATCGACATGGACAAGCCGCGCCACCGCCTCGACAGCGGCACCTGGGGGGTCATGGGCATCGGCATGGGCTATGCCGTCGGCGCCGCGGCGGTGACCGGCAAGCCGGTGGTCGCGATCGAGGGCGACAGCGCCTTTGGTTTCAGCGGCATGGAGATCGAGACGATCTGCCGCTACGAACTGCCGGTGACGACGGTCATCTTCAACAATAACGGGGTCTATCGCGGCGATCCGGCCGACCGGCCCTATTCGCCGACCGGCCTGCTGCGCGACGCGCGCTACGAGAAAATCATCGAGGCGTTCGGCGGGCGCGGCTATCACTGCACCGACACGCCGAGCCTTACCAAGGCGCTGAGCGAGGCGCTCGCCTCGGGCAAGCCGGCGCTGATCAACGCGGTCATCGACCCGACCGCCGGCACCGAAAGCGGCCACATCCAGAGCCTCAATCCGAGGAGCGCCGCCGCCCCCAAGACATGAAACGCGGCGCAGCAGGGCTGGGGCCGGCGATGAGCGCCGCAGCGAGCGAGACGATCGCGCAGCGGCCGCGCGGTTCGGCCTTCGAGGTGCTGCGCATCTTTTTCCGGCTGGGGCTGACCTCGTTCGGCGGGCCGGTGGCGCATCTCGGCTATTACCGGGCCGAGTTCGTCCAGCGCCGCCGCTGGCTCGACGAGCCGGTCTTCGCCGACATCGTCGCGCTGTGCCAGTTCCTGCCCGGTCCGGCGAGCAGCCAGACCGCGATCACCATCGGCATCCTGCGCGCCGGCCTGCCCGGAGGGCTCGCCGCCTGGCTCGGCTTCACCGCGCCGTCGGCGGCGGCGATGATCCTGTTCGGCTATGGCGTGACCGCGTTTGGCGACCTCGCGCACGCCGCCTGGCTGCACGGGCTCAAGATCGTCGCCGTCGCCGTCGTCGCCCAGGCGGTGTGGGGGATGGCGCGCAATTTGTGCCCCGATCGCGAGCGCGCCACGATCGCGGTCGGCGCCGCCATCCTGGCCTTGGCGGCGCCGTCATCGCCGGGTCAGATCGGCGCCATCGCCGCCGGCGGCGCGATCGGCTGGATCTTTTTGCGCAGCGCTCCGCCGCCGGGCGAGTACCCGCCGCTGGCGATTCGCCTGCCGCGGGCCCTGTCGGTCGCCGCTGCCGCCGCTTTCGTCGCGCTGCTGGTCGGTCTGCCGGTGCTCGCCGCGGCGGCGCATTCGCACGCGCTGGCGCTGTTCGCGGCGTTCTACCGTTCGGGTGCGCTGGTCTTTGGCGGCGGCCATGTGGTGCTGCCCTTGCTGCAAGCCGCCGTGGTGCCGCCCGGATGGGTCGGCAACGACGCGTTTCTCGCCGGCTATGGCGCGGCGCAGGCGGTGCCCGGGCCGCTATTCACCTTCGCCGCCTATCTCGGCACGGTGATGGGTCAGGCACCGCATGGCTGGTTCGGCGGAATAATCTGTCTGGTCGCCATTTTCCTGCCGTCTTTTCTGCTGCTGATTGCGGCATTGCCGTTCTGGGACGGGTTGCGCCATCGCTCGGCGGTGCGCTCGGCATTGCGCGGGGTCAATGCCGCGGTGGTCGGGGTATTGCTGGCGGCGCTCTATCACCCGGTATGGACCAGCGCGATTCTGGCGCCGGCGGATTTCGCCATCGCCATCGCGGCGTTCCTGATGCTGGCGTGGTGGGCGGCGCCGCCCTGGCTGGTGGTGATCTTGGGCGCGCTGATGGCGACGGCCGTTGCGTGGCTTCCCGGATCGGGGTAAGCGACGAGGGCAATATGCCGGCACCGGGGGGTAGGCGGCTGATGGCGAGGGGATTTCTGCTTCTGTGGGTTCTGCTGATCGGCAGCGCGGCCGCGCATGCCGCGCCGTCGCAGAGCGTCTATCTCGAAGACCTGACCTGGCCCGAATTGCGCGCGGACATCGCCGCGGGCAAGACCACGATCCTGGTGCCGATCGGCGGAACCGAGCAGAACGGCCCGCAAATGGCGCTCGGCAAGCACAATGTGCGGGTGCATGTGCTGTCGGCGAAGATCGCCCACGCGCTCGGCAATGCGCTGGTGGCCCCGGTCATCGCCTATGTGCCCGAAGGCGACATCGACCATCCGCAAGGGCATCTGAAGTTTCCCGGCACGATCACCATCCCGGTCGCCGCGTTCGAGCAGACCCTCGAATATGCGGCCAGGAGCTTCCGCCTCGCCGGCTTCCGCGACATCGTCTTTCTGGGCGATCACGGCGGCTATCAGAAAGCCGACGAGGCGGTGGCGCAGCGTCTCGACCGGGAATGGGCGGCGACCCCGGTCCGCGCCTGGGCGCTGAGCGAATACTACCGCGCCAGCGAGATCGAGTTCGGCCAGTTGCTGAAGAGCAGAGGCTATAGCGAGGCCGAGATCGGGAGCCATGCCGGGCTGCTCGACACCTCGCTGATGATGGCGACCGATCCGAGCCTGGTGCGCGCCGACCTGCTGGGCGAGACCAAGCCCGGCGACGGCGTCCACGGCGACCCCAGTCATTCGAGCGCGGCACTCGGCCAGCTCGGCGTCGATCTGATCGTGTCGCGAACCGTCGCCGCGATCAGAAACGACCTCGCCCACCGGTGAAGCGAGCCGCCCGCGCGGCGACCACCGCCACCCGCTTCGGCACCCCTTATTCGGAGGTTTCCTTGCACCAGCAGATTCGCC
Organism: uncultured Alphaproteobacteria bacterium; assembly: GCA_963775875.1. Lineage (GTDB taxonomy): Bacteria > Pseudomonadota > Alphaproteobacteria > ATCC43930 > CGMCC-115725 > AP-15. Next base: position 30,393 of record CAVZKP010000017.1, read on the forward strand.
GCTGGTTCCGCATCGTCCTGTGGATCGGCCCGCTGCTGGCCCTCGGCGCCGGGGTGTGCCGGTTGCCGATCTGGCCCGCGACCGGTCCGCAGGACGGGTTCGCGGCCCTATGCTCGGCCGCCGCGGCGCTGGTGCGGGTGGCGCAGTCCGCGGTGGCGGCGCCGGCCGTGCCGAGCCCGGCTCCAGCCCCGGCCGCGACCCCGCCGGGCCCGGCCCCGGCGCCCGCTCCGGCGGCGATCCAAACCGTGCCGGGCATGCCGCCGGTGCTGAACCCGGCCAACCTCTACAGCGCGGCCGGGCCCGGCATGCTGAGCCCGGCGGTAGCCGGGGATTTGTCCCGCGTCTATGTGCCCAATCTGCGGTCGGACGATGTCTATGTGATCGATCCGGCGACCCGCAAGGTGGTCGACCGCTTCCCGGTCGGCGTCCTGCCGCAGCACGTGGTGCCATCCTGGGACCTGCAGACCCTGTGGGTGGCGAATAACGGCCGCCGCCGCTCCGATGGCAGCGTCACCCCGATCGACCCGAGAACCGGCAAGCCCGGCCGCAGCATCCCGGTCGCCGATCCGTACAACATGTATTTCACCCCCGACGGAAAATCGGCGATCGTCGTCGCCGAGCGATTGAAGCGGCTCGATTTCCGCGATCCGCATACGATGCAGCTCGAACAGTCGCTGCCGACGCCGGGCTGCTCCGGGGTCAACCACGCCGATTTCTCGATCGACGGGCGCTATGCGATCTTCACCTGCGAGTTCCGCGGCGGCGGCCTGGTCAAAATCGACATGGTCAACCGCACGGTGGTCGGCTATCTGAAGCTCGACGCCCGCGGCATGCCCCAGGACATCCGCATCTCGCCCGACGGCAAGCTGTTCTATATCGCCGACATGCTGGCCGACGGGGTGTTTCTGGTCGATGGCGACAGCTTTACCAAGGTCGGTTTCATCCACACCGGGATCGGCACCCACGGCCTCTATCCGAGCCGCGACGGCACCAGGCTCTATGTCTCCAACCGCGGCTCGCACAAGATCCACGGCCCGCCGCATGGCCCGGGCAGCATCAGCGTGATCGATTTCGCCACCCGTTCGGTGGTCGCGAACTGGCCGATCCCCGGCGGCGGCAGCCCCGATATGGGCAATGTCAGCGCCGACGGCAAACAGCTGTGGCTGTCCGGGCGCTACGACAACGTCGCCTATGACATCGACACCACGACCGGCGCGGTCAGCGAAACCCCGGTCGGCAAGGAGCCGCACGGCCTGACCGTCTGGCCGCAACCCGGCCGCTACTCCTTCGGCCACACCGGAAACATGCGCTAACGGCGCGACGCAAACGCTTGGGACCGTGTCCAGGCGACAACGGAGATCCGCTCTCGGATAGGGCGAGCGAGGCGGCCGTGGTCGAACTGGCGATCGAGCAACCGGGCCTGAGGGCAATCTGGGTCACCGAGGTCGCCGCCGATTGCCGGCGCCTCTGTCTCGGTACCAGTTTTAATGCGAGATACCTCAAGATCCGAATGCACAGCCACAGGTTGGATGGGTAACGATTTTTGACGAATAAACAGACATGCGCCAGCAGGAGTTACCGAGGCAATCGGCGAGGGGGGTATTGCTGAGGTCGGGTAGAATGCACACCGGGTGGGGCGCTTCGTGCGGAACCGGCCTATGCCACCGCCGCGCCGCGCCGCGCCCAGTAGGCGCCGCCGCCGGTGCCCGCCTCATGGAACAGGTCCGCCCGTTCCCAGAGCGGTGACAGCAGCTCATGCAGCCGAGGCTGCGTCATCACCCAATGCACCGGCAGCAGCACCTGGTCGCCGCCATTGCCGCCGAGCAGGTAGGTCATCAGCAGGTACTGCTCGCTATAGAAGCGCCCATTCCAGTCGGGCGGATAGTCGCGCGGCAGGAAGATGTCGTGGACGCCGTAGATCACGCCGGGCGGCAAAACCGGCATCACCTCGGCGAAGAACACGGTGACGTCCGAGCCGGGGAAGCTGCGGTGACTGTTGTCGATGAAAAGCATGTCGTCGGCGGCGAGGCCGGCCCAGAACGCCGCCGGCATGTCCTCCATCCGCTGCACCACGGTCTCGTCGCACAGCTCAGCCACGGCGTTGTGGGGATGCGGATCGATCGAGACGATCCGCGTCGACAGGCCGAGATCCGCTACCGCCTGACGTGCGAACCGCGTGGAAATGCCCGACCCCACCTCGACATAGCGACGGGGCCGCTGCTCCGCGATCAGGCCGTAGAGCGCGGCGCCGTCGAAGGGCGGAAACCAGTCGTTCTGCCAGTACGGGCGGAGTGGCCCATCCTGGTGGCGCGGGATGTGCGCCAGCGCCTCGGCGTGGCAGGCGATGCCGGCGATGGTCGCCGCGATAGCGGGCTCGTATCGGCGGAACAGCGCCTCCACCTGACGGCCGCCGGCGGCGATTTCGATGGGGCGGGCGGCGGGAAAATAGGCGTAGTCGGTGATGAAGAGCCGGTTCTCGTCGCGCGCTTGGCGCAACCCGGCCGTGTCCTGCTCCAGCGCCTGGCGGGCGGTGCGCTCGGCTTCAAGCTCGGCGGTGTGATGCTGCCGCGCCGCGGCCGCCTGCTCCTCCAGCATGCGCAGCGTGGCGCGCTCGGCTTCGAGCTCCGCCAGCAGGCGGTCGCGGTGATCGACGAGGCGCCGGATGGAGGGTACCTGCAGCGCGGCGGATCGGAGCAGGGGCATGGCGATGTCCTCGGTGCCGATGTGGGAGCGTAGCGAGGGGCTATCGGAAGTGGGCTGGTGCGATTGTAGCCTGCATGCCGCGCAACAATCAAAGGGAGGACTGAGCGACAATCGAGCCACATTCGCCAGATTCCCGGCAGTTTTGAGATCAGGGTCACCCCCTTGACCGGCTCGGACAGCGGCAAATTACCTTCGTCGGTAATTTACCATTTGCTAAGATCCGATCGCTCTTTGGCCATCTTGACCAACCCAAAGCATCTCTCTGGAATGACGATTTCCCCTCCGCCACCCATCACATAGTAGCATGGCTGATCTGCGGGTTCTTCAAACTCTTCTACATACTGTTTTTCCAACTGATCTACATCATCGATACCACCAGACCCGCGCCGCTCTGCCGTGTTTTTAATATAAACTGCAACAATACATTCCCCGTAATCTAAGTCTACCACCAATTTTGTACCAATAGGCGTTAGATAGAAACCTCGACCTTTTCCCAACCCGTGACCTGAACCAACCTGATCTGTGGCCGGGCCATTTTGGACCAGAGAGGCGGCCCTCTCGTTGGTTGTTTCATGCACGCCGAGTAGCTTGTAGCCTTTGTAGCCTCGTGGGAAATTCGCCGCTTCAAAAGCCGCGATCGCTCTCACCCTAATTACCCGAAACTCCTCCGGAGATATTGTATTGATCGGAGGTGCTTCGTCTCCATCGGAACTGTCGCTTCCGTAACCACCATCGTCATTGTTAAGAAACCAATCTGCCCTCTGCACCACCGAGGCCCGCAGCTGAGCGGTGTTCGGCCGAGGCATCGGACTATTCGTGGACCTCCACTGCCGTTGGACGGCGCTCGATTGCCCCGGTGCCGCGCTCGCTGGCGCGCCTCGGAGCGGCGCCAGGGGCGGAGGCGGTGTGTCGCGTCGCCCGCGCATCTGAACCGGCGCGGCTGGTCCGCGGAGCGGCGCAAGCGCAGCCGGCGGCAGGCGCCGGCCGCCAGTCGGGGCCGGCGGCGCTGGTGCGGACGGTCCGCCGCCACGAGCTGAGGGAGCCGGCAGCGGGGCGATCGCGCGACTCGCGCCGCCGGGCTGCGCATGGCCGCGGATCGAGGTTAGCGGCGGTGGAACATCACGCCCCGTCTTGGCCTGAACAATGGGCGGCCCGGGATGTTGGACCGGGATCGGCGGCGCTGTCCTGCCGACGTGCGCCGGAACCCGATGCCCCGTTCGCTGGCATCGTCACCGATGCGACCGATGGCCGGTGGATGGAGGGTGGGGCAATCCCCGGACTTCGCTTTGGTTGCGCGATCAGGGCCGGAATGGTGGTCGCCGCCGCCGGTCGCAGCCCCGAGACAGCACCGAACCGCGTCGGCGGCGGCGGGGCCGGTCGGGGCGGACCGCTGCCGCTCGCCGGCTTGGTCTGAACGCCGCCTGGGCCAAACTTGGTCGGCGGCGGAGGATGCCCTCCGCTCATCGCGCGCACCGCGCGGCAACCATCGCGACAGAGCCGATCACCGCCTTCGCGGCCAGAAGCAGAAAATTGCGCACAGTTCGCAGCCTACCACACGACCTTAATCCGCCATTCCCCGATTTTCCAAATGGTTTGGACCGTGTCTGGGCCACATAAGCGGGCCGCTCTCGACCATAGCCTGACACGAACCCGTGATTCCTGCCCCAAACCGGGCATGCGCTGCCTCATGGCATGGTCGCCGGTGACGAGAACGGTTTGGTGGCGTCCGCCAGAAACATGACCAGAACCCTCAGATCGACCGCCCCGCTGCTGGACACTTGCATTGGCGTGCCGGGTCTATGTCCGGGCATGGAGTGGCCGGCAGCGACCCGGCTCACACCCTGCGGGGTCTGTTGGCTGAGTTCGCCTGTCAGCACGTAAAAGGTTTCGGACCCCGGATGCGAGTGCACCGGCGTTTTGGCTCCCGGCGGCCCGCCTGCGATGTTGACGCGCAACAGATATTCGGGGGCGGAAATAGGCGGTACGGGGCCGATCTCGGCGACCTTGCTGCCGCCCGGTGACGACCCGCCCGGCGGTCCCAGCGTGAACAGCCAAACCTTGCCCGCGACTTCGGCAGCGAGCGCGGTTGGGCCTGCGGCGGCCTGCGCTCCGGCAAGCGTTGGGAAATTGTCGATACGCCAGAACAGCGGCCCGGACGGTAATTGCGAGACTTTCCTCTGGGCTACCGGCGCGATGTCGAATTTCTGCGCCAGGGCGATGGGTGCCGACAGCAACAAGGCGGGTATCGCAACCACCCATATGAAAAGCGCATGCTTGGAACCGAATGTGGAGCGGATCATCTGCATTTATCCTCGTGCAAATGCGCACCGCTCGGCGCCGCTCACAGCCGCACCGTGCGTAACCGAAGGGCGTTGGTGATGACCAGCACCGAGCTGGCGCTCATCGCCGCGCTGGCAAGCATCGGGTTGAGCAAGAGGCCGAAGGCCGGGTAGAGCGCGCCGGCCGCGATCGGGATTGCCAGCCCGTTGAAGATAAAGGCGAAGAACAGGTTCTGCCGGATGTTGCGCATGATTGCGCGCGACAGCCGGCGGGCGCGCACGATGCCTTGCAGATCGCCCTTGACCAGGGTCAGCGCGGCGCTTTCCATGGCGATGTCGGCGCCGGTGCCCATGGCGATGCCGATATCGGCCTGGGCCAGGGCCGGGGCGTCGTTGATGCCGTCGCCAGCCATCGCCACGACATGGCGCTGCTGCTGGAGGTCGCGCACCACCCGGGCCTTCTGGTCGGGCAGCACTTCGGCGACGATCTCGTCGAGGCCGAGCCGATGCCCAACCGCCTCAGCCGTGGTGCGGCTGTCGCCGGTCAGCATGACCAGCCGCAACCCCTCGGCGCGCAAGGCGGCGAGCGCGGCGGCGGCATTGTCCTTGACCGGGTCGGCGACCGCGACCAGCCCGGCCGCAGCACCGTCGACCGCGACCAGCATCACGGTCTGGCCCTGCTGGCGGAGCTGATCGGCGCGCGCCGCCAGATCGCCCGGATCGATCCCGAGCGCCGCGAACAAGGCGAGGTTGCCGATCGCGACCTGCCGGCCGTCGACCCGCCCGGTGACGCCCTTGCCGGTTTGCGAGGCGAAATCGGCCGCGGGTCCGAGCTGCAATCCGCGTTGTTCGGCGCCGTTGGCGATGGCAGCGGCCAGCGGATGCTCGCTGGCCCGCTCCAGGCTGGCGGCGAGGCGCAACAATTCACTCTCCTCGATATTGCCGCCGGCAAGGATGCCGGCCAGCCGCGGCCGGCCCTCGGTCAGGGTTCCGGTCTTATCGACGACCAGGGTATCGGCCTTTTCCATCAATTCGAGCGCCTGCGCGTTGCGGGCGAGGACGCCGGCACGCGCGCCGCGCCCGGTGCCGACCATGATCGACATCGGCGTCGCCAGTCCGAGCGCGCAGGGGCAGGCGACGATCAGCACCGCGACCGCATTGACCAGGGCAAAGCCCATCGCCGGCGCCGGGCCGAAGATCGACCAGGTGACGAAAGTGACCGCGGCGGCGGCGATGACCCCTGGCACGAACCAGCCGGAGACGGTATCGGCCAAGGCCTGGATCGGGGCGCGCGAGCGCTGCGCCTCGGCCACCATCTGGATGATCCGGGCGAGCAGCGTGTCGCTGCCGACCCGCTCGGCGCGCATCACCAGGCTGCCGGTGCCGTTGACGGTGGCGCCGCTGAGCTTGTCGCCCGCGGCCTTTTCGGCCGGCACCGGCTCGCCGGTGATCATCGATTCATCGACCGCGCTGCGCCCGTCGAGCACGACGCCGTCGACCGGGATCTTCTCACCGGGGCGCACCCGCAGGCGATTGCCCGGAACCACCTCGTCGAGCGGGATGTCGGCCTCGCTGCCGTCGTCGCGCACCAGCCGGGCGCGCTTTGGCGCCAGGTCCAACAGCGCGCGGATGGCGCCGCCGGTCTGGGCGCGGGCGCGCAGTTCGAGCACCTGGCCGAGCAATACCAGGGTGACGATGACCGCCGCCGGCTCGAAATAAACCGGCACGGTTCCGTCGCCCATGCGAAACGAGACCGGGAATATCCCCGGCAGCAGCGCCGCAGCCAGGCTGTAGCCATAGGCAACCCCGGTGCCGAGCGCGATCAGGGTGAACATGTTGAGCCGGCGGTTGACCACCGAGGCCCAGCCGCGCCGGAAAAACGGCCACCCGCACCACAGCACCACCGGCGTCGCCAGGACGAGCTGGATCCACACCGCCGCATGCGGTGGCAGCAACGCCGCGGCATGCTCGCCCATCACGATCGCGACCAGCGGCGCCGACAGCGCGACCCCGACCCAGAACCGCCGCGTCATCTCGCGCAATTCGGGGTTGGCGGCCTCGGCGGCAGCCGGCGTCATCGGCTCCAGCGCCATGCCGCAGATCGGGCAGCTGCCGGGGCCGCCGCGCACGATCTGCGGGTGCATCGGGCAGGTCCATTGGACCGCTTCGGCCGCCGGTGTGGGCGCGGAGGTCAGGTAACGCGCCGGGTCGGCCGCGAACCGCTCGCGGCATCGTGCGCTGCAGAAATGGTAGGTGTGCCCGGCATGCTCGGCATGGTGCTGGGTGGTCGGATCCACCGTCATGCCGCATACCGGATCGCGCATGCCAGCAAGGTCCGCCCCGGCCCTATACGGGCTCTCTCGGTGAGCGAAGCGCCCGGCCGCGGTCATGGCGTGCCTGTCCTTTTGCAATCGCTGCTGGCTTGGATCATAGGCGAGCTGGAGCCGGGTTGATCCAGGTCAAGGAATGGCTTTGCCCAGCGGGATATCCATCGCCGCCACGCTGATGGAGAATTGCGATGTTCAAAAGCAAGGCCTTCGCCGCTCTGCCCCTCGTCCTGGGGCTGCTCGCAACCCCCGCCATCGCGCAGCCGACGACGCAGACGGACCACCAATCCGGCGACGCGATGATGGGCGCCGGCGGCATGCCGGGGGGCATGATGCGCATGATCCGGGGCGTCGAGGGCATGGGCCAGACGGGCGGCATGGCGATGGGCATGGGCGGGATGCGGATGATGGCGGCCATGGCCGGCCATGTCGAAGGCCGTCTCGCCTTTATCAAGACCGAGCTCAAGATCACCGACGCGCAACTTGCGGTGTGGAACAAATTTGCTGACGCCGTTCGCGACAACGCCAAGGCAATGGAGCAGGCGATGCAGACCGGCATGACCGGGGCGAGCCAATCGGGGACGCTGCCGGATCGGCTGGCGCGGCGGGAAAAAATCATGGCGGCTCATCTCGAGGCGCTGCGCAACTTGACGGCGGCCGTCAACCCGCTCTACGCCGCGCTCAGCCCCGAGCAAAAGAAGACCGCCGACGAGCTGATGCCCGGCCCGATGGGCATGGTGATGTAAGGGCGCAACCCCGGCCCGCCGGGACATCTCTGAGCAAGCCCGGATTGCCCGCTCAACAGAGCCGTTGCCATGATCGGGGCTTCCCGGCATGGCGCTTTCCGGCGAGAGCGCGTAAGCTCGGATGCCGGCCTCGGGGCTCGGAAACGATCGCCGATGCGCCGCAGCAGCATGCAGCTCCGGGAGGGAGTGACGATGCCAACCTATGAAATCACCACCGAAGATGTCGAGTATCTCCGCCACGGCGACAAGAGGCTGACCGCGCGGCTCTACAAGCCGAAGGGCCAGGGGCCGTTCCCGGCGGTGGTCGACCTCCACGGCGGCGCCTGGACCAGCGGCGATCTGACCGGAACCCAGGGTCTTGACGAAGCGCTCGCCAAGAACGGTTTTGTCGTCGCCTCGCTCGAGTTCCGCCACAACGCCGATGGCTATCCGACGTCGCTGATCGACATCAACTATGCGATCCGCTGGGTCAAGGCCCATGCAAGCGAGCTCAAGGTCGATCCCAGCCGCGTCGGCAGCGGCGGCGCCTCGAGCGGCGGCCATCTGGCGATGCTGGCGGCGATGCGGCCGAACGATTCCCGCTATGCCTCGGCGCCGCTGCCGGCGGGGTCGCCCGCGGTTGATGCGACGGTGCGCGCGGTGGCGATGTCATGGCCGGTGATCAACCCGCTGTCGCGCTATCGCAATGCGCAAAAGGCGGCAAAGTCTCCGAACCCGCCGGCCTACTCGATCGGCATGAAGGAGAAGCACGATCTTTATTGGAAGACCGAGGCGGCGATGGCCGAGGGCAACCCGATGCTGATCCTCGAACGCGGCGAAAAGGTCACGATGCCGCCGGCATTGTGGGTCCAGGGCAGGCCGGACATGGTCCACGACTATCACGACGACGATTCGAATTTCCCCGGCAACGAGCCCGAGCGGTTCATCTCGAACTACCGCAATGCCGGCGGCGACATCGAGATCGTCTATATCGACAACGAAAAGCGGCAGTCGCCCGCTTCCTACGAGCCGGTGACCGCGTTCTTCAAAAAGCACCTCGGGTAAAGGCGCACCTCCAACCCACGCTAGCGCGCTACTCCCTCTCCCCGTTCGCGGGGAGAGGGTCACCCGGAAACCAATCGCCCAGCACCTGATCTACGGTGTACGCGGCGGCTGCGATTTGACCGATCGCGTCGGAGCTCGCCTCGCCATGCCGGCGAAGCGTTTGGGTCATATGCCGTATTGCGCGATTGGTTTGGGTCTGAACCATGCCGCCGACCTCGCCCATCAGGCTCGGGGCATCATCGAGCAGGATCTCGATGTCCGAGCGCTCGCGGCCGATGGTCTCGACCCATCCCTGCCTCGGATCAGTGGCAGGTGAGCATTCGAGCTTGATCAGATGCTCGATGATGACGCCGATGCGGCTGCGCAACTCACGCCTTAGAGAGCGGCCCAAGCTGTCGATCTCCTCGGCAAGGTTCTCCCAGTCGAGGGGGAGGTTGGTGGCAAGGCCGGCGGCATCGCGCAGGGCAGCCGCTTGCTGCTCGGTCCAGCGAACGAAATCCTCCTCGTAGAGCTGCGCAGCGCTGCCAGACATCAGCGGATCCTCCCTCGTCGCCAAAGATGGTCGCCGCGGCCGGCCGGATCAATTCCCGGTGGTCAGCACCACCCGAAACCGCGCCTTGCCGCTGATCATCTGGGCATAGCCTTCCGCCGCGCGCTCCAGCGGGAAGACTTCGTTCATCGAGCGCACCCCGTTGCCGGCGCTGAACGCCAGCGTCTCCTGCGAGTCGATCGAGGTGCCGCAATACCAGCCTTTGATCGACCGTCTGCCGGTGAGCAGCCACAGCGCATCGACCGCGAGCTTGTCGACGGCGCCGATCACCATCAACGCGCCATTGACCGCGAGCCCGCCCTGCACCGAGTTCATCGCCTCGGCGCTGGTCGCGGTTGCGAGGATCGCCTTGGCGCCGCCGAGCCGCTGCAGCGCGGCCGCCGGGTCCTCGGCGGCGTTGTCGATATAGTGATGGGCGCCGAGCTGCCGGGCGAGCGCCTCCTTATCCGCGCCGCGGGCGATCGCGACGGTGTTCAAACCGAGCTTCGCGGCAAACTGGACCCCGAGATGGCCGAGGCCGCCGAGACCGAGCACGGCGACGACCTCGCCAGGCCGCGCGCCGCTGTTGCGCAAGGCGTTAAAGGTGGTGATGCCGGCGCACATCAACGGCGCCCCCTCGACCGCCGATAATTCGTCCGGCACCCGGGCCAGCGCTTCGGCCGGGGCGATCATGTAGTCGGCATAACCGCCATCCGAAGTGATGCCGGTGATCAGGCTTTCGGTCTCGCAGGCGAACGCGTCGCCGCGCCGGCAGGCGCCGCAATAGCCGCAATTGCCGCCATGCCAGCCGATCGCCGACCCGCTGCCCTGTGCTCCAGCCGCGAACATTTGCGCCCAGCGCATCGACCCGCCCGATCACCTCGTGGCCCGGAACCCGCGGATATTGGATGCCCGGAAAACCGCCATCCTTGACGAAGCTGTCGCTGTGACACACCCCGCAGGCCTCGACCCTGATCCGAACCGCACCGGAACCGGGGTCCGGGATATCCCGCTCGACCAGTTCGAGCGGGCCGCCCGGCTGCCGCACCTCGACCGCGCGCATCTTCGCCATCTGCCAACCTCCGTGTCTGATCCGCGCCATGTCGCCGATCGCCGCCCGTTATGTCAACGCGGTGCGGCCGGCCTACCGGCCTCGGCGATGGCGACCCGGGCGTTGGCGGGCTCGCTCAGCGCCGGAACAGCGCCTCCGCGCCCTGGCGCTGGCCGAGCTTGGCCGCGATTTCGACCCGCACGCGGGCGATCTCGGTCTCCAGTTCGGCGATATAGGCTTCGAGCTCGGCGATTCCCATCAGGCTCAGATCCTTCGGCGCGGCGGCTCTGCGGCGCGGTTCGAGCTCCAATTCATCCATCGATCTTCGGTCCCTGCTGTCTTCCCTCGATCGGCCATGCGACTATATAGTGATTGGCAATTTTGCGCTCGCCCGCGCGCCGTTTTGCCGGCGGCGGGGCGTTGCCGAAACCAGGATACATCATGCCAGCTCCACTTATGCCAAAGGCGACCGCCGTATGGCTGGTCGAAAACACCTCCCTCACCTTCGAGCAGATCGCCGATTTCTGCGCGCTTCATCCGCTCGAGATCCAGGCGATCGCCGATGGCGAGGTCGCGAACCAGATGCAGGGCCTCGATCCGGTGGCGAACGGCCAGACCACCGCCGAGGAAATCGCGCGCTGCCAGGCCGATCCCAACGCGCGGCTGGCATTGTCGCCGCAGGCCACCCCGCCCCAGGCGGTGCGACACCGCGGCCCGCGCTATACCCCGATCGCCAAGCGCCAGGACAAGCCCGATGCGATCGCCTTCGTCATCAAGACTTATCCCGAATTGTCCGATGGCCAGATTTCGAAACTGATCGGCACGACCAAGCCGACCATCGCCGCGGTGCGCGACCGTACCCATTGGAACAGCCCCAACATCAAGCCCCGGCACCCGGTCGGGCTCGGCCTGTGCACGCTTGAGGAACTCGAAGACGCGGTCGGGCGGGCTCGCGCCAAGATGCCGATCGATGCCGAGGCACTCGCCGGCGAAGCCGAACATGGGATGGTCGAAAACTAGCAGAGCGGTTTAATCGCGCCAAGCGTGCCCGGCTTTCGCGGGGTAGGCCGGTTGATCGGGACAACCGTGGCGCTCGTCTGACCAAACAGCGCATCAGGCGATCCCTGACCTCGCCCGATGGTCAGGCCGCCAGAGGATGCGGCCCCGTCGGAGCCGCCGACAGCGCAGCGTCGCTCGTACCGAATGCCGGAGCGCTGGGCGCCCACCGTCGCCGCTTGCCCGAAATAGCTAATCCCCGCCGCTGACGGACATCACCGGCGGCTGCGGGTTTGCCGCCCTGCCCCGCTGCCGAACTGATCGCTGGGGGCGCCCCGATCTCGCTCCCCTCGACGGCGAAATGGCGCCCACCGGCGAGCCTCGGCGGCGCTCGGCGCCAAACCAGGCGCTGCCACGCCGGCGATAAAAAATCATCCCCGGAAAAACGCCGTCGACAAAAGAAAACCGCCGCGGCGGGCCGCGGCGGTTCCCCGGAACCCTGTATTTGGGTTCCGGGAGTAGAGCAAACCGGTCGGGGTTACGGGAAGACGATCTCGACCCGGCGGTTTTGCGGCTCGCGGACACCGAGCGGGGTCGGCACCCGAGGATCGTTCATGCCACGTCCGGCGACGACCATTTCGGCCCGCGGCACGCCCATCCCTTCGAGAGCGACCGCCACAGCATTGGCCCGACGTTCGGAGAGCCGCTGGTTGTAGCCGGCCGAGCCGGACAGATCGGTGTAGCCGGTGACCTGGATTTGCACCGCGCCGCCGGTCTTCCAATGCGCTGCCGCGGCCTGGAGGATCTGCATGCCTTCGGGGGTGATGTTGTATTTATCCCAATCGAAGAACACCAGATAGACCTGATGCGGCGGCGGCGGCGGTGGCGCCGGCGGGGCTGGCGGCGGCGCTGCCGGCGGCGGCGCGCCGAACATCATGGTCAAGCTGGCCACGATATTCTGCGTGTTGTAGCCGGACTTAAAGCTGGAAAAGACGCAGCAAGCCCCGCTCACTGGCGCAAGGCGGGCGGAATTGACCGTTGAACTCGGGGTAGAGAAGTAACGATAATCGACGTCGAGGGCCAATGCCGGGTTAATCATATAGCGGATGCCGGCGATTGCCTGATAGCCGAACACCCACTGGTTGCCGTTGAAATCAGGATTGACGGCGACCTCATTGAGCCGAGGTATGTTCAGATTGCCGTTGCCACTGACCCCACGGTTAAGACTCACAGCGCCAACTCCGGCCCCGATATGGGGAGTGATCGGCCAACCGAACGTGAAATCGTAAATCACGTTGGTCATGATGGAATTGGAATGGGTATTGCCGCTTACACCGGATAGCCCGGCAAAGTTGGATACGCCGTTTGACCGGTAGCTGTATTCTTCCTCAAACCGCCACGGACCCCACATGTAGCCACCGCGGAAGCCGGCATTGAAGCCGCTATTGAAGCTTACATGCGCGCTGCGAACAGCAGCATTTCCTCTGGGACCCACCACGGCAAACGTGGGATTCTCGGTGGTCAACGAGGTCCACCCACCTTCAGGTCCCAGGTAGAAGGCGCCTGGCGGATAGGGCCCAAAAAATGATTGGCCCATGACTTGGGCCTGTGCCTGGGCGCCCCCGAACGCCACGGCAAGCGCTACGCCGGCGCCTAGCAGATAGCGATGTCTCATCCCTTACCTCCGGCCGCAAATACGCGTGTGACGATGGTCGTCGCGCCACCGTTCGCCTATCTTCACTATCATCCCTGCCGATGGCAATGGGTTTTTAGCGCAACCAAGGCTCTCGCTTAAAATTCCCTGCAAAACCTGTCACGGCGCGACAATATTGCAACAGTTCGGCCGAAATCCGGCCAAATCCCGGCCATCACACTGCGGCTTTTTCGCAACACTGGATGACCAATACAACGGTTGAACGGTTTGTCGCGGCCGCGCCATGGAACTTGCGGAGCCGGTCGGACGTACTGCCTCGCCCGCTCCGGTCACGATTCCGCGGCCCGCGGGCTGTTCAACGTCCGATCAACCGGCCGGAGATCACGGGCCGATCAGCACGCCGGGGTTGAGCAGCCCCTGCGGATCGAGCGCATGCTTGGCCGCCCGCAACGCCGCCGCGAACAAATCGGGCCGCTGCCGGTCGTACCACGGGCGGTGATCGCGGCCGACCGCGTGATGATGGGTGATCGTCCCGCCGGCGGCGATCAGCGCGTCGCCGGCGGCGCTTTTGATCACCCGCCATTGCCGTTCCAGTTCGCCGTGCCGGCCGAGCGCGTGAAACGAGAAATACGGCGCCGGGCCATCGGGGTAGACATGGGTGAAACGGCAGGTGACCTGGCCCGGCCGGCCGGTGGCCTCGCCGATCGCGGCCTCGGTCGCGGCCTTGACCGTGTCGTGAAAGCTCTCGAACCGGTCCCAGGTGATCGCGCTCTCGAAGGTGTCGGCGATGATCGCGCGGCGGATCAGGCGCTCGCGCGCATAGGGCATGCGGATAAACGCGGTCCGCCACGATTCGGCGGCGCCTTCGCGGTGGGCGTCGCGCTCGCCCGGGCGTTCCGGCGTACCGCCATGGTCGGCGCAGCATTCGAGCGCGCGGGCGATCCAGGCGTCGAGCGGGTGGTCGCCCGATTCGAAGGCCAGCACCATGATTGCCGCGCTGCCGTCGCCGGCCCCGGTGTTGTGCGCCTCCTGCGGGTCGAGGATGCGGCAGTTCGCCGGGTAGAGGCCGGCCTGGGCGATCGCCTTGACCGCGCGCGCCGCGGCGAACAAATCGGCAAAGCGGACGGCGCCGCCGGCGCGAAAGCGCGGCCGGTCCTGCAGCCGCATCCACGCCTCGGTGATGACCCCGAGGATGCCCTCCGAGCCGATCAACAGACGGTCGGGGCTGGGTCCGGCGCCGGAGCCGGGCAGCCGGCGGGTTTCGAGCGGTCCCTCGGGCGTCAGCATCCGCAGGCTTTCGACAAAATCGTCGATATGGGTGTAGAGGCTGGCGAAATGGCCGCCCGACCTGGTCGCGATCCAGCCGCCCAGGGTCGAATATTCGAAGCTCTGCGGAAAATGCCGCAGGGTCAGCCCGTGCGGTCGGAGCTGGGCTTCGAGCGCCGGTCCGAACACCCCGGCCTGGATGCGGGCGGCGCGCGAGGAGCGGTCGATCTCCACGACCCGGTCGAGATGGCGCAGGTCGAGGGTGACCGCAGCCTTGCAGCCGGTGCCGTCGATCGTCGCCTCGATGCCGCCGACGACGCTGCTGCCGGCGCCGAACGGGATTACCGCGGCGCCTGCGCCGCCGGCCCAGTCGATGACCGCCGCCACCTCCGCTTCGCTGCGCGGATAGGCGACGAGATCCGGGGCGGCCTCGTAGCCGCCGAGGAGACCGCGCGCATAGTCGCGGAAGGATTTGCCATGGGTGTGGGCGGCCCGGTCATAGAGTTCGGTCGAGCAATACGGCGTCAGCGCGGCCGGCGCGGCGAGGCGCGGCGGCCGCAGCCGGATTTCGGACAGCGAGGGCGGCGCCGCCTCGTCGAACCCATCGACGCCGAACAGCCGGCGATAGCGGTCGAGGGCGGCGGCTTCTTCCGCCGCTGACAGCCCCTCGCCCTCGCGACCCCAGCCGAAATGTTTGAGCCGCCCCTGGGTCATCGCCCTCTCTCCCGGCCGCCGCCCCGTGGAAGACCGATGATAGAGGCCGGGGAAGATCGCGACCAGCCCGGATCGGCGGGAAGGATCGAGCGGCAGCGGCGCGAGCCCCAGATTTGCACGGCTTCGACCCGGCGGCGATCCAGGCTCGCCGGTTTGGCTTTTGCCGGGATCGTCGTAGAGTACGGCAACTGTGCCGCCGGCGGGCGGCCCGAGGGAGGACAAAGATGCCGTGCTTTCTGTATGTCTGCCTGCAAGACGAAGATAAGATCGCGGTCTTCGCGATCGATGCCGAAACCGGCCGGCTCACCCCGCAGGCCGAGCTGCCGGCCGCCGGAGGGCCGTCGGTGCTGGCGATCAGCCCGGACCGGCAGGTGCTTTATGTCGGGCATCGCGGCGTGCCGGCGATCTCGAGCCTGCGCATCGACCAGGTCAGCGGCGGGCTCACCCCGCAGGCGACGGTGTCGCCGTCGCACGCGCCGACGTTTCTGGCCCCCGACCGCACCGGCCGGTATCTGCTATCGGCCTATTATCAGGGCGGGTTCGCCGCGGTCCACCCGCTGGGACGGGACGGCGCGGTCGGCGGCCCGCCGCTCGATCAGCTGGCCACGGCCACCGGCGCGCACGCCATCGCGACCGATCCGACCAACCGGTTTGCCTTTGTGCCGCACATCGCCCGCCTCAACGACAACGTCCTCGAACCGCAGCGGGACAACCCCGGACCCAACATGATCTTGCAGTTCCGGTTCGACCCCGATAGCGGCCGTCTGACCGCCAACTCGCCGGCCCGGGTCGAACCCGCGGAGCGCGTCGGCCCGCGCCATTATTGTTTTCATCCAACCGCGGACCTCGTCTATTTTTCGAACGAGCAGGGCTGCAGCGTCACCGGCTACCGTCTCGACCGCGCGACCGGAACCCTCTCCGCGGCGCAGACGATTACGACCCTGCCCGACGGCTTTACCGCGCGCAACACCTGCTCGCAGATCCACCTGACCCCGTCGGGGCGGTTCCTCTATGTCGCCAACCGCGGCCACAACAGCATCGCCGGGTTCGCCGTCGACCCCGCGACCGGCCGGCTGAGCGCCATCGGGCAGGTGCCGACCGAAGCGGTCCCGAGCGCCTTCGGGCTGGATCCTGCGGGCCGTTTCGTCTTTGCCGCCGGTTCGGCCTCGGGCCGTCTGGCCGCATACCGGATCAACCCGGAGAGCGGTGCGCTGACGCCGCTCGCCACCTATGCCGCCGGCCAGCGGCCGATGGCGGTGCTGGCGGCGCGTCTCGGCGACTAGGTTTTCGGGATCCGGGTTTACTGCCGGGCCAAGCCGCCGGTTTGCCGACGCGGTGCGCCTGTACCAAATCCCGGTCGCACCGCCACCATGGACGCCCGGCCAGGCCCGCCCTCGAACCGGGTGCGATCGATCTGGATGGTCTTTGCCCAGCCATCCGGGGTTCCCGCGCTGTGGGTGACCTTGCCGGCGACGGCCGATCCATCCGGCGGTGATCGGTGGAGGAGTGCAAATGTTCGCGGTGATCTTTGAGGTGCAGCCGAAAGCCGAACGCTGGAACGACTATCTCGATCTCGCCGGGTTGCTCCGGCCCGAACTCGAAAAAATCGACGGCTTTATCGACAACCAGCGCTTCATCAGCCGGCAGCGGCCGGGCCGGGTGCTGTCATTGTCGACCTGGCGCGATGAAAAGGCGCTGATCCGCTGGCGCACCCTGCCGGTGCATCATCGGGCTCAGCAACAGGGCCGGTCAGGCATTTTTGCGGATTACCAGCTGCGGGTCGGCGAAATCATCGCCGATACCGATCTGGTCAGAGGACACAGCCTGCCGCAGCAGCGTTTCGACGAGACCGAGACCGGCGCCGCCAAGCTGGTCACGATCAGCGAACTCGCAGCGGTTGATCCCGCCCGGCCGGATAATGGCGCGCTCGCCGCCGATCTTGGGCTGCCGGCGGCCGACGCAGGCGGCATCCTCGGGCACGAAGTTTTCGCCGGCATCAACGATCCGGCGAAACTGCTGCTGCTCGCTTCCTGGCGGGACCCGACCGCCGGCCAAAGCTGGCGGCCAATCCGGCGGCGGCCGGCGGCGCCGGGCGCCACCGGGCGGTGCGGATCATTCGCGACTACGGCATGCGCGAGCGGCGCGAGGCGCCGCAATATCACCGCGCGGTAGAGGGCGATTGTTAAGCCCGCGTCACTTCGGCTCGGATCGTTCGAAATCGGTGCGTTCGGTTACCGGCAGGCCCTGCAGGTAGCGGCGCAGGCAGTCGAGGCCGAGTTCGACGGCGCCGAGGCGCACCCAGTCGCGGCCGCCATAGATGCGCGAGCGGCGCGATTCGACCCCTTCCTCGGCAGCAATCGCCAGATGGATGCTGCCGCCGAAATCGATCCGGTCGGGGCCGTCATCGACCTCGATCAGCACGGCCAGCGCGTGGCTGGCGCCGGTCTCCTGCGCGCACGGCGCGGGCGACGGCCTCGGCCGCCTCGCGGCTGAGTTCGCCAGCGATCAGCGCGCCGTCAAGCCCGAGGGCGGCGGCGATCTCGGCCGGGTCGCGGGCGACGAGGCCGCGGCGGAAGATTTTTTCCGCCCCCGGCAGATGGGCGATGCGGGCGGCGATCTGGCCGCCGGTAAAGGTCTCGACGATCGCCAGCGAGCCGGTGCGGGCGGCGAGATCGGCGAGCACCACGCCTTCGAGCGTCTGGTTGTCCTCGCCGAGGATGAAATTGCCGAGCCGCTTGCGCACCTCCGCCTGCACCGGCGCCAGCTTGCGCTCGATATCGGCCTGGTCGATGCCGCGCACGGTCAGCTTGGTCTCGATCTGCGGATAATGGCTGCGAAAGCCGAGCTTGACGCTGTGGTCGGGGACCAGGTCTTCGACCCCGGCGAGCAGTTGGTCGACATGCGACTCGCCGAGCCCGTAGGAGTGGAACCGCTTCAGGTGGATGACGCCCGGCGTCCCGCCGCGGGTCAGCAGGCGCGGGATGATCTGCTCTTCGAGCATGCGAAACAGTTCGCGCGGCACGCCCGGGGTAAAGAAAAACCGCGCCTTGCCGATATCGAGGGCAAAGCCGCAGGCGGTGCCGACCGGATTGTCCAGAATCTCGGCGCCGATCGGCAGCATCGCCTGCTTGCGGTTGTTGGCCGACATGACCCGGCTGCGCCGGCGAAAAAACTCCTCCATGCGGACCAGCCAGTCCTCGTTCAACACCAAATCGACGCCGGCGGCGCGGGCGGCGATCTCCTGCGACAGATCGTCGACGGTGGGTCCCAGACCGCCATTGACGATGACGGCGTCGGCGCGCTCGCCGGCCATGCGAAACGCCGCCAGCAACTCCTCGCGATCGTCGCCGACGATCGTTCCCCAGGCGACCGACAGCCCGAAATCCTCGAGCTTCTGGCTCATATAGTTGAAATTGGTGTTGACGATCTTGCCGGTCAGGACTTCGTCGCCGGTGCAGATGATCTCGATGCGCATGCGCTGCCCTCGTGCTCCAGTCAAAGGCGCGGCTGAGGCGCGCCGATGGTTCGAGTGCCCGTTCCCCGCCGGGCATGATGGCGCTAACGATCTGCTTTCGGGCGGGCTCGCGCAAGGCCTCGACCGCGGTTCCGGTTCCGCCTCGCCCAGGGTGATCGGGCTTGGCCCGAGGGGCGACGCATGACCCCGCGGCGAGGCGAGGCGGGCGCCGCTGGCAGTTTCTTGCGCCGATTTGACAGCGCAACTAGAAATCCACCGCGAGGCGGCGACGCGTCGCGATGGCATCCCCATTGATAGGCAGGAGATTGCTGTGGTTGCGGTCATCGAAGGCAAGGAAGAGGCCGGCGGCGCCAGCTACATCGAATTCAAAGTCTTTCAAAGCCCGACCGATCCCGATCGGGTTCTGGGGAGCTGGCGGCTTGCCCATGGCGAGTCCGGCCTCGTCGACCAGAGCAAGCCCGATTCTCCCGTTTTGATGGAGTTCCGGCACGCCGTGGACTGCGCCGATCAGCACGGCATTGCCTTTGTCTGGGTCAACGATCCCGACGAACTGTTTCCGCTCTACCGGCGCCGGTGAAGGCTCGCCGGCCGGCCGGCCGCACGCCTTCGGACCCCCGCGGCCGCCACCCGATCGCTGGTAGTGTCCCAAGCATAACGCCGGAGAGGCGCAAGAAGATCATTCGCACCGTCATATCCGAGGTCATTGTCGACATCGTCCGGCGACAGCCTGGAGTTGATCGTGCACTGGCAAGGCGACGGCCATACGAGCATGACTATGAAGCGCAACCGCGTGGCCATGCCTCTGGCGCGGGCCATCGCCGCAAGCTGCGGCAATAACTGGCGGATGATGGCGTCGAACGCGCCGCGTCGCGGTAAAAGCGCGAGATCGGGATATGGCATATCGCATCGAGATGCGCCCACTCGGCGGGTGTGTACTCGTCAGAAATTCGCGATACGCGCAGAGATCGGCTAGTCCGAACTGGGCATGCCGCCGATTGAGGCGTTTGCCGACAAGCCGACGCACCTGGCGGTAGCCGGGCCAACGAAGCCCGAGCCGGGGCAAGCACCAATGCAGAAAGGCGACGCATTCCCGGTGGTCCTTGATTCGGAGCCTGCCGCCAGTTCACTTATTAGGCGGTGCCATGGCGCCGATATCGCGAATGCAACAACCAATAGCTCAGCGCAAAGAACACTGCTGCTACGACAATCGCAGCGGAGGCATATGCGGCTGCCGTCCACATCAGATGGCCGAGCCACGATCGAATGGCCTGATCGAGTGCGCGCTCATAAAGGGGATCCACCGGCCAGAATGGTTGCCCGAGACTTTTTATACTAGCCGCCGCGAGCGCAACACTGACAACGCCGTTGGTCAGGCACAGTCTGCCCCAGGTCGCCCGCGCGGTTGTCGACAAGACCACAATCAACACGGTTGCGATCGCGGCGACCGGCAAAATCAATTGAACCACGGGATGGCCGGGTTCGGCCGACTGAACTGGCACAATCGTCGCTGTCGATCCGATCAGCGCCAGCGTCAAGCTGCCCATGACCAGGCCCGCGACAATTCGAGCGCAGATCGAGTGCTTGGTAGCTTTGCTCATTGCTGCACCTTGGCGAGCGAGATAGTTGTCGAACGAGCTGTGATCGCCGGTTCACTCGTCGTGGCCGAAATGGGCCGGCCAAGATCGGTCCGACTCCGCTTTTACATGTGGGCCGATTACCGCCGGTCACGCTTGATCACGTTGATCCAAATCAACTTGCCGCCCGTTCGAGGCGGTTAGAGCCCTAGACAGGGGCCATTGGGCCATAGCCAGCGCAGTTGGCGATTGCGATTTGGCTTGGTTGATGTGGATCAAGTTGGGACGGCTGACGGCAAGACAATATTGGCCGATTTCGACAGGAGGCGCCGATGGCAGGCGATCACGCAGCGAAAAAGGGGAGTCCGAAAAAGGAAAGGGCGTCTGGCATGCCTCGATCGGCCGGAAAGAAAGTGAAGACCCTACCGGTCGAGGAACTGAGCCCGGAGCGTCGCAGCGAAATTGCGCAAGAGGCCGAAGCAAAGCAGTGTCGCGGAAAATCGCCTTCGACTGATGGTGGCGGCCGCCGGTTTCTGCGGGTCACCGATTGCGCTGGATCAATGTCCGATACGCGGGGCTCGCGCAAAATTTGTCCGGTGAGAGAACCCGTTCCTTGAACCGATGATGGAGACAGCGATGGCGGACGTACCCGTTGAAGTGAAGAAAGCGACACCGGCAGGAGCGCCGGTTCCCGATGCGTGGCGCTCGTTTCGTAGTGAAATGGACCGGCTATTCGACCGGTTTGGTTTTCCGTCGTTGCGCAGCATGTTCGACATCGAGCCGGGGTGGCGCCCGGTAAGTTCGTTTAGCTTTTCAGCGCCGGCAATCGATATGAGTGAGGACGACAAGGCCTACAAAATCACCGCGGAACTGCCTGGTCTCGATGCTAAAGATGTCGATGTGTCGGTATCCGGCAACACGCTCGTCCTCAAAGGCGAGAAACGGCAGGAGAAGGAAGAAAAGAACAAGAACTATTTCTTCTCCGAGCGCGCCTATGGCTCGTTCCAGCGCGCGTTCGAGCTGGCGACAACCGTCGATCGCGAGAAGATCGCCGCAGATTATTCGAAGGGCGTGCTGACAATCACTTTACCAAAGACGGCGGAAGCTCAAAAGCAAGCGAAGAAGATCGAGGTCAAATCGGCCTGAGAGGAAACCACGGCGGCGGGACTATCGTTCCGCTTCCAGTGGGAGCTGATCCTACAGCAGTCTTGTGCAGCTCGCTGATTACGTGGTCCGGATGTCGAGTTTGGCCAAGCTGAGGCTTTTCCGCGCGAAGCAAGATCGGAAGGAAGAGACATACGGCAGCAGGATTTCATGTGACCCAGACACAGGGACACTCGCCGGCAACCAGTTCCGAGCGTCCATGTCATGCGGGACGAAGGCAATGGCGCGGCCGAAATGGTTCGCATCCTCTGTGCGGACACCGCCGAGCCGGATCGGATCGCCGCAGAGCTGGACCGAGCTGTTAAACGAGCTTCGCCCCAAATCGGGTTGTAAGCGAACTGATCGTTTATCCAGTCGGAGAAAACGAGCCGTTGTCGTGTCCCTTCCTCATACGCTGGTAGCTCCGCGCTTATTGGATGGAGCTTGAACCTGGTTTGCGGGAGGTCAATGCCCCCAGCGGCGAGTGAGCATGGCTCGCTCGATGCGGGTTCTCGCGAGTTCCACTGCGGCGGCGCGCGGCAACACCTTGCCTGAAAAGACCCGATCAAGGATCGCGCGCGTGTTAGCGCGGATCTTTTCAGAAATGGCATTGAAGGCGGCTGCCTCGCTGCCGCCCTGATATTCGACTGCTGCACAAATCACACCGCCGGCATTGGCAATAAAGTCCGGTAAGATGAGCACGCCACGCTCGGCGAGCACCGCCTCGGCCTCGGCCGTACAAGGGATATTGGCCCCTTGCGCCACCACCTTGGCATGCAACCGGCCGACATTGCCGGCATGAATTACATCGGGACGCGCCGCCGGGATCCAGATATCGCAGGGAATGTCTACCACCGCGTCCCGGTCGAGCTTGCGCCCATGCGGGTAATCCAAAACCGAGCGACCCCCGTCCTTAAGGGCGATCAGCGCCTCGACATCGAGCCCGTTGTCGTCGGCGATCGTTCCCTGCGAATTGCTAGCCGCGACAAGCACCGCCTCCTTTTGCTGTCAGCAGCCGAGCGGCATGCTTGCCGACAGAGCCGAACCCCTGGACGACAATGCGCGCGGCCGCCAGCGGCAATTCCAATTGATTTGCGGCCACCTCGATCGCGGCGACGAGGCCAAATGCAGTGGCGCCGATCTCATCGAGCGGAATGCCCGCCCAAGGTTGGCGTGGCAGACCGACAGCGCGGCCGGTCTCGTCTTTGATCCAGCCCATCGCCAGTTCGTCCGTACCCATGTCGGGGCCAGGGATATAGTCGGTTAGACTCGGCGATCGCAGTGGCAAAAGCCCGCATCAGGCGCTCCTTGTCGTCGAGTGCCATCTTGGGGTTGGCGAAGATGACCGATTTGCCGCCGCCATGTGGCAGACCGGCGGCGGCATTTTTCAATGTCATCGCCCGCGCCAGACGGAATGCCTCTTCGGTGGTGACATCGGGCGCCATCCGCACCCCGCCAATCGCCGGTCCGCAGGCGATGTTGTCGACCACGACGATCGCTTTGAGCCCGACAGTCGGGCGCCAGATATGGACGAGCTTCAGCGGGCCGAGATCGTCGGCAAAGCGAAACAGATCATCCATGCTCATCCTCGATTGGTTGGGTGGCGCAGCCAAGAGCATCCATGATTGCGCGGAGAAACCGGGCTGCTTCGCCACCATTGACGACGGCATGCCGGCTGTCAGGCCCAATACCGTCTTGAGCGAGTAGCGATGCCAAGGTCGACAACACCAAGGCCGAAAGGCCGAGCGCGGGCAGGCTACCAGAGATTGCCGGCTGAGCTGTGGCGCTGACGGAGTTGAACATGCGGGATGGTCTTCGCACTCGGCACTTGGGCGTATCCGACATGCTCCTCGCAGTACGGGACGTCAACATCCACGTAGATCGGAAGGGATGTTCTGTCGCATTGTCCGAGCCTCGCCGGGTTTCCAACCTTTGGTTTGGGTTTTTGTTGATCTCGGTCAAGGTGGCGCGGCCGCCTCGCGGGTCAGGATCACCTTCCTGTCAATCTTTTGCAGAGCACTGCAATGTCGACGCCGATCAGAGCCGCCATCCTGTTTGCCACCCTCATCGCCTGCCTGCCGGCTCAGGCGCAGTATTTGCTGGGGCTCGAGACTAACATCGAGTTGACAAAGCAGGATCTCGCCATCATCCGTCACACGGTGCACGAACAGGTGCACGGCAAGCCGGTCGGCACTACCGCGAAGTGGAACAATCCAGAATCGCAGAATTCCGGCAAGATCACACTCCTCAAGAAATTCACGCAATCCGGCCAGCAATGCGAAACCCTCGACTACCGGTTGACAGGGATGCGCGAGACAACCGGGCCGGAGCACTATACTCTCAGCAGCTGCCTGCAGCCTGACGGGCACTGGCGGTTGATATAATCGACAGATAAGCGACCCATCGACCTCAAGCGTGGCACCGGCGGGATGTTCGATGTCGGCACGGCGGGGGAAGGCCCTGTAGGATCGATGGTGGAAATGCAGTAAGGTGGCCGGAGTGACCGCCGACGAGGAATCTTGGCTACTGGCAGGATGCTGCCTGCCGCGAGACCACGGCGTTCGCTTCCCGGATCGCGCGGCCTTCATCGCCGGTTCGCTCCAGGCATTCATTGGCGACTTTCGCCCAAAGCTCCTTTAGCGCCCACGTTGTCGCCTTGTGCGTATGCCTTTCGGCGTCGTCCGGCGTCCACGGCATTTTTAGTGGATACCACAAATGCTGGCATTTCGCTATTTTGAGGAACAGGTGTTGCGAAAGCGCCCTTACATTCGGCGTGAATGGTCAGTGCCTGCCCCAAAAATTTGCACAGCCTGATCGCCCGCAGCGGAGGACGGCCCTCGCACGCCACAACGGCCGCTCGGTCTTGGCGGCGGGAACTGCTCTTGATACCCCTTCTCGGACCTTGCCCGTGTCTGGTGACGATGAAGCAACTTGGTGGGCTGCTGTACAGGGTTCAGTTGGCGCGGTCGTCGCGATTTAGAGCTCCGGCACAACAGCGGCCTTCATGTCCTTGATAAGCCAGCGACCTTTGACGCGGATCAAAGTATCGTCGGAATTCGTATGCACGGCAATCTTGTTTGCTACTTTATCGACGTAAAGGCATTCGAAATACAGGTGAGCAGTGTCGCCCCGCACATCGTATTTGATACGGAACGCAGGGGTGTAAGCGACCCATTGGTTTTGTGGTTGAAAAGTCCCCGCTGCTTGCCAAAACGCCCTGATCTGTTCTTTCCCTGTATAAGTCTTACCACCGGCCGTGATTGTAGCGTCGTCGCTGAAGAGAGACAGCATCAGGTTCAAGTTTTTTGTGGTTCCGGCTTCGTGGAACGCGATCTCGATCTTGTGAATTGCCATAAAGTCTTCGGCATTTTCTTCAGTATCCGCGATTGCAACACGGACGATGCCGAAGGCCAAGAGGCAAGAGAGGACAAGCGCACGCATCTTCGTAGCCTCCATTACACGGTCCGACAGGCCGGCTGGCGCGCCGTTAACGGCCGGCCACCGGCTGCGGGTCACCGAATTGACGACCATGCTAGTTTCCCTATGCTGAGCCTTCGCGTAACGAAGGGATCACGAACGAAAAACGAAAAAGCGGCGAAATCGGCGTGAGGATTCCAATGCCTCAGCTGACCTCGGGGGGCGGGATGGTCGGCACGTTTCCGGAAACAATCTGCTTTGAACAGTTTACGATCGATCTGCGGCGCGAATGCCTACGTCGAGGGGCGGAGGAAGCACCGTTAAGGCCAAAAAGTTTTGCCGTCCTCTGTCTTCTGGCGAGAAATTCCGGCCGACTGATTCCCAAAAGCGAGTTTTTTGCCACTCTGTGGTCTGGATCGGCTGTAACCGACGACGTCCTGGTTCAATGCATCTGCGACATCCGTCGCGCGCTGCACGATGACACCCAACAGCTGATCAAGACCGTGCCGCGCCGCGGATATCTATTCGACGCCGCAATTTTGCGCCAAGAACCGCGGGGAGCCGCCGAGGTGAATGCTTCGCGCGACACCGATACAACACCCGCAAACCCCCGATCGCTCGCGGCCGACCTCCGTTGACCCGTTGCTCGCCCGCCTCGACGAGGAATTCGCGCGTCGTCTGGCGATTGCCGTGTTGCCGCTCGCCAATCTCACTGGCGACGCAGAATATGAATATGTGGCTGACGCGCTGACGGAGAATCTGATTACCGATCTGTCTCGCATCCGCGACAGCATGGTGATCACCCCGAATTCGGTCTTTGGTTACAAAGGCAAATCGGTTCCGATGAGCCAGGTCGCTGGCGATCTGGGCGTGCAGTATGTCCTAACGGGCAGCTTGCAGGGATCCAGGCCGCAGCTCCGGGTCAGCGTGCAACTCGCGGAAGCGAAAACCGGGGCGAACCTCTGGGCCGAGCGCTTTGATTGCGAGGGACCGGATATCTGGTCTTGGCAGGATCAGGTGACGCGCCGCATTGCCGGGACGCTGAAACTCGGTTTGGTCGAGCTCGCCAGCCGCAAGGGGCTCCTCGAAAGACCGGAGCATC
Source organism: uncultured Alphaproteobacteria bacterium (assembly GCA_963775875.1). Classification (GTDB taxonomy): domain Bacteria; phylum Pseudomonadota; class Alphaproteobacteria; order ATCC43930; family CGMCC-115725; genus AP-15. The sequence continues at coordinate 56,413 of CAVZKP010000017.1, forward strand.
CGGACGCGATCGACCTCACGATGCGAGGACTGGTGTTGTTCAGCCGATTTGCCGGGCGGGCCGATGTCGTCAAGGCCCGCGCTCTGTTCGAGAGTGCGCTGCGGCTGGACCCATTATCAGTCCAGGCATTGGTTGGCTTCGCCGGTACCCATGTACTCGACTTGATGCTCTTGTGGGCCGACGATCCGGTCGGGCAGATACACGCAGCCGATGCGGCGATCGCCCGCGCGCTGGAAATTGATCCGCAACGCGCCGAGGTTCGGTACACCAAGGGAAACTTGCTGATGTTGCATGGCGAGCACGCGCCAGCAATCGACGAATATAGATTAGCAATTGATCTCAATCCGAGTTTCTCGCACGCCTATTCGCGTATCGGCCTCGCCAAGCTGGAGCTCGGCGAACCGGTCGCTGCGTTCGAACCAGTGCTGAAAGCCCTGCGGCTCAGCCCGCGGGAGTTCCGGACAAGCCTCTGTCATCTGTATCTCGGCATCGCTGCCTTTCATCTCGAACGCGATGACGAAGCCACGGAATGGTTCCTCAAGGCAATCGCCACCGATTCTCGATACGGTTTACCTCACGCTTGGCTTGCAGCCATTTACGCGCTGGCGGACAGCGTTTCCGATGCCCGAGCCGAACTCGCAGAATTCAACCGACTCACTCCCGGCCATACGGTCGCGACCTTGAGAGCGCGCGAGCGAACAAAGAATCCCACATTCCGGACGCAGCGTGAGCGATTTTATCGGGGGCTTGTTACGGCTGGTCTAGCCCGGCGTTAGCCAGCACCTCAGCGGCCTTCTGGTTCGGCGGCGTCGCGGCGAATTTCCGGAATCGGCGCATTCTCGGCGTTGCCGCGCGTTCCGGCGAAGGCCCGTTGACGATCTGAGTTACCGACCTTGGCCCTCGTTCGCCACCGGCTTTTGGGTCAGGCGCTCAGACAGTTGGAAAACGGCGCGCGGCTGGTCATTGTATGCTTCAGTGCGCCACACGGCGGCTGACGGCTCAGCTCGATGCACAGGAGACCACATCCATGACGATCGATGTCGCGACCGGCATTGTCCGCATTCTCAAGCAAGAGGGTGTGGGTTGGGTTTCGACCTTCCCGGTCTGCCGGGTCAACAACGCGCTCGGCCGCGAAGGGGTGCCGATGCTGATGATGCGCGACGACCGCTACGCCGTCGCGGTCGCCGACGCGTTCTCGCGCATCACCGCCGGCACACGGATCGGGGTGTGCACCTTCCAAGGGGGCGTCAATGCCGCCGGCATGCAATACGCCTATGCCGGGATGGCGCAGGCCTATGAGGATGGCTCGCCGGTTCTGTGCATCACCGATGGCGTGCCGGCCGGCGCCTCGGGCAACAGCCAGTACGATGTCGCATCGGCGATGAAGACCGTGTCGAAATGGTTCGGCTATCTCGACAAGCCCGAGCGCACGCCCGAGCTGATGCGCCGCGCCTTCACCATGCTGCGCAGCGGCCGGCCGGGCCCGGTGATCCTGGCCATTCCCAACGCCACGGCGACATACGACGAGACCGCCGATCCCTACCATCCGGTGAAGGGCTGGAAATCGGCGCCGGACCCGGCGGATGTGCGCGCCGCCATCGACCAGCTCCTGCGAGCCCGTAACCCGCTGATCTACGCCGGCGAGGGGGTCATCTACGCCGGCGCCTCGGAAGAGCTGAAAGCGCTGGCCGAGCTGGTGAATGTGCCGGTGATCACGACCCTCAAGGCGAAAGGGGCGTTTCCGGAGGACCATCCGCTGTTTGTCGGCGTGCGCGGCGATCAGGTGGCGCACTACCTGAACCAAAGCGACACCATCCTCGCCATCGGCTCGAGCCTGTCGCCGGGCCGCTTCAGCCACGGCATTCCCGATCCGGCGAAGAAGACCATCATCCACTGCAACGTCGACGAATTGCACATCAACAAGATGTATCCGACGGCGCATGCGGTGATCGGCGATGCGCGCCTGACCTTGCAGGCGCTATGCCGGGAAGTGTCCGACCGCAATTCCGGCGCCCGGCGGCGCCGGACGGAATGCGGGTGATGTGGCGGCGGAAGTGAGGGCGGCGCGCGACACCGCACTCGCCCGGTACCGGCAGGTCATGAACTCCGACGAGACGCCGATCAACCCCTATCGGGTGTATGGCGATCTGATGCAGGTGCTGGATCTGAAGAATTCGTTCGTGACGCACGAAAGCGGCAACACGCGCGACCAGCTGATCGACCGTCTTCGACACCTTGATCCCGCGCGGCTTCCTCGGCTGGGGCAATGTCTCGACGCTCGGCTTCAGCCTGGCGGCCGCGATCGCCGCCAAGAAGGCGTTTCCGGAAAGGGCATCGGTGGCGGTGACCGGCGAGGCGGGCCTCGGCTACATGCTCGGCAACCTCGAGGTTCTGCTGCGCGAGAAACTCGGGGTCACGGTCGTGCACATCAGCAATGGCGGCTTTGCCGGCTATGGACCGGGCTTCTGGGGGCCGGGACACGACCCCTTCACCCACCGGGTGCTGGGGCCCGACGAGGTCGATATGTCGAAGGTGATCGGCGCGCTCGGCTTTCACACCGAGCGGGTCAGCGAGCCGGCCGAGATCATCCCGGCGCTGCGGCGGGCATTCGAAATCAATAATTCGGGTCGCCCGGCCTATCTCGAATTCATCTGCTGCCAGTACCCGGTCTACGGCCAGTGGGTCGGCCGGGGCGAGGGGTGACACGGGATGCAATTGGGGTCCCTGCGCAGGCAGGGACCCATTTCGCCAGCGATCGAGCGGTCGCACGATGGGTCCCTGCCTCCGCAGGGACCCGGTGACGAGGAAAACCCACTGTTTCGGCAGGTGATGTAATACCAGCGAATCACCGCAAATCTCGGGTCCCTGCGCAGGCAGGGACCCATGTTCCGGTCCGCACGATGCCGTTCGTCTATCTGCTCGCCGCTAAACCGTATGGGACTCTCTACGTCGGTTCGACCTTCGAACTCGCGCGCCGCGTTTGGCAGCACAAAACACGCGCCATCCCCGGCTTTACCGCCAAATACGGCGTGGACCGTCTCGTGTGGTTCGAAACCCATGAACGCCTTGAGACGGCACTGGTCCGGGAACGGCAAATCAAGAAGTGGAAGCGTGACTGGAAAATCAATCTGATTGAACGCGAAAACCCGCAATGGGCCGATCTTTACCCATCCCTGTCGCCGTAGTGCGGCGGACGACATGGGTCCCTGCCGGAGTTTATCCTCGGGCCGGCCGCAGGCCGGACCCGTGGGCAGGGACCCGATAAAGCGGAGTGCCGTTGCAGCAAAGCGTCAGGAGTTGCTAAAATTCGCCAAGTGCCAGGTCCCGATAAATGTCAGGCTGGGAGGACACGATGCCGAAGCTGATCCCGTCGCGATGCCATGATGCGGGCGGAAGCAAATCGGGGTTCCTGCGCAGGCAGGAACCCATTTCGCCGGCGACCGAACAGTTGCACGATGGGTCCCTGCCTTCGCAGGGACCCGATAACATCAGGTTCTGAGGAAACGATGCCGAAGCTGATCCCCGTCGCCGACGCTTTGAGCAAGCCCTTCTGGGACGCCGTCAATCAAAAGCGGCTCGTCCTGCAGCACTGCGCTCCATGCGACCGGCTGCAATACCCGCCGCAGCAGGCCTGCCAGGTGTGCAACTCGGCCGCCGGCCTGACCTGGAAGGAGGTCGATGGCAGAGGCCATATCGCGACCTACCATCGTGATCGAGGATGGCCGCCTCAACCGGCGCATGCCCGATCAGCCCTATAATTTGGCAATGGTGACCTTGGACGCGGACCCGCGGGTCAATTTCTATTCCAATCTCCCGGGCACCCCGCCCTACCAGGCGCCAGTAGGCGCCGCCGTCGCGGTGACTTTCGAGGAGGTGGCCCCAGGCCAGCTGATCCACGAGTGGCGGGTCGTCGCGTAGGATGATCCCCCTGAGTTGTAGCGGCCCTCCTCCCTCTCCTCGCGCTTGGGGGCAGCTTGGCGATTGACGCATACGGCGAATCAGCCCAATCAATTTCTTCCATGGATAAGCAACAAATCCTAGGCGAGATCAGGCGCACTACACGGGAGAATGGTGGGGTGCCTCTCGGGCGCGATCGCTTCGCGCAGGAAACGGGGATAAAGTATCAGGATTGGATCGGCAAAATTTGGGCACGATGGGGTGATGCGCTCAAAGAGGCCGGTTTCGAGCCTAACAAGTTACAAACCGCATACGACGATGATTACCTGATCGAAAAATTCATCGGTTTGGCCCGCGAACTTGATCGTTTTCCTGTGTATGCCGAAATTCGGATGAAGGGTCTGAACGACGCCGGCTTTCCTGCACATAACACGTTTGCACGTTTAGGAACCAAATCCCAACTGGCGGCAAAAATTCTTGCTTACTGTGAGCAGAGGTCGGGCTACGAGGACATCGCGGCTTTGTGCGCGCCAATCATCGCGGGCCGACCGTTTCACGCGAATGATGATCCGGCCCCCGTCGATGATCCTTCAGCGACGAAATCGGGTTTCGTATATATGGCCCTCCTGAAACTCGGGCGAGAGAAACGCTACAAGGTCGGAAAGGCCGTTCTCGTCGAGCGCCGCACGGATCAGATATCGTTACAGCTTCCCGAGGACTTGGAATTGGTTCATGCGATCAGAACCGACGACGCCTATGGGATTGAGAGCTACTGGCATAAGCGCTTTGCTGCGAAGAACACCCGGGGCGAATGGTTTTCCTTATCACGGGAAGAGATACAGGCATTCAAACGACGGAAATTTATGTAGTGCCGCGGGGTCGCGGGTTAGCATACGATTGGGAGAGGCTGCCATACCTGCACTGCCAGAGCATAGAGGAAAGGGGGAGCCATGACCGCGTCGGCGGGGTATCAGTGGCGGCGAGACAAGGACGGGCTCGGCGTATGGGAGCACCGCGGCAAGGTCGCGGTGGCGGGGGTCGGACATTCGCCGGTCGACCGTCGCTGCAAGCCCTCCCCCTCGATGGGGGAGGGTTGGGAGGGGGTGACGCCTCCGGCAACACAAGCCAGGACATGAAGAAGCATCCGCCCGACGGTGCCGCGGCGCGAGCCCGCAGTTTACGGCAGAACATGACCGAGGCGGAAATCCGGGTCTGGCAAATACTGCGCGCGCATCAATCGAACGGTTACAAGTTCCGCCGGCAGGTGCCGTTCGGCCGCTACATTGCGGATTTTGTCTGTCATGAGGCCCGGTTGGTCGTCGAAATCGACGGCGGCCAACACGATCGCTCGTCGCCGCGGGAAATCGAGCGAAGCGATTTCCTGCAAAACCAGGGCTATCGCGTTCTGCGGTTTTGGAACAACGAGGTCCTGGCAAATCCCGACGGTGTCCATGAGACTATCGTCAGCGAGTTGGCGGCATCGCGCGCATCGCATCCGCCCCCATCAAGCAGGGCTACCGCAGTTAATTAAACCCTCCCCCATCGATGGGGGAGGGTTGGGAGGGGTGATCGTGCAGGAAGACAAACCATCCGCCGCGGCAGGCGGCGAATTCACCCCCACCCCGCCCTCCCCCATCAAGGGGGAGGGAGTAGACAAGCCCTCCCCCATGATGGGGGAGGGGTTTCTCGGACTTTGATAAACCGCAGAGAAAGGCGGAGCCATGACCGCGTCAGCCGGGTATCAGTGGCGGCGAGACAAGGACGGGCTCGGCGTATGGGAGCACCGCGGCAAGGTCGCGGTGGCTGGTGTCGGACATTCGCCGGTCGACCGTCGCTGGGACGAAGTCTCGATGGACCAGACGCTGGGCGCCTACTCGATCCTGGCCTGCCAGAAGGCGATGGACGAGGCTGGCGTCACGCCGGATCAGGTCGACGGCGTCATCTGCTGCGACAGCCATATCGCCGGCGGCAGCGGCGGCTCCGCCTCGCAATGGGCGCCACGGCCCTACTTCGCCCCGCCCTACGATTCGGAGTGGGGGCTGACCCTGGTCAACGCGAAGTGGCTGATCGAGCAGATGGGCCTGACGAACGTCAAATTTGCCCCGACCGGGGTGCCGACGATCAGCGAAATGGTCGGCATGGCGGCACAGGCCGTGGGTGACGGCCAGTGCCACACCTGTCTCGTCATCTACCCGACCGGCAATCTCGAAGGCCGCTATCGCCGCGGCGGCGAGAACGCCGACGACTACGCCCGCGGTGCCCGCCAATGGACCGCGCCCTGGGGCAATCACGGCGGCAACGATTTCATCAACATCTTCCCGCACGGCCAGTACTGCCTGAAATACGGCGGCAAGCACGACGACCTCGCCCCCTTTGTCGTCAACCAGCACAGGAACGGGCTGCTGACGCCGTGGGGGTACAATGCCAGCCACAATGTGCCGCAGCTGACCATCGAGGATTACGTCAATTCGCGCTACATCCTGAACCCGCTGCGGCTGTGGGACTGCGACCGGCCGGTCAATGCCTCGACCGCGTATCTGTTCACGACGGCCGAGCGCGCCCGCAACATGCGAACAGCCGCCGGTCTATGTGCTCAATCACTCGCAGCACAATTTCCGGAAGCGCAGCACCCAGGAAGATCTGGACGAGATCGAGGACTGGACCGACCGCGCCGCCAAGCGGATGTACGAGGGCGCCGGGCTCGGGCCCGCGGACGTCGACATCTTCAATCCTTACGACGGCTATGCCCCGATGGCGCAGTTCTTCCTGGAGGCCTTCCAGTGGCACGGCGTCAAGCGCGGCGACGCCTTCGCGTTCTACGCCGGCGATATCCGGGTCGAGGGACCGCACCCGTTCTGCTCGAGCGGCGGCAATCTGGGGACCGGGCGCCTGCGTACCGCCATGTACACCGACAGCATCGAGCAGCTCCGCGGCACCGCCGGCCCCCGCCAGGTCAAGGTTCGGGCCGAGACGGCGCTGGCGGCCTTCACCACGCCAAGCAGCGGCGGCTGGATCATGTTCGGCAAACACCCGAGCTGACGGCCTGGGACACTGGAGATCACCGGCTCGCGGCGATCACTCTCAGCCCCTGACTCGGCAATGCGATGCGATGAAAGGCAGCAAACATGGGACGGCTCGACGGCAAGGTTGCGGCGGTGACGGGTGGAGCATCGGGGATCGGCGAGGCGACGGTCAGGCGTTTCGTTGCCGAAGGCGCGAGCGTGGCATTCTGCGATCGGGACGGCGAGCGCGGCCGGCGCGTCGCGGCCGAGCTCGAGACCGCCGGCGCCAAGGTCGCCTTCACGCAGGCTGACGTTGGCACCGAGGCTGCGTGCCTCGACTTCGTCAACGGCGCCGCGCAGAAGTTCGGGCGCCTCGACATCCTCATCAACAATGCCGGCATCCGCAAATATGAGAAGGTCGACGAGGCGAGTGCGGCGAGCTGGAACGAAATCCTCAACGTCAACCTGATGAGCTACGTCTTCTGCGCCAAGGCGGCGGTTCCGCTGATGCGCGCCAACAAGGCCGGCGCCATCGTGAACACCGCCTCGGTGCGTTCCGTCGTCGCCGGCGGCGGCAACCTGCAGTACGACACCACCAAGGCCGCGATCGCGGGCTTGACGCGGGCGCTCGCCGCCGACCACTCGCCAGACGGCATTCGGGTGAACGCCGTCGGCCCTGGCCCGATCTTCACGCCGTTCCATCAGCGCCGCATCGCGGCGGCCGGCGAGACCGTCGAGCAGTACAACGCCAAGGCCGCACAAGGCACCATGCTGAAGCGCCCGGGCAGGGCCGAGGAGGTCGCCGCCGCGATCCTGTTTTTGGCCTCCGACGATGCCTCCTACGTCACCGGCGCCCTGCTCTTCGTGGATGGCGGCATGACGGCGCTGTGAGGAAGCATTCAGGCGGCGCTCACAAACCGGTTACTGTGGCGGATAATTGGTCGAACAAGCAGGAAGGTGGCCATGCCAGTCATCGATGTTCAGGTTCATCCCTTCGATCGAAATCATCCCGGCCGGCCGTGGGCCAGCCCCTCGCACGGACTCGACTCCGCCACCGGCGAAGAGATGGTCGCTGCGATGAACAGTGTCGGCGTGGACGGCGCGATCATGGTCTCGTCGTTCAGCGCCTATGAATACGATCCGAGCTACGCGCTCGAAGTTTACAACACCTATCCGGACAAGTTTCGGGTCGTGACACCGGTCGACGCGACCGATCCGGCGATCGACGATGTGGTGGCGAAATGGGCGGCGACACCCGGCGCCCGCGGCATTCGCATCCGGATGCGCGAGGGCCTGCCGATGGACGCGGACCATCCCGGTTTGAACCGCGCGTTCGCTGCGGCCGCCAAACAGGGGTTGCCGGTCAATTTGCTGTGCTGGGGCATCCTCGACAAGGGGCTGCCGCACATCCGGCGACACCGCGATACGGTCATCGTCATCGACCATCTCGGCCTCTTGCAACCGGCTCGCCCGCCGGTCCCCGCCGATGTTTGGGCCGATCTTCCCAAGCTGCTCGCCTTGGCTCAATACGAGAACGTAAGGGTGAAGATCAGTGGTGCCTGCACGATGTCGCACCAACCGTTCCCATACGACGACATCTGGGAGCCGGTACTGCGGGTCATCGATGCGTTCGGACTGGATCGTTGCATGTGGGGCACCGACTGGACGCGGACGATCGGCATGCTGACCTATGAGCAGGGTGTGGCGCCGTTCCGCGACACTAAACGCCTGTCCGAGAACGACAAGGCAGCGCTGATGGGGGGAACGTTGCAGAAAGTCTACAAGTGGTAGCGCGACCGTGGCGATTCGGCTTCGGCCGTGGCCGCCGGGGCACGGCAGGTCAAGGTTCGGGCCGAGACCGCTGGCGGCCTTGACCACGCCCCGCAGCGGCGGCTGGATCATGTTCGGCAAACACCCGAGCTGACCGCCTGCGACACTTGAGATCACTGGCTCGATCGCGGAAATGCGGTCGCCACCGCGACAGTGCGACTTTTCGTGGCAGCCGGAATGGCGTAGTCTAGCTGTCCTATGGGAGGAGAAATCCATGAGCGTTCTCGAAGGCACATCCAACGGTAACGATGCGGGAGTTACGGGGATAAACAATAATCTCTCCATCAACACTAGAGGAGTAGGGGTCCACGGGAAAGCGGAAACTGGCGAAGGCGTGCTTGGCGAGACCAATTCGCTCAATTTCGCTGCCGTCTCCGGATTCCAAAAGAACGCTGAAAGTAAAGGCGCTGGTGTGTATGGCGAGTCGCTTGGCGGCAATGCCGGGGTGTTTGGCCTTGCAAAGGACGACGGTGCGGGCGTGTCTGGCAATGCCAACGGTAACGGTGCGGGAGTTGTGGGAATAAACAACAATCTCTCCATCAACACTAGAGGAGTAGGGGTCCACGGGAAAGCGGAAACTGGCGAGGGCGTGCTTGGCGAGACCAATTCGCTCAATTTCGCTGCCGTCTCCGGATTCCAAAAGAACGCTGAAAGTAAAGGTGCCGGTGTGTATGGCGAGTCGCTTGGCGCCAATGCGGGGGTGTTTGGCAACGCCAAGGGTAATGGTACCGGTCTACAGGGCTTGAGCGAATCGGGCATTGGGGTTGCAGGTAAAGGTGGCCGGCTAGCTGCCCGCTTCGAAGGAGATGTCGAAGTTACCGGCGACATTCGGCTAACATCACCCAATGCCGACTGCGCCGAAGATTTCAATATTGCTGGCGTGGAGACGGTGGAACCGGGAACCGTCATGGTGATCACTGAAGGAGGTGCTCTGCAGCCAAGTCAGCAGGCTTATGACAAACGCGTCGTGGGCGTCATCTCCGGAGCAGGCGGTTACAAGCCAGGTATCGTACTCGACAGGCACCATTCACAGCCAAACCGTGAGCCTATCGCGCTACTCGGCAAGGTTTACTGCAAAGTGGACGCCAGCTATGCACCCATCGAAGTGGGCGACTTGTTGACGACCTCTCCCACTTTAGGACATGGAATGAAAGCAGATGATCCGGTGAAGGCGTTCGGCTCGGTGATCGGCAAGGCGATGGGTGCTGTACGCGAGGGACGGGACATGATCCTGCTGCTTGTGACTTCTGCAATAATAGTTTGAGTTAAGCAGCCAGAAACTGTTCTTCGCGGCTCGCAAAATCGACAAAATTAACCAGGGTCAACTAGCGACTCCCGTTGCCGTTGTACTAGCGAAAGAAGCAACGGCGGCCTCGATTAAACTCCTACATTAGGTGTGCCAATGACTTATCTCGCTTTTACGCTCAACGAAATTAATGTGATCCATCGCCGAGGCAAAATTAACGATGACGACGTCGTAACGTTCTCTGTACTTGTGAACCAGATTGAACGTGGCCGTGGCGCAACCCTGTTCCCAGATATACCCGGCGGTGGAGGAGCGAGCATCCTCGTTAGAGAGTTAGCACCTTCGACGGGCGCAGGTATTGACAGGAACTGGGTCATTGGTCCTCTCGATATACGGCCGGGCGATCTTGTTACTATAATCTATTCGGGGACCAATACTAGTGACAGCCAACTTGATCTGAGCGGGCAGGCCCAAATCGAACTGAAAATTTTGGATGCGTTAACGACAGCGGTGGTAGGCGCTGCAGGTCTAGGAGCAATCGGCTCCGCAATATCGGGCGCCCTCGGGTTTATCGGCGACCCGATCGGCAAGCTGATAGGATTCGAGGCCCAGGGGCCGTGCAATGGCACCGTGTTTTCTGACGCGTTGCAATTTACTGGCGACGGTTTGAGCGGTCTAGCCTTCGCGCCCCTGAGCGAGCACGCGTCTGTACTTAAATCCACTTTACCGGGCGCCACGGAATTTTTCTTCACGAAATCCTATAGCGACGAGGCCCACCACGATTCGAATGCGTGCGGGGACGTTGCCCGCACAAACGTCACCTTTTCGGTCTTGCGCTTGCCTTTCATTTCCGTTCGCGGGCTTGCCGCCGGATTTCCTGGAACGCCGGCGCCGCCCATATCCATCCGTGCGTTTGCCCACAGAATCGGGCGCATCGCCCCTTCGAGCCTGGCATTCGGTCTGAAACAGGCTCTCGGGGTGGTGTAATGATGTTTGGAGGAGATGAGCTGGCGTCGGGCAATGGCCGGATTGGGGCATCAAGAGCGGTTCCCGCTGCCATGGCGGAGTGGCGGTTGTGGGTTCCGAAGCGGTCCACTGCTGCCGACAATTTAGGCCGTGCAAACTTTTGGTGTCCGGCTCTCGGCCACGTGCCGTGCTATGTGCCGCGCAACACGACGAGGGCGTCGACCGCCTTCACGCCCTGACCGGACGGCAGCACCATCAGCGGGTTGATGTCCAGCTCTGCCAGATGTCTTGGCACGTGCATGGCGAGGTGCGACACGCGCACCGGGGTATCTGCGAGTGCGGCGAGGTCCGCCGTCGGCCGTCCGCGAAGGCCCTGGAGCAACCGGGCTCCTTTGACCTCGGCGATCATCGCCCGTGCTTCCAGGCGCGTGATCGGGCAACGGCGCAGAAGATCTTCTTGAGGAGGGCCGTCCCGGCCCTCCTCAGTTCTAAAGATAACGATTAGCTCGCCGGCCGAGCGACCCCTACCAGTTTATGGCCGTCGGGATCACGCAGATAGGCAAGATAGGCGCCATTCGGCCGGACGCCCGGCGGGTCCTCGATCGACGTGCCGCCATTCGCAACGCCGGCTTTGTGCCAGGCCGCGGCCTGTTCGACGCTGCTCATCGAGAAGCCGATCGTGCCGCCATTGGCGTGGCAGGCCGGCTTGCCGTCGATCGGCTTGCTCACCATGAACCGCCCGCCATTGTGCGAGTAGGCGAGCCGGCCTCTGGCGTCCTCGGTGGCGGGCTGAGCGCCCATCGCGGTAAACAGCGCATCGTAGAATTTCTTCGACCGGGCGATATCGTTACTCCCGATCATGATGTGGCTATACATTCCGTTCTCTCCTCCTAGAAAAAGACAAAGGACCGGACCACGACATTCTTGCGGCATGGGGCGTCGATGGGCACGGTTGGGTCGATACAGGCCGTATGGAAAGACCAGCGCGAGACCGAGCCGTCGGTCACCGAGTCGTAGCATTTGAGCATCGAGACCTCGGTGGGCGTCTGCCGGGGAAACCAGTACCACTCATGATTGGGGCGGTAGGTGAAGCGGGTGGTTTCGCCGACGCGGTCGTCGTAGATCCGGTAGTTGTTGATGTAGGGCTGGTCGGCGAAAGAGGGCCAGGCGCACAGCACGAAGGGGAACTGCTCGACGGTCTCGATCGGCTTGGCGAGGTTGATCGACATGAACCGGCGCGACATCTTCCGATCGGCCTCTTCCTCGGTGTAGTGCTGCGTGCGCCCGAAGTTCCGCAGGTTTTTGGTGAGCAGCTCGCGGCAGCGCACGCGGCCGCTGTTGTCGTTCAAATCGTTGTGCACCAGGTTGGCGTAATTGGCGTTTACCCCCGGGTTGTTGCTGTCCTGGTCTTCGGTGCGGTCGCCGGTGTAGTCCTTGTCGAAGACGTCATGGTTGTAGACCAGCGCATCGGTCGCGTCCGGGAAGAACTCGAGGAGCAGCTTCTCGATCTCCGGATAGTACACGCGCTCCACCTCGGCCGCGTCGTAGATGTTGGTGCACTTGGACTCGAGGTGCGCCAGCGACAGGCCGAGCCGGTCCATGCATTCGGGGCTGTTGGGCGAGAGGCCCGGGTAGTACTCGCCGATGCGCCGCGCATCGCGCAGCACCTGCGGGAAATAGAGGTTCTGGCGTCGGTTGCCCTGCTCGTTCTGTGCGCAGGATCGCGCGCGACGTCGGCGCGCGCCGGGTCCCGCCAGACAGCGTTGGACGGGACGACGGAGTAGGTCGGCCGCTCGTAGACCGTATAGGGCAGCGGCAGCGCCACGCCGCCTGCCGGCGCCTTGAGGCTGTTCGACTGGCGGATGTACTTCACACACTCGTCGTAGTCGCGGAACCCGATGCCCCATTTGGTCTTGATCGGGCCCGGCGGCGCTTGGCGATCATGTCGATAACGCGCTGGCCCTCGCCCTCGGCGATCTCGGCGAGCGCGTCCTGGATCGCCGCGGCGGTTCCCGCATCGCCGTCCCGGTCGAACGACATGTAAGACAGGCCGCCATGCGCCGCGATCGGCGGCGGCTGCCCTTCCGTGCGCTGGAGCGGCGGCACATAGGCCGACGACGCTCTTTCCGTGACCGTGTTGTCGGCGACATCGAGCGGGCTCATGACACACCTCCGATTGGTTCAGCCTCACCGTCGCACACCGAGCCTGCGTTTTCCAGACCGCGATTTTGCCGGTTGCCGTCGATCGGCTTGCTCACCATGAACCGCCGCCATTGTGCGAGTAGGCGAGCCGGCCTCTGGCGTCCTCGGTGGCGGGCTGAGCGCCATCGCGGTAAACAGCGCATCGTAGAATTTCTTCGACCGGGCGATATCGTTACTCCCGATCATGATGTGGCTATACATTCCGTTCTATCCTCCTAGAAAAAGACAAAGGACCGGACCACGACATTCTTGCGGCATGGGGCGTTGATGGACACGGTTGGGTCGATACAGGCAGTATGGAAAGACCAGCGCGAGACCGAGCCGTCGGTCACCGAATCGTAGCATTTGAGCATCGAGACCTCGGTGGGCGTCTGCCGGGGAAACCAGTACCACTCATGATTGGGGCGGTAGGTGAAGCGGGTGGTTTCGCCGACGCGGTCGTCGTAGATCCGGTAGTTGTTGATGTAGGGCTGGTCGGCGAAAGAGGGCCAGGCGCACAGCACGAAGGGGAACTGCTCGACGGTCTCGATCGGCTTGGCGAGGTTGATCGACATGAACCGGCGCGACATCTTCCGATCGGCCTCTTCCTCGGTGTAGTGCTGGGTGCGCCCGAAGTTGCGCAGGTTTTTGGTGAGCAGCTCGCGGCAGCGCACGCGGCCGCTATTGTCGTTCAAATCGTTGTGCACCAGGTTGGCGTAATTGGCGTTTACCCCCGGGTTGTTGCTGTCCTGGTCTTCGGTGCGGTCGCCCGTGTAGTCCTTGTCGAAGACGTCGTGGTTGTAGACCAGCGCATCGGTCGCGTCCGGGAAGAACTCGAGAAGCAGCTTCTCGATCTCCGGATAGTACACGCGCTCCACCTCGGCCGCGTCGTAGATGTTGGTGCACTTGGACTCGAGGTGCGCCAGCGACAGGCCGAGCCGGTCCATGCATTCGGGGCTGTTCGGCGAGAGGCCCGGGTAGTACTCGCCGATGCGCCGCGCATCGCGCAGCACCTGCGGGAAATAGAGGTTCTGGCGTCGGTTGCCCTGCTCGTTCTGGCGCAGGACCTGCGCTATGTCGGCGCGCGCCGGGTCCCGCCAGACAGCGTTGGACGGGACGACGGAGTAGGTCGGCCGCTCGTAGACCGTATAGGGCAGCGGCAGCGCCACGCCGCCTGCCGGCGCCTTGAGGCTGTTCGACTGGCGGATGTACTTCACACACTCATCGTAGTCGCGGAACCCGATGCCCCATTTGGTCTTGATCGGGCCCGGCGGCGCTTTGGCGACCATGTCCCTAACGCGCTGGCCCTCGCCCTCGGCGATCTCCGCGAGCGCGTCCTGGATCGCCGCGGCGGTTCCCGCATCGCCGTCCCGGTCGAACGACATGTAAGACAGGCCGCCATGCGCCGCGATCGGCGGCGGCTGCCCTTCCGTGCGCTGGAGCGGCGGCACATAGGCCGACGACACTCTTTCCGTGACCGTGTTGTCGGCGACATCGAGCGGGCTCATGACACACCTCCGATTAGTTCAGCCTTACCGTCGCACACCGGGCCTGCGTTTTCCAGACCACGATTTTGCCGGTCCCGCCGATCGGCCGTGCGAACTTTTGCGAAAGCCCCTCTCAGCCGCGTGTCGTGCTATGTGCCGCGAAACACGACGGGGGCGTCTATCGCCGTCACGCCCTGACCTCGCGGCCGCACCATCAGCGGATTGCCTGGGCTTGCGCGCGCGTGATCGGGCAGCCACGCCAGAGGCGTCTCGCTCTACCATGCACCGGTGTTGGCCATGCTGGCCCAGGGTTCGGCGGGCGGCAGCGCTTCGCCGGCCTGCAATAGCTCGATCGAGATGTTGTCCGGGGTGCGGATAAAGGCCATGCGGCCGTCGCGCGGCGGGCGGTTGATCGTCACGCCGTGGGCGATCAGGGCGTTGCAGGTGTCGTAGATGTTTTCGACGGCATAGGCGAGATGGCCGAAATTGCGGCCGCCGGGATAGGGCTGGGGGTCCCAGTTGTAGGTGAGTTCCACGGCCGCCGCCTCGTCGCCGGGGGCGGCGAGGAACACGTTGGTGTAGCGGCCTTTCTCGTCCGGCCGGCGGCGGATCTCGCGCAGGCCGAGCACCTCGAAAAAGGCGATGGTGTCCTCCAGCGAACTGACGCGGATCATCGTGTGCAAATACTTGGTCATGGTGTCCTCCGGTTGGCGTGTTGGAGATTTCCTTTGTGCCGCCGCCTCACGGGGTCGGCACCCCGATCGACTTCAGCCGCGCATTGGCGCGGGCCGCACGCGCCTTCATGCCGTCGAGATAGGTGCTCACATCGTTCCCCGGCAGGTTCAGCACCTTGAACCCGAGCTGCCAATATTCCTCGATCTGCGCCTCGGTCTCGGCCGATCCGCGAGCGAGCTTGCCCTGCGCGTTGCATGCCGCGGCAATCCGCCGGATCGCCGCTTTGAATTTCGGGTGTTCGAGGTCGAGGTGGACCCCGAGCTGCGCGCTCAGGTCGGAATGCCCATACGCGATCATGTCGATCCCGTCGACCGCCGCGATTGCCTCGACATTCTCCAGCCCTTCGAGCGATTCGATCGACGGGAACAGGATGATGTTTTCGTTGGCCCATGGCGCGTATTCGCTGGCGTGGCGGCGGCCGTAGCTCTGGTATCCGGTGTGCGGCCCCTGGCCGGAGATGCCCCGGTTGCCGAGCGGCGGATACTTTGCCAGGCGGACGATCGCGCGCGCTTCTTCGGCGGTGTCGACCTCGGACACCTGGATGCCCATGATGCCCTGATCCAGGATGCCGGGAATCAGATGCGCGAACGATTTGTGCAGGCGAACGATGGGCGAGACGTTCGTCGCCTGGAACCAGCTCGCCAGATTGGCGATCGTTTCGATGTCGAACGCCCCGTGTTCATGGTCGATCGCGCAGTAGTCGAAGCCGGCCTGCTCGATGATCCAGGGAACGCCGCGTGAGGCGAACTCCTTGAGCCCGGTGCCCAGCGCCGCCCGCCCTTCGCGCACCGCCCGCCTTATGCTGTTTTCTTTCATGGCTCGTTCCCGGCTTCCTTCGTATCAGCCCGCTATAATGGCGCCTGCGCGGTGGAGCGCAATGCTCGCACACCGCCGCATGATCACGACCCCTATCGCAACTGGCACGGCGTCAAGCGCGGCGACGCCTTCGCGTTCTACGCCGGCGACATCAGGGTCGAGGGACCGCACCCGTTCTGTTCGAGCGGCGGCAATCTGGGGACCGGGCGCCTCCGTACCGCCATGTACACCGACAGCATCGAGCAGCTCCGCGGCACCGCCGGCGCCCGGCAGGTCAAGGTTCGGGCCGAGACGGCGCTGGCGGCCTTCACCACGCCAAGCAGCGGCGGCTGGATCATGTTCGGCAAATCCCCGAGCTGACGGCTTCTCGCTTTATGGCACCTCCCAGGGATTACCACGGTGAGGCCGCAGCCTGCGAAATCCCCGGTGTCGCGGGTGGCAAGCCCGGCGCCGGCGACCAGGGCCGTTGCGGCGATCTGGGCGTCGAAGGCCTCGATCGGGCGGCCTTCGCGGCGGCGGGCGGCGACAATCTCGGCGTAATGGACGGCGGCAGCCTCATCGAAGGGCAGCACGCGGCCCGCGAAATCGTCGGCGACCATCGCCTCGGCCGCGCCGCGAGCGCGAGGCGGCGGCGACCTTCGGGAAGCACGGCGATGCCGTAGGATCTCGGCCTTGCTGACGCTGGTGGTGTAGAGCGTGGCGCGCGGCTGGGCGGAAACCCAGGCGAACCCCGCGGCGGGTTCCGAGCGCAGCAGTTCGGAGAGGACGGGTTGGTGTGAGGACGATCGACTGGCCGAACCGGGGCGGATCCCGAACCGGCACGGCCGGTGCGGCTCAAGCTCGTCGGCGCCGCCGAGCGGCAGGAACAGCGCCGGCGAATGGCCTCGGCCAGGGTCGGCTCGGCGCGCTTCTCTCCGCCCAGCGCTGCTTTCAAGATGTGGCGAAGCTCGGCGTTCCATCGACCGGCCGTGGCGGGCGGCGCGCGCGCAGCTCTTCCTTCAGCGCGGGGTCAACGTTGCGGATGGTCAGCGTGGTCATCCAGGTTTCGGAATCTATGCCGCTGTCAGTGCCAACATTGTGCTGCAATACCTGCTATGAATGCAAGGGTGAACTGACGTGGCGTAGGGGCCACGGTGGTGGCGCAGTTTCTCGCTTCCTGGAGGCCTTCCAGTGGCACGGCGTCAAACGCGGCGACGCCTTCGGGTTCTACGCCGGCGATATCCGGGTCGAGGGACCGCACCCGTTCTGCTCGAGCGGCGGCAATTTGGGGACCGGGCGCCTCCGTACGGCCATGTACACCGACAGCATAGAGCAGCTGCGCGGCACCGCCGGCCCCCGCCAGGTCAAGGATTCGCGCCGACACCGCGCTGGCGGCCTTCACCACGCCAAGCAGCGGCGGCTGGATCATGTTCGGCAAACACCCGAGCTGACGGTCCTGCGGCACTGGAGTGAAACTCTAACGCTTGGTAGGCCGCGGATACCGCACAGCGGCGTTCGAGTTCGTGGCGCTTGGGGTCGGTTGTGCGCCAATTCCCGACCTTCGTCCTTGCCTGTCCCGGGCGAATGTATCATTTTCCATAGGCTGAGCATAGGTCCGGCCCCAACCCGGGTGTCGCAATATGAGACGGCGAGCACATACTTAAATTTTGCGCTACAATGCTCGCGGCACGCGGCACGACGGCTCAATCCGCGCCGGAGGTAATAACCCGCGCGGCCGTCGTTATAGGTGTGGACCAGCCTCAGGGGTTGCCAAAGCTTCATGCAGCGGCCTCCGGGGCGAAATCGGTCGCCGATTGGCTCGAAAACCAGCAGCATTTTAAGGTCAAGCGATTTACCGATGATAATAAGCAGCCCGTGAGGGCGGCGGAAATTTTCAAAGCTATTGACTACTTCGTGGGACTAGAGACTGTTCAGCAGCTCGTCGTATATTTTGCAGGACACGGGTGCGTGGTGGGTTACGGGGAATATTGGCTGCTTTCTGAAGCGCCGCATAATCCGAATGAGGCCGTCTCTTTCCCAGAGACGTTTGATCTTTCGCGCTACTGTAACATTCCAAACGTTGTTTTTATTTCCGACGCCTGTCGCTCCACCAGCGAGAGCCTGGGCGCACAGCACATGCGCGGACAGCTAATCTTTCCAAATCTCGGCGCTAATTCGCACGTGTCCACAAAGGTCGACAAATTCCTGGCCGCCGCGATCGGGAGTCCGGCATTCGAGGCGAAGGATAATGCGGGGCGGTACAACGGCATTTATACCTCGTGTTTTTTGGATGCGTATAACGATCCATACTCTGATATCGTCAAAGAAGTGGGGGGGCTCCTTGTTGTCCCAAATCGAAATATGGACCCCTACCTTTCCAAAATTGTCCCAGGGAGAGCCGGGGCCGCATCTTCCAAAATCGACCAGGACCCTTGTTCGATAGTCGAGGCGGGGCCGGACGTCTATATCGGCCGCGCGGCGAAGGCCCCCTCGCCAACCAGACGCTTAGATACCCTGGCGGCGGTCCCGACGATCGGTCATATTGTCAGTGCTGAGCTTAAGAGTTTCGGCGTCCACATCGCAACTCCCACAGTAACTCTCGCTTCCTTTCGCCCAGGTGCACTTAAACATATTGCGGAAGTCACGGGTTTCAATCGAAATCGCGACCTCATCTTAAACGCCCGGGGTCCAAACGTCTTCAAGTACGGAACGGGTGTCAACGTCTTTGGTGCGCATGTACGGACGTTACTAGTAAGTCAGAACGCACAAGCGCAGGTCCTACGGCGCGGTGATGGAGCATCTGAACCAACGATCATACAGGTCGATTTAGGAACAGATCCGCAAAGCACGGTTGTCCTTGAGTTCGAGGATGGGTCCGGGACCGTTCTCGCCGCCATTCGACACTTTGTTGCGAATGTCGTCGTTGACCGAGGCAACGTTGCCAATGTGAGTTATCTCCCCGGAGAGATCGGCGAACAGCTGAACCGTGCCGCGTCTGATTTTCCAAAACTGGATCAATTGCACGCGCTTGTCGCTGCTTCCGCCAAGCTTGGCGTGTTTCAGATCCGGGGTCCTCCAGAAACTAGAGAAGCCAACGCCCGGAGTCTTGCCGATGCGGTTCGCCAGGGAAAGTTAGCAGACCCGACGCTTGGCATCTATGCGGCTTACGCTTACGCTGATGCTGCCTGCTCAACAAGCTCGATCCGTTTTTGGAATTATGAGAGACAGCGGAATTGAGCTTTTCGATGTGGCCATGCTTGCTGGCGCGCTATCGGGTCGGGTATTGGGAGACACTAGGGATCTTCCTGCTCCGTTTTGTCCGATGTTCGAGCCAGGGCTGGGGACTACTCAGAGCCAGAAACGTAACGCTCCCTGGAGAACTTCTAAGCGCGCGCGATCACCTCCGTCGGGCATTGTGGACGACCTTCGATGCGGAGGGATTAAGGATTATCCTAGCCTACCTCGCTTGGATGCCTGTCAGACTCACGGCTAAGCAGGCCTTTCCACGCTGTACGAGGAAACGTCTCATGGTCGGACGACGCCAATTTCTCTCCCTCGTTTCAGCAAGCGCTCTAGCACCTTTCGCCGCAGCCGTCTCGCGCGCCCAGCGACCCGCGTCAACGCCCGTGCGCCGCCTGATATTCGTCCATGGTCGGGATCAGCAAGGTATGGACCCGGTGGTTTTGAAATCTCGGTGGCTCGCCGCATTGCAGCGCGGCTCCGCCTCGCTACACCGGCAACTTCCGCCGTCGGTAGACGTGAGTTTTCCTTTCTACGGAGACGTTTTGTATAAATACGCGAGCGCTCCCGATATACCATTGACAACAAAAGACATCCAGGCGCGCGGCGATGCGAACGTCGACTATAAATTTCTCGAATTCGAGGCCGCTGTTGCCGATCAATTGCGCAAGGGCGCCGGAATTAGTGATGATGCCGTTGACGCCGAGTACGGTAACGAGCCAGCACCGAGAGGCCCGGAAAATTGGAAGTGGGTGCAGGCCCTCGTGCGCGTGCTAGACAAGCACGGCGGTGGTGCTACCGGAGACTTTATCGAAACATTCATGCGCGACGTCTATCTTTATTCGTACCGTGGAGGAGTACGTAACGAGATTGATGCCATAGTGGCATGCCTCCTTTACCGAAGAGCCCGCTGTAGTTGTCGCCCATTCGCTCGGATCAGTAGTCGCATACAATATTTTGCGGACCGACCGACGCCCGCTACACATCCCCCTCCTAATGACAGTCGGATGCCCGCTTGCGATCCGCGCTATCCGCAGCCAATTTGCCCCGATAGCTTTTCCGCGCCCGCCGGTGAATTCGTGGAGCAATGCGTCTGATCCGCGCGACATCGTT
Organism: uncultured Alphaproteobacteria bacterium; assembly: GCA_963775875.1. Classification (GTDB taxonomy): domain Bacteria; phylum Pseudomonadota; class Alphaproteobacteria; order ATCC43930; family CGMCC-115725; genus AP-15. The sequence goes on from CAVZKP010000017.1 coordinate 76,905, forward strand.
GCCCTGTACCCGCTCGATGCGACAAACTTTCCGGTAAGCCCAGCGATCACGAACTACATCAAAGTGAACAACCATACCGATAATCGGCACGGCATCGATGGTTATCTCGATGATCCGGCTGTTGTGAAATGGATATCGGATTTCTTGGTGTAGGCAACCAGACTGTCAAAAAGAACCTCAAAACGGCGCCGCAATACCGCCGTTCGGGTTCCATCTCGATGAACGACCGCTGACGGCCCGTTCGCGGTCGAGCCCTGCCCCGCCAGTGAAGGTCGGCAAGGGGGCATGAAGAGCGGCTGCCGCCGAGAGGTTGAGGGTCTGCCATGAGTTGGATTTCAGCCGTAGCCGCCGGGTCCCAAGGGTCAGGTCTCGACCACTATGTGCCGCGAAACACGACGAGGGCGTCTACCGCCTTCACGCCCTGACCGGACGGCAGCACCATCAGCGGATTGATGTCCAACTCTGCCAGGTGTCCTTCAAGGTGCATGGCGAGGTACGACACGCGCACCAGGGTATCCTCGAGTGCGGCGAGGTCCGCCGCTGGCCGTCCGCGAAAGCCCTGGAGCAACCGGGCGCCTTTGACCTCGGCGATCATCGCCTGCGCTTCCGGGCGCGTGATCGGGCAGCGTCGCAGGGCCACATCATTGTAGACCTCGACCATCACGCCGCCACTGCCGAACAGCAGCACCGGGCCCAATTGCGGGTCGCAAGAGACGCCAATGATGACTTCGACACCGTCTCTTACCATCTCCTGCACCGACACGCCGGTGATCCGCGCCTCGGGCGCATAGGCCTTGGCATTGGCCAGGATCTCGGCGTAGGCGGTTCGCACTTGGGCTGCATCACGCAAGTTCAGCCGAACGACCCCGGCCTCGGTCTTGTGCAGGATATCCGGCGAGTCGACCTTCAGGGCCACCGGAAACCCGAGCTCTTCCGCGGCCGCGACGGCTTCCTCGGCCGAATTTGCCCGGCGCTCGCGCGCACTCGCGACACCCCAGGCGGCCAACAGCTCTTTGCTCTCGGATTCCGAGAGGGTCGGACGCCCCAGGCCTAATGCCCGGGCGATGGCCTGATCCTGCGGCGCGGTGCGCGGCGGGGCGGTGGCGAAGCCGTCGGCCAGGCGGCGCTCGCGCCAGGTGTGATAGGCGAGCCGGCTCTGCAGGCCGCGGGCCAATTTGTCCGGCGTGTAGAAGATCGGGATCCGGGCGCCTTTGAGCTGGGTGAGGCCAGCCTCGGCGTCCCGGCTTCCGGTCCACAGGAACACCACGCCCTTGTCGGTCCGATCACGCTCTTTGATGACCTGCCGAGCCTGGGCGTCGGCCCCGGCGCTGGCCACGACCAGCGTCCCCATCCGGGGATCATCGATCATATGCTCGATGATCTGCGGGAAGGCCTCGCTGTTGGCAAAGCCGGTCACATCGGCCGGATTGGCCGCCCAGCCGAAGCCCTTCAGGATGCCGTTGATGCCGTCACGCGCCTCCGGCCCGAGCGGCGGCAGATCGAGACCGGCCTGGCCGCACATATCGGCGGTCAGCGAGCTGATGCCGCCCGAATGGGAGACCACCGCGATGCCGGGCACGCCGGGCTTGGGGGTGTGGGCCATGAGGTGCGAGACCTCGAGGAGTTCGTCGTAATCCTGGACCCGGATCACCCCGTATTGGGCAAAGATCGCATCGTAGCGGGCATCCGCACCGGTCAGCGCCGCGGTATGCGAGCGCGCCGCCTGGGCTCCCAGTTCCGAACGCCCGATTTTTATCAGGACGATCGGCTTGCCGCGCTCGGCTGCGAGCTTTGCCACTTCGAGGAATTTATCGGCCCGCTTGAAGCCTTCGACAAAGCCGGCAATCACCCTAGTATCCGGATCGTCCAGCAGGTAGCGGGCGAAATCGGTAAAGTCGAGGTCTGCCTCGTTGCCGGTCGAGATGATATAGCTGAAGCCGATGCCGTTCTCGACCGCCCGCACCAGGAACGGCCCGAACGCGGTAGCACCGCTCTGGCATACCAGGCCAATCGGCCCGGTCAGGCCGGAGGCGCCGCGCGAGGAAGCGGTGGCCCAGATGTCGTCTTTGACATTGGCCAGCCCCAGGCAGTTGGGGCCGCTGATCCGCATGCCCGAGCTGCGGGCAAAGGCGCCCAATTCCCCCTGCAGATCACGCCGGTCGTCGACGCCGCGCTCGGCAAAGCCGGCCGAGATCACGATCGCCGATCCCGTTCCCTTGCGGTGGCTCTCCTCCAGGACGTCGAGCACCTGGTCGTAGGGCACCACGATACCGACCAAATCGGGGGCCTCCGGCAGGTCCGTCACGCTCGGGTAGGACTTCACCCCCATGATTTCGTCATAACGCGGGTTCACGGCATAAACCCGCACCCGGTCCTTGGCCTTGAGCGCGGCAGCCAGAAACCGCCCGCCATACTGCATCCGCGGCGTGGCGCCGACGATCGCAATGGAGCGCGGGTTGAGCATTTTGTGGATCGAGGCCATCTGTGGTTCTGTCCAGAACTCCATGCTTCCCCCTGAAAAGAACGTGGTCCGTCGGGTCGACAAGCTTACCCTCTACGAACCGGGCTGACACCGGCCGATATTCCGACATCATCGGCTGAAAGCGAGCGCTTGCGGCAGCGCACTCGGAGGCAGCGTCGGAAAAGCCTTAACGATCCGCATCCTATGTACCCGCCAATAGACCGCCGTTCAACGCCCAGGAATACCCTTTTGCGGCATTTCGCGAACCGTAATTGCGTATCGCAACTGCTGCGCGCAGTTACCGGCAAAGGGCCGAATGGTGCGCGGCGGTTACAGACCGCTTGGGCAGCGACGCGGTCGCCACTGGCTTTTGGAATTCGTTTATGGGTTTCGGTCTGTCTCTCGCTTTACATCGCGTTCTGGCTTGAGCTCGACAATCCTTACTGGGCGGGAACGACCGCCGCTCTGGTTTGTCAGCCCCATCTTGGCGCCTCGTTGCGCAAGGGCTGGTATCGCATGATCGGCACGATCGTCGGCGGAATCGCCATCGTGGTGCTGACCGCTGGTTTCCCGCAGGACCGCTTCGGCTTTTCTCGCGGGCTTGGCCTTATGGGGCGCAGCCTGCGCCCTTGTTGGCACAATACTGCGCAATTTCTTGTCCCTTGCGGCGCAACTCGCCGGGGTTACGGCGGCAATTATCGCGGCCAACCAGCTCGGAGCGACCGGGGGCGTGAACGGCGAGGCTTTCACGTTGGCGGTGATCCGCTGTACCGAGATCTGCATTGGCATCGTGAGCGCCGGCATCATCCTCGCGGGAACCGATTTCGGCAGCGCGGATCGCCGGCTGGCGACCCGGATCGCAGCCATCGCGACCGAGATCAAAGGTGGGTTCGCCGCCGCCTTGGCACTGGTTGGGCGTGAACTTTTGCACACGCAGCCGTTACGGCAAGAACTGACCCGACGTGTCATTGAACTCAATTCGCTGATTGAAGAGGCGATCGGGGAATCGTCCCAGTTACGCCAAAATTCGCCCGTGTTAAGGGCAGCGGTAGACGGTCTGCTCAAGGCGCTGGCCGGCTGGCGCATCGTTGCGGTTCACCTTGCCCAGCTACCGCATGACCACGCGCAACAACTGGCGGCGACCGTGTCGCAAGCCGCGCCGAACGAGCTGAGGCCTGGGTTCGAGAGCGCAGACCCGGCGGGCTGGCTCATCAACCCCGTCGGTCTTCGTCGCAGTTATGACCAAGGTGTCGCAGCGCTGAACGCCCTGCCGGCGGACACACCGTCGCTGCGGCTGCTTGCCGATCAGACGGCTGAAGTGCTGGCGGGTGTCGCGTGCGCGCTCAACGGGCTGGCGCTCCTCGCTGGGGATTTCGCTCGGCCGGTTCGACGCCGTCGGGGTGTTCGGCTGCATGTGCCGAACTGGCAGCCCCCTCTGGTCGACGCCGCGCGCGTCCTGGTTGCGGTTGGTGCTGTCGAGCTGTTCTGGATCGTCACCGCATGGCCGAATGGCGCCTTCGCCATTACCTTTGCGGCAATCGGGACAATTCTGCTCGCTCCGCGCGGCGACCAGGCATATCCGGCGACCATGAGTTTCACGGTCGGCACCTTTATTACCGCGGCTCTCGCGGCGATCATCGGCTTCGCTGTGCTGCCGACAATGACGACCTTCCTCGGTTTTAGCCTGGCGATCGGCCTGGTCCTGGTGCCCGCCGGCGCAGGGGTGGCCCAGTCTTGGCAGACGCCAATGTTTACCGCCATAGCAGCGTTCTTTTGCTTTCTCCTCGCGCCGACAAACCAAATGAGCTACGACATCGTGCAATTCTATAACGCGTCAGTGGCGGCAGTCGCAGGATTAGGCAGCGCGGCGCTCTCGTTTCGCCTGCTGCCATTGTCGCCTCCGGCATCGCGGGCCGGTCGGCTGCTGCGTCTGACATTACGGGATCTGCGGCGCCTCGCGACGGGCAGGATTCCCCGGACATCGGAGGCCTGGGAGGGCCGCGTCTATAGCCGCCTCTCCGTCCTGCCGGACTCGGCGGCGCCGCTCCAGCGCTCGGAGCTGTTGGCAGCGCTGTCGGTCGGTTGCGAGATCATCCGCCTGCGGAATATCTGTCACCGCCTCGATCTTGGCTCGGGTCTTGATGAAGCGCTTCAAGCTTTGGCGGCAGGCAACAGCGCCGCGGCGGCGGTCAAACTTGCCGATCTTGATGTCGCGCTCACCGCTCGGCCGGGCATGGCCATGTTGCGGGCGCGCGCCGGGCTGCTCGCGATCTCGGAGGCGCTCAGCGAACACGCCGCCTATTTCGACGCGGTAGCGCCCCGATCATGAAAATTCGCACCTATCGCGAGGCCAGCCGCAATCGCCTGCGGCCGGCCCGAAAGTGTCAGTCTGGCCGAGATTTTGTCTGTCGCGCCAACGGCACCCGTCGCGCCAAGCGTATTGCCATATATGCCCAAAACTCCGACGATGGCGCTCGCCTGCGAGTGCATCTGGGGAATGTCGGCTGATACCGGGAGGGCAGGTTCTCGTGACGCTTGATCCGCTCCTTCTTTCGCGAATCCAGTTCGCTTGGGTCATCGGCTGGCACATCCTATTGCCGGCCTTCACCGTCGGCGCCGCATCCTACATCGCCCTGCTCGAAGGACTGCATCTGGCCACCGCACGCCCGGTGTATCTGCGCGTCTCGAATTTCTGGATTCGGATCTTCGCGGTCGCGTTCGGGATGGGGGTGGTGACCGGGATCGTGATGCCGTTCCAGTTCGGCACCAACTGGAGCGGCCTGTCCGATACCGCAGGAAACATCATCGGCCCGCTTTTGGCCTATGAGGGGTTGACGGCTTTCTTTCTCGAGGCAGCGTTCCTCGGGGTGTTGTTGTTCGGCCGCACCTTGGTGCCGCCCTGGGCGCATTTTATCGCCGCTGTAATGGTTGCGCTCGGCGCCCTCTTTTCCTCGTTCTGGATCCTCGCGGCCAACAGCTGGATGCAGACGCCGGTCGGCTACACCATCGTCAACGGCCGGTTCTATCCGGTAGATTGGCTGCAGATCATCTTCAGCCCGTCCTTCCCCTACCGATTCGCCCATACGGTTGTTGCCTTCTATGTAACCACCGGGTTCGTCGTGCTCGGCCTCGGCGCCTATACGATCAGGCGCGGCCTGTTTCCGGCCGAGGGGCGGGTCATGATGACGACAGCCCTCTCGCTGCTGATCGTGCTCGTGCCGTTGCAGATGTTTATCGGCGATCAGCAGGGCCTCAATACCCGCCAGTATCAGCCGGCCAAGCTCGCCGGGATCGAGGCATTGTGGAACACCGGTTCCGAATTGCCGCTGACCCTGTTCGCGCTACCCGATCAGAGCGCCGAGCGAAACAATTACGCGATCGAGGTGCCCTATCTCGGCAGTCTGATCCTGACCCATTCGCTCGATGGCACCGTGCGGGGCCTCAAGGAGTTTCCCGCCGACCAGCGGCCGCCGGTCGCGATCGTCTTTTTCGCCTTTCGCATCATGGTCGGGCTCGCAATCCTGATGCTGATCCAGGTGGCGGTCGGCTGGTGGTTGCGCCTTCGCGGCAGCCTGTTCGACCGCAGGTGGTACCTTCGCGCCTGCCAGCTGGCGATCCCGATCGGCTTTCTCGCGGTCCTCGCCGGCTGGACCACAACGGAAGTGGGCCGACAGCCTTGGACCGTCTATGGCCTGCTGCGAACGGCGAAGTCGGTCACGCCGTCGCTCGCCGGGCGCGATGTTCTCGCGTCGCTGCTCTGCTACGCCATTGCCTATCTCGTTGTCTACCCGACCGGCGTGATCTTCATGCTCGGCCTGGTGCGCAAAGGCCCCGGAGAAGCGGCGCCGGCGCCGGTCGAGGCGGGGCGTCCGCAGATGCCGGTGCGCAGACTACCCTCGCCGGCGCAATCCGAGGAAGTCCGATGACCGAGCCCGCCCTCAGTTTCGTCGGTGTGTGGACCGCGCTCATTGCGCTGGGCGTGTTCCTCTACGTCCTGCTCGACGGCTTCGACCTCGGGGTCGGCATGCTGCACGGCTTTGCCCATGACGCGGCCGATCGGGAGGTGATCATGAACTCGATCGCGCCGATCTGGGACGGCAACGAGACCTGGCTGGTGTTTTGCGGCGTCGCCCTGCTCTCGGCGTTTCCACTGGCTTTTGCCATTATCATACCGGCCGTATACTTTCCGATCCTGGTAATGCTGATCGCGCTCGTCTTCCGCGGCGTCGCCTTCGAGTTTCGCTTCGAGGATCATGTCCGGCGCGCCTTTTGGGATCGCGCCTTTCAGGTCGGTTCGTTTGTCGCGGTTTTCGCCCAGGGCGTGGTGCTCGGCGCCTTTATCCAGGGGTTCCGGGTCGACGGGCGGGTGTTCAGCGGCACCTCCGTCGATTTTCTGACGCCGTTCTCGATATTGACGGGCCTGGCGCTGCTTTTCGGCTATGGGCTGCTCGGCGCCGGGTGGCTGATCATCAAGACCGAGGGCGCGCTGCAGGACTGGGCGCGACGCCAGGGCCGGATATGCCTGATCGGGGTCGTCATCGGCATCGCCGCCGTCAGCCTGTGGACGCCGCTGATGGAGCAGCAGATCGCCGAGCGCTGGTTCTCGCTGCCCCAAATCCTGTTTCTGTGGCCGGTGCCGATCGCCACTCTGGCGGTGTCGTCTGGGAATGGCGGGCGCTCTCCGGCACCGTGGACGCGGCGCCGTTCATCGCCGCGATCCTGCTGTTCCTGCTCGCCTATCTCGGCGTTGCGATCAGCCTGTGGCCGATGATCGTGCCCTACCAATTTACGCTGTGGCAGGCGGCCTCGCCGCCGAGCACCCAGGCCTTCCTCTTGGTCGGCGCGCTGTTCCTGATCCCGGTCATCCTGATGTACTCGGGCTGGTCCTATTGGGTGTTCCGCGGAAAGGCCAGCCGGGACATCGGCTACCACTGAGCCGTCCTGCGGCGGCGCATCCCTTTTGATTGACCCGTATCCGGGAGGCGCTTCCGCCGGACTCGCACCAAAGCCAAATCCGGCTGTTGGAATCACAAACCATCCTCGCCCCCTTCCTTACACACAAGGGAGAGGGTAGGGTGGCGCCTACTGCTGTCGTTGCAAATATTCATTCGCTTTAAGGTTGGGCGCAGTCCGGAGGAGCCATGACTACGACGTTTCAGCCAATCGACGAGCTTTGCATCAACACCATCCGGACGCTGTCGATCGATGCAGTCCAGAAAGCGAACTCGGGACATCCGGGGATGCCGTTGGGCGCGGCGCCGATGGCCTACGTCTTGTGGACGCGCCATCTGCGGCACAATCCGACCAACCCCAAATGGCCCGATCGCGATCGTTTCGTGCTGTCCGCCGGGCATGCCAGCATGCTGCTCTACAGCCTGCTGTTCCTCACCGGATATGACCTTACGATGGAGGATATCCAGCAATTTCGCCAATGGGGCAGCCGTACCCCGGGGCATCCCGAGCATGGCGTGGTGCCGGGTGCGGAAGTTACCACGGGTCCGTTGGGTCAAGGTGTTGGCAACGCGGTGGGTTTCGCAATCGCGGAGCGTTGGCTGGCCGCCACCTTCAATCGGCCGGGCCATGAGGTGGTAAATCACCACACCTATGTGATGGCGAGCGACGGCGACATGATGGAAGGCATCGCGGCGGAGGCCGCCTCGATCGCGGGCCAGTTTGGCCTCGGACGATTGATCGTGCTCTACGACGCCAACCAGATAACGCTCTCGGCCAGCGCCGATGTAACGTTCACCGAAGATGTCGGCGCGCGCTTCCAGGCCTATGGCTGGCATGTGGAGCATATCGACGGGCAGGATATCGCCGCGGTCGATGCCGCCCTGACCAGGGCAAAGGCGATCGAAGACCGGCCGTCGCTGATCGTGGCGCGCACCCATATCGGCTTTGGCAGCCCGCATAAGCATGACACTTTTCAGGCGCATGGCGAGCCCTTGGGGGTCGAGGAGGTGCGGTTAACCAAACGTGCGCTGGGATGGCCCGAAGACAAGGCTTTCTATATCCCCGACGAAGCCTTGGCCCAGTTTCGCAAGGCGGTCGAGCAGGGGCGCGAGTCGGAGACCCAATGGAATCGACGAATGGACGCGTTGAGCGCGGTCGATCCAAAGGCAGCCGGGACGTTCCGGCAGGTGCTCGCCGGTCAACTGCCGGAAGGATGGGAAGCGGGGCTTCCCCGCTTCACGCCGGCGGACGGCGCGATGGCGACCCGCGACGCCGGACAGAAAGCGATCAACGCGCTGGCCGATGTCCTGCCTAACCTGATTGGCGGCTCGGGCGACCTCGATCCGTCCACGCGCACGGCGCTCAAGGGACATGGCGACTTCGAGAGTCCCCTGTTTAAAACTCCCGAGGGTGCGCCGCCGACCCAGGGACTGGTAGGCGGTCCGAAGGGATATGCCGGGCGGAATATTCATTTCGGTATTCGCGAGCACGCGATGGCCGGGATTGCCACCGGCATGGCCCTGCATGGCGGCGTCCTGCCCTTTGCCGCCACCTTCTTTACGTTTTCCGACTATATGCGGCCAAGCATCCGACTGGCGGCGTTGAGCAAGGCCCATGTCATCTATGTATGGACCCACGACAGCATCGGATTGGGCGAGGACGGACCGACGCATCAGTCGGTCGAACAACTGGCAAGCCTGCGCGCCCTTCCTGATCTGACGCTGCTGCGCCCGGCGGACGCCAACGAGACCGTGGAGGCGTGGAAGATCGCGGTTACGCACACCTCGGGGCCGGTGGGACTGGTGCTTACCCGCCAGAGATTGCCTACTCTGGACCGCTCAACCCTGGCGCCGGCTTCGGGGGTGGCGAAAGGAGCCTATGTCCTCAGCGACTGCGCTACGGGTTCGCCGACCGTCATCCTGATCGCTACCGGTTCGGAAGTGTCGGTTGCGCTCGAAGCGCACAACCAACTGACGGGCGAAGGAATTGCAAGCCGGGTCGTCTCGATGCCGTCGTGGGAATTGTTTCAGTCGCAACCGCAATCCTACCGGGACAGTGTGCTTCCTCCCGGGGTCAGGGCGCGAGTCAGCATCGAGGCAGGCTCCACGCTCGGATGGGAGCGCTATGTGGGCCTCGACGGCGCCATCATCGGGCTCAATCGCTTTGGTGCGTCGGCGCCCGGCGAGATCGTGATGCGTGAGCTGGGCTTCACCCCGGAACACGTGGTCAAAGCTGCCAAATCCCTGATCCCGGGCCACAAACCCGGATAGCACCGGCGGACGGGAATTAGTCTCCAGCGATCCTTCCTTGCGCTGCGGGCATCGTTGGAGAACCCCGGCCGGCCCGAAGGTCACCGACAACCGGGACCGCAACCGCGCCTGCGCTGATCCCGATATTCGCGCAATCGCCGTCATCGGCCGGGCGACGAAGGCGTAGATTTCGGCTACAACGCCTTGGCGGCGGCGCTGCCGCGGTCAGCCCAAGAGGGAAAGATGGCGCGCTTGCTTTCGGTCAATGTCGGGCTTCCGCGCGACATCCCGTGGCAGGGCAAAACCGTCCATACCGGGATCTGGAAAACGCCGGTGCAAGGCCGGCGGATGGTGCGGCGGCTCAACATCGACGGAGACGGTCAGGGCGATCTGCAAGGGCATGGCGGCGAGCATCGCGCGGTCTTTGTTTATCAGATCGACTCGTACACCTATTGGCAGGCTCAGCTTGGCCGCAACGACTTCACCTATGGCCAGTTCGGCGAGAATTTCACGGTCGACGGCTTGTCCGACCGGGAAGTGTGCATCGGCGACCATTACCGGATCGGAACTGCGCTGTTCGAAGTGACGCAACCGCGCGTCACCTGCTACCGGGTCGGCATCCGGATGAACGAGCCGCAAATGGCGGCACTGCTCGTGTCGCATCACAGACCGGGCTTTTATTTTCGCGTCCTTGAGGAGGGCGAGATCGAAGCCGGCGACGAGATCGTCCAGGTCTTGGCCGGCCCTGAGCGCCTGACGGTCGCCGAGACCGATGGGCTGCTGTATTTGCCCGGCCACGACAGGGCCGGGCTGGAACGGGCGCTGCGCATCCCGGCGTTGAGCGCCGGCTGGCGCTCCTCGTTCGAGGCATTGCTCGAACGCGAACGCACAGGCGGTGCGGCGGCCGGCAATCCCGGGCTGGCGCCCGCGGCCGGGCCGGCGCCGGCATGGGCCGGGTTCCGGCCGCTGCGGGTCACCGACAAGCGGCGCGAGAGCAGCAACGTGACCTCGCTGGTGCTCGAACCGAGCGATGGCCGGCCGCTCGTCGCGGCAATGCCCGGGCAGTTCATCGTGCTGCGACTAAAGCCCGATTCCGAGGCGCCAGCTTTGCTGCGCAGCTACTCGCTATCCGGCGAACCCAGCGAGGAACGCTGGCGGATCAGCATCAAGCGGGAGCCGAACGGCGCGGCCGGGGCCTATGTCGAGGCCCGGCTCCGGGTCGGCGATACCATCGACACCAGCGCGCCGCGCGGCAGCTTTGCGCTGAGGCCGGGCACCGGCCCGGTGATCCTGTTGAGCGCCGGCATCGGCGCCACTCCGGTGCTCGCCATGCTGCAGGCATTGGCCGCCGGCGGCTCGCGGCGAGAGGTCTGGTGGGTTCACGGCGCGCGCAACCGCGGCGAGCATGCGTTTGCCGCGGAAGTGCAGGCGCTCCTAAAATTATTGCCCGCAGGCCACAGCCACGTCCGTTACAGCGCACCCGGCCCCACCGACCGGCCGGCGGTCGATTTCGATGCCGCCGGGCGCTTGAGTGTCAGCGTCCTGCAGGAGTTGGGTGCGCCTCGCGAGGCGGATTTTTATCTGTGCGGACCGGTCGCGTTTATGAGCAACCTTACCGCCGATCTGGCGAGCTGGGGCGTCTCAGCCGAGCGGCTGCACAGCGAGAATTTCGGCTCTGGTCCGGCGCTGACCCCGGGTGTCGCCGCCGCTGTGACGCGGCCGCCGCATCTGCCCGATCGGCCTGCCGGCGCCGGGCCGATGGTGTCCTTCGCGAGAAGCAATTTGGCCCTGCGCTGGGATTCGGCGTTTCAGAGCCTCCTTGAACTGGCCGAGGCCTGCGATGTGCCGGTGCGGTGGTCGTGCCGCACCGGCGTCTGCCACAAATGCGAGACCGGGCTTGTCGCCGGCGCCGTCGATTACCTCCCCGACCCGGTCGAGCCGCCGGGCGACGGCAATCTGCTGATTTGCTGCAGCCGGCCGCGCGCCGACATTGTACTCGATCTGTAAAGCCGGCGCCGAGGCTCACCGGCCGGGGTCGGAGGCGCCGGTAGCGCTCAGGTCTGGGCGGCCGCGAGCGGCAGCCTGGCGCGATTGCCCGGCCCGCCGGCTGGCGCCGTCTCGCCGGCGCTTGTCTTCGCTGCGCGGCGCGGCCATGTTGTCAGGTAAACCGGAAGAGGAAAGCGATGCCGAGCGAACCCATGATCGGCGGCGCGGCTGCCACCCCCGCCAAGGATGTCACCACCGCGACGTTCATGGCCGAAGTCGTCGACGGCTCATTCGAAACCCCGGTCATCGTCGATTTCTGGGCGCCGTGGTGCGGCCCGTGCCGGCAGCTCGGCCCGATCCTCGAAAAGACCGTCCGCGCCGCCAATGGTGCGGTGCGCATGGTCAAGCTCAATATCGACGAAAACCCGGAGATCGCGCAGCAGATGCGCATCCAGTCGATCCCGGCGGTCTACGCCTTCAAGGATGGCCGGCCGGTCGACGGGTTTGTCGGCGCATTGCCGGAGAGCCAGGTCAAGCAGTTCGTCCAGCGGGTCAGCGCCGGCAAGGCCGGTGGTCCCTCGCCGGTCGAGGAGGCGATGGCGATGGCCAAGGAGGCCTTGCAGGCCGGCGACCATGCCAGCGCCGGCGCGGTCTATTCGCAGATCCTGCAGCGCGAGCCCGACAATGTCGAGGCGCAGGCCGGCCTGGTCCGGGCGATGATCGCCAAGGGCGATCTGCCCAAGGCGCGCCAGGTGCTCGACGGCGTTGCCGGGGAGAACGCCGGCCACGCCGAGATCGCCGCCGTGCGCACCGCGCTCGACCTCGCCGAGCAGGGCGCCCGGGCGATGGCCTCCGCCGGAAAGCTGCGCGCGCGGCTGGCGCAGGACCCGGACGATCACGAGGCGCGCCTCGAACTGGCGACGGCGCTGTTCGGCAGCGGCGAGCGGGAAGCCGCGATCGACGAGCTGCTGACCCTGTTCCGGCGCGATCGGCAATGGAACGACCAGGCGGCGCGCAAGCAGCTCGTCAAATTCTTCGAAGCCATGGGCGGCACCGATCCGCTGACCTTGAGCGGGCGGCGGCGGCTGTCCTCGCTGATGTTCTCGTAAGGGAGGGAGCGGATGAGCGAGCGTTCCGGCGCGGTCGCGCTGTGCGAGACCCTACCGATCTTTCCGCTGCCCGGCGTTCTGCTGCTGCCGCGCGGGCAGCTGCCGCTCAACATCTTCGAGCCTCGATATCTGGCGATGACCCGCGACGCGCTGGCTGGCGACCGCCTGATCGGCATGGTCCAGCCGAGCGATCGGCATCAGCCCTTGTCGGGCAGCCCGCCGGTCTATCCGACCGGATGCGCCGGCCGCATCACTTCGTTTTCCGAGACCGAGGACGGGCGCTTTCTGATCACCCTGACCGGTCTGTGCCGGTTTCGCATCGGCGAGGAGCTGCCGCCGGCGAGCGGTTACCGGCGGGTGGTGCCGCAATGGGACGAATTTGCCGGCGACCTGCGCAGCGAGCGCGAGCCGGGTTTTGACCGCGATCGTCTGATCCGCGGGCTCCGATCCTATTTCGACCGGCACCAGATCAAGGCCGAATGGAACGCGATCAGCTCGGTGCCGGGCGAGCGCCTGATTACCTCGATCGCGATGGTTTGTCCGTTCGAGCCCAGCGAAAAGCAGGCATTGCTCGAGGCCCCCGACCTCGAGGCGCGCGCCCGGCTGCTGACCGCGATCGTCGAGATGGCGGTGCTCGACCAGTCGGGCGGCGGCGAAGCGCGGCACTGATATGGTCGCGGCGGTGGCGCGGAGGTAGCATGGAAGGCATATCGGAAATCGATCCCAAGCTTTTGGAAATCCTGGTCTGCCCCTTGACCAAGGGGCCGTTGCGCTATGACCGCGAGGCCCAGGAGCTGATCAGCGAGGAGGCGGGGCTGGCCTACCCGATCCGCGACGGCATTCCGATCATGCTGGTCGATGAAGCGCGGCCGTTGCGCGACGAGGAAGCAGCGGCCAAGCGGCTGCCGCCAGCCTGAAGGCTCCGGCGTGAGATGCTGAGCGAGCCGGCGCGAATACCGCAGGGGCCGCACGCTGGCCGGTCGAGCTGCGGCTCAAACAGGCCGAGAAGCTGCTCCAAATCAGCTTTGACGATGGCAGCCGGTTTGATCTCGCGGCCGAGTATCTGCGGGTCGAGAGCCCGTCGGCCGAGGTCCAGGGCCACGGGCCGGGGCAGAAGACCCTGGTTCCCGGCCGCGCCCAGGTCGGGATCATCGGGCTCGAACCGGTCGGCAATTACGCGGTGCGCATCCTCTTCGACGATTTGCACGACACCGGGATCTATTCCTGGAGCTATCTCCACCAGCTCGGCCTCGAACACGAGCAGCGCTGGCGCGCCTATGTCGAGGCATTGGCCGCCAACGGCCTGACCCGCGAACCCCCGCGATCCTGAGCCGGGCAATTTCGGCTCGCCATACTGCGCGCGGATGACTAAAGGTTGAGATAGCCACTTCCTGAATACCTAATTCAGCCTATGCGGCGAGACAGATTTCAAATCGTGGGATAGATACAAAACGTAGAGGTCGGGCAGGAGAACGGCCGCCTGTATTAGGAAGACGCTGAATGCCACATTCCTGACAATTGCCTATGTGGATTGCTTATTTACAGGCACTCGCAGTCCCAATAATTGTTCTAGTCGTTCCGGGATTGGGTGTCTGGATATCCGACGCCAAATGCTTGATTGCTCACGATATGGCTGGTTCGGGTCGAGCGCGCGCCGGTTGCAGCGACATCGACCTGTCGCCCGGCGAAAAAGGCCGCCGCTTGCAGTTCGGCTAGCGCTCGACTAAGTTCGATAGACTAAGTTGAGAGTTGACCCGATGCGAACCGTCAACATCCACGAGGCCAAAACCCACTTGTCGCGGCTGGTCGATCGCGCCGCCAAAGGCGAACCCTTCGTGATCGCAAAGGCCGGCAAACCCATGGTCAAGGTCGTTCCGTTCGACGCACCCGCGGCTGCCGAGATTAAGCGAGTCGGTTTCATGGAAGGCGCGATCGCGGTGCCTGATGATTTCGACCGGATGGGCGCCGACGAGATCGAAAAGCTGTTCCGCGGCTCCAATTGAGGCTCTTGATCGATACGCATCTGCTGTTGTGGGCTGCCGGGCAATCCGCCCGGTTATCGCCGCTGGCGCGTAGCCTGATTGCCGACCCGGAGAACGAATTGCTGTTCAGCGCGGCGAGCCTATGGGAAATCGCGATCAAGGCGGGGCTCGGGAGGGCCGATTTTCGGGTGGACGCAGCCCTGCTCCGGCGCGGTCTCCTCAACAATGCTTATCGCGAATTGGCGATAACCGGCGAGCACGCGGTTGCCGTAATGGACTTGCCGATGATCCACAAGGACCCGTTCGATCGGCTGCTGCTTGCGCAAAGCACGGTGGAAGGCGTCACCCTGCTGACCTCCGATCCGATTATGACGCAATATCCGGTGTCGGTACAGCAGGTGTGAACAGCCTCGCTCGCAGTGTTACATTCGCATGAACCCCACCCGCAAACAGGCGATCGAGGAGTTGCGGCCGATGGTGCTGACCGCGCTCGGCGGGCATGATGCGGCCGTGTGGGTTATTCGGATCGTGCGCGCGCGGGGAGATTGCCGCTGCGAGATTCGCAGATTGGCCTGCCTATGACGCGGCCACCAAAACGAGGGGGTCGCAAATGCGTAAAAGCCGCCCGCGAAATAGGCGGAGGCTTCTAGATGTTGTGTCCCGGCGCGACAAAATAATCGCATAGGGATAAAGTATTCATGGCTGGTCCGGCGCACCCTAAGACCAAGCCAACACGGCATGCTTCGCGCGAGTGACTGTGGGGTTAAGGTATCGACTTTTGCACGACCTGGATAAATTTGTCATAATGGGCCTTATGCGTCTTTGACAGCGCGCTCCGGACGCGGCAGAACTATTAGATATAGAAAGCTGCGCGCGGGAAGTGTGACCGCATTATTTTGCAAGGGAGGCGTGACCACGCTCTTGTTCCTTTCGGGATTTCTCGCAGGTGTCGTTTGCACGTTCGCCGGTCTGTTCCTCGACATCATTATCGTCATTCACGGTCGGTGATAGAACCCGATGACCGAGCGACGCCAAATTGAGTTCAAGAGTTGTTCTGTGTCGGTCTGACCGCCCGAGCAGAGGTTTCGTGATACTACACGCCCCGAGCCGCAGCGCGTCTCAGCCATTGGTGACACCCCTTACGCTGGCAGAGGCTAGGCGACGTGTGCAAAAGTCCGCGCGGAGCCTGATTTGTAGCATTCATCGCCATGCCCAAAAAATCGTCGCCTGTACCGAGGAAGCAGGCATTCATCGATATCACGCCGCACCTGACGGCAAGCCCAACACACCTCGCCTCGAATTGGGAAATTCAGTATGCGAGATTGCTCGGGATGTGCGTGGCGGCATGGGCGCACGCCGAAGAAGCACTCACGCTAGTTCTTGGGACTTTGCTTGGGGTCGATCACAGACGGGCCGAAATCGTTTTTTATGCGTCTCGCAGTGAACAATTCAGAGTTCGACCTGATTCGGCAGCTCGCGCGCGAGCTTCCGCCTAAAGCACTAGAAACGTTGAACAAGCGCTTGACACAATTTACAACGCTTGCCGGCAAGAGAAACGCTTATATTCACAGCCTATGGAAAGTAGACCAGAACAATAATCACACCATCATACCCTCGAAAGCAGGGCCTATTGATTGGTTCGTGCCGCGCGATCCAGTAACCACAAAAGATTTGAGGGACTTTTTCAACGAAATCGAAACACTAGAACAAGGTATTATATCAGATCTCAATGCCCTTCGCTCATTGCTCGCTTTAAAATCCACGAACGAAAGCCGACGCTCGCGCAGGCGCTAAAACCCAAGCGGTGATTTTCCAGAATCCCTGTTCTGCGTTCATTTTCCATAAGACCGGTTATCCGACAAAGCGCCTGTTTCCGTCACGGCCCTTTGCGGGGTTGCACGGCGTTTTCGAGCGCCTGCCGGATGAAGCGCTGATAGGGAACCCCGGCCTTGGCTGCCGTGGCTTTGACGGCGTCCAGCAGCGGGCGCGGCAAGCGCATATTCACCCGCTCGCTCTTTGGCTGGAACTCGAAGCGCACCGTCCGCATCCCGGACAGGTCGTATTCCGTCAGGTCGGAATTGGCGACAAATTCCTCGGCCTCCTTATCGCTTTTCAGCTCGGGCAATTTCTTCTTCATAGTACTCAACCTCCTTCCGGTGCATGTAGCGGGCGCTGAGCGGGCGGATGAAGATGCCCTCCTCCCGCCGGCGCAGGGTAAACACGATCAGGACGCTGCGCCCGTCCTCTGTGCGCCCAATAGCCTTGAACCGCTCCTCTATTTCCGAATGTTCCGGATCGGGGAACACGGCGAACGGCCCGTGAAGCAAGCTCTCGACCGCAGCAAGCGGGACGCCGTGCTTCTGGCATTTGTCCCGGTTGCCCTTGTCCCACTCAAATCCCGCAACTCCTAAATCCATTCGCCCATTACATATAAAATGTGCATCCGTTTGTCAATACAGTGCTTACTTCAGCTACTTCGGCGGGGCGCCAGGGCTGGCTCCCTCGCATTACACGACGCGAGGCGGCCGCCGCCGGATCAGCTGCGCGAGGCGATTGCGGCGCTCGGGCCGGCGGCGCTGCGGCGGTATTCGGGGACCAGCCGTTCGAGCAGCTGCAGCATCCGTTCGTCGCGCCGCGCGCGGGCGTGCTCCTCCAATTCGTCGATCGAGCGCGCCAGCATCGCGTAGTCGGCGGTGCGCGGTGCGGCGAGGCGGATCGCCGGATTGCCGGTCGGGATCAGCGGCTCGGCGCGATGGAACAGCTCCTCGCGCAGCTTCTCGCCGGGCCGCAACCCAGTGAACTCGATCTCGATGTCGCGGTCGGGGCGCAGCCCGGCGAGCCGGATCATCTGCCGCGCCAGATCGACGATCTTGACCGGCTCGCCCATGTCGAGGACGCAGATCTTGCCGCGATCTTCCGCCGTTTCCGGGTCGGGCGGCAGGGCGGCCGCCTGCAATACCAGTTCGACCGCCTCGCGTACGGTCATGAAAAAACGGGTTACCTCGGGATGGGTGACGGTCAGCGGGCCGCCGGCGGCGAGCTGGCGCGCGAATAGCGGCACCACCGATCCGGTCGAGCCGAGCACGTTGCCGAACCGCACCGTGACATAGCGCGTGCCCGGCGGCGTCTGGCGGGCCTGCTGGAGGTCGAGCGCCTGGCAAAAGCTTTCGGCGAGCCGCTTGGTGGCGCCCATCACGCTGGTCGGGTTGACCGCCTTGTCGGTCGAGATCATCACCACGACCGAAACGCCGAGGGCGCGCGCCGCCTCGGCGACGTTGCGGCTGCCGGCGACGTTGGTCAGAACGCCCTCGATCGGATTGGCCTCGACCATCGGCAGGTGCTTCAGCGCCGCTGCATGAAACACGATCTCGGGGCGTTCGCCGGCGATCACGCCATCGACCTGGGCGCGGTCGCGCACATCGCGCAGCAGAGCAACCTGGCCGAGCTGGCGAAACCGCTCGCGCAGCTCCAGATCGATCAGATAGAGCGCATATTCGCTGTTGTCGACCAGCACCAGCCGACCGGGCGCAAAGGCGGCGATCTGCCGGGTCAGTTCGGCGCCGATGGTCCCGCCGGCGCCGGTGATCAGCACGCGGCGTCCGCGGATCAGCCGCGCCATCCCGTCGCGATCGAGCACCGCCTGCGGCCGGCCCAGCAAATCCTCGAGCGCGATCGGTTCGAGCGCACTCTCCGGATTGTCGAGGTTGCGCTGAAAATCGGTCAGCTTGGGCAGCCGCGCCAGCGGGATGGCCAGCGCATCGGCGCGGTCGAGCAGCCGGCGCACCTGCTCGCCGGAAAGATTCTGCGCGGTGATGATCAGCTTTTGCGGGCGCTTGCCGCGGCGGTCCAGCCGCTCGATCACCGCTTCGAGCGAATCGATCGTACCCAGAACCGGAACCCGGCAGATTTCGCGGCCGACCCGTGAGGGGGTGTCGGCGAGGACCCCGACCACGCGATAGACCGCCCGCGGGTCGCGGATCATCTCGCGGATGAAGGTATCCGCCCCGTCCTTGGCGCTGATCAGCAGCACCGGCACGCTGCGGTGCCGGGCGCGTTCGAGAACGTGGTCGAGGCCGCGATCCTTGAACAGCCGATAGGCGAGCCGCGGCCCGCCCAACAGCGCGATCAGCACAAACCAGTCGATCAGCAGGGTCGAGCGCGGCAGCGCCGCGAGCCGGGTCAGCACGAACATTACCGGCAGAAAGACCAGAACCGTCAGGCTCACCGCACGGGCGATGTTGAACAGGTCCGGCAGCGAGGCATAGCGCCAGATGCCGCGATAGAGCCCGGTCAGCAGGAACACGCTGGC
The DNA here is from genome assembly GCA_963775875.1 of uncultured Alphaproteobacteria bacterium. Lineage (GTDB taxonomy): Bacteria > Pseudomonadota > Alphaproteobacteria > ATCC43930 > CGMCC-115725 > AP-15. Next base: position 95,954 of record CAVZKP010000017.1, read on the forward strand.
CGCGATCACGGTAAAGCTGACGATGTAGAGCGCGGTGAGCCGCGGCTGATAGCCGAGGATCTCGCTGCCGATGCGCAGATAGAGCGAGACCACGATCGACAGCGCCGCCATCGCCGTGTCGTGCAGGAAAGCGAGTGCGGCTCGCCGGTTGTTCGGGAAGATCGTCACCCGGCCCGTATAACAGGAAACCTCCGCGATGCGAAAGATCGCTGGTCCGCCGGCCGGCAAGCGCCGCCCGATCGCTGTCGCGTCGCCGTGCCACGACAAAGACGCATTAGCGGTCGATGCCGCTCTATTTCGGCGGCGCCGCAGCACCTTTACAATGACGCATGAACTGGGAGCGCCTGTACCGCAACCTGCAGCCCGAAACTTCCGGCACCCCTGCCCGGGCTTTTCGCGTCGCGCATCACGTGATGGTCGCCGCCGGCATCGCAATCATGCTCGCCGACACCGTGCAGGCCTGGCGACAGGCCCATTACCAGCTGCTCGATCTCGGGTTCCAGATCGCCTGCGCGTTTTTCTTCGCCGAATACGTGCTGCGGCTCGCCGCCGCCCCGGGCGCGCCGGGCGCCGACCGCCGCGAATGGCGGGCAAGGCTCGCCTGGGCCGCGTCGGCCGGAGGCATCTTCGACCTCCTCGGCGCCCTTCCCGGGGTCCTCGACATCGCGTTCAGCCCAAAATACGCCAGCCTTTACGGTTTTATCTGGGCGTTCAAGCCGGTCCGCTACGCGCCGGGGCTGGCGAGCCTGGAGCGGGTGATCAGCCGCGCCCGCCACGCGCTGCTCTCGGTGCTGCTCGGCTTCGGCATCGTGCTGCTCGCCGCCGCCAGCCTCGCCTATCTGCTCGAGCGCAACGCGCAGCCGGAATTGTTCGGCTCGATCCCGCTGGCCCTGTGGTGGGCGATCGTCACTCTGACCACGACCGGCTATGGCGACGTCACGCCGATCACCCCGCTCGGGCGGATCCTGGCCGGCTTCGTGATGGTCTCCGGCATTCTGGTGTTCGCGCTGTGGGCCGGCATTCTCGCCACCGGCTATGCCGAGGAATTGCGCCGGCGCGAGTTTCTGCGCACCTGGGACCTCGTCGCCAAGGTGCCGTTCTTCAACAATGTCGGGGCCTCGGTCATCGCCGATGTAGCGCGCCTGCTGCGGCCGCAGGATTATCCGGCGCGCGCGGTGGTCGTGCGCCGCGGCGCACCCGGCGACTGCATGTATTTCATCGCCTCGGGCGAGGTCGAAGTGCGGCTGCGGCCCGGATCGGTGCGGCTCGGAGCGGGCGAGTTTTTTGGCGAGATCGCGCTGCTGACCGGCGGCCCGCGCAACGCCACCATCGTCACGGTGCAGCCCTGCACCCTGTTGACCCTCGACATCGTCGATTTTCGCCAGCTGCTGGGGCGTCAGCCCGACCTCGCCCGGGTCGTCAACGACGAGGCCCAACGCCGCCTCCAGTCGCACACCGGCGAGCAGCGGCAGGCGCGCGTGGCGGCGGTCGAGACCCCGCCCGCAGATCGCGGATAATCAGCCCCGGCCCGCGGGAGGCGCGGCGAGCGGCTGGTAATAGCGGGCGGGAAAGCCGGCCGCAGCGCGCGCCGCATGGTTGAACGGCGGCTTCAGATCGCCGCTGAAGCAGCGCCGGACGCGCTCGCGAAACACCAGTTCGGGATCGAGGCCGCGATCCCGGCACAGCCATTCGAACCAGCGCAGCCCGACCGCCACATGCCCGATTTCCTGCCGATAGATATCGCGCAGGATCGCGGCGCTGGGCATGTCGCCGGCGCGGTCGAGCCGGGCCGCCATCTGCGGCGTTACATCGAGACCGCGCGCTTCGAGGACCAGCGGCACGACGGCGAGCCGCGCCAGCAAATCGCCGGCGGTCGCCGCAGCCGCCTGCCAAAGCCCGTCATGGGCCGGCAGGTCGCCATAGCGGGCGCCGAAATCGGCGAGCCGCGCCGCCAGCAGTTGGAAATGACCGGCCTCCTCGGCGGCAACCCCGACCCAATCGTCGAAAAATTCGCGCGGCAAGCCCTCCCCGGCAAAGCGGGCGACCAGATCCCAACCGAGATCGATCGCGTTCAGCTCGATATGGGCGAGCGCGTGCAGCAGCGCCGTCCGCCCGGCTGGCGAGCCGAAATTCCGCCGCCTTGGCATCTCCCGCGGCGGCAGCAGCACCGGCCGCTCGGGCCGCGCCGGCCGCGCCGGCGGCGCGACATCGCCGATCGCCAACCCCCCCTCGGCCCAGAATGCGGCCAGCGCCCGGCTCGCCGCTGCCTTTGCCGCCGGGTCGGCGGTAGCAAGGATCGCCGCCGCGCCTTCGGTCAGAGTTGCCGAGGTCAGAGGGCGCGCGCCGCTTTCAGCACCTCGGCGACATGGCCCGGCACCCTGACCTTGTGCCAGATGCCGCGCACCGTCCCCGATCCGTCGATCAGAAAGGTCGCGCGTTCGATGCCCATGTATTTGCGGCCGTACATGCTCTTCTCGACCCAGGTGCCATACTTTTCGCAGACCTCGCCATCGACATCGGCGGCGAGGATGAACGGCAAATCATGCTTTTTCTTGAATTTATCGTGCGAGGCGACCGAATCCTTGGAGATGCCGATGACCACCGCACCGGCGCCGCCATAATCGGGATAGGCATCGCGAAACCCGCAGGCCTCGGCGGTGCAGCCCGAGGTGTCGTCCTTCGGGTAGAAATACAGCACCACCTTTTTGCCCGCGAGAGCGGACAGCGCGACACTGCCGCCGCCATCGGTCGGCAATGCGAAATCGGGAGCCTTGCCGCCGAGTTCGACACTCATGATGCGCCCTCTCCTGCCGGTTCGACCGCTTCGCGCGCGGCGTGCTGCGCCGGCTGGTCGATCAGGCGCTCGTACCAGGCGCGCACGCGCGCAGCGGCGGCAGTCATATCCGCGCAGAGCCGGGCGAAGTCAATCGCCCCGGTACAGCGCGCGAGGGTGGTGGCATCCGGTTCGGGAAAGGCGCCCTCCCGCGACCCGCTCTCGCCGATCAAGGTCAGCACCGCCTGTACCTGGCGCAGCAGCGCCAGCGCCTCGCGCAGCTCGTGCTCGGCCTGCGGCGGCAGCACCCCGGCGGCGCCCAGCGCCCGCAATCCTTGGGCGGTGCCGCGGCAAAGGATTTGCGGCGATGCGTGGGCCTCGCGCAGCATCAGGTATTGCGCGATGAATTCGAGGTCGATCAGCCCGCCACGCCGGTTTTTGAGGTCCCAGGGCGAGGGCCGCGGGTTTTCCCCGGCGATGCGGCGGCGCATCGCGGCGACATCGATCAGCAGGCGGTCCGGGTCGCGCGGGGAATGCAGCACCGCCGCGATGATGTCGGCGACCCGGCGGCACAGCGCGGCGTCGCCGGCCACCGCACGGGCGCGGGTCAGCGCCATGTGCTCCCAGGTCCAGGCCGATTCGCGCTGGTAGCGGGCAAAGCTTTCGAGGCTCGAGGCGATCGGGCCGGCCGCACCCGAGGGCCGCAGCCGCATGTCGACCGGGTAGAGCGCGCCCTCGGCGGTCGGCGCGGTGATCGCGCCGATCAGCCGCTGGCTCAGCCTGGCGTAATAGGCGGACACCGAGAGCGGCTGCGCGCCGTCTGACGCTCTCGACACCGGGTGGAGCGTCGTAGATCAGGATCAGGTCGAGATCGGAGGCGAGGGTCATCTCGCGGCTGCCGAGGCGTCCCATCCCGATCACCGCAAAGGCGCCCCCCGGCACCGGCCCATGCCGGCGCGCGAACTCCGCCTCGACCACCGGGACCAGTGCGGCGAGCGCGGTTTCGGCGATATCGGCGAGGGCCTTGCCCACCTGTTCGCCATCGAGGGCGCGGCGCAGCAGCTGCACGCCGACCTGAAACCGCCGCTCGCCGGCCCAGCGCCGCAGCGCATCGAGCGTATCGGCGAAGTCCGCGGCGCCGGCGAGCGCGCCGGCAACATCCTCGGCGAGCCCGGCGCGATCCGGCAGCGGCGCGAAATACCCGTGGGTCAGCACCGCATCGAGCAATGCCGGGCGCTGCGCCAGCTGCTCGGCGAGCCGCGGCGCCCCGGCCATCACATCGGCGACCAGCGCCAGCAATCCCGGGTTGGCCTGAAACAGCGAGAATAATTGCACACCCGCCGACAGATGCGACAGAAACTGGTCGAAACGCCGCAGCGCTTCGTCGGGATGCGGTGTCGCACCGAAGATGCGCAGCAGTTCCGGCACGAGTTCGGTCAGGATCTCGCGCACCCGCTGGCTGCGGATGGCGCGCAGCCTGCCGTGGTGCCAGCCGCGAACCAGCGCGGCGACCGCGGCTGGATCGGCAAAGCCGAGCCGGGCCAGGGTGGCCAGGGTTTCGGGATCGTCCTCGGTGCCGGTAAACACCAAATTGCCGGGGCCGGCGAGGCTCGGCGCCTGTTCGAACAGCTCGGCGTAATGGCGTTCGACCGAACTCAGATGCGCGGTCAGATCGGCGGCGAACCCGGCGGGCCCGCGATAGCCGAGAAAGGCGGCGAGCCGCCCAATGCCGTCGCGGTCCGATGGCAGCCGGTGCGTCTGCTGGTCGTCGACCATTTGCAGGCGGTGCTCGACCCGGCGCAGAAAGCGGTAATCGTCGATCAGGGCGCCAGCGGTCGCCGCGTCGATGCGGCCGCAAGCGGCCAGCCGGCGCAATGCCTCGCAGGTCGAGCGGACCCGCAGCTGGGGCAGCCGCCCGCCCCAGATCAGCTGCTGGGTCTGGGCGAAGAATTCGATCTCGCGGATGCCGCCACGGCCGATCTTGATGTCGTGGCCTTCGACCGCGATCCGGCCGCCGCCGCGATGGGCGTTGATCTGGCGCTTGATCGAATGGATGTCCTGGATCGCCGCGAAATCGAGGTGCCGGCGCCATAAAAACGGCCGCAGCTCGCGCAGCAGCCGCTTTCCGGCCACCCGGTCGCCGGCGACCGGACGCGCCTTGATCAGCGCCGCCCGCTCCCAGTTCTGGCCGACGCTCTCGTAATAGGCCATCGCCGCCGCGACCGACATCGCCGCCGGCGTCGAACCCGGGTCCGGCCGCAGCCGCAGATCGGTGCGAAATACATAGCCGTCGCCGGTCCGCTCTTCGAGCAGCCGCACCAGGTCGCGCGCCACCCGGCTGAAGAAGGGTTGGATGCCCTCGCGCGCCGTCACCCGCGCCCGCGCCGCGTCATAAAACAGGATCAGGTCGATATCGCTCGAATAATTCAGCTCGCCGCCGCCGAGCTTGCCCATGCCGAGAACGATCAGCCCGCTGTCCCGCTCGGGATCGCCCGCATCGGGCGACACGATCATGCCCTTCGCCGAGGCCTGGCGCAGCAGGTGGCGCAGCGATGCCCCGACCGCCGCCTCGGCAAAGCGGCTCAGCGCGGCCATCTGCTGTTCGAGCGACCAGATGCCGGCGAATTCGGCCACCGCGGCCAGAAGCGCGGTATGGCGCTTGGCGATGCGCAGACGCCGCATCAAACTCGCCGCGTCCTCGGCCGAATTGCCGGGGGTCTCGACCGCGGCGACGGTCTCGTCGAACAGCGGGTCGGCGCCGTCCGCGACGAGGCGGGTCAGGAACCGCCATTCCTTGACCGCGAGCCCGCTCAGGAACGGGCTGTTGCCAAAGATCGCGGCGAGCAGATGCCGGCCCGATGGCAGCGCGCTCCAGCCGCGGGCGGCTTGCGCTGCCGGATCGCCCGCGGCGGCGGCGAGCGCCTCGTCCCAGGCCTCGAAGCCGAGACCGAGGTGGCGGGAATCTGCCGGCTCGGGCAGTCCGCCGCCATCGGGCGAAAGGTGGGACAGCAGCTTCACATCAACCAGCAAAGGGCAACAGCATTATCAATCGGGCGTCCCGTAGGTCTTTGGCCCTCACCCGCTTCGCTGCGCTCAGCCCCTCTCCCGCAGGGCTGGGTGGGTGAGGGCGACCGCCCTCGCCTAGCCCGCAGCCAGCCGCCCGAGATCGCCGATATCGGCCAAGCCGTCGAGCCCGGCCGCCATCTGGCGCAGCTCGCGGCTGCGCGGGCCGCCGAGCACCGGCTCGACCAAGGCGTCGAACTTGGCGGCGAGGCGCTCGCCCTGCTCGGCGATGTCGGTCGCCGGAATCCCGGCATCGTAACGCGCCGAGACCCGCCTGCCATCGTCGAGCGTGACCTCGATCTCGGCCAGGGTCGACGGCCAGCCAGCGTGGAAATCGAGCGCCACCCTCTCGCGCAGACCGATCAGCGCCGGGTCGCGCGCATTCTGCTCGCTATAGGCGGCGAGGCTCGCGGTATCGATCCCGGCCAGCGCCATCGCCACGGTCTGGCGCAGGCTGAATTTGCTCTGCAGCCCGTCCACCGGGGCTGGAATGTTGCAGATCCGGTCGCATCCGGCATCGAGCCGCAAGGTGACGCCGGCAATTCGCTCGGGGCTCAGGCCATGATCGCGCCGCACCCGGCGCGCGGTTTCGATCGGCGCGTGGGTCATGTAGCAGGCGGCGTGGTATTTGAAGAGGTTGGCCAGGATGTAAAAGCCGTCCTCGGGCGTCGCCAGCGCCGCTTCGGGCGAGAAATCCGGGCCGTGGGTCGCGGCGAAACCCTGATCGCATTCGAGCAGATCGGTGCGGCTGGAAAATCCGCGCGCGGCGAGGCGCGCCGCGATCAGGCCGTTTTGCGCGGCCTTGCCGGCATGAAACGGCTTGCACATCGTCCCGAACTGCGATTTCAGCCCGGCCGCCTGGGTTCCGGCGATGCCGAGCGCGGTCGCGGTCTGGTCGCCGTCGAGCCCGAGCAGCCGGGCGCAGGCCGCCGCCGCGCCAAAGCTGCCGAGCGTTGCGGTCGAGTGAAAGCCGAGCGCGTAATGCCCCGGCTGCAACGCCATGCCGATCCGGCAGGCGGTCTCGTAGCCGGCGACAAACGCGGTGACGACCTCGCGCCCCGAACTGCCCTTCAATTCGGCCAGCGCCAGCAGCGCCGGCAGGATCGCCACCGAGGGATGCCCCGGCATCGCCAGATTGACGTCGTCAAAATCGAGCGCATGACCCGCCGCCCCGTTGACCAGCGCCGCCGCCAATACCGGCAACCGCTCGGCATGGCCGACAATCCCGGCCTGCCCTGGCCCGCCGGCCTCGATCATCTCGTCGAGCAGCAGCCGCACCAGCGGATCGCCGGCCCCGGCCACCGCGCAGCCGAGATAGTCGAGCACGCATTGCCGGGCCAGTTCCCGCACCGGTGCGGGAAGCTCGTCCGCGCCGAGCCCCGCCGCCCTTGCCGCCAGCACCCGCGTCAAATCGGCCGCCTGCATGCGGCCCGCCAGATCGCCGTCCATCTCTTTCCTCCGCTGCGCAAATCGCGCCTACGCTCACCATTGGCGGTTGGCATCATACATCAGACGCATCGAGAACCGCTGCCCTGAGCCTTGGCGAAAATCCCGCCGCGCGGCACGACAGCGGTGGCTGTACCGGAGCTATGGCGCCCACGGCCGCCTTCTCGCAGCGCTTGGCAAAAAGCCGCGCGGTCATCATATCCACCGCCAGTGCCGGCGCGACCGCATCGCTCGAAAGCGGCCGGCAGTTCGCGAACCAGCAAAGCCAGTTGATGACCCCCCTGACCGACGAGATAGCGCGCCGCCGGACGTTTGCGATCATCTCGCATCCGGATGCCGGCAAGACCACCTTGACCGAGAAATTGCTGCTGTTCGGCGGCGCGATCCAGCTGGCGGGCGAGGTCAAGGCGCGCGGCGACCGGCGCCGGGCGCGCTCGGACTGGATGGCGATCGAGCGCGAACGCGGCATCTCGGTCAGCTCGGCGGTGATGACCTTCGAGCATGACGGGCTGACCTTCAACCTGCTCGACACCCCGGGCCATCAGGATTTCAGCGAGGACACCTATCGGACCCTGACCGCGGTCGACAGCGCGGTGATGGTGCTCGACGCGGCCAGGGGCATCGAGGAGCAGACCCGCAAACTGTTCGAGGTGTGCCGGCTGCGCGACGTGCCGATCCTGACCTTTGTCAACAAGCTCGACCGCGAGAGCCGCGACCCGTTCGACCTGCTCGACGAGATCGAGCAGAGCCTGGCGCTCGACGTCACCCCGGCCTCCTGGCCGATCGGCATGGGGCGCGACTTTCTTGGCACTTACGATCTGTTTGCCAATACGCTGTTGCTGTTCGAGCGCGACGCCCATGACCGGGTAGTCGAACCGGTCCGGTGCAGCGGTCTCGACGATCCCGAACTGTTGCGGCGCCTGCCCAAGGCGGCGGTCGCCAGACTGCGCGAGGAGGTCGAGATGGCGCGCGGGTTGTGCCCGCCATTCGACCCGCAGGCATTTCGCCAGGGCCATCTGACCCCGGTGTTCTTTGGCAGCGCGCTGAATAATTTCGGCGTGCGCGAATTGTTGCACGGGGTCGCCGAGCTGGCGCCGGCGCCGCGGCCGCAGCCGGCCCTGGGCATCGACGGGCCGCGCCCGATCCGGCCTGAGGAGCCTCAGGTCGCCGGCTTTGTCTTCAAGGTCCAGGCCAATGTCGACCCGCAACATCGCGACCGCGTCGCCTTTGTCCGCCTCGCCTCGGGCCGCTTCGAACGCGGCATGAAACTGAAGAATATCCGCACCGGGCGGGTCATGTCGGTGCAGGCGCCGGTGTTTTTCCTGGCGCGCGAACGCAACCTCGCCGAGGAAGCCTGGCCGGGCGACATCATCGGCATCCCCAATCATGGCAGCCTGCGCATCGGCGACACCCTGACCGAAGGGGCCGAGATCCGGGTCACCGGGATCCCGAGCTTCGCCCCGGAGATCCTGCGCCGGGTGCACCTCGACGATCCGATGAAGTCGAAGCATTTGCGCCACGCGCTCGAGCAATTGGCCGAGGAAGGGGTGACCCGCGTGTTCAAGCCGGCATCGGGCGGCGACTGGATCATCGGCGTCGTCGGCGCCTTGCAGCTCGATGTGCTGATGGCGCGGCTGCAGGCCGAATACGGGCTCGCCACCCGGCTCGACGGCGCGCCCTATCAGGCTGCGCGCTGGCTCGAAGCCGACGACCCGGCCGAGATCGAGCGCTTCCGCCTGCGCAACCCGTCGGCCAGCGCCGAGGATCATGACGGGGTCCCGGTGTTCCTGGCCCGCAACCCCTGGGATCTGCGCACCACGATCGAGGAATGGCCGTCTCTGCGTTTCAAGGAAACCCGCGAGCAGAACTGACTGGCGAGCGGGGCGGGGCGATCAAGCCAGCGCCGGAATGCCTTCGGTCACGGTTTCGAGCTGGCCGACGGTCTCGCGGCCGAACAGCAACGGAATGAAGGCGCCGACCGACACGACGACCAGGATCGTTCCGAAAAAGATCGTTGGCGAGCCGGTATGCGGCACCATCAAAAACGGCGCCAGCACGCCGGCGAACAACCGGCCGAACAACTCTCCGAAGATCTGCCCACGGCCGCGCAATGCCGTCGGGAACTGCTCGGACAAGTACACGCGGGTGGCGCTGAAGGCCGACAGCACGGTGAAGCCGGTGATCAGCCCGCCCGCGACCATTAGGACCGTTGCGTATTCCCCGGCCCGGTGCGCCAGCAGCATCATGAACAGGCCGGGCAGCGATCCCGCGAGGGCGTAGGCAATGGTCCACCGCCGCCCGATGATCTCCATCAGAAAGCCGGTGAAGGCCTTGCCCGGAATGCTCGCGAGATACACCAGTGTACTCAAACCGAAACTGGACGCGACGGCCAGCCCCTGATCGACCATCGCCTTTGGCAGCAACACGTGGATCAGCAGAGCGGCGGTACCTGCGCAAACGCCGCTCAAAATCCCGACCGTGGTCCAGCGCAGCTGCCCCCGGGCGAACAATGCCCAATAGGGCGGCAGCGGCTCGCGGGTGGTCTGCATGCTGTCACGGAGCGCCGCCACGCTCAGCGGCGGGACGCGATCGCCGGCCCGCCGGATGATCTGGTTGACGGTGTCGGCCGCCATTTGCGCGTGGCCCCTGCGCAAATACCAGCGCGGGCTTTCGGGAAGCGTGAAATAAATCAGCACCGGCACGACGGTTATCACCAGCCCGCCCGGCAACGCTAGAAAGCGAAAGGCGTTCGGGCTGCCGGCAAGCAGGAAGGATATAAACGGCACCAAAGTAAAGGAAGTGGCCAGCGCCATTTCGTAGATCGCGCCATAGGTGCGCCGGTGCTGCGCAGGCATCAACTCGGCGGCGATCGGGAACGCCGCCGAAATGACGCCGCCGGCGCCGAGTCCGGTCAGCAGACGCAGAATGATCAGCTGCTCGGCATCTTGCACCAGCGGGATCAGCAAGGTGAAAAACGTGGTGGCGATCACCCCGATCTGCATCACCATCTTGCGGCTCCAATGATCTGCGACCGCCGAGAATGCGAAGCCGCCGACGCAGGCCATCAGGGGCGGGCCGGCGACGAGCCAGCGGATCTCGGCGCCGGTCAGATGCAGCGGCGCCTTAGCAAGCACCAGCAAGGAGCTGGTCAGCGACAGATCGTAGCCCTCGACAAAGCCGACGAGAGCCAGCACGGCGATAATCAGCATGTGGTAGGCGCTGAACGGGATGCTGTCGAGCTTGCGGCCGAGCTCAAAACCGGCCGAATTTGCCACTCGGCCGATCGGGTGAACTTCTGCCATGGCGACCTCCCAGATTTAAGAACCCGGGGGGCCATGCCGCACCCGCAAACGGGCGAGGCCGGCGCTTTGCCATTGTTGATTAAGAGATTTCCGGCTTGCCAGCCTGGGATTTTGCCGACACCTCACCCGTTTCGGCGGACCGCAGCGTGCCCGACCGGATTGACGCGTTGTTGCCCTGTTCCTATGCGAGCGGGTTTTCCCCGCTCGCCTTGTTACCCGGCGGGATGCCTCACGCCGGGGCCGCGACCCCTTCGCTCACGGTTTCGAGCTGGCCGACGGTCTCCTGCCGAACAGGCCAGCGGGATGAAAGGCGCCGATCGCCACCACCACGAGGATCGTGCCGAAGAAGATCGTCGGCGAGCCGGTGTGCGGCTCCATCAGAAACGGCGCCAGCACGCCGGCGAACAGCCGCCCGAACAACTCGCCGAAAATGTGCCCGCGACCGCGCAATGCGGTCGGGAACTGCTCGGACAGATAGACCCGGGTGGCGGTGAAGGCCGACAGCACGGTGAAGCCGGTGATCAGCGCGCCGGTGACCATGACCACTGTGGCGTACTGTCCGGCCCGATGCGCCATCAGCATCAGGAATAGGCCGGGCAGCGAGCCGGCGAGGGCATAGAAGATCGTCCAGCGCCGGCCGATGACCTCCATCAGGAAGCCGGTGAAGCCCTTGCCCGGGATGCTCGCGAAGTACACCAGCGAGGTCAGCGCCAAAGCCCAAGCTGACGGCCGCACCCTGATCGACCAGCGCCTTTGGCAGCAGCACGGAAATCAGAAAATAGGCGGTGCCGGCACAGACGCCGGCCAAGAATGCCGACCACGGTCCAGCGCAGTCTGGCCGCGAGCGAACAATGCCCAATAGGGCGGCAATTTCTCGCGGGCGGCTTCGACGTGGTCGCCGAGCGCCTCGACGGTCAGCGGCGGCACCCGGTCGCCGGACCGGCTGATGATCCGGTTGACGATGTCGGCCGCCATCTGCGGATGGCCTCTGCGCAAATGCCAGCGCGGGCTCTCCGGAAGTACGAAATAGATCAGCACCGGCACGACGAAGATCGCCAGCCCGCCCGGCAATGCCAGAAAGCGAAAGGCGTCCGGGTTGCCGGCGAGCAGGAAAGCGATGAACGGTACCACGGTGAAGGAAATCGCCAGCGACATCTCATAGACCGCGCCGTAGGTGCGGCGGTGCTGAGCCGGCATCAATTCGGCGGCGATTGGGAATGCCGCCGAGACGGCGCCGCCCGCGCCGAAGCCGGTCAGCAGACGCAGGATGATCAGCTGCTCGGCATTTTGCACCAGCGGGATCAGCAAGGTGAAAAACGTGGTGGCGATCACCCCGATCAGCATGACGGTCTTGCGGCTCCAGTGATCGGACACCGCCGAGGAAGCGAAGCCGCCGAGGCACAGCATGAAGGTCGGGCCGACGGCGAGCCAGCGGATGTCGGAACCGGTCAGATGCAATGGCCCTTTGGCCAGCACCAACAGCGAGCCGGTGATCACCAGATCGTAGCCCTCGATAAAGCCGACGAGGGCAAGTACGCCAATGATCAACATGTGATAGCCGCCGAACGGGATGCTGTCGAGCTTGCGGCCTAGCAAATAACCGGCGCCGGTTACCGATCGCGCGATCGGGCGGATTTCTGCCATAGCGAACTCCCAGGTTGGTCGAACCCGGGCATTCACATACCGCGCACAAAACTAGCGAGACCGGCGCCGCCTAGATCGGAGGAAAAGCTCTGATCAGTTGATTATTCTGGCAGTTACGCCTCGCGGGTTCTGGCAGCCGCACGAGATGCCGCCGGATCGACATGTTGCTCCTGTTTCGTGTAAGGCGGCGATTGCTTTTTTGCTCGCCTCAATGACCCCGTTTGGGCCATGAGCCGCACGGTAGCCCAGCGCCGCGGGGTTGTCACCCTGCAAAACAGCACTGGAGGAGGCCGGCTGCGAATTTTCAGTCGCCTTGGTGCTGGCGCAGCAGAAACTCGCGCCCGGCCTTGACCATCGGCCGGCCGTCATAGGCGATGATGTCGGCGGTGGCGTAGGTCTCGCTCCACAATTCGGGCAGGTAGGAGCCGGTGCCGATCACGTCGATCGGCGCATTGGCGGCAGCCATCATCCGGCACTTGGCGGGCCCGAAACCCGAACTGGCGACGATCTTGACGCCGTCGAGCCCGGCCTCGTCCAGGCTCTGGCGCATCAGCCAGATCGCCGCCGCCGAAACCCCGGCGCCGACCAGGTGGCGCAACTCCTCTTCGCTGCGATAGCCGCGGGTCGATTGCGGCGCGTGCCGCTCCAGCACCTGATAGGAACGGGCCGGATCGAGCCCCTCGCAATAGCGCCCGCCCGGGGTGTCGATCCGCACCGCGAGCCGGCCCGCCGCCACCAGCTCGGGGAACCGCCGGCCGACCGCGAGCGCGTCGGTGATTTCCCGCCCGAAATAATCGATCAGCACGGTCAGTGGCTCTTCGGGGAAGACCTCGCGGAACATCTCAGCCGCCCGCACTGTCGACCCGGCATAGCCGATCAGCGCATGCGGCATCGTGCCGAGGCCCTTTTCCTGGCCGAAAAATCGCGCGGTCGCGTCGGCGGCGCAGCCGACAAAGCCGACCGCCCCCGCCTCGCGGCGCCCGGCCTGTGAGCCGGTTGCGGCGGCATAGGCCATCATCGCCGCCATCTCGGCCCCGGCGCAGTGCCGCGCATCCATCGCCATGAACGCGACTTTTGGCAGCTCGGCGCACATCGTATAGGCATTGTAGGCGGCAACGCAGGCCGGCCCCAGTTTTTGCAGCAGCACGGTTTCGAGATCGACCAGGTGGAACAGCGAGCCAGTGACATAGAGGATCGGCTGGCCGGCGCCGACCAGCGAGCCCTCCGGATGGTTCAGCTCGATCTCAAAATGGGTGGCGCGTTCGGCCGCGGCATTTTCGAGAAACTCGATCGCCAGCCGCGGCGTGCTGACCACCGGGCGGCGCAGAAACACCGCATAGGTGGCGGGGCGATCGCCGAAGCGCTCGACGATCGCCTTGGTCTTCAGGAAATAGCTGTCGGTCTGCGCCGCCAGCGAAGGTGATCCGCCGACCGCCACCGGCGCCGCCCTATAGGATGGCGGCGAGGCGAGGCTTGCCCTGGAAGCCATTGCCCTGGCGCGCGCGTTTCAATGCCTCGGCGATCTCAAAGGCGAGTTCCAGCGCCTGGGTCGCATTGAGCCGCGGATCGCAATGGGTCAGATAGCGGTCGGCGAGCGAAGCCTCGCTGATCGCCTGGGCGCCGCCGATGCATTCGGTGACGTTCTGCCCGGTCAATTCGAAATGGACGCCCCCGGCATAGCTCCCTTCGGCGGCATGGATGGCAAAGGCGCTGTGCACCTCGTCGAGGATCCGGTCGAACATCCGCGTCTTGTAGCCGTTCGTCGAGGTAATCGTGTTGCCGTGCATCGGGTCGATGCACCACACCACCTCGCGCCCTTCGCGCTTTACCGCGCGGAGCAGCCGCGGCAGCTTCTCTTCGACCTTGTCCGAGCCCATCCGGGTGATCAGGGTCAGCCGGCCCGGCCGGTTCTGCGGGTTGAGCCAGTCGATCAGGCGCAACAGATCGTCGGGTTCGAGCGTCGGCCCGCATTTCATGCCGATCGGGTTCTTGATGCCGCGCAGAAATTCGGCATGGGCGCCGTCTACCTGGCGGGTCCGGTCGCCGAGCCAGACCAGATGGGCGGAGCAGTCGTACCATTCGCCAGTGGTCGAATCGATGCGGGTCAGCGCCTGCTCAAAGGACAGGAACAGCGCCTCGTGCGAGGTATAGAATTCGGTTTCGCGGATCTGCGGGGTGGTCTCCGAGTCGAGCCCGCAGGCGGCCATGAAATCGAGCGTTTCGGTCAGCCGGTCGGCCAGCGCCTGGTAGCGCTCGCCCTGCGGCGAGCCGGCGACGAAATCCTGGTTCCAGGCATGGACCCGGTGCAGATCGGCATAGCCGCCCTGGGCGAAGGCGCGCAGCAGGTTGAGGGTCGCCGCGGACTGGCTGTAGGCCTGGATCATCCGCTGCGGATCGGGCTCGCGCGCCGCCTCGTCGAACTCCAGGCCGTTGATGATGTCGCCGCGATAGGAGGGCAGGGTATTGCCGTTCTGGGTTTCGGTGTCGGAAGAGCGCGGCTTGGCAAACTGACCGGCGAGCCGGCCCAGCTTGACCACCGGACAGCCGGCGCCAAAGGTCAGCACCACCGCCATCTGCAGCAGCACCTTGAACATGTCGCGGATGTTGTTGGGGTGGAATTCGGCGAAGCTTTCGGCGCAATCGCCGCCTTGCAGCAAAAAGGCCTTGCCGGAAGCGACCGCAGCCAGCCGCTCTTCGAGTCGCCGCGCCTCGCCGGCAAACACCAGCGGCGGAAAATTCTGCAAGGTTTCCTCGACCCGGCTCAGCGCCGCTTCGTCGGAATAACCTGGCACCTGCCGGATCGGCAGGCCGCGCCAGCTGTCGGGTGACCATTTCTGCGCCATGTGATTATACCTCCTCGCCATCTCGTCGCGCTGTGGGGACCGGGTTGGTCATGCTACGCCTCCGGGGTTGGAGGCCGCTCCACCATCGGCGACATTCGGATCAGCGAGAGTTTGAAACGAAAAAGCCGCCTCGGGTCGGGCGGCTTCGGGAAAAACGCAAGAACGCGATCCTAGGCCGCCATCATGTACCGGCAGTACCAAAATCGCGCGACAGGGGCCAAGCCGCGATCGGCTCTCATTCGTTCCATGCAGCATAGGATAACGAGGCCCAACAACGGAAGCAAGAGGCTTGCGCATGCGCCTCAATCACACGGCACGATAAGCCGCCCATCGCGGGCGACGGACCGACCGGCATAAGGCCGCCATCGCCACAAGCCGGCAGGCGAGGAAGCAATCCTCGACCGACCCCAGGCGGCCTTTTGCCAGACTCAGCCCCGGCTGGTCCGGAACGCCGGCATGACCTCCTCGGCGACCCATTGGAACTGTTCGAGCATGGTCGTCTGCGGCGTGCCGAGCGGGCTCGACAGGCTGATATGCTGCATTCCGGGATAGCGTTCCTCAAAGCCCTTGAGCAATTCGATCAGCTGCTCGGGGGTGCCGGCGAACCACGAGCCCAGTTTCATATAATGCTCGACGGTCGGCACCCCGGCCGCGTCCCAGCCGCCGCGATGCGCCACCGCGTCGGCCTGCGCCGGCGTCAGCCCCGGCACAAAGCCCAACGGCGCGAACATCTTCACATGCTCCTCGTAGATCGGCTTGATCTCGCGGATCGCCTGCTCGCGGCTCTTGGCGAGATGAAAATGCAGGCCGAGCTGCAGATCCTCGCCCAGTTGCAGCGCCTTGCCGGCGCGCGCCGCGGCGTCGCGATAGGCGGTGATCGGCCCGGCCTGCATCGTCGCCGCACCGCCGCCGACCGCTCCCTTGATGCCATGCCTGACCATGAAATCGAGCCCGCGCGGGCTGGCGCTGACCACCGGCTGCCAGCATTCGACCGGCAAATGGATCGGGCGCGGCACCAGGGTCAGCTCCTTCAGCTCATAGCCGCGATAGGGCACCCGCGGCGGCAGCGTGTAGTGCGCGCCTTTGTGCGAAAACAATTCTTCGTTGAACGCCTTGAAGATGATCTCGACCCCTTCCTCGAAGACTTCGCGGTTGGCCTCGCCGTCGAGCATCGGGCCGCCAAAGGTCTCGACCTCGCGGGTGTGGTAGCCGCGGCCGACGCCGAACACGACCCGCCCGCCGGTCAGGATGTCGGCGGCGGCGAAATCCTCGGCCAGGCGCAGCGGATGCCACATCGGCACGATGTTGAAGCCGCAGCCGATTTTGAGCCGCTTGGTCACCTGCGCCAGATGCACCGCCAGCAGCAGAATGTTGGGAATGCACTCGTAGCCTTCGTGCTGGAAATGATGCTCGGCCAGCCACAAGGTCTCGTAGCCGAGCGCGTCCATCTTTTTCGCGATCGCCTCGGTCTTTTCAAACACGCTGGCCAGATGCTGGTTCGAATAGCGCCGCTCGTTGGCCGGCGTCGCCTCCTGCCCGCGGTCGGGAAGATCGACATGGCCCGCATAGACGGTGGTGAATTTGGTGATCATGCTTCGTCCCTCCGGATCGGCTGCGCCATCGATACGGGAATGCCGCATCCCGCCATTCTTCCTCAGTTTCTCACATTTCGGCACCGGCCGTCACGCGCGGCGGACCTGTCGCGGCGCCGGTTGACGCCGCCTTGGCAAAAGCGGAATGCTCGCCATCCTGCGGGCATAAGCCCGCCAATCGATCGGGGGGAAATACCGATGAGTTTGTCGCGCCGAAGGCTGCTGAAAAGCGGCGGCGCCGGCATTGCCGCCGCCACCATCCTGCGCTGGCCGGCCGATGCGGCGGAGTTCAATTTCAAATGCGGCAGCGCGCTGCCCGATGGCCATCCGATGGCGATCCGCGTGCGCGAGGCAATGAAGGCGATCAAAGAGCAGAGCAACGGCCGGCTCAACATGACGCTCTACACCAATAGCGAGCTCGGCGGCGACACGGCGATGATCTCGCAGGCGATCGCCGGGGCGCTAGAGATGTACACGATGGCGTTCGATATTCTGGCGGAGAGAAACCCGGCCTGCGGCGTTTTCGGCGTCGGCTATGCCTTCCTCGGCTACGATCACATCTGGCCGGCGATGGATGGCGAGCTCGGCAACCATTTGCGCGGCATCGCCGATCAGATCGGCCTCCACTGCGTGCATAATTGCTACGATCACGGCTTCCGCGAAATCACCACCCGGACCAAGCCGATCAAAACGCCCGACGATCTGAAAGGCTTCAAGATCCGGCTGCCGTTTGCCCCGATCGCGATCGCGCTGTTCCGGCATCTCGGCGCCTCGCCGACCCCGATCAACGGCGGCGAGATCTATAGCTCGCTGCAGACAGGCATCGTCGACGGCCAGGAGAACCCGCTGATCCTGATCGACACCGCCAAGTTCTATGAGGTGCAGAAATATTGCAGCCTGACCAATCACACCTGGGCCGGAATTCATCTCACCTTCAGCAAGGTCGTCTGGCAGCGGCTGCCGCGCGACTTGCAGGAATTGTCGGAAAAGCAGTTCAATGAAAAAGCGCTGGAGGAACGCGCCGATTGGCAGGTCATGACCAAAAAGGAGGTCGCCAACCTGACCGGCAAGGGCCTGGCGTTCAATACGCCGGACCCCCAGCCATTCCGCGACGTGCTGCACAAATCCGGCTTCTACCCGGAAATGAAGGCGAAAATCGGCGACCAGACCTGGGCTTTGCTGGAGAAATATGTCGGGGTTCTGACCTGACCTCCGGGCAGCCGATCCCGCCTCCCGGCGCCGCGCCCGAGGGCTTCGGCGCCGGGCAGCTCACCTGAACACAGGGGAATGTCGATGACCTTGTCGCGCCGAAAATTGGTCGCCGACGCCGCGCTCGTGGCAGCGACCGCGGTGGCCGCGCCGGCGATCCTGCACTGGCCGGCAGACGCCGCGGAATTCACCTACAAATGCGGCACCGCGCTCCCCGACGGGCATCCGATGTGCATTCGCGGCCGCGAAGCGATGAAGGCGATCAAGGAGCAGAGCAACGGCCGGCTCGATATCACCCTCTACACCAACAGCGTGCTCGGCCAGGACACGGCGATGATCTCGCAGACCATCGCCGGCGCGCTCGAAATGTATTTCCTGCCGATCGACCTGCTGGCGCCAAAAAACGAGGCCTGCGGCATCTTTGGCGTCGGCTATGCCTTCCTCGGCTACGACAACGTCTGGAAGGCGATGGATGGCGATCTCGGCAATTACCTGCGCGAGTTGTCGCATCAGATCGGCTTTCAGGTCGTACACAATTGCTGCGACCACGGTTTCCGCCAGATTACCACCCGGACCAAGCCGATCCAAACCCCGGCCGATCTGAAAGGGTTCAAGATCCGGCTGCCGGTGGCGCCGTATCTGATCGCGCTGTTCCAACATCTCGGCGCCTCGCCGACCCCGATCAATTTCGGCGAAGTCTACAGCGCCTTGCAGACCGGCGTCGTCGACGGCCAGGAGAACCCCCTCGTCCTGATCGAGACCGCCAAGCTCTATGAAGTGCAGAAATATTGCAGCATGACGAACCATGTCTGGGCCGGCATCCACTACTCTTTCGGCAATGCGGCGTGGCAGCGGCTGCCGCCCGACCTGCAGCAGCTCGCCGACAAGGAATTCAACGCCAAGGCGTTGCTGGAGCGCGCCGACTGGCAGGTTCTGACCAAGAATGAAACCAAGACCCTCGAAGGCCACGGCATGGTGTTCAACAGTCCCGACACCAAGCCGTTTCAGGACGAGCTGAAAAAATCCGGCTTCTACGACGATATGAAGAAAAAATCCGGCGACAAGGCGTGGGCCTTGCTCGAAAAATACGTGGGCGCGCTGGCATGAGCAGCGAGGCGCCGCGGCTGCCGCAGGCCATCGCCGCCACCACCGAGGATTTGGCCTGGGCCGGCACACGGCGCCTCGCGCTGCGGATCGACGCCTCGATCGGCATGCTTACCGAGGCGGTCGGTGCGGCGCTGGTGCTGGTCGAGGTCGGCATCCTGTTTGCCGGCGTCGTCTCGCGCTATGTCTTCGACAGCCCGCTGATGTGGACCGACGAGCTCGCCAATTTTCTGTTTCTGTGGCTGGCGATGCTCGGCGCGGTCGTCGCCTTTCGCCGCGACGGGCACATGCGGCTGACCACCTTTGTCAACTCGCTGAGCCCCGAGCGCGGCCGCTGGCTGGGGACCGTCGGGGCGTTGATCGTAATCGTCTTCGTCCTCGAGATCCTGGTGCCGGCGGCCCAGTATCTGCAGATCCAGCAATCGACGATGCTGATCACCGTGCCGATATCCGACGGCTACCGGGTGCTCGCCATCCTGGTCGGCTCGACCCTGTTGGCGATCATCGCCTTGCTGCGCCTGCTCGAGACCACCGCCGGCTGGCGCGGCCTGGCGCTCGCCGTCGCGGTCGTCGGCGCGGTTGCCGGCGGGTTGTGGCTGGCCCAGCCGGTGCTGATCGCGATCGGCAATGGCAGCCTGGTGCTGTTTTTTGTCGTGCTGGTCGCGGTCTGCGTGATGATCGGCGTGCCGATCGCCTTCACCTTTGGCATCGCGACATTTTCCTACCTGGCGCTGACCACCACCTTGCCGTTGTCGATCGTCGTCAACCGCATCGACGACGGCATCTCCAACCTGCTGCTGCTGGCGGTGCCGATGTTCGTCTTTCTCGGCCTGCTGATGGAGATGACCGGGATCGCGCGGGTCATGGTCAATTTCCTCGCGGCGATGATCGGTCACGTCAAGGGCGGCTTGTCCTACGTGCTGCTCGGCGCGATGTACCTGGTTTCCGGAATTTCCGGCTCGAAGGCGGCCGACATGGCGGCGGTGGCGCCGATCCTGTTTCCCGAGATGCGCCGCCGCGGCGCCCATCCGGGCGAACTCGCGGCGATGCTCGCCACCTCGAGCGCGATGTCCGAGACGATCCCGCCGAGCCTGGTGCTGATCACGATCGGCTCGGTCACCAACATCTCGATCGCGGCATTGTTTACCGGCGGTCTGCTGCCGGCCGCGGTGGCGGCAGTGGCGCTGGTCGTCGTCGCCTGGTTCCGCGCCCGCCGCGACGATACCGGCGGCGGCGCCCGGCCGCCGGTGTCCAAGGTGATGTGGGCCTTCTTGATCGCGGTGCCGGGGCTGACCCTGCCCTTCGTGATCCGCTTTGCGGTGATCGAGGGGATCGCCACGGCGACCGAGGTGTCAACCGTCGGCGTCGTCTATACCGCGCTGCTCGGGCTGCTGATCTACCGCCAGTTTGATTGGCGGCGGCTCTATCCGATCCTGGTCGACACGGTATCCCTGACCGGCGCGGTAATGATGATCATCGGCACCGCGACGGCGATGGCCTGGGCCTTGACCCAGTCGGGCTTCTCGCAATGGCTGGTCAACGCGATGGCCGGGGTGCCGGGCGGCAAGGCCGGGTTTCTGGCGATCTCGATCCTGGCCTTCATCGTCCTCGGCAGCGTGCTCGAAGGGCTGCCGGCGATCGTGCTGTTCGGGCCGCTGCTGTTTCCGGTGGCCAAGGCGATGGGCGTGCACGAGGTGCATTACGCGATGGTGGTGATCCTGGCGATGGGGATCGGCCTGTTCGCGCCGCCGTTTGGCGTCGGGTTCTACGGCGCCTGCGCCATCGGCCGGATCTCGCCCGACGATGCGATCTGGCGAATCTGGCCCTATATCGGCGCGCTGGTGGTGGCGCTGATCATCGTCGCCGCCTTTCCCTGGCTGTCGATCGGGTTCCTGCATTAGAGCCGCCGCCGGCCCGGCGAGGCGGGGTCGTCGGCGATATCGGCTGGCGGGTCTCGGGCCCATACCCCGACGGGCCTGCCGCGCTATCGACGGGTCGCCGGATCGAGCCTGGAACATGGCGCCGTGATGCGGATCACCGGCGGGCCGCCCGCGCCACCCGCAGCAGCGCCTCGCGGCACAGGGTTTCGGCCGGGTATCCGGTCTGTTTCATCTGCAGTTCGGCTTTGCCGATGCGGTCGAGTTCGGGCCGCAGCCGCGCCTCAGGCCACAGCCCGAGCTGGCGTTTGACGCTGTCCTGGTGCTTGTAGAAGATCGGCGGCCGGGCGGCCCGCAGCACTTCGTCGACCGGCGTGCCGGCCGCTACCAGCGCCGCCAGCCCATGCAGCCGGTGCAGATGGCGCAGCACCGCGCGCACCACCGATACCGGCGATTCCCCTTCCTGGAACACCCGGTCGAGCACACGTTCGAGCCTTGCCATGTCGCCCTCGGCGGCGGCCATTACCGCGTCGTCGACCGCGAGCGCCGCACTATCGCCGACCGAAAGCATCGCGTCTGCGAGTTCGACCCGGCCGCCCGCGCCGGCATAGAGCGCCAGCTTTTCGAGTTCGGAGCGGGTCAGCAGCCGGTCGCCGCCCAGGTGCTCGACCAGATATTGGGTGGCGTCGCGGCTGGCGGTGACCCGATGCGCCATCAGGCTCTCGCGGATCACCGCGGCCCGGTCGCGCGCCGCGTCCGGCCAGCAACCGATCGCCGCGGCGCGGGACGAGCCTTCGAAGGCCCTGCGCAACGCCGAGCCGGCCGCCAGTTCGCCGGCCTCGGCGACGATCAGCGCGTCCCCGGCATCAGCACCATCGAGAAAGCCCGCGAACAGCCGCGCCAGCCCGTCAGCGACACCGCGCACCCGCACCACCCGCTGGCCGCCGGCAAGGCTGAGCTGGGCCGCCTCGTCGCCGAGGCGCGCCGGATCGGCGGCAAGCTCGGCGCCGTTCAGATCAGCGATGCGGAACGGGTCGCGCAAATCCGGGCAGACGGTGCGGGCCAGGGTGTCGGCGCGCTCGCGCACCAGACCGGCATCGGGGCCGTAGAGCAGCACCGCCCGGATCGCTGGGTCGGGGCGCTGCAGAAAGGCGGCGAGCCGCGCCGGGGCGATCTTCACGATCGCTCAGCCCGTCTTTGGCGGATTTTGCGCGGCGCGGCGCTCCATGAACAAGGTCAGCCGCCGGACGATCTCGTTGTTCAATTCGGCGATGGTGCGGATTCCGGCATCATGCTCGCCGACGACCGTCGAGTACTGGTTGGGATTGAGCGCAAACGAATTCTGCGCGTGCAGCGAATTGGTCAGCAGCGCGGCGCCGGTGCGGTTGTCGAAGAGAACGCTGTTGGCGTAGACGTCGAGCCGGCCGAGCGTCGCCGTGCCTTGCGATTGAATGCCAAGATCGCTGAGCGATACGGTAAGCGTCGTGCGCAAGGTGTACAGGTATCTGGCCGGCTCGCCGGTCGGGTTCAGCGAATTGCGCAGGGCCAATTCGAGCCGCTGACCGATCCGGTCGGAGATCGGCATGACCTGGATCGCCCGCAGATCGGCGCTCGCCGGACTGCTTTGCGGGTCGGCATAGAGCGGCTCCCAGCCGCAGCCGGGCAACGGCAGGGCCAGAAGGGCCGCCAGGGCCAGCAATGCGCGGCGTCCGGCCATGTCAGGCGACGATGCTGACAACCCGGTTCGGCACGACGATGATCTTGCGCGGCGGGCGGCCGTCGAGCCAGCGCGCCACCTGCGGCAGGCCGAGCGCCGCGCTCTCGATCGCGCCGCTTTCCGTGTCGCGCGGAAATTCGAGCGTGCCGCGCAGCTTGCCGTTGACCTGAACGGCGATCGTCACCTGCTCGTCGCGAACCAGTTCCGGCTCGGCCACCGGCCAGGGCTGTTCGGCGAGCAGCCCGGCGCCGCCGAGGGTCAGCCACATCTCCTCGGCCAGATGCGGCATCATCGGCCCCAGCAGCCGCGCCAGGGTTTCGAGTCCCTCGCGCAATACCGCCGGCGCGGCGGGCTCGGAGCGCAGGGTCTGCTCGGGCAGCTCCTCGATCGCATTGGTCAATTCGCGGATCCGGGCGACCGCGCGGTTGAAGCGGAATTTGTCGAGATCGTCGGTCACTGCCGCGATCGTCTGATGGATGGTGCGGCGCAGCGCGGCAAGGGCCAGGGGCAGCGCGCCCGCCACCGCGGTCCCCGGCGGCGGTAGCGGTAGCGGCGGCTCGCTCGCCATCCGCCACAGCCGGTTGACATAACGCCAGATGCCCTCGATCCCGGTCTCGGTCCATTCGAGGTCGCGCTCGGGCGGGCTGTCGGACAGCAGATAGAGCCGCGCCGTGTCGGCCCCGTAAGTGTCGACGATGGCGTCGAGGCCGACCACGTTGCGTTTGGACTTGCTCATCTTTTCGAGGCGGCCGGCGATCGCCGGACGGCCGGCCCGGTCGAGGAGCCGGCCTTCGCCGTCGATCTCGACTTCCTCCGGAAACAGCCAGTCGCCGCCCTCGCCGCGATAGGTCTGGTGGCACACCATGCCCTGGGTGAACAGCCCGGCAAACGGCTCGTCGAGATCGAGGTAACCGCAGCGCTGCAACGCCCGGGTGAAGAACCGCGAATAAAGCAGATGCAGCACGGCGTGCTCGACGCCGCCGATATACTGGTCGACCGGCATCCAGTAATCCACCGCCGCCCGATCGAACGCCTCGGCGGCGCGGGCCGAGCAGAAGCGCAGGAAATACCACGAGGATTCGAAGAACGTGTCGAGCGTGTCGGTTTCGCGCCGGGCCGGGCGGTGACAGCGCGGGCAGTCGACATATTGCCAGGTCGGGTGATGCGCCAGCGGGTTGCCCGGCGCCGCGAAGCTGACATCCTCGGGCAGGGTCACCGGCAGATCGCTCTCCGGCACCGGCACGATGCCGCAATCCGGGCAATGGATGACCGGGATCGGGCACCCCCAATAGCGTTGCCGCGACACCCCCCAATCGCGCAGCCGGTAGGCGATCGTGCGCGCGCCCCGACCCATGCTTTCGAGCCGCTCGCCGGCGGCGCGCTTGGCCTCGGCCACCGGCAAGCCGTCGAGGAAATCCGAATTGAACAGGGTGCCGTTTTCGACAAAAGCCTCCGCGCCGATGGCAAAACTTGCCGGGTCGGCGCCCGGCGGCAACACCACCGGCAGCACCGGCAGCCCGTATTTGCCGGCGAATTCGAGGTCGCGCTGGTCGTGCGCCGGGCAGCCGAAGATCGCGCCGGTGCCATATTCCATCAGCACGAAATTGGCGACCCAGACCGGAACCCGGCGGCTCTGATCAAACGGATGCACCGCTTCGAGGCCGGTCGCGTAGCCGCGTTTTTCAGCGGTCTCGATCACCGCCTCGCTGGTCCCCATGCGGTTGCATTCGGCGATGAAGTCGGCCAGCCCGGCATCGGTTTCGGCCAGGCGCTGGGCCAGCGGATGGTTCGGCGACAACGCGACGAACGAGGCGCCGAACAGCGTATCCGGCCGGGTGGTGAACACCTCGATGCGTTCGTCCCGGCCGGCGATTGCGAAGAAGACGCGGGCGCCTTCCGAGCGGCCGATCCAGTTCTCCTGCATCAGCCGCACCCGCTCGGGCCAGCGTTCGAGCCCCTGAAGCGCGTCGAGCAATTCCTCGGTGAACTCGGTGATGCGCAAAAACCACTGCGACAGCAGCCGCTTTTCGACGATCGCGCCGGAACGCCAGCCGCGGCCGTCGATGACCTGCTCATTGGCGAGAACGGTATTCTCGGCCGGGTCCCAATTGACCCACGATTCCTTGCGGTAGGCGAGATCGGCCGCGAGGAAATCGAGAAACATCTTCTGCTCGTGGCGGTAGTATTGCGGATGGCAGGTGGCGATCTCACGCGACCAGTCATAGGCGAAACCCATCCGCTCGAGCTGGGCGCGCATCGTCGCGATGTTGTGGGCGGTCCACACCGCCGGGTGGATGTTCTCGGCGATCGCCGCATTCTCGGCCGGCAGGCCAAAAGCGTCCCAGCCCATCGGGTGGAGCACGTTGAACCCCTGGGCGCGGCGATAGCGGGCGACCAGATCCCCCATCGTATAGTTGCGGACATGGCCGACATGCAGCTTGCCCGACGGATAGGGGAACATTTCGAGCACGTAGTATTTCCGCCGGCCGGGCGCCGCGGCGACTTCGTAGAGCCGCCGCTCGCGCCAGACCTGCTGCCATTTCGTTTCGGTTTCTCGGAAATTGTAGCGCGACATCGTTGTCATAAATCTTTCGACGGTGCGGCCGGAGCGGGATCCGAATGCGGGTTCGCCGGCTGACCGGGCGTCAGGGTTGGGCCTGTGGCAAAGATAGTGTGCGCCGGCGCGCCTGGCGCGTCGAATCGACAGCGGGTGCGCGCGATTTCGCGTCCGCTCCCGGCGCCCGCGATCGGCGGGTTCAAACCGCCGGGCGCCGCCGCGACCGCTCGGCCGGCGCCGGCAAGGTCAACCCGACGCCTTCCACTCCTTGAGCCAGGCGCGTTTGAGCTGGCCGGCCCGCCGCAGGATCGCGGTTTCGAGATCATCCTCGACCTTGCGGGCGATCGTGGTCCGGACCCACTCGCCGGTTGGCGAGCGAACCTGGCGATCCACCGTCACCGCGACCGAATCGGATCTGAGCTCGCGCGAAAGGACGAACACGCTGATCTTGTAGCGCTCGTCGGGCTTGTCCCTGGGCGAATACCAATTGGTCACCAGCAGGCCGGTCAGCGGGTCCTCCGAGCTGAACTTGACAAAGTTCAGGGTGTCGTGCGCCGCCTGCCACAGAATCGGGCTGACCGTATTCCCGGTCTGCGGACCCGGTTCGTGCTCCGATGGCTTCTTGGCCAGACCCAGCACCGTCCAGATCGTCGCCTCGGTGTCGATTTCACCGGGCGGGTCCGCAGCGGCGGGCTGGGCATTGGCCGCCGCCGCCGGCTTGGCCGCTGCTGCCTTGGCGGCGGGCGGGCTCGAGCCGCACCCGGCCAGAGCCAACGAAAGACTTGCGGCGAGTGCGGCCGACAGGCGGTAATGGACGATACACATCCGGCGATCCCCCGCGGAACTGCGTTGCTCGCAGCCGGAGCGAGCAAGACGGATTTTTGCCAGGATTGGAGCTGATATGGAAGGGGTCATCGCGGCCAATTTGACGGCTGTGCGCGGCAGGATCGCGGCGGCGGCGCGGGCGGCCGGGCGTAACGATGGCGCGGTCGCGCTCGTCGCGGTCAGCAAAACCCACCCGGAAGCGGCGGTGCGCGCGGCGCTTCTCGCCGGGCACCGGATCTTCGGCGAGAACCGGGTGCAGGAGGCGCAGCTGAAATATCCGGCATTGCGCGAGGCGTTTGCCGACCTCACGCTCCATTTGATCGGGCCGTTGCAGACCAACAAGGTCAGGGAGGCGGTGGCGCTGTTCGACGTAATCGAGAGCCTCGACCGGCCGCGGCTCGCCGAGATGCTGGCCCGCGAGATGGAGCGCAGCGGCCGCCGCCTGCCCTGCCTGATCGAGGTCAACACCGGCGAGGAGGCGCAGAAATCGGGCGTCCTTCCGGCCGCGGCCGACGATTTCATCGTCCATTGCCGCGACCGGCTCGGTCTGCCGGTGACCGGGCTGATGTGCGTCCCGCCGCAGGGCGAGGAGCCGTCGCCGCATTTCGCCCTGTTGCGCGAGATCGCCCGGCGCACCGGCCTCCAGCTGCTCAGCATGGGAATGAGCGCCGATTTCGAAACCGCGATCCGCTTTGGCGCGACCCATGTGCGGGTCGGCACCGCCATCTTCGGCGCCCGCGGCGCCGCCGGCGCATAGGGGAGCAACCGATGCGGGTATTTGCGACGCTGCCACAGGAGAATTTGCGCGCGGTCGCCGCGGCGGCGCGCGCGGTCGAAGCCGACGGCTATGACGGCGTCGTCGCGATGGAGAACAAGCACGATCCGTTTCTCGCCCTGGCGGTGGCCGGGACCGCGACCGAGCGGATCGAGCTGCACACCGGCGTCGCGATCGCCTTTGCCCGCACCCCGATGGCGGTCGCCAATGTCGGCTGGGACCTCGCCGGGTCGACCGGCGGGCGCTTTGTCGTCGGTCTCGGCTCGCAGGTCAGGGCGCATAACGAGCGCCGCTTTTCGGTGCCGTGGACGCCGCCGGCGCCGCGCATGCGCGAATATGTGCAGGTGCTGCGGGCGATCTGGCAGTGCTGGAAAACCGGCGGAAAACCGGCCTTCGAGGGCGAGCACTACCGGTTCACCCTGACCACCCCGAACTTTTCGCCCGAGCCGATCGATGCCCCGCCGCCCGCGGTGATGATCGCCGCCGTCGGCCCGGCGATGCTGAAGGTAGCGGCCGAGGAATGCGACGGCGTCAAATTGCACGGCTTCTGCACCCGCCAATACCTGACCGATGCAATCATGCCGCGGATCGCCGCCGGACTGGCCAAGACCGGCCGTAGCCGGGCGCAATACGAGATCTCCGGCGGCGGCTTTCTCGCCACCGGGCCGGATCACGAGACCGTGGCCCGCCGCTTCGAATGGGTGCGCCAGCGGGTCGCGTTCTACGGCTCGACGCCGGCCTATTACCCGGTGCTGGCGACGCACCGGCTGGAAGATCTCGGCCACAAGCTCAACGCGCTGGTGCGGCAGGGCAAATGGACCGAGATGGCGGCGGAAGTGCCGGACGAGGTGGTCCATCTGTTCGCCGCCGTCGGGCGTCATGACCGGATTGTCGCGGCGATCGGCGAGCGCTTCGGCGGCCTCGTCGATGCGCTGAGCTTGCGCGCCGACAGCGCCGGAGCGGTGCCGCCCGATCTGGTCCAGGACATTCGCCGCCTACCCCAGGCCTTTACCGGTTTCGCGCCGCGGGATTGACGCCTCAGATCGACGCCGCAGATCGGCGCCGGTTACCGCCTGCCCCAAAAATTTAACCAAGAGCGCCAAAAAACGCTTGCCAACTATGTTCATGTGTTGTTCTACTAGGAACAGGCCATGAACCTAGGGGAGATTCCGATGAGACGATGGACGCTCGTCGCCGCCGCTTCCGCCCTTCTCGCTGCGGCGCTATGGCATCTGCCGGCGATCGCGCAACGGGTTGCGGCGCCGGTCGCCGCCCCGGTCGCGGCCGCGACCCCCGCCTCCGCCACGCCCGCGACACCGCCGGCGGTTCAGTCGGATGCGGTGGATTTGATCACCTTCGCCGAATATCGCGATTTCCGCATGCGGGATATCGAGAAGCGCCGGGCCCGCCTCGCCGCCCAGCTGGCGGCCCCCGATCTCACCTCAGCCGAAAAGGCGAGCCTCGAGCGGCGCAAGGCCTATTACGATCGGCTGGCGGCGATGCCGGCTGCGGAACGCGACGCGATCTTCCACGCCCGTTTCGACAAGATCGACACCGATCACGATGGTACGCTCGACAGCGCCGAGCGGGCGGCCTGGCGCGAGAAGCAGCGCCAATATTACCGCGAACTGGCGGCCGCACGCGCCCAGCCGGTAGCAGCGCAGCGCTGACTGTCGTTGCCGTAAAAGGCCGGCGCCCGGGATGGCAACGTCAATTTCCCAGCTGAACTTCGCTCAGGCCAGGCTGGCGAGAGCAGCTTCGGCGGCGGCGATCCCGCTCATATAGGCGCCGTGCGCGGTCGAAAAGAAATTCGGCGAGCAGGCCTCGCCGGCGAAGAACAGCCGGCCGTCGATTGCCGCCGCGAGGACCGCCCGGTCGCCGGCATGGCCGGGGAGGGCATAGGAATAGGACCCTCGCGTCCATGGGTCATTCAACCAGGCGGTGGCGGCGAGCGGCGAAATCCGCCGGCGGATGTCGTTGCCGAGAATGCCGGCGAGTTCGTCGGCGGCAAAGTCGAACATCGCCGCCTCGCCCTCGCGCTCCATCGCCGCGGCAAAGCGGCCGCCGAAAAAACAGTAGATCGCCGGCCGGTCGAGCGGGCGGATTTGGTAGCTCATGGTTTCACGCCGGGTCGTCGAGCCGACCAGAAACCCGTCATGGCCGAACCCCGGCAGTTCGCCATCGAGGGCAATGAACAATTTGTCGTCGACCCCCAATGGCAGCCCTGCGGCCGCCGCGATTTTGTCGGGCAGCGGCGGATCGAAGCGGATGGCTTCGGCGGCGAGGATCGAAGTCGGCACGGTCACGATGACCCGGGCCGCGGTCACATCGCCGCGTCCGGTTTCGAGCCGGATCGCATGCCCGCGATGGTCGATCGCGGTGACCGGCGTTCCCAGAGCGATCGGCAGGCCCTCGGCTAATTTCGCCACCAGCCGGCCATAACCCTCGCCGACCCGCCAGTTGATGCCGCTGTCCTCGTAGCGCACATAGTCCTTGACCGAGACCCGGTCGAGTTCGGCGCCATTCGCCCAGCTGCTGGTCGCGTCGAGCAGCTGGTTCCAACGGCCGCCAGGCACCAGAACGCTCGCCAATGGGCGGTCGGCCAGCGGATGGTCGGCCAATTCCGACGCCGCCTGCCGCCGCGCCCGGGCCTGAGCCTCGCGGGTGGCGAGCCAGTCGGCTTCGGCCTCGGCGGTCTCGCCGCTGCGCGACAGCCGGCTGGTCCATCCGGGCGGGCGGCGATGCACCGAGAATCCGAGCTGCCGGGCGATCGGCGACAGCGGGTTGCGGTCGGCGGAATGGAGCCACTCGGCGCCGCGATCGAGCGGAAAGCCGGCAGGTGCGATGGTGTGGACCCGGCCGCCGACCCGGGGGCGCGCCTCCAGAGCCAATATCCGCCGCGAGCCGTCCTCGATCAGACGCCGCACCGCGCCGATCCCGGCGGCCCCGGCGCCGACCACCACGACATCCACTTCCGATGCGAACCCGGTCATCTCCGGCCTCGCCGCTCGCCGCGATGCCGGCGGACACGGTGCGGCCATTCCTCTTCAACCTGCATTGTGCACCCCGGCGATTTCACCATCCGCATCCTTGATTGCCGCCGCAGCTTGATCGCCGGGCAAACCGGCTTCGTCGCGGCGCCGCGTCCGAGGCTGGCACCGCCGACCTCGCGATCTCAGGGAACCAGCACCGCGGCGCCCTGTAACGCGCCATTGCGCAGGTCGCCGAGCGCGTCGTTGGCACGGGCCAGCGGGTAGGCGACGGTGCGGGTCCTGACGCCCGCCCGCGGCGCCAGCGCCAGAAATTCCTCGGCATCCCGGCGTGTCAAATTTGCGACCGAGCGAAGTACCCGCTCTTCCCACAGGATACGGTAGGGAAAGCTCGGAATGTCGCTCATATGGATGCCGCCGCAGATGACGGTGCCGCCTTTCCGGGTGGCGGCGAGGGCGGCCGGCGCCAGCGCCCCGACCGGGGCAAAGATCAGCGCCGCATCCAGCGGCTCGGGCGGCATCATCGTCGAATCCCCGGCCCATTCGGCGCCAAGGCCGCGGGCGAAATCCTGCGCTGCCTGGTCGCCCGGGCGGGTGAACGCGAAAACCCGCCGGCCCTGATGGCGGGCCACCTGAGCGATGATGTGGGCGGCGGCGCCGAACCCGTAGATGCCGATCGAACGCGCCTCGCCGGCCATGCGCAGGCTGCGGTAGCCGATCAGCCCGGCACACATCAGCGGCGCTGCCTCAACATCGCCGTAAGCGGGGTCGATCGCAAAGCAATAGCGCTGGTCGGCGACGGTCAGCTCGGCATAGCCGCCATCGATTTGATAGCCGGTAAACCGCGCGCGGTCGCACAAATTCTCACGGCCGCTGCGGCAATAGTCGCAAACCCCGCAGGTCCAGCCGAGCCACGGCACCCCGACCCGGTCGCCGATCGCGAAGCGGTCGACTTCCGCCCCCTTCTCGACAATCGCGCCGATAATCTCGTGGCCGAGGACGAGCGGCAGTTTCGCATCGGCAAGCTCGCCATCGACGACGTGCAGATCGGTGCGGCACACCGCGCAGGCGTGCACCTTAACCAGCACCTGCCCCGGCCCTGGGCGTGGCGCCGGCACGTCAGCCGAGATCAGAGGCCGCCCCGCTGCAACCAGCAATTCCGCACGCATCGCCTGTTCCCGCTACGCTTGGTTTGAACTCCAGCGCCGATCTGCGCAATATCGCCCGATGCGCTGCACTCGACCGGCTTCGGCCGCCCTGGCCGCGGGTCTGCTCTGCCTCGTTGCCGGGTGCGGCCTGGCCCCATCAGGCGGCATGGCCGACCGCTGCGCCGAGATCATGAAGGCGGCCTATCCCGGCGCCGACATCGATATCACCAAGCGCGGCGCCGCAGCCACCAGCATCACGACAATCGTCGCCGATGTCGAAGGCGTCCGCCGGGATATGCCGCCGCACGGGCCGTTGCCGCGCAATCTGGCGGTCGAATGCCGGTTTGACGACAGCATCCTGACCGGGTTCCGCTGGACGGCGG
The DNA here is from genome assembly GCA_963775875.1 of uncultured Alphaproteobacteria bacterium. GTDB lineage: Bacteria > Pseudomonadota > Alphaproteobacteria > ATCC43930 > CGMCC-115725 > AP-15. Next base: position 127,202 of record CAVZKP010000017.1, read on the forward strand.
GACCGCTGCAGGCGACCGGCAAATAAGCCCGGCCAGGGCCCCGGCGGGCGGCGCCATGCGCTCCGCCGAGGTCGCTTCGGCAAGCATCTATAATCGTGCAGGATTCGGGAGTCCGGTTGCAATTGGTTAAGTTCGGGCCTAGATCGCGGTTCGGGAGGAGCAAAAATGGACCAGCGGTCGATTGAGAAACATTTGCGCAGGTGGCAACGCCGCGACAAGGGCAACGGCGATCCGGTGGTGATCGATCGGGATCGGGAGAGTTTTCCGGAAGGGCGCACCCATAGTCCGGTGACCGCCGGCGGCTTGCCGGTGGAGGATCAGGTCCGCAAGGAATGGGACCCGGCGAGAGGCGGCGGATTGCCGGTTTTTCTGCGCCGGTTTGGTTGAGGGCGGTAGCGCCGGTGACCGCCGAGCCGAGATGGGCGGCAGCGGCGTGCTGACCAGCAGCGTGCCGACCCCAAGAAACCGCCTTATCGCGAGAAAGCGGCGCCGCCGGGGTCGCGACGGACGCGGCGCGTCGACCCAGCCATCGGTCTATTCCCTGACGCGCTGCGGAGTGCTGCGACGGGCATGAAGGCGATCCTGCTGCGCCAGCCGGGCGATCCCTCGGCGCTCGAATATGTCGATCTGCCGACCCCGGTTCCGGGCGATGGCGAGGTGCTGGTCAAGGCCGATACGATCGGCGTCAGCATGCCCGAAATCCTGGTGCGCAGGGGCGTCTACAATTGGATGCCGCCGCTGCCGGCGATCCCCGGCATCGAGATGAGCGGCACCGTCGTTGCGCATGGCCGCGGCGTCGCCGAGCCGCCGATCGGCCAGCCGGTCTTCGTCAGCGCCCGCGACCTGCCGGTGCGCGCCGGATGCTATGCCGAATACATCGCGGTGCCGGCGCGGGCGGCGCTCCCTCTGCCGCCGGAATGCGCGCTCGAGGCCGCCGCCTGCCTGTCGAATTACCAGGTCGCCTATCATGTGCTGCACACCGCCGCGCGCGGGGTGGCGGTGCAGACAGTGCTGGTCCACAACGCCGCCGGCGGCGTCGGCAGTGCGGCCGTGCAGCTCGCTCTGATCGCCGGGGTCAGCGTGATCGGAGTCGCCGGCTCGGACCTCAAAACCGGCGCGGTTCTCGCGCTCGGGGCCGGCCAGGCGATCAATTACCGCACCGAGGATGTCGTCGCCCGGGTGATCGAGGTCACCGGCGGCCGCGGCGTCGATCTGATCCTCGACCCGATCGGCGGCCAGGGTTTCGCGCGCAATTTCGCGATGCTGGCGGCGCTTGGCATGGTGGTGTCCTATGGCCGGCTCGACGGCCCCCCCGATGCGGAATTGGCGGCGGCGATGCGCGCCCACTCCGCGGCGAGCCCGGCGGTGCGGTTTTTTACCATCCACAGCTTCGACGACCGGCCCGACATCCGCGCGGCGACGATGAAGACCTTGCTCGGCCATCTCGCCGCCGGCGAGATCCGGCCGTTGATCCACGGACGGCTGCCGCTCGCCGAGGCGGCGCGCGCGCACGAGTTGCTCGAATCGGGCGCAGTCATCGGCAAGCTGCTGCTGAAGCCATGAGGCGGCTGACGAACTGAGCCGGCGGGCCATACCCGACTTGCCAAAGGCCGAGCCCGGGCGCTGGAACAAAACCGAATCAATTGCCTCGGACGAGAGCCGATCGCATAACCCGACCTCAGCCGGGGATCGCAGGCTCCGGTCGCTTGCAGGCTCCGGGTTTCCTTGTTACGAAGCGGCATGGGTTCGCTCGTCAGGCACGCCCCTCGCGACCCTGGCCACGCCCGCCCGGCGTATCTTCACGGTCGGGGACCAGTCGGATGAAAACTCCTGCGGGTAGGGAAGGCGGCGAGCCCCGGCGGAACCGGCTCGGCGCAGAGATGCCGGGGCTGTGGACCCGGTTCGGTCACGACGCGTTGCGCAAGCTCGCCGCCAACCGGTTCTATCGCTACACCCTGATCGGCGGGGTTCCAGCCGAGCTGACGCTGAAGATCGGCCAGGCCTGGCCGGGTGAGCCGCGGCGCGGCGCGGCGATCGCCGCCGGCGAGATCGAATTTGCCGGCGAACTGGTCCGCAACCCCTCGCCGCGCTGGTTTCCGACTGCCGCCGGGCCCGAATGGCTCGCCGAATGGCACGGCTTCAGCTGGATTCCGGATCTGTTTGCCGCCGGACCGAACGCCCGCAGCGTGGCGCGAGAGCTGGTGCACAGCTGGCTTGCCGAGGATATCGCCTGGCACCCGATCGTCTGGCGCTCCGACGTGCTGGCGACGCGGCTGTTCGCCTGGCTCACCCATTTCGACGATCTCGCCGGGGGCGATCAAGACCCGGCCCTGCGCCGCGCGATGCTGGCGAGTTTAGCCGCCCAGCTGCGCCATCTCGGCCGCACCGCCGCATGGGAACTCGACGGCGCGGCGAGGCTGCGAGCGCTGAAGGGCCTGATCGTCGGCAGCGTCGCGCTCGGCGCTTCCGCCGGGAAGCTGGCGAAGGCGGCCGAGGCGCTTGCGCGCGAGATGCCGGCGCAGATTTTTGCCGATGGCGGCCACCTGTCGCGCAGCCCGTCGACCCAGCTTCGGGTGCTGCAGGATTTGATCGATATTCGCACGGTGCTGCGCGCGGGCCAGAGCGAAACCCCGGGCGCCGTGCAGGACGCGATCGGGCGGATGGCGCCGATGCTGCGGCTGTTTCGCCATGGCGATCGCCGGCTCGCGCTGTTCAATGATTCGCTGGAAGAGGATGGGGTTCTGATCGACCTCGTCCTGACCCGGTCCGAGACCAGAGGGCGCGCCCCGACGCATGCACCCGACAGCGGCTTCGAACGGCTGCAAGCCGCCGACAGCCTGGTGGTGGTCGATACCGGCAGGCCGCCGCCCCCCGGCTTTGACGAGCAGGCGCATGCCGGCGCGCTGTCCTTCGAAATGAGCCACGGGCGTGAGCGGATCATCGTCAATTGCGGCGCCTATCGCGGCGCCAAACCGAATTGGTGGCGGGTCGCCCGCGCCAGCGCCGCGCATTCGGTGCTGGTGGTGGCCGATACCAACTCGGCCGAGATCCGCGACGACGGCGTTCTCGGCCGCGCACCGGCGTCGGTCACCTGCGAGCGGGCCGAGCACGACGGCCAGCAATGGATTTCCGCGACCCATGACGGCTATCGCGACCGTTTCGGCCTGATCTACACCCGCGAGTTGTTCCTCGCCGCCGATGGCGACGATCTGCGCGGCGAAGACCGGCTTACCGGAAGGCCGGGGGCGGCCTTTGCCGTGCGCTTTCATTTGCATCCCTCGGTGCAGGCCTCGCTGGTCGAGGACGAAACCGCGGCATTGCTGCGGCTGCCGAGCGGATCGGTGTGGCGGCTGCGCGCGGCGGGCGCCGAGATGACGCTCGGCGAGAGCATCTATCTGGGATCGGGCGAGGCGCGCAAAACCCAGCAACTGGTGCTCGGCGGCACCGCCGCGCCGGGCGGCACCACCGTGCGCTGGGCTTTGCGCCGCGAGCCGACGGCCGCCGCCGATTAGCTTGCCGCAGATCGGCCGCGTCGATATCAGCGGCTGGATCGCCGCAGTCGCGGTCGCCGCCGCGGCGGCGCTGCTCTCCGGCCTGGCCACCCGCGCGCTGATCCCGGTCCTGCGCCGGCGCAATGTGCTCGATCGCCCGAACGAGCGCTCCTCCCACACCGCGCCGACCCCCCGCGGCGGCGGAATGGCGCCGGTCGCAACGGTGCTGCTCGCCTGGCTCGCCCTGCGCCTGACCGGGCGTGTCTCGCCGCCGTTTATCGGCGTCCTGCCCGGCACCGTGCTGCTGGCGGTCGTCTCCTGGATCGACGATCTGCGCGGCCTGTCGCCCGCGACCCGGCTCGCCGCGCAGTGCATCGCGGTCGCGATCGGGCTCTGCGCCCTGCCCGCGACCGATAACGCGCTGCAGGCCTGGCTCGGCCCGGTGCTCTATTTCGCCGCCGCCGGCCTGCTGTGGATCTGGTGGGTCAATCTGTTCAACTTCATGGACGGGATCGATGGCCTTGCCGGCAGCGAAGCGGCGGCGATCGGCGGCGGGCTACTGGTCTTTTCCGTCCTGGGCCGCGGGGTCGATCCGGCGATGGCGCTGCTCGCCGCCGCGATCCTCGGCGCGGCACTCGGCTTTCTCCTGTGGAACTGGTCGCCGGCGCGGATTTTTCTTGGCGATGTCGGCAGCGTCCCGCTCGGCTATCTGACCGGCTTTCTGCTGATCGGCCTCGCCGCTGGCGGGTTCTGGAAGATCGCGGTGATCCTGCCAATGTACTTTCTGGCCGACGCGACGATCACCTTGCTGCGGCGCCTGCTGCGCGGCGAGCGGGTGTGGCAGGCGCATCGCCGGCATTTTTATCAGCAGGCGGTACGAAACGGCCTCGGCCACGCCGCTGTGGTCCGGCGGGTGATCGCCGCCGATCTGCTGCTGATCGGTTGCGGCTGGGCGGCGGAGAATGGCTGGGGCGGCATCGCGCTCGGCGCCAGCGCGGGGATTGTGGCCACCCTGCTGGCGGCGCTTGCGCGCGGTCGCTGATCGCGCCGGTGCCACGGCGAAGGGCCGGAGGGCACGATCAGCGCCGGCTTCTCGCCAATCGCTGCATGACGGTCGAGGAATATCCTGGTACGATCGGGTCGCGCCCGGTTCAGGCGCGCCAGCCGCCGCTTCGGTCCGGCACAGCGAGGAGCGATCATGGCCCAAACACCTTCTGAACCAACACCGCCGGCCCGCCCGCATCGGGCCAATCACCGGACCGTGCCGGCACGCGACATCCGAAGGATGGCGCTGCACCCGGCGTCAGGCGCAGTCGCGCCGAATGTGGCGGTACCTGTACTCGGCAACGTCGTCACTACTTGGGCCGATATCGGTCCAAGTGGTTCCAACAACTCTCGAGCTGACCGTTACGATTACCGGCCTCGACCTCACCACGGATGTGCCCTCGACCGTGCTTTTGCAGCCGCGGCAGAATGCGAATCAGGATTTCGGCTTCCCTGATCTGTTCAGCGTCATGCTGATCACCACCGCGCGCGACCACCTCGTGGTGCGCATCGCTCGCCAGGATCAGGGCGGGGGTTGGGGGCAGGATTTGCGCCTCGACATCCTGATCGTGGACTCGGTCAACAACCCTTGATCCGCCGGCCCTGCTCATCCGGCAGAGGACCGGGCGAGCCTAAGCCGTGCGCTTCGCAGCGAGGCTATCTCGGCTGACGTCACACTCGGCGCCCGATGAGCCAACCGTTACAATGGCCTCTTCCCCACGAAAGATCCGCCGCGCTCTGATCTCGGTCAGCGACAAGAGCGGGATCGTCGCCTTCGCCGGCTCGCTGGCCGCGCGCGGCATCGCCCTGGTCTCGACCGGCGGCAGCGCGCGCGCACTCGCCGCGGCCGGGCTGCCGGTCACCGAGGTGGCCGCGGTCACCGGCATGGCCGAGTTTCTCGACGGAAGGGTCAAGACCCTGCACCCGGCGATCCATGGCGGCCTGTTGGCGCGCCGCGACCGGCCCGATCACCGCGCTGCCCTGGCCGAGCGCGGGATCGAGGCGATCGATCTCTTGATCTGCAACCTCTACCCGTTTGCCGATACCGTCGCCGCCGGCGCTGGCCGCGAGGATTGCCTGGAAAACATCGATATCGGCGGACCGGCGTTATTGCGCGCCGCCGCCAAAAATCACGATTGGGTGACGGTGGTGACCGATCCCCTCGATTACCCCCAGGTGCTCGCCGAGATCGAGGCCGGCGACGGCGCGGTCGGACCCGCGCTGCGGCGCCGGCTCGCCGGCAAGGCCTATGCCGCGACCGCTTCCTATGACGCGGCGATCGCCGAATGGATGGCGCGCGAAGCGGGCGAGGACTTCCCCGAGACCCTGGTCATTGCCGGCCGGCTCGGCCACCGTCTGCGCTATGGCGAGAACCCGCATCAGATGGGCGCGTTCTACCGCACTGTCGGGCGCCGGCCCGGCGTCGCGAGCGCGCGGCAATTGCAGGGCCGCGAGCTGTCCTACAACAACTATGCCGACGCCGACGCCGCCTTTGAGCTGGTTGCCGAGTTCGTCCCGCCGGCGGTGGCGATCGTCAAGCACGCAAATCCCTGCGGCGTCGCCATCGCTGGGAGCCTGCGCGCTGCCTGGGACAAGGCGCTGGCCTGCGATCCGCAGAGCGCCTTTGGCGGGGTCGTGGCGCTCAACCGGCCGCTCGACATGGCCACCGCCGAGGCGATCGGGCGGATCTTTGTCGAGATCGTCATCGCCCCCGAGGCCGAGCCGGAAGCAGCGGCGAGTCTCGCCCGCAGAACGGCGCTGCGGCTGCTGGTCACCGGCGCGATGCCCGACCCCGCCGCACCGGGGCTCGATTTCCGCTCGGTGGCCGGCGGCGTCCTGGTGCAACAGCGTGATGCGCTCTCGCTCGCTGCGGACGCGCTGCGCACCGTGACCCGCCGGGCCGCCAGCGCCGGCGAAATCGATGATCTGCGGTTCGCCGAGACGGTGGCCAAGCACGTCAAGTCGAACGCGATCGTCTTCGCCCGCGGCGGCGCTACCGTCGGCATCGGCGCCGGTCAGATGAGCCGGGTCGACAGCGTCCGGATCGCCGCCGCCAAGGCTGCCGAGGCCGGCCGAGCCGCGGGGCTGCCGCATTCGCCGGCCCGAGGCTCGGTGCTGGCCTCCGATGCGTTCTTCCCGTTCGCCGACGGGCTCGAGGCGGCGATCGCGGCCGGGATCACCGCGGCGATTCAGCCCGGCGGCTCGGTGCGCGACGCAGAGGTCATCGCCGCCGCCGACGCCGCCGGCATTGCCATGCTGTTCAGCGGCATCCGCCACTTCCGGCATTGAACCGGAGGCGAAGCCGGGCATTTCGCAACACTGCCATGCTCGCCCGGCGAGGCTTTTCTAGCCCTTAAGAGTGTTAGCCTATTGGCCGCGCCTAAGCTACCATCAAGAGCAAGTCAGCGGCGAAGATCGGTGGATTTCCTGATGGCGATATGATGGAGATCAGCTCGGCGCCAAAGACCATCCTGGTCGTCGATGACGATCCTGATGTCCGGGACTATGCGAGCCACGTCCTCGAAGATTGTGGTTACTGCGTGCTGACGGCGCCAGACGGGGCCACGGCATTGCTGATGCTGCGCAGCCGCACCCCGATCGACGTGCTGTTCACCGACATCGTCATGCCCGGGCTTGACGGGCTCGAGGTGGCGCGGCGCGCCTTGCAGCAGGTCCCCGGCCTCAAGATCCTGTTCGCCTCGGGTTACGCGGGCGGACGCGCTCCGGTCTCGCCCCTCCTCAAAAAGCCCTATCGAGCCCATCAGCTCGCCGGCGAAATCGCCGCCGTGCTGAGCGAATAGAATTGGGCTGAGCGAATAGAATTGGACGGCGGGCGGGGCGCGCGGGCCGCGCCGGAGCCCATCGCCCGCTACAGCGGCCAGCGTCGATATTTTCGGAGTCGCCACGGAACCGGCGACCGCCGCCGCTCGCTAAGCTCCGGTTAAGCCCTGGCCGGGTACTGTGCCGCCGGCAACAGGACCCGCCGGGATGTATCGACCCGCTTGCCTTCGCCTCGCCGATCCCGTTGCAACCGACGACAACGAGGCCGCTGCCGCACCGCCGCGCCGATTTCGCGGGCCCATCGTCAGCAGCCGGTTTTTCTGGTTCGCGATGATCGGCGGGATCGGCGTTCTGACCCATCTGGCGACCCTGCGCCTGGCAATCGGCGCTTTTGGCATCGCCTTTCCGGCGGGTCAGGCGATCGCCGCGACCACGGCGATGACCGGCAACTTCCTGCTGAACAACGCCATTACCTATCGCAGCCGGCGTCTGCGCGGACGCGCCCTGGTGCGCGGTCTGTTCGGCTTCTATGGCGTCTGCGTCATCGGCCTCGCGGCGAATATCGTCCTCGCCGCGCATCTGTTCGCCGCTGCCTGCCCGTGGTGGCTGGCGGCGATCGGCGGCGCCACGGTCAGCGTTATGTGGAACTACGCGATGTCCTCGGCATTGGTGTGGCGGCCGCGCGCCCCCGCACCGATGCGCCGCGGCTGATGCTACCGGCCGGCTGATCGGCAAGGCGCCCATTGCGATCGGGCCGATCCGCGCCATCGGTAGATCTGGCCGTCCTCGGGGGCCGCGTGCTACGCTGCGCGCGGTAGGAAACCGCAGCCCCCCAACAAATGGAGAAAACCATGGCGCAATCGCAACCCTCATCGGCCCGCGACCAGGTCCGCAATGTCGTGCCCAAATTGATCGATCTCAGCGAAAAGGTCCTGTTCGGCGATGTCTGGGAGCGCCCGCAGCTCTCCAAGCGCGACCGCAGCCTGATCGTTTGCGCCACCCTGATCGCGCTCGGCCGTGAAAAACAGCTGGTCGGCCATTTGCAGCGCGCGCTCGACAACGGCGTCACCAAGGAGGAGATCGGCGAAATCATCACCCACCTCGCCTTTTATGCGGGCTGGCCGGCGGCGATGACCGCCGCACTGGTGGCCAAGGACGTGCTGAAATAGCGGCGCGCAGCTCGAAGACAGCCGGGAGGGCGAGATGAAAGTCGGATTTATCGGCCTGGGCATGATGGGTTCGGGCATGGCGGCAAACCTGCAGAAAGCCGGGCATGAGCTGGTCGTTTACGATCTGCGCCGCGCCGCGGCCGAACCCTATCTCGCCGCCGGCGCGGTCTGGGCCGACACGCCTCGGGCCGTCGCCGAAGCCTCCGAGATCGTCTTCACCTCGCTGCCCGGCCCGCCCGAGGTCGAAGCCGTCGCACTCGGCGAAAACGGCATCCTCAGCGGCATGAGCCGGGGCAAGGCCTATTTCGACCTGTCGACCAACTCGCCGACCATGGTGCGCAAGATCCACGCCGCCTTTGCCGAACGCGATGTCTATATGCTCGACTCGCCGGTCAGCGGCGGGCCGCGCGGCGCGCGCACCGGCAAGCTGGCGCTGTGGGTCGGCGGCGACGAGCAGATCTTCAACCGCCATAAGGGCGCGCTCGACGCGATGGGCGACAAGGCGCGCTATGTCGGCCCGATCGGCGCCGGATCGGTCGCCAAGCTGGTGCATAACGGCGCCGGCTATTGCATCCAGACGGCACTCGCCGAGATGTTCACGGTCGGAGTCAAGGCCGGGGTCGAGCCGCTCGCCTTGTGGGAAGCGGTGCGCGAAGGCGCCAGCGGCCGCCGGCGCACCTTCGACGGGCTGATCGACCAGTTTCTGCCCGGAAAATACGAGCCCGCCGCCTTTGCCCTGCGTCTGGCGCACAAGGACATGTCGCTCGCCACCCAGCTCGGCCGCGACTTCAACGTGCCGATGCGGGTCGCCAATCTGGCGCTGGCCGAACTCTCCGAGGCGCTGAACCGCGGCTGGGGCCATCGCGACTCGCGCTCGCCGATGCTGTTGCAGGAGGAGCGCGCCGGGGTCGAAATCCGCGTCGACGAACAGCGCCTAAAGGAAGCCCTGGACCGCGACCCGCCATCAAAGGACGACCCCAAGCACAGCTAGGCCAGATTCCCGGTCGGATTTTCGATTTGCCTTGCCTCTCCCGCCCGCGGCGACCCGGCCCCGCGGGCGGTGCTGCGCCCGGGCGGGCGCCTGCTGGGACAGCGCGGCTCCGGTCAGGCGCTTAGCGGCCGGTGAATTTCGGCGCGCGTTTTTCGCGGAAGGCGGCGACCCCTTCGGCGTTGTCCGCGGTCAGGTGCAGCTGCGGCTGCACCAGGCTCTCGATTTCGAGATATTCGTCGAGGCTCGGGCCGATCGCGGCGTGGAACAGCTTTTTCGCCAGGCCGAGGGCAAAGGTCGGCGCTTCGGCGAGATCGGCGGCGAGCGCCTCGGTCCGGGCCATCAGCTCGTCATCATCGACGACATGGTTGACCAGCCCCAGCGCCAGCGCCTCCTCGGCCTCGACAAAACGCGCGGTAAAGACCAGCTCCTTGGCCTTCGCCATGCCGAGCCGGCGGGTCAGAAACCAGATCGCGCCACCGTCGGGGGCCAGGCCGATGCGCCGGAAGATCTGCGAAAACCGCGCGGTCTTCGACGCCACCACCAGGTCGCAGGCGAGCGCGATGCTCCAGCCGATGCCGACCGCCGGGCCGCGCACCGCGGCGATGACCGGCTTCTCGATCGCGTGCAGCGCCCGGATAAAGGTGTGGCCGCCTTGCTGCAGCCGCTGCCGCCCGCCACGCAGATCGTGATGCTGCCCGGCCATGCGGTCGACATCGGCGCCCGAACAAAACCCCCGGCCGGCGCCCGTCACGATCACCACCCGAACCGCATCGTCATAGCGCAGCCGGGCGAAATGCTCGCACAGGCTCTCGCGCATCTCCAGGTTGAGCGCGTTGAGTTTTTCCGGGCGGTTCAGCACGATTTTGGCGACCCCGCCCTCGATGGTCAGCTCAACCGACATCCGCACCCCCCGATCCGATCACCGGCCGATTATACCGTCTCGATCCGCCGCTCCAACCCCGGCGACGCCGCGCCGATGGTCATTTCTCGCCGGGCGCGGCTTCCTCGATGGCGGCCTCGCCTCGCGGCGCCTTGACGACCCGCGGGCGGCGGACCGTCTCCTTCGGCTTCACGGTTCGGGTCGCCTTCACCCGCGCCAGCCGGCGCGCGCCCAATTCGGCTTCCACCGCCGGCAGCAACAGCGCCGCGTCGGATCGCTGGGCCGGCGTCCCGGTCAGCTGCAGGCGTTTGGCATTGGTCCGAAGATTGGTGAGCGAGTCTTCCGACATCTCCGGCAGCTTGGTGATCAGATCCATGATGGCTTTCCTGGGCGCCCGGATCGGGAGCCCGCGACAAGACGAGGCCCGTTGAGCCAGGCGAAGGGCGAAATTCGCCTCGAAGGGGCCGATCCCCACGCCGTTCGGGGCAGCTCGCCCGACCGGCATCGACCCCAGGATATTAATGCCAATATAGTGACTGAGCGCCGCACCGACCAGGAGGAAGGACGCAATGACCGCGATCAGCCAATCCGAAAGCGCCCCCGCCGGGGGTCCAAAGCCGCGGCTCGTCGGCATCAATCACATCGCGCTCGAAGTCGGCGATATCGAACAGGCCCTGGCCTTTTACGGCAAGATCTTCGACTTCACGCTGCGCGCCAAACGGCCGGGCAACGCCTTTATCGAGCTCGGCGATCAGTTCATCAATCTGATGCAGAGCGGCGCCGAGCATCACGATTGGCGCCGTCATTTCGGTCTCGTCGTCGACGATCGCTCGCAGGTGCGCGCGCTGGTCGAGGCGGCCGGCGGCGAATTGTTGCCGGGGCCGTTCCTCGACTTTCTCGATCCGTGGGGCAACCGGGTCGAGGTCGTCGAATACCGCGACATTCAATTCACCAAGGCGCCGCATATCATGGATGCGATGGGGCTCGACGCCGGCAAGAGCGAAAAGGCGCGGCGCGAACTGGCCGACAAGGGCATGGCGCCTTAACCCCGCCGGCAAATCCGTAATTGCCGGCATAAAGCGCATAGGACCCGCCGCCGCGAAAAAGAGCGTCAGCCGGTACGGTCGGATGCCGACTCTGCCGGGCGATAGTCCGCGAAAGACACCGGACAGTTTATGTTGATTGGGGGTTTGGTGCGGTTGCTCGATCCTTGACATCGGCGGCCCGAGCCACCAGCCTCCGGCTCGGCGAAGGAGTTCGCCCTTAACCGCTGCCGTCACCGGCGTGCAGCTGATGACTCCTCTCCAGGTGGACGACCGTACTTCGTTCCGCCCTGGCCGTTTTTGGAGCATCGGCATGGACATTTCTGGCGGCGATCGTTTGAACCCATCCGACGGCGAGCGTCCCGAGCCCCTACCGGCGCTGCTCGCGCGTTGCGCCGCCCATTTGCTCGATCTGTGGCCCGAGCGCGAGGGCTATGCGACGGGCCTCCAAGAGTTGCGTGCCCGTCTCGTGGAAGAACGTCTGCAGATCGCCGTGCTCGGCCAGTTCAAGCGGGGCAAGAGCACCTTTCTGAATGCACTCCTCGGCCAGCCGATCCTGCCGACCGGCGTGGTGCCGATCACGGCGATCCCGACCTTTCTGCGTTGGGCTTGCGACTATGCGATCGAGGTCGGTTACAGCGATGGCCGGATGCCGGAGCGGCTGCCGAGCGCCGAGCCGGCTCAAATCAGGGCCGAACTGTTCCGGCTGGTGACCGAAGCGGGGAACCCGAAGAACCGCGAGCGGGTGGCGCGGGTCGAGGTGTTTCTTCCGTCCCCGATCCTGGAGCACGGGATCGTGCTGATCGACACGCCGGGGATCGGCTCGACCTTGCGCCACAACACCGATGCGGCGCTCGAAGTGCTGCCGCAATGCGACGCCGCGTTCTTTGTGCTCTCGGCCGATCCGCCGGTGACGGCGGCGGAGCTCGACTATCTCGCAGCGGTTCGGCCGCACGTCGCCCGCCTGTTCTTCATTCTCAACAAGATCGACTACCTGGCGGAGAGCGACCGGCCCGTCGCGGTGGATTTCCTGCGGCGCAGCCTGCGCGAACATCTCCCGGCCGAAGCAGAGATTGCGATCTTCAGCCTTTCTGCCCGGCACGGGCTCGAAGCCAAGGAGAAAAGCGACGCGAAGGGGGTCGAACAAAGCGGCCTCGGCGGGGTCGAACGCCACCTTGCGCAGTTTCTGGCGCGCGAAAAGACCGAGGCGCTGGCCCGGGCGGCGGCAGGCAAGGCCGGCCGCCTGCTCGATGCCGCCTGGATGGACGTGTTGCTAGCGGTCCGGGCGCTCGAATTGCCGGTCGAGGATCTGGAGAAACGCGCCGCGAAATTCGCCGAGGCGCTGCGCCAAATCGAGGATCAGCGGCTGGCAGCGCGCGACCTGTTGGCCGGCGACCGGCGCCGCGCGCTCGACCGTCTCGAAGTGCTGGCCGAGATACTGCGCGGGCAAGCGCGCGCGGTCCTCTGCGCCGTGCCCGCACCCGCCCTCGCCTCGCCACACGGGGAGCGCCAGGAGGCGGCGGTCCGGAACGCGATAGCGGCGGCAATCCCGGATTTTTTCGGGCCGAGGATGGCGGAGATTTCGCGCGCTCTGGGCGGCGAGGTCGATGAAGCCCTGGCGCGGCATGTGCGGCGGGCGGACGCGCTGATCGGCTCGGTGCGCGAGACCGCCGCCGCCCTGTTCGAGATCCCGCTGATCCAATCGGGCGGCTCGGAAGTGTTCGCAATCAAACGGGAGCCTTATTGGGTCACGCAAAAATGGGACGAGACCCTCGACCAGGTGGTTTTGAGCGCCGTCGACAAGCTGCTGCCGGCAAGCGTCCGCGCCGCCCGCCTGAAACGCCGGCTGGCCGGCGAGATCGACGATCTGGTGCAGCGTAACGTCGAGAATTTGCGCTGGGCCACTTGGCAAAACCTCGAAGATGCGTTCCGCCATTTCTCGGCCTGGTTCGACGACACGGCTCGCCGCGGCGATCACGGCGACGCGCGGCTCGATCGACGCGGCGCTCGCCAAACGTCGCGACCACGCCCGCGACGCCGAACACGATCTCGCCCGGCTGCGCGACGCGGCGCAATGGCTGGAAGCGGCGCAGCGGGATTTGCGGGCTCGCGCCGGGGAATACCGGGGTGCGCGGGCCGAGTCAGCGGCGACACCGCTGAGGTGAGGGTGGCATGGATCGGAACATCGTATCGGTCAAAACGAGGGACCTGGGCGATTGTCGCGGGTTCGAGCATTTCACCGATTGCCGGACCCCGTTCGCCGGGGATGAGGATTTCGCCTGATGACCAGCCACAGCATACTCTTTTGCAACCAATGCCGATTTTCTAATCGACGAGCCGGTCAACGCGCCGCCGTTTTTTGTCGATTTCAATCTCGATCAGATCATTGCCGCGATTACGGCGGGCAAAGAGGAATATAATTTGAAGCCGTTTTTCCAAGCGCCATTGCGCGATGTCGACGCCATCGCGTTTCGTCACGAGATCATGCAGGATCTCGAAAATCCCGATTTGTTCGGGAACGCCAAAACCTTTGCCGGCAATATGCGCGCGATGCGCGAGCACATCGCCCAGAGCGAGAAGCTCCGCCACCCCTACCAGAAGGGGCGGTCGTTCTTGGACGCCGCAAGCACTTATTGCGACGCCGTGACCCGTCTGGTCGACGATTTGTCGGCCCCGACCGTCACCTCCCGCGGCCTAGTGGCGTTCCGAGGATATTTGATCGGCTATGCCGCCTCGGCACCATTCACCTCGCTGCTCCGACAGACGACGGCGCTCGCGACCGCTTTCTCGGCCATCGTTTACGGCATTCTGATCCAGATGCCCCGCGTCGACGTCCGGCTGCACCAGGGCGAACCAGACTATAGCGCAGAGGTGCTTGCGACATTCGAGAGGTTCAAACAAGGAACGGCGCAACGATACAAGTTCGAGTTCAGCGATTCACTGGACGTGAACCACGTCGAAGGCCAGATACTTGATCGCGTCGCCCAATTCTACCGGCAAGAATTTCTGGATCTCGATCAATATTGCAAAGAAAATGTCAAATTTCAGGACCCGACGATTTTAATATTCGACAGAGAAATTCAGTTTTATATTGCCTACCTCGAATATATCGCCCGTTTCAAAAAGTTGGGACTGAGCTTCTGCTATCCACGGGTCACCCAGACCCGCGGCGAGATTTTCGACTATCAGGGCTTCGATCTGGCCCTGGCCGGCAGGCTCGTCGGCGAACGCGCCGCTCCGGTCTGCAACGACTTTCACCTGCGCGACCCAGAGCGGATCATCGTCGTCTCCGGTCCGAACCAGGGCGGCAAGACGACCTTCGCCCGCACCTTTGGCCAGTTGCATTACCTTGCCAGCCTGGGCTGTCCGGTCCCTGGCACGCATGCGCAACTCTATCTCTTCGACAAGATGTTTGCCCATTTTGACAAGGGGGAGAACACCGTCAACCTGCGCGGCAAGCTGCAGGATGATCTCGTTCGCCTTCATCAGATCCTTACCGCCGCTACGCCCAGCAGCATCATCGTGATGAATGAGCTGTTCGCGTCGACGACATTACCGGACGCGATCGCCCTCAGCGGGAAGATCGCTGCGGCAATCATGCGTCTCGACCTCTATTGCGTTTGGGTAACGTTTATCGACGAGGTGGCGGCGCTGGGCGAAAAGACGGTCAGCATGGTGAGCACGGTCGTAGCGGAGAACCCGGCGCAGCGAACCTATAAGATCGTCAGGCGACCGGCTGACGGTCTCGCCTATGCGATGTCGATCGCCGAGAAATACCGGCTGACCTACGACATGATCAAACAGCGCATCGGGTCATGAAGGCGCATCTTCTCCACCCGAACCGGGATTTTGACTGGCGGCGGCCGTTGCAAGCGGCAGCGGTGCGGGAAGCTGCGCGTACCGGGCGGCCGTATCGGGGTCAGGATTTTGACCGGCGGGCGGGGCTGCCGTGGAACGAGGAGGCGCTGACCATGGATCTGTCGCTGAACACGCTGTTCAACGCGATGGCGGGCGGCGATGACTGCGTGTTTGAAGTCGCCAGAAAGGCGATTTTTGACAGCCTCACCGGCGATGTCGACGCGATCCGATATCGCCAGGCGGTTTTGCAAGAGTGCCTGGATCACCCGGCCATTGTCCGCGAACTTTACGCTGTCGCTGGCGACGCCATGGAGAAACAGCGGCGGCACTTTCTTGGCGGCGTCCTTGCGCGCTATCCGGACCAGGTCTTGCGGCATTCAATCGATCTGATGTCGGTCCTCCTCGAATTTCAGAAGAAGCTGCGGAACATCGCCGATGCCCATGCCGACAAATTCGTCTCCGAAGGGTGGGCCGGGTTTTTCGCGGCGCTGAAACGAGAGCTCGATGACGATTATTTTGTTCATGCCAGACAACATCTGGAGCAACTCACCTTCCGTAATGGGGTGCTGCTCAGCGCCGCGTTGGGCCGGGCCAACAAAGGCAGCGATTACGTCCTGCGCCGATTTCCCGAGCGCGAGGGGACATGGTCGGAACTGTGGCGGGACTGGCTTGACGCGCTGCGTCGCCTATTGCCGCATCGTGAGGCGACCTGCCCGATTTGGCTGCGCCCGCGGCAATCGCCGGTCTACAGCTTTTCGCTGCATCCCCGCGACGAAGCTGGCGCGCGGGCGCTGGGGGAGTTGCGCAATCGGGGAATCGCCCTGGTGGCCGATGCGCTCGCCCAGTCCACCGACCATGTGCGCGACTTTTTCGGCATGCTGCAAGCTGAACTGGCGTTCTATGTTGGCTGCATAAACCTGCACGAACAGCTCGCCCGTAAAAACCATCCCGTATGCATGCCGGCGCCCGCGGCAGTCGCGGAGCGACGCCTGTCCTGCCGTGGATTGTACGATCTCTGTCTGGCGTTGAATTTAGATCAGACCGTGGTCGGCAACGACGCGAACGCCGACAAGAAAGACCTCGTGATCGTCACCGGCGCCAACCAGGGAGGCAAATCCACCTTTCTTCGCAGCATCGGCCTGGCCCAGCTGATGATGCAATGCGGAATGTTCGTGTCGGCAGATGACTTCTGTTCGAGCGTCTGCGACGGCCTGTTCACGCATTACAAGCGAGAAGAGGATCCCGGAATGAAACATGGCAAGCTCGACGAAGAGCTCAAACGGATCAGCGATATTATTGATCATGTCACATCAGATTCCCTGATTCTGTTCAACGAATCCTTTGCTGCGACGAACGAGCGTGAAGGCTCAAATATCGCCCGGCAGATCACCACCGCCCTGTTGGACAAACGGGTCAGAATCGTCTGCGTAACGCATCTTTATGAATTGGCGCACGGATTCTATCAGAGAAACGTCGGAAACATACTGTTCTTGCGTGCCGAACGGGAGCGGACGTTCAAACTGGTAGAAGGAGAACCATTGCCAACCAGCTTTGGTCAGGACCTGTACAACAGCATCTTTGAGGATGATCGGGCAAGGCTAGGGGCCGCCGCGCAGTGATCGGTCGGGATGCCAAGTCGGGATGCGAAAGGAGGGCGTTTGCTCCGCAATCGGTCAGCGGAGCCCGTGCGGGCCGCACCGAAGCTGTTCTCGTCGCGCCGGACCGGCTGGTCAGGCACGCTCATTGTTCGATCGTAGGCCGGCAGCGTAGATCGCCGCGGCGAAGGCGATAACCGCGCCACAGCCGGCGATGGCCGCGCCGGTCTCAGCCGCGATCAAGCGGGCCAGCGCCGAGCCGCACAGGACCAGCAGCGCCATTACCCCCGAGGCGAGCCCGGCGCGGCCGAGCCAATAGGCGATCTGCTGCCGCAGCACCGTGCCGATGATCTTTGCGCCGTGGAAGCGCCGTGCGAATTCGCTCAG
>CAVZKP010000018.1:0-47224 GCA_963775875.1 uncultured Alphaproteobacteria bacterium
CTACCCCTGAGCTACGCCCGCGCCCCACCGCGCCTCATGCTACGTCCGGCCGGCATCATAACCGGGCATGGCGGCTTTGCAAGGCTCGTCGGCGTTATCCCAGCCCGATCATGCATGAGGAAGGGTAGGCGCTCGGTGCGGGCGCCAGGTCAGGCGGCGGCGCGATCGAGGCCGGGGCGTTGCCGGTTGCAAGGGAGCAGCCGGGCGGCAGCCCGAGCGGATCGGTCGGCGATGCGGGCGGGGACGTCGGCGCGGTAGCGCTGCGGATCCAGGTCTTGTCGGCCCCCGGGCGCGGCCGCGAGCGACCGCGTGATCGGGTGCCGGGGCCGCCACGACGGTATCGCAGGCCCGGCTAGGCCCGCATGCCGCCGCGGCGCACCAGACGGCCGGGCTTGGCCCCGGTGTGCTCGCCCTGCTCGAATACCGGGGTGCCGGCGACCAGGGTCGCCCTATAGCCGTCGGCGCGCTGCACCAGGCGCTTGCCGCCGGCCGGCAGGTCGTTGACGATTTCCGGCGGATGCAGGCGCAACCCGGCGAAGTCGATCAGGTTGATGTCGGCGCGCTTGCCCGGCTGCAACCTGCCGCGGTCGGTAAAGCCAAAGAAATCGGCGGTCTCGCTGGTCTGCCGCTTGACCACGAATTCGAGCGGCAGCCCGGCGCCGCGCTGCCGATCTCGCGCCCAATGGGTCAGCATGTAGGAAGGCACGCTGGCGTCGACGATCTGGGCGACATGGGCGCCGCCATCGCCGAGCCCGAGCAACGTCGCCGGATCGGTCAGCATCTCCCGGATCGGCTCGTGATCGTCCTGGGCATAGCCGGTCACCGGGAAGAACAGAAAGTTCCCGGCATCCTCGGTCAGGTAATCATAGGCGACCGCGTCCGGCGAGTTGTTGCCGCGCGCCGCGATCGCGGCGACGCTGGTCTCGGCCCGCGGCTCGTAATCCGGCGGGTTGCCCATCACATACATCCGGTCCCAGCGGGTGGCGACGAATTGGACCAGCGGCCCGAGCCGGTTCAGCAGCGCCGCCGACGGCGTGTCGTCAAGGATCGCCTGGCGCACCGCCGGGTCGCGCAGCCTCGAGAGCCGCTCGGACAATGGCAGGCTGTCGAATTGCTGGTAGCGCTCGCGGATCGAAAACGGGTTCAGCGAGGCGGCGACGCCGAGGATCACCCCGACCGGGCGGCCGGCGATCTGCGCCGTCACCGATCGCGCCCGCGGCGCGCGCCTGATGGACCCCGGCCATGATCCGCCGCCAGCGCTGCGGGTCGGTCGGCCGGTCGGTCAACAGGAACCACACCGGGCGGCCGGTCCGCTGGCCGAGCCGGGTGATCCAGGCGAATTCGGCGGCCTCGTCCTCGAAATCGCTATTCATGCCAAAGGTGCCGGCGCCGACCATGCCCAAGGCCCCGCCGATCCCGGTCAACTCCTCGATCTCGGCAAAGCGGCCCGGCACCATCTCGCCTCGGGTCGTCTTGTGCGCGTTGGTGCGCGAGGTGGTGAAGCCAAAGGCCCCGGCGCGGATCGCCTCCTCGGTCAATTTGGCCATCAGCGCGATGTCCTCGGCGGTCGCCGTCTCGCGCCGGATCGCCCGTTCGCCCATCGCATAGACGCGCAGCGGATGGTGCGGGATCTGCGCCGCCACGTCGATCGTCCGCGGCATCCGCTCGAGCGCATCGAGAAAATCGGGAAAGCTCTCCCAATCCCATTTCAGCCCCTCGGCCAGAACCGGGCCGGGGATGTCCTCGACGCCCTCCATCAGATCGATCAGCGCGTCGCGGTGGTGCGGCCTGACCGGCGCGAAGCCGACGCCGCAATTGCCGAACAGGATGGTGGTCACCCCGTGCCACGAGGACGGCGCCAGGATCGGGTCCCAGGTCGCCTGGCCGTCGTAATGGGTGTGCACATCGACCCAGCCCGGCGTGACCAGCAGGCCGTCCGCGTCGATCACCCGTCGCGCCGGGCCGGCCCTGCCGCCGACCGCGGTGATCCGCCCGTCATCGACCGCGACATCCCCGTTGAACGCCGGCGAGCCGGTGCCGTCGACGATGCTGCCGCCGCGAATGACGATATCGTGCATGGCTGGATCCTCTCACTTTTCGCGCAATGCAGCTTGCGTCCGCAGGCGGTTTCCACGCTATGCCGAGCGAGCAGGGCAGGTTTGCGCTATGATCGCCGCGAACCGGGCGAACCTTCGGGAGGAGCGACCATGTCGGCGACGGCGTTTATCGAGGCGCGGGATTTCCTGCTCGCCCACCGCGAGGATTACCAGCGGGCCTACCGCGAGTTCCGCTGGCCGGTATTGGACCGGTTCAACTGGGCAATCGACTTTTTCGATCCCATGGCGCGGGGCAACCAGCGCCCGGCTCTGTGGATCGTCGAGGATGGCGGGACCGAGACTAAACTCAGTTTCGCCGAACTCGCCGAGCGGTCGAGCCGGGCCGCCAACTGGCTGCGCGACCTCGGGGTGCGGCGCGGCGACCGCCTGCTGATGATGCTCGGCAATGTCGCGCCCTTGTGGGAATGCATGCTGGCGGCGATGAAATTGGGCGCGGTGATCATCCCGGCGACGACCTTGTTGAACCGCGACGATCTGGTCGACCGCTTTGCCCGCGGCCGGGTCCGCCATGTCGTCGCCGGCGCCGACAACGCCGGCAAATTCGCCGACCTGCCCGGCGACTATACCCGGATCGCGGTCGGCGGGAGCGCGCCCGGCTGGCAGCGCTGGGAGACGGCCTACGCCGCGCCGGCGGATTTCGCCGCCGATGGCGAGACCCGGGCAACCGACCCGCTATTGCTCTATTTCACCTCGGGCACCACGGCCAAGCCAAAGCTGGTCCTGCACAGCCAGCAGAGCTATCCGGTCGGGCATCTGTCGACGATGTACTGGCTCGGCGCGCAGCCGGGCGACATTCATCTCAACATCTCGTCGCCGGGCTGGGCCAAGCACGCCTATAGCTGCGTCTTCGCGCCGTGGAACGCCGGCGCCACGGTGTTCATGCTGAACCAGCCGCGATTCAACGCGAAGACCTTGCTCGATGCGATCGCCCGCTGCGGCGTGACCACATTCTGCGCCCCGCCGACGGTGTGGCGGATGCTGATCCAGCAGGATCTGCGGGCATGGAAAACCGCACTCAGGGAGGTCGTCGGCGCCGGCGAGCCGCTCAACCCCGAAATCATCGACCAGGTCAGGGCGGCCTGGGGACTGACCGTGCGGGACGGCTACGGCCAGACCGAGACCACCTTGCAGATCGGCAACATGCCGGGCCAGACGGTCAAGCCGGGCTCGATGGGCCGCCCGGCGCCCGGCTATCGCATCAAATTGCTCGACGCCGACGGCGCGGAGCAGCAGGAGGCCGAAATCTGCCTCGCGCTCGACCCGCCGCCGCTCGGCCTGATGCAGGGCTACCAGGGCGATGACGGCGCCATCCTGCCGCTCCCCGGCGCGGCCTACCGCACCGGCGACATCGGCATGCGCGACGCCGACGGCTATCTGACCTATGTCGGCCGCGCCGACGATGTGTTCAAAGCCTCGGATTACCGGATCAGCCCGTTCGAGCTCGAAAGCACGCTGATCGAGCATCCGGCGGTGGCCGAAGCAGCGATTGTCCCCTCACCCGACCCGATCCGCCTGGCCATCCCCAAGGCCTTTATCTCATTGGCTGCCAGCCACTCCCCAACCCGCGACACCGCCCTGGCCATCTTCCTACACATCCGCGCCCATCTGGCGCCCTACAAGCGGGTTCGCCGCCTCGAATTCGCCGATCTGCCAAAGACCATCTCCGGCAAGATCCGCCGCGTCGAGCTGCGCACCGCCGAAGCCGCCCGCGCTACCCAATCCGGCCGCGCCGAAGCCGAATTCTGGGAAGAGGATTTCCCGGAACTGGGGTAGTCCGGTGTAATAAATGCTCGCGGAATGAATGGGGCGAGCCATCGTGCTCACCGCGAGACGATCCAGATCGCGGCAATGATCGCGATCGCGTCTTCGAGGAGGGCGATCGGCACATCGTTGCCGCCGATCACCTTGACCAGCCGGGTGCGCAGCTCGTAGCCGCCCAATGTGCCGGCGACCGCGCCCAACACGCCCGCAACGAGGCCGCCGATCAGGGCGTCATCCGCCGTGCCAAGGGCGGCGCCGCACAACCCGCCGCTGACGATCCGGACGATGAACGCCGGCGGCGCCTTGCGGCTCGGCGTCTTCGGCAGCTTGTCGGCAATCAGCTCGGCGATCGCCAGCACCGTGAAAATATAGGGCGCCGCCGCGAAGCCGAAAAATGAGAGCCAGGTGCCGTGCAGGTCGAGCCAGCCGAGACGGGCCGCCCAGCTGATCGCGGCGAGCGGGGTCAATGCCCGCAATCCAGCGACGACCCCGATCAGAAACGCCAGGAATAAGATGGACAATCGAACCTCTCGGCTGGTGCTCGTTCACAGGGAACATCGGCAAACCGGCTGTCGGGCGCTGACGACAGCACCCCGCCCCCGCGCCGCTGATGCGCCTCACAAAGGGCAATTTTTTACGGCAGCATGCGCCTCTATGTGGAGCCAGCTTAACTGATGTCGACGGGCGGAGCGATCAGTCTCGTGTGGTTGCTGCTGTGGTGCCCGGCCATCCTCGGGCGATGCGGCGGCTCGAACGATCCGGCCGCCAAATCTCGGTTCGGCGCGTTTAATTCCCGGTTCCCGCGGCCACGGGAATTCGCTCGCAAGCGATTGATCGGCGGGCCGTTTTCGGCGTCAAAACGCCCATCCCGAGGCGACATCCGAAAAATTCCCGGTTATTCCCGTCAGAACGGGAATTTTGCCGGTCTTGACCGGATGTTGGGCCCGGGCGTTGGGCCGGGCGCCGGCGGGCGGCTATAAGGGTGCGGGATCAACCAGCTTTCCTAGCGGGAGGGAGATTGCCATGTCGCTGAGCCGCGAATTCGCCGGGTTCGTCGCCAATCTGAAATACCAGGACCTGCCGCCCGCGGTTGTCGACCGGGCCAAGGGCGTCACCTTGCAGGCGCTGTTCTCGGCCTTGGCGGCGCACCGGATGCCGGCGAGCCGGCAGGCATTGGCGCTGATGCAGGAGGAGGAGGCCGGCGGCGGCGGGGTCGCGACCGTGCTGGGCAACGGCAGCAAACTGACCAAGGCCGGGGCCGCCTTTGTCAACACCGAGACGATCTTTGCCGGCGGCAAATGGGACACCTTTCGCATGCTGACCCATCCCGGCACGGCAATCTTGCCGGCAGCCCTCGTCGCGGCGGAGGCGGCCGGCGCCTCGGGCCAGGCCTTCCTGACCGCGGTGGCCGCCGCTTACGAGGTCATGGAGCGGATGGCTGCCGAATTCATCCCGACGGTCATGGCGCGCGGCTTTCACGCCAGCCCGGTATTCGGCATCTTTGGCGCCGCGATCGCCGCCGCCAAGCTCGGCGGTCTCGACGAAAACCAGCTCAACGGCGCCATCGCCCAATGCGTCAACCTGGCATCCGGCAATCTCGAAGGCATCCGCAGCGGCGGCCGGTCGTTGCGCGAAGGCGGCGCGGTGCGCAATGCCTTGCTCGCGGTGGCGCTGGCCAGGCATGGGACGCCGGGCGGCGAGACCACGCTCGAAGGCGAGGCCGGCTTCTATCATGCCTATGCCGGCAACAACCGCGGCGGGTTGCGCTACAGCTTCACCGGCGACAACCACGCCGATCTGGCCAGGATCACCCACGGCCTCGGCCGCGACTGGATCTTCCTCGAAACCCTCTACCGCATCTATTCGACCGCCGGCTACAACATCGCCCATATCGACGTAACCGCGCGGCTGTGCGAAGACCACAATATCGGCTACGCGGACATCGAGCGCATCGAGGCCTTGGTCAACTGGCTGGAGACCGAGTATCCGAGCCCGGCCTTCCCCAGCCGCGGCATCGACAACCCGCCGCAGGTCGGCAGCACCCAGTATTTCACCGCCTATGGCGCCGTCACGCGCGGCTATCCGCTGTTGCGCGGCGACCGGCCCGGCCCCGGCGAGAACGACCCGCCGGCGGTGCTCGACCTGATGCAGCGGGTGACCCTGATCCCGACCGTGCGGCGCACCTTGTTCGGTCCGCGGATCACGGTGTTCACCAAGGACGGCCGCAGCTTCGCCAGGGAAGGCACCGGCCGCGAATTCATCTGGGATTTCGACGAGCAGGCGCGGCGCATCCGCCCGGCCGCCCCCGGCCTCGCCATCCCCGAGGCGCAATTCGCCGAACTGATCGATACCTGCCGCCGCCTCGACCGTATCGAACGCGCCGCCGACAAGCTGATCGCGCTGACCATCCCCGGCTGACCAGCTCGCGTTGCCGGCGGTCGAACGGCATCCCGGCGAAATGTTCGAGGCGTAATGCGGCGACCTGTCTCTCTATCGTGTGCGTTCGACCATTGGTCCCTTGAGACGCCGCACCCGCAGTTTGCAGCTGAGCGCGATCGCCGGCTGGTCCCGCGGTCAGCGGAAACCGAGGCGGCCGCGATGGCCGGCAGGTTTCCACCTTACACTGAGCTGACATGTGTAATTTCTTGGTCTGGTATGCGTTAGGAGATTGAAACTCTTTCGGCGTTCGGCTATCGTTCTACGTTAAGGTTAAGCATACGAGACTGGGCAGAACCCGGCGGCGCTGGGCTGATCAAAGCCGATCAAACCGATCTTTAGGGAGGGACTTATGAAAATTTTCGCCCTCGCCCTCGCATCGGCGCTGACTGCATTCGTCGCGAGCACCTCCATTTCTCGCGCGGATACCACTTGCAGCAGTACCCTGAGCGGAACCGTGAACGGTAACGTTGTGGTGCCAAGCGGTGCCTCCTGCACGCTTTCCAATGTGACGGTAAAAGGCGGCGTTCGAGTCTCGCAGAACGCCAGTCTAACTGTCGATGCAACGCAACAACCGGCGACGATCAATGGCGCCGTACAGGCTACGAACTGTGTGTCCACCCTGCTCGAAGGCGGAGTGACGGTGGCTGGAAACGTCCAAATACAAGGCTGCGCGCAGCAGAGCGGGTTTGTCGGGCCCGGCGTCAAAATCGGCGGCAGTTTCGAGTGCATCAACAATGCGGGAGGCTGCGAGGCCGACCTCGGTGAGGTCCATGGCAGCGTCCAGATCCAGAGCAGCAGCCCTGCCGACATCAGTCTCGTTTCGGTTGGCGGCAGTCTTCAGTGCCAAGGCAACACGGCATCACCCACGCATGCCTATGGCCCCGACTTTGTTGGTGGCAACCTGCAGGGCCAGTGCGCCGCAGAACTCGGCTTCGCTCCTCCGACGACGGCGCCGGCCTGCTTGATATCGGCGCTGAACGTCCCCGGTGTGGCCGTCACCTCCGCCACGGTCGTTCAAGCCTCAACCATCACCTTGCCGGCGGGCACAGCTCAGCGTGCCGGAATATTGCCAGGTGATCGGCACGGTCGCGACGAGCGGCGATTGCCCGGCGACCGGTCCGTTCGCATCCGGCTGCGACACAGGTTCCGCTGAGTTCCGGGTTAAATTGCCGCTCGTCTGGAACAATCACTTCCTGTTCGTAGGCTGCGGCGGAAATTGCGGGTCGATCACCTCGACCTCGGTCAATCCCTTTGACGCTGCCGAAGCACTTGGTCTGGGCTATGCGGTCGTCAATACCGACACCGGGCACGAACAAGAACTCGACGACGCTCGATCTCACCTGGGCCGTCAGCGAGAGCACGCCACCCGTCGTCAACAATTCGGCGATTATTGATTTCTACTACCGCGCGGTCCACCAAGTGACGGTGGCGACCAAGCAATATGTCGAGGCCTATTACGGCAAGCCCATCGACTATGCCTATTTCGACGGGTGTTCCACTGGCGGCCGCCAGAGCATGGTGGAAGGCACACACTATCCCGTAGATTACGACGGTCTGATCGTCGGTGACCCCGCCATAGCGTATCACTCGATCAGGACTTCAACCTTCAAGCAGGCGAAGGCGTTCATCCCAGCCGGCGCCTGGATCCCTTACCCTAGCGCCGCCTTCCCCACCAACCCCAATACGGTGGCGGCGGTCGACGCGGCAGTGACGGCGAGCTGCGATGGGGCCGACGGCGTGACCGATGGGCTCATACAGAACGCGGCGGCATGCAATATCCTGCCTTCGGCTTTGGGCCCGTCGGGCTTGGGCATCTTGACCGCAACCCAGCAGGCTGGGCTGCAAGCCTATATCCAGCCAGAGACCGATACGTCCGGCCTACCCCTCTTTCCCGGCATGCCAATCACCAATTTGAGCACTGCCGGCTTCGAAGGGAATACTGAGACCACCTTCGCGCCAGGCTATCCCAACTCACCCGAACCTTGGAACCTCGCGACGCTAGGGCAACCCTTGCCTACCGGCGGAGGTGTCGGGCCGGCTTCGTGGTCACTCGGCGAAGGGGGTATCAAAACCTATATCGAGGAGAATCAACACTTCGACGTCAACGATGACTGGCCCGAAACGGTGTCGGCTGCGGGGAACACGGTATCCGATGCGACCATGGCGCTGTTGTACGCACAGGCCAGCGCGGGCAATTCAGATGACCCGTCCATGTTGGCGAACTTCTTGAACAAGGGCGGCAAGGTGATCTGGTATCACGGTGGCAGCGACTCCCTGATCACGCCCTTCCGTTCGTTTTGGTATTACGAGCAACTGGCATCGCTGCATGGCGGCTACGGCCCAACGCAGGACAGTGTGCGTATGTTCATCGTGCCCGGGATGGGCCATTGCGGGGGCGGGGGCACCCAGACGCCGAATAGCTTCGATACGCTCCAGGCGCTCCATAATTGGGTGACGAAGGGGGTCGCACCGGAGGGGATCGTGGCAACTGCGACGAACAGCCGGACGATGCCGCTCTGTAAATTCCCGGAGGAGGCGAGCTATTTGGGGGGTAACGTCAACCTCGCCGCCAACTGGACCTGCAACGCGAGCGATACGCGCATGCTGCAGGTCGGCTCCGCTGGTATGGCGTCAGGCGCGGGGGCTGCAACAGCGGATCAATACCTCACCGACCCGATCCCGATCGGCCTCAGCGATTAGTAAGCATTATCGGCTGCGGGCGCACACGGCGGGCGCGCCCCCCGGCCTGAATCCGATCGGTTAATCGCGCGCCTGGATACCAGTCGCTTGATCCGGCACCGGCAGGTTCGGGGCTGGGTGCCGGATGTTCCTCGCCGGATATCGGGTGTTGACGACGCCCGCTGAGTAGCGCGACATGCACCGGCGACCGGCGGTATAGGAGTTCGGACCATGGCGCTTTCCGACGTAAAGGCCCTGACTTTCGACGTGTTCGGCACGGTGGTGAACTGGCGCGACAGCGTGGCGCGCGAGGCCAAGGCCGTGCTCGGGCCGAAAGGCTACGACAAGGATTGGCACGCCTTTGCCGACCAATGGCGGGCGCGCTACCAGCCGGCGATGGCAAAGGTGCGCAGCGGCGAGCGCCCATGGGCACGGCTCGACGATCTGCACCGGGAGAACCTGGTCGAACTGTTGCCGGAGTTCGGGATCTCCGGGCTCAGCGAGGCGGAGATCGACCATCTCAACCGCGCCTGGCATCGGCTCGACGGCTGGCCGGACACGGTCGAAGGCCTCACTCGGCTCAAGCGCAAATTCATCCTGGCGACATGTTCGAACGGTAATGTCGCGCTGATGGTCAACATGGCCAAATACGCCGGGCTGCCATGGGATGCGGTCCTCGGCGCGGAAGTCGCCCACGCTTACAAGCCGCAGCCCGAGGCCTATGACCGCACCGCCTACTTCCTCGACCTCAAACCCGGCCAATGCATGATGGTCGCGGCGCATAATGCCGATTTGCTGGCGGCGCGCGGTCGCGGCTTCCATACCGCCTATGTCAACCGGCCGCTTGAGCAAGGCCCCAACAAGACCCGCGATTTCAAGGCCGAGCACGATTTCGACGTGATCGCCGACAGCTTTATCGACCTCGCCGCCAAGCTCGGCTGCTGACGCCGGCAACGCCTCCGTCAGCTCTGCCCGCGGGTCAATTGATAGATCAGGATTGCCGCCGCGGCGGCGACGTTGAGCGACTGCACCCTGCCGCTGCCGGGGATGGTGACGACCGCGTCGCAGATGGCGAGGGTCGCCGGGTCGAGACCGCTCTCCTCGTTGCCGAGGATCAGCGCCGGCGGCTTTGCGCCGCTGGAGGCGGCTGGCGGCGCACCGGGTCCGATGACGGTGCCGACGATGCGGTAATCGTGCCGCAAGCCCGCCAATGCGGCCGGCAGCGGGGCCTGGTAGAGGGTCACGTGCTCGAGCCCGCCTTCGGCCACGCGATAGCTCGCATCCGAAGGCAGCGCCTGCTCGGGGCGGTCGGCGAGCAGCATCCGCTCGATCGCGAAAAAGGCGGCGCTGCGGGCGATGGCGCCGAGGTTGTGCGGGTTGCCGACGCCGTCGAGAACCAGCATCGGCTTTCCGTCCCTGGCCCAGCCGGGCGCCGCCGCCGGGTCGAACACGGCGAGCGGACGCGGCCGGGCGATCGCGGCGATGCCGCCATGCAGCAGGGTGCCGGCGACGCGCGCCAATTCGGCTGCCTCCAATTCGCGGTAGGGTTTGCGGGCGCGGGCGAGCAGCGCACAAAACCCGCCGACCTCGCCGCGCAAACGGGCATCGAAGAACAGCCGTTCGACACGGCCGGGATCGGTTTCGAACAGCGCCCCGACCGCGGCGAGCCCGCACACCCGCAGCAAGGTGCGCTCGTGCAGCCCCCGGCCGCTGCGTACCCGGCGGTTTTGGTCCTCACGGGGCAGGTTCTGGCGGTGGCGCGTGGCGCTCATTGCGACGTAGCGCCGGCAGCGGCGTAGAGTTGCGCCGCATCCTGGGCGAGCGCGGCGCGCGCCGCCGGGTGCAGATACACCATGTGTCCGCCCTGATAGACGCGCAGGCGGATCTGGGCGCGGGTCGCCGCCGGGATCGGCAACTGGTCGACGAGCCAG
The DNA here is from genome assembly GCA_963775875.1 of uncultured Alphaproteobacteria bacterium. Classification (GTDB taxonomy): domain Bacteria; phylum Pseudomonadota; class Alphaproteobacteria; order ATCC43930; family CGMCC-115725; genus AP-15. Next base: position 10,928 of record CAVZKP010000018.1, read on the forward strand.
CGCGACGACAAATAAGGCGTCACTAGATCGTAGCGCCCGTTGACGATCAGCACCTTGGTTTCCGGGTGCGCGATCAGCGCCGCTTCGAGCGAGGCCATCGGCAAGCCGGGACCGCCGTCGCGGCGCTCGCCCTCCCAATTCCACTGTCGGGAGACATCGCCGGCGAGCACCCGATAGGGTCGATCGGTGTGGTAGCCGAGCGTCTCGGCCGCGTAGGCGTTGAACGCCGCCCCGAAATCCGCCGCGACCGGCCGTAGCAGCGGGTCGCCGCCGCCCTGGCGTTCGTCGGCGGGGGCGGGCTGCGGGATCGTCCCGTCGTAGAGGCTGACCCTCTGGCCGCGGTCGCGCAAAATCTCCCGCGCGAAGACATGGCTCGGAACCCTCGCCCGATAGCGGCGCACAATCTCTTCGGAAAGCCCGGTGAGCCTGGCGACCCTGGCGATAAAGGGGTCGCCGCGAGATGGCTGCGCCGGCAGGGCGGCCAGACCGACGAGGTAATCCGACAGCGCAAAACGCTCGACCGCCGCCAGATCGACATCAGCCCCGGTGACGTGCAGCGCCGCGGCGGTAGCGGCGTAGCTCGGCAGGAAAAAGCCGGCGGCGAGCAGGTCGCGCTGGTTCGGATGCAGCGCCGACAGGTCGAGCGCCGGCGAGATCAGGACCAGACCGCTGACCGTTACGTCGACGTCGCGGGCCAAGCTCCGGGCCATCGCCGCGGCGCGAAAGCCGCCATAGCTCTCACCGACCAGGTAGACGGGCGCGGTCCAGCGCTGGTGCCGGGTAAGCCACAGCCGAATGACCGCGTCGAGCGAGTTGAGATCGGCATGCACGTCCCAGAACGGCTTGTCCGGGTTCTGTTCGGCGCCCTCGCCGCGGCTGAACCCGGTGCCGACCGGGTCGATGAAGACGAGATCGGTGAAGGCGAGCCAGGTCGAGGAGTTGTCGACCAGGCGAACCGGCGGGCGCGGCGCATCGCCGTTTGCCGGCGTCTCCATGATCTTGGGGCCAAGCGCGCCCAGATGCAAAAACACCGAGGCCGCACCGGGTCCGCCATTGATTACGAAGCTGACCGGCCGCGTAGCCCCGGCCTGCGCCGCCGCGAGATAGGAAACCGTAAAGATCGTGGCGGTCGTCGCCCCCTTTCGATCGGTCAGCGCAAAGGTCTCGGCGATCGCGTCGTAATCGAGGCTGCGGCCATCCAGCGTGATCGCGTGGTGGGTCACCACCCGCGCCGGCAGCGCGGCCTCCGGCTTGCCATCGGCCTGCGCACCGGCGGCGCCGAGCATGATCAGCACAAAGCAGACGATCGCAGCAGGCTTGATCATGGCGCGCCTTCAAACTGGGCTCAGCGCCCGTACCGACGCGCGTCGGTACGAGCGCGCCTTTTGGCCGCCGGCGCCGCACGCAACACTCTTCGCCGGATCACACCACCGGCGAACGGCCGCCGTCGACGTTGATGGCGCATCCCGTCACATAGGAGGCGGCGTCGGAGGCGAGGAAGCAGGCAACATTGGCGAATTCCTCGGCCTGGCCCATGCGGCCCAACGGCACCGCCCGCCCGGCCTGGGCGATGAAATCTTCGAGCGAGACGTTGGCGCCCTCGCGTTGATGGCGGCGAACGATCTGGTCGCTGACGATGACGCCGACGTGCAACGAATTGACCAGCACATTATAGGGAGCACCCTCGCCCGACAGCACTTTGGTGAATGCCATCTGGGCGGCGCGGCTGACCGAAGTCGGCGCGCTATCGGGTCCGGGGGCCTTGGCGCCGATGTTGAGGACACTGATGATGCGACCCCAGCGGCGCTGCTTCATCTGCGGAAAGACCAGCCGGGCCAAGCGGATCTGGGCGAACAGCTTGAGGTCGAGATCGGACTGCCACATCTCGTCGGTCAATTCCTCGGACGGGCCGCGGATCGATTGGCCGGCGTTGTTGACGAAGATGTCGATCTTGCCGAATTCGGACATGACCTGGTCATAGGCCCGGCGGATATCGGCCGCCTTGGAGACATCGGTGCTGATTGCGGCGACCCGGCCCTTGGCGCCCGCGGCGATCTTCTGTTTGGCCTCGCCCAGGGTCTCGGGATTGCGCGCCAGGATCGCGACATCGGCTCCCGAGGCAGCGAACCGCTCGGCCATCGCGAGCCCCAGCCCCTTGCTGCCGCCGGTGATCACCGCACTTCTTCCGTCCAGTCGGATATCCATCGCGAAACTCCTGTTGCGAGGTTGATGCTCAGAGGGTCAGCCGGTCGATTTCATGCATGTCGTCCGTCGTCAACGCCCAGTCGGCGGCGCGCGCGTTCTGTTCGACCTGTTCGGGCGTGGTCGCGCCGGCGATGACGCTCGCCACTGCCGGGCGCCGCAACAGCCAGCTCAGCGCCAGGTCGAGGAGCGTGTGCCCGCGCTCGGCGGCAAAGCCTTCGAGGCGCTCGATCACCGCCCAGTTCTGGTCGCTCAGATAGCGCCCGGCGGCGCGCGGCATCGACCCGAGGCGGGTGCCCGCTGGAAGCGGCACGCCGCGTTGGTACTTGCCGGTCAGAAGCCCGTCGGCCAAGGGGCGGAAAGGGATCAGCCCGAGACCATAAGATTCCAGCACCGGCATCATCTCTTGGTCAAGGCCGCGCGCGAGGAGGCTGTACTCTTCCTGGCACGAGACGAAATGGTGGAGGCCGTAATGCTTCGAAGTCCAGCGCGCCTCGACCACCTGCCAGGCTGGTAAGGTCGATGAGCCGATGTAGCGAACCTTGCCTTGATGCACCAGGTCGTCCAGCGCGCGCAGGGTCTCCTCGATCGGGGTCAGCGGGTCGGGCTGGTGCTGCTGATAGAGGTCGATCCAGTCCGTTCTGAGCCGCTTCAGGCTGGCTTCGACCTCGGCGATAATGTAGCGGCGGGAGGCACCCTCGAACCGGCCGGAGCTGTCCATCGGCCGGGCGAATTTGGTCGCCAGTACGAGATCCTTGCGGCGATCGCCGAGGATCTGCCCGAGGCAGGTCTCGGAATCCCCGCGCGGATCGCCATAGGTGTCGGCTTCGTCAAAAAAGGTGATGCCGAGATCCAGCGCTTTGTGCACGACCCGGCGCGTCGCTCCGAGATCGATGCGTCCGCCGAAATTATTACAGCCGAGCCCGACTGCCGACACGCGAAGCCCCGATTTCCCCAGATTCCGCTGTTCCACCCCGGATCCCCCATCGGCCTCGGTGCCGGCAATATAGGGCGTTGCTGGCGGAACGGCACCTTGCTTTGTCGCCTGGCACGGCGATCAACGGAACCGCCGTTGACCGGTTCGCCGGCAGGGCTTAGAGCGGCCTCTCCAGAGCCGATCGATGGCGATGCGAACAGGGATGTTTGAACGGGTCGTGCGCCGGGTCTTGCCGGCGCTCGGCGCTCTCGCGGTCGCGGCAGCCGGGCCCGTGGTCCTGAGCAGCGGCCAGATCAGGCGTGCCGGGATCGTCGTCGAGACCTTGCGCCCGGCCCGCTTCGCGCCTTCGATCCCGGCGCTCGGCGTGGTCCTGGACCCGGTGCCGTTGATCCGGCTGCATGGCGAGATCGCGGCCGACGACGCCGCGGTCGCGGGGGCCAAGGCCAAGGTGCTGCTCGAACAGCAACAAATGGTGCAAGCCAAGGCGCTCTATCGGCGCGGCCAAATCATCTCGATGTCGGATTACCAGAAGGCGGCCGAGGATCTTGCCGCCAACCAGGCGGCGCTCGCCGGGGCACGAGTCAAGCGCGCGGCGCTGCTGGCCGAGGCCAGCGCCCATTGGGGTGCGGCGATGGCCGGGGCGCTGCACGGCGGCGCCAACCCTCTGCCGCAGCTCGCGACCGGCGGGGCGATCCTAATCGGGCTGAGCCTGCCGCCTGGAACCGGGCTCGCCGATCCGCCGCAGCAAGTCGAGGCCAAAGCCGCCGGCGCGCGCTTCGCCCTCACCCTGATCGGACCGGTGCCGGGCATGCTCGGCGGCTATCCCGGGCAGAGCTTCCTATATCAGGCGGCGTCGCAGCCCGGCACCCCGGTCGGCGCCACGGTTTCGGCGGCATTGCCGGTCGGTCGGCGGCGCGCCGGGGTCGTCGTCCCGCGGTCGGCCGTGGTGTGGCAGGGCGGCGGGGCGGTGGTGTACCGGGCAGCCCCCGGCCACCGCTTCGAGCGGGTGGCGATCGCCACCGGCTCGCCGACACCGGCCGGATATTTCGTGTCGGCCGGCTTGTCGCCGGGCGATGGGGTCGTGGTTCGCGGCGCTGTGCTGCTGTCGAATGATGGCGCAGGAACCACCCGCCCGGCCGATCGCGACGACTGAGGCGATGCTGCGGGCGGTCATCCGGTTTTCCCTGGCTTATCCCTGGCTGGTGAGCGTCGCCGCCCTCGTGATCGCAGTCGCCGGGGCATTGTCGCTGCGCCGCGCCGATTACGATGTGTTCCCCGAGTTTGCCCCGCCGATCGTTACCGTCGACACCATCGATGCCGGCCTTGCGGCGCAGGATGTCGCGACCCTGGTGACGACGCCGATCGAGGATGCGATCAGCGGCGCGCCGGGTCTGGCAAAGCTGCGCTCGCAATCGGTCGCCGGGCTGTCGGTGGTCAGCGCGATCTTTCGCGGCAACACCGACCTCTACCAGGATCGCCAGTTCGTCGCCGAGCGCATCGCCGCCGCCGCCCGCCTGCTGCCGCCTGCCGCGCGCACCGAGCTGACGCCGTCGCAATCGGCGACCGGCACGGTGCTCGATATCGGACTGACATCATCCCGCCTATCCTTGATGCAGCTGACCGAGCTGACCCGCGCGACGATCCGCCCGGCTCTGCTCGCGGTGCCGGGCGTCGCCAATGTCGTGATCTTCGGCGCCCGGCCGCAGCAATGGCAGGTGCGGGTCGATCTCGAAAAACTGCTGGCCGCGCATATCGGCCTCAATCAAATCATCGCCTCCGCCGCCGCCGCGTCGGCGATCCGCAGCGCCGGCGTGGTCGACACCGAGAACCAGCGGTTCCTGGTGCAGTCGCATGGCCAGGCCGCCGACCTCGCGCAATTATCGGCGAGCGCGATTGATCGCCAAGGCGCCACCCCGCTCACCCTCGGCGCGGTCGCCGTGATCGCCGCCGGCTCGCCGCCGCCGATCGGCGCCGCGCTAATCGGGCAAAAGCCGGGCCTGCTGCTGATTATTTCTTCAGAGTACGGGGCCAATACCTTGCAGGTCGCGAGCGGGTTGCGGCAGGCGCTCGGCCGGCTCGACCCAGCGCTCGCCCATGCCGGGGTCGAGCTTGACGCGCATGCGCTGGAGCCGACGACGTTCATTCTTGAGGCGCTCAGGGATCTGCGCAATTCGCTGCTGATCGGCGCCGGGCTGATCCTCGTCGTCATTGTTGCGGCGTTTCGCAACTGGCGGGTGGCGCTGATTTCGTTCGCGACGATCCCGCTGGGGCTGCTGCTCGCGATCCTGGTCCTCGATCAGTTCGGGTTCACCCTCGACACCTTCTCGCTGGGCGGACTGGCGATTGCGCTCGGCATCATCGTCGACGACGCGATCATCGACATCGAGAACATCCGCCGCCGGCTGCACGCAAACGAGGCCTTGGCGCCACCCGCGCCGCGCCTACGGGTCATCCTCGACGCCTCGCTCGAGGTGCGCACCCCGATCATCTTTGCAACGCTGGCGATCATCGTCATCTTCCTGCCCGTGTTTGCGCTGACCGGGGTCGCCGGGCGGCTGTTCGCGCCATTGGCGATTGCCGTCATCGTCGCGATCCTGGCCTCCCTGGTGCTCGCCGTGACCCTAACTCCGGCATTGGCGGCGCTGCTGCTGGGGAGCGGCGGGATCGCGCCCGAGGATCCGCTCCTGGTCAGAAAGATCCGGCAGCTCCATCAGCGCTCGCTGACGGCGGTACGCCGCCACGCGACAGCGGGGCTCGCCGTGTTCGCCGCACTCGCGCTCGCTGCGATCGTCAGCCTCCCGTTCCTGCCGACGCGGTTTTTGCCGCGCTTCAACGAGAACGACGTGATCGCGCATTTCCTGGCGCCGCCCGGCATCTCGCTGCCGCAGATGCTCGACCTTGCCCGCCGCTCGGTGGCGATATTGGAGAAGATGCCGCAGGTCGCCCATGTCGTCGTCCATATCGGCCACGCCAATCTCGGCAACGGCCATCCTGACATCAACAAGGCCGAGCTCGACATCACCCTCTCGTCCAGCGGCAACCGCGACAGCCGCGCCGCCGAGCGGGCGATCCTCGCCGCCCTCGGCGGGGTTCCGGGGGTCCGCTTCTGGGCCAACACCTTTCTGACCGAGCGCATCCACGAGGTGCTGTCGGGGACGACCGCGCCGATCGTCGTTCACCTGTTCGGCCGCGATCTCGACCTGCTCGACCGCGATGCGCGGCGGGTGGCCGCGGTGCTGCACCGCCTGCCCGGCGCCGAGGCCGTGGCGATCGCCGCGCCGCCGACCACTCCGTCGATCTCGGTCAGGCTGCGCCGCAACGCGCTCGTCCGCTACGGGTTCCAGGCGCGCACCGTGCTCGACGCGATTGAGGCGGGTTCAATCGGACGCAATGTCGGCCGCGTTTACCGCGGCAGCACATCGTGGCCGATCACCGTGGTGCTGCCGATGGCAGGGCGGCCGGATCCGGCAACGGTCGGTGCGCTGCCGCTGCTTGACGGCAACGGCCGGATCGTTCCACTCGGCGCCCTCGCCACGGTGCGCGAATTTGCCGGGCGCAGCCTGATCCTGCACGAGAACGCGCAGCCGGTGCAGAACGTGACGGTGCAGATCGCCCATGGCGGCGCCGCCGCGTTCCTGCGGCGGGCGAAGAGGGCGCTCGGCGCGCTCACCCTGTCGCCCGGCACCTATCTCGCCTTTGGCGGCACCGCACAGGCCTCGGGCGCGGCCGAGCGCAGCTTGCTGTTGTCCGCGTTCGCTGCCGTTGCCGCGGTTCTCGGCCTCTTGACCGTGGCGCTCGGGCGGGTGAGGGCCGCCGCATTGCTGGCGCTCAATCTTCCGTTCGCGCTATTGGGCGGCATCGCCGCGCTGTGGATCGCCGGCCTGCCCTTGTCGCTCGGCGCCTCGGTCGGGCTCGTCACCGTCTTCGGGATCACCTTGCGCAACGGGCTGATGCTGTTGTCCCACTATCGGCGCTTGTTGATCAGCGAGGGGCGCAGCTGGTCGCTGCACACGGCCGAGCTGGGGGCGGTCGAGCGCGCCGTGCCGATCCTTCTGACCGCGGCGGTGACGGCGCTCGGCCTTCTGCCATTAGCGCTCGGCGCCGGGTGGCCGGGCCAGGAGATCGAAGGACCGATGGCGATCGTCATCCTCGGCGGGCTACTGAGCTCGACGCCCTTGAGCTTGCTCGTCCTGCCCGGGCTGGCCGCGCGGCTGCTGCGCCCCGAACATCTGATCGGACCGCGCGACATCGCCTGACCCTCAGAATCCTGGGGCCGAGCGTGCCAAGTAGCGATTGCAATCCTCGCGTTTTTTTGAAAGATTGCCACAAGTTTACAAACGGTCCGGGCGCCAGCCGAGGACCTCGTGGGAATTCGCCTATGGACTCGAAACGGCCGGGCAACCGGCGGTCGCGCGTTTGGTTTCTTTTGCTATTGCTGCCCTTCGTCGCGATGTTCCTGGTGCCGAGCTACAACCGGATCGAGCCGGAATGGGGCGGCATCCCGTTTTTCTATTGGTATCAGCTGCTATGGATCCCGATCGGGGCGGCGCTGACTTTGATCGTCTATTTCGCCACCCGTCGGTAGTAAGGGGCGAAGACTATGCCGATCAACTGGCCCGCTCTGATCGTCTTCGTCGTGCTCTTCGGGTTGATCGCGGTGCTGGGGTTTGTCGCCGCGCATTGGCGCCGCGGCGATCTCGACCTGCTGCACGAATGGGGACTCGCCGGCAGCCGTTTCGGCACCGTCGTCACCTGGTTTCTGCTGGGCGGCGACCTCTACACGGCTTATACCTTTATCGCCGTCCCGGCTTTGATGTTCGGGGTCGGCGCGCTCGGCTTCTTTGCCGTGCCCTACACGATCATGGTTTATCCCTTTGTCTTTGTCGTATTCCCGCGGCTGTGGTCGGTGGCGCGCCAGCACGGCTACATTACCGCGGCCGATTTCGTGCGCGGCCGGCACGGCAACAAATGGCTGGCGCTGGCGGTGGCGATTACCGGCATCGTCGCAACGATGCCCTATATCGCCTTGCAGCTGGTCGGCATCCAGGTGGTGATCGCGGCCCTCGGAATCTCCGGTGCGGGGCTGCTGGGCGATCTGCCGCTGATCATCGCGTTCGTAATCCTTGCCGCCTTTACCTATACGAGCGGGTTGCGCGCGCCGGCAGCGATCGCGATCGTCAAGGACATCTTGATTTGGCTCACCGTGATCGTCGCGATCGTGGTCATCCCGATCGAACTCGGTGGCTATGCCAAGATCTTTGCCGCGGTGCCGCCGGCGAAATTGCTGCTCGCCGCGCCCAAGGGCGCCACCTTCGGCAGCTACAGCGCATATGCGACTCTCGCCTTCGGCTCGGCCTTGGCGCTGTTCCTCTATCCGCATTCGGTCACCGGCGTGTTGAGCGCCAGCAATCGCCAGGCGATCAGCCGCAATGCCGCGTTTCTGCCGGCCTACTCGTTCCTGCTGGCATTGATCGCGCTGTTGGGGTTCATGGCGATCGCCGCGGGGGTCGCGACTTCTCCCGTCTACGCGCCGTTGCTGAAGCAATACGGGCCGAATTTTGCGGTGCCGGCGCTGATTTTGGCGATGTTCCCATCATGGTTTGCCGGCGTCGCCCTCGCCGCGATCGCGATTGGCGCGCTGGTGCCGGCGGCGATCATGTCAATCGCAGCCTCCAATTTATGGACACGCAACATCTACCGCGAGTTCCTGCGCCCGGACTGCACCGCCGTGCAAGAATCGCAGATGGCCAAGACCGTCTCGTTGGTCATCAAATTCGGCGCGCTCGTCTTTATCCTCGGATTGCCGCTGCAATACGCGATCCAGCTGCAGCTGTTGGGCGGAGTTTGGATCATCCAGACTTTGCCGACGGTCATCGGCGGTCTCTATACTCGCTGGTTCCACGACCGCGCATTATTCCTCGGCTGGCTCGCCGGTATCGTCGGCGGCACCGCGATGGCCGCCTCGCAGCAATTCAAACCGATCTACCCGCTGCACTTCGCCGGCTGGACAATCCCGTGCTACGCCGCGCTGGCGGCGCTGATCCTCAACCTCGTGGTCGCGATCGTGCTAACCCCGCTGTTCAACGCCAGCCATGCCGGTCGCGGCGAAGACGAGACCGAGGCCGGCCACTATGTCTGACCCATCTTTATGCAGGGTGCATTTCGAAGCCGGCCGGGCGGCCGGCTTGGCGCGCGGCCTCGGCGGGCGTCAGCTTCAGGTCCCACAGATTTGCATCGAAGCGATAGCCGTTGACATGATCGGCGGCGGGCGAGACGACCCACAGTAGCGGCGGCGCCATCTCCTCTGGCTCGACCAGTCTTGAGGCACGGCCGTCCCGGCTCATGGCGCGCATTTCCTCGGCCATGCCCGGTGTGTTGGCGCCGGCGCCGGGATTGACGATGTTGATCGTCAGACCGGTGCCCTCCGCCTCCTTGGCCCAAACCTCGGTCGCCATTTCGAGCGCTGCCTTCGAGGCACCGTAGGGATGAGTGCCGGCGCGGTTCATCGTGTCGAGCTTGGTCGTCACATTGACAATGCGGCCCCAACCCCGCGCCACCATGCCGGGCGCCACCCGGCGCGCCAGCCGGTCGGCGGCGAGATAATTGGCGGCGATGACGTTATCGATGATCTCGTCGCCGACCTCCCAGAATTTCTGGATCGATGGCCGGCGATAGCGCGCCGGATCGATATAGGTGAAGGTCAGCCCGGCATTGTTGACCAGGATATCGACCCGGCCGAATTCGGTTTCCGCCGCGGCGACGATCCGATCGCATTCCTCGGCCCGACGCAGATCTGCGACGATCGGATGCAGGAATTCGGAAAGTCCGGCACTGGCCGCCTGGCGCTCGATCACGGCTACATCCGCATCGATATGGCCGACCGCGAGTACTTGGTGTCCCTCGCGCGCCAGCCCGAAGGCCATCGCCCGGCCGAGGCCGCGCAACCCGCCGGTTACGATCGCATTACGCTGTTCCATCATCTCCTCCCAAGCCGATCGCTCGCGCATCGCCCCTCACGCCAACCCGCTCCCGCAAGCGGGGCGAGGGAGATGTCCATCGTCACACCTGCGCCAGCGCCATCGGTGCGTCGGTGAAGGCCGGCATGATCTCTTCGGCGAAGGTGCGCAGACCCGCGACCGAGGCACCCGGCGCGGCAAACAGCACGTTCTCGACGCCGCCCGCTTCGAGCCGCTTCAATTGACCGATGATCTCCTCGGGGGTGCCGAGCAACGGCGCGTCATCGAGCACGAACGAATCCTCGTCCCCCTTAATTTGCGCGTAGTAATCGGCGCCGGGGCCGCGGGCGAGATCGCCGATATTCTTCAGCACCTGCCGGCGGGTGGCAATTGCGCGGCGGCGCTCCTCGTCATTGTGGACGATCTGCAAGCCACGGGTGACGCCGACCGACATCGGGTCCCAACTCCGGCCGACCCGCTCGCATTCCTGGCGGAACGTGGCGACCCGATCGATAATCAGATCTGTCGGCGCGATCTGGTCGAGCAGCAGATTGTATCCTTCGCGCGCGGCGCGGCCGATCGACTCGGCGCTGCCGGCGCCGAGCCAGAACGGCGGGTGAGGCTGCTGGATCGGGCTCGGCTCGACGACGACGTCGTCAAACCGCCAGCGCTTGCCCTGGTAGGAGAACCGGCCAGGTGAGGTCCACGCCTTGCGAATCACCTCCATTGCCTCGTCGAAGCGTTCGGTCGCCTCCTCGGGCGCAATGCAGAAGCCGGAGAACTCGTAGCTGCGATAGCCTTTGCCGACGCCGAAATCGAGGCGGCCATTCGATAAGAGATCGAGCGTCGCCGCCTGTTCGGCGACCAGGATCGGGTTGTGCCACGGCAATACGACGACCGCGGTGCCGAGCCGGATGCGCTCGGTGCGCGCTGCCAGATAGGCGAGCATGCTCATCGACGCCGAGACCTGGCCAAAGCCGGTGAAATGATGCTCGACCAGGAAAACGCTCGAAAAGCCGAGCTTCTCGGCTTCGACGACGTAGTTGACGAAGTCGTGATAGGCCGAACTGTCGCCGGCAGGCCCGCCCTTGGCCCGCGCTCCGCCAAAAAGCCCGAATTTCATGCCGTCCTCCACGAACTGGTCTGAGCAATCATATTTCGCCACCCTGGCCAGGTCGAGACGACCGTCCGCGCGGCGGGAGGCGATCGGCGAGAAGGCTCGCATGCGACGACTGCAACGGCAGATTATATGGATGGCGTTCCTCGTGGCCTTTGCCTGGACCTCGCCATCGCCGGCATTGGCGGCGCGGGTCGGCTGGGCGAGGGCCCGGCTCGTCACCGTCGTGGCCGTCGACTATCGCTTTGTGCCGAACCATCTGGTGTTTCGCCGCGGCGTCGCCTATCGGCTGCACTTGTTAAATCGCGGCAAGGAGTTGCACGAGCTGAGCGCACCAGCGTTTTTCAAGACAATCGTGCTGCGCGACGCCGCGACGCTAAACCAAGACCATACCGAGATCGTGGTTCGCCCCGGCGAGCAAAGGGACCTCTATTTCGTCGCGAAACAGCGTGGCCTTTACGATATGCGCTGCCCTGACCACGACTGGGCCGGGATGACCGGGAGCATCACCGTCAAATAGCGCCGGTGAGTGTGGCGCGGCGGGGCACCTCAGCCGGCAACATAACGGCGCTCGCCGGTCGAGGCGCGGTAATAGACGGTAACCAGCCTGCCAGTTTCGGGGTCGACAAAGCGCTCGTGGGTAGCGACCCATTCCGGGCCGGGGCGATTGCTGGCCAGGCGCTTGTAACGCCAGCGCTCGATCAGAAGCCCGACCAGCAGGATCAACGCCCAGCCGGCCAGCATGCCGGCGGCCGGAAAGCAGCGCAGCGTAGCCAGCGCCAGCGCGCCGGCGGCGAACAGGGCGCCGATGACGCAGACGACGGTCCGCATGACCGGGCGGCTTATCCCGGCATGGGCACAACGACCGCCGCCGTCCCGTAAGCGACGATTTCGCTCATTGTCTGACCGATCTCGGCGGAATCGAAGCGCATCATCAGGATCGCGTTGGCGCCCATCGCCGTGGCGTTTTCGACCAGCCGATCGATCGCGTGACGCCGCGCCTCCTCGAGCAGCAAGGTGTATTCGTGGATTTCGCCGCCGACGATCGAGCGCAATCCGGCCATGATGTTGCCGCCGAGCCCGCGGCTCCTGACGACGACGCCGAAACATTGGCCCTTGATCTCGGTCACCTGATGTCCGGCGAGGTTCTCAGTGGTAACGACCAGCATGCTGATCTCCTATTTCGCGTTACGGCCTCGGCTCCTGCCGGCATCGGCGCGGTCTCGCCGCGATCGCCGCAGGAACGCTAGGGGTCTTGTGAGCGAACTCATGATCTCATAAGCTTACTATGGCGCAACCCTGCAATGATCAAACGCTTGGTTGCAGGTTTGGGCAGCGAGGCGCTAGGCTAACCCGCAGAATAAAGGGAGAGGAGCGGCGATGGCGACGGGCACGGACTGGACCCGAAGCGAGGTCGAGCTGGCTGGGGGAAAGCTGCATCTCGCGCGCGCCGGCAGCGGGCGCGCGGTGGTGGTGCTGCATCACGATACCGGCAGCCCGGATCAGCTCGAATTCTATGATGCCCTGGCGAGCCGCTTCGACGTGATCGTCCCGCACCATCCGGGCTATGGCAAATCCGAACGCCCACAATGGCTGCGCAACGTGCGCGATGTCGCCGTAATTTATCAATGGCTCCTGTCCGATCTTGGGATTGAACGGCCTTCGCTGGTTGGGCTCGGGTTTGGCGGGTGGATCGCGGCCGAAATGGCGACAATGGCGCCGGCCGCGCTGCACCGCTTGGTGCTGGTCGGGGCAATGGGCTTGAAGCCGCCCGACGGCGAGATCTTCGATCAGGCGATCGTCAGCTACCTCGACTATGCCCGCGCCGGGTTTCGTGATCAGGCGGCGTTCGCCCGAATCTACGGCGATGTGTCGACCGACCAGCTGGTCGATTGGGACATCTGCCGCGAGATGTGCTTTCGCATCGCCTGGAAACCATACATGTACAGCCAGACCCTGCCGCATCTGCTGGGCGGGGTGCGGGCACCGGCGCTGGTGGTCTGGGGCGATGACGACAAGATCGTGCCGCGGAGCGCGGGCGAGCTTTATGCCGCGGCGCTGCCCAAGGCGCGGTTCGAGACCGTGCGAGCCAGCGGGCATTGCGTCGATATGGAGCAACCGGAAGCGTTGGCCCGACTCGTCAGCAGCTTCGTCGCCGAGAATTAAGCTACGCGCTCGTCGCGTTCGCGCGGCGCCGGGCGAGAGGAACAGGAGGAAGCTATGCATGTGATGTATTTCACCGAACAGCCGATGTCCGCTTATCCGGCCGATAAGGGTCTCGAATTTGGCGCCACCGCGCTGATGTTCTCGAACAAATATTACGATTCGGTTGCCGGCAGCCGGCTCTATAACGAATATATCGAGCAGTATATTTACGCCGAGGAGATGGGCGTCGAAGGCTTCATGTTGAACGAGCACCACAATGCGCCATTCTGCATGCAAGCAAAGTGCAACATCTTCGCGGCGATCCTCGCTGCAGTGACGAAGAAGGCAAAGATCGTGCTGCTCGGCAATCCGTTGCCCCTGGCCGAGAATCCGGTGCGGCTGGCCGAAGAATTGGCGATGATCGACATGATCTCCAAGGGCCGGCTGGTCTCGGGCTTTGTCCGCGGCGGCGGTCAGGAGCAGCTCGCCAACGGGGTCAGCCCGGCTTACAACCGCGAGCGCTTTGAGGAAGCCCATGATCTGGTCGTCGCCGCCTGGACCCGGCAGGGCCCGTTCCGCTGGGAAGGCACGCACTACCAGCAGCGCGTCGTCAATCCGTGGGCGGTGCCATTGCAGAAGCCCTATCCGCGGGTATGGATCCCCGGCGTCCTGAGCAAGGAGACGATCATTTGGGCGGCCAAACAGCGCTATCCCTATATCGCGCTGAACACCTCGATCGAGGCGACCAAGAACATCTGGAAGCTCTATGACGAGGTCGCCCTCGAGATGGGCTATGAGGCGGGGCCGCAGAACCGCGGCTATCTGCAGCAGGTCCACGTCTCCGACAGCGAAGAAAAGGCGGAAAAGAACGCCCGCCAGTTCCTGTGGATGCAGGGCGAATTTACCGGCCTCGCCCATCCGGTGTGGTCGAACCCGTCAGGATATTTCTCACCCGAGTTGCGCCGCCAGTTCGTCGAGTTCGCGGTCGGGCGGGCCGAGAGTCCACGTGGCCGTCCGACCTTCGAAACCCAGGTCGCCGACGGGCGGGTCATCTACGGCACGCCGGATACGGTCATCCCGAAAATGCGCCGCATTCTCGAAGAGACCCGACCCAGCATCTACGGGCTGTGGGGCAATGACGGCAACGTCAGCAACGCGGACGCGCGCACCTGCATCCGCCTGTTGGGTCAGGAGGTCATGCCGGCGATGCGCGAGATCGGCAAGGAATTGGGCCTAACCGACCCGTTCGAAGCTGACGCCCCGGTGCATCTCAAATATTCGACCGATATCAAGCGGATGCCGCAAGCCGCGGAATAAGCGGCGGATCGCGGTCGTCTCAGAAATGGTCCGGGTCGAAAGCGAGCACTGTTGGGCCACCGAGGATCGCCGCCAGGTGGCCTGGCGCCATCGCTAAAAAATGCTCCGCATAGAACCGCGCGGTGGCGAGCTTGGCGAGCAGATAGGCCGTGTCGCCGCCGCCGGCGGCCAGTAGGCGGCTGACGGCGAGCGCTTGGCGCGCCATCAGCCAGCCGGCGCAAACGATGCCGAGCAACTGTAGATAGGGCGCCGAACCCGCCGCCGCTGCAACGGGGTCGCTGTCGATGAGGCGGGCCGTCGCGATCTGGAGCGTCTTCAGCCCGGCGCGCAGCGCCTCGCCGATCCCAGCGAGATCGCCGACCTGCGCGCTTTCCAGAATGACCACGGTCGAGCCAATTTCGACGATCAGCTGTTCCGCCGCCTCGCCGTGATCGCGGGCGAGCTTGCGGCCGACCAGGTCGCCGGCCTGGATACCGTTGGTCCCCTCGTAGATCGGTGCGATCCGGGCGTCGCGCAGATGTTGGGCGGCGCCGGTTTCCTCGATGTAGCCCATACCGCCATGCACCTGTATGCCGATCGAGGCGACGGCGACGCCGAGATCGCTGCACCACGCCTTGACCACCGGGATCAGCAAATCGGCGCGGCGTTGCGCAGCGCGACGCTCGGCTGCATCGGGATGGCGCCGGCCACGGTCGATCGTCGCCGCGGCGTAGTAGGCGAGCGACCGCATCGCCTCGGTCGCGGCTCGCATCCATAACAGCATCCGGCGCACGTCGGGATGATGGATGATTGGCAGCGCGCGGGAATCGGCGGCGACGCCGATCGGGCGGCCCTGCACCCGCGTCCGGGCAAAATCGCGGGCCTGCTGATAGGCGCGCTCGGCGATCGCCACCCCCTGCATCCCGACATTGAGCCGGGCATTGTTCATCATCGTAAACATATATTCGAGGCCGCGGTTTTCCTCCCCGATCCGCCAGCCGACCGCGTCCTCATAGGCCAGCACGCAGGTCGGCGAGGCGTGGATGCCAAGCTTGTGCTCAAGGCGCAGGGTCCGAACCGCATTGCGCTGCCCCGGCAGGCCCGCCATGTCGGGCAGAAATTTCGGCGCCAGAAACAGCGAAAGCCCTCGCGAACCGGGCGGCGCGCCAGGAGTGCGCGCCAGCACCGTGTGGACAATGTTTGACGCGAGGTCGTGGTCGCCATAGGAGATGAAGATCTTCTGCCCCGTAATTAGATAATGGTCACCCCACTTCGGATCGTGGGCCGGCACCGCGCGGGTTGCTAGCGCGCCGAGGTCCGACCCGGCCTGCGGCTCGGTCAAATTCATCGTGCCGGTCCATTCTCCGGAGATGAGCTTACCGAGATAGAGCTGCTTCTGCGCGTCGGAGCCATAGGTCTGCAGCAATTCGATCGCCGCCATATTGAGCAGCGGGCACAAGGCGAAACCCATGCAGGCCGAATCCCACATCTCGGCCACCGGCGCTGCGAGCGCCAAGGGCAGCCCCTGCCCACCGTATTCGGGGTCGCCGGCAAGCCCGTTCCAGCCGCCCTCGACGTGGCGGGCGTAAGCCTCGCGGAATCCCGGCGGGGTCCGCACGACGCCGTTTTCAAGGACGCTGCCGATGCGGTCGCCCGGCTGGTTCAGCGGGGCCAACACGATTTCCGCCAGCTTTGCAGCCTCGCTGAGGATCGCGTCGACGAGATCGGCCGAAGCCGCCTCGTAGCCGGGCAGCAGCGCTACCTCGCCGATCCCCGCGACCTCATCAAGCACAAAGCGCATATCGGCGAGCGGGGCGGCGTAGGGCATGTCAAGGTCTCCGCAGGCAGGGTTGGATCTAATGCCGTCAGCGGCTTCGCGACAATCAAGGATGAGGATCGACATCTCTTGGTTGCCGGAGCGGCGAGCCGCAGTTACCGCCCGACACCTGCGATCGGTTTCCGCCAAACCGTAGCCACTCGCCCGGCGCCACCGCCAATTATCAGATCGGCGGATTGCCGGTTTCGCACCGAGACCTCAGCGTACAAACAGGACGTCGCAGGCAAAGCGCTCAACAAATTCGCGCAGCCGGTCGGCACGGCCGGCGCTCAGGCTGGCGTCGATGGCCAGCAGGCGGCAACCGAGTTCGCCGATCTGCGGCCCCAGCGCCTCGAGTTCGGCCCGCGCGACCTCGATCCGAACCCGGACCGGATGGGCGCCAAGCCGTTCCGCGATCCACTTGTCGATGCCCTTCGCGTCAGCAATCGCCGGCAGGCAGATCACCGTCAGGATGCCCTCGCCGGCTTTGGCGACCTGCGCCGCGGCCTCAATCAGCCGGGCCGCCGCCGGGCCGCGGTCGCGCAGCAACGTCACCACCGTGCCGGCGGAGCCGCGGGTATCGCGGACGAGCAGAAACGGGCCCGGCGCCATCGCGATCGAGGACCACCAGCGGCATTCCACCCGAAAATCGCCGGCGATCGGTCGGGTCAATGCGCCGGCGACGACAAGATCGCGCTCGGTCACGCCGGCGAAGACGCTCTCCGGAGCGCCCCGCACGATTTCGAACGACGCCGTTACCGCGTGCCGTTTCGCAGCCGCGACGAGTTCGCGCCGGGCTCGCTCGGCCGCGATCTGCAGATCCAGCTCGACCTGTTCGATGGTGAACGGTTCGGCGCCTGCTCCCAGGATGATCTGGCGGGCGAATGGCAGGCCTGCCAGATGCAGCAGATCCTCATCCTCGACAAAGACCCCAAGAAGAGTGGCTCTTGCGCTGGCCGCGAGCCGCGCCGCGGTGTCGATCGCGGTACGGTTCTCGGAGGCCGCGTCGAGCGGAACGACGACACGCTCGATCGGGGGGCTCACGCGCGCCCCCCAGATGCGCCACGGGCGAGCTCCACCGCCTTGGCGGCAAAGGCGTCGAGGCGGGAGGCGACTCGTTGATTGAGGGTACTGGCCGGATAATTGCCGTCGGCGTCGGGCTCGCCCGCCGCGATTCCGGTCAGCAGCTCCAGGCCCTGATCAACAGTGTCGATCGGATAGACCGCGAACCGGCCTTCGGTCACCGCCGCGACCACATCATGGCGCAACATCAAGTGCTCAACATTACTCGCCGGAATAATGACGCCTTGGCCGCCGGTGAAGCCAGTGATCTTGCAGCTGTCGAAAAAGCCCTCGATTTTCTCGTTGACGCCGCCGATCGCCTGGATCTGGCCGCGCTGATCGACCGAGCCGGTGACCGCCAGGCACTGCTTGATCGGCGCCTCGGCCAGGGCCGAAAGCAGGGCAAACAATTCGGCTCCCGAAGCGCTGTCGCCGTCGACCCCGCCATAGGACTGTTCGAAGACCAGGCTGGCATTGAGCGACAGCGGCCGGTTTTTGCCGAAACGGCCGCCAAGAAAGCCGCCAAGGATCAGCACCCCCTTCGAATGCAGCGGCCCGCCAAGCGCCACCTCGCGTTCGATATCGACGACCTCGCCTCGGCCGAACCGCACCTGCGCGGTAATCCGGGTCGGGGTGCCGAAGCTAAGGCTGCCGAGGCCGATCACCGAGAGCCCGTTGACCTGGCCGATCTGTGCGCCATCGGTCTCAATTCGGATCGTCTTGCGCCCGATCTCTTCCTGCAGATGCCGATAGATCCGATCGCCGCGACGGAATTGGGCGTCGATCGCAGCCTGCACCTCGGCCTCGCCGACCACGTCTTTGCGGCGATCGGCGGCGAATTGGTCAGCCTCCTGCAACAGATCGGCGATCGGCCGCATCCCGGCCCATAATTTCCCCGCATCGGCCGCCAGACGGGCCGCCCGCTCGATCACCCGGGCTACGCCGTCGCGGTCGAGAGGACGCAGCTTCTCGCGCCGGCCGATGCCGCAGATCAGCCGCGCATAGAGCAAGGTAGTTTCCGCGGTGCGCTCGATCCGGTCCTCGAAATCGGCCTCGATTTTGAACAGCTCGGGGAATTCTTCGTCATTGGCGCTGAGCAGATAGTACAGCGTCGGCGGCCCCACCAGAACGATCTTGACCTCGAGCGGGATCGGTTCCGGCGCCAGCGACACGGTGCTGGCCACGCTGATCAGCTGTTCGAGAGTCTCGATCCGGATCTGGCCGGCGGTGAGCGCCCGCTTCAACGAAGCCCAGCCGAAATTGCCGGTCAGCAACTTCTGCGCGTCGAGGATCAGATACCCGCCATTGGCGCGGTGCAAGGCCCCCGGCATCAACAGGTTGAAGTCGGTGACGAGGGCGCCGAAGCGGGCGAGGTGTTCGACCCGGCCGACCAGGGTCTGGTGGGTCGGATTGTCCTCATAGACGATCGGCGCGCCGCGCTGGCCGCCATTATCGACGAACAAATTCACCCCATAACGGCGGAACCGCGAATCGTCGATTACCGCTGCGATCGACGCTGGCACCGACGCCGCAACCGGCGCATCCGAGAGCGACGCCGGGGCGAGAAAATCGTCGGCATTCTCCTTCACGTCCGCCTCGAAGGCGCCGAGGTATTTCGCCACCTCGGGCAAGTCGGCGAAGGTGCCGCGGATCTCTTCCATCAAATGCGCGATCGCAGAGCCGGTGGTTTCGCGCGTGAGGTCCCGCATGGCATCGCGATGCTCGCGCTCCCATTGCGGCACCTGCCGCATGATCACCTCGAGTTCGCTCTGGATCACTTCGATCTCGTGCTGGATCGCTTCGCGCTCGTTCACGGGGAGCGCCTCGAAGGCATCGGGCTCCAGCACCTTGCCGTCACGGACCGGGGCTAGCGCCAGCCCCATCGGCGTGCGCAACAGCCTGATACCCTTCTGCTGGGCGCGCTTTTGTAATGCTCCGAGGGCCGCTTCGTTGCGTTGCTTGAACTGCTGCTCGACGACCTCGCGGCGCGAGCGGTATTCATCGCGCTCGAAAGCCGCCGGCAAGGCAGCGCGCAATTCCTCGACCAGCCGTTTCATCGCGCCGGCGAACCCGGTTCCCCGCCCCGCCGGCAATTGCAGGCAATGCGGCTGCTGCGCGTCGGCGAAGTTGTTGACGTAGCACCAGTCGGGCGGGGTCGGCTCGCTCTCGGCCTGCTGGCGCAGCAGATCTTCGACCAAGGCATGCCGGCCGGTGCCGGTGGCGCCGAGCGCATAGACGTTATAGCCTTTGCGCCGCATGCGCATGGCGAAGCGAATGGCCTCGACTGCGCGCTGCTGACCAATCGTACCCGGCGCTTCCTCGAGTTCGCTGCAGAGGGCGAAGGGAAGCTCCGCCGGGTCGCAGCGCCGATAAAGCAGCGGCGGCGGCAATTGGCGCCCGATCTCGAAGCTCGGTCCGGCAAGCCCTCTTCCGCTGGTTGCGTCGGACGCGCGGGCCGCAGGTTGATCTGACATCTCGGCCGATCTCCTCCCCAGATCTTGTTATATTGGTCCGATGCGACGGCTGCGCTCAATGCCCTAGGGAGAACCTAACGCCGATGCCCATCACCGTGCTCTACCCCGAAGACCGTCAGATCCCGGACCTCAGCCTCGAGCACGAGATCCTCGGTTCCGACATACGCGTCATCCGCCGCACCAAAAAGGCCCTGTCTGAGCTCGAACCCGCGGATTGCGGCGAAATCGACGGGCTGATGATCATGCGTCACGCGGTCTCGGCCGAGGACATCCGGCGTTTCCCGCGGCTGCGCGCGATCGTGCGCATGGGGGTCGGCTACGATAAGATCGACCGTCCGGCAGCGGCGGCGCGCAACATCCTCGTCTGCAACGTGCCGGATTACGGCACGACCGAGGTCGCCGACCATGCGATGGCATTGGCGCTGTCGCTGCGGCGGGGCATCATTCTTTACCATGAGCGATTGCGGTCGAGCCCGCCCGCCGCCTGGGGCGCGGTCAAGAACGATCTGATCCGCCGCCTCGGCGGGCAGACTTTCGGCATCCTTGGGCTCGGCCGCATCGGCACGGCGGTCGCATTGCGCGCCCGCGCCTTCGGATTTCGCGTGATGTTTTACGATCCGTATCTGCCCAATGGCGTCGACCTCGCCCTCGGCATCGGCCGGGTCGCGACCCTCGAAGATCTGCTGCGCCAGACCGACACTTTGTCGATCCACGCCCCGCTGACGCCGGAGACCCGCGACCTGCTCGGCCACGACCAGCTTGCCCTGCTGCGGCCGGGAGCCGTCGTGGTCAACGCCGCGCGCGGCCCGATCATCGATCTCGACGCCCTATTGGCTCTGTTGCGTTCCGGCCATATCGCCGCGGCGGGGCTTGACGTATTGCCGGTTGAGCCCCCGGTAGATCCGATCCCCGAAATCCTGCGGGCTTACCGCGAGCGGGAACCCGGTCTCGAAGGGCGCCTGGTGATCACCCCGCACGCCGCCTGGTTCACCCCGGAATCGGAGCACGACACCCGGGTCAAATCGGCTGAGACAATGCGCGCGGCACTCCTCACCAACCGCCCGCAGAATGTGATCACACCCGAGATGTATTAGCTCCGGCCGGCCGGCGCTACCTTTTCGGCGCCGACAAACTGACGCCCTGCCGCTTCATCTGATCGACGACGCTCTTGGCGCCGGCATCGCCCGCGGCGGCGAGTTCGGCGGTCTTGCTGGCGAGGGTTTGCAGCTGCTGGCGCAGCTTGACCGATTGCTGCATGCTCGGCTCCTGCGAGCGCCGCAGATCGGCCAGCGCGCTGCGGTCGTGGATCGCCTGGCCGGTCTCGAACGCCATCAGCACGAACAGCGACAATACGACGAGGATCAGCGGCAGCGGCAACTCGCTCCGATCCCGACCCCCATTCCGACCGACGGTCATCATCATTTCCCCGGCGCTGGCCGGCGGCACGGATGTCGGCTGTGCTGCCTTCTCGGAAGGCGCCCCGGTCACGGCGTTGATCGTGATCCCGTTTTGCGCCAACAGGTCGCGCAGCTTGTCATCCTTGGCGCTGACGGCAGTTCTGGCCAGCGCTTGAATCAGCGCGTTGTTGAGCCGGTTGAACTCAATGCTCTGGTTGATGAATTGCTGACGCTGATTGTCCTCGGCCTGGGCCGAGCGGTTTTCCTGGACCAGGAACAGATAGACGACGACTAGAACCAGGGTGATCCCCGACAGCGCCAGAACGACCCGATCGACCCACCCGCCTGCCAGCATCCGCCCGTCCCTGCATTACCGCCCGCCCCGCTGCCGACGGACGACCGAGAGTAGCATGACTAGGCCGGAAGCGAGCAACCGCGATCGTGTCAAGACCGCCCGACACGGCGCGCTCGGTCGCAGCCGCTGCCGCACTATTTGCCATTCTCGCGCGATCCGACCGCTTGCGCTGCGGCCGCCATCGCTATCGTGTCGACCGCAGCGCTGCCTGCCGCGTCTATACTGGCGCGTATATCGCGATCGGCGGGCTCGGCACGGATAGCGAGAGGGGATACGGATAGATTACGCGCTCGCCGCTCAGGGCGAGGCGTGCCCCATAAAGATCTGCGGGATCGGCTGGCCCCACGGCCCGCCGGTGCCGGCGCCGCGCTCAAGAATATTGGGCGGGGTGCTGGCGTTCAGCACATCGGTGTCGGCCCAGTGCTCATGCACCCGGCCCCACGGATCGGCCCAGTAATCGAACAGCTGGCTGCCGATCAGATGACGGCCGATCCCCCACATGTGTTGGTAGCCCTTGCCTTCCAGATGCTCGTGACCGGCCATCACGTCGTCGATGTCAGCCGCCTCGTAAGACAGATGGTTGAGCCCGCTCTTGTCGCCGCGGATGCAGAAGAATGCATGGTGATCGACATAATCGTCGCCGCGGTCGAGCCGGTTGAACGAACCGACGATGTTGCCCTTGTCGCCGGCATAGAACTCGTCGGAGCAGCGGAAGCCGAGCATTTCGCGATACCAGCCCAGCGTCTTTTCGAAGTTCTTGCTCATTACAACGAAATGACCGAGCCGCTTGATGTGCGAGGGGCCGCGCTCGATCCGGAACAATTCGCCTTTGCGGCGGTATTTGTCGTCGCCGGAATTGACCTTCGGGCGATGCACCGGGATCGGAGCGAGCATCTGCATGCCGTGGACGACTTCGACCTGGTAGCCGTCGGGGTCGGTCAGGCGGACCCGCTTGCCGCCCCCGGGCTCGTCGATGTCCTCGATTTTCGAGGCGCCCTCGACCCGCGCCACCCGCTCGAGGTCCTCCATGGCGGCGGCATGAACCGCGATTCCGACATAGCGCGGCTCGCCCAGTTCGGTGACGTGGAGGTGGTGCGGCGCGTCGGTGCCGCGCATGTAGAGTGCGTTCTTGGTGCGGTCGGCTCGGACCATGCCGAAATCAGTCAGGAATTCTTCCTGCTTGTCGAGATCGGGCGAGCGCAGCCGCCCATAAGCGAGATCGAAGGCCTTGATCACAGACATTATACCCTCCCGGAAACGTGCCTCCGGGCGATCTTAGGCCATTCGGCCGACCCGCGCGACTCCCTGATGGATGACGCGCGGGCCGGATGTAAGATCCTCTGCTCCCTCGCCGCGTCGGTATCAGCGCAACGCCAACTCCCAATCAAGATCCTCGATCGCCTCGCGCTGATCGCCCGGCCTTGCCGCCCGGCCGAGTTCAACGAGGCGAGGCGCCAGCAGCACCGTCGTCGCCCAATAGCCGGCGCCGGTGGCCACCAAAGTGACCAAAACCTGGATCCACGCCGCTGGAATGACGAACATATAGGCGAGAAAACCGAGCGCCGTCCAAATCACTGCGATCGGGTTGACCCCCTTCCAATACCAATAGGGCCCATTGGGTTCGAAGAGCGCCACCAGGTCGATTTTCATGCGCTTGAGGAAGATATAGTCGGCGAGCAGCACGCCGGCGATCGGCGAAAACACATTGCCGAGCATGCCGACATAGGCCGTGTAGCCAGTGACGACGCTCGGCGTTGCCGACAGCGCGATGCCGAGGATGCTGATGATCACCGTTGTCCAGAACCGACCGAGCCGCTCGAACATGTTCGACAGCGACAGACCGCCGGTATACAGGTTGAGGACGTTGATCGTCCAATTGTCGAGAGCGATCACGATCAGGAACAGCAGCAGGACAAAATGGCTGGCGGTCAGACCCGAGGCGATGGCAAAAGCATTTGGAGCCTTGCCCAGGGTAGCCGCCGCACCATAAGCGCCCAGCACCGCGGCAAAGCACCCGCCGCCAACTTTGCCGAGCAGGGTGCCCCACCACATGTCGGTGCGCGAGCGGGTATAGCGGCAGAAATCGGCCGAATCGGTGACCATCGTCAATGAGCCGGCAGCGGTGACGTTGAGCCAGGTGACGAACAGCAGCCAGCCGGCTTCGGGCTTGCCGGCATAGGCAAAGACCTGCGACGGCGCGAAATGCGGATCGTCATGCGTCGCCAGCAAGACCAGCACCAATGTCAAGATCGCGATCTTGAACGGCAACGCCATGCGCGACAAATGCTTAAGAGAATCGTAGCCGATAATCGCGACCACGGCCTGCAGCACCGCAAACGTGATGCTGACCGCGATCAAGGAATGCCGGGTTCCGGTCCAGCGGTCGAGGATCGCCACCACCGCCAGCGAACCGGCCACGGTCTGAAACGCGAACCAGTAGGTCGAGGCAATCGTGCGCAGGAACGAAGGGACCCATTTGGCGCCGCGGATGCCATAGGCCATGCGGGTCGAAACCTGGCCCGGCAGGCCGAAATCGACGCCCACCGTAGCCATGATGGTATAGGCGATGGTCGCCAGGAGCACCCCACCGGTGATAGCCCCGACCGCTCCGAAAAACGACAATCCCGACACCACCGCGAGGCCGCCGACCAGGATCGATCCTGGATTGAGTGCAAACCCGAAGATGATCGAGAAGATGTCGAGCCAGCGCACCGTCTTCAATTCGGTCGGCACCGGCTCGATGCCGAATTGCTCGACCCCCTTGGGCTGGTGATAGCGTCGTCGAATCTTTTCCTCGATTTCCGTGACCGAATGCATCCGTATCCTCCTTGCCAACTCGCCGGCGTCGACCCAACGACGACCGAAGCGAATGAACACGCAAGAAGCATGCCATAAGTATATTGCACCAAAATCAATCATCGGGATTGCAGCTGATCAGCCTGTATCCTTAGAAGATCTGACGATCATTATTTAGTCATATGAGTAATTAGAAACCAAATAGTATAGACCTTTGCTAACATTTCGGGCATAGAGAAAAATTCTGGCGACAATTCGGCAACATCGTGCCGCTGCCCTGGGCAGGCGAGGGATCGGCGGCCTTACTTTTTTCCCCCTCAAAACTGCTGTCGGCTGACCGCCCGATTGGCATCCCGCTTGCTTGATTATCGGGCGAACCCATCGGCAGGAGGCAAATCCATGGAAGTCGGCGTGTTTATCCCGATCGGCAACAACGGCTGGCTGATTTCGACCACCTCGCCGCAATACATGCCGAGTTTCGACCTCAATCGCGAGGTGACGCAGAAAGCCGAGCGGTACGGTCTTGACTTTGCGCTGTCGATGATCAAATTGCGCGGCTTTGGCGGACCGTCGCAATTCTGGGACCACAACCTCGAATCCTTTACGCTGATGGCCGGGCTCGCGGCGGTAACCAGCCGCATCGCGCTGTTCGCCTCGGTTGCGGTGCTGACGATGCCGCCGGCGATTGCCGCGCGCATGGCGGTCACGATCGATTCTATTTCGCACGGCCGATTTCGGCATCAACATTGTGTCCGGCTGGCAGCAGGCCGAATACACCCAAATGGGAATCTGGCCCGGCGAGGCGCATTTCCAGCGTCGCTACGAGTATTGCGCCGAATACGTCACCATCATGCGCGAGTTGTGGACGACCGGCAGCTCCAATCTCCGCGGCGAGTTCTTCCAGATGGACGATTGCCGGGTCAGCCCGTTGCCGATGGCTCCGATCCGGATCATTGGCGCGGCGCAGAGCGAGCGCGGCACGCGGTTTGCCGCCGAATATTGCGATTACAACTTTTGCGCCAGCTTCGGCGTCAACGAGCCGACCCGCTTTGCCCCCAGTGTCGCCAGACTGATCGCGGCAATTGGCAAGACCGGCCGCGATGTCGGCGCCTTGATCCTGATCATGGTGATCGCCGACGAGACCGATGCCGCCGCTTGGGCGAAATGGGAGCACTACAAGGACGGGATCGACCGCGAAGCCTTCGCCTGGCGCGAAGCCCAGGCCGGCGCCGATCCCAATCCCGACCCCTACGCCACGCCCAATCGGTACAAATTGACCGATCGCACCTCGCCGACTAATCAGGGAGTGCTCGTCGGCTCCTACATTTCGGTGGCGCGGATGCTCGACGAGGTCGCAACGGTACCGGGTGTCAGAGGCGTGATGCTGACTTTTGACGATTTCGTGATCGGCATGGAGCAATTCGGCCAGCGCATCCAGCCCTTGATGAAGAGCCGCGCCAAGGCGCTCGCGGCGTGAACAGGGTTGCCGAGGAGGCGCTCGCAACCCTGTTTGGCGAGGCGCGCACCTTTACCCGGTGGCAGGAGCGGCCGGTGCCGCAGGATGTCGTCGAAACCGCCCTCGCGCTCGCCCAGCTCGGCCCGACCAGCGCCAATTGTCAGCCGATGCGGCTGGTGCTGGTGCGCAGCGCCGCCGCCAAGGAGCGGCTGCTTCCCTGCGTCTCCGCCGGAAATTATGACAAGGTGCGAACCGCGCCGGTGACCGCGATCGTCGCCTATGACTGCGAATTCTACGATCATTTGCCGCGCCTCTATCCGCATACCGACGCGCGCGGCTGGTTCACCAGCGACGAGGCGCTGGCGCTCGAAACCGCGTTCCGCAACGGCTCCCTGCAGGGCGCCTATCTGATCCTGGCGTTGCGCGCGCAGGGGCTCGATTGCGGGCCGATGTCTGGCTTCGATCCGGCCAAGGTAAACGCCGCATTCTTGGCCGATGGCCGGTGGCGCAGCAACTTTCTGTTGAACATTGGCTACGGCGAGCGTGCTAGCTTGCGCCCGCGCCTGCCCCGGCTCGAGTTCGCCGAGGTCGCGCACTGGGCATGAGCAGCGAGAAGGCGAACGGCGATGACCGAGCGGCGACCGCTTTACGATCTGGTGCTGAGCGGCGCGCGGATCTGTGATCCGGCAAACGGCCTCGACCGGATCTGCGATCTGGCCGTGGACGGCCAGCGGATCGCCGCGATCGGCCCCGATCTCGCCCCGCAAGCGCGCCAAATAATTGGTCTCGCCGGCAAGCTGGTGACCCCGGGCTGGGTCGATCTGCACGTCCATGTCTTCGAATGGATGACGACCTTCGGCTTGCCGCCCGACGACGCTGGAGTTCATTCGGGCGTCACTACCGCGGTCGACCAGGGCGGCGCCGGCGCCTATACGATCCCGGCCTTCGAGCACTACATTGCCCGTCGCGCGCAGACCGATATTCGGTGTTTTCCGTCGATCAATTCGGCCGGGACCCTCCGCGGCGGCCTTGCCGGGCCGATCATCCATACGCCCGACGTCGTCGATGTCGATCTGCTGGTCGCCGAGGCCGAGGCCCATCCGCATCTGGTGCGCGGGTTTGGTGAGATCCATGCCGAATCCGGCGCCTGGTCGCGCTGGGGCTTCGATGTCGTACGCAAGGCGCGCGAGGCGTCAGACCGCACCGGCTTGCCGCTCTACTTCCACACCGGCGAATTGTTCGAAGTCGACGAGACTCGCCGCCCCGAGCCTCGCGCGCTGTTGCCGCTGACCCTGGCGATCGCCCGTCCCGGTGACATCTTGGCCCATGTCTATTCGGCGATGCCCGATGGCGTACTGGGCGGCGACGAACGGCCCTCGCCGTTGCTGGTCGATGCGGTAGCGCATGGCCTGCTGCTCGATATCGGCTTCGGCATCAATTTCAGCTATGCAACCGCGCACCGGATGATCGAGGCCGGGCTATGGCCGCACATCATCAGCAGCGATGTGCACGGCCTCTTTCACCAGATGCATGACGACAGCGCGCTCGACTACAGCCTCGCCGGCGCCTTTGCGAGCCTGGTGGCGCTCGGTATGCCGTTCGCCGATGCGCTGGCCGCAGTCACCGTCAACCCGGCCCGCGTGCTCCGTGACGAGGCCGAGATCGGGACCCTCGCAATCGGCTCGCGCGCCGATGTGACGGTGCTCGAAGAGCGAGTCGGGAACTGGCCGTTGGCCGATGCCCGCGGCGAGGTCCTGACTGCCGAGCGGCGCTGGATCCCGCACCTCGTGCTGCGCGCCGGACGGCCGATCGTACCCTCGCTGCGCCTGGTGCGCGACCTGGTCGGATCGCCAGCGGAGCGCGCCGTAGGATGAGACCCGCCTTGCCGCCGTTATTGGGTTCACTGGCCGAGGTTCAAGGCGCCCGGCAGAGCACTCAGATAGGCGGCGCTGTTCCACACCGGCGCCACGGCGAGCGCCGCACTCAGCAACGCTGTGGCGATGACGGTCGTCAACCACGCTCTGCTAAGCGCGCGGAGCGCTCCCTCGGTCATGCCCGGCATCTGATCCTCTCGACATCGCTGGAGCGGGGAAGGCCGCATCCGCCGACGCACAATGTCGCAACGCCGGTTGATTTTTCGTGTGAGGGAGGTCACAGAAACGGAAATCGGCTATTGGATCGGTTGTGGCGAGCGCTTGAGCTGCGGCGCACCTCTGGTGGTCCGAATTTGATGCTTGGTAACGTTCTTTTCCGTCATGCGCGCGACAGCGGGCATCCAGGGCAGCCTCCCACCCTGCCCCACGGCCCTGAGCCCCCGCCTTCTTGGGGACGACGAGAAACTTGGGGACGACGAGAAAATTTTCCGTTTGGTTCGCACCTTGGGATCGAGTTATCGCGCTGATCGATCGCCTTCCGGTTTGCAGCCTGGACCAGCGAAGCTGGCCGCGGGATTCTCCGAGCGAGGACGACCTTAAATAAACCGTTCCCACGTCTGCGACCCGATCCGACACTTCGTTAACAGATTTTAAGAGTTGCGCCGGCCAGGACGCCGGCGTCCTTTTGGGCCACGCCGGACCTTAGGTCTTTCAGAGACAACATGGCCTGATCAAGAATAGAAATTAAGGATTGGAGCAATGCAGCGATGGTGTTGTGCTGATGCCTAACTGATCCGGCGCCGGGTCGCCAAAACGCTGCTGCGAGGAAAATGCACGGAGGGTTGACAGGGACGATTTACCCTGTTTAGCTTGGCTGGTTCCTCCCCGTCCTACCCGGATGTGTCGGCAACAATCCGGGACGACACTGATCTGCATCCCTAAGCCCATCCAATACCAGTGGTATGGCGGCGCACCCGTTGTCGCCAGTGGCAAGGGATGCCCAACAAGAAGGAGACGATGCCGGATGCCCTTGCGTCAGACGATCGGCATTTCGCTTGCGCTGTTGATGGCCTCAGCCGGCGCGATGGCCAAAACGGTGGAAAAGAGCACCTCCTACCATCCCGCCACGCCCGCCAACCCCGAACCCGAAAAATCGCAAAATCGACCCGGAAAAGCCCGGTCTGCACACCGGGTGGCGCATAGCCGCGGGCTGGTGCGGGCGGCGTTCCATCGCCGTGGGCGAGTTCGCCCTCGGTATCCGTCCGTCGACCGCGCAGCGCAGGCTGACGGCAATCTGTTCAACCGCGATTGGGGTGCGATGCATTCGGTCGGCGCACCGCAGATCGGAAAAGCCGCCTGGTACGGCCTGGTCGGCGATCGTACGGCGAGCGGCGAACGGCTCGATACCGTTACGCCCACCGCCGCGCATCTTTCGCTGCCGCTCG
This sequence comes from uncultured Alphaproteobacteria bacterium, assembly GCA_963775875.1. GTDB lineage: Bacteria > Pseudomonadota > Alphaproteobacteria > ATCC43930 > CGMCC-115725 > AP-15. The sequence goes on from CAVZKP010000018.1 coordinate 40,256, forward strand.
GTTCCTGCGCGAAAGTCACCGATCTCGACACCGGGCACTCGGTGATCGTTACGATCAACGACCGCGGCCCGTACAGCCGGGGCTTCATTATCGATCTGTCGCCGCGCGCCGCCGACGAGCTCGGTATGCGGCATGCCGGGGTTGCGGCCGTCGCCGTCGAGCCGCTGGCCGCCGGACCCGCCCCAAACTCGACTGTTGCCGCGGTTTATCGAAATCCGGAAAACGCCGCGTCACAATAGCGCCGGGTTTCCTTCGATCACACACGGGCCGATGACGCAATCCTGACAAAAGGCGCGCGAGCCGCGCCAGATAACCGGCTCCACGGACGAGCGGCGACGCCATATCCCTACCTTCGGCCTCAACAACCGGTTCTCGCTGAGCCCCGATCACATCTATACGCCCGCGCCAGCGTCGGCCGCACAATCTCTGGCGATACTCGGCGGCCACGGTATGCTGCACCCGCGAGGCGATGGCGCAGGGGTTCGGACCCTCGCCGCGGCCGCCAAAGCCCAGGGTCGAGCCGATCGGCGAGGCGACCCGATTCTCCTGCTGACGGGGACCACATTAACCCCTTGGCCCGGTAACCATCCGCGCTGGGCAGGGTCGTGATCGAAACCAAGAGCCTGCGGTCGGGCAGTACCGCCCATCCTCATTCCCAGCCGCCACGCGCACCAACGGCACCGCCCGCTTCGGCCGGCCGGCATTCGGCTCGATTCGGCAACTCGGTTAACGACTATGCAGGAAAGCGGCCCTATCAACGATTGAGCGGCTAAGATTACCGACGCGCGAGCCCGGCCAGGGTCGCAGGCAACCATCAAGCCAAGGTTCTATCGGACTGGTCTGACGAGTATTAGGATGCAAATAGTGGGAATCGTCGGATCAGGCGTCCGATTTCCATCGATTCATCGGTCGCCGGACAGAAATAGGACGTTTTGAAATGAAGCGCTTGGCATCGGTCGTCCTGGCTCTCCTCCTCGGCCTGCCATCCGGGATCGCGCTGGCCGCGACGCCGGGCAAGACCTTGCGCTTAATTGCTCAGGCCGATCTCCGCGTGCTCGACCCGATCTGGACGACCGCGACGATCACGCGGAACTACGGCTATATGGTCTACGACACGCTGTTCGCGCTCGACAGCCACTTCGAGCCCCAGCCGCAGATGGTCGATCGCTGGACGGTTAGCGACGACAAGCTGACCTACACCTTCACCCTGCGCGACGGGCTCAAATTCGATGACGGCCAGCCGGTCAAAAGCGCCGATTGCGTCGCCTCGCTCGAGCGCTGGAGCAAGCGCGACTCACTCGGCCAGACCGTCGCCTCGGTGCTCGCCGCATATAAGATCATCGACGACAAGACGTTCGCGATCGTTCTCAAACAGCCATTTCCGCTGCTGATTGACGCTCTCGCCAAACCCGACAGCAACGTCCCCTTCATCATGCCGCAGCGCGTCGCCGAAACCAGCGCCGACCAGCAGATCAAGGACACCACCGGCTCGGGACCTTACAAATTCGTGAAGAGCGAATGGGAGCCGGGCCACAAGGTAGTGTTCGTCAAGAACCCGGAATATGTGCCTCGCAAGGAACCGCCTAGCTGGGCCGCCGGCGGCAAGGTCGCGCGCGTCGATCGGGTCGAATGGCTGTATATACCTGATCCCGGCACCGCCCTGGCGGCGTTCACCGCCGGAGAGGCCGATTGGTGGGAAAATCCGTCGCCGGATTTTTACCCGCTGCTCGCCCGCGATCCAAATGTAACCCTGATCCAGGGCAGCCCGTTCGGCGTCGCCGGGCTGCTGCGCTTCAACCAGTTGCTGCCGCCGTTTGACAACGAAAAGATGCGTCAGGCGCTTCTCTATGCCGTCGATCAATCGGAATATATGGCGGCGGTTGCCGGCGATCAGAAATATTGGCACACCTGTTACAGTTTCTACTCGTGCGGCGGACCGATGGCGAGCGATGCCGGCGCAAAGCCGCTCGAGGGTCCGCGCGATCTCGCCAAGGCCAAGGAGTTGATCAAGGAAGCGGGCTACCACGGCGAAAAGGTCGTCTTGCTGGACCCGACCGATTTTCCTACCCTGCATGCGCTGGCGCAGGTAACCAACGACCTGCTGCGCCGACTCGGCATCCATGTCGAGCTTCAGGCGATGGATTGGGGCACCCTGGTCTCGCGCCGGGCCTCTAAGGCGCCGATCGACCAGGGCGGTTGGAATATTTTTCTGACCACCTTTCCCGGCATCGCGATCCTCGATCCGGCGGTGAACGCCCCGCTGCGCGCCAACGGCGCCGCTGCCTGGTTCGGCTGGCCCAACGATCCGATCATCGAGAAATTTCGCGATGCGTGGATCGCCGCGCCCGGCTTGGCGCAGCGCAAGGCCATCGCCGCGGACCTTCAGCGCGAAGCCTTCAAGAGCGTGCCCTATATCCCGACCGGCGAATATTCGGCTCGAACCGCGTTTCACAAAGATTTGGTCGGGGTCGATATCGGCCCGGCCCTCTTCATGTGGAACGTCACCAAGAACTGACTGCGCAGAGCTTGTCCGACGCGGCCGCTTGGCAGAGCGCAGCCGAGGTTTAGGTCAAGGGAATAGGGCGCGGTGTTCGAGCGCGGTCGTCTCGGGAAGGCCGAGCATCGCATTCATGTTCTGGATCGCCTGGCCCGAGGCGCCCTTGACCAGATTATCGATCGCCGACACCAGTATCGCCCGGTTGGCGACACGATCGCGATTGAGGCCGATCAGGCACAGATTGGTCGCTCGCACATGCCGCGTTGCCGGCAGGCTGCCATCGGGCAGCACGCGGACGAAAGGCTCGTCGCGATACGCCGCTTCGAGCACCGTACGCAGATCGCCCAAGGTCGCCCCCGCGGCGAAGCGAACGTAGATCGTCGATAGGATGCCGCGGTTCATCGGCATCAGATGCGGGGTGAAATTGACGACCAGATTATGGCCGGCGGCCTCGGAGAGCCCCTGCTCGATTTCCGGTGCATGCCGGTGGTTGGCGACGCTATAGGCATGTATGCCCTCGGCGACCTCGGCATATAGGCTTCCCTCGCGCGCCGCCCGCCCGGCCCCGCTGACCCCGGATTTGGCGTCGATGATGATGTCGTCCGGATCGATCAGCCGCGCTCGCAACAGCGGGATGAGCGGCAGTTGTGCCGACGTCGGATAACAGCCGGGATTGGCGACCAGCCGCGCGCCCTTCACCTTTTCGCGAGCAATTTCGGTCAGGCCGTAGACGGCCTCATGCTGAAGCTCGGGCGCGCGGTGCGGGTGGCCGTACCATTCGGCGTAGGTTGTGATGTCGGCGAGACGGAAATCGGCGGACAGATCGACGATCTTCAGATGCCGCGGCAACCCGGCGATGACTTCTTGGGTGGTGCCGTGCGGCAGCCCGCAGAACACAAGGTCAAGCGCCGTCCAGTCGACCTCGCCGATCGCCACCAGATCCGGCAGGTTTTCGCCGGCGAGGTGCGGAAACACCGCGGCGATCGGCTTGCCGGCCTGACGGTCGGCGGTCAATGCCCGGATCTCGGCCTGTGGATGATAGCGCAGCAGGCGCAGCAATTCGGCCCCGGTATAGCCGCTGGCCCCCAAAATCCCGATCCGTATCTTGTCCGCCGCCGACATCGCCGACCTCGCCATCAAGAACCGCACTTGCCAACATCCTGCGTAACGTAGTTGCGCGGGCGTGCAAAATGGTTTCGACAGAAAGCAGCGCGCAGCCGTGCATCCAAGAGATTTCCGGGACGCGACCAGCTGCGCTATCGTATCGAATTCGTGTGCATGAGGAGTAAATAGCGATGGACATAACGGGCGCACCGCTCAAATGCCTCGCCGGGGTCAAGGTGCTCGACCTGACCCAGTTCGAAGCCGGGCCAACCTCGACCGAAGCGCTCGCCTGGCTCGGCGCCGAAGTCGTCAAGGTCGAGAATCCCAAGGGCGGCGAGCCTGGCAGGACATCGTTTGCCGGACCTGCGGGCAGCCCCGATTCCTATTATTTCTTCGAATTCAACGCCAACAAGAAATCGGTCACGGTCAACCTCAAATCCGAACGCGGCCTGGCATTGGTCAAGGACATGGCGCGTCACGCCGATGTCATGGTCGAGAACATGGCGCCCGGCACGATCGAGCGCATCGGTCTTGGCTACGATGCGATCCGCGCCGTCAATCCCGGGATCGTCTATTGCCAGATCAAGGGCTTTGGCGAGGGCAGCCCCTACGAAAAGAACCTCGCCTTCGACATGATCGCGCAGGCCTGCGGCGGTACGATGAGCATCACCGGAGAGCCCGACGGACCGCCATGCAAACCCGGCCCCTCGCTGGGCGATACCGGCACCGGCATGCTGATGGCGGTCAGCATTTTGGGCGCGCTCTACGAGCGCAAGAGTACCGGCCAAGGAAGGCGGCTGCAGATCGCGATGCAGGACGCGATGCTGCATTACATCCGCATCGCCTTTCAGACCCAGGCGGTGACTGGCAAGGCGGCGGGACGCGCCGGCTCGCGCAGCGTCACTGGTTCACCCCCGCCCGCCGGCATTTTCCGATGCGCGCCGGGCGGACCGAACGACTGGGTCTACGTCTTCGCCCGTCAGCCCGACCACTGGCACAATTTGCTGAAGGCGATTGGCCGTCAGGAGCTGATCGGCGACCCGCGCTACGAGACGGTCGAGGCGCGCCGCCAGCATGTCGACGAGGTCAATGCGATGGTCACCGACTTCACCCGACGGCATGACAAGCATGAGGCGATGCGGTTGATCGGCGCCGCCGGCGTGCCGGCCGGCGCGGTACTCGACACGATGGAGTTGATGAACGAGCCGAGCTTTGAGCGACGCGGCATTCTGCAAACCGTGTCGCACCCTTCGGGGCCGTTCAAGATGCCGACCTGGCCGGTGCGCTTCGACGGCGCGCCGCCCAAGCTCGAACCGGCGCCGCTCTTGGGCCAGCATTCGGCCGAGGTGTTCGGCGAATGGCTCGGCATGAGCAAGGGCGATGTCGAGGCGCTGAAAAAGGAAGGGACGATCTGACCGATCCGAGTTTGTTGCTGAATAATCCGTCAGCCCCGAATGCGTTGCCAAGGCGGCGGTGCGAAGCGACCGCCGAGACTGGCCCTCCAGGGTTCCGCAGGGTTCCGGGAATGACCAGTCGGCGCCGTTGATCGCCTGATTTCACCAAGGATCGAGAGAGGAGATGGCAAGATGGCGGAACTCGCAGGATACGAAATTCTCGCGAAAAGCCTCAAGGCCGAGGGCGTCAAAGACCTGTTCTACATCATGGGCGGGCCGATGCTCGACGCCGAATCGTCGTGCATCAAGCAAGGCATCCGCCTGATCGACACCCGGCACGAGCAGGGTGCGGCCTATATGGCGCAGGCCTATTCGCGGGTGACGCAAGGGCCGGGCGTGTGCATGGCGGCGAGCGGGCCCGCCACCTTGAATTTCGGCACCGGGCTCGCCAACGCCCTGATCGATTGCTGCCCGGTCGTCGCAATCGGCGGCTCCAGCCCGGTCAGCCAGTTCGGCCGCCAGGTATTTCAGGAGATCGACCAGGTCGCGGCGTTGAAGGCCTGCTGCAAATACGCCGACCGCGTCCATAATCTGAAGCGAATCCCGCAGCAGGTGAATTTCGCTTTTCAAAAGGCGCTGAACGGCAAGCCCGGGCCGGTCTATCTCGACATGCCGGGCGACGTGCTCTACGCCAAGGTCGAGGAGGACCAGGTCGACTGGAGCTATGCCGGAAGGCCGATCATCAAGGCCCGCCCCTATGCCGAGCCGAAGGCGATCGGCGCGCTGGTCGACGCCATCAACAAGGCCAAGCAGCCGATCATCTGCTCGGGTGGAGGAGTCTTGTGGTCGCAGGCCTGGGATGAGATGCAGGCCTTTGTCGAGAAGGCCGGGATCCCGTTCTACACGACCCCGCAAGGCCGCGGCGTGATCCCCGACGACCACCCCTATTCCTACCTGACGATGCGCTCGACCGCGTTCAAGGACGCCGACCTGATCATCATCCTCGGCACCAGGATGAACTATATCATCGGTCATGCGGCGCCGCCTCGGTTCAACGCCGACGCGACAATCGCCCGGATCGAGATCGACCCCGAGGAATTGGGCATGTCGGCCCGCGGCGTCGACATCCCGATCGTCGGCGACTGCAAATCGGTGCTGACGCAATTGATCGATGCGGTCGACGGCAAGACCGCCGAGCGCTTCCACGGCTGGCGGCAGAAGCTCGCCGAGGGCGAAGCCGCCAAGCGCTCCGGACCGGGCGGCAACTACCCGACCGACGGCGACATCCACCCGCTGCGGCTATGCGAGGAGATCAAGAATTTTATGGCCCGCGACGCGATCCTGTGCGTCGACGGCCAGGAGATTTTGAATTTCGGCCGCCAGTCGATACCGACGTTCAAGCCGGGCCATCGGCTGAATTCGGGGCCGTTTGGCACGATGGGCGTCGGACTGCCATTCGCGGTCGGGGCCAAGGCGGCCAAGCCGGACACCCAGGTCATCTGCCTCCATGGCGACGGCTCGTTCGGGCAGAATGCGATGGAACTCGACACCGCAGTCCGGCACAAATTGCCGCTTTTATGCGTGATCAGCCTCAATGGCGGGTGGACCGCCGACCCAAACCATTCGAAACCCGGCCGCGACCTTGGCTACACCCGCTACGATAAGATGGCTGAGGCGCTCGGCTGCTACGCGGAGTATGTCGAGAAGCCGGAGGACATTCGCCCGGCGTTGGAGCGCGCCCAGAAAAAGGTCGACGAAGGAATGGTCGGTTTCGTCAATGTCAAGACCGACTACCGCGCCCGCGCCGGCACGGTCCGCTTCTCCAGCTACGAAACCTGAGCGTCGTCGCGGCGTGCTACGTCGCACGGAAAAGGACGCCCACGGGCGCCCCTTTTTGATCGGAAGATCCGGAAGGTGATAACCCGGCATAGGGTGGTTGCGGGGGTAGGATTTGAACCTACGACCTTCAGGTTA
>CAVZKP010000019.1:0-300747 GCA_963775875.1 uncultured Alphaproteobacteria bacterium
AGCAGGGGCGGGGGGCACAGAGGAGGGGGTGGCGACTGTTTACTAAAAACACAGGGCTCTGCGAAGTCGCAAGACGACGTATAGGGTCTGACGCCTGCCCGGTGCCGGAAGGTTAAGAGGAGGGGTGCAAGCTCTGAATTGAAGCCCCGGTAAACGGCGGCCGTAACTATAACGGTCCTAAGGTAGCGAAATTCCTTGTCGGGTAAGTTCCGACCTGCACGAATGGCGTAACGACTTCCCCGCTGTCTCCAACACCGGCTCAGCGAAATTGAATTCTCCGTGAAGATGCGGAGTTCCCGCGGTCAGACGGAAAGACCCCGTGCACCTTTACTACAGCTTTGCAGTGGTGTTAGGGATTGTGTGTGTAGGATAGGCGGGAGCCGTTGAAGCCCTGGCGCCAGTTGGGGTGGAGGCAACCTTGAAATACCGCTCTCACGGTCTCTGGCATCTAACCGCGCTTGGGCCAACCCGGGCCGGGACCCTGCATGGTGGGTAGTTTGACTGGGGCGGTCGCCTCCCAAAGAGTAACGGAGGCGCGCGATGGTGGGCTCAGGCTGGTCGGAAATCAGCTGTCGAGTGCAATGGCACAAGCCCGCCTGACTGCGAGAGCGACGGCTCGAGCAGAGACGAAAGTCGGCCATAGTGATCCGGTGGTCCCACGTGGACGGGCCATCGCTCAACGGATAAAAGGTACGCCGGGGATAACAGGCTGATGACGCCCAAGAGTCCATATCGACGGCGTCGTTTGGCACCTCGATGTCGGCTCATCGCATCCTGGGGCTGGAGCAGGTCCCAAGGGTATGGCTGTTCGCCATTTAAAGCGGTACGTGAGCTGGGTTTAGAACGTCGTGAGACAGTTCGGTCCCTATCTGCCGTGGGTGTTCGAGACTTGCGAGGCGCTCTCCCCAGTACGAGAGGACCGGGAGGGACGCACCTCTGGTGGACCGGTTGTGGCGCCCGCCGCAACGCCGGGTAGCTAAGTGCGGACGGGATAACCGCTGAACGCATCTAAGCGGGAAACCCTCCTCAAAACCAGGTCTCGTCGAGAGCCGTGGAAGACCACCACGTCGATAGGCCGGAAGTGGAAAGGGAGTAATCCCCGCAGCCGACCGGTACTAATCGCTCGAACCCGCCCGATCCCGAGCTTTCTTCAGGGCTGCTGTCCTTTAGGGAGCCGGAAAACCGTCCGCGTGCAGCGGCAAGCGCCACCCCAGATCCGATCGGGGGGCGCCCGGCCGCGGCCCGCCATCCGGACACTTCCCTCCCCGTCACCTTCGCAAATCCCCGCCCCAGGGCGCCAACCCCCTGGGGCGAAACCCCGGTCCAAACCCCGCACCGGACCAATCCCGCGTCCCAGGGGGCGTTTTGAAATCCGAGCGGCTTTGAAAGCCAACGGGTTTTGAACTCCAAGGGGTTTTGAACTCCAAGGGGTTTTGAACTCCAAGGAGTTTGAACTCCGGGGGGGCTGGCCAGCCTGGTGGCCACAGCGAGGGGCCAAACACCCGATCCCATCCCGAACTCGGCCGTGAAAACCCTCAGCGCCGATGGTACTGCCGCTCAAGCGGCGGAAGAGCAGGTCGCCGCCAGGCTCGCCAACCCCCCCAACCCGCAACCCCACCTCCGCCAATCCCGGTCCGGCCATTCCCCAACCTCACCAACCCCCCATACCAATCTCGCCCTCACCAATCTCGCCCTCACCAATCTCGCCCTCACCAATCTCGCCGCGGGGTGGAGCAGCCCGGTAGCTCGTCAGGCTCATAACCTGAAGGTCGTAGGTTCAAATCCTACCCCCGCAACCAATTTTGTGCCGCTGAATCCCCAGACGGATCCGGAGCCTTAAAACGGGTTCGATATTGGGCTGCGGCGAAATGCGGCCGATCGGGGCCGGGGCTTGGTTGGCGGCGGCGGGTGACGCCATCCCGCGTTACCGTTTCGAAATCTACCGGCGAGATACAGATGCAATCATTCGATCTGATTCTGAACGGTAGTCCGATCAGGGTGAGCGTGGACGGAGACGTGCCGCTGCTCGACGTGCTGCGCAATCATCTCGGGCTGACCGGCACGAAATTCGGCTGCGGCCAGGAGCAGTGCGGCTGCTGCATGGTCCTGGTCGATGGCAAGCCGGAAAAATCCTGTGGGATGCCGCTGTCCACGGTCGTCGGCAAGGAAATTGTAACCATCGAGGGTCTGGGCACGCCACGACGTCCACACCGTCATCCTGCTGCGGAGTCAGATACACCGTCTTATAACCCCGCTTTTGCCAGATCGCGGCAACCAGGCACTCGAAATAATCCCATTCCATTCGTAATGCGTCGTGGAGCGTGACGGGAGCGGACAACGCCTCTTCGCCAGAATCAGGTATGACATCTTCGATGGCGAAATCGCCGGGAGTGACCTCGCCGGTGCCATTCAGCATATCTCCGGCTAACGCTCGTTTGGCAGACAGAAGCTGATCCAGCTTCACTTCATAAGTGGTGAAATCATCCGCATAAACCACCGGACAATAGACGTTCACCTGTCTGGTTTGTCCCTATTCGGTAGGCTCTATCGGTAGCCTGATCTTCCTTCGCGGGATTCCAGGTCCGCGTGTAATGGATCACATGGTTTGCCTCCTGAATGTTTACGCCGAAACCCACGGCGACCGGGAGAAAGAATGATGACGCCGAAGCCAGGCTTCGCCTGAAATGCCTTGATGCGCTTCTGACGGCTGGCGACATGCCGCCGCCGCCGCCGCCGTATCGCCGTTGATGATGTCAGGTGCGAAACCGAACAACTGTTCGACGTAATGGCGGAGCATTCGCTGGATTTCTCGGAATTCGCAGAAGATGATGGTTCTTCTCACCGGCCGCCTGGATTTCTCGGAGCGTTGCGAGCAGCCACGCGAGCTTTGGCGCGCGGTTCTGATAATTATCAATCGGCTCCGGCCGGAAGACACTCAAGCCGACTGGCCGTGGATCGGTGCAGATCAGGCGCAGATAATGGAGCAGTCCCAAATGGTTCTTGAACGGCGAGACCGCTTCCGGTTGGGCGCGTGCCTTGAAGAGGTTGATCGAATTGGCGTAGAGCGAGCGCTGATGGCTCGATAAAGGCACTCGGCTCGGTACGTCTCTTTTGGGCGGGAGGTCCTTGGCGACCTCAGCCTTTGTTCGTCGGAGAATCTGGGGAGAAATCCGCTCACGCAACTCCTTCACGCGAGCACGCTCCTCCTCCGTCTCCGCCTCAATTGGCCGGCGATAGCGACGGCCGAAATCATTAAGAGCACCAAGCAGACCCGGCTGCACATAGTCAAAGAGGCACCACAGGTCTACGAGCGTATTCTCGACGGGAGTGCCAGTGCAGGCGGTCGCAACGCGGTCGAGCGAACGAGTATGCGGCACCTTTCGACCTTATTGGTTGCCGTTGCAACCCTGGCCGGGTGCGTGACAGAGGCAAGCGGTCCGCACTTCACCCCGCAAGCACCGCTGATCGCAGGACAAGCGCGCGTCTATGTGCTTCGCGACAAGGTGCTCTATCTCGCGCAAGGACCGGGAATTGGGAAACCCGAAGTCGCTATTGATCGACGTGTGATCGGCCACCTTGAGAATGGCGGATTCCTGACAGCCGATGTTCCTGCGGGCATGCACACCGTCTCGATCGGCACAGGCGAGGCCGAAACCGCGCGGGGCTTCACTGTTGCGCCTGGAGGCGAGGAATTCATCGACGTTTTGGATAAATCGCGGATGGCCGGTGCGCGCGCTCTTGGTGCAGGAATTATAGGGGGCGCCCTTGGAGGGATCGCACAGGCTCTTCAAGAACAAGAGGAAGCCGCAGAACGGCATGAGGGACCGATTTGGCAGGTTGATCCCATCCCGCCGCAAGACGGGATAGCGATCTTACAAACCCTCTCTCTTTCGCAATGAAGGCTCGAAAAACGAACGCTGAGAGGCAAAGATCATGCGACATACAATTGTCCTACCCTCCGGTGAACTTGAGATTTCTGGTTTCTCGATTGAATGGAGGATCCGAGAGGCAGATTCGCACCTCCGCAGGTAGAACTGGTCGCGTCAATAGCAACTGACCCCAACTCCGCCACCCGCCCCGCTCCAGGAGCAAACACCCACCACTGTGGCAATCGAATGGGCGCGCCGGTTGCCATAGACCTCTATCGGCGGATCGCCGCTCCATGGGTTGGCCGCTGCCGCCATAAGACGGGCGCCCAGCCCGTAGGGTGGAATACCCCGGCTTGCGAAAGCGGGGGTTTTCCGACCTAGGGGACCTCGTTTTATTGCGCCGCCGCCCGCATCGGTACCTGCGCCTTGAGGAAGGAGCGGACCCGGTTGATGGTGCGGGTCAGCAATTCCGGCGGGGCGCGCCACGGAAACACCGTGATCTCGGCGTTCGGCGCGAGCGAGGCGACGTCGATCGAGGTCTGCAGCGGGTGCGACGGGGTGTCGTCCGGCAGGACCAGTATCGGGGTGCGGCAGTTCTTGATGAAGTCGCGCGACACGCTGTACAGGAAGTCGGGCCGCACACGGTAGAGGTTGTGCAGGTACTGTTCGACCTGCGCCATGGTCAAATCGGGCCGCCGCGCCAGCAATTCGGGGGCCCAGACATCCTTGCCGGAATCATACATGTAGTCCGGGAGCTCCGGCCGGTGTCCGACGCTCTGGCAGAATACCGCGGCGGCGACGCGGCCCGGGCGCGCGTTCGAGCAGCTTGCCGGCAAAGCAGCCGCCGATGCAGTAGCCCATATAGAAGAACTCGCGGATGCCGAGATGGTCCATCAGCCCGAGCTGGTCGTCGGCAAACGCCTCCCACGGGTCGCCGGTCGGGATCGGGCCGGTGGATTCGCCGCCATTGGCGTTGCGCTGGTCCATCGTGATCACGCGGAAGTCGCTTTTCAGGGCCTCGGGCGCGTTGAACACGGCGGTCGGCCAGTTGCTGACCCGCGAGTTCAAGCCGCCGCCGGGAGTGACCAGCAATGGGAAGCCGGAACCGGCCTCCTCGTAGCGGATGCGGACGTCGCCCTTTTGATAAAACGGCATGGCAGTTTCCCCTTGCAGTGTCTTGTGCGCGGCAATGTCCCCCATCCGCCCGCGTCTTCACCAGCCGCGTGCGAATCCGGGGGGTTCCGAACCGGTGCGGACATTTCAGCCCAAATAGCCGATCGGCTCAACCCCGTTGCGGCGCTGATTTCCCCGGATCGCCGGGACGATCGCTGGACAGGGATCTTTTCGGCGATCGGCGATGGATGCACATCCGCACAACGCGGCAGTTGAAAAAAAGCACAACAGCCACCGCGCAATTGCCTCGATAAATCGCCGAGCGCCGCCGCCAGCAGGAACACCCCATGGAGATCGAACCGTCAGTGCCACGCAAATGGGCCGTCGAAGCGGATGTCGTCGTCGTCGGCTTCGGGGCGGCGGGTGTGGCCGCTGCTGTGGCCGCCCACGATCTGGGAGCCAAGGTCGTCATCCTGGAAAAAGCGCCCGAGGGTCAGGAAGGCGGCAATACCCGCGTCGCCGGCCAGGGCTATCTGAATACGTCATCGGTCGATGACGCCATCGCCTATCTCACCGCGCTGTGTGGTCCCTACACGGTGCCGCAGACCATGGTGAAGGTATGGGCGGAGGAGATGTGCCAGAACAATAGCTGGCTCGAAAGCGTCGGCGGCGATCCGCAGGAGCATCAACATCCGCCGGTCGGGATCGAATTCCCGGACCTGCCCGGCTCGGGCTGCGTGCATAAATTCCACGATGGGCCGACCTATGGCTATTCCTATACCTGGAAACTGTTTGAGCGCCTGGTCAAGCAACGGCCGATCTCCGTATATTATGAAACGCCCGGAAAGGAACTGATCCAGCACGATGTCACCAAGGAAATCCTCGGGGTGCGCGCCCGCCAAGGAAATAAATTCTTCGACGTCAAGGCGCGCAAGGCGGTGGTGCTGACTTGCGGAGGCTTTGAAAACAACCAGGAAATGATTCGCGATTACCTTCCTGGCGTCCCCTACTGCTACACCTCCGGCACCCCCTACAACGAAGGCGACGGGATCGCCATGGCGATGTCGGTCGGCGCCGATCTCTGGCACATGAACAATTATGCGGGGCCGTCGATGGCCCTCAAAGTCCCGGAAATCCGCACCACCTTCTCGATGCAGGCGCTGCACTACAGCAAGGAAATACCGGGCGGCATGATCGTGGTCGGCCCTGACGCCAGACGCTTTACCGATGAAAAATACAAGACCCGCCACGGGAAGATCCCGGTCAACGGGCGCTGGCTGCCATTGGCCACGCCATGCCCGATGTTTCTGATCTTCGATCACGCCCTGTTCTCGGCCGGCCCGCTCTACGACAAGCATCCGAGCCACGGTTGGACGCAAATCATCGAGCGCTACGATTGGAGCGAGGATAACCGCGCCGAACTGGCGAAGGGCTGGATCAAAACCGCCGGCAGCCTCGCGGCCCTCGCCTCGGTGGTGGGGCTCGACCCGGCCGGGCTGGCAGACACCGTCAGCCGGTGGAACCGCCACTGCGACGCCAGGCACGACCCGGAATTCGGCCGCACCCTGATGATGGCGCCGATCGTCGACCAGCCGTTTTACGCGGTCGAGCTGTCGCCCTCGATGCTCAATACCCAAGGCGGCCCGAGACGCAATGAGCGGGGGCAGATCGTGAAGCCCGACGGTACGCCGATCGCCCGGCTCTATAGCGCCGGAGAACTGGGTTCGATCTACAGCTATCTGTATCAGGGCACCGGAAATATCGGGGAATGCCTGGCGTTCGGCCGGGTTTCCGGGCGCAATGCAGCAGCCGAAACGCCCTGGGAGTAGGGGTGCGAGCGCAGCGCTGGTGAGGCCGTCGCGAAACAACCTGCCTCGGTTGCGCGCAATCTGTTAGGCTCCAGACAAACCAAGGACCAAGGAGACACGCGATGAACGACACGATGAGCCTGTCGCAGCGCGCCGATGCGCTCGAAGCGAAAATGGCCCGGGAACTCGACTATATCGTCATCAAGTCGCGGCTCTACAGCATGGCCGAGGGCGATATGGGCCCGGCGCCCAATGCCGGCGCGCTGATGAAGGGCAACCCCAATGCCCGCGTCCTGATGGGCGATGACCCGCGCCTGCCGGCGATGCCGGAAAAGCCGACCCTGATCGACTTCTTCAAATATCGCTTCGGCCCATGCATGCACCTGCTGCAAAGCGCCCGGCATGCGGTGAAGGCCGATTTGCCCGAAAAGATGGTGCTGGCCTGCCTGCTGCACGACATCTCGACGATCGGCTTCATCCGCGGCGACCACGGCTATTGGGGCGCGCAACTGGTCGAGCCCTATGTCGACGAGGAAGTAACCTGGGCGATCCGCGCTCACCAGGTGCTGCGCTTCTATCCCGACGAGTTGGTCGGCTACGAATATCCGCTATCCTACATCACCTCGTTCGGTCAGGAATACCGCCCCGACCCTTATATCGAGGAAGACTACAAGCGGATGCGTAACCACAAATGGTACATGTCGGGCCGGCAGATCACCGTGCACGACATCTATTCATTCGATCCCACGGTGCATGTCGAACTCGAGGAGTTCACCGATATTATCGGCCGCAACTTCCGCCAGCCGGAACAGGGCCTCGGCTTCGACAACAGCCCGGTCGCGCATATGTGGCGGGCGATGATCCGTCCGGCGAAGTATCTGTAAAGTCCAACCTGCCGCTCGCCGGTAAAGGCGAGCGGCTCCACGGACGGCGCCCGGTCAATATCAGTCCCGCGGAGGATTGGCGATCATGCCGACATTAGACGCCCAGGTTCACGCCTATGAGCGCAACCACCCGGGCCGGCCTTGGGTCGGCACCCTCTACGGCCCGGCCGAGGTTACCGGCGACCAAATGGTGGCGGCCATGGATGCGGTTGGCGTCGACGGCGCAATATTAGTCTCGCCGTTCAGCATGTACCGGTATGACGCCAGCTACGCCAAAGAGGTCTACGCGGCCCATCCCAGCCGGTTCCGGCTGGTCAAGCCGGTCGATCCGACCGACCCCGGCGTTGTCGCGACGATCGCCGATTGGGTCTCGACCAAGGGCACCGTCGGCATCCGGATCTTCCTGCGGGATGCGGTGTCGACCGACCCCGCCGACCCTGCCATCAACCGCGTCCTGGCCGCGGCGGCGCAGCATTCGCTGCCGGTCAACGTCGCCTGCACCGGGCGGCTCGACCAGGCCGGCCAGCTCGCGGTGCGAAATCCGAATACGCGGCTGGTGATCGACCACCTCGGCCTGCCGCAACCGCACGAGCCGCCGCCGCCGGCACAGCCCTTCGCCGATCTGCCAAAGCTGCTGGCCTTGGCGGCCCGCGACAATGTCGCGGTCAAAATCAGCGGGGCCTGCACGTTGTCGCACGAAGCTTTCCCCTACAAAGACCTGTGGGACCCGCTGAGCCGCATCTTCGATGCCTTTGGCTTCGATCGCTGCATGTGGGGCACCGACTGGACCCGGGCGGTCGGCATGCTGACCTATCAGCAGGGGGTCGAGTCGTTTCGCGTCACCGACCGCCTGTCGGACAGCGAGCGGGCCATGCTGATGGGTGGGACGCTTCAGCGGATCTATAACTGGTCGCCGCCGCAAGCCTGATCGGCCCCATCGGCTTGCTGATGCGTCCGGCCGGACCAGCCGGGCGCGTCCCATAGAGAGGGGGCAGCAAATGGCAGTCGACGCCCATACCGGCAACACGCTCGAACAGCGGCTTCGCCTGATCGAGGACCGGTTTGAGATCTACAACCTGATCGCCAGCCATCCGCCCAGCGCCGATACCGGCGCCGCCGATTACACCGCCTCGGTGTGGACCGAGGACGGCGTGTTCGATCGCGGCGCCGAGTTCGCCCGGCCGACCGGGCGGGCCGCAATCGCCGCCGGGTCTTCGAACCCCGAGCACCACCGGGCGCTCGAGCAGGGGATCGCGCATTTTGCCGGGCTGCCTTATGTGCGGATCGCCGGCGACACCGCATTCGCGATTTCCTATTTGCAGATCCTGGTGCCGGACGGCACCGGCCCCCTGTTCGATGTCCCCAATCACGGCTCCTCGCGCGGCTTTCACCTGCATCGCGTTTCAGCCAATCGCTGGGAATTCGTCCGCACCGAGGAGGGCTGGAAGATCAAGCGCCGGATCCTGCGGCCGCTGGACGGCAGCCCGCCGGCGCGCGAGATTTTGCGCGGCGCCGTCGAACCATAAAGGCGCGCCGCACCACGAGTTCGCCGATGTCGCGCCGGCCTCGGCCGCGGCGAGGATGCGGGTCGCGAACTGGCGACAGCGATAGCTTGCGATAGCCAGTCGAAACCCGCTAAGGGAGGCAAGACAACCGCAGTGCGCCCGCTGGCGGCCGCAACCGCGGCAGGAGGAGTCGATGGACACGGTGCAAGTGGATACGATCACCGAGGAAACGCGCTTGCCGGCAGATGTCGACGCGCAAGCCGTGGTGCAGGAAGCGGCCGGCCTGCAGCCGGTGCTGCGCCGCTATCGCGATGAGATCGAGCGCGAGCAGCGCCTGCCGCCAGCCTTGGTCGAGCAGCTGCGGGCTGCCGGTTTCTACCGGCTGGTGATCCCGCGCACGCTGGGCGGATTGCAGGCCGATCCGCTGACCTATCTGCGCGTCGTCGAGCTTCTGGCCGAGGGCGTCGGCTCGGTCGGCTGGAACCTCGCCAACAACAGCATCGGCCAGCTCGTCACCCTCGGTCTGCCGGATCAGGGGGTCGACGAGGTCCATGGGCCTGGGCCTGCCACCATCGCCGGCACCGCCGTGCAGGGAGGCGGGCAGGCCGTGCCGGTCGCCGGCGGCTACCGCGTCAGCGGGCGCTGGCAGTTCGGCAGCGGCTGTCAGGAGAGCAGCTGGATGCTGGGCAGCTTTCAGGTGCTCGACGATGGCCGGCCGCGACTCGGCCCCGAGGGCAAATCGCTCTATTGGCGCGGGGTGTTTCCGCGGGCCGAAGCGGAGATCGTGCCGGGCAGCTGGGATGTGGCCGGGCTGCGCGGCACCGGCAGCTTCGACTGGACGGTCGAGGACGTATTCCTGCCGGAGCGCCGCACGATGCCCCATGCCGGCATCCCGCTCGACAATCAGTGGGAGCGCTGGCCGGGGGTCACCTACGCCTTGCCGACGCAGTGCTGGGTCGGGCCGCACCACAGCGCCGTGATCACCGGCATCGCGCGGGCCGGCATCGACGCGCTGATCGAGCTGGCCGGCGGCAAGACGCCGCGCGGCCGGACCGGCATGCTGTGCGACAATCCGCAGGTTCAGGACGCAGTCGGCCGGGCCGATGCGATCCTCAACGCCGGCCGCGCCTATCGTACCGCGATGATCGCCGAGCTATGGGCCACGGTCGCTTCCGGCAAAGACACCACGCTCGAGCAGCGGGCCCGCTGCCGGTTAGCTTCGGTCTACGCCGCCGACAGCGCGCGCGAGGCGATGGATCTGGTCTACCGCCACGGCGGCAGCACGTCGTTTAAGCGCGAGAGCCGCCTCGCCGAGTGCTGGCGCGACCTGCACGTCGTCGGCCAGACGGTCACGATCGCGCCCGAATGGTACCCGATCGGCGGCCGGGTCTATCTGGGGATCGATTCCGGCCCGCGTCTGCGCTAGCCAGCCACCACGCTCCGCAGCGGCCAACCGCCGCGGGCTTGGCGTGCCGGGGCGATGATAATGAGCACTGTGCTTATGCTGTGGCCCTATGGCCAACCGGCAAGGTATCGAGCGCGTCAGGATCCCTTGCTAGCTATACGCCAGGGGCGTATATTTGCATGTGCGATTTGTGTTCGATCCCGCCAAGGATAAGGTCAATCGGGCGAAGCATGGCGTTTCCCTCGCATTGGCCGAGATCCTGTTCGCGGGGCCGCATGTGTCCGTGGTTGATGATCGTTTTGACTACGGTGAGGTTCGCGAGGTGGCTCTTGGCCTTATCAATGATCGGCTTTTTGTATGCGTTTATGCCGACCAGAACGCGGAGCGACGGGTAATTTCACTCCGCAAGGCGAACAAGCGAGAAGTGAAGCGCTATGGCGAAAACGTTGAGTAAGGCGGCGCGCGACGCGCTGGCGGCGACGGATTGGAACACGATCGACGCGATGACGGACGAGGACATTGCTCGGCAGATCGCATCCAATCCCGACGCCGCACCCGAGATGGCCCCGGAAATCGATGTGCGGGCAATCCGGCGCGCCGCGGGCATGACGCAGGCGCAGTTCGCCGCCGCTTATGAATTCCGTGTCCGAACCGTGCAGGAATGGGAGCGGGGCGCCAAAAAGCCCAGCGGTCCCGCGCGAACCCTGTTGCGTGCCATCAAAGCCGATCCGGAGGGCTTGCGAAAAGCCCTCGCCGCCGCATAGGGGCGTCGGCGGCGATCGGGATGGGGCGGCGGGCAATGGCGTCGGTTTGGCGTGCCGGAGCCGATGATGGTGAGCACTATGTTTACGCTATGGCCCTATGATGCCGAGGGCGGCGTACATCGCCTCTGCCACTGCGTCCCAGCCTGCCTGCATTGGTCCAAACCATCCTCACAGCTGCGACGGCCACCGCCGCCAATGGTGATTTTGGCGTCGCCTCGCGTTACGGGGTCGAGTAAATGTCACACTCGAAAAGTGGAGTGGCCAATCGACCATGATCGAGCATCCTCGCATTGCGCTCGCGCCCGACCTGCTCGCCGGCAAGCCTGTCATCCGCGAGACGCGGCTGTCCGTCGAATTCGTGATCGGCCTGATGGCCGATGGGTGGAGCGAAGCCGACGTGCTGCAGAACTATCCCGGCATTGGGCACGACGACATCATCGCGTGCCTCGCCTATGCGCGCGATACGCTGAGGTCGGAGAAGGTATTCCCCAGCGCAGCCTGACATGCGCTTCCTCGCCGACGAGAATTTCCCTGGCGCAGCGGTCACCGCTCTCGAGGCAGCCGGGCATGATGTCGTTTGGGTGAGGGCCGTCGCGCCGGGCGCAAGCGATCCTGCCGTGCTGGCATGGGCGGCCCGCGAAGAGCGTATTCTTGTCACCTTCGACAAGGATTTCGGCGAGCTGGCCAGGGGATCGGCGTTGCCGCGCGGCTGCGGCGTCATCTTGCTGCGCATGCCGATGCCGAGGCCCAGCGATGTCGGACAGCGGCTCGCCGACTTGATAACCGCGCGCGAAGATTGGGCCGGCTATTTCTCCGTCATCGAGCCCGGCCGCGTCCGGATGCGGCCGCTCAGATAGCAGAGCTGTGGGGTCGCGGAGTGCCAACAGGCACTCAGGGGGTGCCATGGCGTGCTCTGGCGTATATGGCGTCCCCAAGGGGATTCGAACCCCTGTTACCGCCGTGAAAGGGCGATGTCCTAGGCCTCTAGACGATGGGGACGCGAGAGACGCGGATGTGGATCTAGAGTGCTGCGCGCCGGAAATCAACCGACTCGCCGCGGCGGCCGATGGGCCGGCGATGTTCGCTGATGCCGGGCGGCGTTCTCTCGATCGGCGCCGCGGACTTCCCATCTATCCGGGAACCGGTTCGAGCGAGCCCGCATGCGGTCACCGCCCGTCTTCGACGAAGCCTTTTGCGCCCATCTGCGGGAATTGCTGACCTGGCGCCGCGACGTGCGGCGGTTTCGCCGTGAGCAGCTGCCGCCGGGGGCGGTGGAGCGGCTGATCGAGCTCGCCTCGCTGGCGCCCTCGGTCGGGCTGAGCCAGCCCTGGCGCGTCGTCGCCGTCGAGGATCCGGCCTGCCGCGCCGCGGTTCGGCGCAACTTCGTCGCCGCCAACGCCGCCGCGCTGGCCGCCCAGGAGCCGGAACGCGCGGCGCAATATGCGCGGCTGAAGCTCGCCGGGCTCGACGAGGCGCCGTGCCAGCTCGCCGCGTTCGTCGACCGCGCGACCGGGCAAGGCCATGGCCTCGGCCGCCGGACAATGCCCGAGATGATCGAGTATTCGGCGGTCGCCGCGGTGCATACCTTATGGCTGGCGGCGCGCGCCGAGGGGATCGGCATGGGTTGGGTGTCGATCCTCGATCCGCGCGAGATCGGCGCGATCCTCGAGGTTCCGGCCGCCTGGAAGCTGATCGGCTATTTCTGCCTCGGCTATCCCGAGGAGGAGGGGGCCGCGCCGGTGCTCGAAGCCGCGGGGTGGGAGGCGCGCCGCCCGCCGGGCTCGTTCCTGATCCGGCGATGAGCCGCGGCGCAGCCATTCGCGTGGGTATCGGCGGCTGGGTGTTTGCCCCGTGGCGCGGGGCGTTCTATCCGCCGGGGCTGAGGCAGGCGCGCGAGCTGTCCCATGCCAGCCGGCAGGTCACCGCGATCGAGATCAACGGCACCTTCTACGGCAGCCAGAAGCCGGCGAGCTTTCGCCGCTGGCACGACGAGACACCCGACGATTTCGTGTTCTCGCTCAAAGGCCCGCGTTTTGTCACCCACCGCCGCGACCTGGCGAGTGCGGGCCCGTCGATCGAGCGGTTCTTCGCCGGCGGGGTGCTCGAATTGGCTGGCAAGCTCGGCCCGATCCTGTGGCAGTTCGCCCCGTTCCTGCGCTTCGAGGAGGCCGCTTTCGCCGCCTTTCTGGAGCTTTTGCCGCGGCAGATCGAAGGCCGTGCCCTGCGCCATGTCGTCGAGGTGCGGCATCCGAGCTTTGCTACGGCCGCCTTCGCCGATTTGCTGCGCCGCCACGGCGTTGCGGTGGCGCTGGTCGATGACGAGAAATACCCGGCGCTGGAGGACATCACCGCCGATTTCAACTATCTGCGCCTGCGCCGCTGTTCGCTCGAC
Source organism: uncultured Alphaproteobacteria bacterium (assembly GCA_963775875.1). Taxonomy (GTDB): domain Bacteria; phylum Pseudomonadota; class Alphaproteobacteria; order ATCC43930; family CGMCC-115725; genus AP-15. The sequence continues at coordinate 13,741 of CAVZKP010000019.1, forward strand.
GAACCGGCCGGCTACGCGCCGCAAGCGCTCGATGCCTGGGCCGCGCGCGCCCGCGACTGGTGCGCCGCCGGCCGCGATGTTTTTGTCTATTTCATCAACGGCGCCAAAATCCGCGCGCCGGCCGCGGCACAGGCGTTGATCGCGCTTCTGTCGCGCTGAGCCGGTCAGCGCGCCAGCAGCGCCGGCAATTCGGCGAGGGAACGGATCTCGTGGTCGGGAGCGCCGGGTAGCCGCTCGCGGGGGCGGCCCTGCCGATTGCACCAGGCCACCCGCATGCCGAAGGCCGAGGCGGCCCAGGCGTCCCAGCCGTTCGATGAGACAAACGCGATTTGCTGCGCCGGCGTGGCGAGGCGGTCGACCGCCAGCTGATAGACGCGCGGGTGCGGCTTGTAGACCCCGGCTGCCTCGACGGACAAGCACCTGATCGAGCAAATCGCAGCGATCCCGGCATGGTCGATTGCGGCCGTCAGCATCGCCGGCGAGCCGTTCGACAGCACCGCGGTGGCGAAACCGGCGTCGCGCAATTGCCGCAGCACCGCCGCCGCCTCCGGGTAGGGGTCGAGGGTCAGATAGAGCTGCATCAGCCGGTCGCGCAACTGCCGATCGTTCAGCGCCAATGCCTCCAGCGCAAAATCGAGGGCGTCGCCGGTCACCTGCCAAAAATCGGCGTGACGGCCCTGCACCGCGCGCAGCCACGAATATTGCAGCTGCTTGTCGCGCCACAGCTCGCCGAGAAGCGGGGCCGCGTCGCCCAGCACATCGGCGCCGCGCCGCGCCGCCGAGCCGACATCGAACAGGGTGCCGTAGGCGTCGAAAACGCAGGCGCGGATGGCGCGCGGCGGTTCGGTCATGCGGCGCCGAGGGCGGGAACCCTGGCGGCGCGCTTTTTCGCCTTCGGCCAGCGCGCGGCGACGCCCGGCAGCACTTCCTCGATCAGGCGGCGGGTCTGCGCCAGGATTTCCGCATCGCCGCGCGCCGCCGGGCGCAGGATGAATTTCGAGATTCCGCCTTCGACATAGGCGGCAATGCGCTCGACGATCGCCGCGGCGTCGCCGATCGCGAAGTGCCGTTGCGGGTCGCGGCCGGTGCGCTTGCGGTAGGCCTCAAACAGCCGTTCGAGGGCCGGATCGTCGGGCCGGCCAAAGCGGAACGCGATCCCGGCGCCGTAATGATCGTCGTCGATCGGGCGGCCTTCGGCGATCGCCGCGGCGCGGATCGCGGCGACGACGGCGCCGATGTCGTCGGGGGTTTCGCCGCCGGCCTGCCAGCCGGTGCCAAATCGCGCGGTGCGCCGGATCGCCGCCGGGCTCGAGCCGCCGATCCACATCGGCAGGTCGGGTTGCACCGGCTTTGGGCTGATCGAAGCGCCCGACAGCTGGTAATGCACCCCTGCGAAATCGACCGCGTCCTCGGACCACAGCCGGCGGATGATTTCGAGACCCTCGTCGGTCTTGCGCCCGCGGGTCTTGGTGTCGAGGTTCAGGCTGCGCCATTCGGGGGCGAGCGGGCTGCCGATGCCGAAGGCCGGCAACAGCCGTCCCTCGGAGAGCACGTCGATCGTGGCGCACTGCTTGGCCAGCAGCACCGGGTCGCGGAACGCCAGGGACAAGACGTTGACGCCGAATTTGATCCGCCGGGTGCGGCCGGCCAGCGCGGCCATCACGCTCATGCATTCGAGGATCGGCTCGCGGCTGATCATGCGGTCGGTCTGCCACAGGGAATCGACGCCGCCGGCCTCGCACAGATCGACCCAGCGCCAATAACCGGCGATGCTGTCGAACGGAAACTCCATCAGGCCGAGCCCGATGGCGACGTTTCTCGGCATGGCACTCTCCACCCGCATTGCGTCCGCTCCGCGACCGGCCGCGAAGCATTCGCGGTTCGCCGGTCCGGCCGGCCTCTACCGTAGCCGAGCGGAAGCCGGCGGGGGAGTTGCGTCTCGCTCGGCCGCAATCGGACGCTCCGGGCCTCGTTGATCTAACTCAACGCGCGGTGATAGAATGATCTGTTTATTCAAAAAAACGGGTTGGAGGCTCTCGATGCGCGCCATGGACGTGATGACGACCCCGGTAATCACCGTCGACCCCGAGACGACGGTGCAGGATCTGGCGAAATTGCTCTCCGAACGAAACATCAGCGGGGTTCCGGTCTGCGAGAGCGGCGATCGGCTGGTGGGCATCGTCAGCGAGGGCGACCTGCTGCACCGCGCCGAAACCGGCACCGAGCGGCGCCTGCAGAAGCGGCGGTCGTGGTGGCTCGACTCGCTCGCCGCCGAAGAGGAAGCCGCCCGCGATTACGTCAAGGCGCATGGCCAACGGGTCCGGGACATCATGAGCCGCAACGTGATCTCGGTCACCGAAACGACCGATCTGGCCGAGGTTGCAATGCTGCTCGAAACCAAGCTGATCAAGCGGGTGCCGGTCGTGCGCGACGGCAAGCTGGTCGGCATCATCAGCCGCGCCAATCTGGTGCGCGCTCTGGCGACCACCAGCAGCGCGCCGGCAATCGTCGCCGATGCCGACGACCGCACGATCCGCGAGAAGCTGCTTCAGGAACTCAGGGGCCAGCGCTGGGCCAATATCTGGGCGGCGGATATCATGGTTCGGGACAAGGTCGTGCATGTCTGGCTGTCCGACGACCAGCCAGTGGCCGAGCGCGACGCGCTGCGCGTCGCCGCCGAAAATATTCCCGGCGTTCGCCGCGTCGAGCAACATATCGTCCCGGCCCCGGTGGTGCCGGCCTTTTAGCCCGCGTCCCAAATCAGCCGCCGGCCCCGGCTGCGCTCCCGACCGGCGGCGGCGCGGGGCGCTGCCGGTCCGAGCCCCAAGACCACCGACCCCGGCCGCGCGAAGCTTGTCGCCGCACTCCTGTTTTCGGCAACGCCGGCTAGGCCGCTTGGGCGCCGATCGCCGGCGCTCCCTCGCGGGCGGCGCGGCGGATCAGCTCGGCGCCCCGCTCGGCGATCATGATCGTCGGCGCGTTGGTATTGGTCGAGGTCACGCTCGGCATCACCGAGGCGTCGATCACCCGCAGCCCTTCGAGCCCGTGCACCCGCAGCTGGTCGTCGACCACCGCCATCTGGTCGCTGCCCATCTTGCAGGTGCAGGTCGCGTGATAGACGGTCGAGCCCTTTTGCCGGGCGTAATCGAGTAATTCATCGTCGGTCGTGATGCCGCTGCCGGGCTGGAGTTCCGCGCCGACATATTTGGCGAGCGCCGGGGCGGCAAAAAGCCGTCGCACAAAGCGCAAGCCGCCGACAATCGCGCGCTGGTCGGTCAGTTCGGAAAGATAGCGCGGGTTGATCGCCGGCGCCTCGGCCGGGTCGGGCGATTTCGCCTCGACATAGCCGCGCGACAGCGGCCGCATCTGCCAGGCCCCGGCGGTGATGCCGGGAAACTCGTCGAGCGCGCCGATTTGGCCATCCTTAAAGCTGCCGGGGGCGATGCTGCACTGCACGTCGGGGGTGGCCGATTCCTCCAGCACCTTGACCGAGGCCGCGGCCAGTGAGGCGCTGTAGGTCAGCATGCCCTTGCCGCTGACCAGGTAGCGCAGGATCTCGCCGGCCAAGGGCAGCCCGCGCGAGCGCTCGTTGACCGTCTGGGCCCCGCTGACCGGGTAGCTGATCCGGGCGATGTAATGGTCCTGCATGTTGCGCCCGACCCCGGGCAGAGGATGATGGACCCGAATGCCGACGCGGTCGAGGTGCGGGGGCGCGCCGACCCCGGACAATTGCAAAATGTGCGGTGAGCCGATCGCCCCGGCCGACAGGATCACCTCGCGCCCGGCATCGGCATGTTCCACCGTCCCGCCGCGCGAATATTCGACGCCGATCGCGCGGGCGCCGTCGAACAGAATGCGGCGCACCTGCGCCTTGGTGACGAGTTCGAGATTAGGCCGCTTCAGCGCCGGACGCAGATAGGTCCGCGCGGTGCTGGCGCGACGCCGCCCGCCGCGGGTCTGCTGGCACCAGGCGATGGCGTCGCCGGCGCCGAGCGGCAGGTCGTTGACGTCCTCGCGATATTCGAGGCCGAGCTCCTTGCCGGCTTCGATCACCGCCGCGCACAGCGGGGAGCGATCCATTTTCGAGGTAAAGAGCGGGCCGCCCTTGCCGTGAACCTCGGTTTCCTCGCCCTCCCAATTCTCGGCCTTTTTGAAATAGGGCAACAGATCGTCCCAGCCCCAGCCGCGGTTGCCGAGTTGCGCCCAATGATCGAAATCCTCGGGCTGGCCGCGCACATAGATCAGCCCGTTGATCGAGCTCGATCCGCCCAGCACCTTGCCGCGCGGATAAAGGATCGCGCGCCCGGCGGTGCCGGGGTCGGGCTCGGCGTGATAGCCCCAGGTCAGGGTCGGGTGATCGAGCAGTTTCATGAAGCCGGCCGGGATATGGATGTAGGGGCTCCAGTCGCGCCCGCCGGCCTCGATTAGCAGGACCCGCATATTCGGGTCCTCGGTCAGCCGGTTGGCGAGGACGCACCCCGCCGATCCCGCGCCGACGATCACGTAATCGGCCTTCATCTGTTCCTCCCGCTTTACCGCGCGACCAGCGTCGCGAACCGCTTGCCATCCTCGAAGGGCTTCTCATTAGGCTATCGAGAGCCATCGCCGACGGCAACCCGCCGTCAAAGCCCGGTGCGCCGGTGTGCTTGACAGCGAGCCGAGGTCGGGGGACGAAGACGCCGGCGAGAAGTCGACGGCGGCGCAGGAGGGGATCATGAAGGCGGTATTGTTCGCGGCGCATGGCGGGCCGGAGGTGCTGCGGCTGGGCGAAGCGCCGGACCCGGTCGCCGGGCCGGGCGAGGTCGTCGTCGATGTTCATGCCGCGAGCGTCAACGCGGCGGATTACAAAGTGCGGCTCGGCAGCGGCGGGTACAGCAACCTCAAACTGCCGCACATTCTGGGACGCGACTTTTCCGGGGTGGTCAGCGCGGTCGGGCCGGGGGTGACCGATCTCAAACGGGGCGACGCGGTGTTCGGGGTCACCGATCAAGGGATCGAGGGCTGCTATGCCGAAAAGCTCGCGATCAAGGCGGCGATCATCGCCAAAAAACCGGACCGGCTCGGCGATGCCGAGGCGGCGGCGATGGGGCTGACCAGCCTGACCGCATTGTGGGCGGTCGAGGACACGGCCAAGCTCAAACGCGGCGAGACAATCCTGATCCAGGGCGGCGCCGGCGGCGTCGCCGGGTTTGCGATCCAGCTGGCCAAGCATCTCGGCGCCACGGTGATCACCACCGCCAGCGCCCGCAACCACGATTACGTCAAAAGCCTCGGCGCCGATCGGGTGATCGACTACAACACCCAGGATTTCACCAAGGAAGCCCATGATTGCGACGTGGTGTTCGACACCGTCGGCGGCGAGGTGCAGGTCCGCTCTTACGAGGTGCTGAAGCCGGGCGGGCGGCTGGTGTGGATCGCCGCGGCGCCGGCCGGGTTTCAGCCGAGCCGCAAGGATGTCCAGGTGTTGCGCCCGAACGTCGCCCGCGACCGCGCGCATCTGGAGCGGATGCTGGCGCTCTACGATCAGGCTGCGGTGTGGCCGCCCAAGATCACCCGCTATAAACTCGCCGACGCGGCCGAAGCGCACCGGGTCAGCGAGGGGCGTCACCTGCAAGGCAAGCTGGTGTTCGAGATCGGCTGAGCGACGACCAACGAACCCTTTGGAGGAGGAGAGACAAATGGCTGGCAACGGACAAAAAGTCATCGACCTCGACAAGCAGCGCATGGACGCGATGGCGAAAAAGGATCTCGCGACGTTGAACGCGCTGATTTCCGATGATCTGGTCTACACCCATTCGACAGCGCGGCTCGACACCAAGCAGAGCCTGATCGGCAACATGGAATCCGGGGGAACGGTGTACACCTCGGTGGTGCCGTCGGATGTCAAGGCGCAGGATCTCGGCGATAGCGTGGTGCTGACCGGATCGTGCCGCATCAGCGTGATGTCGCAGGGACGGCCCAACAGCTTCGGCGTCCGCTTTACCGATGTCTGGGCCAACCAGGGCGGCCAGTGGCGGATGGTGACCTGGCAGTCGACGCGGACCCCGGACTAGCTGGAGCGGCGCTCAATCGTACTGCAGCGAAAATCGGGTAATCTGCGACAAATTGCATCGAGAGGGCGGGGAACCCGTGCTACTGTTTTTGGTGGAAATGGTGGGTGGTGACCTGAACAAAGAAAGGGACGGAAATGGCGTATGATCTGCTGATCAAGAATGGCCGCATTGTCGACGGCTCGGGCATGCCGGCGTTTCGGGCGATGTCGGCGTCAAGGATGGCAAGATCGTCGAAATCGGCAAATTGAGCGGTCCGGCCAATAAAACAATCGACGCCGCCGGCCGTGTCGTCGCCCCCGGCTTTGTCGACAATCACTGCCATTACGACGCGCAGGTCACCTGGGACCCGCTGTGCTCGTTCTCGCCCGACCATGGCTGCACCACCGTCGTCTTCGGCAATTGCTCATTGGCATTGGCGCCGGTTCGGCCCGGCACCGCCAAGCGGGTCGCCGAGTTCCTGTCCTATGTCGAAGCGATCCCGATGGAGGTGCTGAACACCGTCGAGGTCGATTGGGAGACGATCCCGCAATACATGGACCGGCTCGACCAGAATTTGGGGGTCAATGTCGGCAATCTGATCGGCCATTCGACCGTACGCTACTATGTGATGGGCGACGAGGCCCAGGGCCGCACCGCGTCGGACGATGAAATCAAAAAGATGCAGGATGTCGTGCGCGACGGCATCAAGGGCGGCGCGCTCGGCCTCTCGGTGTCGCGCAACAAGGGCCATTACGATCCGCAGGGCGTGCACATCCCGGCCTTGTGGGCCGATGAAAAGGAGATCTTCGCGCTCGGCGACGTATTGCGCGAGATGGGCACCGGCATCATCCAGTCGGGCGGCGGCCGGGCGGCCGAGCTCAATGACGGGCTGATGGCGCGGCTCAGCGAGGCCACCGGCCGCACCGTGATCTACAACAATCTCGGCCAGACCGTGCGCGAGCCCGACGCCTGGAAAAAGCACATGGCCCGCGTCGACGAGACATCCCGGGCCGGCATCCGGGCCTATCCGCTGTGCAGCCCGAACCGGGTCACCCAGACCTTTACGATGCACAACTGCCAGACCTTCCGCGGCTCGCCGACCTGGCACCCGATCCTGTTATCCTCGGACGAGGAAAAGCTGAAGGCCTATGCCGACCCGGCGATCCGGCAAAAGCTGCACGAGGAAGTGGTCGAGCACAGTGTCGAGGTGCCGGCCGCCGGCTACTCGAAAGAGTGGTACAATTATATGTGGGTCGAGACCCCGGCCCTGGAAAAGAACCAGGGGCTCAAGGGCAAGACCATCGGCCAGATCGCCAAGGAGCAGAACAAGCGGGTGATCGACGCCTTCCTCGATCTCGTCGTCGAAGAGAAGCTCGACACCGGCCTGATGCAGTCGGAAAACAATGTCGACGACGAAGCGATGGCCAAGATCCTGACCTATCCGAACGCGATCGTCGGATTGTCGGATGGCGGCGCCCATGTGCAGTTCCATGGCGGCTACGGCTATTCGACCCGGCTGCTCTCGGAATGGGTGCGCGACAAGCAGATCATGACCCTGGAGCATGCGGTGCGGCGGCTGACCTTCGACTCGGCCTCGGCCTTGGGGCTCTATGACCGCGGCCTGTTACGCCCGGGCATGGCGGCCGACATCGTGATCTTCGATCCCGACACGGTAAAGCCGCTGCCGGAGAGCGTGGTCCACGACTTCCCGGCCGGCGGCTGGCGCATGAAGGAGCCGGCGCAGGGCATCATCGCGACCATCGTCAACGGCCAGGTGCTGATGGAGAACGGCAAGCACACCGGCGCGCTCCCCGGCCGCGTGCTGCGCAACACCTACTACAAGGCCAACCACGCCTAACCCCGTCGCATAGGCGCAAGAACGCCGCCCGCGACTTCGGTTGCGGGCGGTCGCCGTTTGGGGGTTAGCCACCTATATCTTCGGCCATGGATTTCGACCTCACCGACGAGCAGCGGGCGTTTCAGGAGACGGCGCGGGCGTTTGCCCAAGAGGACTGGCTGCCGCGGGCGCCGGGCTGGGACGAGCGCCAGGAGTTTCCGGTCGAGGCGTTGCGCCGGGCGGCGGCGCTCGGCTTTGCCGCGATCTATGTCGGCGAAGCGTTCGGCGGCAGCGGGCTCGGCCGGGTCGACGCGGCGTTGATCTTTGAGGAATTGGCCGCCGCGTGCCCGTCGACCGCGGCCTATCTGTCGATCCACAACATGGTGTCGTGGATGATCGACCGGTTCGGCAGCCCCGAGCAGCGCATGCGGCTGCTGCCGCGGCTGACCCGCATGGATCATCTCGCCAGCTATTGCCTGACCGAGCCGGGCAGCGGTTCGGACGCGGCGGCATTGGCGACGCGCGCGGTGCGCGACGGCGATGATTACGTGCTGAACGGCGCCAAGGCGTTCATCTCGGGCGGCGGCATCAGCGACATCTACGCCGTCATGGTGCGCACCGGCGGCGAGGGGCCGCGCGGCATCTCGTGCCTGGTGGTCGAGAAGGGCGCGCCCGGGCTGTCCTTCGGCAAAAAGGAAAGAAAGCTCGGCTGGAATTCGCAGCCGACGGCGATGGTGATCTTCGAGGATTGCCGTGTGCCGGTCGCCAACCGGCTCGGCGCCGAGGGCGACGGCTTCAAGATCGCGATGATGGGGCTCGACGGCGGAAGGCTCAACATCGCCGCCTGCTCGCTCGGCGGGGCGCGGGCCTGCCTCGAAGCGGCGCGCGCCTATCTGCTCGAACGCCGCCAGTTCGGCCATCCGCTCGCCGATTTCCAGGCCTTGCAATTCAGGCTCGCCGACATGGCGACCGAGCTCGACGCGGCGCGGCTGATGGTGTGGCGCGGGGCGGCGAGCCTCGACCGGAGCGACCCGCAGGCGGTCGCCCATTGCGCGATGGCCAAGCGGCTGGCGACCGATGCCGGGTTCCACATCTGCAACGAGGCATTGCAGTTGTTCGGCGGCTACGGCTATCTGAAGGACTTCCCGGTCGAGCGCTACCTGCGCGATCTGCGCGTCCACCAGATCCTCGAAGGCACCAACGAGATCATGCGGGTGATCATCGCCCGCCATCTGCTCGGGCCCTCGAATGCGTGAGGGCGGGGCATGAGCGCGGGACGAGATCCTGCTCGGCCGCGCCGGCGGGCTCGCCACCCTGACGATCAACCGGCCGCAGGCGCTGAACGCGCTGACCCTCGACAATTACCGCCATTTCGCGCCGGCGCTCGCCGCCTGGGCCGCGGACCCCTCGGTGCACGCCGTGCTCGTGCGCGGCGCCGGCGGGCGCGCCTTTTGCGCCGGCGGCGATGTGCGCGCGGTCTACGAGGCCGGGCGCGGGATCGGCGGCGACCGCGATCTGACCGCGGTGTTTTTCCGCGAGGAATACCAGCTGATCCGGCAGATCCACCGCTTTCCCAAGCCCTATATCGCGCTCATCGACGGGATCACCATGGGCGGCGGCGCCGGGATCTCGGTCAACGGCGCCTATCGGCTGGCGACCGGGCGCACGCTCTTTGCCATGCCGGAAACCGCGATCGGGCTGTTTCCCGATATCGGCGCCACCCGCTTTCTGAACCATGCCCCGGGGCATGTCGGCCGTTATCTCGGGCTGACCGGCGCCCGGTTGCGCGCGGCGGACGCGCTTTATTGCGGCTTTGCCACCCATGTTCTGGCCGAGGGCGCGGTCGAGCCGCTGGTCGAAGCGCTCGCCCGCACCGAGTGGCGAGCCGGCGCCGAGCGCCAACAACTCGAGGCCGTGCTGTCCCGGTTGGCGATGGAGCGCGAACCCGCGCCGCTGGCGGCGTTGCGGCCGGCGATCGACCGCTGTTTCGCCGGCGATACGATCGAGGCGATCCTCGCCGCACTCGCCGCCGAAGCGGCCGGTGGCGGCGCCTTCGCCGGCTGGGCCGCGGAGACCCGCGCCGGGCTCCTGACGAGATCGCCGACCAGCCTCAAAGTCACCCTGCGCCAGCTGCAAATCGGCGCCGATTATGATCTCGACCAGGCGCTGATCCTCGAATACCGGCTGACCCAGCACATGATGGCAGGCCACGATTTCTACGAAGGCGTGCGCGCCGCCCTGATCGACAAGGACCAAAAGCCGCGCTGGCACCCGGCGACACTGGCCGAAATCGACGAGGCAACGGTCGCCGCCTATTTCGCCCCGCTCGGCGACCGCGAACTCAATTTCGACCCCGCTGTCGGAAAAAGCGCATAAGGTGCAATACGGAAAGCCCAGCAAAGTCGCGGCGAAAGGTCCAGCGGGAGTCGGAAAGCGAAAATATGGCGAGGCGTAGTCGAGATGTGCGAAATCGCGGCAGCCTGACGCTACGCTATACTTCGCCGGCCGCGCCATTGCGTGGCGCGCGCGGCCACAAAATCTAGCGGCGGGCGAGGTCGTGTGTTGACACATCGCCCGGCGATGCTACGTTGGATCGCATGGAAATTCGTCTCGCGCCCGATCAGGAAGCCCACCTTGCCGCGCTCGCCGCCGGTGCCGGGCGCAGCGCCGCCGAGCTGGTGCAGGAAGCGCTGGCGGAGTGGGAAGAGCGGCAAGCCGAGCGCCACGCCCCGGCGAGGCCGCAGCATACCCCGGCGGAAGCCGCCGCCCGCATCCTTGAACTGCGCAAGGGCAACATGCTGCCCGCCGGCGCGACGATCAAAGACCTCATCAACTACGGACGGGCGTGACCTTTGTCCTCGATAACTCCGTCGCCATGCGATGGTGTTTCGAGAACGCGGCGCATCCCTATGCCGACGGCATCCTGAACCGGCTGGCGGCGGGCGAGGATGCGCTGGTGCCGGTGCTGTGGTTTTACGAGGCGAGCGCCGTGCTGGCGCGCGAGCAAAACCGGGGCACCCTCGCCGCGCCGAAGGCGGATCAATTCATTGCCGAGTTGAAGGCGCTGCGGATCGTGGCCGATGCGGAGAGCGCCGCAAGGGTATTCAGCGACGTGCATCGGCTGGCGCTCGATCATCGGCTGACCTCCTACGATGCGGCGTATCTGGAATTGGCGTTGCGGCACGGCCTGCCGCTCGCCACGCTCGATGACGAGCTGATCCGGGCAAGCAGGGGGGCGGGGGTCACGGTGCTTTAGCCGGCGGGGCTGTGTTTCTGCGCCGGATGTTTCTGCGCCGCGCGACCGCTCGATCGCGCGGTCGAGCAAGCAAGCGTAGGGCGGAACAGCGTAGCGCATTCCGCCATTCTCCACGGCCGGGCATACTCCCCCGATGCCGGAGTATCGCCGAAATTGGGTTCCGGGTGGAGCGTGCTTCTCCACGGTCAACCTTCTCAGCCGCCGGTCGGACCTATTGGTGACGCGCATCATCGTGTTGCGCGACGCAATACATTTGACGGCTGGGTAGTTCTTCCGAACCACATGCACTGTCTGTGTACCCCGGCCTTCAAGCGTGTGAAGAAATTGAAAAGTGGCTGGATCGGCCCTGTGCGTCCTTCGAGACAGCCGCTTTGCGGCTTCCTCAGGATGAGGTGGTTTCTAAATGCCATCAATGAGATACCTCATGGTGAGGAGCGCCAAAGGCGCGTCTCGAACCACGCATGACGGTTGTGCCGCGCCCGGTTTTCGTCCCGAAGCCAATTCTTTCACATGCTCTGTCGCCGGGGCAGGCTCTTGCCCGAGGGCGACGCCGACTTTCCCTTCCGTTGGCGCGCGATCAAGATCGCGTTCTCGAAATCTGTGCCCCCGGGTGAGCCGCGATCATCGGTCATGGCCAGCCGAGGCGAACGCGGCGTCTGGCAGCGGCGCTACTGGGAACATACGATCCGCGATGATCACGACTTTGCGGTTCACTTGGATTACATTCATTTCAACCCGGTGCAACACGGTCTGGTGGAACATCCGGCGGATTGGCCGGATTCTTCGTTTCGTCGGTGTGTGGCCGGCGGGTTTTATCCGGCAGGATGGATGGGCGGTGGTGAGGAACCGCGGGAGACAAGCGAGCAGCGGTGAATCCGAAACGGAAAACGAGCGAAGCGCAGTCGAGGCGGTTCGAGGCGGAGTGCGCTACGCTGTTCCGCCCTACGCTTGCTGGGAGCGAGCGCGGTCATCCAGCACGCCAAACCCGGCCGGCCGGCCACCTCGCAATGGCTGCTGAACTTGCTCGGCCGCAAGCCGCGCAAGCTCGCCGCGGTGGCTTTGGCCAACAAGACGGCCCGCATCGTGTGGGCGATGATGACCCGCCGGGAGGCCTACCGGCCCCGGCCGGCTGCCGCCTGACCGCTCGTTTGCCGCGGGTGCAGGGCTTGAGAGAAAGATGCTGATCGGTCGGACCGACGATCCGCAAAACCCGTGTAGGGTGGCGGCCAGCAAGGTCTTTCATCCGTTTGGGAGTGGATCGTGGAACCCATCTGGGCCAGCGGCGGGTGCCGCGACAAACAGGCCGGACACACGACCGCAACCGCACCGCAGGATTTTTCTCCTCTCGCCCCTTGCACCAAGGGGCCGTCCACACACGCCCTACGCTTGCTATTTTGCCCCGCTCGGCGACCGCGAACTAAATTTCGACCCCGCTGTCGGAAAAAGCGCATAAGGTGGATTCTGGAAAATGACAGCGGCGCTTTCGTCAGCGTCCATACAACCGAAAATTCGCTAAGACGCTTTGGGCCAAAATGTAAATAACTTGATAGTCATATTTGCCCCCGTGCTTTGGTTCCCAGAAGCGTCCGTGGGCGAGCCAGTGCCGGAATTTAAAAGCACCTTTTAGCTGGCTCACGAGATGCGCAGTGCTGGGCAGTACTTGTTTCCATGTCTCGAAGATATCGTCCTCAAGCCGGACGCGTGATCCCTGACGATCGTATAAAACGCGAAACGCCCTCGAAACCTGATCGCGCTTTCGTTGTTGGCAGCGTTGTAAATAATCGATGCGAAAGGCCGCATCTAAGCTAGCGAGCATTGCAAGCGTGGAGCGTAGCTCAGTCTCATACAGCCTCTCGCCCAATTCTTCGTCTATTTGCGAGAGGTCTTTTCCAACAAAGCGCGCAGCGATGCGTGGATTCATGCTTGTGATAAACAGACGCATTGGATCATATGCTGTGAGCTTCGCGCTTGTAAAAAGCATCCGAAGGGATGCGTCCACATCTTGGTGATAGATGGCTACATCGTTTATCGAAATGTAGCGTTGTGAAAAAGTGATGCGTCTAGCTCTAGCCATTGGCTATTTCTAAAATCATGTCATAAAATGTATTTTGCGTTAGCTCGATAAATTTCATCTGTGGCGGAGACGCAGCAATCTTCCAGACCCATTGAATGTTTTTTATCTCATCAGGCGATGGCTTAGGCAAAGGCAAAGATGGAACGCCGGGGCGAATCACCCTTACTTGGACTTGGATAAGCGAACGGGCAGAAGTTGCCAATTTGTTGACGAGTATCAGACTCGCCCTGCCGGCGGAGCCTTGCACCTCCACACGCCCCTTCATGCCAATTAGCATCGTCCCTATCGGCGTAAACGTAACAGTAGAGGGTCCTATCTTCAGGATCATCTCTCGCGCTACATATGCGCCTATGAAATCCTCGTTGAACGTGACATTACGATAATCGATTTGAGCTTCACCTGCGTGTATGTAGCCTTCGAGATATCGCGTGACATCCCTGTAAAGGGCGTCGAGATAACGAAGCCATTCGTCAAGTTGCTGCTGAGGGTCAAAAGTAGCCTCCTGTTGTTCGGCTTGTTGCCGCTTCACAAATTGGTCGAAATCTGACTTGCTCATTCGGATACCTTTTTCGCTCGTCACACCCGCGCGCCCGCGTTTTTTGCTCCGTCACTACTCCATGTTCTGATATATGGCATCTGTCAAAGCCGCGAAATCGTGCTGTGCGAGACGTTGTAGCTGCGGGCGATCTCGCGCACCGTCTCGCCGTTGATGTCACGCCGGCGGATCGCCTCGCGCCTCTGGTGGTCGGTCAGTTTCGGTTTGCGACCGAGCTTGACGCCGCGCGCCTTGGCGCGTTCGCGTCCTTCACTGGTGCGGGCGCGGATCAAGTCCCTCTCAAACTCTGCGAGGCCGCCTAAGACGGTCAGCAAGCGTAGGGCGGAACAGCGTAGCGCATTCCGCCATTCTCCACGGCCGGGCATACTCCCCTGATGCCGGAGTATCGCCGAAATCGGGTTCCGGGTGGAACGTTCTTCTTCACGGTCAACCTGCTCAACCGCCGGTCGGACCTATTGGTGACGCGTATCATCGTGTTGCGCGCCGCAATCCGTCAGGCGCGCAGCCGCGCTCCGTTTCACCTCGACGGCTGGGTGGATTCCGGTCCTTCACCGGGACGCGTCGCGATGGCGAGGCTGCGCCGAAAGCGGCCAATTTTGACAACCCCCGGCTGGGGTGGGGTCAATTCGACCCTTGGCGGCCGATTCGGACCGACCGCTCTATCAATCGCGGTTTTTTCCCCAGACACTATTCTACATATCGTTGAGCCGTTATCGTTTGCGAGCTACAAGCACGATGACGCAGCTGGTCAAGCTGGCCGGCGTGTTTTTGGGGAGGTGGGATCGTGAGAATCCGTACTGTTCTGCTGTCGTGGCTCGTCACCATTCTGCTCGCTTCTCCCTGTTTCGCTCAAATAGTCCATGACGAACACGGGAATTGCCCGTCCAAGGATGCGAACGGAGACTGGCTGTGCAGTGCGGCCAATTACGGCGATGCCAACGCTCCGGGGGTCCGCTCGGTCTTCAACCTGCTGGTAATTGGCGTGACCGAGACCGGGATCCTCACCAACACCGGGAGCGTCGCCTACAACGTGGTCATCGAGCAGGGCTTGCGATGGGGGGACGGGGTCAAGGTGACCCCGGGTCAGAGCATCAATATAGGACCGCTCGATAATGGCATCTTCTCGTGGGCGGTATGGGCCCCGGTGATCATCGTGAGCCCCGACTCAGCCTCGCAAGCAAAGGCGCTGATCCACATCAACGCGCGCACTCCGCCAAACATGACCTGCGAAGAAGTTTGCACCACCAGGTGGAATGGATGTCACCAAGGCTGCTCGCTCGATCCGCACACGAATGCGTGGTGCCGTGCGGGTTGCGATTCCGCGCAGTATCTCTGCCTCGACCGATGCGCGCATAAGTGAAAATGTTGTCGAGGTGCCGCTGGAATTTTCGCTGAGTCGGCATCGCGGCACTGGCCGCCGCGCCCCGATCGCGGCCTGCCGGCGCACCGCCCCGCCGTTTCGCGCAGCGACGCTGGAATTGCCCAAATCGTGTCGTATCGTGACGCCTTTCGGCTGGTCCAGGAGCGGGCCGGCGGTGCGCGAGGGAGGCCTTTTCGCGGCAGATCCGTTGCAGAAGCAGCCGGCGGGATGTCCCGGTCGACCTCGAGGGCGAGGCCCGGCGGATAGTCCTGCCCCGCCGAATTCGCGGTCATCCCGATTCGAATTGCCGGTTAGGGCATTTCGAATTCCCGGTTCGAGGATCGGGGAATTACCCTTACCGGGCTGAAGTTGCTCGGGTTCGCCAGGCGCTGGGCGAGGAGAATTGGCGAATTCCCGTTAGATTTCCCGGTTCACGGGAATTTGGCCATGCGCCGCTCTTCTCCTCGGGCCGGGCCGCGGGGCAGCGCGGGAAAGACGGCGCGGCGTAATGGCGGCTGTGGAACGGCCACCGGAACTCTGCTTAATTCCTCCGACCGGGCATCGTTTGGGGATCGAGACCATGGCGCAGGAGACGGTTCGGCTGGCGCGGTATGCGGCGGGGCTGCGCTACCAGGATATTCCGGCCGAGATCGTCGGCCGGGCCAAGGAGTGCATCGCCGACACGGTGGCGGCGATCATCTGCGGCGCGGCGCTGCCATGGAGCCGGATCGTCATCGGCTATGCCCGGCGCACCGGGCCGGGCGGCAAATGCCATATCCTCGGCTCGGGCGGGCCCGCGGTGCAGGCGCCCGCGGCGGCGCTGGCCAACGGCGCCTTGGCCCACGCCTTCGAGCTCGACAGCCTGACCCGGCCGGGGGCCGGGGTGCATCCGGGCGCCACCTTGTTGCCGCCGGCGCTGGCCATCGCCCAGCAGCAGGGGTTGGGCGGGCGCGCCCTGATCGCCGCCTTTGTCGCCGGCTGTGAGGTCATGGTGCGGATCGGCCGCGCCACCGGCCACACCAACGAGCAGCGCGGCTTTCACGCGCCGGGCAATACCGGGCCGTTCGGCGGCGCGGTCGCCGGCGGGCATCTGTTGGGGCTCGACCCGGCGCGCATGGCCAACGCGCTCGGCATCGCCGGCTCGCTCGCCTCGGGCCTGCTCGAATTCGCCCGCGCCGGCAATGGCGGCATGGTCAAGCGGCTGCATCTGGGCCGCGCTTCGGAGGGCGGCGTCCTGGCCGCGAGCCTCGCCGCCGACGGTTTCACCGCGCCCGACACGGTGCTGGAGGGCCCGTTCGGCTTCCTGGCGGTGTTCTGCCGCGAATGGGATGTGGCCGAGTTGACCAAGGGTCTCGGCGAATACTGGGCGACGACCGGCATCGCGCTCAAGCGCTATCCGTGCCACGTCAACGCCCACGCCGCGGTCAAGGCATTGGCGCAATTGCAGGCCGAGCACGGCTTTGCCGGCGGCGAGGTCGAGGCGATCACGATCTGCGGCACCGAGCGCATGGCCACCCTGCACAACATCCCCGAGCCGGCCGATCTGATGATGGCCCAGTACAGCGTGCCGTTTTGCGCGGCATTGGCGCTGTACCGCGACCCGCGCAACCCCGAATCCTTCGCCGACGGCGCGCTCGACGACCCGGCGATCCGTGCGCTCGCCCGCCGGGTGACGATGCAGGCGGCCCCGCCCGCCTCCGGCCATGGCGCCGCCGCGACCACGGTCACCGTCGATCTGAAGGGCGGCCGGCGGTTCGCCAACAGCGCCGAGGACGGCCTCCTCGCCGCCGCCGATCTCGGCGACAAATTCGCCCGGCTGACCCGCGCCGCGCTCGGCGACCGCGCCATGCCATTGTTCGAGCGCCTCCAGCATCTCGAGCACGAGCAGAGCCTCGACTGGCTCGGCGCCGGTCTCGATGGCTGACGCCATGTTCCGCACCACCCGCACCGCGGTTCTGGAGATCGGCTACCAGGAAAGCGGGCCGGCCGAGGGGCCGCCGGTGATCCTGCTGCATGGCTGGCCGTCGGACCCGCACGATTGGGACGAGGTGGCGCCGGCATTGGCGGCGGAGGGCTGCCGGGTGCTGATGCCGTGGCTGCGCGGCTATGGTCCGACCCGGTTTCTGCATCGCGATACCCCGCGCTCCGGCCAGCAGGCGGCGCTCGGCGCCGATCTCAAGGATTTCATGGACGCGCTCGGCATCGAGGACGCGCATCTCGCCGGTTATGATTGGGGCGGTCGCGCCGCCTGCGTCGTCGCGGCGCTGTGGCCGGAACGGGTGCGCGGGCTGGTCTCGATCGGCGGCTACAACCTCCAGAACATCGCCATGTCTGGCCATCCGGCCCCGGCGGCGCAGGAGCACCGGCTCTGGTACCAGTGGTATTTGCACACCGAGCGCGGGCGCCTCGGGCTCGCGCAGAACCGCCGCGAGATCGCCCGCCTGTTGTGGCGGCTATGGTCGCCGAACTGGCGGTTCGACGACGCGACCTTTGACGCGACGGCATCGAGCTTCGACAACCCCGACTTCGTCGCGGTGACGATCCAGTCCTACCGCCATCGCTACGGCCTGGCCGCGGGCGACCCGGCGCTCGAAGCCATCGAACAGCGTCTCGCTTCCCAGCCGCCGATCACAATACCGACGATCGTGCTGCACGGCGCTGCCGACGGCGTCTCGCCGGTCGAGCAATCGGCCCGCCACGCCAGCCACTTCGCCGGCCAATACGACCGCCGCGTGGTCCCGGTCGCCGGCCATTTCCTGTCGCGCGAAACCCCGCAGGCGGTGGTATTGGCGCTGCGCGACCTGCTGCAGGGCCCGCGATAGCCGGCGCCGCCTATTCCGCTGCGAGCGCGTTGCGCTCCTCGGCGTATACCAGGCATTGCCCAGCAGCACCGGAAACCCCTTGCTTTTCGCGCATGGTAGGCCGGCGCGTGAGGCCGGTGAAGCCGGTTCTTCGCCGCGGAAAAATGCGGCAGAATCGACCCCGAATAAAAGCGGTTGGGGGGATGCGCCGGCAATGGATAGCGGGCTCGAAGGAGTGGTCGCCGCAGAGACCGTGCTGAGCCACAGCGACGGCGGGCGCGGGATCTTGTGGGTGCGCGGCCATACGCTCGACCAACTGGTCGCCGATTACGGTTACGAAGGCTCCGTCGCTTTGTTGTGGGAGGGCTTTGCCGGCGACGGGCTGACCCGCGCCGGGATGCGGGCGGTGCTCGGCGAGGGCCGGGTGGCGGCGTTCGCGCGGATCGGCGAATGGCTCGCCCCCGCCGCCCACCGGCCGCTGATCGAGGGGGTCCGCCTGGCATTGGCCTTCCTGCCCGAGGACAGCAAACCTGCGGCGATCCTCGCATCATTGCCGGTGGCGATCGCGGCATTGCTGCGCACGAGCCGGGACCAGAGACCGATCGCACCCGACCCGGCCCTCGGCGCCGCCGCCGATCTGCTGCGCATGCTCCATGGCGGTCCGGTGGCGGAGGCGATGGCCGTCGCGCTCGACACCTATTGGACCGCGGTGATCGACAACGGGCTCAATGCCTCGGCCTTCACCGCGCGCGTCATCGCTTCGACCCAGGCCTCGCTGACCGCCGCTGCGGTTGGCGCTTACTGCGCCTTTACCGGGCCGTTGCACGGCGGCGCGCCGGGCCCGACCCTGGACCTGCTCGACGCGGTCGCGGCGAGCGGCGATATCGACGGCTGGATCGAAGCAAAGCTTACCGCCGGCGAGCGGCTGATGGGTTTTGGCCACCGCGTCTTTCGCAATGGCGATCCGCGCGCCCTGGCGCTGCGCGGCGCATTGCGGCGATTGGGTCCCGGCGCCGGGCGCCTCGCCTTTGCCGCCGAGGTCGAAGCCCGCGTCGCCGCGGTGTTCGCGCGGTTGAAGCCGGACCGGCCGGCTTTGCAGCCCAATGTCGAGATCAACGCGGCCCTGCTGCTCGACGCCGTCGGCATCCCGCGCGAGGCCTTCACCCCGGTCTTCGCCGCCGGCCGCGCGCCCGGCTGGCTCGCCCATGCGATGGAGCAGCAAAAGACCGGCCGCCTGATCCGCCCGTCCTCGGCCTATATCGGCCCGGTCCCGACGGGGGCGCGCCCGTCGGGATGAACGGCGGCCGCGCCGGAACCTTGCTTTTCCATGCACGTCGCGCGAGGCTACGCGCCAGCCGAATATTTTATCGGGCGATCAGGAGATAGAGCCGTGAACGATATCGCACCGTCGCGCTACAAATGGGTGGGAACCCGGCCGATCCGTCCGGATGGCGTGCCCAAGGTCACCGGCCGCGCGCTCTACGGCGCCGATCTGGCGATGGCCGGCGCGCTCTACGGCAAAATCATCCGTTCGCCGCACGCGCATGCCCGGATCCGCTCGATCGACGCGTCGAAGGCGCTGGCCCTGCCCGGCGTCAAGGCCGTGGTGACGGCGGCCGATTTTCCCGACCACAAATTCGAATATGTCGGGCCCGAGCGGGTGGCGCAGAATTTCTGGCACATCACCCGCAACGTGATGGCCCGCGAAAAGGCGCTCTATGAGGGCCATGCGGTTGCCGCCGTCGCCGCGGCCAGCCGGTCCGTCGCCGAAGAAGCGGCGGCCTGATCGAGATCGACTACGAGGTATTGCCGCATGTCATCGATGTCGACGAGGCGATGGCGCCCGACGCGCCGTTGCTGTTCGAGGACATGATCACCCGCGGGGTCGAGCCGACGCCGACCCGGCCGTCCAATGTTGCAAAGCGCCTCGAATTCGCGCTCGGCGATCTCGATAAGGGTTTTGCCGAGGCGGATTTCATCGTCGAGAAGGAATTCAAGACCGCCGCGGTGCACCAGGCCTATATCGAGCCGCACGCCACCATCGCCAAGGTCGAGGCCGACGGCCAGGCCGAGATCTGGGCGTCGAGCCAGGGGCATTTCGTGGTGCGCGCGCTGACCGCGAAGCTGCTCGGCATGCCGGTCGGCGATGTGCGGGTCAACCCGGCCGAAATCGGCGGCGGGTTCGGCGGCAAGACCGTGGTCTATCTCGAACCGGTGGCGGCCGCGCTGTCGAAGAAGGCGGGGCGACCGGTCAAGATCGTGATGAGCCGCGACGAGGTGTTCAAAGCCTCGGGGCCGACCTCGGGCGCCTCGATGTGGGTCAAGATCGGCATCAAGAAGGATGGCACGCTGACCGCCGCCGACGGCATCTTCAAATTCCAGGCTGGCGCCTTCCCCGGCTCGCCGGTGATGAATGCGTGCCTGTGCGCCTTCGCCCCCTACAACATCCCCAACGCGCGCACGGTCGGCTATGACGTGGTGTGCAACCGGCCGAAAGCCGCCGCTTACCGCGCCCCGGGATCGCCGATCTCGGCCTTCGCGGTCGAAAGCGTGCTCGACATCCTGGCCAAGAAGATCGGCATCGACCCGCTGCAATTGCGCCTCAAAAATGCCGCGCGGCCGGGGACGACGATGATCTATGGGCCGAAGATGACCCATGGCGGCTGTGTCGAGACGCTGGAGGCGTTGATCAACCACCCGCAATACCAGACGAAACTGGGACCGAACCAGGGCCGCGGCGTCGCCTCGGGCTATTGGTTCAACGGGGGCGGCGAATCGAGCGCCACGGTGCAGATCAACGAAGACGGCACCGTCATCGTCGCCACCGGCAGCCCCGATATCGGCGGCTCGCGCGCGTCGATGGCATTGATGGCGGCCGAGACCCTGGGCGTCGATTACAGCCAGGTGCGGGCGATCGTCGCCGATACCGCCTCGATCGGCTACACCCATGTCACCGGCGGCTCGCGCGTCACCTTTGCCACCGGCATGGCGGTGGTCGACGCCAGCAAAAAGGTCGTCGACGAATTGCGCCAGCGCGCCGCCGTCATGTGGGACGTCGATGTCGACGGCGTGATCTGGGAGGATGGCCACGCCAAACCCGCCAGCACCAATGTCGGCGATTTCGCGCCATTGTCGCTGAAGGAGCTCGCGGCGAAGAAAGCGCTGACCGGCGGCCCGATCGGCGCCCAGGCATCGGTCAACGCCGGCGGGCAGGCGCCCGGTTTCGCCACCCATTTCTGCGATGTCGAGGTCGATCCCGAGACCGGCAAGGTCACCGTGCTGCGCTTTATCGCCGCCCAGGATGTCGGCAAGGCGATCCATCCCGCCTATGTCGAAGGGCAGATCCAGGGCGGCGTCACCCAGGGCATCGGCTGGGCGTTGAACGAGGAATACATCTATGACCGCAACGGACGGCTCGACAACGCCGGCTTCCTCGACTACCGCTGTCCGGTCGCCTCCGACGTGCCGATGATCGAGGCGGTGCTGGTCGAGGTGCCCAACCCGGGTCATCCCTTTGGCGCCAAAGGGGTCGGCGAGGTCAATATCTGCCCGCCGATGGCGGCGATCGCCAACGCGATCGACAATGCGATCGGCCGCCGGCTGACCGAATTGCCGATGTCGCCGCCCAAGGTCCGCGCCGCCCTGGACGCCGGCGCCGGGGACTAGTCGCGTGCCCGAGACGACCGCGCGGGTGGTTTTGTCCGGCGGGTTCAGCCGCCGCTACACCGGCGGCGTACGCGAATTTGCCATCGAGGCAAAAAGCCTGCGCGGCGTCATCAAGGCCCTCGATAAGCTCTATCCGGGACTGGGCGAGCATCTCGAAGGCGAAACCACCGTCGCCATCGATGGCGAGATCCACGAAGTCGGCTACCTCCAGCCATTGCGCCAAGGCAGCGAAGTCTTCTTCATTCCCAAACTCGAAGGCGGATAGCGCGACAGCCCGTGTTCCCGCGCTACTCGGCGCTCAGATCCTCGGCTGCGAGAACAATCGGGGTACCGTGCGGGGTGCGCCCGGCGGCGCGGCGCCAGGCGATGCGGTAGCGCTCGAGGGCAGCAGAATCGGTGGCCGCTTTCTCGGCGGCGAGGCGTTCGAGGGCGGCGAGCCAGTGGCGGTAATAGGTGTCGCCGGTGTCGGGATCGCCCGCGTTCCTGGGCGCGCTTGATCTCGCCGGCGAGGGTCGCCGCCCATTCCGCCCAGGTGAACAGCCCGTTCTCGTGCAAGGCCAGGGCCATGGCGAAGGCGTGGGCCTGCCACGGCGCGCGAAACACCGGACCGGCGCGGTCGCGGGGAATGCCCGGGACCGCCGCGGCGGCACGCTCGATGGCGCTCATGCCGGCAGTAGGTAGGGCTCGAATGCCTCGATCGAGATTTTGATCGCGGGGTCGGCCGCCTCGCCCCACAACTCGCGCGCCGGGAAGACCACGGCGTAGAGCCATTGCGGGTCGTCGCCGGCGCCGAGCGCGGCGGTGTCGGGAAAGACGTGAACGCCGCGGACCGCCTCGACCGTGCCAGTCTTGCCGCGGGCATAGCGCGGCAGGCGGGTGTGGGTCGCCGGGTTGATGTTCTTCGTTTGCACCCGGTCGCCCGGCTGGAAACGCGCCGGGGTGTTGGTCGGGCGGGCGAAGTCGCCGCGGGTCAGGGTTTTCTCCACATCGGCCTGGGTCAGGGTGCGCGGCAGCATGGCGCCGGCGCGCATCGAACGGCCTGCCGCGATCTCGTCCTCGCCAACGAGGCCGCGCTGCAGCAGGCGGCTCTCCAGGCCGAGAAACCAGCGCCGATAGTAGGACGAGCCCAGATACGCCAATGGCGGCAGGGCTTCGAGCGAGGCGCGGCCGGCGTCGATGGTCCACAGCCCGGTAAAGCCCATCGCGCGCTGCATCCCCAGCACCCGGCCCTCCCAGCGCTGGTGAAACGGCGGCTCGTTCGGCTCGGGCTCGACCCGGCCAAAGCCGTGCATGCCGCCCATGTCGTGCAGCGAGTTGGTCATGCCGGCGCCATCTCCTGCGGCGCCCCGGCCAGACCAGTGCCGATCATGCTGTCGCGGGTGACGAGCCCGGCGAGCCGTTCCTCGCTCCAGCCTGCGGTGCCGGGGGGCCGCATCGGCACCACCAGAAACCGGGTCTCGGCGGTCGAATCCCAGATGCGGATCCCGGTCTCCGGTGGCAGGGTCAGGCCGAACTCGGCGAGGACGCCCTTGGGGTCGATCACCACGCGCGAGCGGTAGGCGGCGGATTTGTACCAGACCGGCGGCAATCCCAGCACCTCCCACGGATAGCACGAGCACAAAGTGCAGACGACGAGGTTGTGGGTCTGCGGCGTGTTCTCGACCGCGATCAGATGGCTGCCGACCGGGCTCGCATGACCCAGCGAATTCGCCGCCTCGGTCGCGTCGGCGAGCAGCCGCCGCTTGAATTCGGCGTCGGCCCAAGCCCGCGCCACGATACGGGCGCCGATATGCGGGCCGATCCTGGTCTCGAACGCCTCGACGATCCGGTCGAGCGCCGCCGGATCGACATAGCCCTTCTCGGTCAGGATGGTCTCCAGCGCCCGCACCCGGATATCCATCTCGGACAATTCCGAGCCATGCGCATGATCATCCGGATGGGCATGGTCGTCAGGCATAGTTTGCGCCTCCGCGATTAGCGCTCGATGCTAGGGCGGACTCCGCCACAAGTCGAGACCCGCGGGCGAACGGCCAACACTGGTTGGGACATGATTCGCCAAACCGCCAATTCACCGATTTGCGGTTGTGACGCGGAATATTCGCGACTTTGAGCGGTTCGAGGTTGCGGTATTCAACCCCTTTCGACGGACCGAGTGAACCAGGGGCCGACGGTCAGGGCGCTCGCGTGCGCCTTGCGAGCTCCTTGAGAAAGGCCAGGCACTGGGCGCGACTAGCGGCAAAGTCGGCATCTTCCCACCAGCGCTCGACGGCGTCGAGCAGGGCGCCGATACGGGGGCCGGGCGGGATGCCGAGGGCGGTCACGTCGTGGCCGGAAAGCGGGAATTGCGGTGGCGTCCAGTCGCGGGCGAGGGCGAGGAGCCCGGCCAATTGCCCGGTGTCGGCTCGCCGATCGGCCGCGAGCAGCAGGGCCAGGTCGCGGTAGCGTTCGGCGCCCAGGCGATGGAGGGCGCGCCGCAGCGCCGGAGGGTCGCCGGCCGGGTCGAGCGGCCAGGGCGGAGCCAGACCGCGCAGCCGGTTGCGCCAGGCGTTCGGGAAATGCAATTGCTCGGCGAGCGCTCCGGCGGCCTCTGCATCGGCGTCGATCAGCGCCGACAAACGGCGCAGCGGATCGGGTTCGGGCTCGATCGCGATCATCCGCCGCAGACGGTCGAGCCGGCGCGCTGCGGGCAGCAGCGCCGCCAGCGCCCCGTCCTCCTCCATCATTTGCAATGCCCGGCCCGGGTCGGGGGTGTCGAGCAGCCGGATCAGTTCCTGCGCCACGCGCTCGGCCGACAGGGTCGGCAGCAGATGGGCGGCGGCATGGCAGGCGGCGCGCGCCGCGGCATCGCCGCTGCCGGCGCCGAAGCGCGCCTCAAAGCGGTAGTAGCGTAAGAGCCGCAGCACATCCTCGGTTAAGCGGGTGGCCGGATCGCCGACAAAGCGGACATGGCCGGCGCGCAGATCGGCGAGGCCGCCGACCGGGTCGTCGATCGTGCCGTCGGGCGCGAGAAAGATCGCGTTGATGGTAAAGTCGCGGCGCGCCGCATCGGCGGCCCAGTCGGCGTCGAAGGTGACGCGGGCATGGCGGCCATCGGTCTCGACGTCGCGGCGCAAGGTGGTGATCTCGAAATGCCGCGGCGGGACCACCGCGGTCACGGTGCCGTGGGCGAGACCGGTCGGCACCACCCGGATCCCGCTTTTTTGCAACAGCTCGGTAACCCGCTCGGGCGGCGCCGGGGTGGCGATGTCGATGTCGCCGATCGGCAGCCCGAGCAGCGCGTCGCGCACCGCGCCGCCGACAAAACGCGCCTCGACGCCGCCGGACGACAACGCGTCGAGCACGACCCGGGTCGCCGGCTCCGCCATCCACTCCTGGGGGGCGATCCGGGGCAGATCCCTGGGCTCGGTCATCACGGAGCCTTCGGTACGATATGGCCGGGGATGATATGGCCGTTCTGCCAGCGCGGGGCGACATAGACCCCCTGCTGGGTGGTGCCGAAGCCGACGGCCACCACAAACAGCACGATCGCCAGCAGCGCCGCGCCGGCGCCGACGAGCCACAGCCACGGCATCGAGGTCCACGGCATCGCTCCGTCTTCATGCGGTGCGCCGAGCGTGCCGACCCACAGCAGATAGAGCGCGGTCGGCAGCAGCAGCGGCAGGATGACGGTGATCAACACCCGCACCAATGCCTCCTCAGCCGGCGAGCACCTCGGCCAGATTCACCAGCATCCCCGCCGTCGCCCCCCAGATGTTCCGGTTCTGGTACGGCAGCACGAAAAACACCCGCCGGCGCTGTTCGAAGATCCGTTCGGTGCGGCGATGGTTGCTCGGGTCGAGGATGTAGGCGAGCGGCACCTCGAAGACCTCGTCCACTTCCGAAGGCTGCGGACAGAGCGGAAACGGCGGGGCGACGATGCCGACCACCGGGATGATTTCGAACCCGGTCCCGGTCACGTAGGTGTCCAGCCGGCCGATCACCGTCACGTGATCGCGCGGCAGGCCGACTTCCTCCTCGGTCTCGCGCAGCGCGGCAGCGATCGCGTCGCTGTCGCCGGCGTCGATCCGCCCGCCGGGGAAGGCGATCTGGCCGGCATGGGCGCTCAAATGCGGGGTGCGCCGGGTCAGCAGCACCGACATGCCCTCGGCCCGGTCGATCAGCGGCACCAGCACGGCCGCCGGCCGCAGCGCGGTGCTGGGCGGCGTCATCCCCGGATTGAGGTCGTGGTCACCGCGGGTCGCATGTCTGAGGGCGGCCGCCTCGGCCGGGTCCGCGGTTCCGCCAAAGCCGCGTCTGCCGGGTTGGCCAAGCTGGGCAAAGCGTGAGATCACGCCATCCCGCGCCGGGAAATCGACTCGTCTGTCCAGTTCTCGCAT
Organism: uncultured Alphaproteobacteria bacterium; assembly: GCA_963775875.1. Taxonomy (GTDB): domain Bacteria; phylum Pseudomonadota; class Alphaproteobacteria; order ATCC43930; family CGMCC-115725; genus AP-15. Next base: position 39,699 of record CAVZKP010000019.1, read on the forward strand.
CACCGACCCGTCCCCCGATCCCATGCCGCGCCGCGGCCGGCGTTGGTCAGCGCCAGTCCGGACCCGGATCGCCCAGCCCAAAGAAGGCGCCGCTGCTCCACACCCCGAACCGGCCGGCGCCGGCGATCTCTGCTTCGGCGCCGAGATCGACCAGTTGGTAAAAGACCGGCCGCGCCAGCCGCGCCTCAAGCCCGCCGCGCACGAGTATATAGGGTGCGGGCTCGCCATTTGCCGCGGTCTCGACCCGCAGCGGATGGTCGGGCCCCGCCGTCACAATGTCGTCCAGATTGGTTCGGAAGATCAGCAGCTGGTCGCGGCCTTCGCCGGCGACCGTCAGTTCCACGGCGAGAAAGGGAACGTCCTCGACCTCGACGCGGCCGCGCTCGGCCGGGGTCACCAGCCAGTAGCAGCCATCCGCCTCGCGGCGCAGGACCGAGGCGAAGAGCTTGACCAGCGGCAGGCGGCCGATCGGCGACCCGCGGTAGAACCAGGCGCCGTCGCGGGCAATGCGGATGTCGAGAGCGCCGAGATCGACCGGAAGCCGTCGGTCGCCGGCCGCCGGGATTATGGGGGAATTGCCGGAGCGGTTATTTTCCATCAGGCTCGCGCCCGTCACAGGGTTTGAAAGAGGGATCTCAGCTTTTGGCCTCCCCCGCATCGGTAAACGCCGCCCCCGCCGATCTCGTTGCCGAAGTCGAGGCGCTGGGGCGGAGCCTCAGCCTGGTGCGCGCCCGGATCGGCGAAATCATCTTTGGCCAGCAGGAGGTTGTCGAGCAAGCCCTGATCACCCTGTTGTGCGGCGGCCATGCATTGCTGATCGGGGTGCCCGGCCTGGCCAAGACCCGCCTGGTCGAGACTTTGGGCACCATCCTCGGGCTGGACGACAAGCGCATTCAATGCACGCCCGACCTGATGCCGGCCGATATTCTGGGCTCCGAAGTGCTCGAGGAAAGCGAGAGCGGACGGCGCTCGTTCCGCTTTATCCCGGGGCCGGTGTTCTGCCAGCTGTTGATGGCGGACGAGATCAACCGGGCGAGCCCGCGCACCCAATCGGCGCTATTGCAGGCGATGCAGGAAGGCCGGGTCTCGATCGCCGGCCAGTATCATCCGCTGCCGCAGCCGTTTCATGTGCTGGCGACCCAGAACCCGCTGGAGCAGGAAGGCACCTATCCATTGCCCGAGGCCCAGCTCGATCGGTTCTTGTTGCAGATCGATGTCGATTATCCCGACCGCGAGGCCGAGCGCGAAATGCTGATCGCGACCACCGGCGTCGCCGTGGACCGGCCGCGGCCGGCGATGAATGTCGCCGAGCTGATATCGGCGCAGCGGCTGGTGCGACGCATCCCGGTCGGCGAAAGCGTGGTCGAGGCGATCCTGGCCCTGGTCCGCTCCGGCCGGCCCGCCGCCGCCGCCGGGGGGATCACGCGGTTCGTCTCGTGGGGACCGGGGCCGCGCGCCAGCCAGGCCCTGATGCTCGCCTGCCGCGCGCGGGCATTGATCGACGGCCGGTTCAGCCCGTCGGTCGACGATGTCGTGGCGCTGGCGCCGCCGGTATTGCGGCACCGCATGGCGGTCAGCTTTGCCGGGCGCGCCGAGGGGGTGACGGTGGCCCAGGTCATCGAGCAGATTTCGGCGCCGTTCCGGTGAATTCTGCCGCCTCGCGACCACTCGCCTCGCTGCTCGTGCGCCAGCGCTCGCCGCCGACGGGTTTGCGCGACCGGGCCGAACAGGCGGCCGGAGCCTTGCCGCCGCTGCTGGTGGCGGCCGAGCGCGTCGCCGCCAACGTGGCGCAGGGCGTGCATGGCCGCCGCCGCGTCGGCCAGGGCGAGACCTTCTGGCAATTCCGCCAATACATGCCCGGCGATGCGGCGAGCCGGATCGATTGGCGCGAAAGCGCCAAGTCACAGCGACTTTACATCCGCGAAACCGAGTGGGAAGCCGCGCAGAGCGTATGGCTGTGGCGCGACGCCTCGGCCTCGATGGCTTACAGCTCGGCCGGATACATCGCCGGCGCCGACTGGCCGACCAAGCAGGATCGCGCCGAATTGCTGCTGGTCGCGCTGGCCAGCCTGCTGGTGCGCGGCGGCGAGCGGCTGACCCTGCTGGGCAGCGGCATGGCGCCGCTCAGCGGGCGCATCGCGCTGTCGCGGGTGGTCGAGCTGATCGGCCAGGAGGGGATGGCGAAACCGAGCCTGCCCGCTTTCGAGCCGCTGCCGCGCGCCGGCCAATTGGTGTTGATCGGCGATTTTTTGTCGCCGCTCGATATGGTCAATTCGGCGCTCGCCCGGTTTGCCGGCGCCGGGCTCAGAGGCCATCTGCTGCAGGTCGTCGACCCGGCCGAGGAAGATCTGCCGTTTACCGGGCGGGTGCGGTTTGCCGGGATCGAGGAGCGCGACGAAGCCCTGATCAGTCGCGTCGAGAGCATCCGCGACGATTACACCGGCCGCTTTCGCGACCACCGCGCCGGGCTCGCCGCGATCGCCGGGCGGCTCGGCTGGACCTTTGGCGCGCATCGCACCGACCGCTCGCCCGGGCTGGCGCTGCTGGCGCTCTACCAAGCGCTGGCGGGCGACCGGCGGGGATGAGTTGAGCGATGCTGGCGCTAGGCTCGCTCGCTTTCGTTTCGCCCTGGCTGCTGCTGGCGCTGGCGGGGCTGCCGATCATCTGGTGGCTGTTGCGGGTGACGCCGCCGGCGGCGCGCCGCATCGCCTTTCCGGCGATCCGGCTATTGCTCGGGCTGGTGCCGCGCGACGAGACCCCGGCGCGCACCCCGCTGTGGCTGATTCTACTGCGCATGGCGCTGGCCGCGCTGGTCATCCTCGCCGCGGCGCATCCGCTGTTGAACCCGCAGGCGCTTCTCGCCGGAACCGGACCGATCATCCTCGTCGTCGACGACGGCTGGGCGGCGGCGCGCGACTGGCCGGCGCGGCAGGCCGCACTTGGCGATCTGCTGGCCGAGGCCGAACGCGAAAGCCGCCAGGTCGTTCTCCTCACCACCGCCCCGGCGGCCGGGGATACCGCGCTGCCGGCGCTGGCGCCGATCCGCGCCGCCGACGCGCGCGCCGCGGTCGAGGCATTGCAGCCAAAGCCGTGGCCGGTCGACCGGCAGGCGGCGCTGGCGCGGCTGAAGGCGCTGTCCCTGCCTGGCAGCAACGCTTCGATCTGGCTCAGCGACGGCGTCGCCGACCGCGGCGCCACGGCGCTCGCCCGCTATCTCGACGATCTGGGCAGCCTGCGCTATCTCGACGCGGGGCCGGGCGAAGCGCCGGCGCTACTGGCCGCCGGCGATCGCCAGGCGAAGGATCTTAGCGTCGTGCTGCGCTCGCTGCCGGCGGCGAAACCGCGCCTCTATGAGGTGCGCGCCAGCGGCGCCGACGGCCGCCTGCTGGCCCGCCGGAGCGCGATCCTTGAACCCGGTGCGGAATCGGTCAAGGTCGGGCTGGCGATGCCCAGCGAGCTGAGAAACCAGACCACCCGGATCGAGGTCGAGGACGGCCAATCGGCCGGCACCGTGCTGCTGGTCGACGAACGCTGGCGCCGCCGCCCAGTCGGCATCGTCGGGCCGCCGAACGGCAGCGGACAGCCGCTGCTCAGCGAGAATTTTTACCTCGAACGGGCGCTGGGGCCGTTCGCCGAGATCCGCCGCGGTAGGGTCGCCGATCTGCTAAAGCGCCAGCTCGCGGTGCTGATCTATGCGGATTCGGGACCGGATTCGGCGGCGGAGGCGGCGGCTGTCGACAAATGGGTCGAGGCCGGCGGGCTGCTGCTGCGCTTTGCCGGACCGCACCTCGCCGCGCAGGGCGACGGGCTGCTGCCGGTGCGGCTGCGCCAGGGCGGCCGCACCATCGGCGGCGCGATGTCGTGGGAGCAGCCGGCAAAGCTCGCCCCCTTCGCCGCCGAAAGCCCATTCGCCGGATTGCCGATCCCGGCCGATGTCACGGTGTCGCGGCAGGTGCTGGCGGAGCCCGATATCGAGCTGGCCAGCCGGACCTGGGCGCGGCTGGCCGACGGCACCCCGCTGGTGACCGGCGAAAAGCGGGGCCGCGGCTGGATCGTGCTGGTGCACACGACGGCAAACGCCGAGTGGTCCAATCTGGCGCTCTCCGGCCTGTTCGTCGAGATGCTGCGGCGGATCGTGGCGATGAGCCATGGGGTGGTCGCGGCGAGCGAGGAGACGCTGCCGCCGCTGCAGACGCTCGACGGGTTCGGCCAGCTGCAACGCGCCCCGCCGACGGCGCGGCCGATCGCCGGCAAGGCAATCGCGACCGCGATCGTCTCGCCGCAGCATCCGCCAGGGTTTTACGGCACTCAGGATTCGCGTCGCGCGCTCAATCTGTCGGCCGGGATCGCCGGGCTGGCGCCGATCGCGCGATCTGCCTTCCGGAGTGCGGCGCGAGACCTTTGCCCGCGGTCGCGAAACCGATCTGCGCCCGCCGCTGCTGACCGCGGCGCTGCTGCTGGCGCTCGTCGATCTGTTGATCGCCTATGCGCTGCGCGGCCTGCTGCGGCGGCGGCCGGCGCCGATCGCCGGCGTCTTTCTGCTGGCCGCGCTCGCCCTGCCGGCCGCGGCGCGGGCCGACGACGCCTTTGTCGTGCGCGCCACCGCCCAGCTGCGGCTGGCTTATGTGCGCACCGGCGACCAGGCGGTCGACGCCGAGAGCCGGGCCGGGCTCAATGGCCTCAGCGACGTGCTCAATCGGCGCACCGCGGTCGACACCGGCGACCCGCTCGGCGTCGATATCGAAACGGACGAATTGATATTTTTCCCGTTGCTCTATTGGCCGGTGACCGCCGACCAGTCGCCGCCTTCGCCGAGCGCCGTCGAGCGCATCAACCGTTATATCGAGACCGGCGGCACGATCCTGTTCGACACCCGCGACGGCAACGAGCAATCGCCGGGTCCGTTCGGCGGCGCGGCGATTGCGGCCCAGCGCCTGCGCCGTCTGACGGCGGGGATCAAGATGCCGCCGCTGGTGCCGATCCCGCCCGACCACGTGCTGACCAAGTCATTCTATCTGATGCACGATTTCCCGGGTCGCTGGGATGCCGGGACCTTGTGGGTCGAGCCGGTCGAGGACCACGTCAACGACGGGGTCTCGAGCGTTATCGTCGGCGCCGATGACTGGGCCGGCGCCTGGGCGGTCGACAAGGACGGACGACCGCTCTACGCGGTGGTTCCGGGCGGCGAGGAGCAGCGCGAAATGGCGCTGCGGTTTGGCATCAACCTGGTCATGTACGTGCTGACCGGCAACTATAAAGCCGATCAGGTGCACGTCCCGGCGATCCTGGAGCGGCTCGGCCAGTGAGCGGCAGCGGTTTTACTCTGGCCGCCGCGCCGCTGTTGCCATGGCTGGCGCTGGCGCTGCTCGCCGCGGCCGGCGCGCTGTGCCTCGGTTTCGGGATCCTGCGTCGCGCCCCCGGGCTGGGCTGGCGGGCGATCGCGATCACGGTGCTGCTCGCCGCTCTCGTCAACCCGTCCTTGATCGAGGAGCAGCGCGCGCCAAAGCGGGACATCGCCATTGTCATCGTCGACGATTCGCCGAGCCAGAGCATCGGCGACCGGCGCCAGGCGACCGAGGCGGCATTGGCGACGATCAAGCGGCGCCTCACCCGCGAACCCGATCTCGATCTGCGGGTGATCCGGGCTGGGGCGGTCGAGCCCGGCGCCGGCGACCAGGGAACCCGGCTGTTCGCGGCGCTCGACCGGGCCATGTCGGATGTGCCCCGCCAGCGGCTCGCCGGGGTCGTCATGATCACCGACGGCGAGGTCGAAGACGTGCCCAGCGGCGACGCGAAGACCCTGGCCCAGGCGGTCGGCGCGCCGTTGCAGGTTCTGCTGTCCGGTCGGCCCGATGAGGGCGACCGGCGGCTCGTCGTCGCCCAGGCGCCGAGCTTCGGCCTGGTCGGCAAGCAGGTGCAGCTAACCATCCGGGTCGAGGATTTGCCGGAAAGCGCCGCCGAGAATGCCGCAGAGGATCAGACCGAGGCGCGGGTGACCTGGCGCAAGGACGGCGGCGCCCGGCAGCAGATCATGGTGCCGGTCGGCCGCGACGTGCCGCTGACGGTGCCGATCGATCACGGTGGTCCCAATGTGCTGGAGCTCGAGGCGGCGCCCGGCCCACGCGAACTGACCCTGGTCAACAACCGCGCCGTCGTCGTCGTCAACGGGGTGCGCGACCGGTTGCGGGTGCTGCTGGTCTCCGGCGAGCCGCATGCCGGCGAGCGGGTCTGGCGCAACCTCCTCAAATCCGACCCTTCGGTCGATCTGGTCCACTTCACGATTTTGCGCCCGCCGGAAAAGCAGGACGGTACGCCGATCCGCGAACTGTCGCTGATCGCCTTTCCGATCCGCGAATTGTTCGACACCAAGCTCGACGATTTCGACCTGATCATCTTCGACCGCTACGCGCGCTCCGGGGTGATTCCGGAGGCCTATCTGGAAAATGTCGTGCGCTATGTGCGTAACGGCGGCGCCTTTCTCGAAGCCGCCGGGCCCAATTACGGCGCGCCGATGAGCCTGTCGCGCACCCCGCTCGGAGCGATTTTGCCGGCCGAGCCGACCGGGCAGGTCTATGAGGAGGGGTTCAAGCCGAAACTGACCGATCTCGGCCGCCGCGACCCGGTGACCGAAGGGCTGCCGGGGGCCGGCCCGCGCGGCGGCGAACCGAGCTGGGGGCGCTGGTTCCGCCAGATCGATGCCCGGGTCCATCATGGCGTGACCTTGATGACCGGCGACCGCGGCGACCCGCTATTGGTGCTCGACCGTGTCGGCAAGGGCCGGGTGGCGCAACTCCTCTCGGATGAGATGTGGTTCTGGGCGCGCGGCTTCGAAGGCGGCGGCCCGCAGGCCGAGTTGTTGCGCCGGCTGGCCTATTGGCTGATGAAGGAGCCCGACCTCGAAGAGAACGATCTGCGTGCCGCGGTCGACGGCGACCGGCTGGTGGTCACCCGCCAGTCGCTGGAGCCCGACGATCACCCGGTCACCGTCACCGCCCCGGATGGGTCGAGCCGCAGCCTGAAACTGACCCCGACGCAGGGTGGGCGCAGCAGCGGCAGCCTGGCGATCGCTCAGATGGGGCTCTATCGGGTCAGCGATGGCAGCCATACCGCGCTCGCCGCGGCGGGGCCGCTCAACCCGGTCGAATTCGCCGATGTTCGCACCACGGCGAAAAAGCTGGCCCCGGTGGCGGCCGCGACCGGCGGCGGCGTCTTCTGGGTCGGCGCCGGGGCGATGCCGGAGATCCGCCGGGTCTCGCCCGGCCACGCGGCGGCGGGGCGGAACTGGATGGGCTTTCGCGCGAATGGGGATTATACCGTGACCGGGTTCAGCGAGGTCCCGCTGCTGCCGGCGGTCGCCGCCCTGCTGCTGGTAATCGGCGGTCTCGTGGCGGCATGGCGGCGCGAGGGAAGCTGACCCCGTCTTGTAGACGTCCTCGGTGGGATCCGTGCTGAGAAGGGTTCTGGCGCCGCTGCACCCGGACGGCTTCAAATTCGTCCTCGCCGCGGCAGCCGCGACAGTGCTGCTGTTTCTGGTGTGGGCTCCGGCCGGATGGGCGGCAGCGGTCGCGACCTTGTGGATGATCTATTTTTTCCGCGACCCGTGGCGGGTCACGCCGACCCGTGAGGGATTGCTGGTCAGCCCGGCCGACGGGATCGTGATGTCGGTCGGCCCGGCGCGCGCCGCCGCCCGAACTCGATATGGGCGATTCGGAAATTGTCAGAATCAGCATCTTTCTCAACCTCTTTGACGTGCACGTCACCCGCGCTCCGGTCGGCGGCCGGGTCGTGGCGTTGCGCTATACCAAGGGGCGGTTTGTCGATGCGAGCCGCGAGGAGGCGAGCCTGAACAACGAGCGGATGGCGATTCGCGTGGCGCCGCCCGAGGGTCCCGAAATCGCCTATGTGCAGGTTGCCGGCCTGGTCGCCCGCCGCATCGTCTGCGACCTGCGCGAGGGCCAGCGCATTGCCGCCGGCCAGCGGATGGGCATCATCCGTTTTGGCTCGCGAGTCGATGTTTATTGTCCGCCGCCTTATGTAACAATGGTGGCCGCCGGGCAGCGGATGGTGGGCGGGGAAACCGTTGTCGCCGACCGCTTTGCCCAGGAGCCGCCGCGAGCGGGGGTCGCGCATTGATGGTGATCGACCGGGGGATGGTGATCGACCGGGGGATGGTGATCGACCGGGTGGGTATGGCGCGGTGAGAGGAGCGCATCGATGAGGGCGCGATCGGGCCGGGTGCGGCGGGCGCGGGTGCACCGGCTGGCCGATTTGTCGTTCAACCGCATGGTCCCGAACATCCTGACCTTGCTGGCGCTGTGCGCCGGCATGACGGCGATGCGTTTTGCGATGAACGGGAACTTCGTCGGCGCGGTATTTGCGATCATCGTCGCCGGCATCTTTGACGGCCTCGACGGCCGCATCGCCCGATTGCTCAAATCGACTTCGAGCTTTGGCGCCGAACTCGACAGCCTGGCGGATTTCGTCAGCTTTGGGGTGGCGCCGGCTTCGGTGCTGTATTTATGGACGATGACCACATTGCGCGGCGCCGGCTGGGCGATCGTGCTGTTCTACGCGGTGTGCTGCGCCTTGCGCCTCGCCCGTTTCAACACCGAGGCCGGCAGCGAGCGGCCGGCCTATGCCTCGCTGTTCTTCACCGGGGTGCCGGCCCCGGCCGGAGCCGGGCTGGTCATGGTGCCGATGTTTCTGAGCTTCGAGTGGGGCGACTGGCTGTTCCGCTCGCCCTATGTGAACGCGCTGACGGTGACCGGGGTGGCCTTGCTGATGGTCAGCAAGGTGCCGACCTTCTCGCTGAAGCGGATCCGCATCCCCCATCACCTGGCGGTGCCGACCCTGCTCGGGGTCGGTGTGCTGGCCGCCTTTGTCACCACGGCGCCGTGGCCGACCCTAACCGCGATCGGAATCGTCTATGTCGGCTCGATCCCGCTGACAATTCGCGCCTATCACCAGCATCGGCGGGCTGCCGAGGCCGGTCGGGTCGCGCCGGCCGGGACCGCTTCCGTGGCGCCGCCACCCGCTTCCGGCTATCCGCTGGGTGGAGACGGGGCGCCTGCCAACCAATGGCGGCATTGACCGCCGCCAGCCGGCGAGCGGTTGCCTGATGCCCGCTTGATTGTTAATTTTGGGCGGCCGCGAGGCCGCCGCCACTCGAAGGAGCGCACAATCATGCCAGTAAAAGCCGGAGTTATTCGCGCCGGGGCGCGCACCACCAGGCGGGGCGCCGCCGAGACCTTCACCGGCGTCGTGTTCCAGGACCCGGTGATCACCGCCGAGGCGCCGTCGCGCATGGGCGGGTCGGTCGTGACCTTCACCCCGGGCGCCCGCACCGCGTGGCACTCCCACCCGGTCGGCCAGACGCTGTTCTGTCTGTCCGGGGTCGGCCGCATCTGCTTCAAGGGCGAAAAGCCGCAAGTGCTGAACCCGGGCGATACGGTCAACATCCCGCCCGATACGATGCACTGGCACGGCGCCTCGCCCGATCGCCTGTTCGCGCATCTGGCATTGTCGGAAGCCGGCGAGCAGGGCCAAGGCACCGCCTGGGGCCCCCACGTCAGCGACGCCGAATACACCGCCGAAACCGCCCCTGATGCGAACCGGGGCACGGCCGGCGCCCCCAAGGCTGCCGGCCGCGGCTTTCAGCTTCGCAGTGGCGAGGACCGGTCGAAGATTGTCTCCGACGCTCTCGATCTGGTCCGTCTCGATCATCCGATCGATCTCTTGCGAAATCGCGCGGTCGAGACCGTTGCCGGTGCGATCGAAACCCAACACCCGCGCGACCTCGGCCACCAGAGCGGGCCTGTCAGCACCGGCGCACGCGCGCAGCACTGCACCGATTGCCAGGCGATATTCGCAAGGTGCGATCCGATTCGGGCGCCGCAGCGCGACCGCCGTCTCGCGCCGGCACCGCGGAATTGTCAGCGCCCGATCCGGGGACGACCAGAACGCGCCGTCGCGTATCGCCGAATCCTGCCGTTCGGCCCATTCGAGCGCGGCGCTTACGGCTTCGAGGATGCGACGGCCGGTCCGATTCAACGCAAATGCCTGGCGCACGCGCCGCGCCACTTCTTCGACATGGATCGGGCCTTCCTCGCGCACCACCTTGGCGGCCAGCGCCGCAAGCTGGGGCCGGCCGAGGCCAAGGAGGTCGGACCCGGGCAACGCCGGCAGTCGGCATTCCCGGTAGGGTTCGGATAGGGCGGGTCGCGCAGCCTGCGGGACCGCGGTCTCCTGAGGAGGCTGCGTTTTGACTGGGGCGATCGGCGCCGGCTGTTGCTCGAGATCAGGCGGCTCCATTGTCTCACAGGCTCGCTCGATCGCCGATAGCAAGCGTTCCGTCTCGCGCGCCGGTGCACAAAACCAATCCGTGCTCCAGACCCGGTAGAGGTTCCAGCCGAGCCCTTCGAGTACCTGCTGGCGCAACCGGTCGCGGTCGCGCGCCGAGCGGCCGCTGTGGTAGGCAGCACCGTCACACTCGATCCCGAGCACGAAGCGCCCCCTCTGCTGCGGGTGCAATACGCCCAGATCGATGCGAAATCCCGATACGCCGACCTGCGGCACGACCTCGTAGCCGCGGCGGCGGACCGCGCTCGCGACCGCTTCCTCGAACGGACTGTCGAAATCGGCCGGATTGACCTCGCCGGCGGCGATCTGTCCGGTCTCGGCGAAATGCAGGAATTCGCGCAGCATGCGCGTTCCACGCGGCTTGGCGTCGGCCGGAATATCGCCGGCCGTGACCGACGAGAACACGATGCATTGCCGCCGCGCGCGCGAGATCAGCACATTGAGGCGCCGCTCCCCGCCGTCCTGCGATACCGGCCCGAAACCGGCCGTCATCCGCCCCTGCGCGTCGGGACCGTAGCCGATCGAGATGAAGATGACGTCGCGTTCGTCGCCCTGGACTGCTTCGAGGTTCTTGACGAACAGGCGTTCGCCTTTCGGAGCGAAGGCTTCTGCCGCGGCCAACACGCCGCGCGCCTGCAGGGCATCGTCGATCGCATCCCGTTGCGCGATCGAAAAGCAGGCGATACCGATGGATTCGCTCGGGCGCTTCGCCAGATGCTCCTCGACCTTCTCGGCGATCAGATCGGCCTCGACCGGGTTGCGCCGGAGCCGCCGCGGTCGTAGTGGCCGCGCGGCGTTTTCACCAGCGACAGCCCGAGATGTTCGCCGGTTACCAGCGGGCTTGGCGGGAGGAGGAGGTCGCCGCCATAACAGAGCCGATTTGACACGGCGATCAATGATGGGTGGCGGCTGCGGTAATGCCAACGCAGCATTCGCTCGGCGCCGCCGCGCACGCGAGCCAAGGTCAGAATGCTCTCGAAATCGCTGGTCCGGTTCAGGGGAGCGGTGTTCTCGTCGTCATCGCCGTCGTCATCGGCGACCATGCGAAAGAAATTTGTCGGCGGCAGCTGCTTGTCGTCTCCGACCACGATCATCTGCCGGCAGCGGGCGAGTGCGCCCAGCGCCTCCTCCGGCGGAACCTGGCTCGCCTCGTCGATCACCGCGAGGTCAAAGACGAGCCGTCCCGGGGGCAAAAACTGCGCCACCGACAGCGGGCTCATCAGAAAAACCGGCTTGAGCCGCTGCACCGCCGAGCCGGCGCTCTCCATCAGCCGACGCACTGCCAGATGCCGACGCCTCTTGCCGATCTCCGCCTTCACGATGCCGATTTCGCCGGTCGCGCCGGTGGGCCGCCGGTCAAGATAGCTGGCAAGCACTTCGGATTGGGCAAGCTCGATCCTGCGGCGGTCGAGGGCGCGGAATTCCAAGACGGTCTCGTCGCGCGCACTGCCATCGAGCCGAGGCAGATCGGGATCATCAGCGCAGGCGCAACGCCACAGTGCCTCGGCAATCTGCAGATCGGCCATCGGACGGGCTTCTGCGGTGCCGATGCTCCCATTGTCGAGTCGGTCGGCGATTGGGCCAAAGCCCCAGGTCCGCAGCGTATCGAGAGCGATCCGAGCATTAGTCCACAAGTTGATATCGGCGACAGCGGCCAGCCACTTGTCGAGCCTTTCGGAAATCGCCGACAGCGGCGCGTCCTCGATCCTCGCGACACCGAAGATGTCGGTCAAACCGGGGCGGACGACCTCCGACACCTTGGAAAAGGCAGCGTCGAACGCGTCGATCGCGGCTTCGAGACGGTCGGCCAGCGCGGCGCAAGCTGGCGGGTCGATGGCGGAGGCCAGCGCCAGCAGGTCTGCGGCCACACCCGCTTCCGCGGCCTCGTCGACCCAGGTCAGCAAGGCTTCCGCAGCCGCCCACCGTGTGCTCTCCGCCGCCCAGATCGGCCCCAGCACCGCCCGGCCGAATTCGTCCTGGTCTTCGATCTCGCGGCGAGCGACGCGGGCGGCGATCAATTCGTCCAACAGGCCGAGCCGGTCCGCCAGCCGCCGCGGCGGGCGGCCACAGCAGATGCCCCGCAGATTGCCGACGGCGCCTCGGTAGCGCGCGACAAAGTAGCGGAATACCGACCGCCCGTACGTCGCGATGATCTGCCGGACCTTCTCGATGTCGCAATCCCATGCGATCTCAACGACGCGTTCGGCCAGCGCAGCGCTGCAGGACGACCAGATCCGGCCCTGCTCCAGCAGCTGTGCGATCCGCCCTCTCTCCGTGCGCCAGCCCGAATGGGCGAGGACTTCGCGGCGTTGGGGCACGCGCGCCAACAGCCGCAATGCTCGGACTTGGTCGCGCAGCACGGCGCCTGACGCATCGTGCTCGACCTGCAACACGGCCGCCGCGACGCCGGCAACTGAAGCGAGTTCGCCAGCCCGGTCCTGCGCCTCGCTAAGATCTGCGCCGAGCCGATCCACGTCGAAGGGAGCAAGAGGTTCGGCGAGCGTCCCGTGCCAGGCATGGTAGGCCGGCGCCGTCCCGAGCCTTGCTACCGCAGCTGCCGCCCGTTCGACGGCTCGCTCCGCCTCGTTCAGCCGGTCGCGATCCCAATCTGCCGCCGCCTGAAACGCTTGGCCGAGGACGCGCACGCCCTCATCGCGGCGCTTCAGCACGATGCCGATCACCTGATAGGGAGTGCGGCCCGAGCGGCGGATTTCCCGGTGCAATGTCGCCGACCAGCGATTGAGGCGATCACGGGCGGCGCGCAGATCGGCTACGGTTCGGCCATCGATCGCATTAGCGCCAAGTGGCTGGAGCGAGCGGTCCAGCGAGGCGACGACCGAAAGCTTGGTCGCCTTCTTGCTGTGCAGTTCGAGGCACAACGGTTCGAGGCCGACCGATTTCAGGCGGCTATGGACAATTTCGAGCGCCGCCGCCTTTTCGGCGACGAACAGCACCGTTTTGCCATCATGGGCGGCGGCGGCGATGATGTTTGCTATGGTTTGCGACTTGCCGGTCCCGGGCGGTCCCTGGACCACGAGATCGCGGCCGAGCCGCCCTTCCTCGATGCACAACGCCTGCGAGCTGTCGGCATCGACCACATGGATTGCCGCCGCCAGATCGATTTGCCGATCGATCGGCTCGTCGTCGGCGGCAAGCGGCGGCTCCGATTCTTGCGGGGGGGCCTCGCCGAGCAGCTTGGCGACGAGGCGATTGCCCAAGAGCCCGGTCGTGTCGGGCCAGGAATTGGCATCGAGATCGCGCCACATCAGGAACTTTGAGAATGTGAAGAAACCAAGCCCGATCCCGTTGGGCTCAACGTCCCACCGCCTTTGGCCCGAGACTGCGGCCGCGACCTGGCCGATATACGAACTCGGCAGCCAATCGTCGTCGGGAAGTTCCGGCAATGCGAGGCTAAACTCCGCGCGCAGCTTTTCCGCCAGCGAGATGTTCAACATCAAGTCGTCGTCGCGACCGCGCAACACGAACGGGTCGCGCCCTTGGCGGCGCTCCAGCGAGACCGGGACGAGCAGCAATGGCGCCGAACTACGCTCCTGCGATCGAGGATCCTCGAACCAGTGCAGAAAACCGACGGCGAGAAACAGAATATTTACGCCCTGTTCCTCCTCGAAGGTGCGCGCTTCGCGGAACAGCTTGAGCAGGCGTCGATCGAGTGGTTCTTGGGCGAGGTTGGTTTGCAGCAAAGCAAGCTTGGCTGGGCGCCGACTGTCGAACCCGTCCACATCGGCGTCCGCGGCGGCGTGCGGGGCAAAACCGAACTGCTTGCCGTCGCGCGCGAGCGCAACGAACAGCTCGTCGGCATTGGCCTCGATGATTTCGAGGCAGTGCGGTCGCGGCCCGCTGCGCGTGGCATGCAGCAACCGGTTGCGGCGAGAAAGATCGATCAGTTCGCGCCGTGCCTCCGACAGCGCTGCCAGCAGCCGCTGGCGCCCCGATGCCGCGGCTTCGTTCACCGGCTCAGACATGGCGCGCCCGGCCCGCTTCGACCATTCGCGAGCGCTTTCGAAAGATCTGAAAAGGGAACCGATTAAGAACGCAGGCTAGCCGATCAATGCCCAAAGCACAACCAGGATTTCGCCCATTACGTCAAAACTCCGTCAATTATGCGCAAAAATGGGATCAGTCAGCGTCGCCCACCCAACCCGGCCGCCGGTGCACCGGCGGCCGGGTTGCCGCCAGCCTGCTAGTCGTACAAACCTGACGCTTGGTGCCTCGGGGCGCCGCACGAGATTGCTTCGCTTCGCTCGCAATGACACCTCAAAGGCTCTGTCATTGCGGGGAGCGCAGCGACGGAGCAATCTCGCTGCAGCCGTCCACGATCGCGAATCATCCGTCTGGTTTTAACCGCTAGCTGCGCGAGTAGTCAGCGGTCGGCGATCGCCGGCAGGCCTTCAGGCCTTCTTCGCGCGCGCACTTCGTTGATGATCTGCAGCACGCGCTCGCGGTAGGGGCGGTACTGGATGCCGAATTCCTGGACCAGGCGGCTGTTGTCGATCAGGTAGTTGCCCGACAATTCCTTGCCGCCGGTGTCCTTCTGGAAGGTGATCTTGGCGTCGGGCAGGAACTCGCGCACCATGTCGGCGATCTCGCCGAGGCTGATCGCGATGCCGCCGGTGTTGTAGATCCAGTGCTTTGGCTTGTCTTCCATGATCACCCGGGCAAAGATCTCGGCGATCTCGTCGACATGGACCGGGCAGCGCATCGCGTCCTTGTACGGGAATGAGACCGGTTTGCCGCGCGCCGGATCGGTGATGCAGAAGACGTGGTCGACCGAGCCGACGATCTTGTCGTTGCCGGTGACATTGGCCGGGCGGATCGCGGTGATCTCCATCCCGTGCTTCTCGCGGTAGTCCTGCGCCTGCCATTCGTTGAAGATCTTGTGCATCGCATACTGGACGTGGCCGTGGCGGAAATCCTCCTCGGTCACCACCCGGTCGCCGTAATGATGCTGCTCGCCGCTGACCGCCAGTGAGCTGGCATAGGCGACCCGGTTGACGCCGGCCAGATGCGCTGCCTCGAAGCAATTGTCCATGCCGAGGATGTTGAGCTTGAACGCGGCGTGCGGCGGGTGCTCGCTGCCGAGGTAATAGGCGAGGTTGACCACCCGATCGGGCTTTGCCGCGGCCATCGCCGACATCACATCGTCGAACTGGGCGACATCGCCGCGCACCACCCGGACCTGCTTGCCCAGATGGTCGTAGGAGGCGGTGCCGGGGTTGATGTCCATGCAGGTGATTTCTTCGCCGCGCGCCGCCAATAGCGGGACGAGCCGGCGACCGATGAACCCGGCGCCGCCGATGATCAGTGTCGACATCGCGTTTCCTCCCGAGGAATTGTTCGCGGCGACGTTAGCCGCGGGCCGGAGGTTCGGCAAGCAGCCCGGGACGCGATCGCCGCGAAGCTCCGGTTCGAGACACTAAACGCGGTAGCGTTCGACCGCGGCGGGATCGAGCTCGATGCCGAGACCGGGCCGCTCGGGCAGCCGGATCATGCCGTCGCTATCGATCGCGATCGGCTCCTTGAGCAATTCGTCGCGCAGCCCGTTCGGGTTCTGGTCGAATTCGAGCACCAGCCCGTTCGGGATCGAGGCGATGAAATGCAGGGAGGCGGCGAGGGTGACCGCGCTGGCAAAGGCGTGCGGCGCCACCATCAGATGATGGGCCTGCGCCAGGGCGGCGATGCGGCGGCATTCGGAGAATCCGCCCGACCAGGCGATGTCGGTCTGGACGATGTCGACCGCATCCCGTTCGATCAATTCGCGAAAGCCGTAGAGCCCGATCTCGGTCTCGTAGCCGGCGATCGGCGTGGCGAGCGCATCGGCGACCCGCGCGCTGCCGTCGATATCGTCGGTCGCGACCGGCTCCTCGATCCAGTACAGCCGGTAGGGTTCGAGCGCCCGGCCCATCTCGATGGCGAAGGACGGGCTCCAGGCGCAGTTGACGTCGACCATCAGCTTGGCCTTTGGCCCGAGCGCGCGGCGCACCGCGGCGACCCGGGCGATGTCCTGTTCGGGCTCGACCTCGCAGAGCGGCGCATTGGCGGCAAGGTGGCGCAGAGGCGTCTGGGTCGACGGGTTGCGGCCGATCTTCATCTTCATGCCGCGAAAACCGCGCGCTCGATAGCCCTCGGCCTCGGCGGCGAGGTCGTCGATCGATTTGCCCTGCTGGTAGAAGCCGCCGCTGGCATAGGCCTCGACCCGATCGCGGCAGCCGCCGAGCAGGCGGTAGAGCGGCATCCGCGCCACCTTGCCGGCGATGTCCCACAGCGCGATGTCGATGCCGCTGATCCCATTCATGACGATGCCGCGCCGGCCGAACTGGCGGGTGCGGGCGAACATCTTTTGCCACAGCCCCTCGATCAGCAGCGGGTCCTCGCCGAGCAGCATCGGGCGGAGCAAATTGTCGATGACGTGCCGGGCGCTGCCGCCGCCGACGCCGGCCTCGCCGATGCCGGTGATGCCATCATCGGTCTCGATCTCGACCAGGAGGCCGCCGCGCGCCGCCTGCATGCCGCCGGCGCTGCCGTAGGGCGGTTCGCAGCGATAGGAGAGCGGGACCGTGCGGATATCGGTGATCTTCATCGGCTCAGCCCTCACCCAAGACGGCCATCAGGTCGCACTGGATCTGCATCGGCGCCGCCAGATCGAGCGAGGTCATGGTGTGGCGCGCCGGCCGCGAAGCGGGGTCGGGGAACATCGCCACCCAATGGCGGTTCAAGGTCTCGCGCAGGGAGCGGTCGGCGATCCACACATTCATCTTGATTATGTCCTCAGGCGTGCCTCCGGCAGCTTCGATCACCCGGCGGACATTGGCGAACATCGCGCGGCATTGGCCATCGAGGTCGGCGGCGACCTTGCCGGTCTCAGGGTCGGCGCCGGAGATTGCCCCGGTGACGACAAAGGGGCCGCGCCGGCAGGCGCTCGGGATCGGATTGACGTGCTTTGCGCCCGGTACGTCGATGCTTTGCCGCTTGTCCATGATCGCCCTCCACATCCGGCTTCGCCCGATAGCCGGCGACCGCCGAGGCGTCGCCTTATATGATCGTAGCATCGTTTGTCGAGCCGGAGGGCTGATGCTGACCGAGCCGCAGCGCCGCTTTCTGACCAGCCGCAGATCCGGGCATCTGGCCACCGCCGACACCGCCGCCGCGCCGCATGTCGTGCCGGTGTGCTTTGCCGTCGGCGACGGCGCGCTCTACATCACCATCGACCGCAAGCCCAAAGGCGATCCCAGGGCATTGAAGCGGCTGCGCAACATCGCCGCTAATCCGACTGCCGCTTTTGTCGCCGACCATTACGACGAGGATTGGACCCGGCTCGGCTGGGTCATGATCCGCGGCCGGGCCGAGATCCTGGAGGGCGGCGTGGAGCACCGGCAGGCGCAAGAGCTGCTGCGGATGCGGTATCGTCAATACCGGGCGATGCCGATCGGCGATCTGCCGGTCATCGCCATTCGCCTCGAGCGGGTGACGAGCTGGGGGGATTTGTCGGTCGATCCATAACGGCTGGGAAACTGGCAGGGCGGGCCCGAACCGTCCGGCTGGCACGGTCAACGGCAAGGCTCGTGGCGATATGCTGGTGACTCACTTTGAATGAGTCACTACTGGCGATGTCCAAGTCTTGTGCAAAATATCCGGCGCGCGTATGGTCGCTGCGCCAGCTTGCTTCGGGTTGGCCTTGCTCTCGGCGGCGCTCGATCTATGGCGGTTTCCCGTATCCTATTCGAGCGCTACGCAACGGCCCAATCGCCGCAGGAGCCGCATACCAGCGGCGGCGGCGCGGTCGAGTGGGAGCAAAAGCAGGAGCCGGCCGAATATTACCGGGCAGCCGCGGCGCGGGCCCGCGCGCTGGTGCAGGACGCGACGACGCCGCGGGTCAAGCGGCATCTGCGCGAACTGATCGATCGCTACGATCGTCTGGCCGGAGAAGTCGAGCGGACGGCCGAGAAGGAACCCGGCCCGAATTTCTCACGCTCGGTTTGAGCCTGGCGCGAGCGTGCCGGCGCGGCGCTGAGGATTGCGCGGTCAGGCACGCCCGAACAGGCGGCCCAGCGCGTCCTTGGCGCGCGATAGAATCTCCTTGCGCTCGGCGGGCAGGTTGCGGCCGGCGCGGTTGATATAAAAGTTCAGCATCGACATCGCCGATTGGAATGCGCCCGCCTTGCGCCGGCGGCTCTGTTCGGCCGATCGCTTCAGCGACCGGGCGATGCGCTCGGGATCGTCCGTCCGATTTACGTCTGGCCTCGCACCTGGTTCCGTGCGGCGGCGAAGACGGGTAGAAAGCGGTCGCGATCTCCCGCAGCGCCGATCCGGCCCGATCCCGAGGTTCCGATGCCAGACGAAGACATCAACGCGTTTGTCCCCGGCCCGCGCCTGCGCCTCGACGGGCGGCCGGGCGGACCGCTTTCCGGACTGACCTTCGCGGCCAAGGACCTGTTCGATGTCGCCGGCCACCCGACCGGGGGCGGCAATCCCGACTGGGCGCGGTATAATCCGATCCCGACCCGGCATTCCTGGGCGGTGCAGACCTTGCTCGATGCCGGCGCGAGCCTGATCGGCAAGACCATCACCGACGAGGTCTCGCTCGGCATCGTCGGCGAGAACGCGTTCTACGGGACGCCGGTCAATGTCCGGGCGCCGGGGCGGGTGCCGGGCGGCTCGTCCTCCGGCTCGGCCGCCGCCGTGGCTGCCGGGCTCTGCGACACCGCGATCGGCACCGACACTGGCGGCTCGGTCCGGGTGCCGTCGAGCTTTTGTGGCCTTTACGGCATCCGGCCGACGCATGGCCGGATCGATGTCTCGGGCATGATGAACCAGGCGCCGAGTTCGGACACGACCGGCTGGTTCGCCCGCGACGCGGCGACCTTTGCCCGGGTGTCGAGCGTCATGCTCGGCGAGTCGATCCCGTCGCCGCTCCCCAACCGATTGATCGTCGCGATCGATGCTTTCGCCTTTGCCGATCCCGAAACCGGCGACGCGGTGCGGCCGATGGTCGACCGGCTGAAGGCGCTGATCGGGAACGCCCGCGAGGAGATCATGGCCCCGGGCGGCATCGTCCAATGGGCCCGCGCTCAGCGCACCTTGCAGCCCTCCGAGGCCTGGCTGACCTTCAAGGATTGGATCGAGCGCGACAATCCGCGGCTCGCCTACAGCGTCGCCCGCAATATCTTTACCGGGTCGCAGATCCCCGAGGGCGAGCGGCAATGGGCAAACCTGGTGCGCCAGGAGGCGCGCGGGCGGATGCGCCAGCTATTGCCGCCTGGCACGATCCTGTGCCTGCCGACAACGCCGTTCCCGGCGCCGAAGCGGGGCGAGCCGCTATCGGTCGCCAGCGTCCAGCGCGACCGTATCCTGTGCCTGTGCGCTCATGGCGGGCTGACCGGCATGCCGCAGATCAGCATCCCCGGCAGCACGGTCGACGGCTTGCCGGTTGGCTTGTCGATCGTCGGCGGCCGCGGCACCGACGCAACCCTGGTCGCGGTGGCGCAGGCCCTGGCCGCCGGCGGGTGATCTTTCTAACCGGCGCGAAACCGGTCAGCCGTCCGACACGAAATAGTCCATCGCTGCATCGACGCCGCCCCTGCCGTGCGGGACCTTGCTCAGTTCGAGCGCCATCTCGATCGCGGCGAGAGCGCCGAGGATCATCGGCTCGTTCAGATCGCCGAGATGGCCGATGCGGAACACGTGGCCCTTGAGCCGGTCGAGCCCGCCGCCGAGCGAGACGTTGAACCGGTCGAGACATAGCTGGCGCATTTGATCGGCGTCATGCCCATCGGGCAGCAACACCGCGGTCACCGAGTCGGATTGGGTGCGCGGGTCGACGGCGAAGGTTTCGGGGCCGTCATTCTGTCGCCAGACGCGCACCGCGCGCCGCGTCGCCTCGGCCAGGCGATGATGGCGGGCGAATACGTCGTCGAGGCCTTCCTCCTCGATCATGCGCAGCGCTTCCTGCAACCCGAAAAAGAAGTGCACCGGCGCGGTGCCGCTCCACACCGCCTGCGAGCCCTCGCCGACCAGCCGCCGCCAATCCCAATAGACGCGCGGCAGCCTGGCTTCGGCGCCGGCGGCGAGGGCGCGCTGGCTGACCCCGGTAAAGGCCATGCCGGTCGGCAGCATCAATCCCTTCTGCGAGCCGGCGACGGCGACGTCGACGCCCCATTCGTCCATGCGGAAATCCATCGACACCAGGGATGAGATCACGTCGACCAGCAGCAGCGCCGGATGTTCGGCGGCATCGATCGCGCGGCGCAGTTCGGCGATGTCGTTGACGACCCCGGTCGAGGTCTCGTTGTGTACAATCAGCACGGCCCGGATGGCATGTCCGCGATCCTGGCGCAGCCGGCTTTCGAGCCTGACCGCGTCGGCGCCGGTCCGCCAATCATTGGCGAGAGTCTCGACCACGACCCCGAACGCCTCGCAGCGCAGCCCCCAATTCAGCGAAAAATAGCCGCTCTCGACCACCAGCACCTTGTCGCCGGGCGAGAACAGATTGACCAGGGCCGCTTCCCACGCGCCGTGTCCGGAGGCGGTATAGGCGAGGATCGTCTGATCGGTCTTGAACACGCGCTTCAGCCCGGCAAAGCAGTCTTCGGCGAGTTCGCGAAACTGGCTTCCGGTGAAATCGATCGCGCCGCGGTCCATCGCCCGCAGGATGCGCTCCGGGATATTGGTCGGACCGGGATTCTGAAAAAAATGGTACCCACGACTGACAGCCATCTACGCTCTCCGGTCCGATCCTGATTTTGCAATCCCGCATTTGGCGGAGATAACACCATAACCGGATTAACGTCAGATGTCTGCCGGGCACGAAAAGGCGGGGCCGAGACCCCGCCTTTTCTCCCTTGCGTCCCTCGCGCGGCCGGACCAGTGGTTCGGCGGTCGCATCCTCCCTAAACTCGGGCCGGCGCGGTTGCCTGCGCCGTCGGTCGATTTCGGAGTATAGGCATGCCTGCGACCGATCGTCACGTAATTCTTAATAAATTTTTTTGGCGGCGGCCGATCCCGCTTCGCCCACCTCGCCGGGGCCGCAGCCATGCCGCGTTCGGGCGCTCGGTGGACAGGCTAGGGCAGGTTGCCTAGAGTGCGCCGCCACCGGTGCCGCGCGAGGCAAGATGCGTCTTTCCGAATATTTTCTACCGCTGCTGCGCGAGAACCCGAGCGAGGCGCAGATCGTCTCGCATCGGCTGATGCTGCGCGCCGGAATGATCCGGCAATCGAGCGCCGGGATCTATTCCTGGCTGCCATTGGGCCTGCGCGTCCTCAAAAAGGTCGAGCGGATCGTGCGCGAGGAGCAGGATCGCGCCGGGGCGCAGGAAATCCTGATGCCGACGATCCAGCCGGCCGAGCTGTGGCGGGAGAGCGGCCGCTACGACGATTACGGCAAGGAGATGCTGCGCATCCGCGACCGCCATGACCGCGAGATGCTGTACGGGCCGACCAACGAGGAGCAGGTGACCGAGATCGTCCGCGCCGCGATCAAGAGCTATCGCGACCTGCCGAAACTGCTCTACCACATCCAATGGAAATTCCGCGACGAGGTAAGGCCGCGCTTTGGCGTGATGCGCGGGCGCGAATTCCTGATGAAGGACGCCTATAGCTTCGACCTCGACATCGCCGGCGCGCGGCATTCCTACAACAAGATGTTCGTCGCCTATCTGCGCAGCTTCGCCCGCATGGGGCTGAAGGCGATCCCAATGCGCGCCGACACCGGGCCGATCGGCGGTGATCTGTCCCACGAATTCATCATCCTCGCCGATACTGGCGAAAGCGCGGTCCATGTTCATACCGATTTCATCGACACCGATTGGCGGGCGTTCGACGGCGTCGGCTGGGAGGTATCGGCGCTGCAGCAGGTGGTCGATCATTACACCGGCATCTACGCCGCGACCGACGAAGTGCACGATGCGCAGGCGGCGGCGAAGTTCGGCGACAAGATCGTCAGCAGACGGGGCATCGAGGTCGGCCAGATCTTCTATTTCGGCGACAAATATTCGCGAGCGATGGGCGCCGTCGTCGCCGGCCGGGACGGCGAGCCGGTGGCGCTCGAAATGGGCTCCTACGGCATCGGCGTGTCGCGCCTGGTCGGCGCGCTGATCGAAGCCAACCACGACGAGGCCGGCATCGTCTGGCCCGAAAGCGTGGCGCCGTTCCGGGTCGGGCTGATCAATCTACGCGCCGGCGACGCCCGTTGCCGCGCCGCCGCCGAGGACCTCTACGGCAAATTGCGCGGCGCCGGCGTCGAGGTGCTGTACGACGACCGCGACGAATCGCCGGGCACCAAATTCGCCGCGATGGACCTGATCGGCCTGCCCGAGCAACTGGTTATCGGCCCGCGCGGGATCGCCGCCGGTACGGTCGAGATCAAAGACCGCCGTTCGGGCGAGCGCCACGAACTGTCCGTTGATGCCGCGCTTAGCCGGCTGCTCGCGTGATCTTTAACAGCTTCGAGCGAATGGTCGCGTTCCGCTATCTGCGGGCGCGGCGGGCGGAAGGATTCGTCTCGGTCATCGCGATCTTTTCGCTGCTCGGGATCGCCCTCGGCGTCGCCACCTTGATCATCGTCATGTCGGTGATGAACGGGTTTCGTGCCGATCTGATGGGCCGCATCCTCGGCCTCAATGGCGATCTCGGCGTCTATGCCGAGACCGGTTCGCTCGGCGATTTCGCCGCTGCGGCGCAAAAGGTGCGGCGGGTTCCGGGCGTCACCGCGGCAATCCCGATCGTCGAGGGCCAGGTCATGGCGACGAGCGATGCCGGCGCGTCGGGCGCTTTGGTGCGCGGCATCCGGCCCGCGGATCTGCGCGCCTTGCGGCTCGTCTCGGGACGGATCGTGGCCGGGTCGCTTGCCGATTTCGGCGATGACGGCGTCGCCATCGGCTATCGTCTGGCCCAGCAGCTTGGGGTCGGTGTCGGCGGCCGGGTCACGGTGATTTCGCCGCAGGGGACCGCCACCGCCTTTGGCACGATGCCGCGGATCAAGACCTACCACGTCGTGGCCTTGTTCGATGTCGGCATGTACGAATACGACAACAGCTTTATCTATGCCCCGCTCGACGCGGCGCAGCTGTTCTTTCGCCTGCCGCAGGCGGTCACCGATTTGCAGGTGTTCGTCGCCGACCCCGATCGGGTGCAGGGCGAGGCGCGGCTGATCGCCGCCGCCCTCGGCGGCCGCCCGCGCATTGTCGATTGGCGGCAGGCCAATTCCAGCCTGTTCAATGCGGTCGAGATCGAGCGCAACGTCATGTTCCTGATCCTGACCCTGATCATCGTGGTCGCCGCGTTCAACATCATTTCCAGCATGATCATGATGGTCAAAGACAAGGGCCGCGACATCGCCATCCTGCGCACGATGGGCGCCTCGCGCGGCATGGTCCTGCGGATCTTCATGCTGTCGGGGGCCAGCATCGGCGTCGTCGGCACCTTGGCAGGATTGGCGCTCGGCGTCGCCTTCACCCGCAACATCGAAGCAATCCGCGAATTCGTTCAGAATATCCTCGGCGTCAACCTGTTCTCGGCCGAGATCTATTTCTTCACCCGCATCCCGGCGCGGATCGACACGCGCGAGGTCACGACGGTGGTGATCATGGCGCTGGCCCTGTCGTTTCTCGCCACCCTCTACCCGTCCTGGCGCGCGGCCCGGCTCGACCCGGTCGAGGCGCTGCGCTACGAATGACCGCGGCGCTGACGGCCCCGGCGCTGGAACTGCGCGCGGTGCGCCGCGTCTTCAAAAACGGCGGCGTCGAAATCGTGGTTTTGAACGGCGTGGATCTGACGCTCAGGCCGGGCGAGGTGGTGGCCCTGGTCGGTCCGTCGGGCGCCGGAAAATCGACCCTGCTGCATATCGCCGGACTGCTCGAACGCCCGGATGATGGCGCGGTGCTGATCGGCGGCCAGGATTGCGGCGCACTGCCGGACCAGCAGCGCACCTTGCTGCGCCGCTCCGAATTGGGCTTCGTCTATCAGTTCCACCATTTGCTGCCGGAATTCTCGGCCCTGGAGAATGTCATGCTGCCGCAGATGATCGCCGGCGTGCCGCGCGGCCGCGCGCGGCAGAAGGCGGCGGCGTTGCTGGCCGCGGTCGGGCTGGCGCCGCGGGCCGGACACCGGCCGGCGCGGCTGTCCGGCGGCGAGCAGCAGCGGGTGGCGATCGTCCGGGCATTGGCCAACGACCCCAAGATCCTGCTCGGCGACGAGCCGACCGGCAATCTCGACCACGCCACCGGCGACAGCGTGCTGGCGACCTTGCTCGACCTGGTTCGCGATACCGGCCTCGCCGCGCTGATCGCCACCCATAATTTCGAACTCGCCCGTCGCCTCGACCGCATCGTCGCCCTCGAAGACGGCCGGCTGAAGCCGGCCGATTGAGACCATGCCGGCGCCCGAAGCGCCGCGAGAGCGACCACCGGTCAATTCCGCAAACCTCTCGCGCATCGGCTTTGGCGCAAACAAGTGGCGCCGCACCGGGCCGGCGGCTTAGATTTCGCGGATCGGGATCAACGAGGGGACAGCGGACATGGCTATCGGCGCAGAACTTCTGACCGGCGCGCTCGCCGGCATCGCCTTTGTCGGATGCAGCCTGACGAATGCCCGGCCCGCGCATGCCGCCCAGGGATCGGCTCAGCCGGGGCGGCGGCGCGAGGTCGTGGTCAACGGCAAGCGGGTAAAAACCGTCGACGTCCACGCCCATACCATCGTCCCGGAAGCGGCGGCGGTGATCAACCATCCGCTGGAGGCGCCGGGGCTGTTGTGGTCGAACCTGTCCGACCGGATCGCCGAGATGGACGCGGAGGGCGTCGATGTCGAGGCGCTCAGCATCAACCCCTTCTGGTATCGAGCCGAACGCGACGCGGCGGCCGAGCTGATCAAAATCCAGAACGAGAAGCTGGCCGAGTTCTGCGCCGCCACCCCCGACCGCTTTGTCGCCTTTGCCACGGTCGCGCTGCAGCATCCGCAGCTCGCCGTCGAGCAGCTCGACCACGCGGTCAAGACCCTGGGCCTGCGCGGCCTCTCGGTCGGCGGCAGCGTCGCCGGCCAGGAGCTCGCCGACCCGAAATTCAACCCGGTCTGGGCCAAGGCCGAGGAACTCGGCATCCTGATCTTTATGCACCCGCTCGGCACCAGGGAATTGGAGCCGAGCGGCCGGCTCGGCGGCAGCGGCTTGTTGACCAACACGATCGGTAACCCGCTCGAAACCACGATCGCGCTGTCGCATTTGATCTTTGAAGGGACGCTCGACCGCTACCCGGGGCTCAAGATCTGCGCCGCGCATGGCGGCGGCTTCCTGCCGTCCTACGCCAACCGTTCGGATGCGGTGATCACCACCTTTCCGAACCGGGTCGGCCCGTTGCCGAAAAAGAAACCGACCCAATACCTGAAGGACGGGCAGCTGTTCTTTGATTCGATCATGTTCACCGGCGAGGCGATGCGCCACCTGATCGCCGAAAGCGGCGTCGGTCAGGTCGTGCTCGGCACCGACTACCCGTTTCCGTGGAACAAGGTGCCGGTCGATCACATCCTGTCGACCCCGGGCCTCAGCGACGACGACAAGATCGCGATCCTCGGCGGCACCGCCGCCAAACTGCTCGGCATCGAGGCATAAGCCGAGCCGCGGCAGCCGACGCCATAGCGACGTTTGGCGTCATTGCGGGTGCGGCGAAGCAGTACCGTCGATATTGCTTTGTCGCTCCGCTCCTGGCGATAACTGCGGGAGGGAGGCATGAAGGCGGATTACGTCATCGTCGGCGCCGGGTCGGCCGGCTGCGTGCTGGCCAACCGGTTGAGCGCCGACGCCGGCACCCGGGTCGTGCTGATCGAGGCCGGCGGTCCCGACCGCAACCCGCTGATCCACATCCCGGCCGGCTATATGAAGTTGCTCGATCACCCGACCATCACCTGGGGCTTTACCGCCGAACCCGATCCCGGCACCAATGGTCGCGCGATTCCCTATCCGCGCGGTCGCGTGCTCGGCGGGTCCAGTTCGATCAACGGCATGATCTATGTCCGCGGCCAGCCCGAGGATTTCGACCATTGGGGCCAGCTCGGCAATCGCGGCTGGTCGTGGGACGATGTGCTGCCCTATTTCAAAAAGGCCGAGAGCTGGGAGGGCGAGGCCGACGAATTTCACGGCAAAGG
Organism: uncultured Alphaproteobacteria bacterium; assembly: GCA_963775875.1. GTDB lineage: Bacteria > Pseudomonadota > Alphaproteobacteria > ATCC43930 > CGMCC-115725 > AP-15. Next base: position 66,204 of record CAVZKP010000019.1, read on the forward strand.
CGGGCCGCTGCTGACTTCGAACGCCGCCGACCAGCCGCTGCTGTGCCACACGATGATCGAGGCCGGGCAACAGATCGGTCTCGAATACCACAAAGACGTCAACCATCTGCCGCCCGGTTCCGGCGACAATATCGGCTGGGTCCAGCAGACCCGCCGCGGGCGACGGCGGCAGAGTGCGGCGCGCACCTATTTGCGGGCGGCCAAGAAGCGGCCGAACCTGCAAATCGTCACTGGCGCATTGGTCCATCGCGTGCTGTTCGACGGCGCCCGGGCGACCGGTGTCGAATATGGGCGGCGCGGCGCCCCGGGGAACGCCACCGAGCGGGTCGATGCGGCGTGCGAGGTGATTCTATGCGCCGGCGCCATCGGTTCGCCGCATATCCTGCAACTGTCCGGGGTCGGCGAGCCCGATCACCTCGGCCGAATCGGCATCCCGGTGCAGCATGCCCTGCCCGGCGTCGGCCGGAATTTCCAGGACCATTACATCGCGCGGGTCGCCTGTTCGGTCGCCGGGGCGAAGACCTTGAACGAGAAATCGCGCGGCGCGCCGTTCGCCGGCGAGATATTGCGCTACCTGTTCGCCGGCACCGGCATGCTGACCTACGCTTCGTCATTGGTCTGCGCCTCGGCCAAGGTATTGGAGGAATCGGCGACGCCGGATGTGCAGTGCCTGTTTTCGCCGGGCAGCTTCGCGCCGGGGCCGGTGCGGCGGCTCGACGACAAGCCCGGCATGACCATCGGCATGTGGCAGATGCGGCCGTTGAGCCGCGGCTATGTCGAGGCGAAGTCAAACCAGCCGGGCGACCCGCCGGCGATCAATCCGCGCTATCTCGCCGAGGACACCGATCGGCGTGCGGTGATCGGCGGGCTCAAACTGGCGCGGCGGCTGTTCGGCGCACCAGCGATCGCCAAATACGTCGTCGCCGAGACCATCCCCGGCAAGGATGTCCAGAGCGATGACGAGCTGCTCGATTATGCCCGCCAGTATGGCTCGACCGTGTTTCACGCGACCTGTAGCTGCAAGATGGGCAGCGACCAGATGGCGGTGGTCGACGACCGGCTTCGCGTCCACGGTCTCACCGGGCTGCGGGTGATCGATGCTTCGGTGATGCCGGCCGTTACCTCAACCAACACCAACGCGCCGACGATCATGATCGCGGAAAAGGGCGCGGCGATGATTTTGGCCGACGCCCGCAACTGAGAGCGCCGCCAGCCGCCTTCGCACCGCAGAGGATGGAGGAATGCCCCCGAATCCGAGCGGCGCATCGCCGGCAAGCCGAAGGCGGCGGTCCGTGGTTCGGCGCCGCCCATCCCGATGTCGTTAGCGGCACGAGGTGTCTCATCTGCGTTCCGGAAGATGTCTTGCCCGTACCGGCACCCGGCGGACGGCCAGGGCCAGGCGCCGATTGAGTTGCTCGATCGAGTTCCGGTCCATGTAAAGACCGACCCAGCCATAACCGGGGTGAAAAACCACCAGATCGATCCCGGTGCCGTCCGCTTGAACGTACCAGTTACCGGCGGTCGCGACATTTATCTTGGTTCCTGGGGCCGGGTTGCCGGCGGGGCGAGGCGGCTTCATCGCGGCTCGCATTTCCGCCAGTTTTTCGATCATGTCGTTCACTTCAGCCGCACTCAGAGCCAAGGTAGCCGGAGGCACGCTTGAAAATGTTGCAGTAAGCGTCGTTTGCTGTGGATTGAGCGCCCATGTTGGGCTGGGATTTGTCTGTGCAGACGAATACGAATAATTGGCAGATACTGCGAATAACAGCATCGGCAGTATCGCGGCAATTGCGACCATGGTAGAACGTTTCATCTCTGGATCCCCGTATGGAACGTCGCACATTTTCGGATCGGATCAATATCCTACGCGGTTTGCTCCCGCTGCCAATCTCCGTGGGGACGGGCTCGCCGCTAATGCCATCGCGGCGCCACGGCGCCGGCGGCTCCCTTGACCAGCACCAGGGCAACGGCGATCATGATCGCCGGATAGGGTGCGTCGGCGATCTGCGCCGAGACACGGCAGCGGACCGCGCAGCCAGAGACGCGGCGCCATTGCGAGGAGCGCGGCGACGACGCAACCGCGATCGGGTGAGCCTCGCCGGTCCGAGATTGCATCCCTTGCCGGTCAATCCCGCAGATTGCAATGATTGAGGGAGGGAGAGCCATGCAAGCGGACTATGTGATTGTCGGCGCCGGTTCAGCGGGCTGCGTACTGGCCAACCGGTTGACCGAGGACCCCGCGACGCGCGTGGTGCTGATCGAGGCCGGCGGGCGCGACTGGAACCCGCTGATCCATATTCCGGTCGGGTTCATGAAGTTGCTCGACCATCCGACCCTGACCTGGGGCTTCAAGGCCGAGGCCGACCCCGGCACCAATGGCCGCCCGATCCCCTATCCGCGCGGCCGGGTGCTCGGCGGCTCGTCGTCGATCAACGGCCTGATCTATATCCGCGGCCAGCCCGAGGATTTCGATTATTGGGCGCAGCTCGGCAATCGCGGCTGGGGCTGGGACGATGTGCTGCCCTATTTCAAGGCGGCCGAGAATTGGCAGGGCGAGGCCAGCGAACTGCATGGCAAAGGCGGGTTCCTGACCACCTCGCCGCTCAGCGAGCGGCCGGCGGCATGCCAGGCGATCATCGATGCCGGCACCGAGATCGGGCTCGAATACCGCGCAGACGTCAACAATCTGCCGCCCGGCGCCGGGGACAGCATCGGCTGGTGCCAGCAGACCCGTGGCGGACGGCGCCGGGCCAGCGCCGCGCGCACCTATCTGCGCCCGGCGTCAAAGCGGCCCAATCTGCAGATCGTCACCGGGGCATTGGTGCGCCGCGTGATCTTCGACGGCAGGCGCGCGACCGGCGTCGAGTTCTCGCGGGGCGGCGCGGGGGCCGCCATCGAGCGGGCTGATGCCGGGCGCGAGGTCATCGTCGCCGCCGGCGCCATCGGCTCGCCGCATCTGCTGCAACTGTCCGGGGTCGGCGAAGCGGAGACGCTGGCCAGGGCCGGCATCCCGGTGCATCACGCGCTGCCCGGGGTTGGACGGAATTTCCAGGACCATTACATCGCCCGCATGTCGTGCCAGGTGCGCGGCATCGAGACCCTGAACGAGCGCGGCCGCGGCCTCTCTTTCGCCAACGAGGTGCTGCGCTATTTCGCCTCGGGGACGGGCATGCTGACCTACAGCGCGTCCCTGGTCGCCGCCTCGGTCAAGGTGCTCGAGGAATTGGCCACCCCCGACGTGCAATGCGTCTTCGCTCCGGCGAGCTACAAGCCGGGGCTGATCCGCAAGCTCGACGAAGTGCCCGGCATTACCGGCGGCCCGTGGCAGATGCGGCCATTGTCGCGTGGCTATGTGCTGATTCGCTCGCCCGATCCGCGCGAGCAGCCGGCGATCAACCCGCGCTATCTGGCCGAAGACACTGACCGTCGCGCGATGGTCGGCGGTCTCAGGTTTCTGCGCCGCCTGTTCGCGGCGCCGGCGCTGGCCAAATACGTGGTGGCCGAAAAGATGCCGGGGCCGAGCGTGCAAACCGACGACGAATTATTGGATTACGCGCGGCAGAACGGCTCGACCGTCTATCACGCGAGCTGCAGCTGCATGATGGGCAACCACCCGATGAGCGTCGTCGACAGCGAGCTGCGGGTGCACGGGCTCGACGGCTTGCGCGTCATCGACGCCTCGGTCATGCCGGCGGTCAGTTCGACCAACACCAACGCGCCGACGATCATGATCGCCGAAAAGGGGGCGGCGATGATCAGGGCGTCGGCGCGGCAGAGGCTGGCGGCGTAGGTTCGGCGGCGGCAGCGTTATTAGCCGAGCACTTCGCGGTTGACGACATTCTCGCGGTTGGGCTTGCCGTCGAGCACGCCGAGGAGGTTCTGCACGGTGGTGATCGCCATGCGGTCGACCGCTTCGCGGGTGACCCCGGCGACATGCGGGGCAGCGACGAAATTCTTCAGGGTCAGGAGCGGGTTGTCCTTGCGGCGTCGGCTCCTCGACAAAGACATCGAGGGCGGCGCCGGCGATCCGGTTCGCCTTTAGGGTGTCGTAAAGCGCCGTTTCGTCGATGATCCCGCCGCGCGCGGTGTTGACGATAAACGCGGTGCGCTTCATCCGCGCGAGCCGGGCGGCATCGAACAGGCCGACCGTCTCCGGCGTTTTCGGGCAGTGAATGGTGATGAAATCGGCACGCGCCACGGCGGCGTCGAGATCGCCCACCGGCTCGTAACCCATGCCGCGGATGGTCTCGGAATACATATAGGGGTCGTAGACCAGCACGTTCATCTCCATCGCGCCGAGCCGTTTGGCCGAGCGGGTGCCGATCTTGCCAAAGCCGACGATCAGCACGGTTTTGCCGTAGAGATCGACCGGCATCTCGTTGTAGCGGTCGTGCCAGCGGCCTTCCTTGACCATCGCATCCATGCTGGCGCCGCGCCGCGCCAGGTTCATCAACAGGTACACCCCGGCCTCGGCGACGCTGACCGAATTGGCGGTGCCGGCGATCATCAGCGGGATTTTGCGGCGGGTCAGGGCCGGAACATCGACCGCGTCATAGCCCACGCCAATGCGCGCGACGACTTCGAGATTGGAGCCGGCATCGAGTTCGGGATCGCTGAACGGGGTCACCGACAAGGCGACCCCGGCGACATCCTCGAGCAGCCGGTGCAATTCGGCCTTGGGCGCGGTTGTCTGATAGGGCACGCCCTCGATATCCTCGCGCGCCTCGACGATCGCCCAGCCCGCCTTGGCCAGGGTCGTCGGCAGCAGCAGCTTTTTCCGATTGGTCGCCATGGTCGCTCCTCGATCGGTCGTGTTCACCCGCCTTCTCCCCAGCGAAATTCGCGTGGGCCGAGCCTACAATGCCGGCAGTGCTCCGTGCTAGCCTTGCCCGAGGGAGGACCGTGCCGATGCCCACACAATTCCTGATGCTGCCGCCGCAGACGGCGAAGACGCGCGAATGGGGTGCGCGCCTCGCCGCGGCACTGCCCGAAATCGAAGTGATCGTCGCCGAAGACCGGGAGCGGGCCGAGCGGTCGATCGCCACTGCCGAGACCGCCTTTGGCACAATCCCGCCCGATCTGTTGCGCCAGGCCCGGCATCTCAAATGGCTGCAGGCGCCGCAGGCGGCGCCGCCGGCCGGCTATTACTATCCGGAGCTGGTGGCGCATCCGGTGGCGATCACCAATTTCCGCGAGATCTACAACGATCATATCGGCGCGCATGTGATGGCCTTTGTCTTGGCCTTTGCCCGTGGCTTGCAGCGCTACATCCCGCAGCAGCTGCGACGCGAATGGAGCAAGCCGGAGCGTGACGGCGGGATCGTCCATCTGCCCGAGGCGACGGCGCTGGTCGTCGGGGTCGGCGGCATCGGCAGCGAGATCGCCCGGCTCTGCGCCGCGTTCGGCATCCGGGTGCTAGGGGTCGACGAGCGCCGCCGCGACAAGCCGCCGGGCGTCGCCGAGCTGCACCGCGGCGACGAATTGGACGCGCTCCTGCCGCTGGCCGACTTCGTGATCCTGACCGTGCCGCACACCCCCGAAACCGAGGGTTTTATGAACCGGGCGCGGTTCCAGCAGATGAAGAAAACCGCGTTCTTCATCAATATCGGACGCGGCCTGACGACCAGGCTCGACGACCTCGCCGCGGCGATCGAGGCCGGCGAGATCGCCGGCGCCGGGCTCGATGTGTTCGAGCAGGAGCCATTGCCCGCCGACCATAAATTGTGGACCTTGCCGGGCGTGCTGTTGACCCCGCACACCGCCGGCTACGGTCCCTATCTCGACGAGCGCCGCTACGGCATCATCCTTGAGAATTGCCACCGATTCCTTGCCGGTCAGCCGCTGCGCAACCTCGTCGACAAGGCGCATTGGTTCTGACCGCTGGTTCTGGCAACGAGGCCGAAAGCCGACGACTGCGGAGACCGGCGGTTTGAAGCGTTGACCGCTGCGATGCTGCGCTGCATCATGGCCGTCTTGGGCGGATGGATTTGACAAACTCGCCGCCCTTGCTGCACCAGCGAAGGGTGCCGACAGACCGAAGGAGTTTGCTCAGGGGAGCGCTTGAAGGCGGTTTTGGGTGTCGGCGGCTAGGCGTCGCCGGCAGCGGATGCAGCACCGGCGGGAGATGTCTGCGATGGCCAAAACCACCGATTTGCCCGAGGGCGTCGTCGTGCACGGCGAAATCGAGCCCGGCTACGAGAAGCTGCTGACCGCCGAGGCGCTGGCCTTTGTCGCCGGGCTCGAGCGCAAATTCGGCGCCGAGCGCTGCCGGCTGCTCGAGCGGCGGGCCGAAATCCAGAACCGGCTTGATGGCGGGTGGAAGCCCGATTTCCTGGCCGAGACCAAAGCGATCCGCGGCGGCGATTGGCGGGTGGCGCCGATCCCGCGCGACATCGCCGACCGCCGCACCGAGATCACCGGCCCGACCGACCGCAAGATGGTGATCAACGCGTTGAATTGCGGCGCCAGCGTCTACATGGCCGATTTCGAGGACGCGAACACGCCCTCCTGGGCCAATCTGATCGAGGGCCAGGCGAACCTCTGCGACGCGGTGCGCCGCACCATCGAATACGACGACCCGGAGACCGGCCGGCATTATGCGCTGAACGGCAAGACCGCGGTCCTGTTCGTGCGTCCGCGCGGCTGGCATCTCCCCGAAAAGCACGTCCTGGTGGATGGCGCGCCGATGTCGGGCGCGCTGTTCGATTTCGGCCTGTTCTTTTTTCACAACGCCAAGGAATTGGTGGCGCGCGGCAGCGGTCCCTATTTCTACCTGCCGAAAATCGAGAGCCATCTCGAAGCGCGGCTGTGGAACGAGGTGTTTCTCGACGCCCAGGCCAAGCTCGGCCTGCCCAAGGGCACGATCCGCGCCACCGTGCTGATCGAGACGATCATGGCCGCCTTTGAGATGGACGAGATTTTGTGGGAACTGCGTGACCACTCGGCCGGGCTGAATTGCGGCCGTTGGGACTACATCTACAGCTATATCAAGAAATTCGCCGAGGACCCGGCCTGCGTGATGCCGGACCGGGCGCAGGTTGGGATGACCAGCCACTTTCTGCGCAGCTACAGCCTGCTGCTGATCGAGACCTGCCACCGGCGCGAGATCCATGCGATGGGCGGGATGGCGGCGCAGATCCCGATCCGCGACGACCCGGCGGCCAACGAGGCGGCGATGGAAAAGGTGCGCGCCGACAAGCGCCGCGAGGCCGGCGACGGCCATGACGGCACCTGGGTCGCCCATCCCGGGCTGGTCGGCATCGCCAAGGAGATCTTCGACCGAGAAATGCCGCAGCCGAACCAGATCGCCCGCAAGCGCCAGGATTTGCAGGTCAATGCCGCCGACCTGCTGGCGGTGCCCGAAGGGACGATCACCGAGGCCGGATTGCGGCAGAACCTCAATGTCGGCATCGGCTATATCGAGGCCTGGCTGCGCGGCTCCGGCTGCGTGCCGCTCTATAATCTGATGGAGGACGCCGCCACCGCCGAGATCAGCCGCGCCCAGATCTGGCAATGGATCCGCCACGGCGCCCGGATCGACGATGGCCGCACGATCGACGCCGCGCTGTGCCGCGCCGTCCTCGATGAGGAACTGGGCAAGCTGCGCGCAGCGGCCGGCGGGGCGGCCTATGATGGCGGCCGCTATGAGGATGCGGCCCGGCTGTTTTGCGACTTGATCGAGGCCCAGGCCTTCCCCGAATTCCTGACCCTGCCCGCCTACGACATGATCATCGCCGAAGGCGCCTAACCGGCAATCTGCGGATTCGGCGGCGATGCCGGCCATGTACCTCGCCGCTTGAAGGCGGCGCGGCCCGAGCCCTCGCGGCGCGGGAACGCGGTGGCTGTCGATGTCCTATAATAGCGTCAAACAAGGGACGTGATCGTCAGGCGCTTGACGCCAGATCCCTTGCGACTACGCTGGCCGATGCCGGGCCGAAGCAGCAACGAACAGTAGAGGACGGCGGGGGTTGTGAGCAATACGCGGGTAGAGCACCGGTTTGCCGTCATCATGTGCGCCGATGTCGTCGGCTATTCCCGGCTGATGGGAATCGACGAAGAGGGCACCTTGGCGGCGCTGCAGGCCGTCCGCCGCGATCTCGTCGACACCGAAATCAACGCCCATAAGGGCCGCATCGTCCGCGCCATGGGGGATGGCCTGCTGGTCGAGTTTGGCAGCGTCGTCGACGCGGTGCGTTGCGCGCTGGCGGTGCAGCGGGCCATGCCGGGGCAGGGCGCGGCGATGCCGTCTGACCGGCGCATCCGGTTTCGCATCGCGATCAATCTCGGCGACGTCGTGTCCGATGGCGACCTGATTTACGGCGACGGCGTCGCGGTCGCCGCGCGGATGGAGAGCCTGGCCGAGCCCGGCGGGATCAATGTCAGCCGCGCGGTGCGCGACCAGGTGCGCGACCGCCTGCCGATCGCCTTTGAGGATCTGGGCGAGCACGAGGTCAAGAACATCGCGCGTCCGGTCCGGGTCTTTCGGGTGGCGTTGGACGACGCGCCGGCGGCCCCGGCCGGCGTTGTCCGGCGCAGACCCGCGGCCGCGGCGGAAAAGCCTGCGGTCGCGGTGCTGCCGTTCCAAAACCTCGGCGGCGACGCCGAGGCGGAGTTCTTCCTCGACAGCGTCGCCGAGGATTTGATCACCGAACTGGCGCGGGCGCGCTGGTTCTCGGTCGTGGCCCGCAACTCCAGCTTCAGCTACAAGGGAAAAGGGGCCGACGCCAAACAGCTCGCCCGCGAGCTCGGCGTCCGCTATGTGGTCGAGGGCAGCCTGCGCAAGGCGGGCAACCGGGTTCGCATCAGCTGCCAGCTGGTCGAGGCGGCGAGCGGACGGCATTTATGGGCCGACCGTTTTGACGGCACCCTCGAAGACAGCTTCGACCTGCAGGACCGGGTCACCGAAAGCGTGATCGGCTCGGTGGCGCCGGTGCTGCGCGAAACCGAGATCGAACGCGCCCGGCGCCAGCCGGAGGCGAGCCTCGACGTCTACGATTTGACCCTGCGCGCGCTGCCGGCGGCGTTTGCCGAGACTGCGGAGGACAATCGCGAGGCGCTGCGGCTGTTGGCCCTGGCGCTGGAGGCGGATCCCGCTTACCCGACCGCCAACGCGCTCGCCGCCTGGTGCCGCCAGCAGCGCCATCTGATGAATTGGCCGCAGGCGCAGGAGGACGACCGCGAGGAGGCCAAGCGCCTGGCGCGGGCGGCGATCGCCGGCGGCGCCGACGTTCCGCTGGCGCTGGTGGTCGCCGGCGCGGTGCGCGCCGCTTTGACCCGGGACCACGATCTGGCCATGGCGGCGGTCGACCGGGCGACAATGATGAACCCCAACGCGGCGATCGTCCTCGGCTTCGATGCGGTGACGCGGTGCCTGTGCGGGGGCTATGTCCGGGCTATCGAGCATGCCGAAAAGGCGCTGCATCTGAGCCCGCTGGAGCCGCTCGTCTACCACGCAGAATTCGCCCTGGCTCTGGCCCGTCTGCTGACCGGCCGCGCCGAGGAGGCGGTCGCGCATGCCCGGCACGCGATCGAGGGCAACCGCAACTTCGCCTTTCCTTACTGCGTGCTGGCGCTCGGCTGTGCCCGCCTCGGCCGGGCCGACGAGGCGGCGCAGGCGGTCAGACGGCTGGCCCAAGCCGCTCCCGGCTTTCACCTCGGCTCGTTGCGCGGCATCCGGTTTGCCGACGCCGCCCGTCTCCATCCCGATCTCGACCTGCTGCGCGCGGCCCATCTGCCGGAATGACCGCGATGCCCGCTGCGGCGGACATCTCCCTGCGGGCTTGATCCGTTCTTTCGATCGCGTGGCCGCTCTGTTAACGTCCCGAATATGCGCCGTCATGTGAGCGGGTTCACACGACGGCGACGGATTTTGACGCATCCTTGACGCAGCTTGGGATAGGTGCGAGACGATCGTGTCGGACGATCCGAAAGGGCGTGTCAGGCGCAGACTTGCGGCAATTCTCGTCGCCGGCTACGGCCTGTTGTCTCCTGGCGACGAAGCGGAAAGCTTTGCCGGGCTGAAGGCGTTTTCGACCGGGATCATCGAGCCGCTGATCCCCGAATACAGCGGCAACATCTTCAAGCAAACCAGCGAATTGGTCCTGATCGAGTTCGAAAGCGTGGTTGAGGCGGCGCGTTGCGCGGCCGCGCTGCGCGCAGCGGTGGCCGAAAAGAACCAAAACCTGGAAAACCGGCGGCGCATCGCCATGCGCATCGGCATCAATCTCGGCGACATCATCGTCGAGGGCGGCGACATCTTTGGCGACGGCGTCAATATCGCCGCCCGGTTGGAGGCATTGGCCGAGCCGGGTAGCATCTACGTCTCCGAGATCGTCCATGATCAGGTCGCCGGCAAGATCGAGTTCGATTTCGCCGATCTCGGCCCCAAAAGCCTGAAGAACATCAGCCGGCCGATCCGGATCTACCGCATGGGCGCAGTGGCCGCCGAAAAATCGGCCGAGCCCGGCCCGGCGCCGGCGATATCCGCAACGAGCCCATCCGGCTTCGATGATTTCCGCGCCATCGCGGTGCTGCCATTCGCCAATTTCAGCGGCGACCCGGAGCAGGAATATTTTGCCGACGGCATCACCGAGGACATCATCACGATGCTGGCCGGCTGGCGCGCCTTTCCGGTGATCGCGCGCAATTCGACCTTCACCTATAAGGGCCAGACCGTCGACATCAAAAAAGTCGGGCGGGAGCTCGGCGTGCGCTATGTTCTCGAAGGCAGCGTGCGCAAATCGGGGCACCGGGTGCGGGTTACCGCGCAGCTGATCCAGGCCGACACCGGCCACCACATCATGGCCGAGCGCTATGATCGCGACCTGACCGATTTGTTCGAATTGCAGGATGAGATCGCGACCACGATAGCCGGGGCGATCGAGCCCGAGCTGCTGAAATTCGAGCGCGACCGGATCGCCGACCAGCCGCAGCACAACGAGGACGCCTACGAATTTTATCAGCACGGTGTGTGGCGCCATTATCGGCATACCAAGGAAGACAATATCGAGGCGCAAGCCTATTTCCGGCGGGCTTTGGCCATCGACCCGCAATATCCGCAGGCGACCGCGGCGCTGGCGATCGCCCTGACCAGTGCCGCGATGCTCGGCTGGGCCGACGATGCCGATGCCCGCTTCGAGGAGGCCTATGTCTTGGCGCAGCAGGCCGTCGCCTTGGATCAGCGCTATCCCAACGCCTATTTTGCCCTCGGTCTGGTATGCATGTGGACCCGCCGTTCCGAGCGAGGGATCGCGGCGTTCCGCGAGGCGATCAAGCTCAACCCCAGTTTCGCCGCGGCCTACGTCCTTCTTGGCCAGATGGATCTGTATCGGGGCCAGCCCGAGGAGGCGATCTCTCTGGCCGAAAAAGGGATTCGGCTCAGCCCCACCGATCCGCGACTGTTCATCTGGCTGCCGGCGCTCGCCGGGGCGCACTATCAGCTGGGCCATTATCAGGAGGCGATCGAGGCCGGCAGGCGGTCCTGGACGCTAAACCGCAACTGGCCGGGCGGATTACGCTATGTCGTCGCCGGGTTCGCCCAGCTCGGGCGCCTCGAGGAAGCGCGCGCCGCGCTTGCCGAACTTCGCCTGCTGAACCCCAATCTGGCCTTTGTCGAGGGCAACCTGAAACGGCTGTTCAGCGCCCCCGCCGCGGTCGATCATATCCTGGATGGCCTGCGAAAAGCCGGCTTCGAATAGGCTCGCGGTGCGACGCATTATTTTATCGGTATGCTGGCTGAGCATCTGCGTCGGAATTATTTACAATAGGCAGTAGAAGATCAGATGAATTTGGCGTGTCTGGCGGTTTCGGGCGCGGCCGGCCTGTCGGAAGAATTTACAATTGGCTAGCCGACTTTGCGAGTTTTTAAGCTAAGCCAATGATTTAAAATATATGGTACAAATTTTGCGTCGATTTGAGAAATCGGATCGAGGAGTGAGCGACGATGCGCAAGCCAGCGATATTATTCGCAGCGCTCGGTGTAGGCGTTACCGGAGCGATACTGGGGGCAAGTTCGGCCTTTGCGGTTCCGATCACCTATACCGAGCAGGCTGCGGCCACGGGCAGCCTCGATGGCAATCCATTCACCGACGCCACCGTGGTGCTGACGATGATAAACGATACAGCCAACGTCTTCGGCGGACCAACTCTTTTCGAGAATATCGGGACAGTAACGGTGAGCGTGGGCGGCGGCCCATCGGAGACTTTCACCAACGAGACCGAAGTCTTTTCCAGTCAATCTTCGCCTGCCGCCGCAGGCTTTTCGGATCTGACCCAGGCTTTTGATATGCTTGATACGGTTAGTGATTCGTTTGCGACATATGATTTGCGGACATCGATTGGGCCGATAAGTGGCGCACCGCTGATCAGTCCTGGCGTTTCTTTCCCTACAGACAGCGGTGCGTTTATCCTGACGACAGTCACCGGGAATGCGACATTCACCGCGACCCTGACGGCCGCACCGGAACCCTCTGCGCTGGCGCTGCTGGGTGCGGCATTTGCCGGCTTCGGTGTTATCCGCCGCCGTAAAAAGCGCTGAAGAGGGGGAGCGCCGAGGGAATTTGGCGCATCGCCCTGGCGTCGGCCATGGTGAACGGCTGCATCGCCGATCGACCGACCGCATCTGCTGTAAAGTCTTCCGACACCGCACCATCCGGTTGGCCACGGGAAAGCGGGGGTCCAGGGTTGTAGGGCACGGTGGAGGCTGCCCCGGATGCCCGCTTTCGCGGGCATGACGGAAGAAATCGGCAGCAGGCGTCAAATTCGCACCACGTAACCGATCGGATGGCTCCCCCTCATGGACCAGGCGTCGAGATTGCTTCGTCGCTCCACGCCTCGCAATGACAGCCATTCGAGGTGTCCTTGCGAGCAAAGCGAAGCAATCTCGGTGACGCCGAGCTGGAGCCAAATGTCAGGTTCGCACCACTAGCACGCAGGCTTACGGGCATTGGACCGGGGAGCCGTGGAAATAACAGATCTGTCCGCCTTCCTCGCTTGGCAGCGCATCCTCGACCCCGGTCTGCACCGGATCGTCCGGGCATTGGCCGGTCGTGGGGTTGCCCCCGGTGCAAGGCTGGTTGCCGGCGGCCGCGGCGGCGAACGCAGTCTGGTTGACGATTTGCGGCAAGACCGGAGACATCGGGTCCGGGTTCTGCGAGCTTGCCGTCAGCGTTGCCGGAACCACCCCGCCGGGACAGCCAAGCGCGCTCGACGTCGTATACCCGTCACTGAAGATAAAAGTAATATCTACACCGCACAGTTGAGCGTTGCTGACGGCGCTCGTAAATCCCTTTGAGAATTTTATCGCATCGTTCGATGCGGCGCCTGGAAGGTTGAATTCGAGGATCAGGCATTGGGCCGTCGACGCGGCGCATTGAGTATATAATGCTCCCAGGTTCCAGGCGCCGGTCGGAAGATTATCCGAATCTGGATTGGGGAAGTCCGCATCCTGCAAAAGGTTCCGGCGAGACTGAGAGATCACGCGGAATTGCTGGTTGAATTGCAGCCCCGGCGGCAACGTCAGCACCCAGGCGAGCAGCTTTTCGTTCGGCCTGCCGGAGCCGGCGGCGGGACCCGCCACGTTGACCGTCATCGAGCTGCCGCTGGCGGTCAATGTCGTCGTCGAATTCGCGATCGGCTGCAGAAATCCGCTGGGATCGACCACCGCCGCCTGCTGCGACACCGGCAGAAGGGTCGGAAATTGCTTGCTCTGCGCTTCGGTGGTGATTTGATCGGCCATTCCATTGGCCAAGGTCGGCTTATTTGAACATGCGGCCGAGGTGGAAAGCACGCAGGCGACCGTCGGTTCGGTGCGCAAATTCCCGGCCGTCATCAGATTGGCCATGCAAGTGGGGTATCCCGCATCACACTCCCCCAGCACCGGGGTAGCCGGGATTGGCGGCAAAATCCCGCCGGGGGGGAAAGGATTGGTGGCAGATTCCGGTTCGTAAGGTCCGGCGCCGTAGGTCGTGTGATCGAGGCCGAGATTGTGCATGATCGCGTGCGCGAGCGTGTCGATCCGAGGCGTCAGCGGGAAGGGCGGGAAAAAGGTGTTGCCGCCGATCGACACGCCATTGTTGTTGACCCAGCTGAAATCATAGAGCTGCCCTCCAGACTGGCTGGCCGGCGGGTTGAGCTTGTTGACGAAAAACATGTTGATAACGCTCGGCGTCGGGCTTATCGGCACCCCGGTCGGAGTCGTCGGATTGGGTACTTTGCCGGTCTGAGAGATCGTGTTCTGTTGCGACAGGGTCAGGAAGTCCTGGCTCTGAAAAATGACGTTTCCGACAGTATTGGTCGTCTGCGCGACATTCAAGGTCTGATAGGTCGTCCCGGTAGTCGAGTTGGTCGGCGAGTTATATTGGACGATTTTGTTAAATAGGACATCGATGCCGATTTGGTTCAACAGAGCCCGGGTGATGTCTATTCCTCCGGTGGCCGGATAGGCGGCTCCTGTTGCCGGATTGACGACAAAGCCGATCGGGCCCGTCGCGGTAATCGTCGTGCTGGGAACGGTCTGCGACAGGTTGACGGTGTAGGTGCCTTTGCCACCCAATCCGGTGCCAAGCGCGGTAATCACGGTGCCCGCTGCGATCCCGGTCCCCGATAGCGAATCCGAGACATGGAGCGTCCCGGACGAGCACGAAGCGACGGTTAGCGTCGTGGTGGCGATGGTTCCGACGCAGGTTACATTGCCCACCGTGCTGGTTGTGTTAAACGGTGCGCAACTCGTCCCGGTGCTCGAACACACATCGATCGGCTGGACCACGACGAAATTGGTGATCGGGACTGATTGGGCAACAGCAGCGCCCGGTCCGAGGCAGACAGCCGCCAGCAACCAAAAGAACCCGATGATCGGGTTCGCGCGGGGTCGCAAATCGCCCATCGCACGCCTCCCCTCTTTATGTCGTCGCCAAGGATTTAACAGTGTTTTTACATGAAGAGAGCGGGTCTCGGCAAACAGAAAATATCTGCAAGATTTTAACCAAAACGATCAGTTGCCGAGGGTGGGTCAACTGCCTTAGACTGAATGCCTAAGGCGCAAAACGCGGATTTGGTTAAAACGGGGAGACGGAACCATGCGCATATCGTTAAAGGCTTTTAAGGTTCCCGGTCTTGCCGTTGCGGTTGCCGCGGTCTGGATGTATAGTGCCGGATTGGCGTGGGCTGGCGATGGCGGTGAGAGCTTGACAGGCCTCAATAATATCATAAGCGGTCTCTGCTCCCTCCTGAACATCACCACACCTTGCCCGCAATTTCCGACGATCACCCAGGCGGTCCTGGAAATTGCCGGGCTGGAAACCTCCCCGCCGGAAATGGTTCGCGCCCTCAACAGCGTCGCCCCGGGCACCTATGTCGATGCCGGCAACGCGGCCGCGATCCCGCCGACCCCCTTCCCGCTCACCTCGACAACCTCGCCGACTTTGTCCAACCTGCTGTCGACCCTGACGCCGCTCGCCTTCGTCAGCGGCTGGAAGTCCGGGCCGGCGGCGGTGACCCAGCTCTATAACCCCGACGCCGACACGTTTCTTTACGCGGTGGCGAGCGGAGCGCCCCCGGTCGCCAGTACCGGGCTGACCGTTCCCGATACACTCAATTTATTCTACGACGATCCGTCCTGGATAAACTTGCCCTTCTCGCAGGACAAAGCTGTTGCCAAATTCTCGCTGCCTTTGACGGTGTTGAACAGCGACGGCATGACCGAGCGTCCGGTTGCCGCCACCTTGCAGTACATCGCCCCTAGCCGCGGCGGGCTGCCGTGCTCGGCCAGCACCGTCACCGGCAACTTCTCGGGCCTCGGCAACCAGACCTTGGGCGCCGCACAGATCGGGATAAACTGCGCGGTCGTCTATTCGCCGTCGCCGATCTCGAAAAAGCCGCATGCGATATTCGAAATACAGGTTCCGCTGCTGGTCACCGTGGCGACCGACCCGCCGTATTTCTTCTTCGCGATAAACGCGCCGAGCCTCGGTCCGATCAATTCGAGCATCCCGAGCGCCTTCTTCAGCGACGAAACCGGCTTTACCCCGGTTTCCGGCGTTTTGGGGTCGGCCGGAATGTCCATCGGCGTCGCTCCCACCGCGGCGCCGCTTTGTACCGGTTCCGACGGAACCTGCCCGACACCTCCGCCGTCCGGTGTCTTCGCACTCTGCGCCAGCCTGCCGCGGAACGGCTACGGCCACCACCTGGTTCCCTCCGTCGCTGCGGATTATGTGATCGCGGTGGATGGCGAGACGCTGCTCTCCTCGCCGCTGCCTGCGGTATCTACCAGTGTGTGCCCGTTCTAGGGCCGAGCGCCTGATCTGATGTCGCGGGGCGGCGAGACGGCGTCGCCCGGCGATATCGGCGGAGGCGACCGGCCGGCCGGCAGAGGGAGGTGCAGCTGACCGCGTTGCTCGTGTTGGCCGGCAGCCTGCTCGCTGTCGCATTATGGGAATTCTGCCAGCCGCGACGGCAGCGGGAGTTCCCGGCGCTGCGGCGGCGGCTCGGCAATATCGGCATCTGGCTGCTGAATATCGTGCTCGTCGCCGTCACCTTCGCGCCGACCGATACGTTCCGGCCGCAGCTCGAATCGGTTCTCGGCGTGGCCTTGCCCTCCTGGCCGATTGCCAATCGATGGGCGAGCTTTGCCGCCGCCTTCCTGCTGCTCGATTTTTTGAATTACGCAACGCATCGCTGTCAGCACGCGGTGCCGCTGCTATGGCGGCTTCACGCCCTGCATCACTCGGACCCCGATGTCGATGTGACGACCTCGGTGCGGCATCACCCGATCGAGTATTTGCTTGCCGGGGGGTTCTACTGGCTGGCGGTGTTGGCGTTCGACCTGCCGCTGGCGGTCGTGACGGTCCATGGGCTGACCGTGTTCGCGACCGCCGCCATCACCCACGGCAATACCAGATGTCCCGAATGGCTCGAGCGGCTGTTACAGCCGGTGGTCATCACGACCGACCTGCACCGCGTCCACCACTCGGTTTCGCCGGACCAGGCGAACGCCAATTTCGGCGCCGTGCTGTCGGTGTGGGATCGGCTGTTCGGAACCTATGTCCGATTGAGCCGGGCGCAGCACGAGGCCATCGTCTTTGGCGTTGCCGAACTGCCGGCCGCGGATTGTCTGAAACCGTCGGCGATGCTGAAAACCCCGTGGCTGCTGCCGCGCCCGAGACGGGTCGCGGCGGGCGGCTAGCCGGCGGCGACTAGTCGGCGCGAGCGGCGGTCCGGGTCAGCATATCGGCCTTGCGGTTGAGCGCTTCGATCAGGCCGTCGATGCCCTGGCTGCGCAAGATCGCGGCGAATTCCGAGCGGCGGGTCGCCACCTCGCTGATCGAGCCGTCGAGATAGATGTCGGCGATCAGCCAGTTGCCGGCGCCGTCCTGCCGCATCAGATAGTCGATTTCGACCGGGTCGCCGTTGGCCTTGACGATCCGGCTGGTGACCATGACCCCGGAGGGCGCCGGCCGCTCCCCGGTCACTTCGAGCTTTTGTCCGTCGTAGCTGTCGAACCGGTCGGCATAGATCGCCGAGATATAGCGTCCGTAGCTGTCGGTGACCTGCTGCTGTTGGGCTGCGCTCAGACCGGCCCAGCTCGGGCCGACCGACAGGCGGGCCATGACCGGCAAATCGAAGCTGTTGCGGATGACCGGCTCCAATTGGGCAAAGCGTCCGCTTTCGCCGAGCGTCGAACCGTTTTTCATCGTGCTGAGCAGGCTGGCGTAGAGGCTCTGTATGGTATTGCCGCCGCCCGCCGCCATGGCCGCGCCGTGGCCGGCGACGCTGGCAAACATCAGCATCGCGGCAAAGCCGGCGGCTTTGCGCCCGAGCCGTTTCGCCGCTGCTGGCCTCCCCAATGGCGCCGAAAGTCTTAACAAACTACCCTTGATCATGACCTGAACTCTGTTGCATGGTGTCTCCCGTCCGTCTAGGTGCGTGCAGCGCAGCAAGTTTCAAGGTATGGCTGAGCTGCGGCCGGTTCATCGCGATATTGTGAGAATGGGCTTGCATTGGCTGGGGCGCACCAGCGGCGCCGGACGCCGATGGCGACGTTGCGGCGGCTTGAAGACCGGGTGTTGCTGCAACCCACCCGATCAATCCGGCGGGTCCCTCGGCCATTCCGCACCCGCCACAGATCCCCACTCATCTGACAAAATAACGGTGAGGCATGCAATCGCCGTTTGACTTGCTGGCGTTGCTTCTGGTGCTGGCGGCGCTGTTTGGGTACCTGAACCACCGCCTCTTTCGCTTGCCGCTGACAGTGGGGCTGCTGCTGATGGCGCTGGCGAGCACGATGCTGCTGATCGCCGCCGACGCCGCGGCGCCGCAGCTCGGGATCAAGCTCGCCATCCGCCTGCTGCTCGCCGGGGTCAACTTCCCGGTGGCGCTGCTCAACGGCTTTTTGGCCTTCCTGTTGTTCGCCGGCGCCCTCGAAGTCGATTTCGCCGAGCTTTTTGCGCGCAAATGGACGGTCTTGACCCTGGCCACTTTCGGTACGGTGCTGTCGACGGCGCTGATCGCGGCGGGGCTGTTCGCCGTGTCGGCGGCGCTGGGCATCGGCATCCCGGTCGCCTGGTGCCTGGTGTTTGGCGCCCTGATCTCGCCGACCGACCCGGTCGCCGTTCTGCTGGTGCTGAGGCGGGTCGGCATCCCGCAATACCTGCAGGCGATCATCGCCGGCGAGAGCCTGTTCAACGACGGCATCGGCGTCGTGCTGTTTTTGCTGCTGCTGTCGCTGGCGACCGGCGGCGGCGGTCATGCGCACAGCGCGGTGGCGATCGTCGGCGAGTTCCTGTTGTCGGCGGTCGGCGGCGGCGTCCTCGGCCTGGTCCTCGGCTATGCCGCGTTTCTGCTGATCCGCGGGGTCGATGATTACAATGTCGAACTGATCATCTCCCTGGCTCTGGTAACCGGGACCTACAGCCTCGCCGGCATGCTCGGCATGTCCGGCCCGGTCGCGGTCGTCGCCGCCGGCATCCTGATGGGCAATCATGGGATGCAGCGGGCGATGAGCGAGTTGACCCGCCAGCATTTGAAGGTGTTCTGGCTCCTGGTCGATGACACCTTGAACGCGCTGCTGTTCCTGCTGATCGGGCTGGAGATCGCGGCGATCGATCTGGCCTGGCGCGCCCTCGCCGCCACAGCCATCATGGTCCCGGTGGTGCTTGTAGCCCGCTGGCTCAGCGTCACCGCCTCGGCATTGCCGCTCAATCTGCGTCTGCCGGGCCGTTTCGGGTCGTTCATGGTGCTGACCTGGGGCGGGCTGCGCGGCGGGATCTCGGTGGCATTGGCATTGGCATTGCCGCCCACCGCTTATAAGGACACGATGTTGACGATCGGTTACGGGATCGTCGTGTTCGCGATCGTCGTCCAGGGGCTGAGCCTCGAACGGGTGGCCCGCCGCGCATTGCCGGCATTGCCCGTCCCGGGGAAGGCTGAGCGCGCTGCCGGGGACGGGTGAACGCGCCGCGACGAGATCTCGGCCCGCCGGTTTGGGTTATCGAGGCCGGCAGATCCTCTGCCGCCAAAGATCCAGGACTCCAGCCCATGGACAAGAAAATTCACATCAACTTCTGGTACGTGATCGCTGCGGTTCTGGGGATGCTGTGGATTCAGAGCCTTTATCTGCAAAGCACCGAACGGACGCCGATCCCCTACAGCCGGTTTCAGACCTTGCTCAACGAAGGCAAGGTTGCCGAAGTCGATATCGGCCCGAATTACATCAACGGCTCGTTGAAGAAGGCGGAACCCGACGGGCTCAAGGACTTCACCACCGCGCGGGTCGCGCCCAGATCTGGCGCAGAGCCTCGACAAGCACGGCGTCACCTATACCGGGGTGGTCGAAAATCACTTTGTTCGCGACCTGCTCTCATGGATCCTGCCGGCGATTATTTTCGTCGGGATCTGGATGTTTGCCATCCGCCGCATGGGGCAGGGCGGTCTCGGCGGGGTGATGCAGATCGGCAAGAGCCACGCTAAGATCTATGTCGAGAAGGAGACCAAAACCACCTTTGCCGATGTCGCCGGGGTGGACGAGGCCAAGGAAGAGCTGGTCGAGATCGTCAACTTCCTGAAAGACCCGACCACCTATGGGCGGCTCGGCGGGCGTCCGCCCAAAGGCGTGCTGCTGGTCGGCCCGCCCGGGACCGGCAAGACTCTGCTCGCCCGCGCCGTCGCCGGCGAGGCCGGGGTGCCGTTCTTTTCGATCTCGGGATCGGAATTTGTCGAGATGTTTGTCGGCGTCGGCGCCGCCCGGGTACGCGATCTGTTCGAGCAGGCGCGCCAGCATGCGCCGGCGATCATCTTCATCGACGAACTCGATGCGCTGGGCCGGGCCCGTGGGCCGTTCGGCGGCGGCGGCCAGGACGAAAAGGACCAGACCCTGAACCAGCTGTTGGCCGAACTCGACGGTTTCGACCCGACCAGCGGCCTCGTTCTGCTGGCCGCAACCAACCGGCCCGAAGTGCTCGATCCCGCCTTGCTGCGCGCCGGGCGGTTCGACCGGCAGATCCTGGTCGACCGGCCGGACAAGCGCGGGCGCGAGCAGATCCTCGCGGTCCATCTGAAAAAGGCCAAGCTCGGCCCCGATGTATCTGCCCCGGAAATCGCGGCGTTGACCCCGGGTTTCACCGGCGCGGATCTCGCCAATCTGGTCAACGAGGCGACCCTGCTCGCCACCCGGCGCAACGCCGAGGCGGTGACGATGGCCGACTTCAACAACGCGGTCGAACGCATCGTCGCCGGCTTGGAAAAACGCAATCGATTGCTGAACCCGCTGGAGCGGCGGGTCGTCGCCTATCACGAGCTCGGCCATGCGATGGTGGCGCTGGCCTTACCCGGGACCGACACCGTGCACAAGGTGTCGATCATTCCGCACGGCGTCGGCGCGCTCGGCTATACGATCCAGCGGCCGACCGAGGAGCGCTATCTGATGACCCGGGCCGAACTCGAATACAAGATGGCCGGGTTGCTCGGCGGCCGGGCTTCAGAAACCATCGTCTTCGCCGAAGTATCGACCGGGGCGGCGGACGATCTGGCCCGCGCCACCGATATCGCCCGCGCGATGGTGCTGCGCTACGGCATGAGCGAGGCGCTCGGCAACGTCGCCTATGACCGCGACCGTTCGCCGTTCCTGCAGCCGAATTTTCCGGTGCCGCAGGAGCGGGTCTACAGCGAAGGCACCGCCGAGGCCATCGACCGCGCGGTGCGCGCCCTGGTCGACCACGCCTTCGCCCTCGCCGCCGAAGTGCTGCAGCGCAACCGCGCCCTGCTCGACCGCACCGCCGTGGCGTTGCTCGAAACCGAAACCCTGAGCGAGCCGGAAATCGAACAGCTGAAGCGCGAGATCCTGCCGGCGCCAAGCCTGCTGCCGGCGCCCGAGCGTCCCGCGGTAGCGGCGGCGTCCTAGCCGAATCGCGGGCTGGCGCCGCAATCCGCCGGAGGACCGCCGCCGAGGCAAACCGCGAGGTCGGGCAATGTCGTGTCGCGCAGGCAATATCGTGTCGCAGACGAAGAAACGCGCCCCCGCAGGAGCGCGTTTCGCGTCGGCGAAAGGAGGGTTCAGATCGTCAAACGCTGTAATACATCTGGAATTCGATGGGGTGGGGGGTGTGCTCGAAGGTGTAGACCTCCTCCCATTTCAATTCGATATAGGCCTCGATCTGGTCCTTGTTGAAGACCTCGCCCTTGAGCAGGAAGGCGTGGTCGTGGGCCAGTTCGCCCAAGGCCTGGCGCAACGAGCCGCACACCACCGGCACGTCCTTCAATTCCTCGGGCGGCAAATCGTAGAGGTTTTTGTCGATCGGGTCGCCCGGGTGGATCTTGTTCTGGATGCCGTCGAGCCCGGCCATCATCATCGCGGCAAAGGCCAGATAGGGGTTGGCCGCCGGGTCGGGATAGCGCACCTCGACGCGTTTGGCTTTGGGGCTCGAGACATAGGGGATGCGGCAGCTGGCCGAGCGGTTGCGCGAGGAATAGGCCAGCAGCACCGGCGCCTCGAAGCCCGGGATCAGCCGCTTGTAGCTGTTGGTGGTCGGGTTGGTGAAGGCGTTGATCGCCTTGGCGTGGCGGATGATGCCGCCGATATAGTAGAGCGCGGTTTCCGACAGATCGGCATAGAGGTTGCCGGCGAACACCGTGTTGTCGCCCTTCCACAGGGATTGGTGGACATGCATGCCCGAGCCGTTGTCGCCCATGATCGGCTTGGGCATAA
Organism: uncultured Alphaproteobacteria bacterium; assembly: GCA_963775875.1. Lineage (GTDB taxonomy): Bacteria > Pseudomonadota > Alphaproteobacteria > ATCC43930 > CGMCC-115725 > AP-15. The sequence continues at coordinate 88,399 of CAVZKP010000019.1, forward strand.
AGGTCGCGGTCTTGCCATATTGCTGGGCGACGTTGTGCACCACGTATTTGTAGATCTGCAGATTGTCGGCGGTGTCGACCAGGGTGGAAAACTGAAAGCCCAGCTCGGCCTGTGAGGGCGCCACCTCGTGATGGTGCTTTTCCACCAGAAGCCCCATATCGGCCATCACCGAGAGCATCTCGGCCCGCAGATCGGATTGGCCGTCGACCGGCGGCACCGGGAAATAGCCGCCCTTGATCGGCGGCCGGTGGCCGGAATTGCCGTCGGCGAATTCCTTGTCCGAGACGTAGGGGCCCTCGTCGCTGTCGATCTGGTACATCGCCCCGTTCATGCCGGCCTTGTAGCGCACATCGTCAAAGATGAAAAACTCGGCCTCGGGCCCGAAAAACGCCTTGTCGCCGATCCCGGTCGAGATCAGGTGGCGCTCGGCCTTTTTCGCGGTCGAGCGCGGGTCGCGGGCATAGGGCTGCCCGGTCAACGGCTCGTGCACGTCGCAAAAGATGATCAGCGAGGTCTGCGCCGCAAACGGGTCCAACACCGCGGTCGAACAATCCGGCACCAGCATCATGTCCGAATCGTTGATCGCCTTCCACCCGGCGATCGACGAACCGTCGAACATCACCCCCTCGTTCAGAAAATCCTCGCTGATCGTGCGCACATGATGCGCCAGATGCTGCCACTTGCCGCGCGGATCGGTGAAGCGGAAGTCGACATATTTGACTTCGTGCTCCTTGATCAGATCCATTACTTTGCCAGGGTCGGACATCGCTCGATTCCGTTCTCAGGTTGACGACAAACTCGAAGCACGAAAACCGGCGCCCGCCGGATACCTCCGTCAAAGCGCCAACCTGCGCCACCGAAAGGCCTGGCGCTAGACCTGTCGACCAGCGGCCGGTAGCCGCAGCTTCGTCAAACGCGTGTATGCAACCGCCGGACCAACGGCAATTTCAGATCGCGTCGCCGCCGCGCTCGCCGGTGCGGATGCGGATCGCCTCGTCGATGTTGGTGACAAAGATCTTGCCGTCGCCGATCCGGCCGGTATGCGCCGCCTGCTGGATCGCCTCGACCGCGCGCTCGACCAGCGCATCCTCCATCACCACTTCGATTTTCACCTTGGGCAGAAAATCGACCACGTATTCCGCACCGCGATACAGTTCGGTATGGCCTTTCTGCCGGCCGAATCCTTTGGCCTCGGTGACCGTGATGCCCTTGATCCCGACCTCGTGCAGCGCTTCCTTCACCTCGTCCAGCTTGAAGGGCTTGATGATGGCCTCGATCTTCTTCATCGGCGTTCAATCTTTCCCAGGCGCGTGCCTGTCAGCCGCTGACGACTCAGCATAACCCATGCCAACCGGCTTCGGCGACGAGAGAGATTGCCCGCACCTCCCGCCCGGTTGGAAATGCCGGCGAACCAAGCACTAATCTGCCTAAGATTTAGTCACCGACCGGACCGGGCGCCAACCGAGACCGGGGTCGCGAGATTGCCCAGGAGCTTGCCGATGCGCGCCACCGCCTCACCGATCGCCTCGCGGCTGTTGGCATAGGAAAACCGCAGATAGCCCTCGCCGAACGCGCCAAAGCTGGTGCCGGCGATGGTCGCCACCCCGGCCTCTTCGAGCAGCCGGCCCTGCAGGGCGCGCGCATCGAGCCCGGTCGCGGTCACGTTCGGAAAGGTATAAAAGGCCCCGCCCGGCCGGGCGCAGCGAAAGCCGGGCAGCCCGTTCAACGCCTCGACGATAAACTCGCGCCGCTCGGCAAAGGCGGCGACCATCCGCGCGACCGGTTCGCGCGGGCCGGTCAACGCTGCGAGGCCAGCGAACTGGGCGGCGGCGTTGACGCAGGAATGGCAGTTGATCGCCAGCCGCTCGGCCGCGGCGAACAAAGCCTCCGGCCACACCCCATAGCCCATCCGCCACCCGGTCATCGCATAGGTCTTGCTCCAGCCGTCGAGCAGGATCAGGCGGTCGCGCAATGACGGATAGCTCAGCAGGCTGACATGTTCGGCGCCGTCATAAAGGATCTCGCCATAGATCTCGTCGCTCATCACCGCGACTTGCGGATGGTGTTCGAGCCCGGCGACCAGACGGTCGAGTTCGGCCCGCGGCACCACACCGCCGGTCGGATTGGCCGGGCTGTTGATGATCAGCAGCCGGGTGCGCGGGGTGATCTTGTCCAACACCTCGGCGGCGCTGAACGAAAACCCGGCGCTTTCGTAAAGCGGGATCGGCACCGGGGTCGCGCCGGAAAAGCGGATCACGCTTTCGTAGATCGGGAAGCCGGGGTTCGGATAGAGGATCTCGGCGCCAGGCTCGCCGAACATCAGGATCGCGAAAAACATCGTGACCTTGCCGCCGGGCACGACCAGCACCCGGTCGGGCGAGACCTCGACCCGGTGACGGCGATAGAGGTCGGCGGCGACCGCCTCGCGCAGCCTTGGGATGCCGTTGGCCGGGGTATAGCCGTGATGGCCGTCGGCCAGCGCTTTGCGGCCGGCTTCGACGATGTGCGCCGGGGTTGGGAAATCGGGCTGGCCGATCCCGAGATTGATGATCGAGCGGCCCTGCGCGGCAAGCGCGTTGGCGCGGGCCAGCACCTCGAACGCGGTCTCGGTGCCGAGGACGCCGATGCGCCCGGCCATTTGCAACATTCGCGTTTCCTCCTGGCGATGTTGCCGCAGATTAGCGCAAATCGGGGCAAAAAGCGATCGGGAACCGGCGGTCAGCCCCGCGTTGCCGGCGCATCGACTGCGCCGCGGGAACGGCGCCAGCCGCGGGCGAAGACCTCTTCGGCCAGGCCGACGATGCCGCGCGGCATAAAGATGATGAACAGGATCAAGAGAATGCCATAGATCGTGTTGGCGGCGCCGATGAAGTGAATGCCGAAGACAATGCGCAACGCCTCGTTCAGCACGATCGTAAACAAGGCGCCGACGGTCGGTCCCAGCAGCACGTGCATGCCGCCGGCAATCGCGGCAAAAACGATCTGCAGCGACACCGCGACACCGGAGACCGTCTCCGGGTTCACATATTGGATGTATTGGGTCAACAGGCTGCCGCCCAGCGCGGTCAACGCGGCGCTCACCACCGTGACCCGCAACTTTTCGCGCATCACATTGATCCCGCTCGACGCCGCGGCGACCTCGTCCTCGGAGATCGCCTCCAGCGCCACGCGAGAAATCCCGCCGTCGATCCAGCGCCACACCGCCAGTCCGGCGAGCCAGACCACCAGCGCGATCGCGTAAAAATAGCCCTTACGGGCGAATTGCAGCGCGACCCAGGAATGACCGACCGTATTCAGGGTCATGCCGAGCGAGCCGCCGGTCACGTCGCGCGCCGCGATCAGGCTCAACAGCACGACCTGGCTCAAGGCCAGGGTCACCAGCGCGAAATAATGGCCGACGACGCGCAGCCGAAAACACGGGTAGCCGATCAGCAAGGCGAGCAGCACCGCCGCCGCCATGCCGGCGGGGATCCCGAACCACGGCGAGATGCGGTAGAAATTCCACAGCAATGCCGGGATATAGGCGCCGACCCCGAGAAAGGCGCCGTGGCCGAACGAGGTCAGGCCGAACCGCCCCATCATCGACCAGGCGGTATAGATAAACCCCCAGATCAGGATCTGGATCGCGATGTGCAGCATGTATTCCGAGGCCGCGAACGGGAACAGCGCGAGCAGGACCAGCACCGCCGCCGCGGCCAGCCGGGCCATATTCATCGTCCGAGGATTCCCTGCGGCCGGACAAAGATCATGACGATGAACAACAGAAAAGCCAGCACGTAGGAGAACTCGATCGAGAAGTAATAGCCGCCGATCGAGATGATCTGGCTCATGATAAAGGCGGCGATAAACCCGCCGATCATGTTGCCGAGCCCGCCGAGCACGCAGATCATGAAGGTGATCGGGCCAAAGGAATTGCCGATGAACGGGTGCACGTCATATTGCAGCACCAGGAGGCAGGAGGCGAACCCGGCGAGCCCGCCGCCGATCGCCGAGGTGGTAAAATAGATCCGCCGCTGGCTCACTCCCATCAGCCCCATGATCTCGCGGTCCTGGGCGATCGCCCGGATCGCGGTGCCGAGAAAACTGCGGGTCAGGAACAGATAGAGCGCGCCGGCGCCGAGCAATGCCGCAGCGAAAGCCAGGAGCCGGGCAAAGCTGATCGACAGATCGCCCCATTCGATCAAGGGCAGGCGCAGGCCGAGATTGCGGAAATCGGTGCCGAACAGCAGGGTCGCGAGGCTTTGCAGAAAGAACAACAGACCGCCGGTCGCCAACAGCTGGTTGATCGGCGGCGAGCCGAGAACCGGCTCGATGATCAATAGATGGACCAGGAGGCCGAGACCGGCGACGCCCAGGATCGCGAGCGCGCAGGCGAGCAGAAACGGCCAGTGGAAAAACACATAGAGCCACCAGATCGCATACATGCCGCACATGACCAGCTCGACATAGGCGATCCACACGACATCGATGACGCCAAAGATCAGGTTGAGCCCGAGCGCCAGCAACGCCAGTACGCCGCCGAGCAGGATGCCGTCGAGGATGGCTTCAAGGAGAAAGATGTCCATGCCTGGGTCCTGTTAGAGCCTCGTCAGCCTCCCACCCCAACCCTTTCCCCGCCGGTGGGGAAGGGAAGGAGCGGTGCGGCATCGCGGCGAAAGATCGGCGAAAGGCGGCACTGCATCGGCCTTGCTACAGGCCCATATAGGCGCGGCGGATGGCGTCGTTGCGGCGCAGTTCGGCGGCGCTGCCGGAGAGGCGGATATGGCCGGCTTCGAGCAGATAGGCGCGGTCGACAAGATCGAGCACCTGCTGCACGTTCTGCTCGACAATCAGCACCGTAAAGCCCTCCGCGCGGATGCGGCGGACGAGGCCGAAGACCTGCTCGACCGCCAACGGCGCCAACCCGGCCGAGGGTTCGTCCATCAGCAACAGCCTGGGCTTCGACATCAGCGCGCGGCCGATCGCGCACATCTGCTGTTCGCCGCCCGACATCGTTCCGGCGAGCTGCCGACGGCGTTCGGCCAGGCGCGGAAACAGCTCGTAGACCCAGGCCAGCCGCTCGGCGAAATGCGGGCGCGCCGAGGCGACAAAGGCGCCCATGCGCAAATTCTCCTCGACCGTCAGCCGGGCGAACAGGCGGCGGTTCTCCGGCACATGGGCGATGCCGGCGGCGACCACCCGGTGGGCCGGGATGCGGGTCAGCCCGCGGCCGTCGAGCGCGATCTCGCCGGCATCGCTCGGGAGCATCCCGGAGATTACCCGCATCAAGGTCGTCTTGCCGGCCCCGTTTGGCCCGATGACCGCGACCGCCTCGCCGGCGGCGACCTGGAGCGACACCCCGAACAATGCCTGGAACGAGCCGTAGCCGGCGCACACGCCGCTCAGCGCCAGCAGCGCCGGCGGCTCAGCCGCGGCTATGGCCGCGGCCAAGGTAAACCTCGGTGACGCGCTCGTCGCGCGCCGCAGCCTCGGGCCGGCCGTCGAAGATCTTCTCGCCATGGTCGAGGACGACAACCCGGTCGACGACGCGCATCAGCACACCCATGATGTGCTCGACCCAGACAATGGTGATGCCCAGGCTGCGCCGGATCTCTTCGAGCAGCGCGGCGGCGCGGTCCATCTCGCCGGCATCGAGGCCACCCAGGCTCTCATCGGCCAGCAGCAGCCGCGGCTGGGTGGCCAGGGCGCGCGCGAGTTCGAGCTTTTTGAGCGAAGCGGCGCCGAGCCCGTTGGTGGTCGACCCGGCCTCTGCCGGCAGGCCGACCAGATCGAGCGCTCTGACCGCGCGGCTTTCGGCCTCGCCGCGGGCGATATGGCCGCCCTGGGCGAAATAGGCCGACAAGGCGACATTGTCGCGCAGGCTGAGCTTCCTGAACGGGCGCGGGATCTGAAAGGTGCGGGCCAGCCCCATCCGGCACACCCGATGCGCCGGCAGTCCGGCGATCTCGCGGCCGTCGAAGCGGATCGAGCCCGCGCTCGGCGGCAGAGTGCCGGCGACGAGGTTGAAGGTCGTCGTCTTGCCCGAGCCGTTGGGGCCGATCAGGCCGAGGATCTCGCCTTTGCCGACTGCGAAATCGACCCCGTTGACCGCGAGAAAACCGCCGAACCGCTTGGTCAGCCCCGCGACTTCAAGCACCTCAGCCCATGGCGTAGGGGGATGAGGCAGGCAACGGCAAGACCGGCTGGGCGGTGCTGATCTGGCTCGGCCACACGACGGTAATGTCCTTGCCGCGGTTTTGCATGACCACCGGCAGGGCGCGGATGTTCTGGCCCGCCATCGCGTCCTCGGGCGGGGCGAATTTGACCCCGTAGCCCTGCAAGGTGCCGCCGAGCGGGACATCGACGTCGAGCGCCGCCTGGCGCACCGCATCGGGGGTGGCGCCGCCATATTTGGTGATCGCCACCGGCAATACCTTGTCCAAGAGGATCCAGGTGTTGTTGAACCCCATCGAGACATGGGTCGGCACTTCATTGGCCTTGGTCTTGGCCCGGTAGCCCGCCACCATCAGCTTGGTCAGGTCGCCGACCCCGGGCGCCAGCTTTTCCGCATCGAGGAGTTGCGCCGGCGCCGGATCGATGTTGCAGAAATCGTCGACGTCGTTGCCAAAGGTGGCGCGCAATTTGTCGAGCTGGCTGTAGCCGGCGCCGTTGCCGATCAAGGTCTTGAAGCGCAGCCCGGCCTCGCGCGCCTGGCGCAGGAACAGGGTGATGTCCGGATTGTAGCCGGCATGGATGATCACATCCGGCGCGGCGCGTCTGAGCTTGGTCACCAGCGAGGAGAGGTCGGGCGCGCTCGCCGCATAGGATTCCTTCAGCACGATCGCGCCGACGCCCTTCTCCTTGGAGAATTTCACATCGGCCTGCTGGACCGCGGTGCCGTAGGGCCCGTCCTCGTCGATCAGCGCGATCTTCAGATCCTTGGGGTCGCTGCCGAGTTTCGATTTGGCGTTCTCGCCGAGAAACGAGATCGCGGCCTGGCCATAGGCGTCCGACTGGGTGGTCGGGCGGAAGACATAGCGGTAATGGCGATCCTTCAGCACGGAGGACGCAATCGCGCTGTTGATCCACAGGATCTTTTTCCACTCATTGGCCTTGGCGGCGAGCGGCACGGCGACAGCGCTGGCATAGATGCCGAGGATGATGTCGACCTTCTCCTCATTGGCCAGACGTTCGGCCTCGTTGATCGCGACATCGACCTTGCTCTGCGAGTCGGCATTGACCGGCTCGATCTTGTATTTGCCGAGAACCCCGCCCTTGCCGTTGACGTAATCGATCGCAAGTTGCGCGCCAATCGACAATGGCACCGACCCGGCGCCGGCGAAGGGGCCGGAAAGATCGTGCAGCAGCCCGATGCGGATCGGCGTTTCCTGGGCGAGAAGCCGGCCCAGCGGCATCGCCGAGGCAGCGAACCCGGCCGCGGCCGCCTGTAGCAATCTGCGTCGACGCATTTATTTCCTCCCTGCCGCTCTCAACCCGCGGTGCTGGGCTGTTTTCGACGTAAGCCGCACGAGTGTCAACGGGCCGGATGCGGCGTAACGGCCAAATTCGTCGCTCGCCGCCGCCCGTCCTCCTGTCGTGCGGCTGGCTCGGCGCCCGCCGGCGTGTCATGCTCGACGCCCTGGGTAAAACCCATCGGGGGCAGACCAGATGGACGATGATACGTTCGGGCTGCCGCCCGGCGCCTTCGCCAAACTCGATGGCGAGGAAGACGAAATCTTCTATGAACCGGCGCGGCTGGTCTGTCATATCGACGATGGCGCGATCGCCGCGCTGACCGGGTTCTACCGCACCGTGCTGCCCGCTGGCGGCGTCCTGCTCGACCTGATGTCGAGCTGGGTCAGCCACCTGCCATCCGAGATCGACTATGCCGAAGTGATCGGCCACGGTATGAACGCCGAGGAACTCGCCGCCAACCCGCGCTTCAGCCGGTGGTTCGTGCAGAATTTCAATCGCGACCCGCTTCTGCCGCTCGCCGACAGCAGCATCGACGCGGCGATGATCTGCGTGTCGATCCAGTATCTGCAGCAGCCGGTCGCGGTTCTGCGCGAGGCGGCCCGCGTGCTGCGCCCCGGCGCCCCTGTGGTCATCGGCTTTTCCAATCGCTGCTTCTGGACCAAGGCGGTGGCGATCTGGCGGGCGCTCGACGATGCCGGTCACGCCAAGCTGGTCGAGCATTATCTGCGCGCCGCCGGCTTCGCCGAGATCGAGACCCGCCATCTGACGGAATGGGTCGAGGATGCGAGCGACCCGATGACCGCGGTGGTCGGCCGCGCTCCGTCGAGCTAATTTCGGCGCACGCAACAGAGAACCGGGGAGACGGGCGATGGAACTGGGCACCTTATTGCCATTGGGCGATATCGGCGGCGATCCGGCGACAGTGCGCGAATACGCGCAGGCGGCCGAGGCGATCGGTTACGATTTTGTCGAGGCGCCCGATCATGTCTTGGGCGTCAACGCCGCCAGCCGGCCGGGCTGGGACCGCAACAATTCGGAGGATCTGTTCCACGACCCGTTCGTGCTGTTCGGCTATCTCGCCGGCTGCACCGGGAAGCTCGGCTTTTCAACCGGCGTGCTGATCCTGCCGCAGCGCCAGACGGTGCTGGTCGCCAAGCAATCAGCCTCTCTCGACGTGCTGTCGGGCGGCCGCTTCCGGCTCGGCATCGGCGTCGGCTGGAACGAGGTCGAATTCACCGGCCTCAACGAGAATTTCCACAATCGCGGCCGCCGCTCCGAGGAGCAGGTCCAGGTCATGCAAAAATTGTGGGCCGAGCCGCATGTCGTCTTCAAGGGTCGTTGGCACACGATCGAGGATGCCGGCATCAACCCGCGCCCGGCCTCGGGCAAGGTGCCGGTATGGTTCGGCGGCCATCACGACCGCACCCTCGAGCGCATCGCCAAATGGGGCGATGGCTGGATGCCGAACGCCTACCCGCCCGACCATACCGCGACTGAAATCTTCGCCCGGCTGCGCCAGCTGACCGAAGCGGCCGGCCGTGACCCGGCTAAAATCGGGATCGAGGTCTGGGTGTCGATGGGCACCGGCGGCGAAGCCGATTGGGCCAGGGAAACCCGCTTCTGGAAAGCCGCCGGCGCCTCGCATATCTGCCTGACCACGACCTTCAACCGCCGCCATCACCAGCGCATCCCGGGCAACACCCTGGCCGACCATTTGGGCGCCCTGCGCCGCTACCACAGCGCCGTCGCCGCCGAACTGTAGCGGGCGGCCTGAGAGCTGCTGCGGCGCGCAGCCGGCAAGGCGATCAGTCGGTTGCGCCGGATTTGATCAGCTCGGCGACCTGGCGCATCGCGGCGGGGGAGCCGAGACCGGCCGGCGCCGCCGCCTCGATCACCCGCGGCCGGTTCGGCCGCACCGCCGGCATTGGCGGGGCGACCGCCGGATTGTTGCCGACGCCAAACGAGCCGAAAGCCGAGCCGGCCGGGCAGTCGCCCGACTTCGAGACCGACACCTTCGGCGCGCCATTGCCGGAATAGGCGTAGGTCATGCGCTCGCTGCAGGTGCTCGCACCCGAAATCATCGAGGTGACGACGACGCCCGCGACCCGGCCGGGTCCGGAGGGCGGCATCGAGGCCATCGCCGCTTCGATCGCCGGGTTGGCGCCGACAAGCCAGACCGGGGCGTTCGCCATCGCCTGCGCCTCGTCGATCAGCCGGGTCATGGCCGCTTCCTGATCAGCAGCGATCCGATAGATCTCGGCCGGGGCCGGGGTCATCACGTCGAATCCTTGCCTCGCCCACAATTGTGGGTCGCCGGTCAAAATATCGCCGGGCCCCGGCAGCATCACGAGAATGGCGGCGGGTTCTCCGGGGCCGACGGCATAGACCCGCGCGCCGTCAGTGTTGGCGGACGAAGCGGCGACCGGCGCCGGCGGCGCATTGGCTTGCGACGGTGCTCCGACGCCGTTGGCGCAGCCCATCAGCAACGGCAGTGCGGCAAAGCAGCCGCAGAGGGTTACGACTCGCTGCTTCCACATCGAAACGCCTCCTCTGATGGTCGGTCCAAAGGTCGATCAATCGCCCCGGATTTGGGCAATTTCTTGACCATTCGCCGAGGCGAAAGCAAGGCGGCCAGCGATCTTTCCGGAGCAGATCGCGTGGTCATATATAGCGATGGATCAGTCACCGATGAGCAGGGCGAGCCGCTTGGAAACCTCCACGACGAAGACTGAGGTCACTGCCGACGGCAAAGCATTCGTGACCTTGCGGTTCGCCGGCGACGATCTCGACCCTGACGAAATCTCCGCAATTCTGCCGGTCAAACCGACCCGCGCCCATCGCAAGGGCGAGGCGTTCTTTGCCGGGCCGCGCGCCGGCAATCTGCGCGGCCGCACCGGAATGTGGTTCCTCGCCACCGACAAACTCGTGCCCAGCGACGATCTTCAGGACCATCTGGCTTTCGTGCAGAAGCTGCTGCTGTCTCCGACGCCGGGAGATACCAGCCGGATCGCCAAACTCCGCGCTGTCCTCGAGCGCACGCACTCCCGCGCCCACGTCACCTGCTTCTGGCGCGGCGAGCCTGGCGAGCCCGCCCCGCAGATCCCGACCGGTTCAAGTCCGCCATCCAGCCCTTAGCCGCTGACATCGAAACCGATTTCGCGGTCTCGAATCAGAAATCGTAGGGTGAGTTGAGCCGGAAGCGAAGCCCGCCATCAGCGCGGCGTGCAATTGTCCGATGGGTTTCGCTTCCGCTCAGTCCCATCCTACGCGCTCATTCGCTCGAAGGCTCACCTTTGACGCCTAGCCAAGGAAGATATCTGCGATCATCGATTCGATCGCTGTGAAATCTACTTCAGCTGGACGAGCGAATCATTGCGATTCGCACCGCGGATCCTTGTGCCATTCATGATATCCGTAACGGCTCTAACCACGAAGCAACATCCCGATCGGGCACGTGCATATGTGACTAGAACGAGTCGAGCGATATCTCCTGCGCCTGACTCATCTGATGGCACTCGTGCCTGAGACTCACTCGGAGCCGGACATCGTATTGAATCTTTCCAGCACGCGAGATCGAGTTGTAGATGACTCATTCACGGCAATTTCCGTAGCTCGATCACCCGAGCTCAGAATCCGACTGCAATGATCAGCCGACCTCGAGATTGTCTAGTCGCATTCATGCTTCCATGGAAGTGATCATGGAGAGCTTCGAGTCGCTGCGCTTGCAGCATGATTGCGAAGGTCAAGCCGAGCAAGCGTCAGTCGAAGCGCGAATCGGGTTAGCCCAGCGTTCGCCATGAGACGATATTCACGTGTTGTGTACGGGGTTTGTAATGCCGCACATTGCCGGGGATTCAAGGGCAAACGCTCGCCCGGGGCATGAGAGGGACGTAAGGTCAGCGGCCCAGTTCGGCCAGCCGCGGCAGTACCTCCTTCGAGAACAAAGTCAGGTTGTCGACAGTGTCTTCGTGGCTGATCAGGCCGCCCTGGCCCATCATCAACAGATGGCCGAAGCCGCCGACATGGTCGTAGAACGCCTTCAGCTGGTCGTACACGTCGTCGGGGGTGCCGGCGAAGGAAAGGCCGGCGTCGATCGCCTCGTCGACCGTCATCGTGCGCGGGTTGATCGGATGGCCGTCCTTGGTCTGGACCCGGGTCGCGCGCGCCGCCATCGCCCCGCCCGATTTCAGCATCTGCGCCGCCGCGCGCGGCGAGACGTAGCCGGGCGGGTTGGCGAATTGCGGGGACACGATCCCGGAGGTGCGGCTGTAATCGAGGATCTGGTCGGCGCGGCGATGGCCCTCCTCGCGCGTCTGCCCGACCCCGATCAACGCCATATAGGCAAGGCGGTCGGGTGTCGGGTCGCGGCCGACCTCGCGGGACTTGCTGCGATACGCCTCGAAGATTGCCGGGGTGCGGACCCAGCCGGTATTGAGGACGCCGATCACCATGCCCCGCGCTGCCGCCTCGGTGGCGCTTTCCGTGCTGCCGACCGGCGTCCACACCGGCGGGTGGGGCTGCTGATACGGGCGCGGCCAGACATTGACCGAACGGTACTGGAAATGCGTGCCCTCCCAGTTGAACGGGCCGTCATGGCTGGTCATCGCCTTCAGGATCAGATCGTGCGCCTCCCAGAACCGCTCGGTCAAATCGGCCGGGTTGGTGTTGGCCGGCGAGATCTCGAACGGCACGCCCTTGACAAAGCCCATTTCGAGCCGGCCGCGCGAGATCACGTCGATCATCGAATATTCCTCGGCGACGCGGATCGGGTCGTTGCGGTTGCCGATCGGCATGCCGAGCGCCAGCAGGCGGACCTTCTTGGTCTCGCGCGCGAGGATCGCCATCGGGATCGTGCATACCGAATCGGCGCAGGTCGCGGTCGCGTGGTGCTCGTTGGTCATGATGTTGATGCCGAGCTCGTCGCACAACGCCCACTCGTCGAGATAGCGGTGGTAGAGGTCGGCGCCGATTTTCGGGTCGAAGAGCCGGCTCGGGATCGTCACCCGGTAGGATTGCGACAGCTGCGGCCAGGCCGGGTAATAGGCCATCTCGCTGAAATGCCAGACTTTCATCGCCTCGTCTCCGTGCCCGTGAAATGTTCGATCGCGTCGGCGACCGCGTCGGGACGTTCGATCTGCGGATAGTGACCGGCCTGCGCGATCAACTCGAACCGGGCATCGGGCAGTTCGGCGGAGAGTTTTTTGCCGTAATCGGGGGAGACGATGCCGTCATTGTCACCCCACAGCACCAATGTTGGCGCCCGCACCCGGTGCAGCCATTGGCGCAGGCCGGGATCGTGCATATAGGGGCGCCAGCCATAGAGCGCGGTGGCCGAGCGGTCGCGGGCGATCGCGGTCAGTTCATCCTCGCCGAGGGCCGCGTAATCGGGCAGGGCGCGCTCCGGATCGAAAAAGGTGCGGCGGTGCCGCTCGTCCTCGGGCAAGGCGTGGATGTCGGCGATGTCGCGCTCCTCGCGCCCGCCAAATTTGACCCCGAGCGTGTCGACCAGCACCAGTCGGCCGATCCGCTCGACCGAGCGCACGCACATTTCGAGCGCGATCCACCCGCCGAAGGATGACCCGACGAGCACGACATCGCTCGGTTGCCGGTCGATCCAGTCGAGGTAGAGATAGGCCAGATCATGCACCGTGCGAAACCCCTCGGGCCGTTCGGAATGGCCAAATCCGGGGTGGCGCGGCGCGGTGACCCGCCAATGCCGGGCGAGCCGGTCGAGAAAGGCGGCGTTTTGCGAGACATAATCGCCGCCGTGCAGGAACAGCAGCGGCGGACCCGCCCCGGCGACCGATCCATCAAGCGAATGTCGGCCGATTTCGATGCCCGCCATCCCATCCCTCCCGTTTCGTCGCCACGCTGCCGGTGCGGCGCTGGGCAGTATCGCGATCATTCGCCTCGCGGTCCATGTCGGCGCGAGCGGCGGCAGCCGGCGCGGCGCGTCTGAGATTTTTGCTGCCAAGGTGCGGCATTTTGTCCTATCCTGGTCGGCAACCGGCGGCCTGTCCGGGCCGCGCCCAACTCGGCGAGGGTCCGATGAACGTCGAAGCAATCCTGCGCGGAAAGGGACGGGCGGTGGCGACGATCCGTCCGGATCAGACGATCGCGGCGGCATTAGCCGCGCTGCGCGACCGCAATATCGGCGCCCTGGTGGTCAGCGAGGACGATCAGCAGGTCGACGGCATCATCTCGGAGCGCGATATCGTCCACGGCCTCGCCGATCACGGCAGCGCCCTGTTATCGCTGAACGTCGCCGAGGTGATGACCCGCCGGGTGGTGACCTGCGATCCCGCCGACAGCGTCGCCGATCTGATGGCCGAGATGACCAACCGCCGCATCCGCCATTTGCCGGTGGTCCATGACGGGCGGCTGGTCGGCATCGTCAGCATCGGCGATCTGGTCAAGAACCGCCTCGACGAGATCGAGTACGAAGCCCGCTCCCTGCGCTCGTTCATCGCTGGCGCCTGACCCCGCATCTGGGTTCCTTGGCGGGCCCCGGAGGCTGTCATTGCCGTTAGGGTCTGGCATAGATCTCGTCATGCGGCGTGCTCTTGAGTAGGCGGTAATGCGATTTGATCGCGGCGATCAGCTGTGGCGGCAGCAAGGGCACCGGCCCCGGGGCTGACGGGATCGCGATTGTCGCATAATAGCCGGAGGCAACGCGCTGCAGGACCGGTTCGAGGTTCTTGGTTCGAGCAATTACCCCAAAGGTGAAATTGAGGGGGTCGAGTTCAAAATTCTTGCCGGCCCAATAGCACAGGGCGAGGTCGGTGCAGAGCGCCGGGCCGGGTCGCCCGGCGACCATCCGTACCTCGTCGCGCGTGACTGCTTCGAGCCGGCGTTGGGCGTCAACCCATGGGCGGATCAAAAAAGCGTCTTTCGAGCCGACCAGCGCTGTCGTGAGGCTGATCGAAAACGCGAGGGCGGCGATCACCAATGGACGCAAACCCGCAACCGGTGTCGCTTCGAGCCGAGCCAGCAGATGGCCGGCGGCCAAGGCGAAGCCGATGACGGCATCGAAGAGCAGATTGAAATTGGTGGCGTCGCCGCCGGCAGCCGCATAGCCGACCCCGAGCGATATCATTAGGTAAAGCGTAAACAATATTGAATGCCGGTCGCGCAGCCCCGGCGCGCAGGCAAAAGCCGAGGTGATCAGCGGTACCTGCATCGGGACCGTCCACTCGACGATGTGACGCCACGCGCGGACCGCGATGTATGGCCGCGGCGCCCGGATGTCCGCGAGAAAATCGGGACCAAAGCCGCGAATGCAGGCGGCAAGGCCAACGGCGGCGCACACGATGCCGGCGCCGGCAAATCGCCAGCATGCCTTGCGGTCGTAAATGAAAAGCCATATTGCCAAGGTTACCGGCAGGCCGATGATGTTGTGCTTGGTAAACAGGCCGCAGCACATCAACACCGCCGCCGCAATGCTCGCCCATGTCGATGCGCTCCAGCGCAGATAGACGTAGAGACCGAGCAAGGTGAAGGCATGGGCCAGCATTTGCGGGTCGTCCATGCCGACATAGATGCTGTAGTTTACCACCATGTAGCTGGTGAAGACCGCAGCTCCGAAAATTGCCGCGACCCGGTCGCGGTCCAATCTCCACAGGATGGCGGCGATCGTGACGGCTACCGCGGCGAAGGCGAGCCACGCGACCAGGCGCCCGGCCAGCAGAGCATCGCCGACCAGGGCGGCCACTGGCGCGACCAGCAGAAACGAAAGCGGCGGATAGTTGTTGATGAGCAGCGCCGTCGGCGGGTAGTAGAGCGGCCGACCGTGCAGCACCAGCGATGTGTAATACGCGTTCCAACCCTCATTATAGTTGATTGGTGCCGCCAGTGTGGAGCGATACAGCAAGACGGCGAGCGCGATCACGAGAGGCAGCAACAGCAAACCCAGCCCTCCGGCCTCGCACCGGCGGCGCGTCGCAGCGACCGCCGCTTCATGCGGGCGGGCATGCAGCGTTGGCGGTGTTTCGGTTTGCATTAGTCCAGGCGACATCCCTCGGATGCCCGACCTGTAACCGTTCGGGATGAATATTTGTTTTCGGCGCGATTGCGCCACCCGCGCCGGACCGGGGATGCCGATCGAAGGTAGGTTCGAAAAACGCGCTCACGAAAGTTGTTCTGCCGCCAAAGCGCCGGGCATTTCACCAGGAAAGGGCGGCGCCGGCGCGCGGCGCCTTGTCGAAAACTCGATAACCTCGATCGCCGTCGCTGTGGTCTTGCCGGGCTGGTCGGCGGAGGACAGGATGGGGGAATGAACCGGCTGCTGCAGGATCTGCGCATCGTCGAGATCTCGGCCTTTGTCGCGGCCCCGCTCGGCGGGATGACGATGGCGCAGATGGGTGCGCAGGTGATCCGCATCGACCCGATCGGCGGCGGCATCGACTTTCGCCGCTGGCCGGTGACCGGCGACGGCGCCAGCCTCTACTGGGCCGGCCTCAACAAGGCCAAGCTCTCCCTGGCGCTGGCGCTGGACAAGCCGGAGGGCCGCGACATCGCCCGCGCGCTGATCGCCGCTCCCGGCATCGGCGGCGGCATTCTCCTGACCAATCTGCCGCCATTGCGTGGCCTCGACTTCGCCAGCCTCAAGGCAGCCCGCGCCGATGTGATCACGCTGCGCCTCCTCGGCAACCGCGACGGGTCGGCAGCGGTCGACTACACGGTCAACGCCGCCAGCGGGTTTCCGCTGGTGACCGGGCAGGGCGGTGCGCCGGTCAATCACGTGCTGCCGGCCTGGGATATCGCTGCCGGCCTCTATCTCGCCACCGGGCTGCTGGCAGCGGAGCGCCACCGCACCCGTACCGGCGAGGGGCAGGAGGTGGTGATGGCGCTCTCCGATGTGATGCTGGCGACCATCGGCAACCTCGGCTATCTCGGCGACGTCCAGATCAACGGCCATGCCCGGCCGGCCATCGGCAATGATCTCTACGGCAGCTTCGGCCGGGATTTTGCAACCGCCGATGGACGGCGGGTCATGATCATCGCGCTGACCCCGCGGCAATGGCGGGCATTGGGACAGGCGACCGGGCTCACCGATCGGCTGGCGATGATCGGCCCGATCATGGCGGTCGATCTCGACACCGAGGCCGGGCGCTATGAGGCGCGCGACATGATCGGCGCGCTGCTCGGCCGATGGTGCGCCGGCCACCGCCTCGACGATATTCGACAAATCTTCGCCGGGACCGGGGTGCTGTGGGGCCAGTTCCAGGATTTCGCGCAGCTGGTGCGGGACGACCCGCGCTGCTCGGCGGCGAACCCGCTCCTTGCCGAAATCGAGCAACCCGGTATCGGGTCTTATCTGATGCCGGGCCTGCCGCTCGATTTCGCGGCGGCGCCACGGCTGCCATCGTCGCCGGCGCCGCGTCTTGGCGAACACACCGATGCGGTTCTGGCCGAGATGCTGGGTCTGTCGTCAGCCGAGATCGGCCGGCTGCACGATGACGGTATCGTCGCCGGCCCGGGCCAGGGTTAGAGCGTTCCTCCGCTTTCGGACCCGTCGCCCTCGCTGTCGCTCTGCCGCAATTCGCGCAGCAGCTGGCGCACCCGGCGCGCGGTCCGCAGTTTGCGGGCGATGTCCGGCGCCAGGCGCAGATCGCCCTGGGCGTCGAGCCAGCCGGCCTCGATATCGGGCGGCAATTCGCGCATCGCCTCGGCAAAGGCGATAAAGATCTCCTCGACCTGACGGGCTGCGAGACGCCGTTCTGTGACCACGCCGGCACCTCCTTTCGCTTTGACCGCCGGAGACTAGATCCCATCGGCGGCATCGTCGAGGGCGCGGCTGCGGATCGCGCCTTCCCGCCTGTGCCAAGCGCGGGTAAGATGCGCCCGGCTTTGCTTTTACCAACACCAGGAGGACCGCTTCATGGCCATCAGCATGTACCACGCATCGGTGCCGACGTTCCTGCAGCTGCTCGGCGGTTTGAAGGGCGTGATCGAAAAGGCCGAAAAGCATGCCGCCGAAAAGAAATGGGACGAAGCCACCGTACTGAACTGGCGCTTTTATCCGGACATGTTCACCTTTGCCCGCCAGGTGCGGCAGGCGAGCGAGCACGCGTTCGGCGCCGGCCGCGTCGCCGGGGTCGAGGTGCCGCAATTGCCGGCGATCGACAACAGCTATGCCGAGATGAAGGCGCGGATCGACAAGACCATCGATTTTCTGAAGACCCTGAAACCCGATCAGCTCGACGGCAAAGAAGATTCGCAGGTAACGATTGTTCAAGGCGGCCAGCCGCGCCAATTTCGCGCCCAGGTTTATCTTTATCACTTGGCGATGCCGAACTTCTACTTCCACACGACGACCGCGTACAATATCCTGCGCTCGCTCGGCGTCGAGCTCGGCAAGCGCGACTTCATGGGCCCGATGCCGTCGTAACACGCCTGCTGTTCGGATTGACCACGACAAGTTCTTTTTCGTCATGGCCGGGCTCGTCCCGGCCATCCACGACTCCCACTCCGCAGCACCATTCTGGTGGCGCGTGGATGCCCGGAACAAGTCCGGGCATGACGACTTGTAACGCTGTGGATTAAACCGGGCGGACCACCGCGTGGCGCTTGCGGCCGGCACTGAGTTTCAGGACCCCGTTCGGGCTGAAATCATCGAGCCGGACGATGCGGGTCTCGTCCTTGACAACCTCGTCGTTGATGCGGCCGCCGCCGCCGCGGATCAGCCGCCGCGCCTCGCCGTTGGAGGCGGCGAGCCCGGCGCGGTTGAACAATTCGACGGCGAGGATCCCACGTTCGAGTTCGTGCCTGGGAACATTCAGCGTGATCGACAGCTCGGCGTGAGCGGACAACGTCATTGTGCCCGTCGCTCCCATGAAAAGGGCACGCGCCGTCTCCGCTGCTGTCTCGGCGGCCTCGTCTCCGTGACATAGCTTGGTAGCCTCGTACGCCAAAATCCTCTTGGCCTCGTTGATCTCGCTGCCTCCGAGGGCTTCGAGCCGGGCGATCTCGTCCAATGGCAATTCGGTGAACAGGCGCAGAAAGCGCCCGACATCGGCGTCCTCGGTGTTGCGCCAGAACTGCCAATAATCGTAGGGCGATAGCCGCTCGGCATTGAGCCATACCGCCCCCTGCGCGGTCTTGCCCATCTTGTCGCCCGAGGCGGTGGTCAGCAGCGGCGTCGTCAGGCCGTAGAGGGTGCGCCCGTCCATGCGCCGGCCGAGTTCGACCCCGCCGACGATATTGCCCCATTGGTCGGAGCCGCCGATCTGCAATGCGCAATCGCAGCGCCGGGCCAGCTCGACAAAATCGTAGGCCTGCAGGATCATGTAGTTGAATTCGAGAAAGCTCAGCGGCTGGTCGCGGTCGAGCCGCAGCCGCACGCTGTCCTGGCTCAGCATGCGGTTGACCGAGAAATGCCGGCCGACATCGCGCAGCAACGGGATATAGCGCAATTCGTCGAGCCAATCGGCGTTGTTGACCATCACCGCGTCGCTAGGGCCGTCGCCAAATTCGATAAACCGGGTGAAGATCTGGCGGATGCCGCCCATGTTGCGGGCGATCTCGGCGTCGTCGAGCAACGGCCGCGCCGCATCCTTGCCCGAGGGATCGCCGATCCGCGTCGTGCCGCCGCCCATCAGCACGATCGGCCGGTGCCCGCTCTTCTGCAACAGCCGCAGCAGCATGATCGACAACAGGCTGCCGACATGCAGACTGTCGGCGGTGCAGTCGTAACCGACATAGGCGGACACGCGGCCGGCATCGAGCCGCGCATCGAGCGCGTCGAGATCGGTGCATTGATGGACATAGCCGCGTTCGCGCGCGGTCGCGAGGAATGGGGAGCGGGGTGTCGACATGGCGCCGTCATCTAACATAACGCCGCCCGACGGGCCACAATCCTCCCGGCCCCACCTCGACCCCGCTGCGCCTGCGGGGGAGGGTAGGGAGGGGATGCGGCGGGCGATCGGGCTGATGAGCGGCACTTCGCTCGACGGCATCGATGTCGCGATGATCGAGACCGACGGCCGCGAGCGCGTGATCGCCGGCCCGGTGCTGACGATCCCCTATCCGGACCGGTTTCGCGAAAGGCTGCGGTCGGTGCTCGGTGGCATCGGCCCGGTGGACGAGGTCGAAGCCGAGCTGACCCGGCTGCATGCCGAGGCGGTCGAGCAGTTTTTCGCGCGCCATCCTGGGGTCATCGCCGACATCATTGGCTTCCACGGCCACACGATCCTGCACCGCCCGGCCGAGCGGCGCACCTGGCAATTGGGCGACGGCGCCGCCTTGGCGCGCCGGCTCGGGATCGACGTCGTCGCCGATTTCCGCTCGGCCGATGTCGCCGCCGGCGGCGAGGGCGCGCCATTGGCGCCGCTGTACCACGCCGCCCTCGCCGCGGCATTGGCGAAGCCGGTGGCCATCCTCAATCTCGGCGGGGTCGGCAATGTGACGTGGATCGGCGGTGGGATCGGCGGCGGGACCGGCTCGGGAGGGGACATCCTGGCCTTCGACACCGGCCCCGGCAATGCGCTGATCGACGATTGGGTGCGGCGTCACACTGGCGCCGCGGCCGATATCGACGGCGCGCTCGCCCGCGCCGGACGGGCTTCAGAGGCACATGTAAAGCGCTTTCTGCAGCACGCGTTCTTCGCCCGCAAGCCGCCGAAATCGCTCGACCGCGATGATTTCCGCGATGCGATGCCCGAGGGTCTTTCGTTGGAGGACGGCGCCGCCACGCTGACCGAGATGACCGCCGCCGCAGTCGCCGCAGCGCGCCGCCACCTTCCGGCTCCGGCGCGCGAGTGGCTGGTCTGCGGTGGCGGGCGGCACAATCCGGCGCTGATGACGGCGCTGGCCCGATCCCTCGATGCCCCGGTGCGCCCGGTCGAGGCGGTCGGCTGGAACGGCGACGCGCTCGAAGCGCAGGCCTTCGCCTATCTCGCGGTCCGCTCCGCCATCGGGCTGCCGCTCAGCCT
Source organism: uncultured Alphaproteobacteria bacterium (assembly GCA_963775875.1). GTDB lineage: Bacteria > Pseudomonadota > Alphaproteobacteria > ATCC43930 > CGMCC-115725 > AP-15. The sequence continues at coordinate 108,786 of CAVZKP010000019.1, forward strand.
GCCGTCGACCACCGGGGTTTCCCGTCCCACGACCGGCGGCCGGCTGTTTCCCGGCCGCTGATCGCGGGCCCGCCGGTTACTGGGCTGGCACCAGTTCGGGGGTCGTGGCCTGGGCAAAGGCCGGCATGACCTCCTTGCCAAAGCGCTCGAGCTGTTCGAGGGCAATCGCTTTGGGCACCCCGACGCTGAGGCTGACCGAGACCCGGTCGAGCCCTGGATAGCGCTTTTCCAGGGCTTTGAGGTGTCCGATGATCTGCTCGGGCGACCCGCACAACACGCCGCCGGCGGCGATCGCGTCCTCGATCCGCGGCAGCTTGGCGTGCGGCGCGCGCTTGGGATCGCGCATGATCTCGATCTGCTCGTCGCTCAGCGCCCGCACCAGCCGCAGCTCGCCGAACATTTTCATGTTTTCTTCGTAATATTTCCCGGCCTCGCGGATGCCCTGCTCGCGGCTGTCGGCAATATAGAAGTGAAAGCCGAAACACAGCCGTTCGCCCAGTTCGAGGTGCTGGCCGATGCGTGCATGGGCCTGCTGCCAGTCCAAAACGACCTTGTGCATCGCCCCGCCCTCGGCCGAGCCGCCGCCGATCAGGCCCTGGATCCCGTGCTTGGCCATGAAATCGAGCGCCCGCTCGGTGCCGCCCTGAACCGGCTGCCAGCATTCGACCGGCAGCCGCAGCGGTCTCGGCACCAGGGTCAGCTCTTCGAGGGTGTAGCCGCGATAGGGCACCCGCGGCGGCAAGGTGTAATGCTTGCCCTGATGGGAGAACGAGTCGTTGTTGAACGCCTTGAAGATGATGTCGACCTGCTCTTCGAACAGTTCGCGGTTGGCCGGCTGGTCGAGCAGTGGCGAGCCGAAGGTTTCGACCTCCCGGGTGTGGTAGCCGCGCCCGACGCCAAAGGTGATGCGCCCGCCGCTCAAAATATCAGCGGTGGCATAATCCTCGGCCAGCCGCAGCGGATGCCACATCGGGGTGATATTGAAGCCGCAACCGATGCGGATGCGCCGGGTCACCTGCGCCAGATGCAGAGCCATCATCAGCACATTGGGAATGCACTCATAGCCTTCGCGCTGAAAATGATGCTCGGCCATCCAGAAGGTGTCGTAGCCCAAGCGATCCATCAGCTGCGCCATCGCCTGCGCCTTGTCGAAGACGGTGGCGAGATGCTCGTTGGGAAACCGACGGTCGTTCACCGGGATGCCGCCATATCCGACATCGTCCATATCGACGTGTCCGGCGAACAGACTGTCGAATTTTGTAATCATGCCATGACCTCCACGCGAGAACCGCCGATCGATTCTCGGGCGATTGTACGCCGTGGCTCCGGGCTAGCAACCGGCATCGCCGGACCAGCGATAGGCGTCCGGCGGCCGCCGATGATCCAATGATGCTGTTGTCGATTGCCAAAAGGCGAGGCTATGGTCTCGGCTGCGAGGTGCCCGCGTGCAACATCGATTGAAGATCAGGATAAGGATGCGTCGCCTGGCTCTTCTGGCCACGATTGCCGGTGCGATTGCGATCGGCCTCCCCGCCTTTGCCCAGCAGGCCGGCAGCCATATCAGCGCCGAGCAGCGCGATATCGGCCGGGTCGAAGCGCGCATCCAGAAATACGATCAGGCGGTGGGCGTCATCTCCCAGCTGACCCGCCCGGCCGGCGCCGAGACCGAGTGCAACGGGGTTTGCTATTTTCCGAGCAGCACCCGGCCGATCTCGTGGAACTGCGCGCCAAAGGAGCGGTGCGATTTACACTGCGCGGTCAATCCGCCGGTCGGCGGATGCGACTGAGCCCGATGGGCGGCGGATTGCAAGCGCTGTTCTACCCGTGCTCGATATGTTAGCGCCGCGCGGTCAGGGCTGATAGGTCAGCGTGATCGCGCCGATGCCGGCGGCGACGTTGAGCCCGGTATTGCCCTCGATGCTGACCGGTTGTAACGCGATCGAATTGCCCGAGCCGCCGACCAGCACATTGGCCCCGAGCCCGACTCCGACCGTGGCGCCCGCGGTCGCGCCGACAAAATTGCCGGCCAGCGAACCCGGCGCCAGATGGGCGGTCGGCGCGACCACCGTCCAGACGATGACCGCGCTCTGGACATAGCCGACATCGACGCCGAATTTGGAGATCGTGCCGCTATAGTGCTCGGCTGCGCCGGGCCCCGGGGAATAGGTGCAATTGAGCGCCCGCGACGATCCAAAGATAAAGCCGAAGCCGCTGGAGACGTTGCAGGTCAGCACGCCCGCCTGCACGCCGCTCGACTGGGCCCGAGCCGGCGCCGGCAGCGCCAAAGCGCCAGCGGCGAGCCCGAGCGCGCCGATCGCAATTCCGAATTTCCCGAGCATTCCGTCGCTCTCCTGCACTCGCGCCGCGCCGATCGCGGCACGATGCCTGAACACGGCCGCTGTCGGTTGGTTCCGAGCCCCGCACCATGATCTCCGGATCATCCCCGGCTGGCTGGCCTTGGTGTCTTATCCTCGACCACGGATTTCAACCCCCGGTCGGTGGTATCCGCCGGGCTATCGGGCGCTTCGACAGAACTTTTCACGAGGGTCGGCGTCGGCTTTGGGCCGGCCATCTCAGCTTCGCGATGTCGGACCGGTTGGCAGGTGGATGCCCAGGTCGGTCCAGCGGCGCGGCCGGCTTTTCGGCTTTGCCAGGATGACGGGACGCGGCCAAGCGCCATCCCGGATGAACCGCGGGCCCGGCCGAAATTAAGCACTCGCGTAGCGGTCGATTTTTTGGAACAATCAGGCTCCGCGGTCTCGATCGGGCCGCGTTTCAACTCGACAGGAAACCGACTTGATCAGAGACAGGAATTTCCGTCAGCCGCGCCGCCGCGACTTCGACGATGATGGTTACGATCCGCACTTGCGCGAGTTCGGCGCCACGCCGCGCTTTACCCCGCCCCGCTTCGATACGCCTTCCGGACCGCCGGTCCGCGCCGTCGTCAAATGGTTCAAGCCCGACCGGGGATTCGGGTTTGTCGAATTGTCCGACGGCTCGGGCGACGCCTTTCTTCATGCCAGCGTCCTCGAGCGCAACGGCATCGCTGCGGTCCAGCCTGGCGAAACCCTCGAGATCCGGGTCTCGCCGGGACAGAAGGGACCGCAGGTTACCGAAGTCCTCAGCGTTGACAGCAGCACCGCGACCCCGGCCACGGCACGGCGTTCGGCGTTTCCGCCTTCCGCCGGCCGGCCGGCTTACGAGCCGACCGGGGCCTCGGTCGAGGAAGCCGGCACGGTGAAGTGGTTCAACGCCCAGAAGGGCTTTGGCTTCATCGTCCGCGAGGGCGGCGGCAAGGACGCTTTTGTCCATGCCTCGGTACTCGAGCGCTCCGGCATCAGCACCCTCAACGAAGGTCAGCGCGTGCTGGTCGACATCGCCGAGGGCCGCAAGGGGCCGGAAGCGGTCAGGGTGCGGCTGGCCTAGATCGGAACGGCAGCGCCGGCGCCGGCGCTTGGGGGGGATGGATGGATTTCGGCGCGGCGATGTTCTTTACCGATTATTCGATGGGTCCGGGCGAGTTCGGCCGGGCGCTTGAAACGCGCGGCTTCGAGTCGGCATGGGCGCCGGAGCACTCGCATATCCCGTCCTCGCGGGCCACGCCATTCCCGCAAGGCGGCGAGCTGCCGAAGAAATATTACGACGCGATGGACCCGTTCGTCACCTTGACCGCGGCGGCGGTGGCGACCAAGGGCTTGAAGATCGGCACCGGCGTGTGTCTCGTCGCCCAGCGCGATCCGATCCAGACCGCCAAGCTCGTCGCCTCGATCGACCAGGTTTCCGGCGGGCGGTTTCTGTTCGGGATCGGCGGCGGCTGGAACGCCGAGGAAATGGCCGACCACGGCGCCGCGTTCAAGACGCGCTTCAAGCTGATGCGCGAGCGGGTCGCGGCAATGAAAGCGATCTGGACCGAGGCCGAGCCCGAATATCACGGCGACCTCGTCGATTTCCCGAAAATGCGAACCTGGCCAAAGCCGGTGCAAAAGCCGCACCCGCCGGTCATCGTCGGCGGCGCCTTTCCCTATGCGGCGCGGCGGGCGCTCCGCTACGGCGACGGCTGGGTCCCGCATGCCGGCCGGCCGCAATATGCCGATGTGACCGATTATCTGCCGCAATTTCGGCAGATGGCGGCCGAGGCCGGGCGCAGCCTCGATACGGTCCCGGTGACGGTGTTCGGCGTCCCCGAGGATCTTGACCGGCTAAAGCTCTACCGCGATCGCGGCATCGCTCGCGCCGTGGTCAGCCTGCCCTCGGCCAAGGCCGACGAAATCCTCCCCATCCTCGACCGCTGGGCCGAACTGATCCGCCGCGTCGTCAAATAGCGTCGACGGGGACTTTTCGGCGACCGGGCTGCGTCGCGACAAACAAGGTCGGCGACGAAGCCCTTTACGATGTCGCCTGCAACGCTACGATGCGACTCCGCTGCCGGCCCGGCAGCGCCAGGAACGCGGTCGCCACCGCGGCGATCGCCGCAAACACACAGGCGGATAGAAAGACGTAGGTCGGCGGCAACCCGCGCGACAACAGAAACCCGCCGAGCGGCGCCGCGGCGATGCCGCCCAAGCGCCCGACGCCGGTGGCAAAGCCGTAACCGCTGGTGCGCATCCGCGCCGGATAGAGCTTGCCGCAGGCCGCGTTCAAGCCGGTCTGGCTGCCGAGCACCGTCAGCCCGGCCATCAGGACGACGGCAAGGATCGCGAGATAAGGCAATGCGACCAGCGATATCAGCGAGATGAACACGATCCCGGCGGCATAATGCACCGCCAGCGAGCGCCGCGTACCGAAGCGGTCGATCGCCCATCCGAGGTAGAGCACGGCGAAGATCCCGCCGAGCGGATAGAGGCTCGTCGCGAACACCGCCTGGGCCGGCGTCATGCCGATCAGGTGGAGGACCTCCGGCAGCCAGAAGATGAACAGAAAGAGGTTCAACAGGCTGCAAAAGAAGATTATCCAAAGCAGGGTGGTCTGCAGCGCGTACCCCTCGCCAAACAGCAACCTGATCGGATTGCCCCGCGCGACGTCGAGCAAATGCGCCCCTGCCGGTGCGTGCGCAATGTCGAGGCGCTGCAACAGCGCATGCTGGCGCGGCGCGAGGTTCGCTCTCACGGCGAGCAAGCGCGGCGATTCAGGGAGCCAGAATGCCGCGATCGCGATCAGCACCAGCGGGAAAACACCGCCGATGATAAAGATGATCGGCCAGCCGAAACCCTGGCTCAGCAGCAAGGAGACGACCAGACCACCGAGGAAGCCGCCGAGCGGCGCCCCGGTGAAGGTCAACATGATCATCATCGCGCGCAGGCGCTGCGGCGTATAATCGCCGGTCAGCGCCACCGTTCCGGCAAATCCGCCGGCGATCCCGGCGCCGGTGAAAAACCGCGTCCCCGCCAGAAAGTGGAGCGAGGGCGAAAACGCGCTCGCCAGCGAGGCGAGGCCGAACAGCGCCAGGCTGATCAGCAGCAACGGCTTTCGTCCAAAGCGGTCGCCGATCGGACCAGCGAGCAGGGCGCCCGCCATCACGCCGATATTCGACCACAGAAAGGCCAGCGCGAATGATGACGGCGCCACATGCCAGGCATGGGTCAAGGATGGCACCGACCAGCCGATCGAGCCGACATCATAGCCGTCGCACATCTGGATAAGGCCACAGATTACCGCGACGCGGATCTGCAAGCCGCCCAGCCGCTGATTTTCCAGCGCGTGTTCGGTCGCGGACGAGTGCATTTGCGCCATCGTCAAACTCCCTGTTCGCCTCGTGCCGCCAGTGCTTTGAACCGGCAATGCCCATTCGGGCTATTGGTGTTTCGTTTATATACGGAAATCAATGCTGGGCTAAAAGCGGCATCTGGCGGTCCTGCCGGCGGGCAGACGGCACGCCTGGGAACCGCCCGCCGCGCCTCGCCGCGGCTACCTGGAAGGGCGGCCCGAACCTTGGCTCAATATCGGTGGCGAACCGACACAAGCCTCGCAGGACGAGGAGACCGGGTCAGGCGGCGTTGCGGTCGAGCAGCTCGATATGGACGTTTTGCGGGCCGCGCAGAAAGGCGATGCGCACGCCGGGGCGGATCGTCTTGGGCTCGACGGTGAATTCGGCGCCCTTCTGTTTGAGTTCGGCGACCACCGCATCGATCCCGTCGACCCGCAGCCCGAGATGTTCGAGCCCGAGATAAGGCGGCTCCGGCGGCGGGGCGATGGCCTGCTCCTCGGGCACCTGGGCGATGAACACGGCGACGCCGCCGAGATTGAGATCGAGGCGCGGTTTGCCGTCCGACTGCACCGAGCGGATGATCTCGGCGCCGAACATCGCTTCGTACCAGCGGGCGGTCTCTTCGGCGTTGGGGCTGCGCAGATGGATATGGTCGTATTTGAAAATCGTCATCGCGGTTCTCCGTTGCCTGTGCGTCAACTCTAGGCCGCGCCCGGACCCGGTTCCAGCCCGATCACGCGCCGCGTACCTTGGGGCGGCGCCGCTCCCGCCAGGCGTTATGGCTCTCCTTGGCGTCTTCGGTCATCGACAGAGCCATGAAGCGGTAAAGATCGATATAGGCGGCGTCGGCGACATTGGGCATGTCGAGGCCGCGGTTCAGCAATTCCTTGGCGAGCCGTGGAAGCCAGCGGCGGCAATTCCGCCAGGCGCTCGGCAATCGCCGTGGTCTGGGTCCGGAACTCGGCATGCGGCACCAGCCATTGCGCGAGACCGAAGCGAAAGGCTTCCTCCGCGTTCATCGGATAGCCCATCGCCACCTTCATCGCCTGACCCTTGCCGACCCAGCGGGCGAGGCGGACGATGCCGCCATGGTTCGGCAAGATGCCGAGCGCCACCTGCGGCAGGCGCCATTCGGCGCGGTCGGAGGCGATGATCAGATCGCAGCAATAGGTGACGATGCAGCCGATGCCGACGGCATAGCCATTGACCGCGGCGATGACCGGCTTGGGAAATTCGCTCAACACCTGGCCGGCGGTGCGGCGGCGCTGCGGCAGGCCGGCGATAAACTCGGCCATCGAATCCTGCCGGTGGGTGCGCGGGTCCTTGAGGTTGGCGCCGGCCGAAAACGCCCCGCCCGCCTCGTCGCCGGTCAGCACCACGATCCTGATCTCGTCATCGGCCGCCATCTCCTCGCAACGCTGCGCGATCTCCTCGTTGAAATCCTCGCCCCAGCAGTTGCGCGCCTGGGGCCGGCTCAAGGTCAGCCAGCCGACATGGTTGCGCTTTTCGTAGAGCACCGGCATCGCCCGCTCCTGTGATCAGACCAACTCGTCCGGCCGATCTTGCCCCTCGGCTGCAGCGAAATGCACCCATAATCCCGCGGGCGCTGATAGAGTGGAGGCAGTTGGCGTCGGCAAAGCGGGAAGCGATGCGGGAGGAAGCGAAGGAAGGCGTCATGCCCGACGCAGTACGGGTTGGCGCCCACGATGCTGGAGTGGCCCGGCGCGCCGCGCGGTTTGCGGACAGCATCGAGACCGGCTCGTCCTGGGTGGCGGCGGCGGTTGCGATGTCCATTTTGTCGATCTCCTACGGCGCGCCGCTGATCGTCGTGGTCGGGCTCAAGCCGATCGCCGCGGCGCTCGGCGGCGACCGTTCGGTGGTCGCTTTGGCCGCGGCGCTGGTCTGGGTCGGAACCGGCACCGGCGGCATCCTGATGGGCTGGGTGGCGGACCGGGTCGGCGTGCGCCGGACGGTGATCTGCGGCGCGTTGATGACCGCGCTCGGCCTTGTCGTTTCGTCGATCGGCAAGGTGTGGACGCTCTATCTCGGGCACGCGCTGCTGATCGGCTTTCTCGGCGGCGGCGCGCTCTACCCGCCGCTGCTGATCCATGTCAGCCGCTGGTTCGACCGCCGCCGCGGCACCGCGCTGGCGGTGATCTCGTCCGGGCAGTATGTCGCCGGGATGATCTGGCCGAGCGTGTTTCAGCACTGGCTGGGCTGGTTCGGCTGGCAGGCGACGATGCTGTCTTATGCCGTCGTGGTGGTTGCGGTCGCGCCGATGGCGCTGTTTTTGCGGCCGGCGCCACAGCCGGGGCGCGCCGTGGGTTCGGCCACGATCGTCGTTCGCGGCACCCATGCGCTCGGCTTGCGGCCCAATACGGTGCAGGGGCTGCTGTGCGCCGCGGCATTCCTGTGCTGCGTGCCGATGGCGATGCCGGCCGGGCATCTGGTGGCGTTGTGCAGCGATCTCGGCATCTCGCCGGCGCAGGGTGCGGCAATGCTGTCGGTGCTGCTCGGCTGCGCCTTTGTCAGCCGCCAGTTCTGGGGCTGGCTCGCCGACCGGATCGGCGGCCTCGGCTCGGTGCTGGCCGGCTCGGCCTGCCAGGCATTGGCGATCGCCGCGTTTTCGGTGACCAGGAGCGAGGCCGGGCTGTTCGCGGTCTCGGCCGCCTACGGGCTCGGCTTTAGCGGCATCATTCCGGCCTATGTGGTGGCGATCCGCGAACTGTTCCCGTCATCCGATGCGTCGTGGCGGGTGCCGACAATGCTGTTCGCCGGGATGTCGGGGATGGCGTTCGGCGGCTGGTTCGCCGGCGCGCTTTACGACAGCTTCGGCTTTTACGCCCCGGCCTTCGCCGCCGGCGCGCTGTTCAACCTGGGCAACCTGATGGTGATCGGGTTCCTCGTGGTCCGCCAGGCGCGCGGCGCCGCCCGACTGATGGCAGCGTCTGCGGCATAGCGCCCGAGCCTCAAAAATGGATCTCGTACTCGGCCTGCCAGCGAAGGGTTTCGCGCGGTGCGGCCGGGGTTACGCCGAACAGAATGCCGCCGTTCCACTTCAAGCTGCCGGCGCCGAGCTGGCCGATGGTGCCGAATAATTGCGGGCCGATGCGGTTGTCCTGCGGCCACCCGGAATCGTACCCGGCAAAGCCGCTCGGCTGGCCATAAGCCTGGAAGCCCGGTTCGATCGGCGTGCCGAGGGCGATGCGTGTCTCCCAGGCGTATAAAAAGGCCGGCCGGGCCGAGGCGTTATTGCCGATGTCTTTTTCGATGAACAGGTTGACGGTATCGATCGTGCCAAAGATTTCCTTACGGAATATCGGTCCAAAGGTGGTTTCATCGGGGCTGTCGGCCAGCGTGGTCTTGCCGAACTCGGCGAAAAACCCGGCATCGGCCCAGTATTCGCCGCGTTCGGTAAACTGGAAGATGTTCTCCGAGGTGACCTGACTGAAATTGACCGACTGGCCGGGACCGGCGGAACGTTCCTGCTCGAGCTCGAGCTCGGTGCGCCAGAAGCCATTGACGCCGTATTCGAACTCCTCGGTAAAGCTGGCTTCGCCGCTATGCGCGGCGAGCGGGTCGTGACCGATGTCGCCGAGCGGCTCGATTGCGATCTCGCCGGTTTCGGCGTCGGGCTGCTGGACTTTGAAATCGGCCGCGGCGGGGACCGTCGCCGCCAGGCCGAGCACGGCGCCGGCCAGCAGAGTCCAACTGCTAATGCTACGCATTCGCATCTCCAAGGTTCGAAATATCGCGAAAGATCGCCAGCGCGCGATGCTAGAGCGCGAGATCAGCTCAAATCGAGGCGGTCGCCACCGGCCGGCCGGGCGATCTTCCCGGTCCCCGCCCGATCACCCGCATCAGGGTGCCGATGATCAGCAGAGTCCCCAGGTAGAACACCACTTGGATCCCGGCCGGCTCGGCGGAATAGCCGATCAGCACATGCAGCAGCAGCCCCAGCATGCTGTTCTCGCTCAGGATCGAGGAGGTGTTCCACAAATCGTTGCCGAGCGCCGGCAACAAATTAGCCTGCATCAGAAAGGCCGCGCCCTGCGAGGCCATGCCGGCGGCCAATAGCAGAATGAGCCAGCTGGTGACCGCGAACAGCCGATGCAGCGGAATGGCGAGAAGGCCGAGATAGATCAGCGCGCCGAGCGCGGCGCCGCCGGCCAGCCCGACAACCCCGCCCATCAGCATGCCGAGCCCGCTCGCGCCCGAGGCGATCGCGATGCCGTAGAGAAACAGCACGATCTCGGAGCCTTCGCGCAGCACCGCGATGCCGACGACCAGCCCCAGCGCATAGAGCGGCCGGCCGCCGCCTGCCACTGCCTTGCCGAGCGTCGCCGCCGCCGAGGCCAGTTCGCGCCCGTGACGGTTCATCCAGATGTTGTGCCAGCCCAGCATCGCCACCGCGGTAAACAGGATCGCGGCGTTGAACAGTTCCTGCCCGATGCCGTTGACCGCATCGGCGATCGCGCCGGCGCAGGCGGCGACCAGAGCGGCGCCGATGATCCCCGCGGCGATTCCGCCGGCGACCCAGACGCCGCGGCGCGGCACGCCCCGGCTCGCCGCTAGCACGATGCCGACGACCAGCGAGGCCTCGAGGACCTCGCGGAAGACGATGATCGCTGTCGCCAACATGTCGCTACTCGCTATTTGACAATCAGGTGGCCGCGGGTTTGCGGGTGGAAATCGTCGAAAAACTCATAGCTGCCGGGATCGAGCGGTCCGACGAAAACCGTGACTTCCCGACCGGGAGGCACGATTTTTTCGCGGTGGAGCTGGTGGCTTTCGAATTCGGATGGGGTCGGGTTGTCGTTGCGCACCACGAGCTTGACCTTGACCCCGGCCGGGATCTGGAGCTCACTCGGCACGAACTGCTGGTTCTTCAGCGCCAGCGCGAAACTGGGATCGTCGGCGCGGGCGGGCGCCGCGGCGGCGAGAGCGAGCAGTGCCGCAACCCAGGCGATACGACGCATCGAAAAACCCGATCAGCTGCAAATGCGAACTTCTCGCAGTCTCACCCAATCGGCATTGCGAATCAATCTCAAATCATCGGCGTGTTGCGCCACCGTGACATGCGCCCGGCGCATCCCTTGGCGCCGTCCCGCCGGCTGGGCTTTCGCCGGCTGGGATTTCAGGGGTCGAGCCGGCCGAGAAGGGCGGCGAACACCGCCTCGAACATCGCCGCGGTCAGCCTTCCGGTATTGGTGTTGAGGCGCGAGCAATGGTAGCTGTCGGCGAGCAATCTGCCGTCCGGCAGCGTATACAGCGCACCATGGGCGAAGCGAAATAGCGCGCGGCGCAGGCCGAGAGCGGCGAGGACGGCGTCGTGGGCGATCGACCCCAGCGCCAGGATCGCCCGCAGCTGCGGCATTCGCGCGATTTCGGCCGCCAGAAAACCGCGGCAGCAGGCGATCTCGCCGGGCAGCGGTCGGTTCTGCGGCGGCACACACCGCACCGCATTGGTGATGCGCGCCCGGCGCAGCGCCAGCCCGTCATCGGGGCGGGCGTCGTAATCGCCCTCGGCCAGGCCGAACTTCCGCAACGTGGCGTACAGCAACTGGCCGGCATGGTCGCCGGTAAACGGGCGTCCGGTGCGGTTCGCCCCTCTCAGACCCGGCGCCAGGCCGACGATCAGCAAATCGGCGCGACCGCCGCCGAACGGCGGAACCGGCGCATTGAACCACTCGGGATGGGCGGTGCGCTGCGCCTGGCGAAAGGCGGCGAGGCGCGGACAGAGCGGGCAGTCGCGCGGCGGGAGCGCCTCAGAGAGCGCCGCCGGCGCCGGGATGCTCACGCCTCGTCGACGGTTTCGGTCCGCGGCCGCTGCATTTCCTCCCGGCCGTGATGGTTGCGCATGATGTTCGCCGCCAGATCCTGCAGCTCGATGAAATTGTCGGCCTGACGGCGCAGATCGTCCGAGACCATCGGCGGCGAGGAGCGGATCGTCGACACCACCGACACGCGCACGCCGCGGCGCTGCACCGCCTCGACCAGCCGGCGGAAATCGCCGTCGCCCGAGAACAGCACCGCGTGGTCGATATATTGGGCCATTTCGAGCATGTCGATCGCCAGTTCGATATCCATGTTGCCCTTGATCCGCCGCCGTCCCATCGCGTCGGTAAACTCCTTGGTCGGCTTGGTCACCATCGCGTAACCATTGTAGTCGAGCCAATCAACGAGCGGCCGAATCGGCGAATATTCCTGATCTTCGACCAGAGCGGTATAATAAAATGCTCGGATCAGCCGCCCTTTGGTGCTGAACAGGTCAAGCAATCGTTTGTAATCGATGTCGAATGAGAGGCCTCGTGCTGCCGAATAGAGGTTGGCGCCGTCGATGAATATGGCGATTCGTTCTTCCGGATAGAAAATCATCGGATGTAATGCTCCCTCGAATGTGATAATAAAAGTGTCGTACAGGGCGCAGTCCGGGTCAAGCGCGACGTACCCACAGCGGTTCGCCGCCGCCGCCTGCCAGCGCAACCCCATCGAGCATAGAGGTGCAATCGACGATCGCTCTCGACGCGCCAGATCAAGACAGGGAAGATCGGCCGCAGAACAGCCATTAGACCAGCAGCGGAGGCAGCATGAACATCGATCTCGCCGGAAAGCGCGCGGTGGTGACTGGTGGCAGCAAGGGCATCGGGCGGGCAATCGCGCTCGCTTTTGCCGAGGCCGGGGCAGGGGTGTCGATCTGTGCGCGGGGCGCCGAGGCGCTGGCTGCGACGCGCGCGGATATCGCGGCGTTTGGCGGCGCCGCGCATGCCATGGGTTGCGATCTTGGCGATCAGGCGGCGCTGGCGCGCTATATCGAAGCGGCGGCGGCGGCGCTCGGCGGGATCGACATTCTGGTCAACAATGCCTCCGGTTTCGGCACCAGCGACGACGAGGCCGGCTGGGCGGCCAGCATCTCGATCGATTTGCTGGCGACGGTGCGGGCGACGCGCGCGGCGTTGCCATTCCTCGAAAATTCCGCGGCTGGGGCGATCGTCAATATCTCATCGATCTCCGGGTTTCGCGCTTCGGCCCGCACCCCGCCCTATGGCGCGGTCAAGGCGGCGATCCTTGAATATACCCAGACCAGCGCCGCGCAATTCGCCCGCAAGGGCATCCGCGTCAACTGCATCGCTCCCGGCTCGATCGAGTTTCCTGGCGGCACCTGGGAGCGGGTGAAGAACCACAATCCCAACCTCTACGCGGCAATCCTGCGCAGCATCCCGTTCGGGCGCCTCGGCCGGCCGGACGAGGTGGCGCGGGTGGCGCTGTTCCTGTGCTCGCCGCTGGCCGGCTGGGTCACCGGCCAGAACATTGCCGTCGATGGCGGGCAGATGCTGTGAGGCGGCCGCCCCGATATCCGCACCTGGCGTGAGGTTGCCCTGCGCCGATCCACCGATCTTGTTGTTCTTTCACGACCTCTGAGGATAGGGATGATCGAGGTGGAGGCGGCGGAACTGGCGCGGTTCGGGGTCGAGCCGGGCTGGGCGTTCGCGATCCGGCACCGGGTGCGGTGGAGCGAATGCGATCCGTTCGGCCATGCCAACCACCGCGCCTATTTCGAATGGTTCGAGGAGGTGCGCAATCGCTATCTCGAAACCGCGGGTCTGCCGGTATTGTCGGCGGCGAGCCCGGGGCCGGTCATTGCCGAGACCGGTATCCGCTACCGCCGGCCGCTGGCCTATGGCGACGAGATCCTGATTGCCGCGCGCACGGTTCGGCTCGGCAATACCAGCTTCGAGATGGAATATGCGGTCTGGCGCGAGGGTCTGTGCGCGCTCGGCCGGGCGGTGCTGATCCTGGTGGTCAACGCCACTGGCGAAAAGACGCCGCTGCCACCGGCGTTGCGCCGGGCTATGCTGGCGCGCGACCCCGATGCCCGCGAGGCCGGCCATAAGGAAGGGGTGTCCAAATGAAACGCGCCGTCATCGTCATCTGCGACAGTCTGCGCCGCGACCTGATCACCCCCGAAGACGCGCCGTTTCTGTGCGATCTGCGGCAGCGCTCGGCCCGATTCGCCAATCACGCGGGTGTCTTTCCATCGACGACGCGGACCAGCGCCGCCTCGATCGCCACCGGCTGCCTGCCGGCGCGCCATGGCCTGCTCGGCAATACGATGGCGCTCGACGAGGGTGAGGGGCTGGTCTGCCTGTCGGTCGGCAAGCCCGATTTCCGCGACCGGCTGCATCGCGCCACCGGCCGCACCCTGCACGTACCGACCATGGCCGAACGGCTCGCCGGCGGCGGCCAGAGCGCGATCGCGTTTTCCAACGTGTCGCCGGGGGCGGCCTATTTCCTCGATCCCGACGGGCATGGCTGGGTCTACAACCCGGCCGGCAGCTTTGGCCCCGGCCGTCGCCCGCTGCCCGAGGCGGAAGGGCTGGCGGTGGCCAAGGGCGAGGCCGGCGACACCGCCGTGACCGAGCGCTTCTGCGCCGAGGTGTTGCGCGAGCGGGCGCCGGCATTGGCCCTGTTATGGCTGTCGGAGCCCGATTACACCGGCCACCACACGCGCCTGGGTTCGCCGGCGCATCGCGCGGCAATCGCCAGCGCCGACGAGAATGTGCGCCGGGTCGGCGAAACCGTCGCCGGGCTCGATCCCGGCGGCGACGACATCCTGTTCGTCGTCGGCTCCGATCACGGCATGGAGAGCGTGGCCGAGACGATCGACCTCGACGCGCTGCTGGTCGGGGCCGGGTTGAAGCGCGCGCCCGGATCGTCCGAACTCGTGGTCGCCCCCAACGGCACCGCGGCGCTGATCTATTTCGCCGAGCCGGACAGCGCGCTGGTCGGCGAAACCGCCCGTTTTCTCGAAGCCGAGCCCTGGGTCGGCCGGGTGTTCGAGGGCGCGGCTCTCGGCGAGATCGGCCTGCCGACCGGCTCGCCGGCACGGATCGCGATCACCTTACAGGCCGATGCCCGGGTCAATCCGCACGGCGTGCCGGGCCACAGCCACATCGTGCGCGACGCGCTGGAACCCAAGGACATCGCCGGCTTCGGCCAGCATGGCGGGCTCGGCGCCAACGAGCAACGCCCGTTCCTGTTCGTCCATGGCGGCGGCTTTTCCCGCGGGACCCATCGCCGGCGCTCATCGCTGATCGACATCGCGCCAACGGTATTGCGCCATCTCGGCCTTCCCGCCGACGGCCTCGACGGCCAGCCACTGCCCCGCCGCCCGATCGCCGCCTGAGCCAGGCCGGGCGCCGGGGGCCGATTGTCTCTGCCGCCGCCGATCTGGATCGTTTCGGGCGTGCTCGTGAGACTCGCGGCGGGTCCGGCGCCAAAACGCCGCGCGCGAGAACGTGCCGATGCTGTTCACCGCGGGGCGTTCGCCGCTGACCGAGGAAGGAATGGCCGGCGCCCGCGACGTCTACATCCACTGGGCGCAGGAGATGTTCGACCAGGCCGGGATGGTGCGAGATCGTCAAATGGGAT
Source organism: uncultured Alphaproteobacteria bacterium (assembly GCA_963775875.1). GTDB lineage: Bacteria > Pseudomonadota > Alphaproteobacteria > ATCC43930 > CGMCC-115725 > AP-15. The sequence goes on from CAVZKP010000019.1 coordinate 123,922, forward strand.
TACGAGCTGAAGAACGGCCAGCAGCTCGAAACCGTCATTGACCGCGCCCTGGCCATCGCCGGCAGCGCCCCGCAGGGGCCGGTCTATCTGTTTCGGCGACGCCGAGCGCTGGACCGAGTTGATGAAGCCGTTGGCCTTCGGCCGCGCCGCCAAGTCCGAGGGGATCGGCTGGTTGGCCGCCTTCCTCGCCTCCGACCGCTCCGCCTACACCACCGGCTCGATCATCACCATCGACGGCGGTGGCTCCAGCCGGCGCAGCGCGCTATGACGCTGGGTCTTCCTACGACCCTAGCGATTACGTTGCCAAAATTGTAACTGGTCCTCAGTTTGTCGGTTTGCATAATGCTCCGCCAGCTCCGCCAGCTTTAGCATAAGACTAGTTTTGCAGAGATTTCCGTATGAATGTCTCGATAACTCACTGCGCAACAATCCACGGATGACTGATTTCGATCAGGATCGTATCGTCTATTTTGAAGATACACCGTGTCCGCATTGTATAACTTGCGCCGTTACCGCGGAGGATGACTTGTCGTGGCCTGATTGGATCCCGCGAGCAAAGCCCGTTGGCGATAAGGTGCGGAGAGCGTGGCATGTTTAGGATGCGTGAAATCGTTTATCGTCATAGCTCTGAGAATGCGATCTGTACCCTCTTGACTCCATACTCGTCGAGATATTGATGTTTCAGACAAGCCATCAACTTTCAATATCAGTAATGGTTGCTGAGGTGCTGCCATAGTTCGTTATTTTATATCGAACAGTCGCGCTACTAATGCTGCCCTCCGCTTCGGACATCTGCCGGAGTTCTGATCGTCAGTTGGCCAAGTCACGAGAAACGTCTACTCTAAATACATGTCCATCTGTAGCTCTCCCTTACGTGCTGACCGATCTGGGCCTCAGCCGGAATTATGGCGTGTCGCGCACCATTCCAAGACGCCGGTCGGTTCAAGGGTCCTTCGATAGCACTCCCCCGCGAGCATTTCTTTAATGGAGAATTGTCACCTTGAGAAGGCCGGATGCTGCTTTGCCAACCGTATAATTGCCGAATATTGGATTGAGGGCGCCTTGATGACCTCATCCCGCCTTCAGCATTCGGGCGGCGTCGACCGCGGCGTAGCTCAGGATGCCGTCGGCGCCGGCGCGTTTGAAGGCGATCAGGCTCTCCATGATCGCGCGCTCGCCGTCGAGCCAGCCATTGAGTGCGGCGGCGTGCAGCATCGCGTATTCGCCGCTGACCTGATAGGCGTAGGTCGGCACCCGGAACGCCTCTTTGACCCGGCGGACGATGTCGAGATAGGGCATGCCGGGCTTGACCATGACCATGTCGGCGCCCTCCTGCAGGTCGAGCGCCACCTCGCGCAGGGCCTCGTCGCTGTTGGCGGGGTCCATCTGATAGGTGCGCTTGTCGGCGCTGCCGAGTGCCGCCTTCGAGCCGATCGCGTCGCGGAACGGCCCATAAAAGGCCGAGGCGTATTTCGCCGCGTAGGACATGATCCGGACCCGCGCGAAGCCGGCCTCGTCGAGCGCGTCGCGAACCGCGCCGACCCGGCCGTCCATCATGTCCGACGGCGCGATGATGTCGCAGCCGGCCGCGGCCTGGACCACCGCCTGACGGCGCAGCAGCGCCACGGTCTCGTCGTTCTCGACATAGCCGGCGCGGATCACCCCGTCATGCCCGTGCGAGGTGAACGGGTCGAGCGCCACGTCGCATAGCACGCCGAGATCGGGCAGCGCCTGTTTCAATGCCGCTACCGCGCGGCAGACCAGGTTGCCGGGGTTCAGCGCCTCGCTGCCCTCCTCGTCCTTGAGGCCGGTCGGCACCGCGGGAAACACCGCGATCGTCGGGATGCCGAGCCCCGCCGCCTCGCCGGCGGCGTCGACCAATGCCGGAATCGGCAACCGGAACACACCGGGCATCGAGGCGATCGGCTGCTTATGGCCCTCGTCATGGACGAAGACCGGCCAGATCAGATCGCCTGCTGTCAGAACGCTTTCGGCGACGAGCTTGCGCGACCAGGCGTCGCGGCGGTTGCGCCGCAATCTTAGGCGCGGGTAGGGGGCGAGCGGCGGCAGAAACGCGGTCACGGGACGACTCCCCCGAAAGCAAAAGGATGCGAATGGTGCGAAAATAGGCTTGTGCGCCGGAGGATACAACGCGCCGCCAGCTCGCCGGGGCCGGTCACGGAATGTGGTCGGCAAAAGCCTGCAATGCCCGCGCAGGCGAGGGCGGCGTTTCCCGTCCTCAGGGGAGCCCGATGGGCATAAGCGGCGGGTCTTTCGTCACCGGTGCATTCCACGACGGCCGGATCTCGGGCATGCTGCGCCGTTGCCCGATCATCGCCACTGCCCGAACCCGCGAACGAGTTGGAGTGAGATGGATACTTCCCGAAAGACCAGTTTCGACGACCGGCTGAACGCCGCCGCGAACGCCAAGAAGGCGGAGCTGGAAAAGTTTCGCGCACGATCCGGGGCGCAAGATCCGGCATTCGCCGAACGACAGGCCGCCCGCCAGGCAGTCGTCGCCGCTCGCGAGGCGCGCGCCGCCGAGCGCAACATCGCCCGGCAGGCCGTCCTGGCCCGCGAGGCCGACGAGAAGGCCGCCCGCGAGGTTGCGGCGCAAGCCGAGCGAGCGGCCCATGCCGCCGCAACGGAAGCCGGGCAGGCGGCCCGCGATGCCGAAATTGCCAAGCAGGCGGCCGATCAGATCGCCCTCGAAGCCGAACGCAAGGCCGCCCGCGACGCCCGCTATGCCGCGCGCAAGGCCCGGCCGCGGAAATGATCGCGCGCCCGGCGGGCCGGTATGGCGGGTCCGGCCAGCGGTGCGGCTTCCTGCGCGCCGGCCGGGAGCGCAGGGCGAACCCGCCTTCCGCCGATGCCTCCCATGCCGTCGGCCGGTCGGGAATGCCGGTCGGTCATCGTCCTCGGCCTCTCGGCGGGGTGGACGCGGCGGGGCCGGGCGAGTAGCGTCGCGCGCTCCGATCATTGGCGGAGTGAGCAATGCGACCCTCGGGACGCGCAGCCGATATGATGCGCCCGGTCAGCCTCGAGGCCGGTGTCGCCAAATACGCCGAGGGCTCGTGCCTGGCCAAATTCGGCGACACCCATGTCTTGTGCACCGCCACGGTCGAGGAGCGGGTGCCGCCATTCCTGCGCAACACCGGCAAGGGCTGGGTCACCGCCGAATACGGCATGCTGCCGCGCTCGACCCACACCCGCACCGACCGCGAGGCGGCGCGCGGCCGGCAGAGCGGGCGCACCCAGGAGATCCAGCGGCTGATCGGCCGCAGCCTGCGCGCGGTCGCCGATCTCGCCAAGCTCGGCGAGCGCCAGCTCCGCATCGATTGCGACGTATTGCAGGCCGATGGCGGCACCCGCACCGCCGCCGTCACCGGCAGCTATGTGGCATTGCACCAGGCGTTGCAGCGCCTGGTCTCGGCCGGTCAGCTGCCGGTGCTGCCGCTCGCCGACAGCGTGGCCGCGGTGTCGTGCGGCGTCGTCGCCGGCGGTGCCGTCCTCGACCTCGATTACGCCGAGGATTCGCAGGCGATGACCGACGCCAATTTCGTGCTGACCGGCGCCGGCGGCATCGTCGAGATCCAGGCGACCGCCGAGGGCGCGCCCGTTCGACGAGGCGCAATTCGCCGAGATGCTGCGGCTCGCCCGCGCCGGCATCGCCGATCTGGCCCGACGGCAGCGCGCGGCGCTCGGCCTCGGCTGACCGGATGACCCGCCGCTTCGACGCGAGCCGGCTGGTCATCGCCAGCCACAACCCGGGCAAGGTCGAGCGAGATCGCGGCATTGCTGGCGCCGTTCGCGATCGGCGTCGTTGCGGCCGGCGCGCTGGGCCTCCCCGAACCCGAGGAGACCGGAGACAGCTTCGAAGCCAACGCCGCGTTGAAGGCGCGCGCCTCGGCCGAGGCCGGCGGCCTACCGGCGCTCGCCGATGATTCCGGGCTCGTGGTGCCGGCATTGGGCGGCGCGCCCGGGATCTACTCGGCGCGCTGGGCCGGCCCGGCCAAGGATTTTCGCGGCGCGATGGCCCGCGTCCACCGCGAACTCGGCGACCGCGACCGCAGCGCGTCTTTCGTCGCGGTGCTGGCCCTGGCCTGGCCCGATGGCGGCATGGAATTGTTCCGCGGCGAGGTCGCGGGCCATCTCGTCTGGCCGCCGCGCGGCGAACGCGGCTTCGGTTACGACCCGATATTCGTCCCCGAAGGCCGCGCGCCTGACCTTCGGCGAGATGGACCCGGCGGCAAAGCATCAAATCAGCCACCGCGCCCGCGCCTTCGCCAAGCTGGCCGATGCGTGTTTCTCTAGCCGCTGAGATGGGCGAGGCGGAACCCCTCGCGGTCTACCTCCATTGGCCGTTCTGCCGCTCGAAATGTCCCTATTGCGATTTCAACAGCCATGTCCGCGACCGCATCGACGCGGACCGCTGGACCCGGGCCTTGCTCGCCGATCTCGACCATCACGGCGGGCTCGTCCCGAACCGCACGGTCGGCTCGGTGTTTTTCGGCGGCGGCACGCCTTCGCTGATGCCGCCGGAGACGGTCGCGGCATTGCTCGATCGGTTGCGCCAAATCTGGCGGGTCGTCCCCGATGTCGAAATCACCCTCGAAGCCAACCCCAACTCCGCCGAGGCCGAACGTTTCCGCGCCTTCGCCATGGCCGGGATCAATCGCCTGTCATTGGGCGTCCAGGCGCTCGACCCGGCGGCGTTGCGCTTTCTCGGCCGCGCCCATGACCGCGCCGAAGCGATCGCCGCGATCGAGCATGCCCGCGACAATTTCCCCCGATTTTCGTTCGACCTGATCTACGCCCGCCCCGGCCAGACCGCGGCGGCGTGGCGCGGCGAACTCGACGAGGCGCTGAACCTGGCCGGCGAGCATCTCTCGCTCTACCAGCTGACGATCGAGCCCGGCACCGCCTTCGCCACCCTGGCCCGGCGCGGCGACCTGGTCCCGCCCGACGACGACAGCGCCGCATCGCTCTACGAGGCGACCCAGGAACGGCTCGCCGCCGCCGGATTGCCGGCCTACGAGATCTCGAATCACGCCCGCCCCGGCGCCGAATGCCGCCACAACCTCGCCTATTGGCGCTATCAGGATTATCTGGGCATCGGCCCCGGCGCCCACGGCCGCCTGACCCGAGCCGGCGTCAAAAGCGCGACCCGCCAGCGCCGCATGCCCGAGGCCTGGCTCGCCGCGGTCGAAACCGCCGGCACCGGGCTCGAAGAGACCTTGCCGATCGCCCGCGATACCGCGATCGAAGAAATGCTGATGATGGGGCTGCGCCTGACCGAAGGGATCGCGCGCCGGCGCCTCGAACAAATCGCCGGCCAGAGCGTCGAGACCCGGTTCGCCCGCACCCTTCCGGCGCTGATCGAAGGCGGCTTTCTGACCCTCGATCGCGACCGTCTCGCCGCCACCGCCGCCGGCCGCCAGCGCCTCAACGCCGTGCTCGCCGCCCTGATCGGCTGAAGCGCCGTCCGCTGGTCAGCAGGCGGTCAGCAGGGATTCCCGTCGTCGAGCGCGGCGCGCACCTTTTCCGCCAAAGCGGCATAAGTAAAGGGCTTTTGGATCAATGTGATGCCACGGTCGATCCGGCCGTCATGGATGATCTCACGGCTGGCATAGCCGGTGGTGAACAGCACCCGGAGGGTTGGCCGCAGACGCTGCGCGGCATCGGCCAATTGACGCCCGTTCATGCCCTCTGGAAGCCCGATATCGGTGAACAGCAGGCGGATCGACGGCTCTGCCTCCAGCCGGCGCAGCGCCTCGGCGGCGTCGCTCGCCTCGATCACGCGGTAGCCGAGCTCGCTCAGGCTGCTGACGGTGCTCGCCCGCACCGCGTCATTGTCTTCGACGACGAGCACGCTCTCGCCCCTGCTTCCCGCCGCCACCGCGGCTGCGGCGCCGTCGCTGGCCGGCTGGTCCGGACCGTGCCGGTGGCGGGGCAGATAGACGCGCACCGTCGTCCCGAGCCCGATGGCGCTGTCGAGTTCGACATGCCCGCCCGACTGCTTGACAAACCCGTAGACCTGACTGAGACCGAGGCCGGTGCCCTTGCCCACATCCTTGGTGGTGAAGAACGGCTCGAACGCCCGTTCGACCGCCTCCTGCGTCATCCCGGTCCCGGTGTCGCTGACGGCGATCATCACGTAATCGCCGGAGATCACTTCCGCATGCGGCCCAAGATCGTCGGCATCGAGCGTGTTGTTCGAGGTTTCGAGCGTCAGCCTGCCGCCCTCGGGCATCGCGTCGCGGGCATTGACCGCGAGATTTAGGATGGCGTTCTCCAGCTGGTTCGGGTCGACAAAGGTGCGCCACAGGCCGCCGGTGAGCCGGGTGTCGATCGCGATCGTCTCGCCCAGAGTGCGGCGCAGCAAATCGGACATGCCGGCGACCAGCCGATCGGGCTCGACCGGCTTGGGGTCGAGCGGCTGGCGCCGGGCAAAGGCGAGCAGCCGCTGGGTCAGCGAGGCCGCCCGCTCGACCCCGGCCAAGGCCGCCTGCACCGCCCGCCGCCGCCGCTCGCCGCCTTCCGCAACCGGCGAAAGCTGGCGCTCGAGGATTTCCAGATTGCCTTGGATGACCAGCAAAAGATTGTTCATGTCGTGCGCGACGCCGCCGGTCAGCTGGCCGATCGCCTCCATCTTTTGCGCTTGGCGCAAGGACGATTCAGCCTGGCGGCGGCGTTCGATCTCGGCGACGACGCGCTCCTCGAGCGTCTCGCTGAAACGGCGCAGTGCCGCTTCGGCATCTTTGCGCGTGGTGATGTCGATCCCGGCGCAGATCGCGCCGACCACCTGGCCGGCACTGTCGCGCACCGGTGCGGCATGGGTGAGCAGCGCCAGCGATCCGCCATCGTCAAAGCGGATCTCGATCTCGTCGTCGCGAACCTCCTCGCCGCGCGCGGCCCGCTGCAGCGGCAAGCTGCGCGGATCGGCCTCGACATCGCCGCGGAACATGCGGAAATTCCACGGCCGCTCGCCTTCGGGGGCGGTTAGCGACGGGTTGGCGTCCGAGGCGAGGCGCAGCAGCCCCGCCGCGTGGCGGTTGCCCCAGACCCGGCTGGCATCCGGGTCGCTGGTGAACCAGACCCCGGCCGGCACGGTTTCGAGCAGGGTTTCGAGTTCGGCGGTGCGCGCGCGCAAAGTCTCTGCGGTTTCCCGCCGCAGCCGCGCCATTTCCATGTTGGCTCTCACCCGGGCAAGCAATTCGCGCGCGGCAAACGGCTTTGTCAGGTAGTCGTCGGCCCCGGCGGTCATCCCGTCGACGCGGGCTTCTTCGCCGGCGCGGGCGGATAGCAGGATGAACGGGACCTCGCGCAACTCGGGCTCGTTGCGCACCGCCTGCAGCAGGCCGAACCCGTCGAGAAGCGGCATCATCACATCGCTGAGAATCAGGTCCGGCCGCCGCTGCCGGGCCAAGTCCAAAGCCGTTGCCCCGTTGGCCGCGGTCACCACCTCGTAGTGGTCGGTCAGCAGCCGGCGCACATAATCGCGCATATCGGCGTTGTCGTCGGCCAACAGCACGACCGAGCGCCCGCCCGCCGCCATCCCCGCGGCATAAGGGGCGTGATCGGCCGGCGGCGTCTCGCCGGCTGGGCCGACCCCGATTTCGGCGTCGAGCCAGCGCAGCGCCTCCTCGACAAAAGCCTCGGCGCGGATATCGGTCGCCGCCAATAGGCGGGCGCCGCCGATCCGCTCGGCCGGCAGGTGCGCGCTTCCGGTCGGTATCGTCACGGTGAACATGCTGCCCTGTCCGGGCACGCTTTCGGCCGTCACAGTTCCGCCATGCAACCGGACCAGTTCGCTGACCAGCGCCAGCCCGATGCCGGTGCCCTCCTGGGTGCGCCCCAGCTGTCCCTCGACGCGATGAAATCGCTCGAACAGCCGCGGCAGCTCGTGGATCGGAATGCCGACGCCGGTGTCTCGAACCGTCAGCTCGACCGCAGCCGCGCCGCAGGCCGGCCGAAGCGCCACGCTCACCTCGCCCGCGAGGGTATATTTGAAGGCGTTGGACAGCAGGTTCAGAACGATCTTCTCCCACATGTCGCGGGCGACGAAGACCGGCTCCGCAAGCGGCTCGCAGCCCACGACGTAGCGCAGCCCGGCGCGCGACATGGCCGAGCGGAACGTGCTGGCCAGCTCCGTCGTGAATTCGGCCAGATCGACCGGCTCGTAGACCGCTTCAAAGCGGCCGGCCTCGATCCGGGAAAAATCGAGCAAGGTGTTGACGAGCTTCAGCAGGCGAAGCCCGTTACGGTGCATCAGCTCGACCTCGGCGCGATCGGCGGCGACGCTCGGCGCATTGCCGCTGCGCAACAGCAGATCCTCGATCGGGCTCAGCAGCAGGGTCAGCGGCGTGCGGAATTCGTGACTGGCGTTCGAGAAAAAGGTGGTCTTGGCCCGGTCGATCTCGGCCAGTGCCTCGGCCCGGCGGCGTTCGATCTGATAGGCCTGGGCGGCGGCGAGACCGGCGCCGATCTGCCCGGCAACCAGGCTGAGGAAGCCCTGATACTCGCTGTCGAACGGGCGATACGGGTTGATGCCGGCGACGAACACCCCGGCCGGGCGCGTCTGGCCCTGGTGGGCGATCGGCAGCACGATCGCTTGGCTGGGTGGCTTGCTCCACGGTCCTTGCGGCAGATCGAGGCCGGGGGCGAGATCGCGGACGATCACCGGCGCCGCGGTGCGCAACACCCGGTCGGCCGGCCATGGGGCGTCGCTCGCGCCAATCGCGAAACTGGCCGGAGCGGCGGGATGGCGATCGGCAAAACCGCTGGCGCAGGCCAGCTGGGCGACCTTGCCGGCTTCGTCGAACAGATAAGTCAGGCTGAACGGCAAATCGTGCCGCGCGGCCAGACAATCGGCGGCGGCGGCGAACAGTTCGGGCAACGCGCGGCTGTCGGCGATGGTGGCGGCGAGCTCCCGCAGCAATCGCAGCCGCCGCTCGCCGATGACCCGCTCGGTTTCCTCCGAGACGACGCACAAATGACCCATGACCTTGCCGTCGTCGTTTCGCAGCGGGCTGTAGGAAAAGGTGTGATAGGTCTCCTCGCTAAAGCCGCGGCGCTCGAGAAACAGCAGCAGCGCCTCGTCCCAGGTCGCCTCGCCGGTGCGCAGCACCCGGTCGATGCGCGGCTGGATGTCTTCCCAGATCTCGGCCCAAACTTCACGGGAGGGTCGGCCCAGCGCCCAGGGATGCTTGACCCCGAGGGTTGGCGCATAGGCGTCGTTGTAGAGAAAGGTCAGCTCGGGTCCCCAACCGAGCCACATCGCAAAACGCGAGGTCAGCAATATGCTGACCGCGGTCCGCAGGCTCTGCGGCCAGCCCTCGACCCGCCCGATCGGCGTCGTCGACCAGTCGCGGGTCTGCATCAGTGACCCCATCTCGCCGGCGCCGGCGAGCGCTATGGGTCGTGGCTCGTATTTGGGTGAACGTTCGGCCATCGAACCTCTCGGGATGCGGCGGCGGGCCGGGAAGCAGCCGATGGCCGGGCATCCCTCGCCGCCGGCGCCGCGCGGCCAGGAAGTGCCCGTCGGAAATCGGCGCACCCGATAGGTGAAAACACCTGACGGGGTCTATAGTTTCCGGCCGTCCGGCCCAGGCCGGGCGTGGCGGGGAGGCGGGTTGATGCGGCCGCACCAATCATACGCATATATCGTCCTCGGCGCCGGATCTGCCGGCTGCACCTTGGCCAATCGGCTGAGCGAGGATGCCGCTGCCCGCGTGCTGCTGGTCGAGGCGGGCGGTTGGGACCGGGATCCGTGGATTCAGATCCCGCTCGGCTGGGGCAGGCTGCTGCAGCGGCGCCGGCACGACTGGATGTATTTCGCCGAGCCCGAGGCGACGATGGACGGGCGCCGGGTCGAATGCGCCCGCGGCAAGGTGGTCGGCGGCTCGTCCTCGATCAACGCCATGGTCTATGTGCGCGGCCATCGCGGCGACTACCAGCGCTGGGCGGCGGCCGGCCTCGACGCCTGGTCCTACGCTCATGTGTTGCCCTATTTCCGCCGCCAGGAGAGCTGGGAGGGCGGCGCCGGCCCCTATCGTGGCGGCGATGGGCCGCTGAGCGTGCGGTGGTCGCGCTATGCCGATCCGCTGGTCGACGCCTTCCTGGCCGCGGCTGTGGCGGCCGGCCATCCGGCGACCGAGGATTACAACGGCGCCCGGCAGGAGGGATTTGGCCGCTCGCAGATGACGATCCGCGACGGGCGTCGATGCAGCGCGGCAGTGGCCTATCTGCGCCCGGCTCTGGCGCGGCGCAATCTCGAAGTGGTGGTTGGCGCGCTGGCGACGCGCATCCTGTTCGATGGCAGCCGGGCGGTCGGGGTCGAATATCTGAAAGGCGGCGAGCGCTGCACCGCCCATGCCGAGGGCGAAGTCATCCTGTGCGGCGGCGTCATCAACTCACCGCAGCTGTTGATGCTGTCGGGGATCGGCGACCCGGCGGCGCTGCGGGCGCACGGCATCGCGGTAAAAGCGCCGCTACCTGGGGTCGGGCATAATCTTCAGGACCATATCTCGGTCAGCGTGAACTATGTCCGCAAAGGGCCGGGTCCGCTGCACGCCAAGATGCGCGCCGACCGCATCGCGCTCGAACTCGCCAACAGCTATTTCCGCGGCCAGGGGATCGCCAGCGACCTGCCCGGCGGGCTGATGGCGTTTCTAAAGACCACCCCCGAGGCCGATCTGCCCGATCTCCAGCTGCTGTTCAATGCCGCGCCGATGGCGGCGACCCCCTATTTCGCGCCGTTCGTCGCCCCCTACGCCGATCATTTCGCCTGCCGCGCCGTGCTGCTGCGGCCGCAGAGCCGCGGCCGGGTGGAGCTCGCCGCGCCCGATCCGCAGGTCCCTGTCCGCATCCACCAGAACTTTCTGGCCGTCGATCATGACTGGTCGGTCCTGCGCGCCGGGGTCCGTCTCGTGCGCGATATCGGCAAGACGGCGCCCTTGGCCCCGTTCGTCGCGGCGGAGATCGCACCGGGGCCGCAATGCGGCTCCGACGCCGAGCTCGACGCGCATATCCGGGCCACCGCGATCACGGTTCACCATCCGCTCGGCACCTGCAGGATGGGCCGGCCGACCGATCCCGCCGCCGTCGTCGACCCCGAGCTCAAGGTGCTGGGGTTGGCGGGGCTGCGCGTCGTCGACGCCTCGGTGATGCCCGACCTGGTCGGCGGCAATATCAACGCCGTCGTCATCATGATCGCGGAAAAGGCGGCCGATCTGATCCGCGGCCGCCCGGCGCTCGCCCCGGTCAACGTTTAGGCAGGCGGCCTCAGCCCTGCGCCTCGCGCACCCGCGCCGGCTCGTCGACCAGATCCTCGGGGTCGGCGTCGTCGTCGCCGTCAAGGACCGAGCGCAGGCGGCGATCATCGAGCTCGCCCATCCATTTGGCGATCACCACGGTGGCAAAGATGTTGCTGAACAGGTTGGTGACGGCGCGGATTTCGGACATGAAGCGCTCGACCCCGAGCAGCAGCGCCAGCCCGCCGACCGGCAGTATGCCCAGGGCCGGCATCGTCGCCGCCAGGGCCACGAAGCCGGCGCCGGCTACCCCGGCCGCACCCTTGGAGGTGAACAGCATGACGAACAGCATGGTCAGCTGCTGCCCGAAACTGAGGTGGATATCGGTCGCCTGCGCGATAAACAGCACCGCCATCGTCATGTAGATCGCGGTGCCGTCGGTATTGAACGAAAACCCGGTCGGCAGCACCAGCCCGACCACCTCCTGCGAGCAGCCCATCCGCTCGAGTTTGGCCATCGAGCGCGGGATCATCGCCTCGCCCGAGGTGGCGCTGAAGGCGATCAGCAGCTCGTCCTTGAAATAGCGCATGATCTTGAGGACGCGCAGGCCGAACAGCCGGGCGATCAGGCCGAACCCGACCAGCACGAACAGGATCGAGGTTATGTAGACGCTGGCCAGCAGCTGGCCGAGACTGGTCAGCGCGTGAAAGCCGAACTTGCCGACGGTGAACGCCATCGCGCCAAAGGCGGCGAGCGGCGCCACATACATGACGATCCGCACGATGCCGAACAGCACCTGGGTAAAGTCGTCGATCAGCGACACCAGCCGCTCGGCCCGCGCGCCCATATGGCACAAGGCAAAGCCGAACAGCACGCCCATCACCAGCACCGGCAGGATCTCGCCCTGGGCGACGGCGCCGACCAGATTGTGCGGGATCATCTTGAGCAAAAGCTCGACGATGGTCATCGATTTGGCGCCGGCGACATAGCCCGAGACCGCCTTGCTGTCGAGGCTGGCCGGGTTGATGTGCAGACCGGCGCCCGGCTGCAGCAGATTGCCGACGGCGAGCCCGATGAACAGCGCCAGGGTCGAGACGATTTCGAAATAGATGATCGCGCGCAGCCCGACGACGCCAACCCGGCGCATATCGCCCATCTTGGCGATGCCGACCGCGACGGTGGCGAAGATGATCGGCGGCACCACCGCCCGGATCAAGATGATGAACCCGTCGCTGAACGGCTTCATCTTGACCCCGAGGCTCGGGAAGAAATGCCCGAGCAGGATGCCGGCGGCGATCGCGATCAGCACCTGCACGTAAAGCCGTCGCAGCAGCGGGCGGTGCGGCGCCGGCCGCGCCGTGGCCGGTGCCCGGCCGACGCTTCTCGTATTAGCCATCTTGCCCCCTTGGCGATCGGTCGGTCCGGTTTCCCTCGCGGTCAAACGGCGCTCACTGGTCGAGCCAGACATCGGTCAGGTCCTGGCCGATGAAGTGGCTCGGGGTGATGCTCCAGCCTTTGAGCTTTGAGGAGGTAACCACGATGCGGTTCCACCATAACAGCGGGACGGTATAGGCCTCGGTCAGCGCGTGCCGCTCGAAAGCGCGGACGATCTTGGCGCGCTGCTGCGGGTCGCTGGTGACCGCCTGGCCGATATAGAGGGCGTCGAGAAACCGGTCGGTCGCGCCGGAGTAATTGACCGGCGACAGATCGGGCGAGACGTATTTCGTCAGCTGGATCGTCGGGTCGTCATAAAAGTCGCCGGAGAAATCGAGGGCCACGTCGAAATTGCCGGCCTCGACCTGCTTTTGCCAGTCGAAGATGCCGAGTTTCTGCTCGGTGGCCGCGACCCCGATCTGGCGCCAGCTGTCGACCAGCAGATCGGCGCCGGCGTAATGCGGCATCGGGATGTCGCGGACCAGCAGGGTCAGCTTCAGATCGTGCACCCCGGCCGCGGCGAGCAGCTGGCGCGCCTCGGTCCGCGCGGCGGCGATGTCATGCCCGAAGCCGGGCAGGGTGACCAGCTCGGCCTCCGGCGTCGCCATGCTGGAGCCCGGCCGCATCAGGCCGCCGACATATTTGAGAAAGGTGGTTTTTTGCAGCTTTTGCGCCGCACCCCAGCGGTCGATCGCGAGCGACAGCGCGCGCCGCACCCGCGCGTCGTCAAAGGGCGGCCGCCTGGTATTGAAGACGACCGAGAGATTTGCCAGCCAAGGGCTCTCGCTGACCGTGACGCGATCGCCCAACGCCGCCACCAGCTGGTCGCGCTGCGGCGGCGTCACGCCGCGGAATTCGGCGGCGATCTTGCCGCTCTTGTAGGCCGCCATGACCGCCGGACCGGTCATGAAATCGGCCTGAAACCCGTCGAGATAGGGTTTGCCCGGTTGAAAATACCGGTCGAACCGCTTGCCGCGCCAATACTGTCCTTTGACATGCTCGACAAAGACGAATGCCCCGGTGCCGAGAATATGGGTCTCCGGAAATCGCGGATCCTGGGCAAGCCTGGCGGCGCTGTAGATGCAATTCCACGGCGAGGCGAAGTTCGCCAGCATCGCCGCATCCGGCCAACGCAGGTGAAACACGACGGTCAGGGCGTCGGGCGTGTCGATGCTGGAAATCGCCGAGTAATCCACCCGGCGAGCCGAGACCACGCCCGGCGGCGGGTCGATCAGCCGCTCGTAGCTGGCCTTGATATCGGCCGAACTCAGCGGCGAGCCGTCATGAAACAGCACGTTCGGCCGCAGCTTGAAGATGTAGGTCATCCGGTCGGCCGACACGCTCCACGACTGCGCCAGGTCGCCGACGATGCGCGGATAGTCGGCCGCGTCGAATTTGAGCAGGGTCGAGTAATGCGGAGCGATCGGATGCAGAAAGGCAAAGGAGGTGTTGGCGTAGCAATCGTAATTCTTGGGTTCGACCAGTACCGCGAATTCGAGAATTCCGCCGTGCTTCGGCGCTGGCTGGGCCGAGGCGGGGCCGCCGATCGCCCCGAGCACCAGCGCCAGGGCAGCAAAGACGATGCGCCTTATCGCCCCCGGCGCGAACGCCAGCCCGGTCCGATCCATCGACACCTGCCGTTCCTGGCTTGAGAAAAAAGATCAGGGCCGCGCGGTAACCGACTAGTGCGCCTGGCCTTTTTCCCATTGCTGGAACTGGCCGAACAGATCCGCCTTTTGTTGTGCAGTCAGCGGCGTCCCGCCGGTCGCCTGCTGCCGTTCGTCGATAAAGCGGGCAAAGATCGACTTCAGATCCTGCTCATTGGGCGTGGTCGCGACCTGGGTATTGCTCTGCAGCCACGCGGCCGCCGGCGGAAAGCGCCGCCAGCCGGGCAGTTCGGCGGCGATATTGACCTCCCGCCACTTTGGATCATGCCCGGGCGTCAGCAGCGATTGGAACCCGGTAAAGAAGGCGTCGACGAAATTCACGACGTTGTGGTAGCGCTCGGAATCGGGCTGGAGATTGGCCACCGCCAGCACCGCCCCGACAGCGATCGTGTCGATCGTCTGGTCGGCGGGCACCAGACCCGGATAATCCGCCGCGGTCAGGCTGGTCGGCACATAAACCCCGGTTACCGCGGGATTGACCGGGATTGCCAGAAAGTGCAGCCCGTCGCGGCCGTCGAGGCCCTGAAACAGCGGCGCCGGCTTGCCGGCGACAAAGGCCAGAGCCGCGATCTCGCCGCGGCGCAGCTTTTCCAGCGCCACCTCCTGATCGTCATAGGTGGCGACAATCGGAATATTGAGCAGGCTGAACAGACGGTTCGCGGTGATTTCGGTGCCGGCGCCGCGCAGATCGACATTGACCTTTTGATTGGCGAGATCGGCCACGCTCTTGATGTCGCGCCGCGCCAGCAGATGAAATTCTTCATTATAAAGCTTGGCGATGTAGGTAATCCGGTTCTGGATGCCGGGATAGAGGTTCTGCTGTACGGCATAATTGAGGACATCGTCCTGCAGAATGGCCAGGTCGATGCCGTGCAGCAGATCGAGATCGGAAATATTTTCTAATGCACCCTTGCCGACGACCGGCAAGACCCGCCGCGTGGCGCCATCGTCGATCACATTGGCCAGATCTTCGGCGACGCGTACCGAGATGCCGGTGGCCCGGCCGGTCTCCAGCTCGACGACGCCGCGGTTGACGGCAACCTCCGACGGTGTCGCGACATAGCGCGCCGCGCCGGCGGACGCGACCCAGCAGATCAGGCAGCAGATCAGGCAGAAGGTCGACAGCGCTGCGAGGATGAATTTGTTCACGATGCCCGGCATCTCATTTGGTCTCAAGGCTGTTCAAATGTGGTCCGGCTCCGCTGGCGCCGAGGCCGAGGGCCCGGTGATACCAGAATGCCGCCTTTGCCGGGTCGCCCGGCAGGTTGCGCAAGCCGATACTGGCGAGAAAAGTCGGGTCGAAGGTGGCCCCGACCCGCAGCGCTGCCTGCCCGTCGCCGGCATCGGCCGCGCGTTCATAGAACAGCCGCGCCGAAGCGATGTCGCCGGCCTGCAGGAATACGTCGCCGCGCGCCAGCAATTCGGCGAGTTGCCGATCGGGCAGGGGCCGAGCGGCGGGGGATTTCCCGGCGGGCTCGCTTGACGCGGTCGCCGCCGCTTTGCCCGCTTTGGGCGCCATGCCGGCGACGGACCGCGCCGGAAGCCGCGCGGCCGGGGCGGTGAAAGAGTGCGCCGCCGGCGCTGCCGCGGTTGCCGCTGCCGACACCGGGTGGAGCGCGCCGGGCGCAGCAACCGGGCCATGTGGCCGGCCATCCGGCGCCCCGAATCCGTCGTTGCTGACCCGCCCGCCTGCTGGCCGCCCCTCGACCATCGCGCTCGCGGGCTTGTGCAGCAACGAAAAGGCCATGCCGAAAAACACTCCGGCGGTCGCTGCCGCGACCAGCGCGATCGAAACCAGGTGGAGGAAGACGCCGGTCGAAGACGCGTGGGCGGCCGGGGAGACCGCTGCGATCGCGCCCGCGGCTGCCGGCAGCATCTGGGCTTTCACCAGATCCGATCGCGCCACCGGCCGGCGGACCACACCGATGGTTTCACGGCTCTCGCCCGCCCAGCGCCGAGGATGATCGGGCGCGGTGTCGGTCGCAATCCCAGCGTAAGCCTGCCTCGAACCGCCTAGCCTACGCTGCAGGTACCGCAACCCAGCGCTCCGTTTTTGTCGTCCTTGTCGAAATCATCCCGCGTCTGTCTCTGCTGACAAGATTGGATCGGTGAAGGGAGTCCGCGCCAAAGCGTCATTTATTCGTCATGGACGGTTTCCGGTCAAGCCCGCGGCTTATGCAGAAAAATTTACCATACTATCCAGGCGAAATTTGGTTAACTCTTGCTCCGGGCCTTGCCCGACGCCGCCAGCACCCAGCTAAGACAATCGTAAGGATAGCTGATGCTTGCGACGGCGAGACCCATGATTTCAACCGAAGCGGGCAGGTCGCAGCCGCGAACCCGTAACGCGCAGATGGCGCCGGGCTTGCGCCAATCCCCGCCCAGCCCCCGAACTTCGCACATGCGCGTCGTCGCCGGCTGTGGCTAAATGCGGGCTGTGGCTAGATGACCGTCCGCCGCGGCTATGGGGATCATGCCAATGCCAAAAACCGAACCGCACCGCCTCGCCGCCACCGAACTCGCCCGCCGCATCGAAAGCGGCGAGTTGACCGCCGAGGCGGTGGTCGCGAACTGCCTCGAGCATATCGCCGAGCGCGAGCCGGTGGTGCGGGCGTGGGCCTATCTGGCCGGCGCGGCGGCGCTGGCCCGGGCGCGGGGGTTCGACAAGACCGGACGGAAGATGCTGCTCGGCGGCGTCCCGTTCGGCATCAAGGACATTTTCGATACCGCCGATATGCCGGCGACCTACGGCTCGCCGATCTATACCGGGTGGTGGCCATCGAGCGATGCGAGTGCGGCGGCGTTGCCGCGGGCGGCGGGCGGTATCCTGCTCGGCAAGACGGTCACGACCGAGTTCGCCAACCGCCAGCCGGGGCCGACCTCGAACCCGCACGACCCCGCCTTTTCGCCGGGCGGCTCATCGAGCGGGTCGGCGGCGGCGGTCGCCGATTTCATGGTGCCACTGGCGATCGGGACCCAGACCGGCGGCTCGGTGATTCGCCCGGCGGCCTATTGCGGGGTGGTCGGGTTCAAGCCGAGCTTTGGCCTGTTTCCGCCGGCCGGCATGCGGATCAACACCGAGACGCTCGACACGGTCGGGATCATGGCGCGCTCGGTCGGCGACATCGCCCTGTTTCGCGCGGCGATGATGGCGATCCCCTATGAGCCGCCGGCGATGCCGCCCAGCGCACCGCGCCTCGGTCTGTGCCGCGGCCCGCACTGGGACGACGCCGAGCCGGAAGGACGCGCCGTGCTCGAAGCCGCCGCCGGCCGCCTCGCCGCCGCCGGGGCGAGGATCGCCGATACCGCATTGCCGCCCGAATGCGCCGGCGCCGACGAGGTCCAGCAGACGCTCGGCGCTTTCGAGGCGCTGCGCAACCACATGCCCGAGCTTTACCGCCACGAAGCCCTGCTGAGCCCGCTTCTGCGCGAGGAAAAGATCGCGCTCGGCCGTAGCTTGACACTCGACCAGTTCCGCACCGCCTGCCGCGCGGCCGAACAGGCGCGGATCGCGGCGCGGGAATGGGCCGCGGGCTTCGACGCGATCCTGACCCTGCCGGCCCCCGGCCAGGCGCCGCGCGGCCTCGCCGACACCGGGTCGGCGGTGTTCAATTCATTGTGGACGCAATTCGCCATGCCGTGCCTGACCCTGCCGGCCGGGCACGGTCCGGACCGGTTGCCGGTCGGCATTCAGCTGGTCGGCCGCCGCCACGACGATGCGCGGCTCTTGGAGACCGGCTTATGGGTCGAGCGCCGGTTGGGAGATGCGAAATGAGCGGCGCTGAACGCCTGACCGCCAGCCAGGCCGTCCTCCGCCTTGCGGCCGGAAGCCTGACCGCCGAGACCCTGGTGCGCGACTGCCTCGACCGGGCCGAGGCCCGCGCCGAGGTCAAAGCCTGGGTCTGGCTCGACCCGGAGCGGGCCCTGGCCCGCGCGCGCGCCATCGACCGCGCCGGCCGGCCCGGCCTGCTCAAGGGCCTGCCGCTCGGGGTCAAGGACGTGATCGACACCTACGACATGCCGACCCAGCACGGCTCGCCGATCTACCATGGCAACCGGCCCTTCGCCGACGCCGCCTGCGTCGCGCTGACCCGCGCCGCGGGCGGGATCATCCTCGGCAAGACGGTGACCACCGAATTCGCCAACCGCCAGCCGCGCGAGACCGTGCACCCGCACAATCCGGCGCACACCCCGGGCGGCTCGTCGAGCGGGTCGGCCGCCGCGGTCGCCGATTTCCAGGTGCCGGTCGGGTTCGGCACCCAGACCGGCGGCTCGACGATCCGGCCGGCCGCGTTCTGCGGCGTCATCGGCTACAAGCCAAGCTTTGGCGAGTTCAGCCGGGTCGGCATCAAGATGCAGTGCCACAATCTCGACACGCTCGGCATCATCTGCCGCAGCCTCGACGACATCGCGCTGATGCGCGCGGCCCTGCTGGTGCAGGACCGCCGCCCGATCGACCATAGCCCCTCGGCGCCGCGGATCGGGTTTTGCCGGACAGCGGGCTGGGACCATGCCGATGCCGACACCCAGGCGCTGCTCGAACGCACCGCCGTCCGGCTCGCCGCCGCGGGGGCAACGGTCAAAGATGTGGAGCTGAGCCCGGCCGACATGCTCGACCACCAGCGCCGCGTCTTCGCATTCGAGGCCGCGCGCAACTACGCCTACGAATACGAGGTGCATGGCGACCAGCTCAGTCCGGGCTTGCGCGACGGGCTCCTGACGCCGGGTCGCGCTTTGCCGCTCGCCGCCTATCTCGAGACGATCGAGACCGCCGAGATGTTCCGCCGCAACCTCGACGATCTGTTCGCCGAATTCGACGTGCTGTTGACCCCGAGTGCCGTCGGCGAGGCGCCCGAGGGGCTGGATTCGACCGGCGACGCGCGCTTCAACGCGATCTGGACCCTGGCCTGGACGCCTTGTGTGACCCTGCCCGCCGGGACCGGCGGCAGAGGCCTGCCGCTCGGCGTCCAACTGGTTGGCCCGCGCTTTGGCGACGAAAAATTGCTCGCCGCCGCCGCCTGGGCCGAAGCCCGAACTCGGCTGAGCGGGGGCGCTTGCCGGCTGCCGCCGGCGGCTGCATTCTCTGAGCCGACGACACCGAGGAGACAGCAATGATCTACGAACTGCGCATCTACCATTGCGTGCCCGGACGATTGCCCGATCTGATCAAGCGCTTCGACACCTTGACCCTGCCATTGTGGGAAAAGCACGGCATCCAGCAGGCCGGGTTCTGGACCGTGGCGATCGGGCCGTCGAACCAGGCTCTCTACTACATGCTCAAATGGGAATCGCTCGACGACCGGGCCAGGCGCTTCGCCGGCTTCCAGGCCGATCCGGCCTGGGTGTCGGGGCGCGCCGAAACCGAGAAGAACGGCCAGATCGTCGCGTCGATCAGCAACACCATCCTGCAGCCGACAAGCTTCTCGTCGGTAAAGTAACAGCGAGGAACCGACATGCTCTACGAACTGCGCATCTATCATTGCGTACCCGGCCGCCTGCCCGATCTGCTGAAGCGGTTCGACACCATCACTTTGGGCATCTGGAAGCGCCACGGCATCGAGCAGGCCGGCTTTTGGACCACGGCGATCGGCAATTCGAACCAGGCTCTGCATTACCTGCTCAAATGGGAGTCGCTGGCCGACCGCGAAAAGAAATGGAACGCGTTCCAGGCCGATCCCGAATGGCACACCAAGCGCGCCCAGACCGAAGCCAACGGAGCGATCGTCGCCAGGGTCGAGAACAGCATCCTGCAGCCGACCAGCTTCTCGGCGGTGAAATAGACCTCGCAAACCGATCGCGGCGGGAGGCGGTGGAGGCCGGCTCCGCCGCTTTCGCCACCGCAGAATTCCGCTCGCCGGGGAACCACGGGGTATGGTCTCGCGCCGCTGCCGAAGGGTCATATTGCGCATGGCAGCCGCGCCGGGGTGAGAGGCGGCTGGTAAATCTCCGGGCGGGCTCGTAGCCTGTCGGCATGTTTACCGGCATTGTCACCGATCTCGGGCAGGTACGGCGAATCCGGCGCGGCGCATTGGTCGAACTGACCATCGCCACCGGGTTCGATACCGGGGCGATCGCGATCGGCGCCTCGATCGCCTGCTCGGGGCCGTGTCTGACGGTGGTCGCGGTCGAGCCGGGGGCGTTCACGGTGCAGGCCTCGGCCGAGACCGTGGCGTGCACGACGATCGGCGCATGGCGGCAGGGAACGCCGGTCAATCTCGAACAATCCCTGCGGCTCGGCGACGAGTTGGGCGGGCATCTGGTGTCGGGCCATGTCGATGGCCTGGCGCGGATCGCCGAGCGGCGTCCCGAGGCCGAATCGGTGCGGTTCGTGTTCGAGGCGCCGGCGGCGCTGGCGCCGTTCATCGCGCCGAAAGGGTCGGTGACATTGGACGGGGTCAGCCTGACGGTCAACGAGGTGTCGGGCGGCGCCGCGATGTCGGCGATCCGGTTCGGCGTCAACATCATCCCGCATACGCTGGCCTGCACCAGCTTCAATACGGCGCAGCCGGGGCAAGAAATGAACCTCGAAATCGACATGATCGCCCGCTACGTCGCGCGCCTGCTCGGGGCGGCCGCGCCCGTCGCGGTTTCGGGTGCTGCGCAATGAGCCGTCCGCCGCATATCCTGATCGTCGAGGCGCCCTATTACGCCCATATCGCCGAGGCCTTGCGGCGCGGCGCCGAACGCGCGCTCGCGGCGGCGGGCGCCACCCATGAGGTGATCCAGGTCCCCGGCTCGTTCGAGATCCCGGCGGCGATCGGCCTCGCCGCGCGGGCGAGCGACCGGTTCGACGGGTTTGTCGCGCTCGGTTGCGTGATCCGCGGCCAGACCACGCATTACGATCACATTTGCGCCGAGAGCGCGCGCGGGCTGCAGGATCTGGCGGTGCGCGACGGGCTGGCCATCGGCTACGGCATCCTGACCTGCGAGAACGAGGCGCAGGCGCTCGAACGCGCCCCACCCGAGGGCCGCGACCATGGCGGGGCGGCGGTGCGCGCCTGCCTGGCGATCGTCGAACTGAAGCGGCGTCTGGCGCAGGCCGGCGGATGAACGCCGCGGACGACCACACCACCGGCGAGGGACGCCCGCGCATCGGCGGGCGCCGGCGCACCGTAGCCCGGCTGGCGGCGGTGCAGGCGCTCTATCAGCTCGAGCTGAACCCCGAACTCGATCCCGAAGCGGTGGTGCGCGAATTCGCCCGCTATCGCTTCGACCAGGAGATCGACGGCGACCAGTTGGCCGAGGCCGACCCGGCGTTTTTCGGCGAAATCGTGCGCGGGGTGGCCGCCGATCAGGAGCGGCTCGATGCCGACATCTCGGCCGCCCTGGTCGAGGAATGGCCGCTGGCGCGGCTCGATGCGGTGTTGCGCGCGATCCTGCGCGCCGGCGTCTGGGAGCTGGCGCATCGGGCGGATGTGCCGGCGCGAGTCTCGATCAGCGAATACATCGCCATCGCCCACGCCTTCTTTATCGGCAAGGAGCCTGGGCTCGCCAACGGCGTCCTCGACCGGCTGGGCCGCAGCCTGCGCCCGGCGGATATGTAGCGGCGATGGCAACAGGCGCCGCCGACGAGGCGCCGGGCGAATTCGAGCGCATCCGGCGCTATTTCGCGCCGCTGGCCGGGCCGGGCGGGCTTGGCCTCCTCGATGATGCCGCCTTGGTCGGCTGCCGCGCCGGGCAGTCCCTGGTCGTCACCGCCGATGCGATCGTCGCCGGCGTGCATTACCTGCCGCAGGATCCGCCGGATCTCGTCGCCAAAAAGCTGTTGCGGGTCAATCTGTCGGATCTGGCGGCGATGGGTGCGCGGCCATTGCATTATCTGCTGACGACGGCGCTTCCGCCCGAGTTGGGAGCGGAATGGCTCGCCAGCTTCGCCCACGGGCTGGAAGAGGATCAGCGGCGGTTCGGCGTCGCCCTGCTGGGTGGCGATTCGGTCGCGACCACGGGGCCGGCGGTGCTGTCGCTGACCGCGATCGGCGAGGTCGCGACGGGTAATGAGATCCGCCGCAGCGGCGCCCGAATCGGCGATCGTGGTCTGGGTCTCCGGTACGATCGGCGACGCCTTTCTTGGGCTCGGCGTGCTGCGCGGCGCCTATCCGGAGCTTGCCGCCGAGCATCGCGGCGCGCTGATCGGGCGGTTTCAGCTACCCGAGCCGCGCGTCGCGCTGGGTCCGGCGCTGGCCGGGATTGCGCATGCGATGATCGACGTGTCCGACGGGCTCCTCGCCGATCTCGGCCATATCTGCGAGACCTCGAATGTTGGCCGCCGTGGTCGAGCGCGAATCGCTGCCGCTGTCCGCGGCGGCGCGGGCGGTCGTGGCGCTCGATCCCGGTATTGCGGCGCGGCTCGCTTCCGGCGGCGACGATTATGAGCTGCTGTTCGCCGCATCGGCCGAAGCCGCGGAGGCGATCGCCGCGCTGTCCGCCGGGCTCGGCCTGCCGATCACCGCGATCGGCCGGATCGAGGCCGGCGACGGCGTGCGGTTTGTCGACCTTGCGGGGCAAACGATCCCGGTCGCGGCTGCCGGCTACCGCCATTTCTGAAAGCTGGGCGCTGCTGCTCACCCCCGGGCACTCTCCCGTAAGGGGAGCGCGGACGCAGCTGCGGCACCGGCGCGACAATTCCCGCCGCCTGGGCGGTTGCCCAAAGAATGCGCTTCTGCCATGTTCCGCGCGCTCCCGCCCGCCCGTGGCAGGCAGCAGCAGGTCCCTTTTTCGCTGGTCGCGAGGCAATCTTTCGGATGGTCAACGCATCTTATCTCGTCATCGCCTGCGGTGTGCTGGCATTGCTCTACGGCTGGGTCACCAGCCGGCAGGTGTTGAGCGCCAATGCCGGCAACGCCCGGATGCAGGAGATCTCGGGCGCCGTGCAGGTCGGTGCGCGCGCCTATCTCAATCGGCAATACCGCGCTGTGGCAATCGTCGGCGTGGTTATCCTGATCATCCTCGGCGCCACCCTGGGCTTGCGCGTCGCGGTCGGCTACCTGATTGGGGCGGTGCTGTCGGCCACCGCCGGCTATATCGGCATGAACGTGTCGGTGCGGGCCAATGTGCGCACCGCGCAGGCCGCCCGCGGCGGGCTCAAACCCGGCCTCGCGATCGCCTTCAAAGCCGGCGCGGTGACCGGCCTATTGGTGGTCGGGCTGGGGCTCCTGGGCGTGTCGCTCTATTATTTCCTGCTGCGGGCGACGATCCAGGGCGACGATCTGCGCCCGGTGCTCGAAGCCATGGTCGGGCTGAGTTTCGGCGCGTCGCTGATTTCGATCTTCGCCCGCCTCGGCGGCGGCATCTTCACCAAGGGCGCCGATGTCGGCGCGGACCTGGTCGGCAAGGTCGAGGCCGGCATCCCCGAAGACGATCCGCGCAACCCGGCCGTGATCGCCGATAACGTCGGCGATAATGTCGGCGATTGCGCCGGCATGGCGGCCGATCTGTTCGAGACTTACGCCGTCACCATCGTCGCGACGATGCTGCTCGCCGCGATCTTCTTCACCCCGCCGCTGCGCGACAAGATGCTGCTGCTGCCGCTGGTGATCGGCGCCGCGTGCATCGTGACCTCGGTGATCGGCACCTACTTTGTCCGCCTCGGCGCGGATAACGGGATCATGAAGGCGCTCTATAAGGGGCTGGTCGCCACCGGCGTCCTGTCGGTCGCGGCGGTCGCCGCGGTGATCTGGTGGCTGGTCGGCTTTTCCGAGCCGCTGGCGATGACCACCGGAACCACGGTGACCGGGCTCGGGCTGTGGCTGTGCGCGATCGTCGGTCTCGGGGTGACCGGGTTCATCGTCTGGATCACCGAATATTATACGGCGACGGATTACCGCCCGGTGCGCAGCATCGCCCTGAGTTCGACGACCGGCCACGGCACCAACGTGATCCAGGGCCTCGCGGTGTCGATGGAGGCGACGGCATTGCCGGTTGTGGTGATCTGCGTCGGCATCATCGTTTCCTTCCTGATCGGCGGGCTGTTCGGGATCGCGGTGGCGGCGACCACGATGCTGGCCTTGGCCGGCATGATCATCGCCCTCGACGCCTATGGCCCGGTCACCGACAATGCCGGCGGCATCGCCGAGATGGCCGATCTGCCGCGCGAGGTGCGGCGCACCACCGACGCGCTCGACGCCGTCGGCAATACCACCAAGGCGGTGACCAAGGGTTATGCGATCGGCTCGGCCGGTCTCGCCTCGCTGGTGCTGTTTGCCGCCTACACCGAGGATCTGAGGCATTATTTTCCAAAGCTCGACGTGCATTTCGCGCTGCAGGATCCCTATGTGGTGATCGGGCTGTTTATCGGCGGGCTGCTGCCCTATCTGTTCGCCGCGCTCGGCATGACTGCGGTCGGCCGGGCGGCGGGTTCGGTGGTGGTCGAGGTGCGCCGCCAGTTCCGCGAGATCCCCGGCATCATGGAGGGCCGCGCCAAGCCCGATTATGGTCTGGCCGTCGATCTGCTGACCCGGGCCGCGATCCGCGAGATGATCGTGCCCTCGCTGCTGCCGGTGGTGGCGCCGATCGCGCTCTACATCGTGATCGCGGTGATCGCCGGGCGCGCGGCGGCGTTCAGCGCGCTGGGAGCGATGCTGCTCGGCACCATCGTGACCGGGATTTTTGTCGCGATCTCGATGACTTCGGGCGGCGGCGCCTGGGACAACGCCAAGAAATACATCGAGGAAGGCCATCACGGCGGCAAAGGGTCCGAGCCGCACAAGGCCGCGGTCACCGGCGATACGGTTGGCGATCCCTATAAGGATACCGCCGGCCCGGCGGTCAACCCGATGATCAAGATCACCAATATCGTGGCCTTGCTGCTGCTCGCGATCCTGGCGAAATGGGCTAGCTGAGCCGGCAGCCGGTCAGCAGCCGCGCCGATCAGTGTTGCTCGTCATGCGGCGACGGGCCGCTGGTGCCGCCGCTGGGGCCGCTTCCGCCGCCGCCGCCCCCTCCGCCGCTGCTGCCGTTGAACCTGCCGAGGTTGCCGAGGATTTGTTCGAGGAACGTCAGCTCGCGGCCCGGGGCCGGCGTGGTGCGTGCGACCGGGGTGATGTCGCGCCCGTTTTTCAATGTCTTATGGTCGACCGCTTGGACGATGCCGTCATCGTTGAAGTCGACGATATAGACCTCCTGGTCCAGCACGTCGGGATCGAAAAACGAGAACTGGCTGGTGCGGCGACTGATATAATACCATGATTTGTCATGAAAGACGCCGACGCTCGACGGCGTTCCGAGGATCTTCGCGACCTGGTCCTTGGTGGTTTTGCCGGGGTGAATTTCGGCAATTTCATCGGGCGGCGGAAGATTGCCGCGCTGTTCGACGGTCTTAGCACAGCCCGTGAGCACGACAGCAGCCGACAACGCAACGACAGCGGTGGATAAGCGTAGCGAGAGCATGGCGCGATGACCGGACAAGATATCAGTTAGGAGATCGCGTTGGAGAGCAGATCTCGGTTGAAACAGTTTGGCACGGCGCTCATCAGTGGTCCATACCTTCAGCCGAGACTAGGTCGTTGTCAACGACTGCGATGGCCCTGAGGCTTATGGTGATTTATTCGACGCGACGCAAGTCGATCCGCGAGGCGGCCGAGGCCGCCTATCGCCAGGTGGTCGAGCAGGCGCGGCAGCCGGTGTTCTTCGCCGAATATGGCGTACCCGATACTTTGGACGGGCGGTTCGAGCTGATCTGCCTGCACGCCTTTTTCTATCTCTATCGGCTCAAGGCGGAGCGGCCGCGCTCGGCGGCGCTGTCTCAGGCGTTTTTCGACGCGATGTTCGCCGATCTCGATCGGTCGCTGCGCGAGATGGGCACCGGCGATCTGAGCGTAGGCAAAAATGTGAAGCAGATGGCGCGCGGCTTTTATGGCCGGATTCGCGCTTATCAGGAAGGGATCGAGGGCGCCAATTCGGCGTTGGCCGGGGCATTGGCGCGCAACCTCTTCGGCACCGTGCGCGGAGCGCCGCCGGGGATCGGCGAAATGGCCGAATATGCGCGCGCGACGGTCAGGGGATTGGCCCGGCAATCGGCGGACGAGCTGCTCCGCGGCTGCGTCCGCTTTCCGGTTCCCGGCGCTGGCGGGGCGGGCGCCGCGCTGGCGGCGTCGAGTGCCGGACGATGAGCGCCGGGCGATGAGCGCCGCCGCACCCGAATTCTCCCGCCTGGTGCCGCTCGCCCGGCTGGGTTCGGAGGCTTTTCGCCAGCAGATCGAAGCCACCAAAGACGAGCGCGAACGGCTCGCCCGCCGGCTCGACCTGATCGCGATCGAGCGTCTGGCCGCGACCGTGACCTTGCGCCGCCAGGCCGGCGAGATCGTGCTGCTCGAGGCGGTGTTCGAGGCCGAGTTGGAGCAGATTTGCGTGGTCACGCTCGAACCCGTCCCGGCCAAGGTTTGCCAGTCGTTTTCATTGATTTACGGCCCGGTTGACGAGGCTCTGTCGGAGATCGAACTTGACGTTGACGATCCCGTTTTCGAACCCTTGACCGGAGACGCCATCGACATTGGCGAGGCGGTGGCCCAGGAACTGTCCTTGGCGCTGCCCGAATTTCCGCGCGCACCCGATGCCGAAATCGAAGCCATGGCGGCGGAGCCGATCGATGCCGGCTTTGGCGCGTTGGCGGGGTTGGCCAAACCGGCGAAGGATTGAGAGGCGGCGGCGCGCCGGCCAAGCGGTAGCTCGCCGCCCCTGCCGGCGGTTCCGTCGCTGTTGCCGTGACTGTCGATTTTGGCTAATTAGCGGGGGCTCCCCGCGATCCCAACCCGCTTTCCGCAAAACGAGTTGCTCATGGCCGTTCCGAAAAAGAAGACATCGCCGTCACGCCGCAACATGCGGCGCTCGCACCACGCCCTGAAACCGGCGGCCTACGCCGAATGCCCGAATTGCGGCGAGCTGAAGCGCCCGCACCATCTTTGCGCATCCTGCGGCTATTACGATGGCCGCGAGGTCACCGCGCCGCGCTCGGACACGGCCTGAGGAACCAGCAGCGACCCGGAGGCCGCGCTAGGTGAGCGGCGGCATCACCATCGCCCTCGACGCGATGGGCGGCAGCCATGCACCCCAGATGGTGCTGAAGGGCGCCGAGACCGCGGCGCAGCGCTATCCCGATTTGCGCTTTATGTTGTTCGGCGCCGAAGACGCGATCCGCCCGCTGCTGGCAAAGTTGCCGCGCCTGGCGTCGAGGGTGAGCCTGCACCATACCAGCGAGATGGTGATGGACGAGACCAGGCCGTCCTTGGCGCTCCGCGCCGGGCGGCAATCGAGCATGCGGCTCGCCATCGACGCGGTTGCCGATGGCAGGGCCGACGGCGTTGTCTCGGCCGGCAATACCGGCGCGCTGATGGCGATGGCGAAAAATGTGCTGAAGACCTTGCCGGGGATCGACCGGCCGGCGATCGCCTCGTTCTTCCCGACCCGGCGCGGCGAAAGCGTGATGCTCGATCTCGGCGCCAATGTCGAATGCGACGCGGAGAATCTGGTGCAGTTCGCCTTGCTCGGCGATGCCTTCGCGCGGACCGTGCTCGGGCTGGTCGAGCCGACGGTCGGTCTGCTCAATGTCGGGTCGGAGGAGCTGAAGGGCAACGACGCGGTACGCGCCGCCAGCCTGCGGCTCCGCGACGGGCTGACGCCGATCCGCTTTTACGGGTTCATCGAAGGCGACGACATCGCGGCGGGGACGGTCGACGTCGTCGTCACCGACGGCTTCACCGGCAACATCGCGGTCAAGACCGCCGAAGGGACGGCGAGGCTGTTCAGCGAATTTTTGTCGAGCGCCTTCCACCATTCGCTGATGGCGCGGCTGGGCTATCTGTTCGCCCGCGGCGCATTGCGCAAACTGCGGCTGCGAATCGATCCGCGCCGCTACAACGGGGCGGTGTTCCTCGGCCTCGGCGGGATCGCGGTCAAGAGCCACGGCTCGACAGACGCGCTGGGCTTTGCCAATGCGATCGGCGTTGCCGTCGATATGAAGGCCAACGGCTTCCTCGACAGGATCAGGGTCGATCTCGCCCGCCTCTATCAGGCGGCCTCGATGCCGCAGCCGGCGACCCTGTAAGCGCGCAGAGATGGCGCTGCGATCGCAAATTGCCGGATGCGGCGCCTACCTGCCGGAGCGAATCGTCACCAATGACGAACTGGCCGCCCGCCTCGACACCTCGGACGAATGGATCCGCCAGCGCACCGGGATCGGCGAACGCCGGGTCGCCGCCGTCGGCGAACTGACCTCCGACCTGGCGCTGCGCGCCGCCGAACAGGCGCTGGCCGCCGCCGGCATGAAGGGCGGCGACCTCGATCTGATCGTCCTCGCCACCGCGACCCCGGACAACACGTTTCCCGCGACCGCGACCCGGGTGCAGGCGCGGCTGGGGATGCACCGGGGCGCCGCCTTCGATATCCAGGCGGTGTGCGCCGGTTTCATCTTTGCCCTGGCCACCGCCGACAATGCGCTGCGGCTCGGCCAGGCGCGAACCGCCCTGGTGATCGGCGCCGAGACGTTTTCGCGCATTCTCGACTGGGACGATCGCGGCACCTGTGTCCTGTTCGGCGACGGCGCCGGCGCGCTGGCGCTGCGGGCGATCCCCGATCCGGGGCCGCACGGCCGGTGCATCCTGTCGAACCATCTGCATTCCGACGGGCGTCAGTACGACATCCTCTATGTCGATGGCGGGCCGTCTTCGAGCGGCCGCACCGGGTTTCTGCGGATGGAGGGGCGCGAGGTGTTCCGCCGGGCGGTCGAGCATCTGAGCGAGGTGGTGGACGAGGCGCTCGCCGCCAATCAGCTGACCGCGGCCGATATCGACTGGCTGGTGCCGCATCAGGCGAACAGCCGCATCATCGAGGGGGTCGGGCGAAAGCTCGGGCTTTCCCCGGACAAGGTGGTGACCACGATCGAGCGCCACGCCAATACCTCGGCCGCCTCGATCCCGCTCGCCCTGGCGACGGCGGTCGCGGATGGGCGGATCCGGCCGGGGCATCTGATCCTGATGGAAGCGCTCGGCGGCGGTCTGACCTGGGGCGCGAGCCTGGTGCGCTGGTAACGCCGGTTCGACCCGGTCACGGCGCGGCGCGCTGGACAACGCTTTGGAATTTGACGAGATTTTCCGGCCGGGGTAACCTTCCGCAAAAGTGGGGAGGGCTTGATGGCCGGGCATACGGTGACGCGCGCGCAGCTTAGCGAAGCGGTCTATCAAGAAGTCGGATTGTCGCGCAACGAATCGGCCGAACTCGTCGAATCGGTGATCGCCGAGATCTCCGGCGCGCTCGAACGCGGCGAGATGGTCAAGATCTCGTCCTTCGGCAGTTTTGCCGTCCGGCAAAAAGGGCAGCGGGTCGGCCGCAATCCCAAGACCGGCCAGGAGGTGCCGATCAGTCCGCGCCGGGTGCTGGTGTTTCGCGCCAGCCATACGCTGAAGGACCAGATCAACAGCGGGCTGGCCGAAGCCGAGGCGGGGCTGGCCGGCGAGGCGGCGGTGGCCAAGGCGCCGCCGGGCTGAAGTGGCTCGGGCCGAGGTAAATCGGGCGGACGAGACCGAAGCGGTCCGGCGCAACGGCAAATCGGCGGCCGCGTTTTGGACCACCGGCGAAGTGGCCGAGGAACTCGACCTGCCGGCCCATGTGCTGCGGTTCTGGGAATCGAAATTCCCGCAGGTCAAGCCGCTGAAACGCGGCGGCGGGCGGCGCTATTACCGGCCCGAGGACGTCGATCTGTTACGCCGGATCCGGCAATGCCTGTACCAGGAGGGCTACACGATCCGCGGGGTGCAGAAGCTGCTGCGCGAGGGCGCGCTGCGAACCGATGAACCGGCGCCGCCGCCAGCCGACGAGGAGCTCCCATCGACCCTGTTCGCACTCGAGCCGGTCGCCGACCGTCCGGAAGCCTCGATCAATTCGATGGCTTCGCGGCAAGCCCTGCGCGAGACGCTCGAAGAGCTACAGCGCAGCCTGCTGGAAATCCGGGCGTTGCTCGACAAGCTGGCGCCGCCATGACACGGCTCGGCTGGTTGTGCGGCTGGTTGCGCCCCCGATTCGCAGCGACTATGATCCGCACTTCGGCGGGAGCCGCCCCGGTCGGAGCGTAGCGCAGCCTGGTAGCGCATCAGCATGGGGTGCTGAGGGTCGAGAGTTCGAATCTCTCCGCTCCGACCATTCCCGTCTCCCTCGCCGCCCGACGAGCCACGGACGAGGAGGACGGCATGAACACCGGCAAACCCGATCGCGAACCGGCCCTCGAACCCTGGCAGTGGCCCGAGCAGGAGTGGCGCCAGCGGGTCGAGCGGGTCCGCGCCGGGCGCGCCCTGCGGCCGGCGGAATGGCCCGGCGGGGCACGCTGCGCGGTGGCATTGTCGTTCGACAGCGATCACGAAACCAGCGATCTGCGCGATGGCGGCAACTCGATCGGCCGGCTCGCCTGGGGTCAGTACGGCAGTCGGGTGGGGGTGCCGAGAATTCTCAAGGTGCTCGAAAAACACGGGGTCAAGGCCAGCTTTTACGTGCCTGCGGTGAGCGCGCTGCTGCATCCCGACGAGCAGCGCCGGGTGGTCGCCGAAGGCCATGAGATCGGCATCCATGGCTGGATCCACGAGCTGAATTCGGTGCTGCCCTACGAGGCCGAACGCGATCTGATGCGGCGCTCGGCCGATGCAATCGAACAGGTAACCGGCATCCGGCCGGTCGGCCTGCGCACGCCGTCCTGGGATTTCAGCCGCCACACCCTGGAAATCGAACGGGAGATGGGTCTGGCCTATGATTCCTCGCTGATGTCGGACGAGGATTGCTATGAGCTGCTG
The DNA here is from genome assembly GCA_963775875.1 of uncultured Alphaproteobacteria bacterium. Taxonomy (GTDB): domain Bacteria; phylum Pseudomonadota; class Alphaproteobacteria; order ATCC43930; family CGMCC-115725; genus AP-15. The sequence goes on from CAVZKP010000019.1 coordinate 155,047, forward strand.
CTCGACGGCGCGCCGACCGGGGTCGTCGAATTGCCGGTCGAATGGGTGCGCGACGACGCCGTCTATTTCATGATGAACCGGTTTTCGGCGCTGCGGCCGTACACCCCGCCCGGGGATGTGTTCGACATCTTTCGCCGCGAGTTCGACGCGGCCCATGCCGAGGGCGGCCTCTTTCAGCTGACGATGCACCCGCATGTCATCGGCTACCGCTCGCGCATCTGGATCCTCGACGAGATCATCCGCCACGCCCAGGCCCAAACCGGGGTGTGGTTCGGGACCCACGCCGAAGTGGTCGATTGGGCAAAGCACCACGCGGCTTGAGGATCGGCGGCGCCGATGGTTGAGGCGCCCGAGCCGGTGCCGACCCGCTGCGGCTACGTGGCGCTGATCGGCGCGCCCAACGCCGGCAAGTCGACCCTGTTGAACCGCCTCGTCGGCCATAAGCTGGCGATCGTCACCCCCAAGGCGCAGACCACGCGCAGCCGGCTGCTCGGCATCGCGATCGAGGGGCCGGCGCAGATCGTGTTTGTCGACACCCCCGGCATCTTTGCCCCGCGCCGCCGGCTCGACCGGGCGATGGTGTCGGCAGCCTGGTCGGGGGCCGAGGATGCCGACGAGACGGTGCTGCTGGTCGACGCCGCGCGGGGGATCGACCGGGATGCGCGGCGCATCCTCGACCGCCTCGCCCAGCGGGGCCGCAGATCGGTGCTGGCCCTGAACAAAATCGATCTCGTCCGCCGCGACACCTTGCTCGGCCTCGCCGCCGCCCTGTCAAAAGAGGCGCGGTTCGATCCCGTCTTTATGATTTCGGGGCTCGGCGGCGATGGGGTCGGGGATCTGAAACGGCATCTCGCCGCCGCGGTGCCGCCGGGTCCCTGGCTGTTTCCGCAGGACCAGCTGTCGGACGCGCCCGAGCGCCTGATCGCCGCCGAAATCACCCGCGAGCAGGTCTTTCTGCAATTGCATGACGAATTGCCCTATGCCTCGACGGTCGAGACCGAAAGCTGGGAGGAGCGGCATGACGGCAGCGTGCGCATCGAGCAGGTGATCTATGTCGAGCGGCAAAGCCAGCGCGCGATCGTGCTCGGCGAAGGCGGCCAGCGGATCAAGGCGATCGGCGCCCGCGCCCGCGCCGAGCTCGAGGACATGCTGGAGCGGCGGGTGCATCTGTTCCTGTTCGTCAAGGTGCGCCAGCATTGGGGCGAGGATCGCGAGCGCTTTGCGGCGCTCGGCCTCGATTACGACGCCTGATGGAATGGCGGGACGCCGGTTTCGTCGTCGCGGTGCGCCGGCACGGTGAGAGCGCGCTGATCGTCGAGCTGCTGACCCGCGGTCACGGGCGGCATCTCGGGCTGGTGCGCGGCGGCCAGTCGCCCAAGGCGCGGGCGGTATTGCAGCCGGGCAACGAGGTCGCGGCGGCATGGCGCGGGCGCCTCTCCGAGCATCTCGGCACCATCGCCTGCGAGTTGGTGCACGCCCACGCCGCCCGTTTGATCGACGATCCCGACCGGCTCGCCGGCCTCGCTGCCGCGGCGGCGCTGGTGGCCGCCACCCTGCCCGAGCGCGAACCGCATCCGGATGTTTTCGCCGCCTTCGCCGGGCTGCTCGACGCGCTCAATTCGGCGGCCGATTGGCCGGCGCGTTATGTCAAATGGGAATGCAGCCTGCTGGCGGCGCTCGGCTACGGCCTGGCCCTGACATGCTGCGCCGCAACCGGAGCCACCACCGACCTCGCCTATGTCTCGCCTCGATCGGGCCGCGCGGTGTCGCGCGAGGCGGGTCGGCCCTATCACGCCAAGCTCTTGCCATTGCCGGACTTTCTGTGGCGCGACGCGGTTGCCGACGGGGCCGAGATCGCCACCGGCCTGCGCCTGACCGGGCATTTTCTGCTGCATCACGTTCTGCTGCCGCAGGGCCATACCCTGCCGCCGGCCCGCGCCCGCCTGGCCCAGCGCATGCAGCACCGGCCCGCCGCGAGTGTAATATCGGACAGGCAATTTCAGACTGAAGCACCCTCTTCCGCCTCGCAGGGTCGGGTGGGTGAGGGTAGCGACGTAGTTATCACCTCGATCGAGGCCCTTCGCCAATGCCCGCTAGCGTTTTGTCCGGCGAGATCCGCGATGTCGATTTCGCCGAGGCGCTCGGCGAGCGCTATCTGTCCTATGCGCTGTCGACGATCATGTCGCGCTCGCTGCCCGATGTGCGCGACGGGCTGAAGCCGGTCCATCGCCGCATTCTGCACGCGATGCAGCAGCTGCGCCTCGATCCCGCCTCGGGCTACAAGAAATGCGCCCGCGTCGTCGGCGATGTGATCGGCAAGTTCCACCCGCATGGCGAGCTGGCGGTCTACGACGCGCTGGTCCGTCTCGCCCAGGATTTCTCGCAGCGCTATCCGCTGGTCGACGGGCAGGGGAATTTCGGCAATATCGACGGCGATAACGCCGCGGCGATGCGCTACACCGAAAGCCGGCTGTCGGCGGTCGCGCAGGCGATGCTCGACGGCATCGACGAGGACGCCGTCGATTTCCGCCAGACCTATGACGGCGAGGACCGCGAGCCGGTGGTTCTGCCGGGGCGCTTTCCGAACCTGTTGGCCAATGGCGCCACGGGCATCGCCGTCGGCATGGCCACCAGCATCCCGCCGCACAACGCCGGCGAATTATGCGCCGCTCTGCTGCGGCTGATCGACGATCCGGCCGCGTCGGTCGCGGCATTGCACGCCGATATCCCCGGCCCGGATTTTCCGACCGGCGGGGTTCTGGTCGAGCCCGAGGAGAATATCCGCCAGGCCTATGAGACCGGCCGCGGCAGCTTCCGGTTGCGGGCGCGCTGGGAAAAGGAGGCGCTGAACCACGGCCTCTACCAGATCGTCGTCAGCGAAATGCCGTATCAGGTGCCGAAAGGCCGGCTGATCGAGAAGATCGCCGCGCTGCTCGATGAGAAGAAATTGCCGCTGCTCGCCGATGTCCGCGACGAATTGACCGAGGACGTCCGCCTCGTCCTCGAACCGAAGACGCGCAATGTCGAGGCCGGATTGCTGATGGAGCAGCTGTTCCGCCTGACCGAGCTCGAGGTCCGGGTGCCCCTCAACCTCAACGTCCTCGACCGCGAAGGCGTGCCGCGGGTGATGAGCCTCAAAGAGGCCTTGCAGGCCTTTCTCGACCATCGCCGCGAGGTCCTGCAGCGGCAGAGCCGCCATCGCCTCGCCGCGGTCGCCCGCCGCATCGAGATCCTCCAGGGCCAGATCATCGTCTATCTCAATCTCGACGAGGTGATCCGCATCATCCGCGAATCCGACGAGCCAAAGGCCGAGATGATCGCGCGCTGGGAATTGAGCGAGGTTCAGGCCGAGGCGATCCTCAATCTGCGGCTGCGCGCCCTGCGCCGGCTCGAAGAGATCGCGATCCGCAAGGAAATGGAGGCGCTGTCGACCGAGGAGGCGGGGCTGACGCGGCTGCTGGACAGCGAGCGCCGGCAATGGCGCGCAGTGGCCAGGGAGGTTCGCCAAACCGCCGCCGAATTCGCCGGCGACACCGCGCTGGGCCGGCGCCGCACCGCGCTCGCCGAGGCGCCGGCGGCGGTGGAAATCCCCGCCGAGGCGCTGATCGAGCGCGAGCCGGTGACGGTGCTGTGCTCGGCCAAAGGCTGGATCCGCGCGGTCAAGGGGCACGGCGCAGCGGCCGCGGAGCAGAAATACAAGGAAGGCGACGGCCCGCGCTTCGCGATCGCCGCCGAGACCACCGACCGGCTGATCGTGTTCGCCAGCAACGGCCGCTTTTATACGATCGGCGTCGACCGGCTGCCGGGCGGGCGCGGCCAGGGCGAGCCGTTGCGGCTGATGGTCGAGCTGCCGAACGAGCACGACATCGTCGCGATGTTCCCCTATCGGCCCGGCATGGAATTGCTGGTCGCGGCCAGCGACGGGCGCGGCTTTGTCGTCGATGGCGAGGAGGCGGTGGCCCAGACCCGCGCCGGCAAGCAGGTGCTGACCCCGGGCGAGGGGGCGGTCGCCCGGATCTGCCTGCCGGCCGAGGGCGGCGACGCGGTGGCCCTGGTCGGCGACAACCGGCGGATGCTGGTGGTCAAGCTCGACGACATCCCGCTGATGACCCGCGGTCGCGGCGTGATCCTGCAGCGCTACAAAGCGGGCGGCCTTGCCGATGCCAGGGTGTTCCGGCTGGCTGACGGCCTGTCATGGCGCCAAGGCGAAAACCGCACCCGCAGCGAAACCGATCTCTCCCCCTGGCTCGGCCCCCGCGGCGGCGCCGGCCGCCTCGTCCCCAACGGCTTCCCCCGCTCCAACCGCTTCGGGTGAGCAGTTCAAACCCAAACGTCACGCGCTGACCGCAAACCCGTGCTGTCGGCCATGCCTCTGGCCAAAGCGGGCGATGCGCTCGTCGTAGGTGACGAAAGGGCAGGCGAGCTCGATCGCGGTGGCGATCAGCAGGCGATCGGCCGGATCGCGGTGCTCGAGATGATGAAGCTGGTAGCTGCGCACAGCCGCGCGATGGCCGAGGGGCGCAGATGTGATGCCGGGGCGTTCGAGGAAACGCGCAACCCACGCCTCGACCGGAAGATCCAGTTCGATTCGTCCGGTATCGACGAGCAGTGCAATCTCCCAGGCGGTAACCGCACTCAGGCAAATGGAACCACCATTCTGCCAGCAATCATCGATCAACGAGCGTGTCGATGGACGCAGACGGCCATCGCCGCTGTCGAGCCAGAGGGCGATATGCGTGTCGAGCAGCAGCGCATCCGTCACCGCTCGATTTCCCGTACCGGTCTCGGCGTCGGGTTCGACATCGAGCGCCGGTGCGATCAGGTCCACGCCATCGCGCACCCGCACCGATCCGCGGTGAGCCCCGAACAGAGAACCCGCGCGGGCATCCTCGTCGAGCAGGCGCCGCATGGCCAGGGCGACCGCTTCGGTCTTGTTGCCCTCGGTCAGCTTTCTGGCGGCCTGTTCGATCAGCGCAATGACGTCCGGCCGGTTGATCGTGACGACGTTCGGCATGCTCGCCTCAGTTCAGCAAGTAAGTACTTATATAATGGTCAGCGGCCGGCCGCAACGGCCGTTCTGGGTCATCTCGGAATGCGGCCGCCATGGCGGGTGACGGGGCTTTCACCAGGCATTATCGTCATGGGCGGATTTGTGAGCGGATCGGCAGATCAATCCTGCCAGGGGTTAGACGGGAGTTGGCTATGAACGAAGGCGCCGCCGAAGCGGCCACAACGCTCGATGCGACCGGGCTCTTATGCCCGCTGCCGGTGCTGAAGGCGCGCCGCGCGCTGAAGGCGCTGATGCCCGGCGCGGTGCTCGAAGTGCTGGCGACCGACCCGGGCGCCGCCAAGGATTTCGAGCATTTCTGCGCCACCACCGGATGCGAGTTACTCGAATCCTGCGAACAGCCGGGCGGGGTGTTGCGCTTTCGCTTGAAGAAGCCGGGCTGACCCGGAAGGAGGCGGACATGGTTGCGACGATCACCACGCCGCGGCTGATGGCGGTCGGCGGCGGGGCGCTCGCCGAGTTGCCGGGCATGTTGCAACGGCTCGGGCTGTCGAGGCCGCTGATCGTGACCGACCCCTACATCCAAAAATCGGGCATTCTCGAGCGCGCGACCGCCCTCATCGACCAAACGCCAATCCGCTGGCAGGTCTTCGCCGATACGGTTCCCGATCCGACCACCGCGGTGGTCGAGACCGGCGCGCGAATTCTCGCCGCGGGCGGGTTCGACAGCCTTGTCGCGATCGGCGGCGGCAGCTCGATCGACACCGCGAAGGCGATGAGCGTGCTCGCCGCCAATGGCGGGCAGATGCGCGACTACAAGGTTCCGGCCGAGATCCCCAAACCCGGACCGCCGCTGGTGGCGATCCCGACCACCGCCGGCACCGGGTCGGAGGTCACCCGCTTCACGGTCATCACCGACACCGAAACCGACGAGAAAATGCTGATCGCCGGGCTGGCCTGCTGCCCGTTGGCGGCGATCGTCGATTACGAGCTGACCCTGACCATGCCGTTGCGGCTCACCGCCGATACCGGGCTCGACAGCCTGACCCATGCGATCGAGGCCTATGTCTCGCGCCGCGCCAGCCCCTACACCGACGGGCTCGCCCGCAATGCGATGGGGCTGATCGCGCGCCACATCCGCACCGCCTGCGCCGAGCCGGACAACCGGGCGGCGCGCGAGGCGATGATGCTGGGCGCGACCACCGCCGGCATGGCCTTCTCCAATTCGAGCGTCGCCCTGGTTCACGGCATGAGCCGGCCGATCGGCGCCTTCTTCCACGTGCCGCACGGGCTGTCGAATGCGATGCTGTTGCCGGAGATCACCGCCTTCTCGGTGCCGGCGGCACTCGACCGTTACGCCGATTGCGCGCGGGCGATGGGCGTGGCCGAGGAAGGCGAGGGGAGCCAGGGTGCGGTCGCGCGCCTGCTCGACGAACTGCGCCGGCTGAACCGGGATCTGCAGGTGCCGACCCCGCGCGAATGGGGCATCGACGCCGGGCGCTACGAGGAATTGCTGCCGGTGATGGCGAGCCAGGCGCTGGCCTCCGGCTCGCCCGCCAACAACCCGCGGGTGCCGGCCAGCGACGAGATCATCGCGCTCTATCGGCGGGTTTACGGCTAGATCGTCGCGGCGAGCGCCACACCTCGGTTCAAGCGCCGGCGCGCGGCGCCGGTGCTGCTCCGGACTGGATTCGCAGCAAGGCCAATGCCCCCAATGCGGCAATGCTGAGCCCGGCCGAGACCATCAGCGCGCCGAGCCCGATCCGGCTCATCATCAGCCCGAACAGCAGCGGCGCCGCCGCCGTGGTCACCCGCGCCGGGGCGACGATGATGCCGGTCCGCCGCCCGTATCCGGTGGGACCGAACAATGCCAGCGGCAGGGTCCCGCGCGAAATCGTCAACAGCCCGTTGCCGCCGCCATGCAATATGGCAAACCCGGCCGCCGCCGGGCCGCCGAAAACACCGAGCAACACCGCGCCGAGCGGGTGGAGCAGCAATGCGATACGGGTCGAGACCAATGGGTGCATCCGCTTCAGCACCCCGAACTCGAACAGCCGCGCCGCTACCTGCGCCGGTCCCATCAAGGCCGAGGCGGCGATCGCCGCCGTGGTCGAGGCGCCCGCCAGCTTCAGCAGACCCGGCAGGTGCGCCGCCATCGCCCCGGTCACGAAACCGACCGCGCCGAACACAAAGGCCAGCACCGCCATGCCGTTGGCCGGCGGCGCCGCGATCGCCGTCTCGGCCGCTGCTCCGGGCCAAGTCGCCGCCGGTCGCGGGATCAGAAACCGGTTGATCGGCAGGCAGATGATAAGATTGACCGCCGCCCAGCCGAGACAGGCGCCGCGCCAGCCATAGGCATCATTGAGCCAGGCCGAGAGCGGCCAGCCGATGGTGCTGGCAAAGCCGCCGATCAGGGTGATCCCGGTGATCGCGCCACGCGCCTCGCGGCCATAGATCGCGGTCAGCGCGGCAAAGGCCGGGTCGTAGAGCCCCAATGCCATGCCGAACCCGAGCACGATCCAGGCGCCGGCCAGAGCGATCGGGCCCCCGGCGATGCCGAGCCAGGCAAGCCCGGCGGCGAGCACCAGATTCGACAGCATCAGCACCCCGCGACCGCCGCGGCGGTCGATCGCCCGCCCGATCGCCGGCCCGATCGCCGCCTGCAGCAGCAGCGACACGGAAAAGAACGCAAAGAACAGCGATTTCGAGACATGCAGACCGGCGGAGATCGGCCCGGCCAGGATCGCCGGCAGGTAATAGCTCGAGGCCCAGGCCAGCGTCTGCGTCGTGCCGAGCGCCGCGACGGTCAGGGTTTTGCGCGTCGGGTGGAACCGGGTCACCGCTTCTTGGCGTCTTCCTCTTTCAGCACTTCGGCGGCGATGCGAAAGCTTTCGAGCGCTGCCGGGACGCCGCAATAGACTGTCGTGTGCAGCAATACCTCCTGGATCTCCTCGCGCGTCACGCCGTTGTTGAGGGCGCCGCGCACATGGAGGCGCACCTCGTTCGGCCGGTTGAGTGCGGTCAGCATCGCCAGATTGATGATGCTGCGGGTCTTTTTGTCGAGCCCCGGCCGGTTCCACACCTCACCCCAGCACCATTCGGTGACGAGCTGTTGAAAGGGCTGGGTGAAGGCGTCGGCATTCTGGATCGAGCGGTCGACATATTCGGCGCCGAGCACCGCCCGCCGCATCGCCAAACCCTTGTCGAACAATTCGCCGTGCCCGGCATCGTCAGCCATCTCGTCTCCTCCATCTCAGGAAACCCCACTATGCGGCGGGGAACTGTCGATGAAAACCCGCGATGCTCTCGCGCATTTCTTTCACCGCCCGCGGGAAGGTTCGGGTAGGAGCGGTTTTCATGCTAGAATTACCGATGTTTTCATGCTAGAATTTACCGATAGCGCCAGCGGAGAAACCAGGACCGATGACCGAAACCCTGCTTCCGACCACCGTCGTCGGCAGTTATCCGCAGCCCGACTGGCTGATCGACCGCGAGCGGCTGACGCATCTGCCGCCGGCGCGGGTGCGCGCGCAGGAATTGTGGCGGGTGGCCGAACCCTGGCTCGAACAGGCCCAGGACGATGCGACCCGGCTGGCGATCCGCGACATGGAGGAGGCCGGCATCGACATCCTCACCGATGGCGAGATCCGCCGCGAGAGCTACTCGAACCGCTTTGCCACGGCGCTCTCGGGCATCGATCTGGACAATCCGGCGACGGTGCGCGGGCGCTCCAGCGGCACCGTCATCGTGCCGCGCATCGTCGGCCCGATCCGCCGGCTGCGCCCGGTCGAGCGGCGCGATGTCGAATTCCTGCGCCGCCATACCGACCATCCGATCAAGATCACCGTGCCCGGCCCGTTCACGATGTCGCGCCAGGCGCAAAACGAGTTCTACCAGGACGAAGAAGAGCTGGTCATGGATTACGCCGCCGCGGTCAATGCCGAGCTGCGCGAGCTGAAGGCGGCCGGGGCGGATGTGATCCAGCTCGACGAGCCGTGGCTGCAGGCCCGGCCCGAGGAAGCGCGGCGGCTGGCCGTTCCGGCGATCAACCGGGCGCTGGCAGGCATCTCCGGCCCGACCGCGCTGCATCTTTGTTTTGGCTATGCCTATGTCTCGCGCGACAAGCCGAACGGCTATTCGTTCCTGTCGGAACTGACCGGCACGGTGGCCCAGCAGATCTCGATCGAGGCGGCGCAGCCCAATCTCGATCTCGGCAATCTCGACCACCTCGGTGACAAGACGGTCATTTTCGGGGTCATCAGCATGGGTGACCCCGAGCCCGAAACCGCCGAGACCGTCGCCGCCCGGATCCGCGCCGCGTTGCGGCACATCCCGGCCGAGCGGCTGGTCCCCGCCCCCGATTGCGGCATGAAATACCTGCCCCGCGACACTGCCTTCGCCAAACTCAAGGCATTGGCCGACGGCGCCCGCATTGTCCGCCGCGAACTGACCGGGGGCTGAGCCCAGCCTCGCGCCGCCTCGCGCCAAGGCGGCCGTCGCGATGCGGTCGCCGCCTCCTCAGGGCACGATTTGTGCATGTTTGGCACGCATCCATCCACGGCGGAGTGGGAGGGACGCCGATGCCAACGCCGAACCCATTCGAGGCCGAAGACGAAGACCTGCCGCTGCGCGACGATATCCGGCTGCTCGGCCGGATTCTCGGCGACACGGTGCGTGAGCAGAGCGGCGCGTAAGTTTTGCAGGCGATGTATCGCGACTGGCCGTTTTTCCAGATGCTGCTATCGAATATGGACATGGTGCTGGCCAAGAGCGACGTCGCGATCGCCTCGCGCTACGCCGAACTGGTTTCCGACGAAGAATTGCGGGTCCGCGTCTTTTCCCGGTTGCGCGCGGAATGGCAGAATACGGTCGAGGCGTTGCTGGCGATCATGGGCCAGCAGAGCCTGCTCGAAAGCAATCCGCTATTGGCGCGGTCGATCCGCAACCGCTTCCCCTATCTCGATCCGCTCAATCACATGCAGATCGAGCTGCTGAAACGGTATCGCGCCGGCGACACGGATCAGGATGTCGTCACCGGTATCCACCTGACGATCAACGGCATTGCCGCCGGGCTGCGCAACAGCGGGTAGCCGCCGCCGCGAGCCGGCGCACCCGGCCGCCGGAACGCGCTTACCCGGTCTTCCGGCGGGCCAGTAGATCGATCTCGACCAATGCGCCGCGGGCCAGGGCGGTGACGCCGATACAGGTCCGGGCGGGAAGCCGCGCCGGGGCGAAATAGGTTCGATAAACGGCGTTCATCGCCGCGTAGTCGCGCTCGAACCGGGTCAGGTAGACCCGGGCGAACACCACCTGGTCGAGGGCGCTGCCAACCCCGTCCAGAACCCGCTGCAGATTGCCGATGACCCGGCGGGTTTGCGCCTCGATCCCTTGCGGCAACGGGGCATTGTCGTCAGCCGGGTCGGTGGGCATTTGCCCGGTGACGAAAATCCAGTCATCGGCCGCGGTCGCATGGCTGAACGGGGCTACCGGCGCCGGCGCCCCGGGAACCATCAGGAACTCGATCATCCGACCCCCTTGCCCGATCCGAAATTATTATATCGCAACCCGGACCATCGCCGCAGCGCTGGCGTCGCGACGCGCACCCCCCTACATTCGCCTTTCTGGTTAAGAGGCGGGCAGGGCATGGCCGCGCAGGTTCGCACCGTGGCATTCCACGGCATCGAGGTCATCGAGGTCGAGACCCAGGTGACGATCGCCTCCGGGCTGCCGGCCTTCACCGTAGTCGGCCTGCCCGACAAGGCGGTCGCCGAATTGCGCGAACGGGTGCGCTCGGCACTGCAATCGCTCGGCCTGGCCCTGCCGCCAAAGCGGATCACCGTCAACCTCGCCCCGGCCGACGTGCTGAAGGAAGGCAGCCATTTCGACCTGCCGATCGCCCTCGCCCTGCTGGTGGCGATGGAGGCGCTGCCGGCCGATGAACTCGCCGCCTATACCGCCCTTGGCGAGCTGTCGCTCGACGGTTCGGTGACGAGCGTCGCCGGGGTGCTGCTCGCCGGCCTTGCCGCCGCCAGCCGCGAGGGCGGGATCATCTGCCCGGAGGCCTGCGGTGGCGAAGCGGCCTGGGCCGGCGAGATCGAGATCATCGCCGCTCCGAGCCTGCTGGCGATCGTCAACCATTTCAAAGGGACCCAGCTGCTGCCGCCGCCCGAGCCGCGCCTTGCCGCCTCGCGCACCGCCGGGCTCGACCTCGGCGATGTGAAGGGTCAGGAAAGCGCCAAGCGCGCGATCGAGGTCGCCGCCGCCGGCGGCCACAATCTGTTGATGGTCGGCCCGCCGGGATCAGGCAAATCGATGCTGGCGGCGCGCCTGCCCGGGCTGTTGCCGCCGCTCGAACCGGCCGAGGCGCTGGAGCTCGGGATGATCCAGTCGGTCGCCGGCGGGTTGCGCAGCGCCGGGTTGTCACGCGAGCGGCCATTTCGCGAGCCGCATCATTCCGCCTCCTTGCCGGCCCTTGTCGGCGGCGGCATGCGCGCACGGCCGGGCGAGATCTCGCTCGCCCATCAGGGTGTGTTGTTTCTCGACGAATTGCCCGAATTCAACCGTGCCGCGCTCGAAGCGTTGCGCCAGCCGCTCGAAACCGGCCGGGTCAGCATTGCCCGCGCCAACGGGCACGTGACCTATCCGGCGCGGTTTCAGTTGATCGCGGCGATGAACCCGTGCCGCTGCGGCCATTTCGCCGAACAAGCCTGCGGCCGGGCGCCGCGCTGCGCCGAGGACTACCAGGCCCGGCTGTCGGGCCCGCTCTTGGACCGCATCGATCTGAATATCGACGTGCCGGCGGTGTCGCCGGCCGATCTCGCCCTGCCGCCGCCCGCCGAGGGCAGCGCCGCGGTGGCCCGGCGCGTCGTCGCGGCGCGCCGGCGGCAGGCTGCGCGCTACGCCGATCTGCCGCCGGAGCGCAGTATCCGCACCAACGCCGAAGCCGACGGGACCTTGCTCGACGAAGTCGCGGCGCCCGACCCGGACGGGCGCGCCTTGCTGGTCCGGGCCGCCGATCGGCTGCGACTGTCGGCGCGCGGCTTTCACCGGGTGCTCCGCGTCGCCCGCACCCTCGCCGATCTCGAGGGCGCCGCCATCGTCGGCCGGCGGCATGTCGCCGAAGCGCTGAGCTACCGCCGGCAACGAACCTTGCCGGAAAGCCCGCCCCACCCCTGACCCCCAGGGTCAACCGGCCAGGGTCAACCGGCCAGGGTCAACCGGCCAGGGTATCCGCCGGCGGCAGCGCCTCGGCAGCGGCGCCGGAATTTCCCGGCACCAGGCGCCGGGCCGGAAACCAGATCCGCACCATGGTCCCGATCCGCGGCGTACTGTGCAGCAACAGGCTGCCGCCATGCTGCTCGGTCAAGGCTTTCGCCAGGCTCAGCCCCAGGCCCGCGCCGGCCCGGTGCGGCGGCCCGTTTGCTTCGATCCGGCCAAAACGGGACAGAGCCAGCGCGATATTCTCGGGGGCGACGCCGATGCCGGTATCGCTGACCAGCAAAGCGAGGCCATCCGAAAGATCGGCGGCGATCTCGACTTGTCCGCCCGCCTCGGTAAATTTGACCGCGTTGGACAATATGTTGAGCAGGATTTGCCGCACCCGCAGCCGGTCGCAATAGAGCAGCGGCAACTCGCTCGTGCCCGGTCGCCAGAAATACCTCACCCCGGCCCTGTCGGCCAATGGCGCGATCAGCCGGAGCGCGTCGTCGATGACCTCACCGACCGCTACCGGCTCCTCTTGCAATTCGAGCGTGCCGGCCTCGTGCCGGGCGATTTCGAGCGTCGCGTCGACAAGGTCGAGCAAATGCCGACCGCAGAAAATTATCTCGCCGATGTAGTCGCGATAGGTCGCGTTTCCGATCGGGCCGAGCGATTGCGACTGGATGATCTCGGAAAAGCCGATGATCGCATTGAGCGGGGTGCGCAATTCGTGGCTGAGCTCGGCCAGGAGTGCCGATCGGGCGGCGCCGGCCGCCTCGCTCTGCTCGAGTTTTTGCCGCAATTGCTCGATCACGCTGCGGCGGCAATCGAGTTCTTCGCGCTGCCGCTCGACCTCCGCGCGCAGCGCCCGCCAATCCTCGCTCGGTTGCGGCTGCTCCCTTGCCTGCGCCGCCGGCCGGCCGCTCGCCAGCACCGCAGCCGGCGGATCGGCGCCGGGAGTCAGCGCCGGGATCCCCGTCTCCATGTTTTTCACGACTGGCGGTTCCCCGATCAACGGTTATTTATCGCCGCGCTTCAACGTTACAATAAAGGCGCAAACTCTACTAGAATTCCGCACAAAAGGACAATAGTGCCAAAGTTTAACATTAACCTTAATAACACAGCGGCGTGGATCGACCGGCGGACTGTCCGGATGGCCTCGCCGTTCCTGTCTCAGAGACCCGATGCGCGGCGTACCGGGCGCAGCCGCAGGCCCGGCGCCGGGCGTTCGAGCAGAACCTCGCGGCGAAACCGCACCAGCCGCGCCGGCCGCCCGCCGGTCTCGGCGCTGATCCCGCCGGTTTCCTCGACCAGGCCCTGCTGCTCGACCAACCGGCGGAAATTCTGCTTGTGCAGCCGCACTCCGGACAGCGCCTCCACCGTCCGCTGCAGGCGCAGCAAGGTGAAGGAGGGCGGCATCAGCTCGAACACGACCGGGCGATACTTGATCTTGCCGCGCAGCCGCCCGATCGCGGTGGCGAGGATGCGGCGATGGTCGGCGGCCATCGGCGCCCCAAAAACCGGTCCGTCGGCGGGCGGGATCGAGCGGGCGAGGTCGCGCCAGGCCTCCGCAATCAAGCCGGCCTCATAGAGCAGCTCGTAGCGCTCGAGCACCAATTCCTCGTTCCAGGAGGCGGCAAAGGCGAGCCCCAGGCGTTCGGCGCGCAGCCGCCGCTCGGCGTCGCCGGCCGCATCTCGCACCCAGTGGCCCAGCCGTTCCTCGATCGGGGCCAGCGCCGCCGGCTTGCCGGCGCGCCAATCCTCCCAAGGAAAATGACGATACCAGCTTTGCCACGCGGCTTCGGCCGCCCCCTCCGGCCGCGCCTCGCGCGCCAGCGCCAGATAGGCGACGGTCAAGGCCCGGCCCGGCCGCGCCGCCGCGGCTTCGATCCGGTCGCGGTCGCCAAAGGTATAAAGCTGTTCGACATAGCCGAGGGTTTGGCTGGTCTGCCGCTCGACCCAGGCGCGCAGCCCGACTTCGAGGGTGCGGTGTTCGACTTCGAGCGGCCCGGAGGGGAGCGCCTCGGTCGGCGCCCGTCCCATCCGCACCGTCAGTACCCGCGGCTCGTCGATGGTGGCGGCGACGATGACCGCGCTCAGCCGGATCGCCAGCGACGCGCCCCGCCCGCCCGCGCCCCGTCCGCCCGCCCGGGACGCCGGCCGGGGGGGCGCCAGGGTAGCGCCTGCCGCATCGCTCTCCATGCGTCGCGATCGCCCGTGGGATGCACCGCGCGCATCTTAACACATTTCCCGGTCGCCGACATCCGGTGCCGGCCGCTCGCCTCAGCGCTGCTCGAACCGCAGGTATTTGTTCTCGATCGCTTGCCAGCGAGCGGTGCCGACCGCCTCTTCCCGCTCCTGAAAGGTGGCGAGATCGGCTTCGACGCGGGCGGTGTCGCCATCCTCCTTGAGCGCGGCCAGCACTTTCTGCGCGGCGCGGATCGCGGCGCGATGGGTCTGCGAGGGGTAGATGCCGAGGCGAAATCCCATCGCTTCGAGTTCGCCGGCCGGCACCATCGGGGTCTTGCCGCCCTCGAACACATTGACCAGCGCCGGCCCGGCGACCTGCCGCGCGGCGATACGCAATTCCTCGACATTCTGTGGCGCTTCGACAAAACCGACATCGGCGCCGGCTTCGAGATAGGCGTTGACCCGGTCGATCGCCGCCGCCAGCCCCTCGATCGCACGCGCGTCGGAGCGGGCGATGATGATCAGGTCGGGATCTTGCCTTGTATCCACCGCGGCCTTGATCTTGCCGACCATTTCGCCGACCGAAATCACCTCCTTGCCCTCGTAGTGACCGCATTTTTTGGGTGAGACCTGGTCCTCGAGATGAAAGGCGGCGACCCCGGATTTTTCGTATTCGCGCACCGTGCGAATCACATTGATCGCATTGCCGTAGCCGGTGTCGGCGTCGGCGATGACCGGGATCCCGACCGCCTCGACCGTCAGCCCGATAAAGCGGACGTTTTCGGATAGGGTCAGCAGCCCGAGATCGGGATAGCCGTTCGCCCGCGAATAGCCGCCGCCGGTCAGATAGACCGCCTCGAACCCGGCCTGTTCGACCAGTCGCGCCGTCAGGGTGTCATAGGCGCCGGGCGCCATCGTATAGCCGGTGCGCTCGATCAGCCGGCGCATCTTCTGCCGCGTCGTCATCCGCCATCTCCTCTCTCGCCCGGGTGCCGGCCGGTGGCCGATCGCCCGCATCGCTTGCCGGGATATTGTCAGGCATTCGCCGGTTGGGCCGGGTATAAATTTTGCCGGTTGCTCGATCGGCGGCGGGGGAGGGCGGCGTGGCGGATGCGCGGATCATCGACGGAAAGACCATCGCGGCAGGGCTGCGCTTCCGTGTTGCCGATGCGGCGGCGCGCTTGCGCCGGGAACACGGGCTGACCTCCGGCCTCGCCACCATCCTCGTCGGCGACGACCCGGCAAGCCGCAGCTATGTCCGCGCCAAGGGCAATGCCTGCGGCGCCGCCGGGCTCGTCTCGTTCGAGCGCCGCCTGCCGGCCGATACCGGCGAGGCAGCGCTGATCGGCGAAATCGACTCGCTCAACGCCGACGACCGGGTCGACGGGGTCCTGGTCCAATTGCCGCTGCCGCCACAGATCGATGTCCATCGGGTGACCTCGTCGGTCGATCCGGCCAAGGATGTCGACGGCTTTCATCCGGTCAATGTCGGCCGGCTGTGGACCGGGTTGTCCGGCTTCGTGCCCTGTACGCCGCAGGGCATTTTGCTGCTGCTGCGCCAGCAGCATCGCGATCTCGCCGGCGCCGAGGCGGTCATCCTCGGCCGCTCGAACATCGTCGGCAAGCCGATGGCGGCATTGCTGCTGGCCGCCGACTGCACGGTCACGATGGTTCATTCGAAAACCCGCGAGACGGCGCGGATCGCCCGGGGGGCCGACATTCTGGTCGCCGCAACCGGCCGGCCGCTGATGGTCAAAGCCGACTGGGTCAAGCCCGGCGCCACGGTGATCGACGCCGGCATCAGCCCGATCCGTGGGCCGGATGGCGGCAGCCGACTGGTCGGAGACGTCGATTTCGCCGCGGTGCGCGGGATTGCCGGGGCGATCACCCCGGTGCCGGGCGGGGTTGGGCCGATGACCATCGCCTGCCTGCTGCGCAATACGCTGCTCGCCGCCTGCCGTCGTCGCGGCATCGCCGATCCGGCAATATGAAGGCCCGGCCGCCAGTCCAGCCCTGCGCGGCAAGCCTTGCTTTTTGCGCCTTGCCGGCGCCGTTGGAACGATGGCCGATCCCGGGTTGTTTGTCGCCCATGACCATAAGCACAGGAGGCAACGGTCATGATGCGAAAGACTTTGGCGGGTTTGGCCGTAACGGCCGGGCTTTTGACGATGGCGGCGGGGGTTCCGGCGGTTCGCGCGCAGATGGCGCCGCCGGAGCAGATGATCACGAACGGCCCGCAGAGCAACGGCGTTGAACAGTCCGGCAGCTGGTCGGCGCGGCAGAATGTGATCCAGAGCGATCGCTATCAACGGCTGGTGGACACCAACCGAAGCTTCCGCGAGGCGCGCATGCGCAAGGAGTGCGGGCCGATCACCGACGCCCAGCTCCACGCTCAATGCGTCGCGAGTTTCAACGGCGGCTCGGACATGTCCGGTTCGTCCACCGCGCCGAGCAATTACGGCACCGGTTCGGGAAGCTGAACCTGGGTGATGTCGTGGGAGGCTGCCGGCCGGCGGCCTCCCGCTCAGCCGCCGAGAATGTAGCGCTCGATAGCGACGGCGAACCCGTCTTCATCGTTGGATAGGGTGATCGCCTGAGCCAATGCCTTGACCTCTGGCGTGGCGTTACCCATCGCGATCGGGAAGCCGGCGCGGCGGAACATCTCCACATCATTGCCCATGTCGCCGAGAACCGCGATTTCGTCCATCGGCACGGCGAGCCGCTCGGCCAGCAGATCGACCAGCCGGCCCTTGTCGATGCCGGACGGGGTCACGTCGCAGTAATAGGCCTGTGACCGCGCGACCGTGGCGCGGCCGTTCAAGCCGGCTTGACCCGCCGCTACCGCGGCCGCAATCCGGTCATGGTCGGTGCTGGCGCCGACGATCTTCGAGACCGCATCGAGACGCCCGTCAAAGGACGCAACCACGGTCGGCGGCGTGTCAATCGTGTGAATTTCGAGGTCGACGTAATCGCCGGCCCGGTCGCGGATCAGCCAGGCGCCGCCGGTGAACACCCAGATGCTGGTGACCCCGTGCGCTTCGAGCATGGCCACGGTGTCGCGCGCCGCATCCGGCGCCAGCAGTTTCTGCTCGACCGGCGACAGATCGGGGTTGACGATCGAGCCGCCATTATAGCCGCCGAAGGGCAGGGCGAGCCGCAGCGGCTCGATCAGCATGCGCTGGCCAAAGGGCGGGCGGCTGCTGCAGATCGAAAAGGCGATCCCGCGCTCATGCAGTTGCGCCACCGCCGCGATCGCCCGCGGCGTCAGCGCCTTGTCGGTGGTGACCAGCGTGCCGTCGACATCGGACACGACCAGCGAGATTGTTTTCATGCCGGGTTCCTCGTCGCCGCCTTCGCCAAATCCTGCCGGGGCGGGGTCAATACGTCGACCCCGGTGGTCGAGGCGACGACGACGAGCGAACTGCGCCCGACAAACAGCCCGCTCTCGACGGCGCCGACGGTCATGGCGATGCCCGCTTCGAGGGCGGCCGGATCGCGGATCGGCCCGAACCGGCAGTCGAGGATGAAGTTGCCGCCATCGGTGACAAAAGGCTGCTCGCCCAGCGTGTAGCGGCGTTCCGGAATGCCGCCCAGCGCGGCCAGGGAGGCGCCGGTGACCTGCCAGCCGAACTGGGTGACCTCGACCGGCACCGGGGTGTGCTCGCCCAGCCGCTCGACGAGCTTTTCCTCGTCGACGACGATGACCAGCCGCCGGCTCGCCGCGGCGACGATTTTCTCGCGCAGCAGCGCGCCGCCCAGGCCCTTGATCAGGTTTAGCGTGCCGAGTTCGACCTCGTCGGCGCCGTCGATCGTCATGTCGAGCTTCTGATACTCGGCAAAGGTCGCGATCGGGATGCCGAGCCCACGCGCCAGCGCCGCGGTGCGCTCCGATGTCGGGATGCCGACGACGTGCAGCCCGGCCGCGACCCGCGCGGCCAGTCCCTCGATCACAAACGTGGCGGTCGATCCGGTGCCGAGACCGAGGATCATGCCGTCCTCGACCTCTTCGATGGCGCGCAATGCCGCGGCGCGCTTCAGCTGGTCGCGATCGGCGATCATCGATCGGGCTGCGCCTGGGCGTCGACGTACCAGATCAGTTCGCCGCTTGGGCGCAGCCGCGCCGCCGGCAGTTCCAGGTCGCCGGCCTGCACCTGCGCCAGAGGCTCGCGCTTGTCGGCGCCCGCGACCAGAAACGCCGTGTGCCGGCTGCTTTCGAGCGGCGGATAGGTCAAGGTGATGCGCACCTCCGGCTTGGCGCCGATGACCTCGGCGACCCAGCGCTGGCGTTCCTCCAGGACTTTTGTCCCCGGAAACAATGAGGCGGTATGGCCATCCGGGCCGAGGCCCAGCAATCCGATATCGAACAGCGGGCGCCCCGGATCGAGCGTCTCGCCGCCGTAATAGGATTTGAGCTCGCGTTCATAAGCGCGGGCGGCGCCGGCCGGATCGCCGGTGGTCGCGATGCCGTGGATGTTCTGCGCCGGCGCCGGCACATGCGCCAGCAGCGCCTCGCGCGCCATCCGGTAGTTGCTGTCGGGATGGTCCCACGGGACAAATCGCTCATCGCCCCAGAACCAGTGCACCCGGTCCCACGGCATCGCCTCGCGATAGGGCGCGGCGGCCAGCAGCTGATAGAGCCGGCGCGGGGTCGAGCCGCCGGACAGGCAGATGGCAAAGCGGCCGCTGCTGCGCCCGGCAAGATCGGTGATCCAGCGCGCGGCCCGATGGGCCAGCTCCTCCAGATCCGGCACGGCCTCGATGCGGGTTTGGCTCGGCATCGGCATTCCTCAGGAGCGGCGTTGGCGGGAGTCGCGGATCGCCGCGATCGCCCGGGCATAATCGGGTGCGTGGAACACCGCCGAGCCGGCGACGATCGCGTTCGCCCCGGCATCGAGCACGCGCCATGCATTCTCGCCGCTCAACCCGCCATCGACTTCGATCACCGGGTCGAGCCCGCGTTCATCGCATAGACGCCGCAATGCCGCCACCTTGGGCAACATCTCCGGCAGGAACTCCTGTCCGCCAAAGCCCGGATTGACCGTCATGATCAGCACGATGCCGCACAGATGCAGCACATACTCGATCTGCGCCAGCGGCGTCGCCGGGTTCAGCACCACCCCGGCAATCTTCCCCAGGTCGCGAATCTGGGAAAGGGTGCGGTGCAGATGGATCGTCGCCCCGGGCTCGCAATGGACCAGCAGGTGATCGGCGCCGGCCTTGGCGAAATCGTCGAGATAATGTTCGGGCTCGACCATCATCAGGTGGACATCGACCGGTTTCGCCGTCGCCTTGCGCACCGCGGCGACCACCACCGGGCCGATCGTCAGGTTGGGAACGAACCGCCCATCCATCACATCGACATGGATCCAGTCGGCGCCGGCGCGGTCGACCGCGCCGCACCTCGTCGGCCAGGCGCCCGAAATCGGCCGACAGGATCGACGGGGCGACGATGACGGAGCGGGTCATGGGCGCGCGCCAGCTATTGTTACGGGTTCAGCGGGCGCCACTGCCGGCCGCTGCGCCACAGCAGGTTGTCGGCGGCATCGGGGCCGGCGGCGCCGGCCGGGTAGAGTTCGAGCGGCGCCGTCTTGTCCTCGCTCCACAAATCGAGGATCGGCTGCACCACCTCCCAGCCGGCCTCGACGCCGTCCGCCCGGTTGAACAGGATCGCCTCGCCGATCATGCAATCATAAACCAGGGTCTCATAGCCGGTGCTGGGCTCGGTGTGGAAATAATCATTGTAGCGAAAATCCATCCTGACCTTGCCGAGCTCGATCCGCGGGCCCGGGATCTTGGCGCCGAATTGCAGCGCCACGCCCTCGTCGGGCTGGATCTGCAGGATCAGCACGTTGGGGGTCAGAATATCGACCGGGGTGTCGCGGAACAGCGCAAACGGCGCCTGCTTGAAATGGATCGCGATCTCGGTGGTGCGCCGCGTCAGCCTCTTGCCGGTGCGCAGATAGAACGGCACGCCGGCCCAGCGCCAGTTCTCGATGCCGAGGCGCAAGGCGACATAGGTCTCGGTCATGCTGTTGGGGTTGACCCCCGGCTCCTGGCGATAGCCCTGGACCGCGGCGCCGTTGATCGCGCCGGCCGCGTACTGCCCGCGCACGACGTTGCGGCGCACGGCCTCGTCGTCGAGCGGCTGGATCGCTTCGAGGACCTTGGTCTTCTCGTTGCGCACCGCGTCGGCGGCGAACGAGTTGGGCGATTCCATCGCGGTCAGGCTCAACAGCTGGAACACATGGTTCGGCACCATGTCGCGCAATGCGCCGGTGACCTCGTAAAAATTGGCGCGGCGTTCGACGCCGACGGTTTCGGCGGCGGTGATCTGCACGTGGTCGATATGGTCACGGTTCCACAGCGGCTCGAAGATCGCGTTCGAAAAGCGCAGCGCCATGATGTTCTGGACCGTTTCCTTGCCGAGGAAATGGTCCATGCGGAAGATCTGCGGTTCGTCCAGGACCTTGAGAATGCGGGCGTTGAGCGCGCGGGCGGTGGCGAGATCGCGGCCGAACGGCTTTTCGATGATCACCCGGCGCCAGCTGCCGTCCTTTTCCGTGGCCAGCCCGGCCGCGCCGATCCGCTCGACGATGGTGCCGAACAATTGCTCGGCGACGGCGAGATAGAACAGGACGTTGCCGCCGGTCTTGTTCTTGGCTTCGGTCTCGTCGAGCAATTTGGCCAGCTGGGTATAGGTCTCGGGCGCGGTAAAATCGCCGGCGAAATGGGTGATGCGGGCGGCGATGAACTCCCAGGTCTTGGCGTCGAACGGCTCGCTCTCGGTGCTCGAGCCGGTGTCCGAGACAAAGCTTTTGACGCCTTCGGCCAGATAGTCGCGAAACGCCTCGGCCGGCTTGGGCGTGCGGTCGGCGGCGATGATCGCGAAATTGTCCGATAGCAGCTTGTCCTTGGCCAGATTGTAGAGCGCCGGCATCAGCAGGCGCTTGGTCAGATCGCCGCCGGCGCCAAAGATCACCATCGTGCAGGGCGGCGCCTGGGGCGCGCGCTGCGCGGTGCTCTGCTCCTTTGCCTCGGTCCGAGCGTCCATGGTTCAGTCCTTTACGATTGTGCCCGGTTCCTGATGGCCGCCGAACTCGTTGCGCATCGCCGACAGGATGCGCTCGGCGAAGGTGTGGTCCTGGCGCGAGCGGAAACGGGTATAGAGCGCCGAGGACAATACCTCGGCCGGCACCGCCTCCTCGATCGCGGCCTGGATGGTCCACCGGCCTTCGCCCGAATCCGCAACCTGCCCGGTGAATTTGGACAGCTCGGGATCTTTTGCCAGCGAGATCGCGGTCAGATCGAGCAGCCACGAGGCGATCACGCTGCCCCGCCGCCACACTTCGGCGATATCGGGAAGGTCGAGCTGATAGCGCCGGTTTTCCGGGACCGCCGGAATGTTGACGTTGCGCAGAATGTCAAAGCCTTCGGCATAGGCCTGCATCACCCCGTATTCGATGCCGTTATGCACCATCTTGACGAAATGCCCGGCGCCGACCGGGCCGCAATGGAGATAGCCTTCCTCGGCCCGCGGATCGAGGCCGTGCCGGCCGGGGGTGCGGTCGATATTGCCGATGCCGGGAGCCAGGGTCTTCAAGATCGGGTCCAGATGGTCGACGACGGCCTTGTCGCCGCCGATCATCATGCAATAGCCGCGCTCGAAACCCCACACCCCGCCGCTGGTGCCGACATCGACAAAGTGGATGCCCTTTGGCTTCAGCATCTCGGCGTGGCGGATGTCGTCCTGATAAAACGAATTGCCGCCGTCGATGACGATGTCGCCCTTGGCCAGCAGGCTGCTGAGTTCGACGATCGTGGCGTCGGTGATGTGGCCGGCCGGCAGCATCACCCAGACCGCCCGCGGCGCGCTGAGCTGTTGGACGAAATCGCCGAGATCCTTGCTGGGCTTGGCGCCTTCGCCGGCAAACTCGCGCACCGTATCCGCGCTCTTGTCGTAGACGACGCAGCTGTGGCCGTTCTTCATCAGCCGGCGCACGATGTTGCCGCCCATGCGGCCGAGACCGATCATTCCGAGTTGCATCAGAAACCTCCTTGCTGTGGCGCTGCCCGCGCCGGCTTATGCCAGGGCCTGCTCGATGGCCAGCCCGAGTGCGGCCAGGCCGGCATCGAGAACCCCCGAGATATGGACCCGCAGCGCCCGCCTGCCGCGCTCGGCCAGCACCTCGAAATCGCCGCGCGCCTGCGCCGCCTTGACCACGCCAAAGGTGTATTTCTGCCCCGGCACCGGCAGATCGGCGGCATCGTCGCAGGTGATCTGCAGAAAGACGCCGCTATTCGGGCCGCCCTTGTAGGCCTGCCCGGTCGAATGCAGAAAGCGCGGGCCAAAGCCGAGACAGGTCGCCGCCTTGGTGCGGTCGCGGATCGTGCGGCGCCAGCCCTGCAAGGTCTCGATATGGGCCGGGTTGCGCTCGATATAGGCGAGCAGGGCGGCGTAATCGCCGGGGCCGATGCGGGCGAAATGGGCCTTGAGCGCCGTCGTCAGGCTGGTCGCCGCCGGGGCCAGCACCGCCTCGTTCTTCGGGTCGGCATAGAGCTTGAACCCGGCCGCCGCGTAAAACGGCTTTTCCTCGGGCAGCGAGCCGGTCTTTTCATAAGCGGCGGTCAGATCGCGGGTCTTGACTTTGCTCGCCTCGACATCGGGCTGGTCGAACGGGTCGATGCCGATGATCGAGCCGGCGACCGCGGTGGCCATCTCCCAGCGGAAGAATTCCTGGCCGAGCTGCATCGGCTCGGAGACGATGATCCGCACCACCGGATGGCCGGCGGTTTCGAGCGCCGCGACCGCCTTTTCCTGGTCCGCATCCTGGTCGGCGGCGAGCCGCAGATAGGCGAACACCCGGTCATTGCCGTAGACCGCCGGCGGACCCAGCGGTTCGGCGTCGAACGGCACGATCCCCTTGCCGAGTTTGCCGGTCGATTCGGCGAGCAGCTGTTCGAGCCAGGCGCCGAAATCGGCAATGCCTTTCGACGCGATGATCGTCGCCTTGTCATGCCCGTGGCGCTGGCAGACCCCGAGAATCGCGCCCAGGATCACCCCCGGATTCTCGACCGGCGGCGCGCTCGGCGCGCAGGAGCGCGCCATCTCGGCGGTATTTTCGAGAAAGCCGCGCGGATCGACGCCGATCGCCGCCGCCGGCACCATGCCGAAATTCGACAACACCGAATAGCGCCCGCCGATGCTGGGCAGACCGTGAAAGATGTGCCGGAACCCCTCGGTCCGCGCCTTCTTTTCGAGCGACGAGCCCGGGTCGGTGATCGCGGCAAAGCGCTTGGGCGCCTCGGCGGCGCCGACCGCCGCTTTCGCCACCTCAAAGAAATACTGCTTGAAGATGTTGGGTTCGAGGGTGCTGCCCGATTTGCTCGACACGATGAACAGCGTGTGCGCCGGGTCGATCAGACCCTCGAAATGACGAAGCTGCGCCGGGTCGGTCGAATCGAGCACATGCAGTGCCGGAAAGCCGGGCTTTGCCGCGAAAGTCTTGGCAAACACCTCGGGGCCGAGGCTCGACCCGCCCATCCCCAGCAGCAGCACGTCGCGAAACCCGGCGCGCTTCACGTCCTCGGCGAAATCCTGCAATTCGGCCACCGACTTCAACTGCTGATCGACGATGCCGAGCCAGCCGGTCCATTGCGCCTCGTCGGTTTCGGTCCACAATGACGCGTCGCCGGCCCATAGCCGCCGGACCTTGCCCTCGCGGCGCCAGTCCTCGAGCGTGTCGTGAACCTCCTTGTCGAGCGCTGCGGGCAATTTGTAGCTCATCGGGTCGAGCTTGGGGCCGAGCACCGCGCGGCGCTTTTTCTGGACCGCGGCATAGAGCTGGTCGGCGGCGTCGGCGAACTGCCGCACCCCGTCCTCGACCAGCTTCGCGGTGACCGCCTCGATCGAAATCCCGGCGCCGGGCAGCGCCGCCATCACCGCCTTGGCGCCGTCGATGTCTTGGTCGAGGCTCGGCCGCGGATGGCCATGGTCGCGATAGGCGTCCATCGTCGCCGGCGGCATCGTGTTGACCGTGTCGCGGCCGATCAGCTCGTCGACATAGAGCACATCGCTGTAGGCCTTGTTTTTGGTGCCGGTGCTGGCCCATAGCAGCCGCTGCGACTGCGCCCCCTGCTGCGCCAGCCGCTGCCAGCGCTCGCCCTCATAGATCTTTCCGTAAAGCTGATAGGCGAGCTTGGCGTTGGCGATCGCGACCTTGCCCTTCAGCTTTTCCAACTGGGCCTTTTCAGCGGGGCCGGAGGTCGCGGCGATGCGCTTGTCGAGCGCCTCGTCGACCAAGGTGTCGATCCGGCTGACGAAAAAGCTCGCGACACTGGCCACCTTGTGCGGATCGCCGCCTTTGCGGGCCAGGGCTTCGAGCCCGGACAGGTAGGCCTCGGCGACCTCGGCATAGACCTGCTGCGAAAACAGCAGGGTGACGTTGACGTTGATCCCCTCGCCGATCAGGGTGCGGATCGCCGGCAGCCCGGCCTTGGTGCCGGGCACCTTGACCATCAGATTTTCGCGGCCGACCTCGCGCCACAGCCGGCGCGCCTCCTCGATCGTCTCATGCGTCTTCATCGCCAGATAGGGCGAGACTTCGAGGCTGATATATCCGTCGCGGCCCTGGGTCTGATGATAGACCGGGCGCAGCGCGTCGGCGCCTTCCTGGATATCGCGGACCGCCAGTTCCTCGAACAGCGCGCCGGGGTCGAGGTCGCCGTTCTTCTGCGCCGCGGCGATCAGCTCGTCGTAATCGTCGCCATGCCCGATCGCCTTTTCAAAGATCGACGGGTTCGAGGTGACCCCGCGCAACCCGTCATCGGCGATCAGCTGGGTCAGCTGGCCGGTCTTCAACAGCTCGCGGCTGACAAAGTCGAGCCACACCGATTGCCCGTATTCGTTGAGCCCCTTCAGCGGATTGGTCATCGCCGTTTACTCCTTGCGGGCGAACTGCTCCGTGGCAGCCGCATAGACGTGTTCGGGGGTGAAGCCGAATTTAGCGCGCAGCTCCTTCAGCGGCGCCGAGGCGCCGAAAGTCTCGATGCCGATGATCCGGCCGCGCTACCCGGCGCAGGGTCCTGATGGTGTTGACGCAAATCTCGTCGATCGGGCCCGAGGGCGCTGTCATCCTGCCTCCGCCAGCGGGGAGCGGTTCACGAAGGCCGCGATTGGCAAGAGAACGGACGCCAGAGGCACAACGATCCGCCCGACCACAGGATCGATCGCGATCCCGGCCGGGTTCGCGTCGCCACCAGCCATGCGGCCGGCTCGGCATCGCTCACAGGGTGTCCGCTTTGCAACTTTGCCATGCTGTCCGGCGGGTCAAGCCGATCTCCCCTGCAAATTGCCAAGTGAGCCGTTCTGCCAAGCGCTCCCGATGGTCGTCTTATCGGCGACGGCGGCGTCCATTGCCACGGCGACCGATGGGTCGTCACCGCTCCGCTGCACGTCCGGCCGTCTCGACTTTCAGCGGTTTCACTATAGGTCGGGGCCGCTCGCCGGTCGACCCGATAAATCATGAACATAACGCGACACCATTCCGCCCCGAGGCGCCGAAGCTCCCCCATGCTGTGGGCTCCGCCTTCAAAAAGCTTAAACACGGCGGTCTAATGCCGGTTGACCGGCAGCCCGATTCAGCCCGGACCGGCGAGGCTGCCACGGAACAGCGCCGGCCCGCTTGGCCCCGGCCCGAGCGAGCCGCCCGCCGGCTCGAGCGTGACCGCCAGCGCGCCATGGCCCGACAGCGAGCGAATATTGGCCGGGGTCTCGGCGATCACCTTGCGTCCGGCTTGCGGCAGCAGACCGAGCGGGCGCAGTGCGCCGCCGCCCGGCGGTTCGAGCCAAAGCTGGTAGACATGGCCGGCCGGAACCGGCGGCGGATCGAGGCTGTCGGCGGCGATCTGGTGGGCGTTGCGGGCGAGGCGGATCGCCCATCGCGGCTGCCGCCCGGCGTCGCGCAGCACGGCGACGATCGGCCGCGCCGAAAAATCGGGCGGAACGCGGCCGATCTGCGCCGCTACCAATAGCGCGAGTGCCGTCGTGGCAAGCACCACGGCCGCGCTCCGCCAGAACGCGGCCTCGTCCCATAGTCCTGCCAGGGCGGAGAAGGCGCGGGCCGGGCCGATTTGCAGCGACCGCCCAATGTGGGAGCGCTTCACCGCCGCCCCTTGGCCTTGTTCGGCGTCACCAGCACCCGGTGGACCCTGCGGCCATCCATTTCGACCACCTCGAAGCGGTGAGTGTCGGCGGTAACCCGGTCATGCTCTCGGCCCTGCATGCTGATGGTAAGGGGATATATCATCAAAGCCGCCGGCTTGCATCGGTGGCCTACCGCGCCGATCCGCTACCGCCTCATAGTGGCAAGCGGCGGGACTTCGCTAGGCGGGTTTCGTGAAGCCCGCGGTTACTCATGCGGCCGCCCCGACGGCTGCCGGCGGTCTGCGCGGCAGGCGGATTATAAACTCGGTGAATTTGCCGACTCTGCTGTCAACCGCGATCGTGCCGCCATGCTGTTGGGTGACGATGTCATAGCTGATCGACAGGCCGAGCCCGGTGCCCTCGCCGGTCGGCTTGGTGGTGAAGAACGGCTGGAACAGCTTGTCGCGCGATTCGGGGGCGATGCCGGTGCCGTTGTCGCGGACGCGGATCTCGACCTCGGCGCCGAGATCGCGCGTCGTGACCTTCAGTACTGGGCGGAAGCCGTCGCCGGCTTTGCTCCGCCGCTCATTGGCGGCGTAAAAGCCGTTGCCGAAGAGGTTGAGGAACACTCGGGATATATCCTGCGGGACCACTTCGATCGGGGCGATAGTCCGGTCGAGATCGCGTTCCAACGTGATGTTGAAGTTCTGGTCCTGGGCGCGGGCGCCATGATAGGCGAGGTTCAGCGCCTCTTCGATCAAGGCATTGATATCGACTTGCCGCCGCTCGCCGATCCCGCCGCGGGAATGCTCCAGCATGCTGTTGACGATGCCGTCCGCGCGCTTGCCGTGCTCTGCGATCTTTTCGAGATTGCCGGAAAGCGTGTCGATGATTTCTTCGGCCTCGGCGCGCCTGGGGTCGTCGAGAGCGGCGATCGCTGGCGCCGTGGTTTCCTTCAACTCGTCCAACAGCTCACCCGCCAGGCCGGCGAAGTTATTGACGAAGTTGAGTGGGTTCTTGATCTCGTGGGCGATGCCGGCAGTCAGCTGTCCGAGCGATGCCATCTTCTCGGCCTGGATCAGGCTTGCCTGGGCAGCTTTCAGTTCTCGCAAGGCGGCCTCGGCGGCGTCGCGAGCGGCGTGAATCTGTTCCTCGGCGGCCTTGCGCTCGGTGATGTCGCTGTAGATCAGCACAAAGCCGCCGCCCGGCACCGCGTTGCGCCGCACCTCGATGACCCGCCCGTCGGGCCGCGTCCGCTCGAACCGCATCTCCCGCTCCATATCTTCAACGTAGCGGCTCAGCTGCGCCTCGAGATCGGCCGAGCTGTATTCGCCGCGGTTGGCGAGATAGCGGAAATACTGGGCAAAGCTCGGCCGCTCGGCGAGGAAGGCGTCCGGCAGATCGAGCATCTCCTGGAAATTGCGGTTCCACGCGGCGAGGCGGTACTCCGCATCGAACATCGCGACGCCGTCGGCCATGTTGTCGAAGGTGACCCGCAACTCGGCCTGACGCTGCGCCAGTTCGGCGGTGCGCTCCTCGACCTGGTGTTCCAGGCGTTCGGCGGCCTCAGCGCGCTCGGCCAAGAGTGCATCGCGTTCGACCGCGTTCTGGCGGAACACCTCGACCGCCCGCCCCATTGCCGCGATCTCGTCACTGCCGGTTACTGGAACGACGGTGTCGCGGCCGCCGCCGGCGATCGCGAACATGGCACCGCTCAACAAATTTAGGCGCCGGACGATGTTGCGGCCGACATAGAGCCAGACGATCAGAACCGAGCCGGCAAAGCCGAGTGCCAGCAGCACGCTGATCGCCTCGGTGCTCAGTCGCTGAACGCGAAGAGCCGAGGCCGTCGCCCCCCGCACCTCTCGCTTGGTCGCCTCGACCAGCTGTTCGGCGGCGTCGGTGAGCTGCGTCGACAGGGTATCGTTCTCGGCCAGCAACTGGTTGGCGTCGGCGATCAGATTCAATTCGTGCTGGCGCAATTCAGGTATCGAACTCGGCCCGTCGGCCAGGGTCTTGAATTTGTCAACCTGCGCCAGGAACAGCGGCCGCAGCTTCGGGTCGAGCGCCTGGGAGTCCTTCTCGAGGTCGCCGATTATTCGGCGAAGCTGAAAGGCGAGGATCAGCAGCCGCTGCTTCTGCTCGCTGACCGAAGCCTGGGCCAAGGCATCGGCGGCGTCGGAGGCCCGCTGCTGCACCTTTTGCACCGGCCGGGCGGCCAACAAACCGGCGATCAGCGAACGGATGTCTTGCCCGTGCAGATCGGCCGGCTGCCCGACAGCGTCGAGTAGCTTTGCGAGGTGGTCGAGCTGGCTGTCGTAGACGAGCAGCGTCGGCCCCAGCAGCCGCTGCGTTTCATTATTGGTATCGAACACCCCTCGCATCAAATCCTTGGTCCGGCCGATCAACTGCAATCGCAGCCGGACGTCCGCGTCCAGCGCCGTCAGATTGGCGTCCAGCTGAACGGCGTAGCCCTCGATCGGCGCGAGCCGTTCGGAGCTGATGCCGCCATCGCGCAATTCGGTTAGAAGAGACTGCAATTTGGCCGATTGGCGCGAAAGCTTGGCGAAGAGGTGGTCGCGCCTCTGTTCGGTGGTGGCGGCGGAGAGCGCCGAGGCCGACGTTACGATGCGTTCGACCGAGCGCGACACTTCGAGCGAGGCCAGGATCGGGTCGATACGGCGATCGATCAGCGCCAGCGAATGCCCGACTTCGACAAAAGCATATAGCGCCGCACCGGCGACCAGCGCCGACACCGCGCCGATGCCGAAAATGACGATCAGGAGCCGAGCCCCTACGCCGCTCACCCTTGTCCGGCTGTCCGGCAAACGATAATGTCCTGTAAGCTTGAGCCGACGGCTTCCTTCGTCCGACGATTGTTGCCGAAAATCAAGCGCGAGACAACCTGCAGTACATTCCGTCCAGGGAGGCCACAATGAGGAGACGCCGCCGCGAGCTGCTGCTGGGGGCGGCTGCTTCCGTCGCCGCGGTGGCAACCCTGCCGCGGCCGGCGATCGCGCAAGGCGTCAAAGAACTCAAGATGGTGACCAGCTGGACTCAGAAGGGCATGTCCGGACTGCAGACCAGCGCCGAGCGATTGGCCCAGTCGATTACCACTTTATCGGAAGGGCATCTCAAGATTACGGTTTATCCCGTCCGAAAGCCTCGTTGATCCTTTCGAGGTCTTTGACGCGGTCTCCGCCGGCGCCGCCGATATGTATCATACCGACGAGGTTTACTTTGCAAGCAAATCGCCGGCGCTCAATTTCTTTGCCGCGGTTCCCTATGGCATGACCGCCGACGAGTTGTGTTCGTGGCTTCTCTTCGGCGGCGGGCAGGCGTTGTGGGACGAGGTCGACGCACAGTTCAATATCAAGCCGCTGATGGCGACCAATAGCGGCGTGCAGATGGGCGGCTGGTTCACCAAGGAAATCAACAGCCCGGAAGACTACAAGGGGCTGCGCTATCGGATGCCGGAGCTCGGCGCGGAAGTCTTGCGCCGGATGGGCGCTACCGTCGTAACAACCCCCGGCGGTGAGATACCGACAGCCCTCAAATCCGGTGCGATCGACGCCGCAGAATGGATCGGACCTTGGATGGACCTCGAACTCGGGCTCGACAAAACAGCAGACTATTACTACTACCCGGGCTTCCATGAGCCTGGCACGAACTTAACCCTCGGCATCAACAGAAAGTTATGGGACGGGCTGTCACCGTCCGAAAAGGCGCTGATCGAGGCCGCTGCCGAGGCCGAGGTCACCCGCTCGCTGGCCGAGTTCAATTTCGAAAACGTCAAGTCGCTCAAGTTGCTGCGCGACGAAAAGCGCGTCAAAATCCTGCGCTTCAACGATGAATTGATCAAGACGTTCGGCAAGCTCAGCAAAGAGGTCCTTGCCGACACGGCCGCCAAGGATCCGCTGACCCGCAAGGTCTACGACAGCTACATGGCCTTTCTCGCCGGCGTCATGGATTGGGGCGAGCTGTCGGAAACCGGCTACCGCGACACCCGCCGGCTGGCACTGTCATAACCTCCTGGCAAAGCGTCGTGCGCTGTTTCTGCCATCAGTAAGGGGCGGCTACCGCCGCCCCTTGGCCTTGTTCGGCGTCACCAGCACCCGGTGGACCCTGCGGCCATCCATTTCGACAACCTCGAAGCGGTGAGTGTCGGCGGTAACCCGGTCGGCGAGCATCGGCACGCGATTGAGGCGCGCCATCAGATAGCCGCCGAGAGTGTGAAAATCCGCGTCCTCGCCGGGCAGGCGCGATATCCCGAGAACTTGCTTCAGCTCGTCGAGCCCGACCATGCCGTCGATCAGCAGGGTGCCGTCTTCGCGCCGCACCACCTGCCGATCGGCGTCGATGTCGCCGACCAGCGCTTCGAGCATGTCGTTGAGCGCGACCAGCCCTTCGAGGTCGCCATACTCGTCGACCACCAGCGCCATCGGTTCGCCTGAAGTTTTGAACACTTCGAGGGCGCGCAGCACGGTGACCGTATTCGGCAGATAGAGCGGCGGCCGCATCGCCGCCCGGATCTCGAACGGCTGTCCGGCAAGGCAGGCAACCAGCAGATCCTTGGCCCGGACGATGCCGATCACCTGCTGGGTGCCGCCCTGCACCACCGGAAACCGGGAATGGGCGCTGTCGCGGATCTTATGCCGGTTTTCTTCCACCGGGTCGTCGAGATCGATCCATTCGATCTGGGTGCGCGGCGTCATCACCGCGCTGATCCGCCGGTCGCCGAGGCGCAGCGCCATCTCGACGATCGCCGTCTCGGCGTGCGGGATATGGCCGGTCGCCGCTCCCTCGCGCAGCATAAAGCTGATCTCCTCGTCGGTCACCGGGGGCGCTCCTTCGGCGCGCAGCGGCAGCAGCCGCAGCACCAGATCGCTCGAGGCGCTCAAAAACCATTCGATCGGCGCGCCCGCCCGCGCCATCGCCCGCATCAGCCGCGCCAATGCCGCGGCGATGCGCTCCGGGCCGGCCAGGGCGATGCGCTTGGGCACCAGCTCGCCGATGATCAGCGACAGATAGGAGATGCCGATGACCACGATCGCCATGCTGATCGCATGCGCGTAGCGCGCGACCAACCCGGAGCTGCTTTCGAGCACGCTCTGAAGGTGGTCGCCAAGGGTGGCCTGGCCAAAGGTGCCCGACAGCACCGCGATCACGGTGATCCCGATCTGCACCGTCGACAGCAGCCGCGAGGGGTCGGCTTTCAGTTCGAGCGCCGCCTGGGCGCCGGGATTGCCGGCCTCGGCGAGCCCCCGCAGGCGGGCCGGGCGCGCCGATACCAGCGCGATCTCGGCCATCGCGAACAAGCCGTTCAGCAAGACCAGCAACATGACGACCGTGATCGGCACAATCAGCATCGCCATCGCCCCCTGGGATCACGGCGCGAGCCGCCGGCCTCGCCACCGGCGACCGGGTCGAAAGGGAGGGTCGCGCGCCACAAAAAAAGCCGCCCC
Source organism: uncultured Alphaproteobacteria bacterium (assembly GCA_963775875.1). Lineage (GTDB taxonomy): Bacteria > Pseudomonadota > Alphaproteobacteria > ATCC43930 > CGMCC-115725 > AP-15. The sequence continues at coordinate 187,052 of CAVZKP010000019.1, forward strand.
GAGGCGCGGCTTGCCGCCGGCGGGCCGCGCTCGGCGGCGGCCCCTCGACCCTCGGCCGGCGACCATCCGCCGGCAGCGCCGGCGGGCTCAGCGCGAATAATACTCGACGACGAGATTGGGCTCCATCGTTACCGGAAACGGCACGTCCGCCGGCTTGGGCGCGCGGATAAAGCGGCCCTTCATCCGGTCGTGGTCGATTTCGATGTAATCGGGAACATCGCGCTCGCCCGACCTCGACGCCTCCAGCACCAGCGCCATCGCCTTGGCCTTGACCCCGAGCTCGATCTCGTCGCCGTCGCGCACCGTGTAGGACGGGATCGTCACCCGCCGGCTGTTGACCCGGACATGCCCGTGATTGACCAGCTGGCGCGCGGCGAACGGCGTCGGCACCAGCTTCATCCGGTAGACGACGGCGTCGAGCCGGCGCTCCAACAGCTCGATCAGATTGTCGCCGGTGTCGCCGCGCCGGCGCACCGCCTCCTCATAGAGCCGGCGGAACTGGCGCTCGCCGAGATTGGCGTAATAGCCCTTCAGCTTTTGCTTGGCGGCCAGCTGGGTGCCAAAATCCGACGGCTTCTTGCGCCGCTGGCCGTGCTGGCCGGGGCCGTATTCGCGGCGGTTGAGCGGACTTTTCGGCCGGCCCCACAGATTGACCCCGAGGCGGCGGTTGATCTTGTATTTCGGTTCCTGACGCTTGCTGCTCATCCGATAAGGGTCCGTTTGGCGTTGTTGTTGTCCCGATAGGGCCGACTGCGCGAACGCAGCGCGCCGGGGCACACATTGCCCGCATTCTCGAGAATGAGCCAAAATATAACGACCGATCCGGTGAAGTCAAACCGTGCGGTCGCCCGACGCCCGTCCCGATAGGGGCCGAAGCAGGCCTGCGGGCGTCGGGATCGGTCCCTCAGCGGCCGGCGATCAACGGCGGTTCCTGCAGATAGCTGGCCGCCAGCCGCCGCCCGGTTTCGCGCATCAATTGCTTATCCAGCCCCGGATTTGCCGCCGGCGGGATGCGCAGCACCGTGTTGTTGCAATAGGTCGGGATCACCGCTATCGCCGTCGCGCGACAGTCCGGCGGGATCGCGGGCCGCGGCGACAGCCCGGATGCCGCGCCGGACCTGGTTGCGGAACATGCTGATCCCGCGATCGGTCTCGCTGAGATGTTCCAACCCGTGGATCGCGATCGGCCGCTGCGACACCTGGGCTTCGTAATCGCCGGGGTGCAGCTGCCCCTCCTCGTAGGAATCGGCGGCGAGTTGGCCGGGGAGCATGATATTGCGGTCGGCCCACCATGCCGGCGTCGTCGTGCTGTCGGTCTCGCAGACATGGCGGAACTCGATCAGCATCGTGTTGGTGTCGTCGATCGGCAATGCCCAGCGGGTCATCATCGGGCCGCTGAAGGCGCACTCCTCGCGCCCCGTCTCCCAGATCGGCGCCACCTGCTGCAGATTGGGCAGGACCACCTCGACCATCCGCGTCCAGATGTTGTCGCCGATCCGGCGGGTCCCGACATAGACCATGCCGACCGGCGTCTCGACATAGTCGAGCTCGGGCAACACCCCGAACTCCTCGGTGAATACGGCGCCGCTGACGATCGTATGCAAAAACGCGGTATGGACCGGGTCCATGGTGTTTTCGTGGATTTGCAGCCAGTTTGCCGGAAAACAGTATTTTCGGCCCGGGATCATCCGGTAGCCCGGCCGGTTGTAGGTATCGTAGGCCGGGAAGGGCGGCTTCAGCTCGGGCGGGCCCATATAGGCAAAGACGATCCCGTTATATTCGTGGATCGGATAGGCGCCGTGAAACAGCCGGTCCTTCAGGGTGCTGTCGGCTGGCTCGCCCGGGGTTTCGAGGATCGTGCCGTCGCAGCCGAACAGCCAGCCATGATAGCAGCAGCGGATGCCGTGGTCGCCGATCAGCCCGAATTCGAGCGAGGTGCCGCGATGCGGGCAATGCAGTTCGAGGAGGCCGATCGCCCCGCCCTTGTCGCGGAACGCGACCAGATCCTCGCCCATGATCTTGAGCCGCAGCGGCAGGTCCTTCAGCTCGTCGGAGAAACACACCGGCTGCCAGAAGCGCCGCAAATATTCGCCGCACGGCGTGCCCGGGCCGACATGGGTCAGTTCGGCATCTTCCTCGGGAAGGTCGCGGTGAAAATAGCCGCCATACCGCGTCCGCAAAAACGGCGCCCTGACCGCTGCCATCAACAGCCTCCTGTTCACGATTGCATTCGGCGCGCGGCTTTTTTTCGAGCCGGGTTTGCCGGCGGTCCGTCATCCGTGACCGCCGCTCGGCCGCGCCGCTGCGCATGCCATCGAGGATAGCTCAACCCCGCCCGCCAGCTCAACAAAGCATGACGTAAGTTGTTTGCGGCCGGCCCGCTGCGGGCGTCACCCGCCGGCGCTTAATCCGCCGCTGAGGCGGCGGCGCGGCTGGCGCGCTTGCGGTCGTTCGGATCGAGCAGGCGCTTGCGCAGGCGGATCGATTTCGGGGTCACTTCGAGCAGCTCGTCGTCGCCGATATAGGCGATCGCCTGTTCCAGGCTCATGACCAGCGGCGGGGTCAGCCGCACCGCCTCGTCCTTGGACGTGGTGCGGATGTTGGTGAGCTGTTTGCCCTTGGCCGGGTTGACGTCGAGATCGTTGCCGCGGGTGTGGGCGCCGATGATCATGCCTTCGTAGATCTGCATCCCCGGGTCGATGAACATCGGCCCGCGGTCTTCGAGGTTCCACAGCGCATAGGCGATCGACACGCCATTGGCGGTCGAGACCAGCACGCCGTTGCGGCGGCCCTCGAGCGGCCCCTTATGCGGCGCATAGCCGTGGAACAGCCGGCTCATCACCCCGGTGCCGCGGGTATCGGTCAGGAACTCGCCCTGATAGCCGATCAGACCGCGGGTCGGCCCGAGAAGGGTGAGGCGCAATTTGCCGCCGCCCGAGGGCCGCATCTCGTGCATCTCGGCCTTGCGGCGGCTCATCTTGTCGACGACGATGCCGGCGAATTCCTCGTCGACGTCGATCACCACCTCCTCGATCGGTTCGAGCCGCCGGCCGGTCGCCGGATCGGTCTTGAACAGCACCCGCGGGCGCGAGATCGACATCTCGAAGCCCTCGCGGCGCATCGTCTCGATCAGCACGCCCGAGCTGCAATTCGCCGCGGCCGGCGACCTCGAACGCCTCCTTCTGCGCGCTTTCGGTGACCTGGATCGCGACATTGCCCTCGGCTTCGCGGAACAGCCGCTCGCCGATCATGCGCGAGGTGACCTTGGTGCCCTCGCGCCCGGCGAGCGGGCTGTCATTGACCGAAAACGTCATCGCCAGGGTCGGCGGGTCGATCGGGTCGGCCGGCAGCGGCAGGGTGACCTCGGGCGCGCAGATCGTGTCGGCGACCGTGGTCAAGGTGAGCCCGGCGATGGCGATGATGTCGCCGGCCTGCGCCTCCTCGATCGGCCGCCGGTCGAGCCCGCGATACGCCAGCAGCTTGGTCAGCCGCGCCTGCTCGATGACCCGGCCGTCGCGGGCCAGCGACTTGACCGGCATGTTGAGCCGCGCCACCCCCGAATGGATGCAGCCCGGTCAGCACCCGGCCGAGATAGGGGTCGTAGTCCAGCGTCGTCGCCAGCATGGCAAAGGGCGCGTCGGGATCGGCCCGGGGCGCCGGCACATGCGCCAGGATCAGCTCGAACAGCGGCGACAGGTCGCGCCGCGGGCCGTCGATATCGCTCGCCGCCCAGCCGTTGCGGCCGGAGGCAAAGAGCGTCGGGAAATCGAGCTGCGCCTCGCTCGCGTCGAGCACCGCGAACAGGTCGAAGATTTCGTTGTGGACCGCGCCGGCGCGGGCGTCGGGCCGGTCGATCTTGTTGATCACGACGATCGGGCGCAGGCCGCGGCGCAGCGCCTTGCCGAGCACGAATTTGGTCTGCGGCATCGGCCCTTCGGCGGCGTCGACCAGGACCAGCACGCCGTCGACCATGCTGAGGATGCGCTCGACCTCGCCGCCGAAATCGGCATGGCCGGGCGTGTCGACGATGTTGATGCGCACGTCATGCCATACCACCGAGGTGCATTTCGCCAGGATGGTGATGCCGCGCTCGCGTTCGAGCTCGTTCGAATCGAGCGCCCGCTCGGCCACCTGCTGATTGGCGCGAAACGAGCCCGATTGGCGCAGCATCGCGTCGACCAGGGTGGTTTTGCCGTGATCGACATGGGCGATGATCGCGATATTACGGATATCCATACGGTACCTGCCGGCTCCCCGGCCGGCGGCCAAGGCGATTGGGGTAGGGGCTCAGACCAGACCGGCCTCGGCGGCGAGCTGCGCTAGATCGCGCTCGGGGCGGGCGCCGACATGGCTGATGATTTCGGCAGCGCACAAACTGCCGATCCTGCCGCAGGTGGGGAGCGCCAGGCCGCGGGTCAAGCCGTAGAGGAAGCCGCTGGCGTAGAGATCGCCGGCCCCGGTGGTGTCGACCACCCGCGCCACCGGCGCCGCCGCGACCAGGTGCTGTTCGCCCGGCGTCAGCACCAGGCTGCCGGCGGCGCTGCGGGTCAGCGCCGCGATCGCGACATGGCCGCGCACCGCGGCCGCCGCGGCGGCGAAATCCTCGGTCTGGTAGAGCGAGCAGATCTCGATCTCGTTGGCGAACAGGATGTCGACATGCCCGTCGACCAGATCGCGGAACGCGGCGCGATGGCGCTCGACGCAGAACGGGTCGGACAGCGACAGCGCCACCTGATGACCGGCGCCATGGGCGATCTGCGGCGGCCTTGCGGAACGCCTCCTGCGCCAATGGCGGGTCGAACAGATAGCCTTCGAGATAGGTGATTTGGGCGGCGGCGACCAGTGCCGGGTCGATATCGTCGGGCCCGAGCCCGACGCAGGCGCCGAGATAGGTGTTCAAGGTGCGCTGCCCGTCGGCGGTGACCAGGATCAGGCAGCGCGCCGTGCCGGGGCCGCTGGCCGCTGCTGGCGTGTCGAACCGCACCCCTTGCGCGGTCAGATCGTGGCGGAAGACCTGGCCCAACAGATCGTCGCGCACCTTGCCGATATAGGCGCCCCGGCCGCCGAGCGAGGCGATCCCGGCCATCGTGTTGCCGGCCGATCCGCCCGAAGCCTCGATCCCCGGCCCCATGATCCGATAGAGCGCCTCGGCCCGTTCGGCGTCGATCAGGGCCATGGTCCCCTTGACCAGCGCCTCCTTTGCGAGAAACGCCTCGTCGGCGCGGGCGATCACATCGACAATCGCATTGCCGATGCCGAGGACATCGATCGGAGCTTGGGTCATGCGCGGGCTGAAACCTCGGCAGGAAAGCGGGGCGCGCGGAATATAGAGGCGATTCGCCGCCCGGCAAGCGCCGCCGCCCGCATCGTTACTGCGTTTTGCCGCAGAGCTAGGGGCGGCGATCTCGACACGCGCACCAAGGCCGGGGGCGCCTCGGCCCGGTCGAAATGATGGCGTCGATCGCAATCCCTTACCCGTTCGGCCTCACCCGAAATAATGGCGCTGGTATCAATCCCTTATCCGTCATTCCCGCGAAAGCGGGAATCCAGAGCCGCAAGCACTCCAGCGGTTGCCGCTGGACCCCCGCTTCCGAGCGCGTGAAGGAATTGGCGCCACACCTAAAAACAGGTGCTGGATCAGCGCTGCGCGTGGTTCGAGACGCGCCTTCGGCGCTCCTCACCATGAGGTCATTTTTAATGGCATCAGGAAAAATCCTCATCCTGAGGAGGCCGCAAAGCGGCCGTCTCGAAGGACGCATCAAACTGTCCCAGCTTTGATGGCATTAGGAAAAATCCTCATCCTGAGGAGGCCGCAAAGCGGCCGTCTCGAAGGACGCATCAAACTGCCCAGCTTTGATGGCATTAGGAAAAATCCTCATCCTGAGGAGGCCGCAAAGCGGCCGTCTCGAAGGACGCATCAAGCTGACCCAGCCGTTCATCGACTTCATCACACACTCTTCCACGGAGGCGGCGGTAAATTGTTGGCGCAATGAATTTCATTTTATTGAGCCGCTCAGAGCAGCTGCCCCTGCGTGTCGGTCCGCTCGCGGGCGGCGGCGCGGAAGGTCGCGGCCGAAATCGATGCGCGGGATGCGCGGCCGGACGCCTTGAAACAGTTCGGCCAGGGTGATGATCTGGATTTTCGGCACCGCTTCGAACGGCGATTTCGAAGAAACCCGCGGCCGCGGCCTCCCGCTCCATCGCCCGGGTCGGCAACCCCAGGGAGATCAGCACGCCGACCGCGGCCTTCTCGCGCTCGACCACGGCGATCAGCTCGCGGACCATGCCGACCCCGACATTGTCGCCGCCCTTGACCGAGATCAGCGCCTTCTCGGTTTTGTCCTTGTCGCTGCGGAAGAACAGGATGCCGTCGATGCCGCCATCGGCGCCCTTCTTCTTGCCGCCATAAGGCCGCGCATCGACCAGCGACACCGCCCACCATTGAAACTGGTACTTGTCGCGCCGCGCCAGATCGATCGCGCTTTCCAGATCCTTCGGCGTTCCGTGGACCTCGAACATGACGCCGGGAAACGCGTCCTTCAGCCGCCGCTCGATCAGCGAAATCGCCAGATGGGTGATGTCGATGCCGATCCAGGCCCGCCCGAGCTTCTGCGCCGCATGAATCGTCGTGCCGCAGCCGCAGAACGGGTCGAGCACGAGGTCGCCGGGTTCGATGACGCCGGAATTATCCGCTCCAGCAGAGCGACCGGCTTTTGGGTCGGATAGCCCAGACGCTCCTTGACGCTTGTGCATTTACGGGCGAGAGGTCAGTCCATAATATCCTGAACTGGAACGCCCGGCATGTTCATCCAAGATAGCGCTTATCACTGAGGAACTGCGCCAGGCGCTGGCTGAATGAACTCGACCTTCGCGATTCAGCTCGTACCATTCGTTCTTGCGAGCACCGCCAATACCGTCGTAACGCCCATCACCTCGTAGAGTCGGATTTGCCCGTTCGCGGCTCCGCCCGGACCTGTCGACGTCGCCGATCCGATATCGACGTCCGTCCCAGTCCGATACGCCGGTAGTATCGCGTTGCAGTATTCAGTCAGTCATATAGAGCTGATATTGCGGATTCCAAATGTCCAACTTCGAGTCTTGCGTAATAATAGAATCGTATCGTGATGTCGCCGAACCGCGTACCGCCTTGACTTGCCATCGCTGTGGCGCTGCGTGCGTTTCCAGACGATCTCGTTTCGAAATTTGCGCTCCGAAGATCGCGTCGAGCAAGATTTTCAGATAATGGCTGGCGGTCGGGTCGCAGTGCAGATAGAGCGAGCCGGTCGGCTTCAGCACCCGGTGCAGTTCGATCGAGCCGCACCGCCATCATCGCCAGATAGGCCATCATATCGTTCTCGCCGAGGAACGAGCGCATCGCGCGCAACAGCTCGGCGGCCTGCGTGGCGGGCGAGGCCAGCACCTCGGAGAAGGCGCGCTCGGCCTCCTCGCCCCAATGCCAGGTGTCCTCGAAGGCCTCGATCTGGGCGTCGGCGCCCTTGCCCGACGGGCCTTTGAACAAGAGGTTGTAGTTGGCCTGGCTGTTGAACGGCGGATCGAGGTAGATCAGGTCGATGCTGGCGCTGGCGATGCTTTCGCGCAACACCGCAAGGTTGTCGCCGTAATAAAGGGCGTTGCCCATATCCCCGCACCTCCGCCTCGCAACGGCAACCTATAGCTGTCATTGCGAGCACAGCGAAGCAATCTGGCGCCGGGGCTGCCGCTCGCGGCGAGGCGCGGGTTCGCGCTAGAAGCCCGGCGATGCCCACCGCCCTGCTCCGTGCGCTGACCGCACTCTCGGCGCCGCCGCTGCGCCGGGTCGTGTGGTTGGGGCTCGGGCTCTCGCTGACGATCTTCGCATTGTTGTGGCTGGCGGTCGCGGCGGCGCTCTACCGGGCGCATCTGTTCGCCTGGCGGCCGCTCGATTGGCTGGTCGATCTGCTGGGCGGGCTCGCGGTGCTTGGGCTGAGCTGGCTGCTGTTCCCGGCGGTGGTCAGCCTGGTCCTGAGCCTGTTCCTCGAACGCGTCGCCGCCGCGGTCGAGGCGCTCGACTATCCGGGCCACGCCGCGGCGCGGCGTCAGCCCTGGGGCGAGAGCGCGGCGGTGATGCTGCGGCTGATGATGGCGACCATATTTCTCAATCTGCTGGCGCTGCCGCTCTATCTGTTGGTTCCGGGCATGAATCTCGTTCTCTTCCTGGCGCTGAACGGATATCTTCTCGGCCGGGGGTATTTCGAAGTGGTCGCACTCAGGCATCTCGACGCGGCGGCGGCGAGGGCGGTGCGCAACCGGTTCGCCGGCCGCATCTTTCTCGGCGGCGTGGTAATCGCGGGTTTGTTCGCGCTGCCGCTGGTCAATCTGCTGGCGCCGGTCATCGCCACGGCCTTTATGGTGCATGTCTTCGAAGCGTTGCCGCGGATCGAGGTGCCACCGGCAGCCCGGTCCACGGCGTGAATCTTCCCGGAACCATCTCGATCGGGTGTCCAACCCATGTTCAGCCGCAAGCGAAGCGAGACAGAGGATCGTAAAATGGCAGATTCGTCCGACGATCTGGGCATTCCGATGAAACCGGCCCGCCCCGCCGGGGCGCCGGCAGCCCCGGTCAGGCCGCCGGCGATGCCGCCGCGCGCGCCGGATCTGGCGCGGCCCGGGGATCCGCTGCGCCCCGGCGAGGCGCTGCGCCGCCCGCTCGACTTCACCAACCAGCCGAGACCCGACGGCGAAATGCGCCGCCTCAGCGTCGGCCGCGAGATCACCCTCTCGGGCGAGATCAACTCCTGCGACAAGCTGTTCATCGAAGGCAGCGTCGAGGCCAATTTGACCAATTGCCGCGATGTCGACATCGCCGAGAGCGGCCTGTTCAAGGGCTCCGCCTCGATCGACGAGGCCGAGGTGCGCGGCCGCTTCGAAGGCAATCTGACGGTGCGCAAGCGGCTCCTGATCAAGGCCACCGGGCGGGTCTCGGGGACGATCCGCTACGGCCAGATCGAAATCGAATGCGGCGGCCAGATCTCCGGCGACATCCAGTCGCAGCCGGCCGGCGAAGCGGGCGAACTCACGGCGGACGCGGCGGCCGCCCGCGCCGCGGGCTGATCCCGCTTTCGGCCGGGGTCGCGCCGCGCCGGCGCCGGGCCGGCGGCCGATCGGTCGGGGCCTCTGCCGCGGCGGCGCCGGCCCGCGCCGCGACCAGCTCGGCCGGCCCGGTCTTGGCCGGGTAATGGCATAGATCGGCGACCACGCAGTCGGGGCAGTCGGGCTTGCGCGCCTTGCACACATAACGCCCGTGCAGGATCAGCCAATGATGCGCGTAGGGCTTGTATTCGCGCGGCGTGCGCCGTTCGAGCCCGATTTCGACCTGGAGCGGGGTCTTGCCGGCGGCCAGGCCGGTGCGATTGCCGACCCGGAAAATATGGGTGTCGACGGCGATCGTCGGCTCGCCAAAGGCGACGTTCAGCACCACGCTCGCGGTCTTGCGCCCGACCCCCGGCAGCGCTTCGAGCGCCTCGCGCTGGCGCGGCACCGCGCCCTCATGCCGCTCGCTCAGGATCCGGCTCAGCGCGATCACGTTTTTCGCCTTGGTGCGGTAGAGGCCGATGGTGCGGATCAGCCCGGTGACCCGCTCCTCGCCCAGCGCCACCATCTTTTCCGGGGTGTCGGCCAGCGCGAACAGCGCGGGGGTGGCCTTGTTGACCCCGGTGTCGGTCGCCTGCGCCGACAGCACGACCGCGACCAAAAGGGTGAACGGGTTGATGAATTCGAGTTCGGTCTGCGGGATCGGCCGGGTCTCGGCCAGCCGCCGGTAGAACTCGCCGGATCTCGCGTTTGGACATGGCGCGCATCGCCGGCGAGTGTACCGGCAGCCCCGGCCGCCGGCAAACGGCGGTGCCATGATCGCGGCAGCTTTACCCCGCCGCGGCGGCGCGGCTATGTTGCGACCGGCATGATCCCCAGCTCCGGATACGCCGATCCTGCGGCGCCGTTCGGCCGCCTGTTTTTCGAGCGGGTGCTGGCGCCGCATCGCAGCCTGCCGCCGCGCGGCTTCCACCTGCTGATGCTGATCCTCGGGCTGATCAGCATGGCGGTCGGCATCGGCTTCGTGTCGATCGGCGCGTGGCCGGTTTGCGGCTTTTTCGGTCTCGACGTCGCCCTCGTCTATGTCGCCTTTCGCCTCAGCTACCGCAGCGCCAGGCGCAGCGAGATCGTCAGGCTGGCCGCCGACGCCTTTACCGTCGAGCGGGTCGGGGTGCGCGGCAGCCGGCGGCTGTGGCGGTTTCAGCCGTTCTGGCTGCGGGTGATCCTCGAGGAGCGCCCGGACGAATCGAACCGCCTGTTCGTTGCCTCGCACGGGCACAGCCTGGCGATCGGCGATTTTCTGCCGCCCGCGGCCCGGCGCGAGCTGGCGGCGACGATCCGCGAGGCGCTGCGGCGCTGGCGCGATTCGTTCACCCCGGCGGCCACCCCGGCGGCCACCCCGGCGCCGGCGCCCGACCGGCCGGCGAACTGAACCGGCGGCCCGCGCGGCCGCTCACAGGCCGAGCACCTCCTTCAGCCCGTAGAGCCCCGGCGGCCGGCCGGCGACCCAGCACGCGGCGCGTACCGCGCCCTTGGCGAAGACCGCCCGGTTGGTCGTGCGATGGATGAATTCCAGGCGTTCGCCGATCGCCGCGAAGATCACGTGATGGTCGCCGACCGCGTCGCCGCCGCGCAATGCGGCAAAACCGATATCGCCATCCTGGCGCGGCCCGGTGATGCCGTCGCGGGCGCGCTGTTCGACCTCGTCGAGCGCCACCTCCCGGCCGGCCGCCGCGGCGCGCCCGAGCGCCAGCGCCGTGCCCGACGGCGCGTCGACCTTGGCGCGGTGGTGCATCTCCATGATTTCGATGTCCCAATCCGGGCCGAGCCGGCGCGCCGCCTGTTCGACGACGCTGAGCAGCACATTGATCCCGAGGCTCATATTGGGCGCCCAGACGATCGGGATGTCGCGCGCCGCCTGCCGCACCACGTCGCCCTGCGCCGGCGACAGCCCGGTGGTGCCGATCACCATCGCCGTGCCGAGCCCGGCGGCGAGTGCCGCATGCTCGGCGGTGGCGGCGGGCGAGGTGAATTCGAGCACCACATCGCTGTCGCGGATCAGCTTGTCGACCGCCTCGCCGACCGGGATGCCGATGCGGCCGATCCCGGCGAGTTCGCCGATGTCCTGGTTGACATAGCCGCTGCCGGGGGCCTCGCTGCCGCCGGCGACGGTGCAGCCCTCGGTGGCCGCGATCTCGGCGACCAGCATTCTCCCCATCCGGCCGCCGCAGCCGACGACGCCCATCTTGGTCTTGGCCATGCTCCGCCTCCCATGTTCCGGGAAAGCGAACGGTTACCGATCGCCCGAAAAAAAACAAGCGCCAGAGGTTAACGGCGCGCCGAAGCCGCGGTGAGCGCGCGCTCGGCCGGACGGCTCGGCCCTGTGCCCGGCCGGCGCCCGGCCTGCGCAGAGGCTTTTGCGACCAATGCCTGAACCATCGGCGAGGCGATCAGCACCCGGGCCACGCGATGCGCCATCGCGATGCTGCCGGCATCGGTAAAATGCACCGAATCCACATAGTGCTGCGCATCGGCAGGGATCGCGTCCTCGTCGCCGACGAGCAGCGTTTGATATTTGCCGGCGACTTCGCGAATTACCTGATTATACTGGGCGAAGCCGGTGAGCACATCATCGATCGTCATGTAGGGCATGTAAAAAAGGCTGGTGACGGCGGCCTGCCGGCGCTGTTCGGGGGGCTGTTGGGGCCGCAGGCGCGGCGAGAACGTCACCGTTGCGACGATCTTGGCAGCCTGTTCGCTCGCCACCACGAGATTCTGGTAATCCTGGCGAAACTCGGCATCGAGGCGCGGCATGTCGAGTTTTATCTTATCGGAAGGATTGTTCGCCTGCCGCTGCAGGCGCATGACCTCGAGGTTCTTCTCGATCAGATAGGCGAGCAGCGAATGCCGCGCCAACCAGCCGAAGGTCTCCTCCTGGTGCCGTGGCGCAACGCCTTGCTGGTGCGCCATCTGGTAGCTGTTCGCGCTCAGATCGTTGGTCGCCTCGTAGATGACGATAATGTCCGGTTGGAATTGTACGACGCGCTTTTCGAGGGCCGGCAGCAGCGAGCGGATCGTATAGCCCGGGACCCCGGCATTGATGTAATCGAGGTCGAGCGCCGGCCAATGTTCGTGCATCGCCTTGATGACCAGCGCTGGCCAGGTCATCGCGTTGCTGCTGACCTCGGCGCAATAAGTGGTCGAGCCGCCGAGAAAGGCGATCCGCAATCGGCCCGCCGGTTTGTTCTTGGTGATCTCGGGGCTGCGGAAGCCGAAGGAGTTGATGCGGATCGGGCCAAAACGGCTGTTGGGTATCGGGATGCGCAGGCCGGTCGCCGGATCGATCTCGTAGGTCTCGTCAACTCCCCAAAACGTGCCGCCGTATTTTATCTCGCTGCGGATGCGGACGGCGGTCTCCGCCGCGAGCAGCAGCAGCAGGCAGATCAGCAGCGTGGTGACGGCGAGCACCGCCCCGCGCTGCCAGGCGGACATGCGCTCGAAGCGGGATCGCGAGCGAGGTAAAGTGCGCATCGGCAAGCCAGGGCGGGGTCAGTCGGGGTCGAACCGGTCGCGGTAGTCGAGACGCAATGCCGGGTCCTGGTCGCCCTTGCGCAGGAAGCAATTGCCGACGACGAGCACGTCGATCTCGCTGCCCATGAAGCAGCGGAACGCGTCCTCCGGCGTGCATACGATCGGCTCGCCGCGCACATTGAAGCTGGTGTTGACCAGAACCGGACAGCCGGTCAGCGCCTTGAACCGGGTGATCAGCGCGTGATAGCGCGGGTTGGTCTCGCGGTGCACGGTCTGAATCCGCGCCGAATAGTCGACATGGGTGACCGCCGGGATCTGCGAACGCGGGACGTTCAGCTTGTCGATGCCGAACAGATTGCGCTCGGCTTGGCTCATCGCCCGGCGGCGGTTTTCGACCACGTCGGCGACCATCAGCATGTAGGGGCTGTCGACATCGAGCTCGAACCAGTCGGCAACGTCGTCGCGCAGCACCGAGGGCGCAAACGGACGGAAACTCTCCCGATACTTGACCTTGAGGTTGAGGGTGCGCTGCATCGCCGGGCTGCGCGCATCGGCCAGGATCGAGCGCGCGCCGAGCGCCCGCGGGCCAAACTCCATCCGGCCTTGAAACCATCCGACCGCCTTCGCATCGGCCAGCGCATCCGCGGTCCGATCGAGCACCGCCTCGTCGTCGAGATGCTCGAAACACGCACCGGCGGCGGTCAGCCGCTGGCCGATCTCGTCATCGCCAAAAGCGGGTCCGAGATAGCTCCCGGACATGCCGTCGAGCTCGTTGGAGAGCTGGCGCGGGCGATCGAGTTCGAGGTGATAGGCGGCGAGCGCGGCCCCCAGCGAGCCGCCCGCGTCACCCGCCGCCGGCTGCACCCAGACATTGTCAAAGCGACCGTCGCGCAGCACTTTGCCGTTGGCGACGCAATTGAGCGCGACGCCGCCCGCCAGGCACAAATTGCGCGCGCCGGTCTCGGCCGCCAGCGACCGGGTGAGGCGCAGGATCACCTCTTCGGTGACGCTCTGGATCGAGGCGGCGAGATCCATATGCACCTGTTCGAGCCAGACTTCCGGTTTCCGCGCCGGGATGCCGAACAGCGCGGCAAAGCGGTCGTTGGTCATCGTCAAGCCGGTGCAATAATCAAAATATTCCTGGTTGAGCCGAAAGCTGCCGTCCGCCTTCAAGTCGATCAGCTTATCGAGAATGAGCTTGGTAAAGCGCGGCTCGCCATAGGGGGCCAGCCCCATGACCTTGTATTCGCCGGAATTGACCCGAAAACCGGTGAAATAGGTAAAGGCCGAATAGAGCAGGCCGAGCGAGTGCGGGAAATGGATCTCCTTCAGCATCGTGATCCGGTTGCCCTCACCGAGACCGGCCGAGGTCGTCGCCCACTCGCCGACCCCATCCATCGTCAGGATGACCGCGTTCTCATAGGGGGACGGAAAAAACGCCGAGGCGGCGTGGCTGAGATGGTGTTCGCAAAACAGCAAACGGTGCTCCCAGTCGAAGTCGGGCGCCGCCGCCTTGAGTTTTTCGCCGAGCTTTTTCTTTTGAAAGAGTTTGTCCTTCAACCAAATCGGCATCGCCATCCGAAACGAGCGAAACCCATGCGGGGCAAAGGCCAGATACGTCTCCAGCAGCCGCTCGAATTTGAGAAACGGCTTGTCGTAAAAGGCCACATGGTCGATGTCGGCTAGCCTGACGCCGGCTTCGGCCAGGCAATAGGCAATGGCGTTGACCGGATACCGGCTGTCGAATTTCCGGCGGGTAAAGCGCTCCTCCTGGGCGGCGGCGACGACGCGGCCGTCCTCGACCAGCGCCGCCGCGCTGTCATGATAAAAGGCTGAAATGCCGAGGATGCGCATCGCTCTCTCCCGATCCTCAGGGACGCTTGCGCCCGATCATGATCAGACCGCCCGGCCTGACCTTGCGCAGCAGCGCCTCGAAGCCCAACCGCGCGGCCCTGGTGTGGTGCAACACGCCATTGCCGATCACCGCGTCGCGGCGCCCGTCGCGAAACGCCGATGGCCGAGCCGGCAAATCGATAGCGCCTGCGGTCATGACCCGCTCAGAACAGCGTATAGATGAACGGAGCGATTGCCGATCCCTCGACCAGCACCAGCAGCCCGCCCATCACGCACACCATGACGATTACCGGGGTTAACCAGTATTTCTTGCGGCTGCGCAGGAAGAGCCACAGCTCTTTGACAAAATCGAGCATCGACTCCTCAAAATTGCTTGGTCATCGAGGTCTGTCGTTCGCCCTGCGCGGAGCGGGCAAGCCAGTAGCTCGTGCGTTGCGGCTCGAAGCGAAGGCGCAGCGGATCGTTGCCGGTTCGCCGCATGACGAAGCCGACCGGGGTCAGCACCGCAAAAAACAACACGGCCATGACCACCGGGCTGACGATCCTGGAAAGCTGCAATGACAGCCATCGCCAAGCGCGGTTGAGCGGGCCCAGCAACGGCGCGGCAAAAACCGCGGCCAGCAAAAAGGCCAATGCGGCGATCGACCACCACAGCGCGCTGGCCCGTCCGTGCCACGCCGCAATCGCTGCGATTGCACCGCACATTGCGGCAAAGAGCAGCCCGAACATCCGATTCGACGAGCCTGGCGCAGGGCCCTCGCTATGCAGGGATTCGTACCAATCGCCATCCGAGCCGGTCACCGGATCTCCTCCATTGCCCAAAGGCGATCGTAATTGCCCAACTATACTGCAGATCAAAACATAAATAAACCAAAATCTCGCAATCCGGCGGCGAATGGCCACAATCCGGCAATAGGCGGCGCGCAAAGCACAGCAGCTTCGACCCGACGATGCTATTTCCCGCTTAACCATGACTGACCGGTTAATATATTTGGCGACGATGATGCTCGCTCCGGAACAGTTTTGGTTAATTTTTTGCTGGGACATAGACACGATGTTTAGCCGGCGGGCCGGTAACTCGACATCGCCGGCTCGCGTTGCCCCGGCGATCGCGCCGCAAGCATTTTCCCGGCCGCGGTTTTCGACTACACCCGCGCCATGACCTTGCTGCGCTCCGTCGCCACGGTCGGCTCCTACACGCTGCTCAGCCGGATCATGGGCTTTGTCCGCGATATTCTGACCGCGGCGCTGCTCGGCGCGGGGCCGGTGGCGGACGCGTTCTTCGTGGCGCAGCGCCTGCCCAACCTGTTCCGCAGCCTGTTCGCCGAGGGCGCCTTCAGCGCCGCCTTCGTCCCGCTGTTCGCCGGCACCGTGGCCCAGCACGGCCGCGAGGCGGCCCGCGCCTTCGCCGAGGACGCGCTGGCGGTGCTGCTCGCCGCGCTGCTCGGCTTTGTCCTGCTCGGCGAGATTTTGATGCCATGGGTGATGAAGGTGATCGCCCCGGGCTTTGCCGGCGACCCGGACAAATTCGCCCTCGCCGTGGCGCTCGCCCGGATCACCTTCCCCTATCTGTTGTTTATCGCGCTGGTGGCGTTGCAAGGGGGGGTGTTGAACTCGGTCGACCGGTTCGCCGCCGCCGCCGCCACCCCGATCCTGCTGAACCTGTTTCTGATCGCCGCCCTGCTGCTGACCAGGCATTTCGCCTGGCATGACGGCCGGGCCCTCGCCTGGGCGGTGACCGCCGCCGGCCTCGCCCAGTTCCTGTGGCTGATGTTCTCGTGCGCCCGCGCCGGGCTGGCCTTGCGTCTGCCCCGCCCGCGGCTGACCCCGGGGGTGCGCCGCACCCTGGCGATCATGGGGCCGGGCGCGGTCGGCGCCGGGGTCACCCAGATCAATCTGCTGATCTCGACCGCGCTCGCCTCGTTCCTGCCGGGCGGGTCGGTGTCGTATCTCTACTACGCCGACCGGCTGAACCAATTGCCGCTCGGCGTCGTCGGCATCGCCGTCGGCACGGCGATCCTGCCGCCGCTGTCGCGCCAGTTGCGGCTGGGCGACCGCGACGGCGCCGTCGCCACGCAAAACCGCGGGCTCGAACTGGCGCTGCTGCTGACCCTGCCGGCGGCGGTGGCGCTGGCGGTGCTGGCGAAACCGATCTTCGCCGTGCTGTTTCAGCGCGGCGCGTTCAGCCCGGCCGACACCGCGGCGACCGCGGCCGCGCTCGCCGCCTATGCCGCGGGGCTCCCGGCCTTCGTCCTGGTCAAGGTGCTGGCGCCGGCTTTCTTCGCCCGCCACGATACCGCCACTCCGGTCAAGATCGCGATCGCGGCGATGGCGGTGAACCTCGCGCTGACCGTGATCCTGATGCAGTTTCTGGCGCATGTCGGGATCGCCCTGGCGACGACCTGCGCGGGCTGGCTCAACGCGCTGAGCTTGCTGGCGCTGTTGATCCGGCGCGGGCATTTCCGGCTCGACCGCCGGGCGCGGCGCAATCTGCCGCGAATCGGTGCCGCGGCGCTCGGCATGGGATTGGTCCTGGCGCTATTGCGGCTCGCCCTGGCCGGCGCCCTGGCCGGGCCGGTGCCGCTGCGGGCTGCGGCGCTCGCCGGTCTGGTCGGCGCCGGGCTCGCCGCCTTCGCCGTGCTGGCGCTGGCCCTGGGGATTGCCGACTGGCGCGATCTGTTGGGGCGGCTGCGCCGGCAACCGGCTTGACCGGCGCCCGGCCACGGCGCTAACAGGCGCCATGAACCGCATCTTTTCCGGCGTCCAGCCAACCGGCAACCTGCATCTCGGCAACTACCTCGGCGCGATCCGCAACTGGGTGGCGCTGCAGCACGATTTCGAGTGCATTTTCTGCATCGTCGATCTGCACGCGCTGACCCTGCCGCAGGACCCGGCCGAATTGCGCGCCTCGACCCGCGAGGTGGCCGCCGCCTACATCGCCGCCGGGATCGATCCCGAGCGCTGCACCATCTTCAACCAGAGCATGGTGCCGGCGCATGTGGAACTGGCCTGGCTGCTCGCCTGCCTGACCCCGCTCGGCTGGCTCAACCGGATGACCCAGTTCAAGGAGAAGGCCGGCAAGCAGCGCGAGATGGCGGGTCTCGGCCTTTACGCCTACCCGGTGCTGATGGCCGCCGACATCCTGGTCTACCAGGCCACCCACGTCCCGGTCGGCGAAGACCAGAAGCAGCATCTCGAACTCGCCCGCGACATCGCCGGCGCCTTCAACCGCCGCTACGAACGCGATTTCTTTCCATTGCCCGAGCCGCAGATCTTTGGTGCCGCGACCCGGGTCATGAGCCTGCGCGACGGCATGAAGAAAATGTCGAAATCCGATACTTCGGATTACTCGCGCATCAACATGACCGACGATGCCGAGGCGATCGCCTTGAAGATCCGCCGCGCCAAGACCGACCCCGAACCGCTGCCAGAAACCATCACCGAGCTCGAGCGCCGGCCCGAAGCCGACAATCTGATCGGCATCTACGGCGCGCTGGCCGGCCTGTCGCGCGAGGCGGCGCTGGCCCGCTTCGCCGGCTGCAACTTCTCGCAATTCAAGGAGGAGCTCTCCGAGGTCGCGGTCGAGGTGCTCGGCCGGATCGGCGGCGAGATGCGCCGGCTCCAGGCCGACCCCGCCTATATCGACCGGGTGCTGCGCAGCGGCGCCGAGCGCGCCCATGCGATCGCCGACCCGGTGTTGCGCGAGGCGCAGGACATCAGCGGCCTGCTGCGTCCCTGAGCCGAGGGTTGATTCGGCACATCGCCTCCCCATGCTAAAGAACTGCCAGCCTTTCTCGATTTTGTGGAGCCGCCGATGTTCATCCAGACCGAACAGACGCCGAACCCGGCGACTCTGAAATTTCTGCCGGGCCGGGTGGTGATGCCCGCCGGCACCGCCAACTTCACCGAGCTGGCGGCGGCCGAGGCCTCGCCGCTGGCCCAGCGCCTGTTCGCCCTGCCGCAGGTCGGCGGGGTGTTTTTCGGCGCCGACTTCATCACCGTGACGAAGCAGGATGACGGCGACTGGTATCAGCTGAAGCCGGCGGTGCTGGCGGCGATCATGGAGCATTTCACCGCCGGTCATCCGGTGCTGCTGTCCCCGGCCGCCGGCGCCGAGGCCGCGCCCGGCGACGAGGACGATGACGAAATCGTCTCGCAGATCAAGGAACTGCTCGAAACCCGCGTCCGCCCGGCGGTGGCGCAGGATGGCGGCGACATCATCTTTCACGATTTCGAGGATGGGGTCGTCTATCTGCATATGCAGGGTTCGTGCTCGGGCTGCCCGAGTTCGACCGCGACCTTGAAGGCCGGCATCGAAAACATGCTGCGCCACTACATTCCCGAAGTGGTCGAGGTCCGCGCCATCTGAATTCGCCTCCGGGAACGCTTCGGGGCGGCGCCGGCCCGCGCCTTCTGGCGCTCGATTCGGCCGGATCGGGGTGCTCGGTGGCGGTCGCCGCCGGGGACCGCGTGCTGTGGGTCGAGCACCGGGATATGCCGCATGGTCAGGCCGAGGCGCTGCTGCCGATGGTCGAGCGCGCGATGCGCGAGGCGCGGCTGGAGGCCGCGGCGCTCGAGCTCATCGCGGTGACCACCGGGCCCGGCAGCTTCACCGGCATCCGGGTCGGGCTCGCCGCGGCGCGCGGGATCGCCCTCGCCCTCGATCTGCCGTTGATCGGCGTGACCGGCTTCGAAGCCGCCGCTGCCGCGCTCGGCGATGCCGATCCGGCCGACGGTTTTCTTCTGGTCGCTCTGGAAAGTCGGCGCGTCGATCTATTCATCCAATTGTTTGCTGCCGATGGCCGTGCGCTCGGCGTTGCCGCGGCGGTGCTGCCCGAGGCCTTGGCCGAAATCGTGACCGCCGCCGCCACCACCACCGGCGCCGGCCCGCTGACCGTCACCGGCGACGCCGCGCCGCGGGCCGTCGCCGCTCTCGCCGCGCGCGGTTGCGCCAGCATCGTCGGAGCCGCCGCGCCGGCCGCGATCGGCGCCCAGCGCGCGGCCTTGCGGCGATGGCGCCGGGGCGAGCGCGGCGGTCGCCCGCGGCCGCTCTATCTGCGTCCGCCCGACGTCACCCTGGCGCCCCGGCCGCTGCTGCCGGGCCGGTCGTGAACCGCCGTCTCGAACCGCTCCGCGGGGAGGGGGCCGGCGCGTTCGCGGCGCCGCTGTCGATGCTCCATCGCGCCTGCTTTCCCGAAGAGCCGTGGGACTCGCCGGCAATGGCCCGGATCATGGCGATCGCCGGGTTTTTCGGGCGAATCCTCTGGGAGGACGGCGAACCGGCCGGGTTTGCCCTGGCCCTCGACCTCGGCGGCGAAGGCGAGATCCTGTCGCTCGGCGTCGTGCCCGGGCGAAGGCGGGCCGGGAGCGGATCGGCGCTGCTCGCATCGATCTGCGAAGAAATGCTGCGGCGCGGCGGGCACAGCGTCTTTCTCGAAGTCGCCGCCGACAATGCCGCGGCGCGCGCGCTCTACGCGGCCCGCGGTTTTGTCCAGATCGGCCGCCGGCTCAATTATTATCGCCGTCCCGCCGGGTTGGCCGACGCGCTGGTGCTGCGCCGGGCGATCGCCCGCGTCTCGCTTTCGACTTGAGTTCGCCCTCGCCTTCGTCTGTGCTGGCGCCTCGTTGCCGCCTACAACCAAATGTTACCGGTGTCGACGACGCGATTGCAAGAAATGGGCGATCCAGCGCATTGCCTGCGTTCCGGTTGTTACTTATATTCGGAGATCACCCGCACGGTGGGACCATCGATATGAACAACTCCGACCAAACCAACGATTTACTGGCACTGACGACAGAAATCGTCGCCGCGCACGTTTCCAACAATACAGTGTCGGTGAGTGATTTGCCGCAGCTGATCAACCAGGTGTACAATTCGCTCGCCAATATCGGAACAGTACCGGCGGCGCCCGGTGGAACGTCCGCAGCCGGCGGTTCCGGTCAAGAAATCGGTGAGTGCCGATTACATCGTCTGCCTCGAAGATGGCAAAAAGCTGAAGATGCTCAAACGGCATCTTAAAACCGCCTACAACATGACGCCCGAAGCGTATCGCGAGCGCTGGGGACTGGGCGCCGACTATCCGATGGTGGCTCCGAACTATGCGCGCCAACGCAGCCGCCTCGCCAAGGAAATCGGCCTCGGCACCCGGGCGCGGCGGCCGCGGGCGTGAACCCCGGCGGCGCCCGGCCGGTCTTCGTCCTGGTCATAGGCTTGCCCGAAGATTTGCTCTATAGTGTGCGTGGTCGCCGCCCGTCACGGAGACGCGATGATCTCGCGGCTTGAGCAGCTCTGCCTCGACAAAGGCCTGAAGATGACCGAGCAGCGCCGGGTCATCGCGCGCGTCTTGTCGGATTCCGCCGACCATCCCGATGTCGAGCAGGTCTATCGGCGGGCGACCGCGATCGACCCTCATATCAGCATCGCCACCGTCTATCGCACCGTGCGGCTGTTCGAAGAGGCGAACATCCTGGCCCGGCACGATTTCGGCGACGGCCGCTCGCGCTACGAGGAAATGCCGAGCGCACACCACGATCACCTGATCGACCTGCAATCCGGCCGGGTGATCGAGTTCCGCAACGAGGAGATCGAAAAGCTGCAGCAAACCGTCGCCGATCAGCTCGGCTATGATCTGGTCGGCCACCGCCTCGAACTCTATGCCGTGCCGCGCATCGCCAAGCCCAGGCCCGATCGGGAATGACGCGTTCGCGGCGGTCGAGCCGGTTGCCGCTGTCGCAGGCGCTGTCGCGCCCTCGGCCGGGGCGCATGGTGACGGCGCTGTTCTCCGGTCCCGGTCGAGCGATGTGATCGGCGGCGCCGCGTTCGAGCCCGGCAAACCGACGACCGGCCCGGCCGCCGGGCGCGGCCCGGGCCCTGTCGTCGACATCTGCTTCCGGCCCGCTGCAGGTTCGGCTCGCCGATAGCGGGGCCGACATCGATGCCGCGCAAGCGCTGCGCTATCGCATCTTTTACGAAAACCCCGGGGCTCGCCCGGAACTCGAAACGGCGCGGCGGCGGCGGGATTTCGATCGGTTCGACGAAGGCTGCGATCACCTGCTGGTGCTCGACCACAGCCGGGGCCGCGGACCCGAAAACGTCGTCGGCACCTATCGCCTGATCCGGCGGGAGGCGGCGGCGCGGCTCGGGGGATTTTATTCGGCCGCCGAATACGACATCGCGCCGCTCGTCGCCTATCGCGGCGAGATCCTCGAACTCGGCCGCTCCTGCGTCGACGCGGCCTATCGTCAGCGGCCGGCGATGCAGCTGCTCTGGAGCGGGATCGCCGCCTACGTCTTCTACTACGACATCGCCCTGATGTTCGGCTGCGCGAGCCTGCCGGGGACCGATCCCGAGGCGCTGGCCACACCGCTTTCCTATCTCCATCACCATCACCTCGCACCCCCGGCCCTGCGCGCGCGGGCTCTCGCCGACCGCTATGTCGAGATGTGCCGGCTGCCGCCCGGCGCCATCGATGCTCCGCGCGCGCTCGCCGCCCTGCCGCCGCTGGTCAAGGGCTATCTGCGCCTCGGCGGCGTCGTCGGCGACGGGGCGGTGATCGACCCCGAGTTCAACACCACGGACGTGTGCGTGGTGGTCGAGACCGACCTGGTCAGCGAAAGGTATTCGCGTCATTACGTACGCCGGTCGAAACACATCAAGGAACCTTGGGCCAGAGCCAGATGGACGTCTTGACGGCATGGGCTCGCCGGCGCTGAGGATCGCGCGCCTCGCGCTCTACCTGGTCTGGACCCTCGGTCTGATGCCGGTGCAGGGGGTGGGTCTGGCCCTGCGCCGCCCCTGGTCGCGCAGGCTCCCGACGGTTTATCACCGCGGGTGCTGCCGGATGCTGGGGTTTCGCGTCCGGGTGGTTGGCGCGCCGACCGCGGCGCGGCCGGCGTTGTTCGCCGCGAACCACGTCTCCTATACCGACATCATGGTGCTGGGCTCGTTGATCGCCGGCTCGTTCATCGCCAAGGCCGAAGTCGCCGGCTGGCCGTTGTTCGGCTGGTTGGCGAAATTGCAGCGCACCGTGTTTGTCGATCGGCAGATGCGCAATACCCGCCAACAGCGCGATGCGATGATCGAGCGTCTGGCCATGGGCGACGCGCTGATCCTGTTTCCGGAAGGGACCAGCAGCGACGGCAACCGGGTGTTGCCGTTCAAGAGCGCCTTGTTCAGCGCGGCCGAAAACATGATCGCGCCGATCGCGGTCCAGCCGGTGTCGATCGCCTATACCAGGCTCGACGGGATTCCGCTCGGCCGGCGTGCTGCGTCCGTTTTTTGCCTGGTATGGAACCGCCGAACTGGCCCCTCATCTGTGGAGCATGCTCGGGCTGGGCACGGTCGAGGTGGTGGTCGAGTTTCACCCCCCGGTCTCCCCCGGCGATTGCGGCTCGCGCAAGTCGCTCGCCCGCTATTGTGAGGCGCGGGCCGCCGGCGGCATGGCCGCTGCCCTGGCCGGCCGGCCGCAGCCGATGCCGGAACCGCCGATCGCCGGGGCTGCCGCGCCGCTGGCGATCGTCGCCGCGCTGCCGCGGGCGATGTCGAAATGAGCCAACCGGATTTGCCGCAGAGAGGGTGCAGGGTGTGACACAGCGGGTCTTTATCGCGACCTATGGCTGCCAGATGAACGTTTATGATTCGGCGCGCATGGCCGAGCTGTTGGCGCCGCTCGGCTTCGACCGGGCCGCCTCGGCCGAGGACGCCGATCTGGTCATCCTCAACACCTGCCATATCCGCGAAAAGGCGGCGGAAAAGGTGTTCTCCGAACTCGGCAAGATCCGCGCGCTGAAGCAGCGAAAGGCGCGCCGCGGCGGCGCCATGCTGATCGCCGTCGCCGGCTGCGTCGCCCAGGCCGAGGGCGCCGAGATCCGCCGCCGGGCGCCGTTTGTCGACCTGGTCTTCGGCCCGCAGACCTACCACCGGCTGCCGGAGCTGGTGGCGCGGGCCTGGCGCAGCGGCGGCGGCGTGATCGATACCAGCTTTCCCGAGGAGCCCAAATTCGACCATCTGCCGCCGGCCCGGGCAGGGCAGGGGGTGACCGCGTTTCTGACCGTCCAGGAAGGCTGCGACAAGTTCTGCACGTTCTGCGTCGTGCCCTATACCCGCGGCGCCGAGTATTCGCGCCCGGCGGCGCAGATCCTGGACGAGGCGCGCGAACTGGTCGCATCGGGGGCGCGGGAGATCACCCTGCTCGGGCAGAACGTCAACGCCTATCACGGCAAGGGTCTCGATGACCGGGAATGGGGCCTCGGCGATCTGGTGCGCGCGCTCGCCGGGCTCGCCGGGCTCGACCGCATTCGCTACACCACCTCGCATCCGCGCGATGTCGACGAGCGGCTGATCGCCGCCCATCGCGACGTGCCGCAGCTGATGCCGTTTCTGCACCTGCCGGCGCAGAGCGGCTCCGACCGCGTCCTGGCGGCGATGAACCGGCGCCACACCGCGAGCGACTACCGCCGGATCGTCGGGCGTCTGCGCGCGGCGCGCCCGGATCTGGCGCTGTCCTCCGATCTGATCGTCGGCTTTCCGGGCGAGAGCGAGGCGGATTTCCGCGCCACTCTCGACCTCGTCGGCGAAATCGGCTTTGCCCAGGCCTTCTCGTTCAAATACTCGCCCCGCCCCGGCACCCCGGCGGCGGCCGCCGCCGACCAGGTGCCCGAACCGGTCAAGGCCGAGCGGCTGGCGATCCTGCAGGCGCTGCTGGCGCGGCAGCAGCGCCGCTTCAACGCGGCCTGCGTCGGCCGCGTCCTGCCGGTGCTGCTGGAAAAGCCGGGCCGCCACGGCGGACAGCTGGTCGGGCGCAGCCCCTATCTGCAGAGCGTGCATCTGGCCGCCGCCGCCGAGCGGGTCGGCGAGATCGTCCCGGCGCTGATCTCGGGGTCCGGCCAAAACAGCCTCTCGGGGATGTTGGCGGGGATGGCAGCGGCATGACCCCGCCCCCCTCGGGCGTGGTCGGGGCCGAGCCGGGCGAAGGCCGCACCCAGCTCGAATTCGACGACAATCTGCTGCTCCCGCCGCTCTATGGCGAGCGCGACCAGCATCTCGACCGGATCGAGCGGCAGCTCGGGGTTTCCGTCGTCACCCGCGGCAATCGGCTGGCGATCTCGGGGCCGCCCTCGGCGACCGAGGCGGCCCATCTCGCGCTGTCGCGGCTCTACGACCGGCTGAAGCGTGGCCAGGAGATCGATCTGCCGGCGGTCGAGGCGGCGATCCGTCTGGCCGAGGCCGAGATCGCCGACCGCAGCCTGAGCCTGTGGCAGGAGGACGCCGCCTTTCGCACCCGCAAGCGGCGCATCGCCGCGCGCACGCCGGGGCAGGCCGCCTATATCAAGGCGTTGCGCGAAAGCGAGCTGGTGTTCGGGCTCGGACCCGCGGGCACCGGCAAGACCTATCTCGCGGTCGCCGCCGCGGTCGACCTGTTGATGACCGGGCGGGTCGAGCGCATCATCCTGTCGCGCCCGGCGGTCGAGGCCGGCGAGCGGCTGGGCTTTCTGCCGGGCGATCTGCGCGACAAGGTCGACCCGTATCTGCGGCCGATCTTCGACGCGCTCAATGACATGCTGCCGGCCGACCAGCTCGCCCGCCGGCTCGGCACCGGCGAGATCGAGGTGGCGCCGATCGCGTTCATGCGCGGGCGCACCCTGGCGCACGCCTTTGTCATCCTCGACGAAGCGCAAAACACCACCCCGGTGCAGATGAAGATGTTTCTGACCCGGCTCGGCGAGGGTTCGCGCATGGTGGTGACCGGCGATCCGACCCAAATCGACCTGCCGCCGGGCACCCGCTCGGGTCTGGCCGAGGCGCTCGACACCCTGGCCGAGGTCGAGGGCATCGCCATCATCCGCTTCACCGACCGCGACGTCGTCCGCCACGAATTCGTCGCCCGCATCGTGCGCGCCTACGAGGCGCGCGAACGCGCGGCCCGCGCCGCCGGGCCGTGAGCGACCCTCCCGCCGCGACCGGCATCGCCACGGTCGAGATCCTGGCGCCCTGCGCCGCCTGGGCCCGGTCCTGCGCGGCCGCCGAGGAGCTGGTCCGCGCCGCCGCCCGGTTGGCCGTGGCGCGCGGCATGGCCGGCTGCGGCATCCCGCGGCAGGCGGCGATCGAGCTCGCCGTCAGCCTCGCCGACGACGCGGTGCAGCGGCAGCTCAACCGCGATTGGCGCGGGGTCGACCGGCCGACCAACGTGCTCGCCTTCCCGGCCTGGGAACCGGATATGCCGGTCCCGCCCGGCGCGCCCCTGTTGCTCGGCGATGTGGTGCTCGCCTTCGAGACGGTCGCGCGCGAGGCCGACGAGCAGGGCAAGCCGCTCGCCGACCATCTCGCCCATCTGGTCGTCCACGGCGTCCTGCACCTGCTCGGCCATGACCATCTCGCCGAGGCCGAAGCGGTCGCCATGGAGTTGCTGGAAACATCTATACTGGCGGCGCTGGGGGTGCCGGATCCCTATGGCGGCACTATGTGAGCAGTGGGAGCCGTATCAGTTTCTCGATGACCGATTCCGAGCCGCCCAAAAGCGGCCAGCCCGAGCACGATCGTGGCTTTGCCCGG
Organism: uncultured Alphaproteobacteria bacterium; assembly: GCA_963775875.1. Classification (GTDB taxonomy): domain Bacteria; phylum Pseudomonadota; class Alphaproteobacteria; order ATCC43930; family CGMCC-115725; genus AP-15. Next base: position 213,057 of record CAVZKP010000019.1, read on the forward strand.
CTGCGCAGCCTGCTGCGGCTGATCCGGCGGCCGCGCAACGGCGAAAGCCTGCGCGAGACCATCGACGAAATGATCGAAGAGCCGCCGGCCGACGGTCCCGACCCGCTCGGCGCGCAGGAACGGGTGCTGATCGGCAACATCCTCAAGGGCCACGACCGGACCGCGGCCGACGTCATGGTGCCGCGCGTCGACATCGTGGCGCTCGATGTCGAGACGCCGTTCCCCGAGGTCGTCCGCTACATGATCGAGCAGGGCCATTCGCGGGTCCCGGTCTATCGCGAATCGCTGGACGACGTGATCGGTTTCATCCACGTCAAGGACATCCTGCCCTCGGTCGCCGAACGCCGCGAGGCCAAGCTCGTGCCGCTGTTGCGCAAGGTGCTGTTTGTCGCCCCGTCCTCGCCGATCCTCGACCTGCTGGTGCAGATGCGTCAGGCGCGCACCCATATCGCGATGGTGGTCGACGAATTCGGCGGCATCGACGGGCTGGCGACGATCGAGGACCTGATCGAGGAGATCGTCGGCGAGATCGAGGACGAGCACGATGTCGCCGGCGGCCCGCAGCTGGTCGAACGTCCCGACGGCACCGTGATCGCCGACGCGCGCACCCCGATCGAAATGCTCGAGGAGCGACAGGGGATCCGGCTGCGTCCCGCCGGCGAGCAGGAAGAGGTCGATACCTTGGGCGGCCTCGTCTCCAGTCTGGCCGGCCGCGTGCCCAAACGCGGCGAGGTCATCGCCCATCCGTCGGGGATCGAATTCGAGGTGCTCGAAGGCGACCCGCGGCGGATCAAGCGGTTGCGCGTGCGCAGCCTGCCGGCCGCGAGCGGGGCAGCGGGCGGCGGCAATGCCTGAGGCGGCGCTGTTCCGGGTTCGAGCCGGCGCCCGGATCGACACCCCGCTGTGCCGGCTGGCCGCTGGCGTGGCCGAGCTCTCCGGCTGGCGGCGCTACGGACTGGCCTTTGTCCTCGGGATCGGCGCCGCGGCGGCCCTGCCGCCCGTTGATCTGACGCCGCTGCTGGTGGTGGTTTTCCCCGGCCTGTTGTGGCTCGAAGACGGCAGCGCCAGCCTTTGGGCGTCGTTCCGGCTCGGCTGGGTCTTTGGCTTCGGCTTTTTCCTGGCCGGGCTCTATTGGATCGCGGCGGCGCTGTTCGTCGATATCGACCGGTTCTGGTGGCTGGTGCCGTTTGCCGCGGCCGGGCTGCCGGCCGGCTTTGCCGTCTATATCGGGTTGGCGCTGCTCGCCACTCGACTCGCCGCCAGATATCTCGGTTTGCCGGCGACGGCGCGGATCTGCGCCTTCGCCATCGCCTGGAGCGCGGCCGAATGGGTCCGCGGCCATGCCTTGACCGGGCTGCCGTGGAACCTGATCGGCTATGTCTGGTCGGGCGGCTTTCCGGGCGCGCTCACGGTGTTGCAGAGCGTCGCCTGGATCGGCATCTACGGGCTCAGCTTTGTGACCGTTCTCGCGGCCTCGTTGCCGGCGGTTCTCGGCGCCTCGTCGATGACGCCGATATCGGCGGCGCGGCGCTGGGCGCCGGCGATCGCGGCCGGGCTGTTGATCCTGGCTCCCGGCATTGCCGGCGCGGTCCGGCTCGAAACCATGCCGACGGTCCTGACCGCGACCTGGCTGCGCCTGGTGCAGCCGTCGATCCCGCAAAGCTTGAAATGGCAGCCGCAGGCCGCCGCGACGAATTTCCGCCGGCTGCTCGATTTGAGCGCGGCGCCGGCGGCCCATCCGCTCGCCGCGATCCTGTGGCCGGAGGCGGCGAGCCCGTATCTGCTCGGCCGTGATCCGGCCGCCCGCCAGGCGATCGCCGCGATCGTCCCGCATGGCGGCTATCTGATCACCGGCGCGCTGCGGGCAAACCCGCCGCCGGGACCGATCGTGCAGGTGTGGAACAGCATCGAGGCGCTCGACCAGCGGGGCGAGGTGGTCGCGCATTACGACAAGGCGCATCTGGTTCCGTTCGGCGAATACGTACCGCTGCGCCATTGGCTGCCATTGACCAAGATCACCGCCGGCACGATGGATCTGAGCGCCGGCCCCGGCCCGCGAACCATAGCACTGCCCGGGCTGCCGCCCTTTGCCGCGCTGATCTGCTACGAGGCGATCTTTCCCGGCGCGATCGTCGATGAGAGCGAGCGGCCGGCCTGGATGCTGAACGTCACCAACGACGCGTGGTATGGCCGCAGCTCCGGCCCGTTCCAGCATTTCGCGATCGCCCGCACCCGCGCCGTCGAGGAAGGTCTGCCGCTGGTCCGCGTCGCCAATAACGGCATCAGCGCGGTCGTCGACCCGGCCGGACGCGTGCTCGCCCGCACCGATCTCGATTCGGTCGGCAATGTCGACGCCGCGCTGCCCGCACCCGTGGCGGCGACGCTCTACGCCCGGACCGGCGATTGGGTGCTGCTGGCCTTGCTGCTGCTCGGCGCGGTTCCGGTTGCAATGCGGCTGCGATGACCCCGACTACCGCCCTGCGGTTGCAGCGGTTTATTTCAGGTTGAAGCTTCGCCTTGACCTGCCGGCGCGATGTATTCTAAAAATAAACGAATTGTTATCGATATAGCGGTCGGCCTCAGATGGCGATGGATCAGCAGACCCGGCGACCGGGTCGGCAGAAAGGCGACAAACCCAACCCGATCGACATTCATGTCGGCTCGCGGGTGCGCCTGCGCCGCAACATGCTGGGGTTGAGTCAGGAAAAGCTGGGTGAGGCGATCGGCTTGACTTTTCAGCAGGTGCAGAAATACGAGCGGGGCGCCAATCGCATCGGCGCCAGCCGGCTGCACGATTTGAGCCGGGTGCTCGATGTCCCGGTCTCGTTCTTTTTTGACGACATGGACCCGGTGCGGGCGCCGGCGATCCCGGCAGGTTTTGCCGAGCCCCCGGCCGAAGCCTTCGATTCGGATCCGCTGCGCAAACGCGAGACCGTCGAACTTGTCAGCGCCTATTATCGGATCGAGGACGTCATCGTCCGCCGCCGCCTGTTCGAACTCGCCAAGGCGTTGGCGACCGGCCCCGACCGCCCGCCCGAAAAATAGCGTTTCTCGCCGACCCCGGGCGCGGTCTGGCCGGCGGCGATCGCCCCGCCAGATCGGGGCTTGACGCTCGCCCGCCGAGGCGGCATCAACGGCATCGGGCGCTGCTCTACTCTCGCGATGTTCCAGGAAGGGGCTGATCTTTGGCCAAGCGCGATTTCGTCTTTACCAGTGAGTCGGTGTCGGAAGGCCATCCCGACAAGATTTGCGACCGCATCTCCGACGCGATCGTCGACACCTATCTCGCCGCCGAGCCGCAGGCCCGCTGCGGGGTCGAGACCCTGGTCACGACCAACCGGGTGGTGCTGGCCGGCGAAGTCCGCGGCCCCGCTTCGATCACCGGCGAAAGGCTGATCGAAGTCGCGCGCCAGGCGATTCGCGAGATCGGCTACGAGCAGGACAATTTTCACTGGCAGCGGGCGGCGATCAAGTGCCACATCCATAGCCAGTCGGCCAATATCGCGCAGGGCGTCGACGCCTCCGGCAACAAGGATGAGGGCGCCGGCGACCAGGGCATGATGTTCGGCTACGCCTGCTCCGAAACCCCCGAATTGATGCCGGCGCCGATCTTTTACGCCCATGCCATGCTGCGCGCGCTGTCGCAGGCGCGGCACGCCGGCCAGACGCCGCTGCTCGGCCCCGATTCGAAAAGCCAGGTCACCCTGCAATACGAAAACGGCAGGCCGGTGCGGGCGACCAAGGTCGTCGTCTCGATCCAGCACTCCGACCGCATCGATCAGCACGAGGTGCGCGAGATCGTGCGGCCCTATGTGGTCGCCACCCTGCCCGAGGGGTGGATGTGCGCCGAGGAGAATTTCCTGGTCAACCCGACCGGGCTGTTCGTGATCGGCGGCCCCGACGGCGATGCCGGCGTCACCGGGCGCAAGATCATCGTCGACACCTATGGCGGCGCCGCGCCGCATGGCGGCGGCGCCTTTTCCGGCAAGGACCCGACCAAGGTCGACCGCTCGGCCGCCTATGCCGCGCGCTATCTGGCCAAGAACGTGGTCGGCGCCGGCCTTGCCGAGCGCTGCACGATCCAGATCGCCTATGCGATCGGGGTCGCCGAGCCGCTGTCCTTCTATGTCGACACCGCCGGCGCGGCCGACGAGCACAAGCTCGCCCGGGTGCTGCAGGAGCTGATGGATCTGTCGCCGCGCGGCATCCGCACCCATCTCGGCCTGAACCGGCCGATCTACACGCGCACCTCCGCCTATGGCCATTTCGGCCGCACCGCCGAACCCGATGGCGGGTTCTCCTGGGAACGGCTCGACCTCGCCGACGAGTTGCGCCGCGCCTTCTGACGATCGGGTGAGCGATGCGCCGCAGCGCCGGGTGCTTTATGGCCGCCGGCGCGGCCGGCCGCTGCGCCTGGGCCAGCAAGGGCTGGTCGACAGCCTGCTGCCATCCCTGGCCTTCAGCCTGCCGGCGGCGGCCGGGCTCGATCCGGCCGCCTTATTCGCCGATCCGCCGCAAGCAATCCGGATCGAGATCGGCTTTGGCGGCGGCGAGCATCTCGCTTCCCTGGCCGAACATCATCCCGAGATCGGCTTTATCGGCTGCGAGGTGTTCGAAAACGGCATCGCCAAATTGCTCGGCGAGATCGAACGCCGGCGCCTCGCCAATATCCGCCTGTTTGTCGATGACGGGCGGCTGCTGATCGCCGCCCTGCCGGCCATCTCGATCGAACGCGTCTACATCCTGTTTCCCGACCCCTGGCCAAAGCAGCGCCATCGCAAGCGCCGCATCGTCTCGGCCGAGACCCTCGACGACCTGGCCCGGATCATGACCGACGGGGCCGAGTTGCGGCTGGCGACCGACGAACCCGGCTATTTCTCGTGGATGCTCGAATGCGTGACCGGCCACCCGGCCTTCGAGTGGCTGGCCCGCCGCCCGGGCGACTGGCGCGAGCGCATGGCGGACTGGCCGCCGACCCGCTACGAGCGAAAGGCTCGCGCCGCCGGCCGCATTCCGGCCTTTCTGCGCGCCCGCCGGCGGCCAAGGGCGAAAACGGCTTGACCATATAAGCGCCGGGTCAATCGCCGATGCGGCTCCGGCGGCGTCTCATATTCGCCGAATAAATCAACAATCGCAATCGGAAAGGGGGGTGGCGGAGGGGATGAGATTCGAACTCACGATAGGGGTTTAGCCCTATAACGGTTTAGCAAACCGCCGCCTTCAGCCACTCGGCCACCCCTCCACCGATGAGCGGGGTTGACACGGCGTATGCCAGGCAGACGCTTAGCACGACCCATCCAAGCGGCGCAAGACGGGGCTGAGCAGCCGGCGGCGGCCGGGTCGAGCCCCGTCCGCTGAATAGGTGCCGGCGAGCGCGCGCATGCTACACTCGGGCCCCATGGGTCGCCGCCGCGCCTCGCCGGTGTCAGAGTCGCGTCCCTCGTGGCTGTTCTGGCGGTGCTGCTCGCCGGATGCGCCCCAGGGGTCGGAAACGCCAATCTCGGGCCGGATCCGGGCGGCGGCTTTTATTGCCCCAATAATGCGTATGAAGGCTGCGTAAATCCCTGACCGCAACCGCGCGAGGCCAGGGCGCAAGGCGTCGCGCCATTGCCGCGGAGCCGCGCCGGCCAGCCGGCCGATGAAAAGCCGGCTCGGATCCGTCAGCCGTTAACGCCGTCTTTACCCGCGGCGTCTAGCTTCGCCGGGTCGAAGGACCCGAACCATGCGCAAACTATTCGAAACGATGTACGAAAGCTGCTCGACAATCGACGCGGCGCGATCAGCGTCCTGGCCGCTTTTGTGCTGGTCGGCGTGATCGGCGTCTCGGCACTGGCTCTCGAATACGGCCACGGGCTGTTGCAGCGGATCGAGAACCAGCGGGTCGCCGATCTCGCCGCCTATGGCGGGGCGCTGGTCTACAATTCGACCAGTTCGAGCACCAGTGCCGCCAGCGCCGCCAGCAACATCGTGGCGCTCAACGGCCTGTCCGGCGACGGCACCGCCTCGGTCGTCAGTTCGCCGACCGGCGACGGCAATCAGGCAATGCAGGTCACCGTGACCAGCGACGTCCCGCTATTGCTGGCGCGGGTGCTGACCTCGAAAACGACATTGCCGGTCTCCGCCACCGCCTACGCCGAAATGAAAGCCGACGCCCCCGGCTGCATCATCGCGCTGAACGGCAGCGGCACCGGCATCGCGCTGACCGGCGGCGCCACCCTGTCCGCCCCGGGCTGCGCCGTCGCCTCGAACGCGGCCGTGACCGCGCACGCCTGCTCCAACACGATCACGACGACAACCGTTGATTATAATTCTTCGACCGCGCCGCCGAGCTGCTCTCTTGTGGCGCCGCCGGGGAAATCGTCGGTCCAGGTCAACAAAGTCTCCACCGCCGATCCGCTGGCCGGAAACAGCGAGGTCTCGACCGCCAAGGCCCGTTTCAACTCGCCCTTTCCGCCGACCGCCGCGCCAAGCGCACCCACGGTTCCCACCGGCACCAGCGTGTCCTTCGCCTACAAAACCGCCACCCTGCCGGCCGGCTGCACTGACAGTTTCAGCTCGTCAACGCATACCGTCACCTGTACCGGCACCGGTCCCTTCAATTTCGGGTCCTTGTCGATCGGCGGTGGACTTACGGTTATCGTCAACAATAGTTCCTCCGGCGCCACCTACAATTTCAGCGGGACGATCAGCAGCGGCAGCTCGAACGGCATGACCTTCAACGGTGGTAGCAATGCCACCTACAACATGGCGGCGGGCATCAGCGGCTCGGGCAGCGCGCCGATGAGCTTCCCCGCCGGAACATTCAACATCGGCACGACCACCTGCAGCGGAAACAGCCGGCTATAGCATCTGCGTCGCCGGCAGCGCCCGGATCACTTTCGCCGGTCCCAGCATCTTCGCACTGGCGGGAGGAATTTATCAGAACGCGAGCGGCATGCCTTCGACGCCGGCGCTCAGCCTCGGCTACGGCACCACCACCAACAGCTTCAACATCGGCAAGGGCAGCGACGGAAATTCTCTGAACGAAGCCAACGGCGCGACCCTCTTCGGCGATGCCACCGGGAGCAGCGATCTGTTCCAGATGGCCGGCAATCTGACCACTAGCGGCGGCACCTGCGTCGCGGTCAGCGCTGCCGCCGAGCACGACATCAACGGCTCCATCGCCGGCGCGGGCGGCCTCTACCTCGGGTCGGGGATATACACAATCAACGGCTATGTGGCCCTCGGCAACAGTTCCGGCGGCAATGTCAGCAACTGCCCGGCGAGCGGCGTCACGACCGGGCTGAACGCTTCCGGCGTCACCCTGGTGATCTCCGGCGCGAGCACCGTGACATGCGGTTCCACTTCCTCGGCATTCTGCCTTGGCGCAGGGTACAGTTCGGTGATCCTGACCGCGCCGACCTCTTCTTCGACCTTGGGCAGCAGCACCGCCGGCCTCGCGGTGATCGGACCGCAATCCTCGACCAATACCGGTGCGGCCACGTTCACTTCCGGCGCGACGAACACGCAGATCTCCGGGGCTTTCTACTTTCCCAACGGGCAAGTCTATATGAGCGGCGGCGCCACCCTGCACGATACTGTCGATAGCAACGCCTGCCTGGAGCTGATCGGCACGCAGGTTACCCTGACCGCGGGTGGCGCCGTCGGCACGACCTGCACCGGCCTGGGTAGTGGCAGTTCGGGCGCCACGGTCGCCCTGGTGCAATGACCGGCCGGGAGCAACCGATGAGCCTTGGCGCATATCTGCGGCGGGCGGCGCGGATATTGACGGCGCGGCAGGACGCCGGCGTCGCCTCGATCGAATTCGCCATCTACGCCACCGTCTTTCTGATGATCACCGCGGCGACGGTCGATATCGGGCTGCTGCTGTTCACCCAATCCCAGATCGATGCCGCGGTCAGCGCCGGCGCCCAGTATGCCGCCAACAATGCGGCGCTGGTCGCCTCCAACCCGAGCGGTCTCAACACCGATATCTCGAACATTGTCGACAACACCAACGGCACCGGCTGGGCGACCAGCACGGTCGACGTCAACAACAGCAATGACCAGACCGGCTGCTATTGCCCGACCGGCTCGCCGGGGAGTTGGAGCTGGGGCAGCGCCGTGGCCTGTGGCAGCGCCTGCAGCAGCGGCAGCGGCGTCGCCGGCCAATTCGTCACGATCACCGCCAGCCGCAGCATATCGCCGCTGTTCACCAGCTTCGGCTTTGTCCAGAGCGGCACGATCAGCCGCAGCGCCCTGGTCGAAACCCAATGAACCGTCGCAATCTGCGCTCGCTGGCGCGGGCCAGCGCCGGCGCCACGGCGGTCGAGTTCGCGATGGTGCTGCCGATGTTCCTGATGCTGGTTTTCGGCACCATCGAATTCGGCCGGGTGCTGTGGACCCGACAGGCATTGCAGGAGACCGCGGTCGCCGGGGCGCGGTGCATGGCGATCCTGCAGAGCTCTTGCGCCTCGGGCGGCGCCTATAGCTCGTCCGGCACGACCAGCTACATCCAGAATGTGGCGAGCGGGTGGGGCCTGTCGGTCCCGACCTCCGGCATCTCGCTGAACAACGCCGCCACCTGCGGCGGCAGCACCGGCTTCTCGCAGGTGACCCTGACCAGCACCTTTACCAGCGTCGTGCCCGAGATCGTCCAGCTCGCCGCGGGCGGCACGACCTTGACCGCGAGCGCGTGCTTCCCGAACAATTCCTGATCGGACCGGCGCCGGCTCGAGCCCGGCCATCCGTCGCGAAAATCGGGCCTCGGCTGATCGCCTGAGGGGTTGATTCCACGCGAACCAACCCTTCATCCTATTGGCGCCGGCCACCGCGGCGCCAATCCGCAAGCCGCGGTCGCGCCGGCGCTGGTCCTGCCGCGAGTGCGCCGTCATCGATTCGCTATCCCCTTCGACCGGCTCCGCCGATCCGGCCGCGCTGTTTCACCCGGCGGTCGCCGGGTGGTTCGCGCGCAGCTTTGCCGCGCCGACCGCGGCCCAGGCTCAGGCCTGGCCGGCGATCCAGGCCGGCCGGCACGTTCTGATCGCCGCCCCGACCGGATCGGGCAAGACGCTCGCCGCCTTTCTCGCCGCGATCGATGGGCTGGTGCGGCAGGGGCTCGCCGGCAAGCTCGCCGACGAAACCCAGATCGTCTACGTCTCGCCGCTAAAGGCGCTGTCGAACGATATCCGGCGCAATCTGGACGCTGCCCTTGGCCGGCATCCGCGACGCGTTGCAGGCGCAGGGATTGCCCGATCTCGAAATCCGCAGCTGGGTGCGCACCGGCGATACGCCGGCCGGCGAGCGCCTGCGCATGCGCCGCCATCCGCCGCATATCGTCGTCACCACCCCGGAATCGCTCTACATCCTGCTCGGCTCCGAATCCGGCCGCGCCATGCTGGCGACGACGCGCACCGTGATCATCGACGAGATCCATGCCCTGGCGCCGAACAAGCGCGGCTCGCATCTGGCGCTGTCGCTCGAACGCCTGTCCGCGCTGTGCGGCGATCGCCTGCTGCGCGTCGGCCTGTCGGCCACCCAGAAGCCGATCGAGGCGGTGGCGCGCTTTCTGGTCGGGCCGGGCGGCGAATGCACGATCATCGACACCGGCCACCGCCGGGCGCGCGACCTCGCCCTCGACGTGCCGTCCGTCGCCGCTCGAAGCGGTGATGTCGGGCGAGGTCTGGACGCAGGTTTATGACCAGCTGGCCCGGCTGATCGAGGCGCATCGCACCACCTTGATCTTCACCAACACGCGCCGCATGGCCGAGCGGGTGACCCGTCAATTGTCCGAGCGGCTCGGCGAAGATCAGCTGGCCGCGCATCATGGCAGCCTGGCCAAGGAGCAGCGGCTGGACGCCGAACAGCGTCTCAAGGCCGGAACGCTGAAGGCGCTGGTGGCGACCGCCTCGCTCGAGCTCGGCATCGATATCGGCGAGGTCGATCTGGTCTGCCAGCTCGGCTCGCCGCGCTCGATCGCGACCTTCCTGCAACGCGTCGGGCGCTCCGGGCACGCGGTCGCGGGTACCCCCAAGGGCCGGCTGTTCCCGCTGTCGCGCGACGAACTGGTCGAATGCGCCGCCCTCCTCGACAGCGTGCGCCGCGGCGAGCTCGATCGGCTGGCGATCCCCGAACAGCCGCTCGACGTGCTGGCCCAGCAGCTCGTCGCCGAAGTCGCCGCGCAGGAATGGGACGAGGATCGGCTCTATGCCCGGTTCCGCCGCGCCTGGCCGTACCGGGCGCTGGCCCGCGAGGATTTTGCCGCGGTCGTGGCGATGCTGGCCGAGGGCTTCAGCACCCGCCGCGGCCGGCGCGGCGCGCTGATCCATCACGACGCCGTCAATCGCCTGCTGCGTGGCCGGCGCGGCGCGCGGCTGACCGCGCTGACCTCGGGCGGCACGATCCCCGACACCGCCGATTATCAGGTGCTGCTCGAACCGGAAAACCAGGTCATCGGCAGCGTCAACGAGGATTTCGCGGTCGAGAGCATGGCCGGCGACGTCTTTCAGCTCGGCAACAACGCCTACCGCATCCTGCGCGTCGAGCGCGGCGCCGTTCGCGTCGAGGACGCGCACGGCATGTCGCCGACCATACCGTTCTGGCTCGGCGAGGCGCCGGGCCGCACCGATGAGCTGTCGCAGTCGGTCTCGCGATTGCGCGGCGAGATCGCCGCGCAGCTGATCGCCGACCCGGCCGGCGGGGCGGGGTTGCGCTGGCTGATCGACCAGGCCGGCATCGCCGAGCCCGCGGCGCGGCAACTCGTCGAATACCTGGCCTCGGCCCATGCCGCGCTGGGGGTATTGCCGACCCGCGACACCCTGGTCTTCGAGCGGTTCTTCGACGCGGTCGGCGGCATGCAGCTGGTTATCCATTCGCCCTATGGCAGCCGGATCAACCGGGCCTGGGGGCTGGCGCTGCGCAAACGGTTTTGCACCAAGTTCAATTTCGAGCTGCAGGCGGCGGCGACCGAGGACAATATCGTGCTGTCGCTGACCACCGCGCACAGTTTCGATCTGGGCGAGGTGCGGCGCTATCTGCACCCGGCCAGCATCCGGCCGCTGTTGATCCAGGCCCTGCTCGACGCGCCGATGTTCATGACCCGCTGGCGCTGGGTGGCGGGCGTGGCGCTGGCCTTGCCGCGCTTCCGCGGCGGTAGGAAGGTGCCGCCGCAGCTCGCGCGGATGGAAGCCGAAGACCTGATCGCCGCGATCTTTCCCGATCAGCTGGCCTGCGCCGAGAATCTGGTCGGCGAGCGCGAGATCCCCGATCATCTGCTGGTCCGCCAGACCATCGCCGATTGCCTTGGCGAGGCGATGGATCTCGCCGGTCTGGAGCGGCTGCTGGCCGGGCTCGCAGCGGGCGAGATCGCCGTCGTCAGCCGCGATCTGACCGAGCCGTCGCCGCTCGCCCTCGAAGTGCTGTCGGCCCGGCCCTACGCCTATCTCGACGACGCGCCGCTCGAGGAGCGCCGCACCCAGGCGGTGATCAGCCGGCGCTGGCTGGCGCCCGAGACCGCCGCCGATATCGGCCGGCTCGACCCCGAGGCGATCGCCCGGGTGCGCGAAGAAGCCTGGCCCGATCCGGCAAACCCCGACGAACTGCACGATGCACTGGTGTGGCTCGGCTTCCTCGGCGCCGACGAGGTGCGGCCCGGCTGGGGCGACTGGCTGGCGCAACTTGCGCTTCAGCGCCGTGTCGCCCGCCTGGACATGCCTCGGGCGACCGGCTGGATCGCGGTCGAGCGGCAGCCGCAGTTCCTGGCGCTGTGGCCGGCAGCAAAACTCGACCCGGCGATTAGCGCGCCGCCGCCATATGCGGAGCGAAGCTGGTCGCGGGATGACGCCCTGACGGAAATTCTGCGCGGTCGGCTGGAGGGCCTGGGGCCGGTCGCCGAGAACGCGCTCGCCGCTCCGCTCGGGCTCGAACCGGGGGAAATCGCGGCGGCGCTGCTGGCGCTCGAAGCGGAAGGCTTCGCCCTGCGCGGCCATTTCTCGCTGGGCATCGCGGCCGAGGAGTGGTGCGAGCGCCGGCTGCTCGCCCGCATCCACCGCTATACGGTCAAGCGTCTGCGGGCGGAGATCGAGCCGGTCGCCGCGCGCGACTTCCTGCGCTTCCTGCTCGGCTGGCAGCGGGCCGCGCCCGATGCCCGCATGGAAGGGCCGGACGCGGTCGAGGCGATCGTCGGCCAGCTCGAAGGCTTCGAGGCCCCGGCCGCCGCCTGGGAAACCGAGATCCTGCCGGCGCGGATCGCCGAGTACGAGCCGGCCTGGCTCGATGATCTCTGCCGCGCCGGACGGGTCGCCTGGGCGCGCCTGCGACCCGCCGCCCTACGGCCGAATGGCAACGGCCGCGTTGCGGCGCCGGTGCGGACGACGCCGATCGCCCTGTTGGCGCGGCGTCATGCGCGGCTTTGGGCGGCGTTTTCCGCGGCGGAAGAAGCGGTCCAGCCGAGCGCCCAGGCGCAACGGGTCGCCGCCTGGATTGGCCAGCAGGGCGCCTCGTTTTTCGACGAGCTGGTCGAAGGCGCCGGCCTGCTGCGACCGCAGGTCGAAGAGGCGCTGGCCGAACTGGTCGCCCTGGGCCTGGTCAATTCGGACAGCTTTGCCGGGCTGCGCGCCTTGCTGATGCCGTCCGACCGGCGCCGGCCCGACGGCAGCGGGCGGCGCCGTCGCGGCGCGGTGTTCGGCATGGAGGATGCCGGCCGCTGGGCGCTCGCCCAACGCGCCCGGATGGCGTCGAGCGCGACCCAGTCCGACTCGATCGAGCACGTGGCGCGCAGCTTGCTGCGCCGCTACGGGGTGGTGTTCTGGCGTCTGCTGGAGCGCGAAGCGGCCTGGCTGCCGCCCTGGCGCGATCTGCTGCGCGTCTATCGCCGGCTCGAAGCGCGCGGCGAGATCCGCGGCGGCCGTTTTGTCGCCGGCTTCTCCGGCGAGCAGTTCGCGCTGCCGGAGGCGATCGGCATGCTGCGCGAGACCCGGCGCAAACCGGCGTCCGAATCGCTGGTCTCGGTTTCCGGCGCCGATCCGCTCAACCTCGCCGGCATCCTGACCCCCGGACCAAAGCTCGCGGCCCTGACCGGCAACCGGCTCCTCTACCGCGACGGCCTGCCGATCGCCTGGTTCGCCGGCGGCGAGGTCCAGTTCCTCGAAACCCTCGAAGGCAGCGATCAATGGCAGGCCCGCAAAGCCCTGCTGCGCGGCGCCGTGCCGCCCTCGCTGATCGCCCTATCCTGATCGGCTGATCGCAGTTGTCGCCAGTTTCCCGAGTTCGCGTGCAAAGCCTTGCCGACGATGCGATGGCAGCGCCATATACCATTGATATCTGACAAAGGACGGCCATGGCGACAGCAAAGCTTTTCTGGTCCGGACGATCGCAGGCGGTGCGTCTTCCGAAGGATTTTCGCTTTCACGGTAATGAGGTGCGCATCCGGCGGCGTGGCAGCGCAGTGATCCTCGAACCGGCAGCGGACGATTGGAGTTGGCTCGACAAGATCGTCGGCATGCTCGACGACGATTTTATTAAAGCCGTCGACGAACAGCCGCAGCCGCAGGAGCGCGCGGCGCTCGACGAATTGTTCCGCTGATGCGCTATTTGCTCGATACGAACGCCGTTATCGCCTTACTCAACGACGCCACATCGAAGACGGCCCGCCGCGCACGGCGGGAAAGGCCGAGCGACGTGGCAATTTCAGCGATCGTCACCCACGAGCTGTATTATGGGGCATTCAAGAGCCGCCGGGCCGCACACAACGCGGCGCTAATCGATGCCCTGCAATTTTCGGTGCTCGATTTCGACAAAGAGGATGCCCGGCACGCCGGCGAGGTTCGCGCCTTGCTCGCCTCCAAGGGGACGCCGATCGGCTCTTATGACGTGCTGATCGCCGGTCAGGCCCTGGAGCGAGACCTGATCCTGGTCACGCACAATGCGAAGGAATTCGGGCGCGTGACCGGTCTGCGGATCGAGGATTGGCAAGCATGATGCCACGCAGCGGCGGCGATTGAGCGGTCAGCGGCCCTCCGGCGGCGCCAGCGCGTCGAGCAGGGCCTGGATGTAGCCGTAGCAATAGGCGAAGGCGACGCCGGACGGGTCGCGCCCGTCGATCTGCGGCACGTGGTCGGGCATCAGCATGTATCGGTAGCCGACATCGCGATAGGCGGCGATCGCCCGGGCCATGTCGATATCGCCCTCGTCCGGGAACGCCTCGACGAAATCGAGCTTCCTGCCCTTGATGTTGCGGAAATGCACGTTGAACAATTTGCCGCGCTCGCCGAACCAGCGGATCGCATCGAAGATCTCGCGCGCCGGGTCGTCGAGCATCTCGGCGATGGTGCCCTGGCAGAAATTGAGCCCGTGATAGGGGCTCTCATGCATCGTCACAAACCGCTTCAGCCCCTCGACCGTGCCGAGCACGCTGGTCACCCCGCGATAGCCGGGCGGGGTGTAGGGGTCCTGCGGATGGCAGGCGAGGCGAACCTTGGCGGCGGTCGCGACCGGCACCACCGCGGCGAGGAAATGGTCGATCCGCCGCCAATTCTCCTCGGCGCAGACGATGCCGGCCGCGGTGGGCGGCGCGGCCTGATCGGCCCGGCTCCAGCGGAAGGCGGCGTTGCGCGAGCCGCCGCGGCCGGGCTCCCGCTCGGTGCGGGGAATGCCGATGATCGTCAGATTGTATTTCGCCGCCGGGATGCCGCAAGCCGCGAGCCGCTCGATCAAGCCGCAGATGCTGTCGATCTCGCGCTGCCGCTCGGGCTCCTGCGCCAGCAGGATGTGCGGGCTTTCCTGCCTCTCGATCGGCGCCGAGGACATCGGCAATTGCACCATGTCGAGCGTGAGGCCAAACGATTCGACATGCTCGCGGTGGCGCTGCAGATCGTCGAGGCTCCAGTGGTGCGGGTCGCCGGGCGGGTCGACGCAGACATGGGTGACGCCGAGCTGGGCCCAGACCCGATAGTCGGAATCGTCCCGCGGCCGGATCTGCGTTCCCACATACATGCTCGTTGCTCCGCCTGTGGCGCAGCCACGGTACACCCCGGCACGTCATGGAGGTCAGCGATGATCACCGGCATCAGCGCCGTCACCCTGGCCACCCACGACATGCGGCGCGCCGTCGGCTTCTATCGGCTGCTCGGCTTCGCGCTCCTTTATGGCGGCGAGGCTGCCGGTTTCACCAGCTTCAAGGCCGGCGACGGCTTTCTGAACCTGATCGCCCAGCCGGCCGGGCGACATTGGTCGTGGTGGGGGCGGGTCATCTTCTACGATTCCGATGTCGATGCGCTGCATGCCCGTCTCGTCGCCGCCGGCTTTCGGCCCGACACCGCGCCGCGCGACGCCGAATGGGGCGAGCGGTTCTTTCATGTGACCGACCCCGACGGGCACGAACTTAGCTTCGCCTGGCCGCTCCAGCGCTGAGTCGGTGCAGGGCGCCGCCGCGCGCGATCAGCCTGAGCCGCATATTCCAGAAAACTCCGTTCCCGATCCTCGGCTGATTGCGTCGCCGGCGCCCGGATCGACGGCGCGGCGCGTTCGAACGGCGCTAATCGCCACGGAGCACTGCGCTTTGATCGAGGCAACCACGAGTTTTCGGCATGGGCGCGCTTGTTGCGGCATCTGGGAAAAGGCGAGACGATAGCCGGAGCGGACTCCAGAATCCGCGGAATCTCGGTGAAGGAAAGCCCAATGAAATATGACGTCGTGATCGTCGGCGGGGGAGCCGCCGGATCGGTGCTGGCCAGCCGATTGGCTGCGAACGGGGATACTTCGGTGCTGCTGCTGGAGGCCGGTCCGGATTACCCAAACCCAGACCATCTGCCGGATGATGTCAAGTTCGGCCATACCCGATTTGCCGAAGCCCCGGACTCGCAACACAATTGGGCCTTGCGCGGCACCATCACCGAGGAGCAGGGGCAGATCCACGTCGCGCAGGGCAAGGTGATCGGCGGCGGATCGTCGATCAACGGTCAGGCCATGCAGCGCGGATTCCCCGAGGATTACGATTCCTGGGCGGCTCTCGGCAATGATCAATGGTCGTATGACAAGGTCGTGCCGTACTTTCGCAAGTCGGAGCGCGATCTCGACATTCAGGATAATTATTGCCACGGCTCGGACGGGCCGATGCCGGTCAGGCGCCGTCAGTCAGGTCCGGTGCCGGCGATCCAACAGGCGTTTCATGCCGCCTGCCTGCAGGCGGGTTTCGGCATCTGCAATGATAAGAATGGCCTGCACCCGGGCGGGATTGGCATCTCGCCGTCAAACAACATCGACGGCGTGCGGATGAGCACCGCGATGACGCATCTCAATCCGGTGCGCCACCATCTGAACCTGACAGTGCGCGGCGGGGTGTTCGTCCGCAAGATCCTGTTCGAGGACGGCAAGGCGGTCGGCGTCGAAGCCGAAAGCGGCGGCAAGGTATTCCAGATCGGGGCGGACCGGGTGGTGCTCAGCTCCGGGGCGATCCGCTCGCCGCAGCTGCTGATGCTCTCGGGCATCGGCCCGGCGGACCATCTGCGCGAATTCGGAATCCGCACGGTCTATCATCTTCCCGGCGTCGGCCAGAACCTGATGAACCACCTCAGCGCCCAGGTGACCTTCAAGGTCAAGGACGGCGTTCACCTCGCCGGCCACGCATCGCGATGCCGCGCATTATTCCCTGCACTACACCGCGCCGGGATCGAGCGCGGTCAACGACATGGTGCTGAGGTCCAGCCCGGTCGTCGACGAGCGCGAGGAGCGCGTCCGCGGGGTCCGCACCAAGTATCTGAGCGGTGACGTGCCGCCAGAGCAGGTGGCGCGGATCTCGTGCACCCTCGGCTTGCCCGATGGCTCGGGCTACGTCCGGTTGGCCTCCGCCGACCCCGGTGTCCAGCCGTCTTTCAACTACTGTTACCTGCAGCATCCAAACGACACCCGGCGGGTGCGGGAAGGTGTGCGGATGGCGGCGAAACTGCTGGAATCCGATGTTTATAAGGACGTGGTCGATTATCGGATCCAGCCCACCGATGACGTCCTGGCCAATGACGACGCCTTGGACCTGTGGATGCGCCAGACCGTGGGCACCGCCAGGCACGTATCCGGGACCTGCAAGATGGGATCGGATGCGGATCCGATGGCGGTGGTTGACCAATACTGCCGGGTCAAGGGCGTCCAGGGCTTGTGGGTGGCCGATGCGTCGGTGATGCCGCGCATTCCCCGGTCGGGTGGGGCTCATGCGACCGTGATCATGATCGGCGAACGTGTCGTCGACTGGGTCGCGGCGGGCTAAATTTCAGACGCAAACACTTGGTTCACCTCATCGTCATGGCCTGGGCTTGACCCGGCCATCGACGTCCTTGCTCACTCCGCAGCACCCCTCGCGGCCCCGTGGATGCCCGGACCAAATCCATGGTTGTTCGGTTCTGCGAATACGGTTGCAGTGCAGCGCAACGCCTCTACTCTCAGTCGTCATCACCGGGCTTGTCCCGGTGATCCACGCCTCTCTTCGACCCCGACCCAGGCACGTGGATGGCCGGAACAAGTCCGGCCATGACGGCTTCAGGGGGAACGAATATTTTGCATACCCGGCAAACTGGCATGCGGAGCTGAACCGGACAGCCGTGGACCAAGTCCGGGCATGACGGGTATTTGGTGCCGTGCACCATCTGACGTGCCTGGAATCCTGGGCGTTTGCGCGCTGCGGTCGAAGTCGCATAATCGGGCCTGGTGAACAGAATTGCGGGAGCGGGCGATGAGCCGGATCGAGTCGGTCAAGACGCACATGATTTCGGTCCCGCGGCCGCAGCCGGTATGGACCGCGCATGAGCAGAACAAGACCTGGAACGTCATTCTGACCGAAATCCGCACCGATGACGGGCTGGTCGGCTACGGGCAGATCCATGGCGCGCCGATGCCGCGGATCTGCGACTGGGTGGCGCGCTTTGGCGAGATCATCCATGGCATGGACGCGCTGGGGCAGGTCGCGGTGTGGGAGAAGCTGTTCGCCCTGACCTCGCCGCGGCCGGGCGGGATCGAGGGAAGCGACGGCCTGCCGCCGCCGATTGCCCGCGGCGAGCGCACCCAGGCGATGGCGGCGATCGCCGGCATCGACATCGCGCTGTGGGACATCAAGGGCAAGGCGGCGGGCGTTCCGGTGTACCGGCTGCTCGGCGGCGAGAACCGGCCGCTCTTCACCTATGCCACCGGCGGCTATTATCGGCCGGGCGCCACCAATGCCGATTATGCCGGCGAGATGGCGCGGATGCTGCGACACGGCTATCGCGCGGTAAAATTAAAAACCGGGGCCGGCACCCCCGCCGAGGAGGCGCAGCGCATCGCCGCGGTGCGCCGCGAGATCGGCGAGGCGCCATTGCTGATGCTCGACATGAACGCGGCCTACGATCTGCCGGACTGCATCGACTTTGCCCATAGGGTCGAGCCGTCGCGGATCTTCTGGCTCGAGGAGCCGCTGCACTGGTATTTGCAGCCGGCCGATTTCGCCCGGCTGGCGGCGGCGACGCCGATCCCGTTGGCGCATGGCGAGCGCGAATTGACCCGGTTCACCGTGCGCGACTTCATCGTCACCGGCGGCATCCGCTATGTGCAGTTCGATGCGACCCGCGCCGCCGGTTTTACCGAGGCCTTGCGCATCGCGGCACTGGCCGAGCAGCACGGGGTCATGGTGGCGCCGCACACCGCCCCCGAATTGCATGGCCATCTGGTGCTGGCCCTGCCGCGCTGCGCCTTTGGCGTCGAAGGTCATGGCGGGACGGAGGAGGACCCGTTGGGCTACGGGCTGTTCCGCGAGCACCCGGAATTGCGCGACGGGTATCTGCATATCAGCGACCAGCCCGGCTTCGGCCTGGAAGTTGATTGGGCGTTTGTCGACAAATACCGGGTCGGCGCCTAGATCCGGCCGCCGACGCGGGCAGCTCGTTCGGGGGCCGAGCCGCGTGCCGCGCCGCGGTCACCCGGGGTCAGAATTCCGCGCCGGCCGCCATACCGCCGGGGCGTAGAGGGTCTCGGCGAATTCGGCGGCGACGTCGCCCTTGAGACGTTGCTGGTGGGCCGGGAAATCGGCAAAGAACAGGTCGCGGCTGATGCGCGCGGCGACCGCCGGGAGGCCGCGCTTCATGCTCGGCACGTCGCCGACCGGCACCCCGAAGCTGACAAAGCCGGCCGGGTTCTGGATGTGGATGTCCCTCAGATAGGGCGCCGCACCCGGCGTTTTTTCGAGATATTCATGGGCGGCGCCGAGATAGGGGTGAGCGCCGAGATACTCGTCCGCTTCGTCGGCCGGCGGGGTAAAGCGGTCGCGCCATAGCAGGATCTCAGCCGCGAAATCGGCGAGTTCGGGACGAGCGCCGGGGTCGACGAAATAGCCGGTGCCGGCGATGGCAAAATCGAAATCAAACCGCCCATCGGCTGCTTGCGCCACGATCCGGCCAGCCTCCTCCCGCGCCGAGCGCCAGGGAGCGGCGAGATGCAGCCGGAAATTGGGGAATTTCAGCACCCGCTCGATCGCGTCGGCGGGCGGGGTCGAGCCGGCGCGGCGAAACCGGATCGCCTGGTGCCAGCGCACCGAATCGGGCAGTTCGGGGAAATTGTCGTAGGCGCCGGGATAGCCGCGCACCCGGCCGACCGGCAAGGACGCCAGCGACCGGGCGGCGCGCGAACAGATCGACTGACGCCGCACCGGTTTCGAGCGCCACTGCCGCCGCATCGAAGGCCGAGGCGGCGCCGCCGACCACCGCCACCGTCTTGCCGCGCAACGC
Organism: uncultured Alphaproteobacteria bacterium; assembly: GCA_963775875.1. Lineage (GTDB taxonomy): Bacteria > Pseudomonadota > Alphaproteobacteria > ATCC43930 > CGMCC-115725 > AP-15. The sequence continues at coordinate 232,778 of CAVZKP010000019.1, forward strand.
GGCGAAATCGATCATTTCCGCGGCGTGGGCGTAGAGCCGCGGCGGCAGGCCCTCGGTCAAGGCCGGCGGGATATAGGCCCCGCCATTGCCGGCGACCCCGTTGGCGAGGATGATCTTGCGCGCGGTTTCGAGTTTGCCGGCGCCGCCAACCTCCAGATGCAGGCGGAACTGCCCGTCGGCCGGCTCGATGCGCAGCAGGCGTGTGCGGTAGCGGACCGGAATGCCGAGAAACCGCCGATACCAGCCGAGATACTCGGCCCAGGCGGCGCGCGGGATGCGCTCGATCGCGGCATAGGCGGCCTCGCCGTGGCGCGCCTCGTACCAGCCCTGGAAGCTGAACGCGGCGATGCCGTATTCGGGGCCGGGCAGGGTCTTTGGCGTGCGCAGCACATTCATCCGCGCCGCGTTCAGCCACACCCCGGCGCGCGCCTCGTCTTCGGCCAGGTCGATCACCGTGACCTTGCCGATCCCGGCCCGGCGCAGGGCAAAGGCAAAGGCGCTGCCGCTCTGCCCGCCGCCGACGATGATGACGTTGTGGTCGATCCCCGGCCGGTCCGGGACCCAGTTCTGCGGGTCGGGTCCGATCAGTCTGAGCGCGTTGCGGGCATCGGCGTCGGGATCGTGCATCGGGGGTTGTCTCCTCTTGTTCGGCCTATCGGCCCGGGCCGGCGCTTGTTGTGCCGGTCGCCCGGCCAATCTATCATTCGTCAATCTGTCATCGCGCCGCGTGTGGAGGAGCCCCGATGGTTCAGCTCGCCGAACTCGATACCGAACCCGAAACGCTCGACGCGACCCTCAATTATTTCCGCGATAACAAAGCCATGCCGGTGACCCTGGTGGGCGCGCCCGGCGAATCGGACAAGCGTGTCGGCGGCGGCGATGCCGAGCCGCACCGCGTCACCCTGCGCAACGGCCGGATCCATGCCGCCGATTTCGTCCTCGAACAGAACGGCTTCCGCTTTGTCGATCATGACAGCCGGGTCGCCGATTTCTACGATGAGGACGAGATCCGCCGGGTCTATTACCCCGAGATGGAAGCGCTGGTGAAGCGGGAGAGCGGGGCAAAGCGCGTCGTCGTCTTCGATCACACCTTGCGCACCGCCGACGACGAATTGCGCACCGCGCAGAAGATCCGCGAGGTCGTCCGCCGCGTCCATAACGACTACACCGAATGGTCGGGGCCGCAGCGGGTCCGCGACCTGATGGGCGACGAAGCCGAGGCGCTGCTCCGGCACCGCTTTGCGATCGTCCAGACGTGGCGGCCGATCCGCCATCCGGTCGAGAGCTGGCCGCTGGCGATCGCCGACGCGCGCAGCCTGTCGCCCGACGACATGGTGGTGACCGAGCGCCGCTATCCCGACCGCATCGGCCAGACCTCGGCGATCACCTGGAACCCGACGCATCGCTGGTACTGGTTCCCGCACATGCGTCCCGACGAGGCATTGGTGTTCAAAATCTTTGAGTTCGCTGAAGGACGGCCGCGCCCGGTTTACCGCGCACACCGCCTTCGAGGATCCGACTACGCCGCCCGATGCGCGGCCGCGCGAGAGCATCGAGATCCGCACCCTGGCGTTTTTCTGAGCTTGTTTGGCGCGGGAAAGCGGAGCAGGAGACGGGAGGCGATTTTATGGAACGCGGGCACCAGGTCGACATTCGCAATGTCGCTTTCTTCCGCCATGATTACGACGGCGAGCACGCGGACATGCGGCACCTCTACGAGCAGGCCAAGCTCGACCAGTGGAACGCCGCGACCGATATCGACTGGTCCCAGACGCTTGACGGCGACAGCGACGGGTTGATCGCCGATGACCTGGTCGACATTCACGGCACTAAGTTCTGGGACCGCCTGTCCGCGGCCGAGCGGGTCGAGGTCAATCGTGCCGTTGCCCGCTGGCGGCTGTCGACCCTGATGGCCGGCGAGCATGGCGCCATGCTGGTGTGCAGCCAATTGGTCGAGAATGTCGAGGGCCAGGACGCCAAATTGTTCCAGGCGACCCAGGTCGTCGACGAGGGCCGGCACAACGAGGTGCTCCATCGCTACCTGGCCTTGCGCCTGGAAGGGCGGAACTATCCGCTGGCCAACAATGTCCAGGAGATCTTCGACACCCTGCTCGGCACCGCGGCCTGGTATTTGAAGACGATCGGGCTGCAGCTGGTCGCCGAAACCTTTGCCGTGTCATTGTTCCGCATGCTGGCCGAATTGTCGAAAGACCTGGTATTGCGTCAGATCTGCCGGCGCATCCTGCAGGACGAGGCCCGGCATATGGGCTTTGGCATGCTGTCCCTGCCGGCGGTGGTGGCCGAGGCCAGCGGCGCGGAGCGGCGCGAGATGGAGGATTTCGCGGTCTGGGCATTGAACCGGACCTTGCGCGGCATCTTCCCGCTCGCCGCCTACGAGGAAACCGGGTTCAGCCGGGCCGAGATCGAGGAGATCCGGCAGTTGCGGCGCGCCCGCGCGGCGGGCGGCGACGAGACCGCGTTCCGCAAATTCTTCCGCCGCGACCTGCATGCCGGGCTGGTGCGCAATCTGCGCAAGGTCGGGGTGCTGAGCGACCGGGTGGCGCCCGATCTCCAGGCGCTCGGCATCAATCTCGCCGCCGCGTGAAAACAGGCGGTAAGATGCGAAAGTCGTCGTCACCCCCGCGCCGGCGGGGGTCCAGGGCAGCCGCTGCGGCCCCTGGCGCCTGGATTCCCGCTTTCGCGGGAATGACGAGGAGCCCTGACTTTACCTAGAGGCACCGAATGGCCAATGAGCTGATCTCCTGCGACGACCATATGGATCTGGGGCAGTTGCCGGCGGATCTGTGGACGACGCGGCTGCCGGCGTCGCTGCGCGACCGGGCGCCGCATGTCGAGGAGCGCGACGGCCAGGCGGTGTGGGTCTGCGACGGCAAGCCCTGGGGCAGCTGGGTCGGCAAGCGGCTGTCGAACGAGCAGCTGGCGCGGCCAAAGCCGCTCTACAACGCTTTCGACCGCGGCGGCATCCACGACCAGAGCGCGCGCCGCCCGGCGGTCGCCGAATTGCGGCTCGCCGACATGGACCGCGACGGGGTTCAGTCGCAGGTGATCTTTGGCCCGATCTTCCAGATTTCGACCGACGACCCGGCGCTGCGGCTCGCCTGCTACCGCGTCTACAATGACTGGCTGATGGAATTCTGCGCGGCCGCGCCCGACCGGCTGATCGGCGTGCCGATGCTGCCGGAGACGCCCGATGCGGCGACCGCGGAGTTGCTGCGTCTCGCCGCCAAAGGCGGGGTGCGCCAGGTCACCCTGATGATCGCCAACATCAAGCCCAAGCTCGACGACCCGGCCTGGGAGAAGCTGTGGACCGCGCTCGAGCAGACCGGGATCATCCTGTCCTGGCACATCACCGTATTCGTCGGCAAACCCGGCGACCGGGTGGCCGGCAAAGCCGCCAGCGTCTTCGAGAACACCAAATTCTTTATGGCCAATTTTCTCGAACCCTTTGTCGATCTGTTCGCCTGGGGCATCCTCGAACGCCATCCGCAGCTCAAGATGGTGATGGCGGAGGCCGGCACCGGCTGGCTGCCCTGGCTCGTCGAGGAGCTCGATTACCGGCATTGGCGGCTATGGGAGGCCAAGGAGTTCTGGGCCGATAAGGGCGGCGCCGCACTCGAAACCAAGCCCAGCGAATTGTTCAAGCGCCAGATCTGGGCGACCTTCCAGGAAGACCACGCGGCGATGGCGCTGATCCCGTTCTTCGGCGACGGGCATCTGCTATGGGCCTCGGACTATCCGCATCCCGACAGCGTGTGGCCCAATTCGCGCGCCGCAATCGAGCGGCAGATGGGCGATCTCCCGCCGGAGATGCGCCGCAAGCTGACCCACGACAACGCCGCGCGGCTCTACGGCCTGCCGTAAGCGCCGGTCAGGCCGGCTCGCCTCGGTCCTTTTTCCCGTCCCGCGGCGCAGCGGGGGCGAGCCGGCGCATGTCACGGAACCGTCATCTCGGTCTGCTAGGAAACCGGGGGTAGATCCAGCACCTCCGGAGGAACCTTGAGCATGTCCCGATTAACCCGCCTCGGCCTGCTCTGCGGCGCCGCGACTGCTCGCTGGCGGCTTCGTCGCTACCGCTTCGGCGGGTCAAGGGAACCGCAGCCAGACTTTGGTGGTCAGCCGCATCCAATACGTAGCTCCGCCGTCGCCTCCCGAATCCTTTCCCGAAATCTTCAACGATCCCAATGTCAGCGGCATCCAGGGCAATATTTTCTTCGATTACTTCAAACCGGTTCCGGGCGCGCCGCTGCGCGGAAGCCTGCCGCTGACCGCCACCGCGCTGGCTCAGGGGCAGCCGATCATCACCACCAGCTTCAGCTCGAAATCGGAAGGCTTGCTGCATCTTGCGCTGGACGGCCATTACCTGACCTATATGGGTTACAACGGGGCGGCCGGCCTCGAAGGCGTGTCGAATTCCGAGACGACCAACCCCAACGCGCAGATCACCGGCGCCCCCGGACCGTTCTACGACCGCGCCGTCGCCCTGGTGAAGTTCGACGGAACCGTCACCGTCACCAAAGAGGATTTCGCCTATAGCGGCGACAATCCGCGCGCGGTCATGACCCTCGACGGCCAGGAATTCTATATGGCGGGCAATTCCGATTCGACCTTGAACAAGGGCGGCGCCACCGGCCCCGGCCTGACCATCGGCGCCCGTCTCGGGATGCCGGGCTCGACCGGTTCGATCCAGCTCGGCAGCTATCTCGCCGCCGATCGCCCCGATGAATCAACCAAACAGCACATCAAGGACAACAACTGGCGCGGCCTGGGCATCTTCGCCGACGCTTACGGCAATCAAAACCTCTATGTCTCCAAGGGCAGCGGCGGCAACGGCGATGACGGCGTCTTTCAGGTGCTGAACGGGTCGTTTCCGAACGCCACCCTGGCCGATGCCGTCAATGGGACCGGCGCCGGCGTGCCGTCGGGCGGCACCACCAACACCATCGTCCAGGAAGCCGATCGAACACCGTAGAACACCGCGAGCCATACCGTCGGCTGGGTAGGATCGCTCCAGTCGACCCGGTGGCGGCGGTGCGGGGCGATATCGAGGCAGTCGCCGGGCGCGAGCAGGCGGGGCTCGGCCTCGTCGGCAAAGCGCAGCCGGGCGGCGCCGGCCAGCAGCACCACCCATTCCCCCTCCGCCTGGTCGTACCAGAAGCCGGGCGGGCTCGCCTGGCCCGATGCGACGATGCGCTCGATGCGCAGGTCCGGACGGGCGAGCAGCTGATCGACAGCCTCGGCCCGGCGCGCTTCGGGAAGCGGCGACAGCAGGTTCACGGCGTGTCTGCTGCGCGCTCCAGCGCGGCGCGGTCCCAACGCGCCGAATTGGCGGCGGCCTCATAGGTGCTCTGCAGAAAATCGAGCAATGTCCGATCGGGCGCCGCCGACTGCCGCACCTCGTCGTAAGGCAGGATGAATTCGCCGAAATCCTTTGCGTAATACGCCGCCGGCGGGCGGACCGGAGCCTCCTTGAAGCCGGCCGGCTCGGCATAGGCGTAGGAATAAAAGATCGGCTGCTCCAGCCCGGCGCCGCCCGGCCAAAAGCCGCAGCTGCTGCATTCGTGCGAATAGGCTTCGCGGGTGATTTTATCGGCGACGTTCGGGGCGCCCGGATGCGGCGGCGCGCGGCGGCCCGAAAAGCGGGTCACCGCCAGGTCAAAGCTGCCCCAGAAGAAATGCACCGGGCTCGCCTTGCCGAGAAAGCCGGCGCGGAACGCGGTGAACACCCGGTCGGCCTGCACCAGCACGCGCCAGAAGCGGTTGGCGTAGTCCGGATCGTAGGCGCCGTGCTGGCGGTCCTGCTCGAACCGGATCGGGTCGGGGATCTCGACCGGGGTCGTCCAGATCCGGATGTCGAGACCGAGGGCCTTCAGCCGCTGCATGATGTCGCCATAGAAATCGGCCACACTCATCGGCCGCAGCGCGCAACCATCGGTCGCGCCGTCGCTGGTGCGGATGATCAGGCGATGATCGATGAAATCGAAATCGATCTGGAAGGTTCGCAAGCCATAAGGGACCGGCGAGGTGGTCAGCCCCCGGCTCGTCACATAAAGCGGCACCTGCCACCAGTGATTGATCAACGGCGCCTGCGCCAGGCGGATCTTGCCGATCACCTGGGTCCACATATGCAAGGTGGCGCAGGTCTCGCGCCATTCCGGGAACGCCAGGCTCGGCCATTCCTCAGCCTCGGTCATCGCTTTCTCCATTGGTGACAGGGGGCGCCGCGGCGAGCACGCCGGCGACCGCACGGCGCCAGCCGGCATAGCGCTCCTCGCGCTCGGCTGCCGGCATCCGGGGGGAAAAGCGGCGCTCGGGCCGCCAATCCGCTTCCATGGTTTCGAGATCGGGATAGATCGCGCGGGTCAGCCCCGCGGCATAGGCCGCACCCCAGGCCGTGGTCTCGACCCCGGCCGGGCGTTCGACGGCGGCGGGCAGGATGTCGGCCAGGAACTGCATCGTCCAGTCGCTGACCGTCATCCCGCCATCGACCCGCAAGGCGCCGATCCCGATCCCGGCATCGGCGGCCATCGCCGCGATCAGGTCGCGGGTCTGGTAGCCGACCGCTTCGAGCGCGGCGCGGGCGATCTCGGCCGGTCCGCACTCTGCGGTCAGCCCGATCAGGGCGGCGCGCGCCTGCGGCGCCCAAAACGGCGCGCCGAGCCCGGCGAAGCCCGGCACCAGGTAGAGGCGCTGCCTTGGATCGGCGCGCGCGGCGAGCGCCGTCGCCTCGGCCGCCGTGGCGATGACGCCGAGCCGATCGCGCAGCCACTGCACCGCGGCGCCGGCGACAAAGATGCTGCCTTCCAGCGCATAGGCGGTGCGGCCGGCCAGACGATAGGCGATCGTCGTCAACAGGCGGTGGCGCGAGGGTGCGGGTTCGCCGCCGATATTCACGAGCGCGAAAGCGCCGGTGCCATAGGTCGATTTGATCATGCCGGGCCGGAAGCAGCCCTGGCCGATCAGCGCCGCCTGCTGGTCTCCGGCCATCGCCGCGATCGGGATGGCGGCGCCGAACCATCGGGGCGCGGTCGTGCCGAAATCGGCGCCGGTATCGAGCACCTCGGGCAGGATCGCGCGCGGGATCCGCAATGCGGCGAGGAGTTCCTCGTCCCAGGCCATGCGCGCGATATCGAACAGCATGGTGCGCGCGGCGTTGGTTGCGTCGGTCGCATGGCGCTTGCCGCCGGTGAGCCGCCACAACAGAAAGCTGTCGATCGTGCCAAAGGCGATCTCGCCCGCTTCGGCGCGCCGGCGCAACCCCGGCAGGGTGTCGAGCAGCCAGCGGATCTTGGACGCCGAGAAATAAGGGTCGATGACCAGCCCGGTGCGCTGCGCTACGGTATCCGCCAGCCCCTGCTGCACCCAGCGCGCGCATAAATCGGCCGTGCGCCGGTCCTGCCAGACGATCGCGTGGTGCACCGGGCGGCCATTGGCGCGCTCCCACAAAATCGTGGTCTCGCGCTGGTTGGCGATGCCGAGCGCGGCGATCGGGCCGTCGGCCGCGGCGGCGGCCTCGCGGCAGGTCGCGACCGTGCTGCGCCATATTTCCTCGGGATCGTGCTCGACCCAGCCCGGCTGCGGGTAATGCTGGCTCAGCTCGATCTGCGCCGTGCGCCGCGCCCCACCTTTCGCGTCGAACAGGATCGCCCGCGTGCTGGTCGTCCCCTGGTCGATCGCCAGGACGTAAGGTGATCCGCTCATGACCCGGCTCCGGCGGCAACCCCGATGCCTCGGCGAGACTTTAACAACAGCCGGTCGCCAGAGTCTTCGCTCACAACATCTTGTCCCACACGCCGCTTGGTCGGCGCCAGCGCCGGGTCGTATGGTCGCCTCACCGGTCGGTTCGAGGTCCTTTAATGAAATTGCTCGGGCGTGTTTTCGTGCTCCTCCTCGCCCTGGCTATCGGGTCGGGGAACGCTGTCGCCCAGACGCCGCCACCGGTTTATCGGGTCGGGCTGCTTTCCGCCGGCACCGATCCGACCGATCAAAGCCCGTTTGGCGCGGGGGTCATTCGCGGTTTTGCCAGGCAGGGCTTCGTTCTCGGCAAAAACCTTGCGTTTGAGCGGCGTGCGGCGCACGGGCATCCCGACCGCCTGCCGCAGCTGGTCGACCAATTGGTCGCGAGCAAGGTCGCGGTGATCGTGACCATGGGGTATCCGGCGGCGCTCGCCGCCAAGCAGCACACGGTTTTGCCGGTGGTGGTGGTGCAGGCCGGCGATCCGGTCGAGGATGGGCTGGTCGCCAGCTTCGCCAGACCGGGCGGCCACGTCACCGGCATTTCCGAGATCGCCGCCGAGCTTTCCGCCAAGCGGCTGGCCTTGCTGAAGGAGGCGGTGCCGAGCGTGCATCGGGTGGCGATGCTGTGGAACGCCGAAGATCTCGGCATGTCGCTGCGCTACAAGGCAGCCGAGGCGCAGGCTCGCAGCCTCGGCATCGAGGTCGAATTGCTCGGCGTGCGCGCGCCCGACGATTTCGAGACCGCGTTTGCGGCGATGATGCGCCATCCGCCCGACGCGATCCTGATGGTCAGCGACTCGCTGACCATCTTGAACCGCAAGCGGGTGATCGATTTCGCGGCGCAGCACAAGGTGCCGGCGATCTACGAATACGACTTCCTGGTGCGTGAGGGCGGCCTGATGTCGTACGGTCCGGATGTGAGCGAGATGTACGATAGCGCCGCCGGGCTGGCCGCGCGCATCCTGAAGGGCGCCGATCCGGCCCAGCTGCCGCTCGAAGAGCCGAACCGCTTCGTGCTGGCGATCAATCTCGGGACCGCCAAGGCGATCGGCCTGACCATCCCGCCATCCTTGCTCGCCCGCGCCGACGACGTGGTCGAATGACAGGAGCCGCCGTTTCGTGCTGGCCGGAGACGATGTCGCATTCGAGGTGACCGGGGCCGCGAACCAGCCCGCCCGCAATCGTCTGCGGATGGGCCTCGCGCTCAAGCTGGCGCTCGCCTTTGTCGGCCTGGTCAGCCTGGTTCTGGTGGTCAACGGCTCGGTCGAGATGTGGCTCGGCTACCGCGCCGCCGAAAACGCCGCCGAGCAGATCCAGCAGGAAAAGGCCCGGGACGCCGCCCATCGCATCGAGCAGTTTATTTCCGAGATCGAACGGCAGATCGGCTGGACCACCCCGCTGCAATGGGATGCATTGCCGCTCGAGCAGCGCCGCTATGACTTCATCCGCCTGATGCGCGAGGTGCCGGCGATCAGCGAGCTGACCGAGATCAACGGATCGGGCAAGGAGGAGCTGAAGCTGTCGCGGATCGCGCCCGATGTGGTGGCGGGCGGCGCCGACGATGCCGCCCAGCCGCGTTTTGCCGAGGCGGAGGCAAAAGGCGTGTGGTTCAGCCCGGTCTATTTCCGCAATATGTCGGAGCCCTATATGACGATCGCGGTTGCCCATGCCGGGCATCACGCCGGCGTGACCGTCGCCGAGGTCAATCTGCGGTTCCTGTGGGATCTGATCACGGCGATGCGGGTCGGGCGGACCGGCTATGCCTATGTGGTGGATTCCCGCGGCCGGCTGATCGCCGATCCGGACCTCAGCCTGGTGCTGCGCGAGACCGATCTGTCGCATCTGCCGCAGGTGGCGGCGGCGCTGGCCAGCCTGCATCGCGGCGCGGCGGCGCCCGGCGCCGACACCGCGCCCGGTCCGGCCGGCGGCGCGGTATTGACCGCCTGGGCGCCGGTGCCGCGGCTCGGCTGGATCGTCTTTGTCGAGCTGCCATTGCGCGAGGCGCTGGCGCCGGTCTATGCCGCGCTGTGGCGCATGGCGGCGCTGCTGGCGCTCGGCCTGCTGTTGGCGGCGGTGGCGGGTACGCTGCTGGCGCGGCGCATGGTGGTGCCGATCCGGCGCCTGCAATCGGGGGCCGAGCAGTTGGGTTCCGGCGAACGCAGCCAGCCGATCGAGATCCATACCGGCGACGAAATCGAAATCCTGGCCGACCGGTTCAATCAGATGGCGGCAAAGGTGCAGGAATCGCACGCCACCCTGGAGGCCAAGGTCGAGGCTCGCACCGAAGAGCTGCAGATCCGCGAGCACGAAGCCCGCGAGGCCCGGCTCGCCGCCGAACGGGCGCTCGCCGATTTGCACACGGCGCAGGATCGCCTGGTCGAGACGCAAAAGCTGGCCTCGCTCGGCCAGCTGACCGCCGGCATCGCCCATGAGATCAAGAATCCCCTCAACTTCGTCAACAATTTTGCCGAATTGTCCTCCGAGCTTACCGGAGAGCTGCGCGAGGTGCTGGCCGCGGAAAATGCGGCTCTGCCCGACGCGGCGCGCGCCGAGATCGATGATTTGACCCGGATGCTGAACGGCAATCTCGCCAAGATCGTCGAGCACGGCCGGCGCGCCGACAGCATCGTCAAGAACATGCTGCTGCATTCGCGCGCCGGCGTCGGCGAGCGGCGGGCCGCCGATCTCAACACCCTGGTCGAGGAAAGCCTGAACCTCGCCTATCATGGCGCCCGCGCCGAAAAGCCGGATTTCAACGTGACCCTGCGCCGGGATTTCGACCCCGAGGCCGGTGCGATCGACATTTACCCGCAGGAAATCAGCCGGGTTTTCCTGAACCTGTTCGGCAATGGCTTCTATGCGGTGCACGAACGCCAGCGCCTGGCCCGGGAAGCGGGCTACGAGCCGACGCTCTCGGTATCGACACGGGGATTGGCCGACCGGGTCGAGATCCGGGTGCGCGACAACGGCACCGGCATTCCCGATGCGGCCAAAGCGAAAATTTTCGATCCGTTCTTCACCACCAAGCCGGCGGGCGAGGGGACCGGCCTCGGCCTGTCGCTGAGTTTCGACATCGTCGTCACCCAGCATGGCGGCGGCTTTGAGGTCGAGACCGAACCCGGCGCGTTTACCGAGTTCATCGTGACCTTGCCGCGGGCGATGATACCAGTCGCCGGCGCCGGCAGAGGGGAGGGGGCATGACCGCGACGATCCTCGTGGTCGACGACGAGCCGGATCTCGAAACTCTGGTCCAGCAGCGATTTCGCCGTCAGATCCGCGGCGGCGAGTTCGACTTTCGCTTTGCCCGCGACGGCGTCGAGGCGCTCGAAATGCTGACCAATGGCGACGCTGTCGACATGGTCGTCAGCGACATCAACATGCCGCGGATGGACGGTCTGACCCTGCTGCAAAAGATCCAGGAAACCGTCGACCCGCTCTCCACCGTCATCGTCTCGGCCTATGGCGACATGGCCAATATCCGCACCGCGATGAACCGCGGCGCCTTCGATTTCGTGACCAAGCCGATCGACTTCGCCGACCTCGAAGCCACCATCCGGAAGACGCTGGCGCATATCGAGCGGCTGCGCGAGGCGCGGCGGCGCCAGACCGCGGCCGAGCGCGCGCATGCGCTGCTCTCGCACTATTTTTCGCCCAATCTGGCGGAGCGGCTGGCCAGCGATCCCGACGCCATCGACCTTGGCGGGCAGCGCCGCGAGATCACCTCGCTGTTCACCGACATCGCCGAATTCACCTCGCTGGTCGAGACCCTCGACCCGGAGATCATCGCCCCGCTGCTGAACGATTATCTGGGGGCCATGACCGACATCGTCTTTGCTCATGGCGGGACGGTGGTAAAGCTGGTCGGCGACGCCATGCATGTGCTGTTCGGGGCGCCGTCCGACCAGCCCGATCATGCCGAGCGGGCGGTTGCCTGCGCCCTCGAACTCGACCTGAGCGCACAGGATTTCCGCGACCGTTGGCGGCAGCGCGGCGTCGTCCTCGGCGCCACCCGTCTCGGCCTCGACGCCGGCCCGGCGATCGTCGGCAATTTCGGCGGCGGGCGCTATTTCGACTACACCGCCTATGGCGACACGGTGAACACCGCGGCCCGGCTCGAAGCCGCCAACAAGCAGCTCGGCACCCGGATCTGCGTCGGCGAGAGCGTAGCCAGCCGGGTCGCCGGGTTCACCGGAAGACCGGTCGGCGAGCTGTTATTGCGCGGCCGCAAGGAGCCGCTGCGCGCCTTCGAGCCGCTATCGGCCGAAGCCTTCGACGATCCGGCGACCCGCGCCTATCTCGACGCCTTCGCCAAGCTCGAAGCCGATGATCCGGCGGCGATGCCGGCCTTTGCCGCGCTGCTCGGCCGGCGCAGCGAGGACCATCTGGTCGGCTTTCATCTGCGCCGCCTGCTGAGCGGGGTCAAAGGCACCCGCATCGTGCTGGAATAAGCCCGGCGCGGTTCGTCCGAGCCGGCGTCAGCCTTCGGTCAGCTTCAGCTCGATGCGCCGGTTGCGGCGATAGGCGTCGGGCGTGTCGCCGGGATCGATCGGCTGGGTGTCGGCAAAGCCCGCCGCGGCGAGCCGATTGGCGGGTATCCCCTGACTGATCGCATAACGCACCACCGACAGGGCGCGAGCCGTCGACAATTCCCAGTTTGACGGAAACTGCGGCGTATTGATCGGGCGGTGGTCGGTGTGCCCGTTGACCAGCAGAACCCAGTTGATGTCGGGCGGAATCTCGGCGGCGATCTGTTTGAGCGCGGTAATCACCGGATCGAGTTCTTTTTTGGCGGCGGGGCTCAGATCGGCGCTGCCCGGCTCGAACAACACCTCCGACTGGAACACGAAACGGTCGCCGACGATCCGGATATCCGGCCGGTTGCCGAGAATTTCGCGCAGCCGGCCAAAGAATTCGGAGCGGTAGCGGGCGAGTTCCTCGACCTTGCTGGCCAGAGCGATATTGAGCTTCTGGCCGAGATCGGCGATCTGGACCTGCTGCGTCTTGACCTTGGATTGGGAAATGTCGAGCGCCATCGCGATCGCCGAAAGCTGCTGGCGCAGGGCGGCGATCTGCGCGTTCAGCTGGTCGACCTGGGCCAGCGCGCCGGCGCTGATCTGTTTCTCCGAGGCGAGTTCGCCACTCGTCCGATTGGTCTGCGCCGCCGCCGCATTGGCCTTGGCGGTAAGATCGCCGACCTGCGCGCTCAGCCGGTCGCGCGCCGCCTGGGCGCTCTTGAGCTGCGCCGTCAGCTGGGCCGCGCCCTGGCGCAGATCGGCGTTGCTGCCGCGTTCGAGCGACAGCAGATTGGCCAGCTGGTCGACCTGCTGCTGCAATTTATGCAGCGCCTGGTCGCGTCCCGAGAGTGCGGCCGACAGATAGAATTGCCCGGCGGTGAACACCAATAGAATAAAGATGATCACCATCAACAGCTGCGACAGCGCGTCGACAAAGCCCGGCCAGATGTCGATGCTCGAGCGGCGGGGATTTCGGCGGGCGATCGGCATGTCTCGGTCAGCGCTGTCGGGGCTCAGCGCCGGCCTTCTTCGGCCAGCGCGGCGATGGTGCGGGCCAGGATGCGGATCTCGCTGCGCAATTCCTGGACGCTCTGCGCCCGGCCCTGCGCCAGATCCTCGATCAGCCGCGCCGCGTATGCTTCGATGTTGCGCAGATGGCCGCGCAGCGCGTCGTCTTGCCCGGCCGAGCCTTCGGCGACATCGGCCAGCCGGGCCAGTGCCGGCTTCAGCTCCAGCTGGTTTTCGGCGAGCCGCAGCATCAGCAATTGCCCGGCCTTCATCTGCTCGCCGAGCAGGCCGAGGCGATCGGTCAGACTGGTCAGGGTCGCATTGGCGCCGATCCGGCTCTCCTCGCCGCGGGCGATGATCCGCTGCAAATTCTCCAAACTGTCCGCGGTCTGCTCGAGCAAGGCCTGGATAAAGGCCGGGACCGAAGCGTCGCCGCCATCGCCGAGACCGCCGCCGGACAGCCGCGTATAGGTCGACAGCCACTCTTCGAGATCATTGTAGAAGCGGTTTTGCGCCTGCCCGGCCTGGAGGTCGAGAAAGCCCAGGACCAGGCTGCCGGCGAGCCCGAACAACGACGAGCTGAACGCGGTCCCCATCCCGGCGAGCGGCGATTCGAGCCCGGATTTGAGGTTGGCGAAGGCGCGGGCGAGATCGTTGCCGCCGACGTCCAGCCCGCCGATCACCCCGCCGACCGAGCGCACCGTCTCCAGCAATCCGTAGAAGGTCCCGAGCAGGCCGAGAAAAACCAGCACGCCGATCAGATAGCGCGAGGTCTCGCGGGTCTCGTTGAGGCGCGAGCCGATGCCGTCGAGCAGGGTTTGCAGCGAACTCGCCGACAGGCTGACCCGGCCGACCTGGCGCGCGCCCAGCATCCGCGCCATCGGCGCCAGCAATCGCGGCGCCGGGCGGCGGCCCGCCATCGGCTCCTCGCCGCCGGCTTCGCGGTGGCGAAAGCTGTCGATCCAGTCGATCTCGGGATCGAGCAGCAGCACCTGGCGAAAGATGTAGACGATGCCGGCCAACAATATGCCGACGATCACGCCGTTGACCCCGGGGTTGCCCATGAAGGCGACCACCAGCGAGCGGCCCAGCGCCACCGCCAGCGCGGCCACCAGCACCAGAAACACCGCCATCCGAACCAGGAAGCGGCGCGATCGGTTCATCCGGGAATACCGTATCGGCCGATCATCGGGCGCGGGCTCGCTTGCCTCACCATTGCCGGCGATCGACGGCGCACATTGCCAAGCCCACCCCTCAACCCGCTCTTGCCGCAGATTATCACAAAAACGCCGGCCGTGCGCCTGGTCGGATGGCCCAAATCCGGCGCTGCGCCGCGGCTACTCCGGCGGCACGGGCGGTCCGCATCGCATCCCGGATCAGGGCGGCGAGCGGCAGATGCAGATGATCGTTGGCGGCCAGCACGTCGCCGCTGGTCATCATCGCGTGACCGCCGGACAGGTCGCTGACATAGCCGCCCGCCTCGCGCACCAGCAGCATCCCGGCGGCGATGTCCCAGGGCGAGAGCGCGAACTCCCAGAAGCCCTCATACCGGCCGGCGGCGACATAGGCGAGATCGAGCGCCGCGGCACCGATGCGCCGCACCCCGCTGGTCGCCGTCATCACCGCGGCCAGGGTCGCCAGATAGGCCGGGCGCTCGCCGCGCTCGCCGAACGGCATGCCGGTGCCGATCACCGCGTCGCCGAGCCGCCGCCGCGCCGACACCCTGAGCCGGCGGTCGTTGACATAGGCGCCGAGCCCCTTTTCCGCCGAATACATCTCGTCGCGCACCGGGTCGTAGACCAGGCCGGCGACGATCTCGCCGTCGCGCTCGAGCGCGATCGAGATCGCGAAATGCGGGATGCCGTGCAGAAAATTCGTCGTCCCGTCGAGCGGGTCGACGATCCAGCGATGGCGCGGGTCCGATCCGGTCTCGGCGCCACCCTCCTCGAACAGCAGCGAATAGCCGGGCCGCGCGCGGCTCAGCTCGGTCTTGATCGTCCGCTCGGCCTTGAGGTCGGCGGTCGAGACGAAATCGCCCGGGCCCTTGATCGAGACCTGCAGCTGCTCGACCTCGCCGAAATCGCGCAACAGGCCGCGCGCCGCCTTCAGCGCGGCGTTCGCCATGACGTTCAGCACCGGCGAGCGCATCACCATCGCCGGCTCCCGGCGCCGGTCCTCAATCCTTGGCCCGTTCCATATAGCTGCCGTCGGCGGTGCTGACGACGATGCGGGTGCCGGCCTCGATATAGGGCGGGATCATCACCCGCCGCCCGTTTTCCAGCTTGCCCGGCTTGTACGAGGAAGACGCGGTCTGGCCGCGCACCACCGGATCGGCCTCGACCACCGCCATCACCACGCTCTGCGGCAGCTCGACCGAAAGCGGGGTGCCTTCGTGCAGCATCACGTTGCACAGCATCCCGTCGCGCAGAAAATCGGCGGGCTCGCCGATCATCTCGGCCGGGATCGAGATCTGCTCGAAACTGTCGCTGTCCATAAAGGTCGCCTGCCCGTTCTCCATGAACAGAAACTGCATCTCCTTTTCGTCGAGGCGGACGCGCTCGACGGTCTCCTGGGTGCGGAAGCGGTCGTTGAGCTTGGTGCCGCCGCGCAGATCGCGCATCTCGACCTGGGCAAAGGCGCCGCCCTTGCCGGGCTGCACCAGCTCGCGCTTCAGCACGATCCACAGCTTGCCCTGGTATTCGAGGACGTTGCCCGGCTTGATGTCGATGGCGTTGATCTTCATGAGATGGGTTCCGAAAGGGCGCGGTCGAGCGCGGCTGCTGTCGAGAAATTAGCACGGGGCGGCCTCACGGCAAGCGGGAGCACCGAGGGAATGACAGAATTGGTGGCGGCCGGAGCGATTTGCCCGGCGGCGCGGGCGGCTGGAGCAGCGTGGCCGGATGCTCGCTGCGGTGCGCGGTTTTTTTGCGGCGCAAGGCTTTGTCGAGGTCGATACCCCGGCGCTGCAGGTGAGCCCCGGTCTCGAACCGCATCTGCGGGCCTTTGCCACCCAGTTGCACGACCCGCGCGATGGCCGGACATTGCCGCGCTATCTCCACACCTCGCCGGAATTCGCGATGAAAAAGCTGCTGGTCGCGGGCCTGCCGCGGATCTGGCAGCTGGCCCATGTGTTTCGCGACGGCGAGCGCGGCGCGACCCACCATCCCGAATTCGCGATGCTCGAATGGTATCGGGCCGGCGCCGCGTGGCGCGAGTTGATCGCCGATTGCCTCGGCCTGCTGCGCGCCTGCCAGGCGGCGGCGGGCGCCGAGAGGCTGACCTGGCGCGGCTGCACCGCCGATGCCCGGCTGCCATGGCGCGAGATCAGCGTCGCCGAAGCGTTCCGCGAGCATTGCGGCATCGACCTCCTGGCGACGGCGCCCGATCCGCTGCAACCCGATATCGCACTTCTCGCCGCCGAGGCGCGCCGCATCGGCATCGAGCCGCATCCCGGCGACGATTGGGAGGCGCTCTATTTCCGCATCTTCCTCGACCGCATCGAGCCCCATCTCGGCATCGGCGCGCCGGCCATCCTCTATGACTTCCCGGCGTCGATGGCCGCCCTGTCGCGCCGTAACCCCGACGACCCGCGGCTCGCCGAGCGCTTCGAGCTCTATGTCTGCGGCCTCGAACTCGCCAACGCCTTTGGCGAACTGACCGACCCCGCCGAGCAGCGCGCCCGCTTCCGCGCCGACCAGGCCAAAAAGCAGGCGCTCTACGGCGAAACCTACCCGATCGACGAGGATTTCCTCGCCGCCCTCGACCACGGCCTGCCGCCTTCAGCCGGCATCGCCCTCGGCTTCGACCGTCTGGTCATGCTCGCCACCGGCGCCGACGACATCGAAGAGGTGCTATGGGCGCCGCTGTGCTGATCCGCCGCGCGCGACAACCGGCCAGACGATGGCGAACCACGCAACCTGGCGCGGCCTTGGTTCAGAATGGGTGCATCCGAGCCCGGGCGAGGGGGCACGGGCTGCGGGGTGGAGCCGCCTCGGCCGTTGGCTTGCAATCCCACCGTGGCCCGCCATAGCAGGTGGGCGCCACGTGTCGAAGCCACGACTCCGACAGAGATAGCTCCCATGAGGTAGGTATCGGCCCCGGGGTAACGTGCGGCCTGACGCGCCGCGCAGCCCCACCCCGCACCGGCAAAGCTAGGGACTCTCCAGCCGCGCCGCAAGGGCTTCGATGCGCTGGGCGATGCCGTGGACCCCGCTCGCCGCCGCATCGGCGGCCTCGGCGGCCCCGGTTTCGGCGGCGCGCACCCGGCTGCGCTCCTCCTGCAACGCCTCGTTGGCGTCGGACAATTCGTCGGCGATGACCAGCGCCGCGAGCAGCAGCAGGCGGGCTTCGCCGACCTGGCCGATATTCTTGACGAATTCGCCGATCCGCGCGTCGACATATTGCGCGAGCCGGCGAATCCGCGGCTCCTGGCCATCGTCGCAGGTAATCTTGTACGGGTGGCTGTTGACCGTCACCGCGACCTGGCTCACTTCACCCCTCCCCTCCAAGCGCCCGGCCGACCCGGGCCAGAGCATCGTCGACCCGGTCGCCGATTTCGCCAACGGCGACGCGCAGCCGCTGGCTTTCCGCTTCGGCCGCGATCTGCCGACCCGTCTCGATCGCCCCGCCGCCGGGACAGGCGGCTTCGAGCCGGGCCACCGCGCGTTCGAGCCGGTCGAGCGCCTCGTCGAGCCGGCTCACCGGGTCAGCCCCCTTCCTGCCGCAGCCCGGCGCTCAGCGCACGCGCTCGTATTTCTGCAATGAGCGGATGTAGTCGGGCCGCGGCGTATCCGGGTAGAATTGCGGCCATTGCGTCCATGACACCTCGCCGACATAGAGATCGCCGCGCGAATCGACGGTCAGCCCGTGCGGCCCGAGAAACGCGGTCGGCGCGGTTCCGGCATGCATGTCGCCGAACCGCGACAGCAATTTGCCCTGGTTGTCGACGATGCTGACCCGCGGGCCCAGATTGGGGCTGTTGCGATTGACCGGCTGCACCGGGCCGAGTTCGCCGATATAGGCGACCGGGTGACGGGTATAGTCCATGTAGAGCCCGCACGGGCGGTGCAGATTGTTCCACTGCGTCTCATACTTGCCGTTGCCGTCGAACACCTGGATGCGGTGGTTTTCGCGGTCGGCGACATAGACCCAGCCATCGGAATCGGTGCAGATATTGTGCACGATGTTGAACTCGCCGGGGTTGGTGCCGGGTCCGCCCCAGGACATCAGCAATTTGCCGTCGGGCGAATATTTGTGCACCTTGGCGTTGCCGTAGCCGTCCGAGACGTAAATGTCGCCTCGCGGCGACAGGGCGGTGTGGGTGCAGCGGTGAAACGGCTCGCCGCTCATATAGGGCGCCGGCTTGCCGGGGACGCCCAATTCCAGCAAGACCTTGCCGTCGAGCGAGCATTTGCGCACGAAATGGCCGCCATCATCGGTCAGGTAGATCGAATCGTCCGGCCCCATATGAACGCCATGCGCGCGCGGGAACTGGCCCTCGCCCCAGGAGCGCAGGAACTTGCCGTCGCGGTCGAAGACCATGACCGGATGGTCGCCGCGGTTGAACACATAGACATTGTCCTTGGCGTCGACGCCAACCGCGCCGACTTCCTTGAACGACCATTTGTCCGGCAGTTTCGCCCAATCCTCGATGATCCGGTACTTGTAGTCGCCATCGCCAACGATCGTTGCCATATTATTCTCCTTCGTAGCCCCGAAGCATTTCCAGATCCCCTTGCGCGGGCTTGACCCGCGCATCCACGGCTCGTTGCTGAGCCCTCAACAGCGTGGGTGGCCGGGTCAAGCCCGGCCAGGGGGTGAGCATTCGTGATGTCAATGCACGCGTTCGTATTTCTGCAAGCTCCGCAGCCCCGGCGGATGCGGCTCGCCCGGGAACAGCCCCGGCCACAGGGTCCAGCACACTTCGCCGACATAGAGATCGCCGCGCGAATCGACCGCCAGGCCGTGCGGCCCGATAAACGAAGTCGGCGCCGTCCCGGCAAACGGATCGCCGATGCGCGACAACAGCTTGCCCTGATTGTCGACGATGCTGACCCGAGGCCCGAGATTGGCGTTGAGGCGATTGACCGAAAGCTCGCCGATATAGCAGACCGGCTGATGGGTGTAGGGCATGCACAGGCCGCACGGGCGGTGCAGATTGTTCCACTGCGTCTCGTATTTGCCGTTGCCGTCGAACACCTGGACCCGATGATTCTCGCGGTCGGCGACATAGACCCAGCCATCGGCGTCGGCGCAGATATTGTGGACCAGGTTGAACTGGCCGGCATCGCTGCCGGGCTCGCCCCACGACATCAGCAATTTGCCGTCGGGCGAATATTTGTGGACCTTGGCGTTGCCATAGCCGTCCGAAACATAAATGTCGCCTCGCGGCGACAGGGCGGTGTGGGTGCAGCGGTTGAACGGCTCGCCGCTCAGATACGGCGCCGGCTTGCCGGGCACGCCCAGCTCCAGCAATACCTTGCCGTCCTCGAGCCGGCATTTGCGCACGAAATGGCCGCCATCATCGGTCAGATAGATCGAATCGTCCGGCCCCATATGGACGCCATGGGCGCGCGGATACTGGCCCTCGCCCCAGGAGCGCAGGAAATTGCCGGCGCGGTCGAACACCATGATCGGATGCTCGCCGCGGCTGAAGGCGTAGACGTTGTCGTTCTTGTCGACCCCGACCGCGGCCACTTCCTTGAACGACCAGCCATCGGGCAGTTTCGCCCAGTTTTCCTTGATTTCGTATTTATAGTCGCCCTGGCCAACGACGATCGCCATGTCAGGCCCTCCCCGGGATATGCCAAGCCAGCGTAGCGAAGCCCCCGGCCCGAAACAATCCTCCTGCGCCCCCGCCTTCGGTCTTGAATCCAATCCAACCGCGCTACATTGTAGCCCAGGAGGCTAGCCATGACCGCAAATTCAGTCGTGCGTGCTCGCATCGACGAGCGCATCAAGAACGAGGCCGCAGCCGTATTGAGCGCCATGGGTCTTACCGTGTCGGACGCCTTCCGCCTGATGATGGTGCGGATCGCCACGGAAAAGGCGCTGCCGTTCGAGCCGCTGGTGCCCAATGACGAGACCATCGAGGCGATGAAAGCCGCGCGGCGCGGCGAATTGACGATCGCTGGTCCGCCGGGAGAATTGCTCGCGAGCCTGGATGAGGACTGTTAGGTACACCAGCCGCTTTCGGCGCGACTACAAGCGGGAGAGATCGGGACGGCACAGCAAACGCCTCGACGCCGATCTGATGGAAGCGGTGGCGATGCTGGCGAAAGACGAGCCGCTGCCCCGGCGGTATTTCGATCATCCGCTCGGCGGCGAGTGGAGCGATCACCGGGACTGTCACATCAAGCCCGACCTGATCCTGATCTACCGCAAACCCGATCAAGCGAGCCTCGATCTCGTCCGCCTCGGCTCCCACAGCGAACTCGGCCTTTGACCAAGGGCAAGACGCGCTATTGAGGCTAGCATCACTTGGCCGGACGTACCTACGGCCGTCGTGAGGATAATCAATGCTCACCGGACGCGCGACCCCGAGCCTCAGGACGAACTTCGCCATCCTTCACTTGCGGGCGGCGACACGAGCTGCTCGGAGCGCCTACGAGTCGAAAAAGCTAACGCGACCGCGGAATTTGGTCCGTGGTTCGACGAGATGATCCTGTGGGTGCCGGTGTCGGTCGTGATGGCCGGAGCAGCGCTTGAAGCGGGTGCGAACGAAGTCATTCAAAATATTCTCGATGGCTCAACCGGATTGTTGTTAACCGATAGCCGTAAGGAGCAACTTGAAGACCTTAAGAACGAGCAATCGGGGAACGCGACTGCCAGATACCGGCAGGTAGCTCTATTGTTCGACAAGATGCCAGATAAAGGAAGCGCCCAATGGGCAGGATGCAGACCTCCTTGTGAAGATTTCGAAACAGCTTCATGCATTTCAAACCCTCGTGGGATAGAGACGATATTCACGATGGTGATCTCGTAAAAAGACTTAAGACGAAGATACAGATCGTTCCGGCATACGAAGCGCAAGTTCATATTCCCCTATGGCTTCATGACTTATGGGTGCGCGAAATGGGCTGTGCAGACCGTATTGGCCTTCTCAATTGAATTAACTACGCTACTCGGCGTGAAGGATACGTTCGCTCTGCCTAGCTTTGATTTCACGATGCCTTGAAGGCGGCGCGGACCACGCAAGCGTCGCAAGCGTAGGGCGGAACAGCGTAGCGCATGCCGCCATTTCGCGTCTGTCGCGTTTGCCTAATCTTCGCGGTGTCCGCGCCGGCGCGACGCCCCTTCGCTGCTGGCGTTGACCCGCCAGGCATTGCCGTTGCTGCGCCGCGAGCCGTCGGAGAATTTGTCGGCGCATGGCGAGGCGCTCTATGTGCATTTTGGCATTACCGCCGAGAGGGTTGCACAGGCCGCCCGCGCCCTTCTATAGATTGGCGAAAGCCTTCGGGAGGAGTGGGCCATGACGGTACGGGTTGCGATCAACGGTTTCGGCCGCATCGGCCGCCTCGTCTTGCGCGCGGCTTACGAGAGCCGGCGCGACGACATCGAGATCGTCGGGATCAACGATCTCGGATCGGTCGAGGCCAACGCGCATTTGCTGCGCTACGACAGCGTGCACGGCCGCTTTCCGGGCGAGATCGCCACCGGCGACGGGTGGATGGATATCGGCCAGGGCCGGATCGCGGTCACCGCCGAGCGCGACCCGGCGAAATTGCCGTGGCGCCGGCTGGGCGTCGATGTGGCGCTCGAATGCACCGGCATCTTCACCAAGCGCGAGGCCGCGGCCAAGCACCTCGAAGCCGGGGCCAAGCGGGTGGTGATCTCGGCTCCGGCCGACGGCGCCGATATTACCGTGGTGCTGGGGGTCAACCACGACGATCTGAAGCCCGAACACGAGATCATCTCAAACGCGTCGTGCACGACCAACTGCCTCGCGCCGGTCGCCTATGTGCTGCATCGCGGGATCGGCATCGAGCGCGGCTATATGACGACGATCCATTCCTATACCGGCGACCAGAACACGGTCGACACCCTGCACTCGGATCTGCGCCGGGCGCGGGCCGCGGCCCTGTCCCTGATCCCGACCTCGACCGGTGCCGCCAAGGCGGTCGGCCTGGTGTTGCCGGCCTTGAAGGGCAAGCTCGACGGCACCGCGATCCGGGTGCCGACCGCCAACGTCTCGCTGATCGACTTCAAATTCGACGCCGCCCGCGAAACCTCGTCCGACGAGGTCAATGCGCTGATGGAGGATGCGGCAAAGTCGAACCGGCTCAAGGGCATCGTCGGCATCAATAAGGCGCCGACCGTGTCGGTCGATTTCAACCACGATCCGCATAGTTCCACCTTCGACGTGACCCAGACCCAGGTGCTCGACAAGCGGTTCGTCCGGGTATTGTCGTGGTACGACAACGAATGGGGTTTTTCGAACCGCATGGTCGAAGTCGCCGCCTATTTCGGGCAGATCGGCTGAGCCCGCCAGCGTAGCGCATCGCCATGGCTGAAGCCGTCACCCTTTAAGCTACGGGCGGTTATTGAGCGGGTGATCGTCTTGGGGCGCTGCGATGGCCGGCGGTAGCGCCACCCCACCCGTTATCATCGTGCACTCGCTCGCCCACGCGATCGGCGCCGTGAAGGCCGCGGCAAGGGCCGGCCGCCCGATTGTCCTCGCCAGCGCTCCCGAAGCCGGCGTTTACGCCGGGCCCGGCTGGTTCCGGGCATTGGTCGAGGCGGCGCGCGAGGCGGCGCCCGAGGCCCGCTGTTCGGCCATCCTCGATTGCGGCGACCAGGCCGGCGCCGCTCTGGCGGCGATCCGCGCGCAGGTCGAGGGCGTCGTGTTCACCGGCCGGCCCGATGTCGCCCGCCGCCTCGCCGACATCGCCCGCCAGCACGGCGTGCGCTTCGACACAACCCGCCCGGCCGCCGCGCTCGACCTCGGTCCCGATTTCTTCGCTTCGGCGGAACTGATCGAGCAGCGTTGCGCCGAACTGCTGTGCGGACAGCTCGGCATGGCTCTCTGAAACGGTTATCGCGGCGATCCCGGCTGAAACAGCGGCGGCGCAGCCGTCTCGCCCGAAGCGTTTGGCGATCCGGCGGCTTCGCCGATTCAGTAGTAGCGCGGGATCGGGCCGTTATGCGGCGTGGCGCGATCGCTGAGGTCGAGCATGGTTTCGTCGACATAGCACCAGCCCCAGCCTTCGGGCGGGTCATAGCCTTCGATGATCGGATGGCGCGTGGCGTGAAAGTGCTTGCTCGCGTGGCGGTTCGGCGAGTTGTCGCAACAGCCGACATGGCCGCAGCTTCGGCACAGGCGCAGATGCACCCAGCGCGACCCGATCTTCAGGCATTCCTCGCAGCCGAGCGCGCTCGGGGTCACATTGCGAATGGCGTCGGCATGGGTGCATTGATCGGACATCACGGTCTCCCGGTGCTGGCTGGGGGCGCGGCTTGGTCGCCGGCTTCGGCAAGAAAGGCGTGCAGTGCCGCGACCACCTGTGCGCCTTCTCCGACCGAGGCGGCAACGCGCTTGACCGATCCCGAGCGCACGTCGCCGATCGCGAATACGCCGGGCAGGCTGGTTTCGAGCGGTCTGCGGGGGTTCCCGCCGGTGCGCACAAAGCCGATGGCGTCAAGCGTGACGCCGGAGCGGGACAGCCATTGGGTATTCGGCTCGGCGCCGATGAAGGAGAACAGGTGGCGGATCGCCCGCCGCAGCTCTTTCCCCGAGCGCTGCGAGCGGCAGCGGATCGCTTGGAGAACTCCGTCCTGGCCTTCGAGCGCGGTGACATTTGTCTCGGTCAGGATTTCGACGTTCGGCCTGGCGGTAATGCGCTCGACCAGGTAGCGCGACATGCTCTCTTCGAGACCGGGTCCGCGAACGATCAGCCACACCTTGGCGACCAGGCTGGACAGATAGACCACGGCCTGGCCGGCGGAATTGCCCGCGCCGACCAGCGCCACTTCCTGTCCCGCGCACAGCCTCCCCTCCAGCGGCGAGGCCCAATAGTGAACGCAAGAGCCCTCGAAGGCGGCGAGATTTTCGAGGTCGAGACGGCGATAGCGGACGCCGCTGGCGATGACCACGGTGCGGGCGCGAACGCGCTCCTGGCTTGCCAGGGTCAGCGAAAACCGTCCGGCATCCGCACTGTTCACCGCCTGCAGGCTCGTCACCTGGTCCGGGATCGCCATGTCGACGCCGAACTTCAGCGCCTGATTATAGGCCCGCGCCATCAGCGCGAGGCCGGTGATGCCGGTCGGAAAGCCCAGATAGTTCTCGATCCGAGCCGACGCGCCGGCCTGACCGCCGAATGCGCGGCAATCCAGCACCAGCACCGACAGCCCCTCGGATCCGGCATAAACCGAGGCGGCCAGACCCGCCGGCCCGGCGCCGACGATAACCAAATCATAAATCTTGTCCGGGTCGATCGCTCGGACGAGCCCGATGCAACGGGCGAGCGCGACCTCGCTCGGATTGCGCAGCAGCCTTCCGTCGGGACACAGCACGATCGGCAGATCGCGAGCGGCGATGTGGAAGCGGTCGATCAGGGTTTGGGCGCACGGATCGGTCTTTGGGTCGAAGCGCTGGTGCGGATGCGCGTTGCGGGTCAGGAATCCCTCGAGGCGGAGCACATCGGCATGATCGGCGCTGCCGATGATCACCGGCCCGCCGGCGCCCACATCGAGCAGACCGACCCGGCGCAGGATCAAGGCGCGCATGATGCGCTCGCCCAGTTCGGCCTCTTCGACCATCAGATCGCGCAGCCGGCGCGGCGGAATGACCAGGGCCTCGACCGCCGCCGTGGCGTCGGCGTCGACCAGGGACGGCCGGTCGGACAGTTGGGCAAGCTCGCCCATGAACGAGCCCGGGCCATTGGTCACGATCAGCTGGGAATGTCCGCGCCCGTCGCGCTGCACGACATCGACCCGGCCCGCCAGAATAATGAATGCGCCTGGTGAGATTTCGCCGGTGGCGACGATGCGTTCGCCCGCGGCATAGGATCTGGGCGTGCCGAATCTCGACAGCCGGGCGATCTCCGCCGGCTGCAGCACCGGGAACATCTGATCGCGTCGGGCCGCGATCAGCGGATGCAGGAATTGCGGCGCGCCTTCCCGGTCAGGCGAGCCGGCGTCGGGCGAGCTGGCGTCGGGCAAGCTGGCGTCGGGCAAGCTGGCGTCGGGCGGATCTTGAGCGTGCACACGCACCTCGCCTGTCTGTGGAAGGAGACGTCCGAGGCGTTCCTACCCTTTCGCCGCCAACAGGGCGCCTATGTCAGGCGTTCCCCCGGCTCGCTCGCCACCTGGGCGATCGCGGCGCGAATATGGCAGATGGCGGCCGCGGCAGCGCGGAAGCCGGCGGCGGGTCGCACCGCCGGCCCGCGACCGGCTCCCTGACCGGCGGCTATTGCCGGGTATACTTGACCACGCGCCGCACCCGGCCCCAATCACCCGGCTGCACGACGTAAAGGTCCTTGTGCGAGTCGCACCAGATGCCGTGATTGGAGCGATGGACCGGACCATCGCCCCACCGCGCCAGTCTTTCGCCGTCGAGGGTCAGGATGCTGATCCTGCCGCCATTGTGCTCGTTGACGTAGACGGTGTCCTCGTCGTCGACATAGAAGAAGGCCGGCCCGATCAGCTCGGTCGGCCATACATTCAGCAGTTTGCCGTCCTGGTCGAACACCTGCACCCGGTCGTTTTCGCGATCGGCGACCAGCAGGCGGCCGCGCCGGTCGATCCACACCCCATGCGGCAGGTTGAACTGACCGGGCGCGGTGCCCGGCTCGCCCCAGGAGAACAGATATTTTCCGTCGGCGGCGAATTTGTGGACGCGGGCGTTGCCATAGCCGTCGCTCATGAACATCTCGCCGCTCGGGGCAAAGGCGATGTCGGTCGGCAGGTTGAACGGGCCGCCGCCATGCGTCACCTGCTTAAAGGCGGCCGAGCTGAATTCATCCGCCGGCACGCCGGTATCGGAGCGCTCGCCCTTGACGCCGATGGTCTGCAGCAATTTGCCATCGGTGGTGAATTTCATGAATTGGCCGTGATATTCATCGGTCAGCCAGACGAAATCGTTCTCGTCGATGCGGATCGCATGCGGAAAGGAAAACATTCCGGCGCCCCACGACGAGACGAAGCCGCCATCCCGGTCGAAGATCACCACCGGATGCTGGGCATTGCGATTGAAGCAGTAAACCCGGTCTTGTGAATCGACGGAAACCGCGCACGCCCTGACTTCCACATCAGCCGGAGGACGCATCCAATTTTCGTTGACGTTGTAGGTATATTTGCCACTGCCGACCACGGGATCCATCATTTCCCCCTTTCCATTTTATGCGATCATGGAGGATTGCACCGCGACGCATTATAGCAGGGAGCGCGCCGAGCGGCTTGATTAAATCCCTGGCGCTGCGGATCTAGGCCTGAACCAGCACCGGCGGGCGCAAGCGGCTCTGGCGCAACACCAGCGTGCCGACGACCACCAGATTGGCCAGGTTGAACAGGATCCCGGTGGCGAAGGCCGCCGCATAAAAACCGGCGTAGTCGTAGATCACCCCGGCGAGCCAGCCGCCCGCGGCCATCCCCGAGCCGCTGAACAATAGCACGGTCGGGATCCGCCACGATGCCTCGGCGGCCGGGAACAGCTCGCGCACCGCGACCACATAGGCCGGGATGATCCCGCTAAAGCCGAGGCCGAAGGCCGCCGCGACGGCGAACAGGCCGGCCTCGTTCTGGGTCAGCAGAAACCCGACCATCGCCACCGCCTGACAGGCCGAGCCGGCCAGCACCGTGCGCAAGCCGCCGAACCGGTCGGCGACAAAGCCCCAGAACTGCCGGCCGATAAAGGCGCAGGCCAGGAGCAGCGACAGCATCGCCGCGCCCTGGGTGACCGGGATGCCGAGATCGCCGCAATAGGCGACCAGATGGCCCTGCGGCATCGCCATCGGCACGCAGCACAGAAAGCTCGCCATGCAAAGCAGACCGAGCGCGGTGCGCGGCCGCAGCCCGAGGACCGCGGCGCGCGGCGCCGGTCCGGCGCCGGTGGCTCCGCCGCTCAGCGGCTCGGGCGCGGGTCCGAAGCTCAGAAAGGCAACGGGCAGGATCACGACGACCGCCAGCCCCGCATAGAGCTGCATCGTGTCGCGCCAGCCGAAAGCCTGGATCGCGTGGCCGAACAAGGGCGCCCAGATCGTCCCGGCCACCGCCTGGCCGCTGGCGATCAGCGCCAGGGCGGTGCCGCGCCGGCGATCGAACCAGCGCGCGATATAGACATAGAGCGGCGCATTGATCCCGGCATTGCCGAGCAGCCCCATAAACAGACCGTGGCCGATATAGAGCGACCAGCGGCCGCCGAGGCTCGACAGCACCAGACCGGCGGCGGTCATCAGGCCGCCGAACATGATCGTCCAGCGCACCCCGGTGCGCTCGGCGATCCGCCCCATCGCAACCCCGCCAAAGGCCGAGCCGAGCCAGGCGAGCGAGACCGCCAGCGCCGGCACCGAACGGACATCGCCGAACTCGGCCGCAATCGGCTTCAGCGCCACGATGGTGATCACCGGCGCCCCGAACGAGACCGAGAGAATGCCGAGCGCGGTTACCGCGATCAGCCAGGAACGCCGCGTCTCGATCGTCGGCGCCGCCGCCGGCGCGCGGCCGGCCGCAGATGCAATCGTCATCGCGCTGCGAAATCAGCGGGTCGGGCGCAATCGGGCCGCGACCGGCTGCAGCATTCCGAGCTGCGTAACGGGCAACGCCATGATTCCTCCCGAACCGCGGTTTCTGTCGTCCTGTGGTCGCGAATGTCATGCCGCGACGCCCGTCCGGCAATAGGGATCGCCGCATCGGCGGCCCGACCACAGCGCATGGGGCGCATCGGGCGGATCGAACCGAACCACAACGCCCGCTGATGTCTCGCTTGCGAACCCGCTCTATATTGATCGGCTGCCGAGACTTGGACGACGAAACCACCGCCTGCGCAAAGGGCGAAAAGAGCGCTCGCGCGCTGGGTTCGGCGAACCGGCAGTCCAAGCCGCGGCGAGGATTGCGGAGAGGGCGAATTCGCGCCAATCTCCGCTTCGACGGCGGTGGGTGGAAACTCGACGCGTTTTCGTAAAGGGCGGCTCCGACAGAAGGATGACGATCATGGCCGATAACCAGATGATGTCGCAGATGTCCGGAAAAGCCGGGTTCATCGCAGCACTCGATCAGAGCGGCGGCTCCTCGCCGGGAGCGCTGCGCCTCTACGGCATTCCCGACAGCGCCTATACCGATGACGAGCAGAAGATGTTTCGGCTGATCCACGAGTTCCGGGCGCGGATCATGACCGCGCCCGCCTTTAGCGGCGATAAGGTCATCGGCACGATCCTGTTCGAGGGGACGATGGACAGCGAGGTGCGCGGCAAGCCGACGCCCTCATATCTGTGGGAAGACCGCCACGTTGTGCCGTTTGTCAAGGTCGACCGCGGACTCGAACCCGAAAAGGACGGCGTCCAGCTGATGCGGCCGATGCCGCAGCTCGACCAGCTGTGCCAGCGCGCGGCCAAGCTCGGCGTCTACGGCACCAAGATGCGCTCGGTGATCAACCTCGCCAACAAGGACGGGATTGCCGCGATTGCGGCACAGCAATTCGAGTTCGGCGACCAGATCGCCCGACACGGGCTGATGCCGATCCTGGAACCCGAGGTGTCGATCAAGAGTCCCGACAAGAAGGGCGCCGAGGCGATCCTTCTCGACGAGCTCAAAAAACGCACCGACGCCCTGCCGGCCGGCCGGCAGGTCATCTTCAAGCTGACCCTGCCCGATGTTCCCGATCTTTATAAGCCGCTGGTCGACCATCCGCGCTGCGCCCGGGTCGTCGCCCTTTCCGGCGGCTACAGCCGAGCCGACGCGTGCCAGAAGCTCGCCGCCAATCACGGAGTGATCGCCAGCTTTTCCCGCGCTCTCGTCCAGGATCTGCGGGTGTCGATGAGCGACGCCGAATTCGAGGCCGCGCTGGCGCAATCGATCGACGCGATCTTCAACGCCTCGACCGCGAAGGCCTGACAAGCATGGAATGATAGTCTGCTATCGCGATCATCAAGATCTACCGGGGCAAGGACTGATTTCCGGAGCCCGTACACCAGATTAATCGGCTCCCCTCGTCATTCCCGCGAAAGCGGGAAGCCAGGGCAACCCGACGCAGCACTTGATCCCTGGGTCCCCGCCTTCGCGGGGACGACGGGGAGTAGGAAAACGAGAATGGAGTTAGCACGCAGCGGAGCGGCTGAAGACCGGGCGACGACGCGGCTCTACCTGATCACGCCGCCGGCATTCGATCCCGACAAATTCGCCGGGGAATTGGAACAGGCGCTGGCCGGCGGCGATGTCGCCTGCCTGCAATTGCGGCTCAAGGATGTCGAGGACGCCGTGGTGCGCCGGGCGACCGCGGTGCTGAAGCCGATCGCGCAGGCCCACGATGTCGCCTTCATCATGAACGACCGGCCCGATCTCGCCGCCGAACTCGACTGCGACGGCGTCCATGTCGGCGAGGAAGACATGCCCTATGCCGCGGCCCGCCGGCTATTGGGTCCCGACCGTATCGTCGGGGTGACCTGCGGCGACAGCCGCGACCGGGCCATCACCGCCGCCGAGGCCGGCGCCGACTATGTCGCCTTTGGCGCGTTTTTTCCGAGCATGACCAAGACCGCCACCAAGTTCCGGGCCGACCCCGAGGTGCTGCGCGACTGGAGCGAAACCACGATCGTCCCGTGCTGCGCGATCGGCGGCATCACCCAGCAGAATTGCCGGCCGCTGGTCGAGGCCGGCGCCGATTTCCTCGCCGTCATCGGCGCAATCTGGTCATACCCGAAGGGTCCGGGCGCCGCGGTGCGGGAGTTCAACGAAGTCTTCGCCGATTACGGGCGGGCATACCGCAAGCCAATCAAATAAGCGGATGCTGCCCTGGTACCCAGACCTGGACGTAACCAGACCTGGACGCCGGACCGTTACGGCCGGGCCGGTCCAGACTTGTTCCGGGCATCCACGTCTCGGAAACCGGCGCGGTCGAGAGGGTAAAGCGTTGCTTCGAAGAATTTCCGCAAATCGCGACATGCACAAACATGGATGACCCGCGACCATGAATATCCTGTTCTGCGGCGACGTGATGGGGCGGGCGGGCCGCGAGGCGGTCAAACAGCACCTGCCGGGGCTGCGGCGCGATCTCGCGCTCGATCTGGTCGTGGTCAATGCCGAGAACGCGGCGCACGGGTTCGGCCTGACCGAACGGCTGTGCGGCGAATTCTACGATTGCGGCGTCGACATCCTGACCACCGGCAATCACGTCTGGGACCAGCGCGAGCTGATCGCCTATATCGACCGCGATCCCTGCGTGCTGCGGCCGGCGAATTTTCCGCCGGGCACGCCGGGCGCCGGCTGGCGGCTGCATCGGCTGGGCGGCGGGCATGACGTGCTGGTGATCAATCTGATGGGCCGGCTGTTCATGGACGCTCTCGACGACCCGTTCGCCCGGCTCGAGGCGATCCTCGCCGATTTTTCGCTCGGCGCTGGGCATCCGCTCGGCATCGGGGCGGCGGCGATCCTGGTCGATTTTCACGCCGAGGCGTCGAGCGAAAAGATGGCGCTCGGCCATTTCGCCGATGGCCGCGTCTCGGCCGTGTTCGGCACCCACTCGCACATCCCGACCGCCGACGCGCAGATCCTGCCGGGCGGCACCGCCTATCAGACCGATGCCGGCATGTGCGGCGACTATGATTCGGTGATCGGGCTGCAAAAGGGGCCGGCGGTGCGCCGGTTTGTCACCAAGATGCCCGGCGAGCGCCCGCAGGTCGCCGAGGGCGAGGGCACCTTATGCGGGATTGTGCTGGAGACCGACGATCAAACCGGGCTCGCCCGCCGGGTCGAGCCGGTGCGAATCGGCGGCCGCCTGAGCCCGCATTTGCCGCGCCGCTGAATTCGAGCCCTCGCGCAGCGGGTGGTTCGCCGGGCTGATCGGGACCGTCCCGAGATGCCCCAATCCTGCCATATTGGGTTGTTAGCCCGGTCCCCAGCCCCTATGGACAGTTTTGCACCCGAGGCCGACGGGGACCCGCGCGGAGATCGATGGCTGGCCATTCGCAATTCAAAAACATCATGTACCGGAAGGGCGCGCAGGATAAAAAGCGCGCCAAGGTCTTTACCAAGATCATCCGGGAATTGACCACTGCGGCCCGTACCGGGCTGCCCGACCCGGCGGCGAATCCGCGGCTGCGCGCCGCGATCTTGGCTGCCCGCCAGGCGAACATGCCAAAGGACACGGTCGACCGCGCGATCAAGCGCGGCGCCGGCGGCGAGGCCGATTCGGCCTTTGACGAGGTGCGCTACGAAGGCTACGGGCCGGGCGGGATCGCGGTCATCGTCGAGGCCTTGACCGACAACCGCAATCGCACCGCCAGCGAAATCCGCGCTGCCTTCACCAAGGCCGGGGGCGCGCTCGGCGAGACCAACAGCGTCGGCTTTCTGTTCGACCGGGTCGGCGAGATCGTCTATCCGGCGGCGGACGGCCGGCGCCGACGAGATGTTCGAGGCGGTCACCGAGGCCGGCGCCGACAATGTCGAAAGCGACGCCGAGCAGCATCTGGCGACCAGTGCGGTCGACGATTTCAACGCGGTGCGCGACGCGCTCGAACGGCGCTTTGGCCCGGCTGCCTCGGCCCGGCTGGCGTGGCGGCCGAAAACCGCGGCGCCGATCGACGAGGACACCGCGATCGCGCTGTTCAAATTGCTCGAGACGCTCGAGGACAGCGACGATGTCCAGAACGTCTATGCCAATTTCGAAGTGGCCGAGGACGTGATCGCGCGTCTCGGCGCCTGAGCCGGGTGGGGGC
Source organism: uncultured Alphaproteobacteria bacterium (assembly GCA_963775875.1). Classification (GTDB taxonomy): domain Bacteria; phylum Pseudomonadota; class Alphaproteobacteria; order ATCC43930; family CGMCC-115725; genus AP-15. The sequence goes on from CAVZKP010000019.1 coordinate 264,921, forward strand.
GCGGAACCCGAGAATGCGCGTTTTCGGGCTCGATCCGGGGCTGCGCCATACCGGCTGGGGGGTCATCGACGTCGACGGCAATCGGCTTGCCCATGTCGCCGACGGGGTCGCCGATGCGGCCGACCGATCAGCCGCTGGCGATGCGGCTGGTCTCGCTGTTCCGCCAGATCGGCGCCGTGCTCGAGCGCTATCGCCCGGACGAGGCGGCGGTCGAGGAGAGCTTTCGTCAACAGAACCCGGCCTCGACCCTGAAGCTCGGCGTCGCCCGCGGCGTGGTGCTGCTGGCTCCGGCCGAGCGCGGCCTGCCGGTCGCCGAATACTCGGCCAATCTGATCAAGAAATCGGTCGTCGGCGCCGGCCATGCCGACAAGGCGCAGGTGCAGATGATGGTGCGGCGGCTCCTGCCCGGCTGCGAGATCGGCAAGGCCGACGCCGCCGACGCGCTGGCGGTGGCGATCTGCCACGCGCATCACGCGCCGACCCGCCGCGCCTGGGACGCAGCGCGGTGATCGCCAAGCTCGCCGGGATCGTCGATTCGGTCGGCGAGGACGGCGCGGTCATCGATGTCGGCGGCGTCGGCTATCTGACGTTCTGCTCGACCCGCACGATCGGCCGGCTGCCGCCGGCCGGCTCGCCCGCGCGGCTGTTGATCGAAACCCATGTGCGCGAGGATCACATCCATCTCTACGGCTTTATCGACGCCGCCGAGCGCGACTGGTTCCGATTGCTGATGACGGTGCAGGGGGTCGGCGCGCGGCTGGCCCTGTCGATCCTGTCGGCGGTGACCCCGGAACAGCTCGCCCTGGCGATCTTCGCCCAGGACCGCACGGTGCCGGCGCGCGCCGACGGGGTCGGCCCCAAGCTCGCCGCGCGCATCGTCAACGAGCTCAAGGACAAGGTCGGCGGTCTCGCCCCGGCGACCCCGCTCTCGGCCCCGGCGGCGCTGGCGGCCTCGCCGGGCGACGGTCCGGCCGCCGAGGCGATCTCGGCGCTGCTCAATCTCGGCTACCGCCGGGCCGAGGCGTTTGGCGCCGTCGCCGCCGCGACGCAACGGCTCGGCCCCGCCGCCGCGATCGATGCGCTGATCCGCGCCGGCCTGCAGGAACTGGCGCAGGGAGCGCAGAATTGAGCGAGGCCGAGCGCCGCATCGTCGATCCGGGCAAGACCGAGCCCGATTCGGCCGAGGCGTCGCTCCGGCCGCTGAGCCTCGCCGATTTCGTCGGCCAGCGCCGACTGCGCGACAATCTGCGCGATCTTTATCGAGGCCGCGAAAGCCCGCGGCGAGGCGCTCGACCACGTGCTGTTCTTTGGCCCGCCGGGGCTCGGCAAGACCACCCTGGCGCAGATCGTGGCGCGCGAGATGGGGGTCGGCTTTCGCGCCACCTCCGGCCCGGTGATCCAGCGCGCCGGCGATCTCGCCGCCTTGCTGACCAATCTGCAGCCGCGCGACGTGCTGTTCATCGACGAGATCCACCGCCTGGCGCCCGTCGGTCGAGGAGATCCTCTATCCGGCGATGGAGGATTTTCAGCTCGATCTGATCATCGGCGAGGGGCCGGGCGCCCGCTCGATCCGCATCGATCTGCCGCCCTTCACCCTGGTCGGGGCGACGACCCGCTCGGGGCTGATCACCCGGCCATTGCGCGAGCGCTTCGGCATCCCGCTGCGGCTGCTGTTCTACGAGCCGGGCGAACTCTCGCTGATCGTCGGCGCGCGGCGCCCGGGTGCTCGCGTTCGATCTGCGGCCCGACGGCGCCGGCGAGATCGCCCGGCGCGCCCGCGGCACGCCGCGGGTGGCGATGCGCCTGCTGCGCCGGATCCGCGACTTCGCCGCGGTCGAGGGCCTGGCGACGGTGGATGCGGGCGCCGCCGATGCGGCGCTGCTGCGGCTCGAGGTCGACGGGCGCGGGCTCGACGGCATGGACCGGCGCTATCTGCGCTGCATCGCCGAGAATTATGGCGGCGGCCCGGTCGGGGTCGAGACCATGGCCGCGGCGCTCGGCGACGAGCGCGACGTGGTCGAGGAGGTCATCGAGCCCTATCTGGTCCAGGAGGGGTTCGTCCAGCGCACCCCGCGCGGCCGCATGCTGACCCGGCTCGCCTTTCGCCATCTCGATCTGCCGATGCCGGCGGCGCTGCCGGCCCAGCTCGACCTGTTGGCCCGCCTGCCGCTGGCCGGCGAGGCCGAGGAGCTGCCATGACGGCGACGCCGGGGCCTGAGTCGGGGTCGGGGTCGGGGTCGGGGCCGATGCCGCGGATCGTCCAAAAGACGCCATAAAAGGTTCAAAGAATGCCTCCTTCTGCCGTCGACACCCTGCCGCTCGCTGGTGCGGTCCCCCATGATTTGTCGATTACCGCGCTGTTCCTGCAATCGGACGCCATCGTCAAAATCGTCATGCTGATCCTGCTGCTGGCCTCGTTCTGGTCGTGGGCGGTCATCTTCGACAAGGTGATCCGGCTGCGCCGCCTGCGCCACGACGGCGGCCAGCTTCGAGGAGAGCTTCTGGTCGGGCGGCTCGCTCGACGATCTCTACGAGCGCGTCGGCCAGCGCCCGCCCGATCCGATGACCGCGGTGTTCGCGGCGGCGATGCGCGAATGGCGACGCAGCGCCGCCAAGGGGCTGCTCGGCACCGCGATCATGCGCGCCAGCCTGCAGCAGCGCATCGAGCGGGTGATGAACGTGACCGTCGGCCGCGAGATGGAGCGGGTCGAGCGGTTTATGGCGTTTCTCGCGACGGTCGGCTCGACGGCGCCCGTTCGTCGGCCTGTTCGGCACGGTCTGGGGCATCATGGACAGCTTTCAGTCGATCGCCGCCTCCAAGAACACCAGTCTCGCGGTGGTGGCGCCGGGCATCGCCGAATCGCTGTTCGCCACCGCGCTCGGCCTGGTCGCCGCGATCCCGGCGGTGGTCGCCTACAACAAGCTGGCCACCGATTTCGGCCGCTATGCCGGGCGGCTCGAAGCGTTTCGCCATCGGAATTCAGCGCGATCCTGTCGCGCCAGCTCGACGAGAGGCCGTGAGCCGTGGCGCTACCGAGCCTCGCCGGCAACGGCCGAGCCCGCGGCGGGCGCTACCGGCCGATGGCCGAGATCAACGTGACGCCGCTGGTCGACGTCATGCTGGTGCTGCTGGTCGTCTTCATGGTCACGGCGCCGCTGTTGACCGTCGGCGTGCCGGTCGATCTGCCGCAGACCCAGGCGCCGCCGATCACCGAGCCGAAAGAGCCGCTGGTCATCACCGTCAACAACGAGGGCAAGATCTTCATCCAGGACACCGAGGTGCCGACCGACGCGCTGGTGCCGCGCCTGCAGGCGATCACCGGGGCCAATCCCGACGCGCTGGTCTATGTGCGCGGCGACAAATCGATCGATTACGGCCGGGTGCTCGAGGTCATGAGCCTGATCAGCGCCGCCGGCTTTCGCAAGGTGTCGCTGATCGCCGAGTCGCCGAAGGGAATGGCGGCCGCACCGGCTGCCGCCGCCGCCCCGGGCGCGGCGCATACCGCCAAGCACTGAGCACCGCCGCTCGGGCGCGCGACCGATGAGCCTGGCTGCCGTAGCACCGTACCCGACGCCGGAACCCCCGCTGCCCGAGCCGATGCCCGATGGCGTCGGCCGGCGCGGGCTCGCCTTTTCGGCGGCGCTGCATCTCATCCTCGGCGGCGTTTTCATCCTTGGCCTGCCGACCCTGTTTCATCCGCCGACGCCGCAGGAGATGCCGATCGCGGTGCAGCTGGTGACGATCGGCCCGGAAACCCGGGCGACGCACCCCAATCCGAACATGCCCGAGCGCGAGGCGCAGCCGATAGTGCCGGTGCCGGGGCCGCCCGGGCCCAAACCCGTGCCCGAGGCGAGCCCGCCCAAACCGGCGCCGCCGCCTTCGGCCGCCGCCGCGCCGCCGGCGCCGCCGGCGCCGCCGCCGCCGGAGCAGAAACCGGCGCCGCCGCCGCCCCCGCCGCCGGTGCCCGCGCCCAAACCGGCGCCGCCGCCGCCGCCGCCAAAGCCGGTGGCAAAGGTCGAAGCCCCCACCCCGGCGCCCGAGCGGCCGCAGCGGGTGGCGCGGCCCCAAGCCCGGGCGGAAGCCCGCAAATACGATCCCGGCCAGTTCGACGCTCTGCTGAAAAACCTGGCGGCGCAAGATACCCCGCCATCGCCGGACGAGCCGCCGCAAAATACCCAGACCGCCTCGGGCGCCCCGTCCTCGCAGCCGCGAGCGCCGCTCGGCAGCCAGCTGAGCGCCAGCGAGGTCGATCTGATCCGCGAGCAGATCTCGCGTTGCTGGAACATGCCGGCCGGCGCGCGTGACGCCAAGGATCTGGTCGTCGAATTCCGGGTCGAGGTCGGCCCGGACGGCACGGTCGCAGCAGGCGATCATCGTCGACCAGGCGCGCGAAGCGAGCGACCCGTTCTTCCGCGCCGCCGCGGAAAGCGCCCGGCGCGCCTTTTTCAACCCCGATTGCCGGCCGCTGCGGCTGCCGCCGGACAAATACGAGATCTGGAAGGACCTGATCGTCGATTTCAGCCCAAAGGATTTGTTATGAGCAAACGCCGCCTCGTTTTTTCCGGCGCGCTAACCGCCCTTGTCGCGGCGGCCCTGCTGTGGTCCGGCGCATCGGCGCGCGCCGAACTGCACATCGACATCACCAGCGGCCAGGTCAAGCCGATGCCGATCGCGATCCCGGCCTTCGCCGGCGGCGGCGGCACCGAAGCCCAGGCCGGCCGCAACATCGCCGGGGTGATCTCGGCCGATCTGGCGAGTTCGGGCCTGTTTCAGCCGCTCGATCCGCGCAGCTTCATCCAGAATGTATCGGCCACCGACGCGCACCGCCGCCGCGCTTCGGCGACTGGCGCGCAGATCAACGCCCAGGCGCTGGTCACCGGCTCGGTCCAGACCCAGGGCGACGGCCGGCTCGCGGGTCGAGTTCCGGCTGTGGGACGTCGTCGCCGAGCAGCAGCTGACCGGCTTCGCGCTATACCACGACGCAGCAGAATTGGCGGCGCATCGCCCATATCATCGCCGACGAGATCTACAAGCGGATCACCGGCGAGGAGGGCTATTTCGACACCCGCATCGTCTATGTCGCCGAGATCGGGTCCGGCTCAGGACCGCGATCAAGCGGCTGGCGATCATGGATCAGGACGGCGCCAACAATCGCTATCTGACCGATGGCCGGGCGCTGGTGCTGACGCCGCGCTTTTCGCCGACGGCGCAGGAGATCACCTATCTCTCCTATGCCGGCAACACGCCGCGCGTCTATCTGTTCAACATCGATACCGGACAGCAGGAAGTGCTCGGCGATTTCCCCGGCATGACGCTTCGCGCCGCGCTTCTCGCCCGACGGCAACCGGGTGATCCTGAGCCGCGCGGTCAACGGCGCCAGCAACATCTATCGTCTCGATCTGCGCACCCGTCAGGCGACCCGCCTGACCGACAGCCAGGCGATCGACACCTCGCCGTGCTATTCGCCCGACGGCAGCCAGATCGTGTTCAATTCCGACCGCGGCGGTTCGCAGCAGCTCTATGTGATGAACGCCGACGGCAGCAACGTCCAGCGCATCAGCTTCGGCGCCGGCCGTTACGGCACGCCGGTGTGGTCGCCGCGCGGCGACCTGATCGCCTTCACCAAGATCGACGGCGGCTCGTTCTCTATCGGGGTGATGCATCCCGACGGTTCGGGCGAGCGGCTGCTGACCCAGGGATTTCTGGTCGAGGGGCCGACCTGGGCGCCCAATGGCCGGGTGCTGATGTATTTCAGCCAGGGTCCGTCCGATTCGCGCGGCTATGGCGGTTCGCCGCACCTGCAGACGATCGACTTGACCGGCTACAACCAGCGTGACGTGCCTACTGCCGGGGCAGCGTCCGATCCGGCCTGGTCGCCCTTGCTGCGTTGAGCAGCCGCACGATATTCTCCAAACCGGTTCGAAGGGGTTTCACGATATGCGCATCAAAGTCATTGGCCTGGTTGGCGTTTTATTGCTGCTCGCCGCCTGCAGCAGCACCCCGCCAGCGCCACCGCCCGGACCGCCGGGCGCCGGCGGCCCGGGCGGCCCCGGCGGCGTCGGCGCGGCGGTCCCGGGTTCGCAGCAGGATCTGGCGCAGAACGCCGGCGATCGCGTCTTTTTCGAGTTCAACCGGTCGGATATCAGCAGCGAAGCGCAGCAGATCCTGGAGCGGCAGGCCAGTTGGCTGCAGCACTACCCGAACGTCTCGGTGACCATCGAGGGGCATTGCGACGAGCGCGGCACGCGCGAATACAACCTCGCCCTCGGCGAGCGCCGCGCCGATGCGGTCAAGAATGTGCTGGTCGCGGCGGGCATTCCGGCCTCGCGCATCTCGACGATCAGCTATGGCAAGGAGCGCCCGATCGTCGTCGGCTCGAACGAGCAGGCCTGGGCGCAGAACCGCGTCGCCATCACCACCGTGAACTGAACGTGGCGACCCGGCCGGGCCGGCTCCGGCCGGCGCCGCCCGGTTTCGCCCCGACCCGGACGGCGTCGCCAGCCGGTGGCCGGGGGCCTGCCGCTCCCGGCCGGGCGCAGGGTTTCGCCGGTGTCGGCGATTTGCCGGGCGATTCGCCGCTTCGGCCGGGCGCACCGGGCGCATCCTGACGAAATCCGCCGCGGTGGCCCGGCTGCGCTGATGCTGCGCGGCTTGGCCCGCGCCAGGTATCGGGCGACGCCCTTTTTTTGCCCAAAACCGGCCCTAGTACCCCATTGTGCGATTATTCGCGCCGGCGCGCGGCGCCACCCCCGGGCGGCCGCGCGCATCCCCAGAGGCCCCGCTGATGATTCGGTGCTCGATCCCGCTGCAAGCCCGTCCCGCCCTGCTGCTGATCATGCTTTCGATGGCGGCGGTGCCGATGGCCTATGCCCAGGATGCCGGAGCCCAGGATGCCGCGCAGGATGCGGCGATGCAGGAACGCCTCGACCGGATCGAGCGCGATCTCAGCATGCTGCAGCGGCAGGTCTACCGCGACGGCGGCGATGCGGCGCCGGCCGGCGCCGCCGCCGGTAATGTCGCCGTCAACCTGCAGGTCCGGATGGATCGGCTCGAGCAGCAGATGCGCGACCTGACCGGCCGGGTCGAGGATATGACCAACAATGTGAACCAGCTGCGCCAGCGCCTCGAACAGGTGAATAGCGACATCGACGTGCGGCTCGGTCAGAGGCCAGGGACAGGCCTCCGCGGAAGCCCCGCCGCCCCGGCGCGCGGCCGCGGGCGAGCCGCCGCCGGTAACCAACGCCGCGGCAGCCATGCCGTATGGCCGCCCGGGTCCATCCGACGCCGCGCCGCCGCCCGACCAGTCGGCCAGTTTTGGCACCCTGACCCCGCCTGGCACGCCCTACGGAAGTTCGTCCGGCGGTGCGCCGGGGCCGGCGCCGGACCGGCCCTACCCGGGTCCGACCCAATTGACGCCGCGGAGCGCAAGCGCCGGCAGCAGCGGCGCCTCGCGCCCGCCCGGCTCGGAAACCCTGCCTTCGGGCTCGACCTCGGCGCAGTACAATACCGCCTTCGGCCTGTTGCGGCGCGCGGACTATCCCGCCGCCGAGGATGCCTTGCGCAACTTCGTCCGCCAGCACCCCAAGGATCCGCTGGCCGGTAATGCCCAATACTGGCTCGGCGAGAGCTTTTACGCGCGCGGCAGATACTCCGAGGCGGCGGCGATCTTTGCCGAGGGCTACCAGCGCTATCCGAGGGGACCGAAGGCGCCCGACGGTCTGTTGAAGCTCGGCATGTCGCTCGCCCGCGCCAACCAGAAGCACAATGCCTGCATCGCGCTGATGCAGCTCGACCACGATTTTCCGCACTCCGGCAGCGCCATCAAGGATCGGGCGGCGCAGGAGAAGAAGCGGCTGGGGTGCTGAGCCCGCAGCCTGCCGCACCGCCTCTGGATGCCGCCGAACTCGGCGGCCGGCTCGACCGGCTCGGCGGTTTCGAGAGCGCCCCGTTTGTCGCCGTCGCGGTTTCGGGCGGTCCCGACAGCCTCGCGCTGACCATCCTGGCGGACCGCTGGGCGCGCTCGCGCGGCGGTGCCATCTGCGCCCTCAGCGTCGACCATCGGCTGCGGCCGGAGAGCGGCGCCGAACTCCGCCGGCTCGGCTGCTGGCTGGCGGCCCGGGCGATCCGGCACCAGATCCTGGTCTGGGAAGGGACCAAACCGGCGACCGGGGTTCAGCAGGCGGCGCGGGCGGCGCGCTATCGGCTGCTCGCCCGGTGGTGCCGCGAGCATGGCTGCCTGCATCTGTTGACCGCGCATCACCGCGAAGATCAGGCCGAGACCCACCTGATTCGCCGTGCCGCGCATAGCGGCAGCGATGGCCTGGCCGGGATGTCGGCGGTTCGCGAACTCGATTGCTGTCGGGTGCTGCGCCCGCTGCTCGGTATCTCCAAGGCGCGCCTGATCGCGACGCTCGCCGCCGAGGACCAGCCCTTTATCACCGATCCGGGCAATTTCGACCCGGCTTTCGCGCGGGGCCGCCTGCGCGCCGGTGCGGCGGGGCAGGGGGCTCACGATCTCGCCGCGATGCTCGACATGGTCGGCGTTCTCGGCCGTGAGCGGGCGGCGGCCGAATTGGTGCGCGACGGCCTGCTGGCGCGCGCGGTCAGCATCCACCCGGCCGGGTTCGCGGTGCTCGATCGCGCCGCTCTGCTGGCGGCGCCCCCGGAAGCGGGCGAACCCGCGCTCGCGGCCATCGTCGCCATGCTCGGCGGCGGCCGCTACCCGCCGCGGCGGGTCCGCGTCGCCCGGCTGCTTCGCGTGCTGCACGGCGCTGCCGCCGGCGGCCATACGCTGGGCGGCTGCCGGTTCGTCGCCTGGCGCGGCCATTGGCTGGTCCTGCGCGAGCTGGCCGCCGCTGCCGGCCCGGTCCGGCTGTCGCCCGGGGCCAGCCTCCTCTGGGACCGCCGCTTCGCGGTGGCGCTGCCCGCGGCCGCGCCGCGCCCGATGATTCTCGATTATCTCGGCCGCGGCGGGATCGGGGCCGTCGATCGGTGCGCGGCGGGGCTGGACCGGACCCGGCTGCCGCGCCTGGTTCAGCCGATTTTGCCGGCGCTGTGGGACGAGGAAGGCATTGCCGCTGTTCCTGATCTCGGGTACCGACGCGATGGAGTAATGCTGCTGCCACGGCTGGTTTTCCGACCTGTCAAATCTTTGTCCGATGCCGGCTTCGCGGTTGTTTAAGCTGGCGCGCATCTTATCTGATGACTGGGCAAAAATGGTCGCGGGCCGGGTTCGATCGGCGTAGGGTTGTTCGGCGCGTGCTACCCGGGCTCGGGATGGAAAGGCGTTCACCGTGAACAATTTCGGCAAGAATCTCGCCCTGTGGATCGTGATCGGGCTGCTTCTCGTCGCGCTTTTCAATCTGTTTCAGACCTCGTCCAATCGCGGGACCGCAGTCGAGCGCTCGCCTTTTCCGATTTCTTGAACGATGTCAAACGCGGCCAGATCTCCGACGTAACCATCCAGGGCAACACGATCAGCGGCCATTTCACCGATAGCCGGGCCTTTACGACCTATGCGCCGAACGACCCCAATCTGGTCAGCGAACTGATCGACAAGGGCGTGCGGATCTCCGCGGCGCCGGTCGACGACAATGTGCCGTCGCTGTTCGGGGTGCTGATCTCCTGGTTCCCGATGCTGCTGCTGATCGGCGTGTGGATCTTCTTCATGCGCCAGATGCAGGGCGGCGGCGGCCGGGCGATGGGCTTCGGCAAGAGCCGGGCGCGGCTTTTGACCGAAAAGGTCGGGCGCATCACCTTCGAGGATGTGGCCGGCATCGACGAGGCCAAGCAGGAACTCGAAGAAATCGTCGAGTACCTGAAGGACCCGCAGAAGTTCCAGCGCCTCGGCGGCAAGATCCCCAAGGGCGTGCTGCTGGTCGGGCCGCCGGGCACCGGCAAGACGCTGCTCGCGCGCGCCATCGCCGGCGAAGCGAACGTGCCGTTCTTCACCATCTCGGGCTCCGACTTCGTCGAGATGTTCGTCGGCGTCGGCGCCAGCCGGGTGCGCGACATGTTCGAGCAGGGCAAGAAGAACGCGCCCTGCATCATCTTCATCGACGAGATCGACGCGGTCGGCCGCCATCGCGGCGCCGGGCTCGGCGGCGGCAATGACGAGCGCGAGCAGACCCTGAACCAGCTGCTGGTCGAGATGGACGGGTTCGAGGCGAATGAAGGGCGTGATCCTGATCGCCGCGACCAACCGGCCCGACGTGCTCGATCCGGCGCTGCTGCGGCCGGGCCGCTTCGACCGTCAGGTGGTGGTGCCGAACCCCGACGTGGTCGGCCGCGAGAAGATCCTCAAGGTGCATATGCGCAAGGTGCCGCTCGCCTCGGATGTCGATGCCAAGATCATCGCCCGCGGCACGCCCGGCTTTTCCGGCGCCGATCTCGCCAATCTGGTCAACGAGGCGGCGCTGATGGCGGCGCGGCGCGGCAAGCGCTCGGTGGCGATGGGCGAGTTCGAACACGCCAAGGACAAGGTCATGATGGGCGCCGAGCGGCGCTCGATGGTGATGACCGAGGACGAGAAAAAGCTGACCGCCTATCACGAAGGCGGCCATGCGCTGTGCATGCTCTATGCCGAGGGGCACGAGCCGCTGCACAAGGTGACGATCATCCCGCGCGGCCGCGCGCTCGGCGTCACCATGTTTCTGCCGGAGCGCGACAAATACAGCCAGTCGAAGCTCGAAATCAAAGCGATGGTGGCCAGCCTGTTCGGCGGCCGGGTCGCCGAGGAGCTGATCTTCGGCACCGACCGGGTGACGACCGGGGCCGCCGACGATATCCGCCGGGCGACCTATCTGGCGCGGCGCATGGTCACCGAGTTCGGCTTCAGCGAAAAGCTCGGTCCGTTGCGCTACAGCGACAATGAGGAGGAAGTCTTCCTCGGCCACTCGGTCACGCAGCGCAAGAACGTCTCCGATGCGACCGCCAAGGTGATCGACGAGGAGATCCGCCGCCTGGTCGATGAGGGCGAGCAGACCGCCCGCGACATCCTGACCGCGCATATCGACGAGCTGCATGCGCTGGCCAAGGGGCTGCTCGAATACGAGACCCTGTCGGCCGATGAGATCCGCCGGATCATCAAGGGCGAGCGCATCGTGCGCGAAGCCACGGCCCGGTCGCCGCCCGCTGCCGACGATTCGCGGCCGGGCCGGCGCAGCTCGGTGCCGCCGGCCGGCCGGCCGGCTGGGCTCGAGCCGGAGCCGCAGCCCGGCGGCTGATCGGCTTTCGCCCTGGTCTTGGGCTGGCAACGCGGCGTCTACCGGTAAACGCCGCGAATTGCTGTTAAATTAACATTAACGAACTTGTCGTTTGACTTCGGAGGGATTCTGTAGTCAACTATACTGTAACAGGGACAAATTTACCGCTCTGGGGGCGCCATGACGCGGAAGCTCTTCGGTACTGACGGCATCCGCGGTACTGCAAACATCGAGCCGATGACGCCCGAAACCGCGCTGAAAGTGGCGATGGCCGTCGGCGAATGCTTTAAGAACGGGGCGCACAAGCATCTCGTCGTAATCGGCAAGGATACCAGGCTTTCGGGCTACATGCTCGAACCGGCGCTGACCGCCGGTTTCGTCACCATGGGCATGGATGTCGTGCTGGTCGGGCCGCTGCCGACCCCGGCGATCGCGATGCTGACCCGCAGCCTGCGCGCCGATATCGGCGTCGTGCTGTCGGCCTCGCACAACCCCTATGGCGACAACGGCATCAAGCTGTTCGGCCGCGACGGCTACAAGCTGTCGGACGAGCTCGAGCTCAAGATCGAGGCCTGCCTCGACAAGGGCCCGAGCCGGCGCGCCATCCCGGCCGAGCTCGGCCGGGTCAAGCGGCTCGACGATGCCGGCGGCCGCTATATCGAATTCGTCAAGCAGAGCTTTCCGCGCGGGCTGCGGCTCGACGGGCTGCGCATCGTCGTCGATTGCGCCCATGGCGCCGCCTACAAGGTCGCGCCGACCGTGTTCTGGGAGCTGGGCGCCGAGGTCTTCACCCTCGGGGTGACGCCCGACGGGCTCAATATCAATCGCGAATGCGGGGCGCTGATGCCCGACCAGATGCGGCGCGAGGTGCTGGCGCGCCGCGCCGATATCGGCATCGCGCTCGATGGCGACGCCGATCGGCTGATCGTCGCCGACGAGCGCGGCGTCATCCTCGACGGCGACCAGCTGATGGCGCTGATCGCCACCGGGCTGGCCCGCAGCGGGCGGCTTGCCGGCGGCGCCCTGGTGGCGACGGTGATGTCCAACCTCGGGTTGGAGCGGTTTCTCGACGGCCAAAACATCAAGCTGCACCGGACCGCCGTCGGCGACCGCTATGTCGTCGAAAAGATGCGCGCTTTCGGCTGCAATCTCGGCGGCGAGCAGTCGGGTCACATCATCCTCGCCGATTATGCGACCACCGGCGACGGCCTGATCGCCGCGCTGCAGGTTCTCGCCTCGATCGTCGAGACCGGACGGCCGGCCAGCGAAATCTGCCGCCTGTTCACCCCGGTGCCGCAACGTTCGAGCAGCGTGCGCCACGGCCAGTCCCTCCCGCTCGACCGCAGCGCGGTCAAGGCGGCGATCGCCGGCGGCGAGGCCCGGCTCGCCGGCGCCGGCCGGCTGGTGATCCGGCGCTCGGGCACCGAGCCGGTGATCCGGGTCATGGCCGAAGGCGAGGACGAAGAATTGGTGACCGCGGTGGTCGAAGACATCTGCGCCGCGATCCGCTTGGCCGCCGGCGACGACCTGCCGCCCTGGACGCCGTTGCAGCCGGGCGTGGCCCAGGCGGCGGAATAGTGCGCGGCCGGGTCCTGATCGTCGCCGGTTCCGATTCCGGCGGCGGCGCCGGCATCCAGGCCGACATCAAGACGGTGACGATGCTCGACGGCTTTGCCGCGACCGCGGTCACCGCGCTGACCGCGCAGAACACCGAGGGCGTCTTTGGCGTGCTGCCGGTCCCGCCGGAATTCATCCGCCGCCAGATCGAGGTGGTGCTCGACGACATCGGCGCCGACGCGATCAAGACCGGCATGCTGCACGACGCCGCGGTGATCGAGACGGTTGCCGCGGTATTGCGGGAGCGTGCGGCCGGCATCCCGCTGGTCGTCGACCCGGTCATGGTCGCCAAGGGCGGCGCCCGGCTGATCGATCCCAACGCGATCGAGGCGCTGAAACGGCGGCTGATCGCGCATGCCGCGGTGCTGACCCCGAACCTGCCGGAAGCCGAGACCCTGTGCGGCACGGCGATCGGCGATGTCGCGGCGATGCAATCGGCCGGCCGAGACCCTGCTGGCGCTCGGCTGCCGGGCGGTGCTGGTCAAGGGCGGCCATCTGCCCGGCGACACCGTCTCCGACGTGCTGGTGACCGCGACGGGCGTCCGGCTATGGCACAGCCCGCGGATCGCCACCCGCCACACCCACGGCACCGGCTGCACCCTCGCCTCGGCGATCGCCACCGGGCTGGCCCAGGGCCTCGGCCTCGAACATGCCGTCGACCGCGCCCGCGCCTATGTCCAGCGCGCGATCGCCGCTGCCCCCGGTCTCGGCCGCGGCCACGGCCCGCTCGACCACGCCCACCCGCTGCATGCCGAGGAGGGGTGGCGGCGATAGGTTCCCGGGGTCACCGGCCGGCGTTGTCGGCCGACGGAGATTGAGCGGCGGCGGCGACAAAGGTGATGCCCAGCCGCATGCCGAGCTTCCCCGGCGGCGCCTCGATCGCCAGCGGATGGCCTTGCCGCATCAGCTCGATCCGGCGCTGCTTGTCGCCGGGTGCTTCGATCAGGTCCAACATCTGCCCGATGCTCGATACGGGTTTGCCGTCATAAGATTCGAAGACATCGCCGGTCTGCAGCCCGAGCGCCTGGGCGCGGGAATGCGGCAATACTTCGAGGATCACCGGATGCGCGTCGACCGGTTTGCCGTCGGCATCGGTGCATCCTCTCGGCGAGTTCCAGAAATCGTCGACATCTCGATTCAGGCATTGCGCTTGCACGCGCTGCGCTTCGTCGCGGACCACGATTTCCGTCACTCGCGCCGCCGTGGCAAAGCCCCTTGCAGCACTGGTAGGGGCGCCGCCGGCAGCGAAATCGGCAAGTTTGATCTCACTGCCCTGGCCATCATATTGCATCCGCTCGATGGCATACCCGTAAGGCTGCCGCGGCTTGCCGTCTTCGCCGAAATAGGCCTCTTCGAGCTTGTTGCCGCGATCGTCGTATTTATAGCGGATGATGGCGTAGCCCGGTGATTGGGCCAGCAGTTTCCCATCCTCGCCAAGATATTCCACTTCGATTCTGTTGCCGTGATCGTCATATTTGTTGCGCACGGTAGCGTAGCCGTAACCTTGTTTCGGGTTGACGCGCGGTTTTCCATCCTCGCCGAAAAAGCTGATTTGGGTCTTCCGTGCATGACGATCGTAGGTGATGCGGAACATGGCGTAGCCTTCCGGCCCAACCCGCAATTTGCCGTCAGTCCCGAAAACGGCGAATTCGGTGATGTTGCCGTCATCATCATACTTTCCGCGTGCGCTGGCATATCCTACTTTTTCGTTGATACTCGGCTTTCCGTCTTGCCCGAAATAGTCGACTTCGATCTGGTTGCCGTGATCGTCGTATTTGCTCTGCAACATGGCATAGCCATCCGGCCCAAGCCGATATTGGCCGTTTTCCCCAAAATACTCCTCTTGGAGCTCGTTACCGTGATCGTCATACTTCTTGCGCAGGATGGCGTATCCAGCCGGGATCAGCTGCAATTTCTGGTCCGTCCCAAAATAGGATACTTCGACCTCATTGCCGTGATCATCGTATTTCTTGCGCCAGAGGGCGTAGCCGCCTGACCCGCGCAGCGCTTTGCCGTCGGTTCCGAAATAAGCCTCTTCGACCTCATTGCCGTGGGCGTCATACTTCATCCGGATGATCGCTGCGCCAATGGCGGCTTGCGTCGGCTGACCTTGCGCATCGAGGCAGTCTGTTTCGGTCTGTTTCCCGGTGCGTTGATCGAGAACCGAGCGGATTGTCATACATCCATTGACAGCAATCGGCTGCTTCGCCGCATCGATATAATGGTCGTCTTCCCTGTCCCCGTCATACCGCCGACGCATGACCGCATACCCGTCCGGACCCTTGGTCAATCGGTCGTCACCAGTGTAATAAGCCTGTTCGGTCATCCGATCCCGATCGTCGTACTTGCGACGCTCGATCGCATATCCCTTGTCCCGATCGGTCAATCGGCCGTCCGCGCCGTAATAGGCCGATTCGATGATATGGTCGCGGCGATCGTATTGGTATTTCATGCTCGCATAACCTTCAGCGCCCATCGCAGGTTTGTTGTTGGTATCCCAATAGGAAATGGAGGTCTGGTTGCCACGTGCATCGTAGGTCATGGTAGTCTTATGAAAGCCGTCCTTGATGTTTACCGGCTCGCCGTGCTCGCCGAAATATGCTACCTGGGTCTCGAAGCCGCGATCATCGTATTGCATTTTCTTGCTATGATAGCCGTCATTGGTCAATGTCGGCCGGCCCTCGCTGTCAAAATTGGCCATATTCTATAATATTACCGCGATCGTCATGAGTAATTTTGATGTGTGACCAGCCGCCGGTATCGCGGGTCGGCTTTCCGCTGCGATCGAAATATGCTTCCGATACTTTGTTTCCGTTCGCATCGTAGTGCCATTCGACCCGGTGAAAGCCTTCCTTTCCGGTCGTCGGCCGCCCGTCTCTGTCGAAATCCGCCTCGCTCACCAGAAAACCACGAGAATCGTAGGTTCTCCGGTACTCGTGCACCCCGTCGGCATCTGTCGCCGGTTTGCCGGTGACCCCGAAATATGCCCATCGCAACAAATTGCCGTTGCCGTCTCTGGCGAGAATCACCTCCTTGTGGTAACCGTCTTTCGATAGCCCCGGTTTGTCCTTGGTGTCGTAATAGCGAACCTGTTTGAGATAGCCCTTCTGATCATAGTCGTATCTGATCAGATGGACTTTATCCTCATTGAGGGCCGGATGGCCGGCAGGCCCGAAGAATGCATCGGATGTTGAATTGTCGTATTCGTCAAAGGTTGAACGGTCTTCATAATAGCCGTCTTTAAGCACGACCGGCCTGCCGTCCTTGTCGAGAGCCTTGAAATCGGTCTCGTTCCCAAATTGATCATAAGTGATCATCTGCGTCGCATTGCCCGCGATATCGTTCATCATCCGTAGTTGCTTGTCGCCGGGAAGTCGCTTGTCGAGCGACGACATCCGCATGACGCGACCCTGTGCGTCATATTCGATCTCCCTGCCATAGGCGCGATCCTTGCCGGGCTCCGGTTTTCCTGCCCGGTCCATCCAGGTCTCGCGGATCTCGTATCCGCGCGGCGAATAGTCGAACTGGACAATTTCGGCCTGAGAGTTCTTGAACTGCGCGGGCAGCCCGTCGCCGGCGACATAATAGGCCATGCGGGAAGTCGCCTGCTGCTGGCTCGGCGTATAAGAATAACCCCAGCGCAGCTGTCCCGCCTTGTCATAGGCCTTTTCGTAGACGACCTTTCCGTTCTTGTCGTAGACGAATTCCCAGCGGCATTCGTGCTGGGGCGAGGAATTGTCGGTTTCCTGCCGGTCCTGCAGATAAGTTCCGACATTATTGCGCGGCGCACACTTACCATCGGCATTCACCGCCTCGACCGCGACAACCGGGTTGCGGAACCCCTGCCGCACCAGTTTCAGAGAGACCGCGCGGTGATGGGTCTGGTCGAGGCTCAACTCGCCGACGCCGACCGGCTCGCCAAAGCGCTTGACGAAGCTTTTATAGTAATGGACATCCTGGCCGATATAGGCCTCGTAATAAATGATAGCGCCGATCACCAGCAGCAGCGCCACGGCAGTGGCAGATGCGAAGCCCAGTTTCAGGTGGCGGAGCTGGGCCTGTCGCCTCGCTGCGATCTCGGCCTCTCGCGCCGCCTTCGCCTGTTCGCTCTCGGCGAGGAAGGCCATCGCCAGCGCGAAATCGCCGCCATAGCGTTTCGCCCACAAGGCGGTCGGCTGCTGGCCTTCGCGCCAGGCGAGCCCCCGCTCCAGATCGGGCGACTGCCACAGCGCCGATTGACCGCGCTGCCACAGGCTCGCGCTCTTCGCCAGCGAGCGGTAGGTGTCGGCCGCTTGCTCCTCCTGCTCGGCCCAATCCTTGAGGCGGTCCCATTGCCGGATCAGGCTCTCATGGGTGATGTCGAGCACCCGCTCGGCGCGGATCGGCTGCGGGTAGGCCGGCACGATAAAGCTGCGGCCCGGCGCCCGGAACGCCTCGACCACCGCGACCAGCTCGTCGAGGCTGGCCCCGGCCAGTTCGGCCAATTCCCCGGCGGCGGTCGGCCGGCGGATGTCGCGGTTCCCCGGCGCGCGTTCCGACAGGATGCGGAACAGGGTCTCGGCGATCGCCTTCTGCCGGTCGTCGAGACTTTCATAGGCTTCGTCGGCGTGGCGCGACAGCGCATGTTCGAGCCCGCCCACCGCGTCGCAATCGACCAAGGTCAGCTTGCGGCCAGTCCCATCGGCCTCGGATTCGCCCTGGACCGTCTCCGGCTCGCCATCGGCATTCAGCCGCGGCGTATCCCGCCAGGTCCACATCCGCATCAACAGGTGCTGCATCAGCGGCAGCTGGTCGGGGTCGGTCCCCATCTGGTTGAGCAGCCGGTTGACCAGATCGGGCGCGACCTCGCCGTCAAAGACTTGCGCCGGTCCTTCGATCGCGGCCTGGCGTTGCTGGCGGGTCAGGCGCGGCGTCAGGTACTGGCTTTGGTTCAGCGCCTCCGGCAATCCCTCGAAGATCGCGCAATCGCCGAAGAAATCGGAGCGCATGGTGATGACGACATAGACCGGGACCTCGCGCTGCCGCGCCGTCGCCAGCAGCAGCGAGACAAAGGCGTCGGCCTCGTCGCCGCCGCCCTCGCGCTCGAAGCGGAAGATCTCCTCGAACTGATCGACCAGGATCAGCAGATTGGTGCCGGCCGCCAGCGGCGTGTCGCGCAGCGCCTCGACCACGCCCAGCGGGCCGCGCCGCAGGGTCGCATCGAGCAGGCCGGTGGCGATTTCCTGGTCCGCCTCATCCGCCCCGATCGTGGTCTGCTCGACCAGGGCCTGGGCCAGGGCGTGCATCGGCCGGCTTTCCGGCCGCATGATCGCGAATTGCCAGCGCGACCCGGCGGCGACCATAAAGCCGGCGCTGAGCGATGCGATCATCCCGGCGCGGACCAGCGAGGACTTGCCGCAGCCGGACGGCCCGACGATGGCGAGAAAGCGGGTGGCGTGCAGCCGCAGCAGCAATTCGTCGGTCTGCTCCTCGCGGCCGAAAAACAGGTGCGATTCGTCGACGTCGAACGACCGCAGCCCGGGATAGGGCGAAAGCGGCTCCATCACGATGCCCGGCTATCGAGCGCTTCGAGAAACCGTCTGACCTCCGCCTCCTGCAGCCCGCCCGGGCAGTTAATCTTCTGCATCCGCGGCAGCATGATCGACGGACTGTCCTTGGTATCGGGCGGACCCAGGATGATGGCCAGGCCGCGCAACGGACCGGGGCGACGGGTCAGCATCTTGCGCAATTGTCTCAGATGGCCGTCGACCCAGTCCCGCGTGGTCGCACCGTAAATCACGATCAGCGCGTCGCATTCCCGCAGCCGCTCCTCGAATTCTTCGCGATATTTTGCCGGGTCCGGGTCTTCCGGCGGCATCTCGTAACCCACCCCGTGCCGGTTGATTATCTCGCACAGCTGCTCGGCCAGCGGCCGGTCGGCCGAATCCATGTCGACGAAGACATAAGAATCGGTCGGCCACCGGGCGGACCGGCTGATTTCGCCGCTCGTCGAGGCGCCGCCGGATCTCGCGCTTGAAATCCTCGATCCCTTCGGCGCGCACGCTCGCCGCATCCAGCAGCGCGCGCTGGCCAGCGTCGCTGATCGCCTTGACGTCGATTTCGGCGCTGCGCCAGTGCAGGACCGGCCTGCCGAGCGAGAGAGCCAGCTGCAGCTGGCACGCGGCGCGGCCTTCCGGCAGGTCCGGCGGTCGTTTCCCGGCGACGCCGCTCAACAGCTGGACAAACAGGTCGGCCCCGGCGAGACCTTCGCTGACCGCCCGGCGAAAGGCGTTCGGCTCGAGCGGGAAGCCATCCTTCGGCAGCACGGCGATGCCGGCCTGGTCGAGGTAGCGCTTGACGCTGTTGCGCTGCTCGTCGAGATCGTCGGTCACCTCGGCGAGAAACACCGCACCATTGCCTGCCGCTGCCGTTGCTATTGCCGGCGTCGCCGCCGCCGCGGCGCGCTTCGGTTGTTTCAGGTCGGTCACCACCTCGCGAACGAAATCGTCGATGGCGCTGTAATATTCGTCGGCATCCTGGACCAGCTCGCCCAGTCGATGCGGGTTACCGGTTTTTTTGTCCTTGGTCCAGAAGGGGGAACGTTTCAGATCAGCGAGCGGGCGGGGCAATTCCGCTTCATCGTGGGGCTCCAGCTCGACGACGAAGACCGACCGCGCCTGACCGTTTGCGACCATGCCGGCGAAGGTGTCGAGTTCCCGCTGGCACCAGACCGACTTCAGATATCCCGGCGACAGCACCACAAACAGCGTCGCCGAGCGCTGCAGCTTGTCCAGAATATGCGGGGTAATCGGCTGCCCGCCGCGCAGCTCGTAATCCATCCACAGCGCGTAGGCGTCGTTGCGGCCGAGTTTCTGAGCCAGCTTTGTCTTGATGCAGTTGGCAAATGTCGTCACCCAGCCCTGCGCCGCGCCCGGCATCGGCCGGTCGTCGACATGCGCGTAGCTGACGAAGATGTCGTAGTCATAGCCGTCGGCCGAAAGATACGCCATGCTTCCCTCCATGGCGTTGGCGCCATAGGTTTCCGGAAGCGGTTAAGTTTCACAACATCCGCCGGCAGGGCTTCCGGTTCCCTGACGGTGCCGGACCCGATAATGTAAATGGCCGGTTGACCTGGTCGTCCAGCGCTGAGACCTAGATTAGCCTGTCCGATCCCGGCTCGCCACATTTTCGCCGCACGCCGCCGGCGCAATCGGCGGGCTGCGGCCAGGTTGCGCCGGTCGGTTTGGCGACGGTGTTGGCGGCTGTTAAAGAGGGGGCGATGCGCATTCCGCTCTACCATATCGACGCCTTTACCGAGGGGCCGTTTACCGGCAACCCGGCGGCGGTATGCCCGCTCGATCGCTGGTTGCCCGACGCGCTGATGCAGGCGGTCGCGGCCGAGAACAACCTGTCGGAGACCGCGTTTTTCGTGCCCGAAGGGGAGGGGTGGCGGCTGCGCTGGTTCACCCCGACGGTCGAGGTCGATCTGTGCGGCCATGCGACCTTGGCCGCCGCCTATGTGATCTTCAACGTGCTGATGCCGGATCGGCGGCAGGTCGTCTTCCATACCGACAAGGCCGGCGATCTCGCCGTCACCCGCGAGGGCGAGATGATCGCGCTCGATTTCCCGGCCCGTCCGCCCGCCATCTGCGCCATGCCGGCGGGCCTCGCCCAGGCGCTCGGGCGGGAGCCGGCGGCGGTGCTGGCCGCCCGCGACTATCTCGCCGTCTACGACGATCCCGGCGAGGTGGCGGCGCTCGCCCCGGATTTCTCGGCGCTGGCCAGGCTCGACCGCTTCGCCGTGATCGCCACCGCGCCCGGAACCGGCGAAATCGATTTCGTCTCGCGCTTTTTTGCGCCCGCCCAGGGGGTCGACGAGGATCCGGTGACCGGCTCGTCGCATTGCACCCTGATCCCCTATTGGGCCGGTCGGCTCGGCAAAACCCGGCTTCGGGCGCGCCAGTCGTCGCGGCGCGGCGGCAGCCTTGCCTGCAGGCTCGACGGCGACCGGGTCGGGATCGCCGGCCGTGCCGTCCTCTACCTCAGCGGCATCATCGAAATCTGACGATTGCCGGGAGCGGCAAAGCGCGGGAAGATCGCGGCGCAGCAAGGCGAGGGAGGATGGTCATGCGACGGATCGCGATGCCGGCCTGGTGGGCGCCGGCTTGGTGTGTGGCGGTGTTGTGGGTGGCGGTGTTGGCCGCCGGGCCGGCGCTGGCCCAAACCAGGGCGACGTTCCAGACGCTCAGCGACCAATGGGCCGCCGCCTTTAACAAGGGCGATATCGCCACGGTCGCGGCGATGTATGCCGAGGACGCCTATGTGCTGCCGCCGGGCGCGGATATGGTCAAAGGCCGCAGCGCGATCGAAGCCTTCTGGAAACAGACGGCCGCGCAGGTCGGCGACGCCAAGCTGGTGACCGTCGATGTGCAGCGGCTCGGACCGCGGGCCGTGCGCGAGATCGGCACCGTCACCCTCCAAACCAAAGCCCAGCCGCCGCAGCAGATCGTCGGCAAATACGTGGTCGTCTGGCACCGGATCGGCCGCCATTGGCTGCTCTCGACCGATATCTGGAATTCCAACAAGTAAAAACCGGCGGTCCATACCGAGGAAATCAGCATGGCAAAGAGTTATCGGGTGGCGGTGATCGCCGGCGACGGCATCGGCCACGAGGTCATGCCCGAAGGGATGGCCGCGATGGAAAAGGCGGCGCGCGCCTACGGCTTTGCTCTGAGCTGGAGCGAGTTCGACTGGAGCTGCGAGCGCTACGCCCAGACCGGGCGGATGATGCCCGAGGACGGGCTCGACCGGTTGCGGCTCTACGACGCCGTCTATCTCGGCGCGGTCGGTCATCCCGAGGTCCCCGACCATGTCTCGCTGTGGGGCCTGTTGATCCCGTTGCGGCGCGGCTTTCAGCAATACGTCAATCTGCGCCCGGTGCGGCTGTTGGCCGGGGTGCAGTCGCCGCTGCGCGACCGCGCTCCCGGCGACATCGATTTCTATGTCGTGCGGGAAAACAACGAGGGCGAATATTCGGAGATCGGCGGCCGGCTCTATGCCGACACCGAGCACGAGATGGCGATGCAGCAATCGGTCTTCACCCGCCGCGGCTGCGACCGGATCATGCGCTACGCCTTCGAACTCGCCCGCACCCGCAAACAGCACGTCACCTCGGCGACCAAGTCGAACGGCATCATCCATACCATGCCGTTCTGGGACGAGCGCTTTGCCGCAATCGCCCGCGACTATCCCGAGATCAAGACCGACCAGTACCACATCGACATCCTGACCGCGCATTTCGTGCGCCATCCCGACTGGTTCGATGTGGTCGTCGGCTCGAATTTGTTCGGCGACATCCTCAGCGATCTCGGACCCGCCGTGGTCGGCTCGATCGGCATCGCCCCCTCGGGCAACATCAACCCCGAGCGCGAATACCCCTCGATGTTCGAGCCGGTGCACGGCTCGGCCCCCGACATCGCCGGCCGCGGCATCGCCAACCCGATCGGCCAGATCTGGTCCGGGGCGATGATGCTGGCGCATTTCGGCGAGGCCGCCGCCGCCGCCGCGGTGGAACGGGCGATCGCCGAAGTACTGGCCGAGGGCGGCGCCCGCACCCCCGATCTCGGCGGCAACGCCGGCACCAAGGATCTCGGCGCCGCGATCACCGCCGCCATCCGCTGACCGCGGATAGGGCGCGATACCGAGGGAGCCGGCTGAGCGCTAAACCGCGCCGCGGACCGCGATTTCTTTGACCTCGTCGCCGACAAAGGGTTCGAATTCCTTGAAATTGGCTTCGAAGCGGCGGGTCAGTTCGCGCGCGGTCTGGTCGTAGGCGTCCTTGTCCGACCAGGTGCCGCGCGGGTCGAGCACCTCGCTCGGGACCTCGGGGCAGCTCTCGGGCACCAGCAGGCCGAAATTCGGCTCCCGCCGCAGCGGCGCGTCGGCGAGCCTGCCGTCCAGCGCCGCTCGCAGCAACGCCCGGGTATGGGCGATCGGCATGCGCCGGCCGACGCCATAGGTGCCGCCCGACCAGCCGGTGTTGACCAGCCAGCATTGCGCGCCGTGCTGCTTGATCCGCGCTCCCAGCATCTCGGCGTAGACCGATGGATGGCGCGGCATGAAGGGCGCGCCGAAACAGGTCGAAAAAGTCGCCTCGGGCGCGTTGCTTAGCCCCTTCTCGGTGCCGGCGACGCGTGCGGTATAGCCCGAGAGGAAGTGGTACATGGCCTGCTCGGCGGTCAGTTTGGCGATCGGCGGCATGACCCCGAACGCATCTGCGGTCAGCATCACCACGTTCGAGGGGTGCGGCCCGAGCCCATGCGGATCGGCGTTGGGGATGAAATCCAGCGGATAGCAGGCTCGCGTGTTCTCGGTCAGGCTCTGATCGTCGACATCGGGCAGCCGCGTCGCCGGGTCGAGCACCACGTTTTCGAGAACCGTCCCGAACCGGCCGAGGGTGGCGTAGATCTCCGGCTCGGCGGCGGGCGACAGATTGATCACCTTGGCGTAGCAGCCGCCCTCGAAGTTGAAGATGCCCTTGGGGCTCCAGCCATGCTCGTCATCGCCGATCAGGGTGCGCGAATTGTCCGCCGACAAGCGTCGTCTTGCCGGTGCCCGAGAGCCCGAAGAAAATCGCGCAGTCGCCCATCGGCCCGACATTGGCCGAAGCATGCATCGGCAAGACATCGCGCGCCGGCAAGACGAAATTCAAATAGCCGAAGACCGATTTCTTGATCTCGCCGGCATAGGCGGTGCCGCCGATCAGCACCAGCCGCTCGGCGAAATTGACAAAGATGAAGGTCTCGGAGTTGATCCGGTCGAATTCGGGGATCGCCAGGAAATTCGGCGCGTGCAGGATCGTGAACGCCGGCTCGAACCCTTCCAGCTCGTCGACCGGCGGGCGAATGAACATGTTGCGCGAAAACAGGCTGTGCCAGGCGCTGTCGGTCACCACCCGCACCGGCAGGCGGTAGGCCGGATCGGCGCCGGCGTAAAGATCCTGAACGAACAGCTCGCGCCCCTGCAGATAGGCGAGCATGCGCTGGCGCAGGCTCTCGAAGCGCTCGGGCGTCACCGGCTGGTTGATCTTGCCCCACCACACCGTGTCTTTGGTGCCCGGCTCCTCGACGATGTACTTGTCGCGCGGGGTGCGGCCGGTAAAGGCGCCGGTGTTGACCGAAAAGCTGCCGCCGGCGGCGACCTCGCCCTCGCCGCGCCGCACCGCATGCTCGTAGAGCACCGGCATCGACTGGTTCCAATGCACGGCGCCGAGGTGACGCATGCCCTGCCGCTCGAGCCCGAACCAACTCTTCGCTCCAGTCATCCGATTTGTCCCTTTCTTTCCTACCGTAGCGACGCAACCCGCGCGATCGGGCAAGCGGCCCCGGCTCCCGTTGGCGCCGTACCATAGCCAGGCGAGCCTGTCAAAGTTCGCGCAACGCCGAGGCTATCCGCGCGCCTCCTCGGCGAGGCCGGCGAGGCCGGCGCGCGCCGCCTCGGGGGTCAGCGCTGGAACGGCGAAATCGAGCCGGGCGGTCTCGCCGGCGCAGCGCAGATCGGCCCCTTCCGGGTCGATGCCGGTGATCCGCCAGCCGCTGCCGGCGCGTCCGAGCACTGCGCTGCGCATAAAATTCGATTGCGGCGGCCTGCTCCTCGTTGATCTGCGCGAGGATCGCCGGCCCGGCCGCGGCGAGCGCGCGCGTATCGGGCATGAACAGCAATTCGCCGGCCGCGATCCACTCGATCCGGCCAAATCCGGCGACCAGATGGCCGCGCTCGACCCTGACCCGGTAGAGGCGGAAATCGGCAAAGCCGGCATAACGCAAAGCCGACGGATGGCGCGCGGTAAAGCGCGCGAGCAGGTGCGGATCGTCGACCGCCTCGGCCAGTCCGAGCACGCTCAGGCGCGGCCCGGCGAGCGGGTCCGGATGGCCCTCGGTCCCGTCGAACAGCAGCGCGACCCGCGGGTCGAAGCCGATGTTGCGGCTGTGCTGGGCGAGGTCGGACAGCAGCAATAGCGGGCTCGCGTCGAGATCGGCGGCGACCAGCACCAGCGAGGCATAGGGCGCGCCGCGCAGGCTGCTGGCGAGCGTCGCCCGGTCGCAGCCGCGCAGCAGGCGGCGGGCGAACCCGCCGGGATCCGGGCGCGCCCCGGTTTCGCTGATGCCGTTGGCGCGGGTCATCGGCCTCGCCTCGGGCATCGGCGGCGATGCTGCGGCGCGGCGCGGCGAAAGCCCGTCGCCATGTAACAAAAACCCACGCCCCGGGTTTGTCTTTGCCGGCAAATGGCCATATTTAACCGCGACAGCATCCGCTCTACGGCCGTTCCGCCTTGCTGCAAGATTAACGGGGGGTGCACAAAGTGGCGAACACTATTGCTCTTGTCGATGACGACCGCAACATCCTGACCTCGGTGTCGATCGCGCTCGAGGCCGAGGGCTTTTGCGTGCGCTGCTACAGCGATGGGGCCGAGGCGCTGAAAGGGATGAACGCGCAGCCGGTCGATCTGGCGGTGCTCGACATCAAGATGCCGCGCATGGACGGCATGGAGCTGCTCGAGCAGCTGCGCCGGCAGAGCCATATCCCGGTGATCTTCCTGACCTCGAAGGATGACGAGGTCGACGAGCTGCTGGGCCTGCGCATGGGCGCCGACGACTACATCAAAAAGCCGTTCTCGCAGCGCCTTCTGGTCGAACGCATCCGCGCGCTGATCCGGCGCGGCGAGCTGGCCCGCGAGCGCGAGAACCCGCAGGGCGAGCCGGTGATGGTGCGCGGCCAGCTGATCCTCGACCCGGCCCGGCATCTGTGCACCTGGAGCGCCGAGCCGGTCGAGCTGACCGTCACCGAGTTTCTGATCCTCAAATCGCTGGCGCACCGGCCCGGCCACGTCAAGAACCGCGACCAGTTGATGGACGCGGCCTATGGCGAGCACATCTATGTCGACGACCGCACGATCGACAGCCACATCAAGCGGCTGCGCAAGAAGTTCAAGGCGGTCGACACCGATTTCGCCCAGATCGAAACCCTCTATGGCGTCGGCTATCGATACCGCGACCGTTGAACCGGCGCCGGCGCCGACGGCGATCTCGGCGGCTGGGCCCTCGACGGCTGGGCTTTCGACGGCTGGCGGCGAACCGGGCGTCTCCGGCGAACCCGGCGTCGCCGTCGAGCCGCCGCGCGCCCCGGCGCCCGCGCCCGGCCGGCACGCCGCCCGGCGGTCGCGGCGCGGCGGCTGGCGCTGGCCGATCTCGCCGCTTACCCGGCGCATCCTCGCGGTCAATGTGCTGGCGCTGGGCCTGCTCGCCGGCGGCTTTCTCTATCTCGGCAAATATCAGACGAGCCTGATCGGGCAGCAGATCGAATCGCTGAAGATGCAGGGCGAGATCTTTGCCGCGGCGTTGGGCGAGGGGGCCGTCCTCGATTCGGCCGATGACGGCGAGGTCCTGCTCCCCGATCTCGCCCGCCAGATGATGCGCCGCCTGGTCGCGCCGACCAAGACGCGGGCGCGGCTGTTCGACCTCCGGGGCGGCCTGATCGCCGACAGCCGGGTGCTGCGCGGACCGGGCGATGCGGTGCAGATCCTCGAATTGCCGCCTCTGCACCGCTCGGGACCGGTCCTCGCCTTGGTCGACCAGGTCTATGACTGGATCGTCAGCAAGCTGCCGCGGCACAAGCTGTTTCCGGTCTATCGCGAGAGCCTGACGCCGCGCGCCTCGGATTATGCCGAGGTCGGCCGGGCATTGCGCGGCGAGACCGGAGAGGCGATCCGCCGCGACCCGGCGACCGGCGGCCTGGTGTTCAGCGTCGCCATCCCGGTGCAGCGCTACAAGGAGGTGCTGGGGGCGCTGATGCTGTCGACCGGCAGCGGCGAAATCGAGCAGGAGCTGCGCACGGTGCGGCTCGAACTGCTGCGCATCTTTGGCGTGGCGCTGCTGGTCACGGTGCTGATGTCGTTCTATCTCGCCGGCACGATCGTCCGCCCGATCCGCCGCCTGGCCGCCGCGGCCGAGCGCGCGCGGGGCCGCCGCGCGCGGGTCGAGATCCCGGATTTCACCCGGCGCGGCGACGAAATCGGCGATCTCTCCGGCTCGCTGCGCGAGATGACCGACGCGCTGTGGCAGCGGATGAGCGCCATCGAACGGTTCGCCGCCGACGTCGCGCATGAAATCAAGAACCCGCTGGGCTCGCTGAAGAGCGCGGTCGAGACCGCGGTGCGGATCGAGGACCCGGCCAATCAGCGCCGGCTGATGGCGATCATCCTCGACGATGTCGAGCGGCTCGACCGGCTGATCACCGACATCTCCGACGCCTCGCGCCTCGATGCCGAATTGAGCCGCCTCGAACTGGCGCCGGTCGACATTGCGGCGATGCTGCGCGCGCTGGTCGATGTGCACGAGGCGACCCGCGCCGCCGACTGGCCCCGGCTGGTCCTCGATCTTCCCGAGCGCGGCCGCCAGCTGGTGGTGCCGGGTATCGAAACCCGGCTGTCGCAGGTATTCCTCAACGTGATCGCCAACGCGGTGTCGTTCAGCCCGCCGCAGGGCGAGATCGGCCTGACCGCGCGGACCGCCGGCCGGGCGGTCCTGGTCACCGTCGAGGATGGCGGGCCGGGGATCCCGGACGACAAGCTGACGGCGATTTTCGACCGCTTCTACACCGAGCGCCCCGCCGGCGAGAAATTCGGCACCCATTCCGGGCTCGGGCTGTCGATCTCCAAGCAGATCGTCGAGGCGCATCGCGGCATGATCTGGGCCGAGAACCGCAAGGACGCCGGCGGCGCGGTGATCGGCGCCCGCTTTTGCATCCGCCTGCCGGCGTCGTCGTGACCGACTCGCTGCTGATGCATGCGACGGCGGTGGCGATCGAAGGCGAGGCGGTCCTGCTGCGCGGGCCGTCCGGCGCCGGGAAATCGGATCTCGGGCTGCGCCTGATCGATGGCGGCGCCCGCCTGGTCGCCGACGACCAGGCGCTGCTGCGGCGCAGCGGCGGGCGGGTGGTGGTGCGGGCTCCCGACACGATCGCCGGAATGATCGAAATCCGCGGCGTCGGCATCGTGCGGATCGAGCCGCTGGCCGAGGCGAAGCTGGCGCTGATCGCCGATCTCCTCCCTTCGGGTCAGATCGAGCGGCTGCCGGAACCGCGGGTCGAGACCGTGCTGGGCGTCGCCGTTCCGCTGGTCGCGCTGGCCGGGTTCGAGGCGGCTGCCCCAGCAAAGCTGCGCCTAATCCTGCGCGCGTTGGCGGCGGGGCGGTTTCCCGCTATAATCGGGCGATGAGGACCAAGGGTAGTCGGCGGGGTATCGGGGCGGCCAAAAACACGCTGCCCGCGCGGGTCCCGCCGGCGCGCGTCCTGCTGGTGACGGGGATGTCCGGGGCAGGGCGGTCGACCGCGCTCAACACGCTGGAGGACCTCGGCTACGAAACCTTTGACAATCTGCCGGCCTCTCTGGTCCCGGCGCTGGTCGAGAGCGCCGCGGCCGACGGCCCGGCGATTGCGGTCGGCGCCGACACCCGCACCCGCGGCTTTGCCGCCGCCACCATGTTCGAGACGCTGGCCGAGGTGATCGCCCGCGCCGGCCGCCAATTGGCGGTGCTGTTCATCGACTGTGATGACGAGCGGTTGGAACGGCGCTATACCGAGACCCGACGGCCCCATCCCCTGGCCGGAGACCGTTCGATCATGGACGGCATCCGCCGTGAGCGCCAAGTGCTCTCCACCCTGCGCGACCGCGCCGATCTGGTGATCGACAGCTCGGCCCTGACCGCTGCCGATCTGAAGCGCCTGCTGACCGGGCATTTTGCCCTCGATGCCTGCGGGATGCGCGTCTTTGTCACCTCGTTTGCCTATCGCAACGGCATTCCGCGCGACGCCGATCTGATCTTCGATGTGCGCTTTCTCGACAATCCGTATTATATTGACGAACTTCGGACGCTGAACGGGTGCGACCCGGCGGTGGCAGCGCATATTCAGAGAGACGCGGATTTCGCACCATTCTTCGCCCGGCTGTGGCGCCTGCTGCGCCCTTTGCTGCCGCGCTACCAAATCAGGGGCAAGACCTATCTCACGATCGCGATCGGCTGCACCGGTGGCCGGCACCGCTCGGTCTATGTCGCCGAGCAACTGGCCGCGCGGCTGCGCCAGGCCGGCTGGCGGGTGGAGGTCGCGCATCGCGAGCTGCCGCCGCCGGTCCTCGATGCGCCGATCCCGACGGGCGCGTCCGCCGCCGCGGGCTGACCGGCGGCAGCCCGTCTCAGCAAAGGGAATTCGATGATCGGCATGGTTTTGGTGACGCATGGACGGCTCGCCGCGGAGTTCGTCGCCGCGCTCGAGCACGTCGTCGGCGCGCAGACCCAGATCGCCGCGGTGTGCATCGGTCCCGATGACGACATGGAACAGCGCCGCCAGGAAATCCTGCGCCGGATCACCGAGGTCGACAGCGGCGACGGCGCGGTGCTGCTGACCGACATGTTCGGCGGCACGCCCTCCAACCTGGCGATCTCGGTGATGGACCGCGCCAAGATCGAGGTCATCGCCGGGATCAATCTGCCGATGCTGATCAAGCTCGCCAGCCTGCGCCAGAGCGAAAGCCTCGAACGCACCGTTCTCGGCGCCCAGGAAGCCGGCCGCAAATACATCAACGTCGCCTCGCAATTGCTGACCGACGCGCGGCGATGAGCGACGGCCCCGCCAGCGGCCCGGCTTTCGCTCCGGGCGCCGGCCCGCCGCCGGGCATCGTGCGGCGGATCGCCACGATCTGCAACCAGCGCGGGCTGCATGCGCGCGCCTCCGCCCGCTTCGTCAAAATGGCGGCGCAATTCGACGCCGATATCCGGGTGCGCAAAAACGGCACCGAAGTTTCCGGCCGCTCGATCATGGGGCTGATGATGCTGGCGGCGGCGCCCGGCACCGTCGTCGAGCTCAGCGCCAGCGGTCCGCAGGCTGCGCAAGCGGTCAGCGCGCTGGCCGACCTGATCGAATGCAAGTTCAATGAGGATTGACGCGGCGACCGGGCTGACCGCAGAGGCCACCGCCGCCGAACAGCGATTGTCCGGGCTCGGAGTGTCGCCGGGGATCGCCATCGGACCGGCCTATGTCAGCGAGGGCGGCGATCTTTCGGTCCATGAAAGCCACATCGCCGATGCCGGGATCGAGGCCGAGCGCGACCGCTTCGCCGAGGCGGTGGCGGTGTCGCTGAAGCAATTGCGCAAGCTCAAGACCAAAGCCGCCGGCCTGCCCGAATCCGCCGCCGAGGAGATCGGCTATCTGCTCGACGCCCATGTGGCGATGCTGTCCAATTCGCGCCTGGTGCGCGGCGTCGGCGAGCGCATCGACCGGGCGCGGATCAATGCCGAGCGCGCCGTCGAGATCGAGATCGACGAGATCGCCAAGAGCTTTGCGGCGATGCGCGACCCCTATCTGGCGGCGCGGATCGAGGATATCCGCGTGGTCGGCACCCGGCTGATCCGCAACCTGATCAAAAAACCCTATGTGCCGTTTTCCGGCGTCACCGCGGGCGCGGTGATCCTCGCCGACGAGCTGACCCCGGCCGACACCGCGCTGATGGACCCGCAGCGCGTCGCCGGTTTCGCCGCCCAGTTCGGCGGCGCCGAAAGCCATACCGCGATCGTCGCGCGCGCGCTGGGGCTGCCGGCGGTGCTCGCCGTCCCGGAGCTGATCGAGCATGCGCGGGCCGACGCGATGGTGGTGATCGACGGCGCCGAGGGGACCGTGATCATCGACCCGTCGGCGCAAACCATCGCCGATTACGAGGCGCGGCGCGACCTGTTGGCGCGCGAGCGGCGTCATCTGGCGCGGCTGCGCCGGCTGCCGGCGGCGACCCGCGACGGGATCGAGATCACCCTCGAAGCCAATCTCGAATTGCCGGTCGAGCTGGCCCAGGCGGCGGCCAACGGGGCGATGGGGCTGGGGCTGGTGCGCTCCGAGTTTCTCTACATGAACCGCGACGATCTGCCGGGGGAGGACGAGCAGTATGCCGTGTTCTCGGCGCTGATCCGCGGCATGGAAGGCAAGCCGGTGACGGTGCGCACCTTCGATCTCGGCGGCGAGAAGCTGGCGCGTTCGCTGAGCGACCATTATCCCCCGGCCGACAATCCGGCGCTCGGCCTGCGCGCGATCCGGCTGTCCTTGCAGGACCGCCGCCTGCTCGACCCGCAGCTCGCGGCGATGCTGCGCGCCGCCGCCGAGGGGCCGTTGCGCATCCTGTTGCCGATGATCTCGAACGCCGGCGAGATCCGCCGCGTGCGCGAGGCGATGGAGCAGGTCGCCCGCCGGCTGCGGCGCCGCGGCATGCCGCTCCCCAAGCCATTGCCGCCGCTGGGCGCGATGATCGAGGTGCCGGGCGCGGCGCTGGCCGCCGATTCGCTCGCCGCCGAGGCCGATTTCTTCGCCATCGGCACCAACGACCTCATCCAGTACACCCTGGCGATCGACCGCAGCGACGAGCAGGTGGCGCATCTCTACAACCCGCTGCATCCGGCGGTGCTGCGCCTGATCCAATTCGCCATCGAGGCGGCGTTGCGCCGCGGCATGCCGATCAGCATCTGCGGCGAGATGGCCGGCGAGCCGCGCTTTACCGCGCTGCTGCTCGGGCTCGGCCTGCGCAATCTGTCGATGGCGCCGCGCAACATCCCGCGGGTCAAGCAGCGCATCCGCGGCCTCGACATGGTCGCCGCCACCCGCCGCGCCCGGGCGATCATGGACCAGTCCGATTCCGGCCGCATCGCCGCCCTGCTCGACGATTTCAACACCGTCGCCTGGCCCCACTAGATCAGGCGTCGACCGGATCGCCGGCCAGCCGCTCGCTCAAATCGCCAGGGTTACGCCAGGCCTAGAAACACCGCGAGAGCCCGGTTGACGGCGGCCAGGGTCGCGTTGTCGGCGCGGCCGATCACCGGCCCGATCCGTTCGCGGCGCGGGGTTTGCGCCTTGTCGATCTGGATCTGCGAGGCTCGTTCCAGACCGCTTTCACGACCGATCGCGATGCGCAGCAGCGGCGCCTCGACCAGGTGGCTGGTGATCGGCAGGACGGTGACCGAGGGATGCTCGGCGAACAAATCCGATTGGATGACCAGCGCCGGCCTCGGCTTGCCGTAATCGCCCGGCAGGGAAACCACGACGAGATCACCCCGAATCATCCGAGGCCGCTTCCCAGGAGGCGTTCGCCCAGGCTTCGTCTTCGGCCCGGCTGGCCTCGGTCTCGCTCTCGCGGATCAGCCGCGACTGGCGGCGGCATTCCTCGGCGAAGCCCGGCGCGCGGGTATCCGGGACCCAGATCTGCACCGGCCGCAACCCGGCGGCCCGCAGCTTGGCCCGGCGGCGCTCGACCCGCTCGGCGCGCGACATCGGCTCAGCCATCTTCACCTCCCGCCGCTACATGTAGCGCGAGACCGCCTCGGCCGCAACCAACCATCCGACGCCAGGTTCAACCGAAACGGCGAAACCCGATCAGAGCGCCAGCGTCCTGTCATCGCCGGACTCGTTCCAGGGCTGTCCGGTTCAGGTCCGCATACAAGTGTACCGGGTATCCGAAATGTCCGCTCCCCTCAAACCCGTCATGGCCGGACTTGTTCCGGCCATCCACGTGCGGCGGTTGGGGTCGAAGAGAGCGTGGATCACCGGGACGAGCCCGGCGATGACAACTAGCAGAGGCTTTGGGCTGCACTGCAATCGGTTTTGACGGAACCGGACAGCTATGGGCTGATCCCGGCCATCCACGATTTGCGGCACGAACCTCGCCAGTTTCCACGGATGCCCGGCACAAGAGCTGTCCTCTGGCTGCGCGAGACGGGGACCCGCGGGCCGGACATGACAGCTGGTGGTGAGCCTGAACCATCTGAGAGTGCCTAAGCACTGGTGCCGAGCGGAATTCCTAGGCACACCCGGCCCGCGAGTATCCGGGACCCGAAGCTTGGCCCGGCGGCGCTCGACCCGCTGGGTACGACATCGGATCAGCCACCCCTCTTGGTCCGTCACCGATGACGCGCCGCGTGATCCCTGAGTGGGCGGGCGATACCGCGACGTTACCGTGCCAGGTATCCCGGCTCGCGCTGGAAGCGCCGACACAGACCGCGCTTAGGATGTAGAAAAGACTAAGCTAATAACGTAATGGCTTTAATGTGTGAGACCCGCAGGGTGGCGCTGTCGCGCCGGATACAGATGTCGGCCAGCACGAGTAGAAGGTCTGAGGGGCTAACAATGAAAATACTGAGACTGTTCGAAGGTTGCAATTCAGAGCACAGCCTCAAGCCCCTTGATGTGCAGGAGCTCGCCGATCTTGAAGCGCTGCTGGTCGAGAAAAATGGCCGGCTCTATTTTCGCTGCCCGGTTCGAAACAGGGAAATTCTCGCGAAATCCGAAGAGGCGGTCCGGCAGCTTTGGATTCTGCGCCTCACCAAGCACTACGCGTATCCTTTGGGCCGGCTGGCCGTCGAATATCCGATCACTTTCGGCCGTGATACCTCCAAGCGCGCTGACATCGTCATCTTCGACGCGGATCGCCCAACGGTGCCGTACGCGATCGTCGAGGTCAAGCAAGCCAAGTTCAAGGACGGCAAGGAACAGCTGCGCTCCTATACCCATGCCACGGGCGCGCCTCTCGCGCTCTGGAGCAACGGCGTACAAACATTCATTTGGCACCGCAAGAATCCCAACTACTTCGTCGAGATCCCCGAGCTCCCCACCGCGAGCCAAACGATCGACGACGTTGCGGGGCAGCCCTGGACGATCGAGACGCTCATCGAGAAGGAAAAGAGCCGAGAGCGTGAGGGCGCTAAGGCGCGCTCCTTACGAGATCTCATCGTGGAACTCGAAGACGAAGTCCTGGCGAACGCCGGCGTCGACGTGTTCGAGGAGGTCTTCAAGCTGATCTTCACGAAGCTCTACGACGAGATGGCCTGCTATCGCGGCACATACAAATATCTGAGATTCCGCAATAGCAACACGGCGGCGCAGCTGAAAGTTGCAATTCAAACCCTGTTCGACGAGGCTCGCAAGAAATGGCCCGGCGTCTTCCCCGACGATGACAGAATCAGGTTGTCGGCTGATCACCTCCAGGTTTGCGTCGGCTCGCTCGAGGAGTGGAAGCTCTTCAACTCTAACCTCGACGTGATTGACGACGCCTTCGAATACCTCGTCAACAAATCGGCAAAGGGGGAGAAAGGCCAATACTTCACGCCGCGCTGGGTCATCGACATGTGCGTTAAGATGCTCAACCCGCAGGAACAAGAGACGGTCATCGATCCGGCCTGCGGTTCGGCTGGCTTTACAGTGCACAGTATGTTCCACGTCTGGCGTCAGATCGTGAACGATTTGGGCCTTCCTCTATCTCACCTCTTCACGATGGAGCAGAAACCGCCCCGCTGCCTCGACTACGTGACGGAGAAAGTCTTCGCCATCGACTTCGACGAGAAGAGCGTGCGCGTAGCCCGCTGCCTCAACCTGATCGCAGGCGACGGCGAGACCAACGTGCTCCATCTAAACACCCTCGACTGGACGAAATGGGACGAGACGACCAAGCAGGACGAGTGGAACGATACCTACGGTCGGGGCTTCTCGCGGCTCCGACGCTTGCGCGAGAAACGCCAGGGGACTATCGCCATTTCAAGTTCGACGTGCTGATGGCGAATCCGCCCTTCGCAGGCGACATCAAGCAGAGCGACATGCTCTGCGCCCTACGATCTGGCGCACAAGGCCAACGGCAAGCTGGAGAGCGCCGTCGGCCGCGACCTCTTGTTCATCGAGCGAAACCTGGATTTTCTGAAGCCCGGTGGCCGTATGGCCATCGTGCTGCCGCAGGGCCGCTTCAACAATGCGAGCGAACAGCGAGTGCGCGAGTTCATCGTCGAGCGGTGCCGCATCCTGGCCGTGGTCGGCCTGCACCCGAACTCGTTCAAGCCGCACACGGGTACAAGGACCAGCGTACTCTTCGTCCAGAAATGGAACGACGATGGGGCTGCCGGACCGCTGTGTCCGATCGTAGAGGACTACGAGATCTTCTTCGCCACGCAACGGGTAGAATCCGTAAATAACAGTGGCCAGAAGGTCTACGTTCGCGAAGCGGACGGAGCGCCGAAACGGGATGCGCACGGCCACTTCATCGTTGCGCATGACCTCTTCAACCACGAGGGTCTTACACGGGACGGGATCGCGGAGGCTTTCGCCGAATTCGCGAAGAAGGGTTCCCGGAGTTTTTTTCCGCTAGGCCCCTTCGACTGCGCCCGGTTTGCGGCGCTATCGGAGGGGCTGGAAATAGCGGTAGTCAACTTGAGCGGACTGAATGATGAGCTGAGGTTTAATTCGCAATTCTTTCAAAAGCGATACCTCGCAGAAGATCGGGCACTTTCCAAGAAAATTACGAAGCCTATAGGGAGTGTCGCTTTCGTAACGGACGGACCGCACGGCTACCATGAGGTCGACGAGAAGTCGCGCGTGGCAATGCTCACCGCGAAATGCGCAGCAAATTGGTTTGCAAAGCGAGACGGAGCGGAGACGGTAGCCGATTGGGTGCGCGTAGCCAATCGGAGGTCGTATCTTGAAGAGGGCGACCTGATCCTGTCGACAAGAGGCACTGTGGGTAACTGCGCGGTCGTTGTTGCTGAATGCCTGCCCGCCATCATCGATCAGGATGTAGCCAGAATTTCTCTCTA
Source organism: uncultured Alphaproteobacteria bacterium (assembly GCA_963775875.1). GTDB lineage: Bacteria > Pseudomonadota > Alphaproteobacteria > ATCC43930 > CGMCC-115725 > AP-15. Next base: position 300,386 of record CAVZKP010000019.1, read on the forward strand.
TGCGGGTTGCGAGTTCTCACCACAATATTTGTTATCATACCTCAACTCTCGATTCGGACAAGACCACATCCAAAGGTTCGCATCCGGAATGGTGCAGCAGGGGCTCCCGTTGGCAAAACTTTGGGAGATCCCGGTGCCGTGCATCTGGAGGAGTTTCAACGTGCAGTCCAGAAGACCGTCTTTCGGGCACTGGAGCAGCGTCGCCTTTCAAGCACAAGTAGACCAGGCTAGACGTGTCTTCTTCTACGCTAGGGCTGGCTGATTCGTCACCCGAGCCTCTGTCTTATTCGAGCTCAGCAGTGACTGTCCGGTCAGCCGCGCGTCTCGACGCTGAATACTTCATGCCTGCAAAGACGGAGGTG
>CAVZKP010000020.1:0-126400 GCA_963775875.1 uncultured Alphaproteobacteria bacterium
TCCTGATTACGATATAAGCATTACCTTTGATCGTCAACCACGCGGAGCCTTTGGGTTCGGTATACCAAGTTCGTGCCCGTTCCGAGATTAGAGGGGATAGCGCGACCGCGATCGGCTAGTTACCCGCCGGCACCACCTTCGCCACAGCGTGCCCGTCCGGTCGCATGGCCGGCGATATTCCGGCTGGCCGACAATCTCCTACTCGCCGTAGCGCGCCGCAATCTCGCTCCTTTGGGTGATGTAGTGCGCCTTCACCCAACTTGTGCGTCACCCGCGGAAGCGGGCGCCGAGTGTGGGGCGGGCGGGATCGGGTCATCGCGGTCGGGCCGCTGCTTCCTGCGGAAACGGCAGCAACGACGCGAACATCTTCAGAAAGAGCGTCGTCTGGCCAAGGACGTAGTGCTGCGCTTGACCTAGTGCTCGTAGGCGCTCCGGTCCAGGTTGCCTTCGAAGGCTTCGGCAGTGAGCTTGCCATCCTCGAAGTGCGCTCTCCTGGACTTCACATGGGCCTTGCCGCCAAGCGCCGAGATCTCCGTATACGAATAGCGGAAGCTCACGAATGGATGGGTCCTGGCGGATGGCCCGATCACTTCGGGCGCATCGTGCTCAACTTTGCGTAGCGCACGCTTATCGAGTTTCGCAGGATAGTTGTTCATGCAAAATCTCCGGCAAAAAAAGGGTGAAATTCCCGCGTCCGAGCCATTGAATGGTTGCCGCTGTGGCCCCATGTACAAACACAGGTATCCAGTGTATCCAGTGCTAACAACGAAGCTTCTCGAGTCCGCGAGACTCCCCGTCTGCCGTCTGGCGAGCCCCGCGATCGCCCGCGGCTCCATCCAGCCCACAGCGACGTAACTCGCTGTAATCTCAATATATCAGACATGAGTGCAACCATGAAACTGCATCCCCTGCACGATCGCGTTATCGTCAAGCGCCTCGAGGAAGAGCATCAATCCGCCGGGGGCATAGTAATCCCGGATACCGCCGCAGAAAAGCCCTCGATGGGTGAAGTCGTCGCTGTTGGCCCCGGCAAGACCAGTAGACCGGGAAGCTTCAGCCGATGGGCGCAAAAGCCGGCGACAAGGTCCTCTTCGGCAAGTACTCGGGCCAGGAATTTAAGATGGACAACGGGAGCGTCTGCTGCAGATGCGCGAAGACGACATCATCGGCATCGTGGAGTAACGGCTCACCCAACCCAAGCGTCAGGAGAAACGAATCATGGCAGCCAAAGACGTCCGCTTCGGCGAGAACGTGCGCAACAAGATGGTCAACGGCGTTAACGTCCTTGCCAACGCTGTCAAGATTACGCTCGGCCCCAGGGGCCGCAACGTCGTGCTTGAGCGAAGCTACGGCGCGCCGACGATCACCAAGGATGGTGTGTCGGTCGCGAAGGAAATCGAACTCAAAGACAGGTTCGAGAACATGGGCGCTCAGAGTGGTCAAGGAAGTCGCGTCCAAGCACCTCCGACGACGCCGGTGACGGCACCACGACGGCCACCGTGCTCGCACAATCGATCATTGCCGAAGGCATGAAGTATGTCGCCGCCGGCATGAATCCGATGGACCTCAAGCGCGGTATCGACAAGGCGGTTATCGCGGTTGTCGAGGAGCTGAAGAAGATCAGCAAGCCGTGCACGACCAGCAAGGAAATTTCCAGGTTGGCGCAATTTCGGCCAACGCGGACGAATCGATCGGCAAGACGATCGCCGAAGCGATGGACAAAGTCGGCAAGGAAGGCGTGATCACGGTCGAGGACGGCAAGGGGCTCGAAAACGAGCTTGAACTCGTCGAAGGCATGCAGTTCGACCGCGGCTATATCTCGCCGTATTTCATCAACAACCCGGACAAGCAGGTGTCGTTGCTCGAGGATCCATACGTCCTCCTGCACGACAAAAAGATCAGCAACATCCGTGATCTGCTGCCGCTACTCGAGCAGGTGGCCAAGTCCGGCAAGCCGCTCCTCATCATTGCCGAAGACGTCGATGGAGAAGCGCTTGCGACGCTGGTAGTCAACAACATCCGCGGTATCCTGAAGACGACCGCCGTGAAGGCGCCGGGCTTTGGCGATCGCCGCAAGGCCATGCTCGAAGACATTGCGATTCTCACCGGAGGCACGGTGATCGCGGAAGAACTCGGCCTCAAACTCGAAAACGCACAGTTGAAGGACTTGGGCCGTGCGAAGCGCATCGAGGTCGGCAAGGATGACACGACGATCATTGACGGTGCGGGCGAAAAAGCCACGATCGAAGCGCGGGTGAAGAACATCCGTAAGCAGGTCGAGGATGCGACGTCGGATTACGACAAGGAAAAGCTACAAGAGCGTGTAGCCAAGCTCGCCGGCGGTGTGGCCTTGGTCAAGGTCGGCGCGGCGACCGAAATGGAAATGAAGGAAAAGAAAGCCCGCCTCGAGGACGCGTTGCACGCGACTCGTGCGGCGGTCGAGGAAGGCATCGTTGCCGGGGGCGGAGTCGCTTACCTGCGCGCCCGCGCCAACCTAAAGGGCCTGAAGGGCAGCAACCACGACCAGGAAGCCGGGATCAAGATCGTGCTGCGTGCCCTCGAGGAGCCAATACGCCAGATTGTCGCCAACACGGGCGACGAGCCGTCGGTCGTTGTCAACAAGGTCGTCGAAGGCAAGGGTAACTTTGGCTTCAACGCCCAGACCAATGAGTACGGCGACCTGGTGGAGATGGGTGTCATCGATCCGACCAAGGTGACGCGCTTCGCGCTGCAGAACGCGGCGTCAGTCGCAGGACTGACGCCGACTTCCCCGTGAGCGAGCGCCAGTTGGCGCAAATTGTGTTTGCGTTCCGCATCGCGATGCCCGAGGTGCCGCTGGTTCTCTCGACGCGCGAGAGCCCGCGCTTTCGCGATGGGATGGCCGGCGTCGGCATCTCGAAGATGAGCGTTGCCAGCCGAACGACCGTGGGCGGCTATGCAGTTGACACCCCGGACTCATCGCCCCAATTCGAGATCGACGACCACCGCGGAGCGGAGGAGTTCTCCGCCGCGCTCCGTGCCAAGGGCCTCCAGCCGGTCTTCAAGAACTGGGATGCATTGTACCGGGAAGGGGTGGCGTGAGCGGTGGCGCGCGTGAGTTTGGCCTCTGCCTGGTCTTGACCGACCCGGTGGCTGGTTATGAGCGCGTGGCGGAAGCCGCGGTGGCGACCGGCCTCCGGTATCTGCAACTGCGCATGAAACCGTCCCCACGCGGAGGTCGCCGCCATGGCGCGCAGTCTGCGGAAGGTCACCGCGGGCAGCCCGACGCTGTTCATCGTCGACGACGACGTCGAGATCGCCCGTGACGTGGACGCGGACGGGGTTCACCTGGGCCAGGACGACATGAGCATCGCCGAGGCCCGCCGGCGCTGGCCCGATCCCGGCAGAATCTTTCGGGCTCTCGACCCACAACGAGGATCAAGAACTCCGCGCCCGCGCGGTCGCACCGGACTATATCGGGGTGGGCCCCGTGTTTCCGACGCCTACCAAGGAACGTCCTGATCCAACGCTGGGACTCCAGCGGATGGGACGCATCATCCGAAGTTCGCCGCTTACAACAGTGGCTATCGGCGGAATCGACGCGGACAACCTGGCTGATGTGCTCCGCCACGGCGCGGTGAATATCTGTGTGCTGCGCGCAGTGAATCTGGCGTCGAACCCGGGCGTGGCAATCCGCCGGCTTCTCGAAACGTGGGAAGCGGCCAGCCGGGTGCCCTAGAACAGTTGCTTTCAAAAGCCACGCCCGCGTCTCATCCACCAATTCGGGATCAGCCGCCATAGAGCAGCAAACCCTCCCGTAATACAGTAGCGGGCAGAGACGAAATGACGCGGGCACGCCGTCGAAAAGCCGAACTCGGCCGAGCACGACATCAGTCGCCACTCCGGTTCCTCTCAGAGCCCGGTAGGCCAGTCCGCTTCGCAGTTGTGCGGGCGATGCGCTGTCGGGGACAACCATGAAGATGTCATAATCGCTGTCGGGGCCGGCATCCCCTCGGGCGACTGAGCCAAAAAGGTAGACAAACTCCGGCTCATAGGCCGCGACGACGCGGCGGACCCCCTCGGACAGCGCCGCGTCGCCGGCAGTTGGGGTCCTCTGGAGGTGGCACGTTCCCGACTGGACTTGCGCGGTGGTAACCCGACTTCCGCAGGACGACTCGGGCGCTCAGTTCTCCGTGGGCGTCTTGCGGATTTCGTCCACCACCAGCACTTCCTGCGGCGCTTTACGCGGACTCCAGTTCGAGCCCCAGCCGGCGCAGCGCCATCACGAGCGAATCCTCGCCGCCGTTCATCATCCGCAGCGCCTCCGGCGGCAGGTTCACGCCCGCCGCGACCGCCGAGCGGATCAACATGGACCGGTAATCCTCCGGCGATAAGCTCCAGCACGAAATCGTACCGGCCCGTCAGGTTCGTCATGTCCACCACCGGCCGGTCGGTGAAGCGGCCCAGAACGTCCACAAAGCGGGTCATCCCGAGCTTCTTGCCTTCCAGTCGGTCATTCGCGAACGAGAAGATACGCGCCGCAGCCGTAATCCAGGTTCACGCCCGCCGCGGCCCCCGCTGGCCTTCACGTCCACCGCCTCCTTGCAGGGGCCGGCGCCCTCCGGGTCCGCCGGCGACTCCGTCATCTTCGGCCCGTCGCTCGCCACCAGCAGGCGCGTACACCGGCAGGTCCTTCGACACCCGGTGCGCCTTCAGGCCGAACCGGTCCGCCAGCAGCGCCCGCAGCATTTCCGGGACCTGCTCCGCGCCTGCCACCCTCCGGAATCTTGGCGTCCACGTCGAAGCGCGCCGCGGCCAGCCAATCCGGGCCTTCCACCTGGTAGTACTTCAAATGGAATGCGGTCTGCAATCGAAATCCTTCAGCGAGAATTGCGCGGCATGCACCTGCGCGCCGTCAATGTGGATTCCGATGTTGACGCCCTCCGTGCCCAACTGCGGCGGCCGGCTTCACCGACGCCACTTCAAACTCCACGCGGCCGGCGCCGACCTGCCCAAAACCGGCGCCGCGGCCAGCGCCAACACGGCATACAGTCCGAAGCGAGTCGCATCATCCGTGAGTGTACGCCGCGGCGGAGAAAAGTTCGCGCCATTCCCGGCGCGCGGGTGCGAGCCGTCATCGATCCGTCCCCGCGGGTACAATAGGAGTATCCGGGGACGTAGCTCAGATGGATAGAGCGGTCGCCTCCTAAGCGACAGGTCGGCAGTTCGAATCTGCCCGTCCCTACCACTCTCACCTCCCCCGGGAAGAGTGCAAGGCCCAAATGTCATTCGTCCATCTTCACTGCCACACCGATTATTCCCTGCTCGACGGCGCCTGCGATATCGATCAACTGATCCGCATCACCGCCGAGCAGAACATGCCCGCCGTGGCCATGACCGATCACGGCAACCTGTTCGGGGCGGTCAAGTTCTACAACGCCGCCAAGGCGGGCGGCATCCATCCGGTGATCGGCTGCGAGGTGTACGTCTCGCAGCAGGGCCACAAGACGCGCTCCGATACCGACCGCTACAACCACCTGGTGCTCCTCTGCGAGAACCAGGACGGGCTATCGCAACCTGATCCACCTGGTCTCGACCGCCTACCTGGACGGCTTCTACTACAAACCTCGCATCGACCTCGACCTGCTGGCCGCCCACTCCAAGGGGCTGATCGCCATGTCCGCCTGCCTGCGCGGGCACATCCCGGAAACCATCCTGTCGGACAAGTATGAGGACGCCAAGCGCCTCGCCTACACGTACTCCGATATTTTCGGACGCCAACAACTTCTTCCTCGAGATCCAGGACCACCATCTGGAGCAGGACAAGCGGCTGACGCCCCAGCTCAACCGCCTCTCGCATGAGACCGGCCTGCCGCTGGTCGCCACCAACGACTCCCACTACCTGCGCCGCGAGGACGCGCGCGCCCACGAGATCCTGCTCTGCATCCAGACCGGCAAGTCGCTCAGCGACCCCAATCGCATGCGCTGGAGCACGCCCGATTTCTACCTGAAATCGCGCGCCGAGATGATGGAGCTGTTCGGTGAGCTCGAGGACGCGCTCGACCGCACCGGGGAAATCGCCCAGCGCTGCCAGGTGAAGCTCGAGAAGGTCAAGGAGCCGTTTCCGAAATTCGACGTTCCGGCAGGTCACTCCGCCGACACCTACTTCGAGTACGTGGCGCGCCAGGGCTTCGAGAAGCGCCGCCCGCGACTCGAGGCGATGCGCGCGCAAGGGCATCCTCAAGCACGACCTGGCCGAATACGCCGAGCGCCTGGATCGCGAAATCCTCATGATCCAGAAGATGAAATTCTCCGGCTACTTCCTGATCGTCTGGGACTTCATCCGCTACGCCAAGGCGCACGGCATCCCGGTCGGGCCGGGCCGCGGCTCGGCCGCGGGCAGCCTGGTCGCCTACGCCTGGACATCACCGACATCGACCCCCTGCAGTACGGCCTGCTGTTCGAGCGCTTCCTCAACCCGGAGCGCGTGAGCATGCCCGATATCGACGTGGACTTCTGCATGAACCGCCGCGGCGACGTCATCGAGTACGTGACCGAGAAGTACGGCCGGGACCAGGTGGCGCAGATCATCACCTTCAACACGCTGGGCGCGCGCGCCGCCATCAGCGACGTGGGCCGCGTGCTCGACATGCCCTTCGCCGACGTCGAGCGCGTCACCAAGATGGTGCCCAACGTCCTCAACATCTCGCTCACGAGGCCATCGAGCAGGAGCCGGGCTTCACGGACGCGCGCAAGAAAGACCCGCGCGTGGACGATGCGCTGAACGTCGCGCTGCGCCTGGAAGGCCTGGCGCGCAACTGCTCCGTGCACGCCGCCGGCGTCGTGATCTCGCCGCAGCCGCTGAAACGACTGGTCCCGCTCTACAAGACGAACCGCGATGAAATCGTCACCCAGTTCGACATGAACGGCCTGGAGAAGCTCGGCCTGCTCAAGATGGACTTCCTGGGCCTCACCACGCTCACCCTGATCGACGACGCGCTGCGCCTGATCGAGAAGCGCCACGGCGTCACAGCTGGTGCTCGAGGATTTGCCGCTCGACGACGCGGCCACCTACGAAATCTTCTCCAAAGGCTTCACCAGCGGCGTCTTCCAGTTCGAATCGCCGGGCATGCGCGACATCCTGCGCCGCTACCAGCCCAGCCGCCTCGAAGACCTCACCGCGCTCAACGCCCTCTACCGGCCCGGCCCCATTCAGGGCGGCATGGTGGACGATTTCATCGAGCGCAAGTAGGGCCGCAGAGCGTCGACTACGACTGCCCGAACTGCAAGGAACTGCCTGGAGGAGACCTACGGCGTCATCGTCTACCAGGAACAGGTGATGCAGATCTCCAACCGCTGGCCGGCTACTCGCTGGGCGAGGCGGACCTGCTGCGCCGCGCCATGGGCAAGAAGAAGCCCGAGGAGATGGCGCAAGCAGCGCGAGCACTTCATCCAGGGCGCGCTGGAGCGCGGAATCCCGCAAAAGAAGGTCGAGAAGATTTTCGACCTCATGGAGCAGTTCGCCGGGTACGGCTTCAACAAGTCGCACTCCGCGGCCTATGCTTACCTCGCTTTTGTCACGGCGTACCTGAAGGCCCACTATCCGGTGGATTTCATGGCCGCGCTGCTCACGTCGGAAACCGGCAACACGGCCAAGGTGGTCAAGTACATCAACGAGTGCCGCGACATGGGCATCACCGTCCTGCCGCCGGACGTGAACGCCAGCGACTGGAGCTTTACGCCGGACGGCGGGGCACATTCGCTTCGGCCTCGGCGCGGTGAAGAACCTGGGCAGTCCGCGGTGAAGGCATCGGCGGCGCGCGCGCAGAGCTGGGCCGCTTCCCCTCGCTGCACCATTTCTGCGAGAAGGCGGACCTCGGCGGTAACCGGCGCATGATCGAGAGCCTGATACAAGCCGGCGCCATGGATTCGCTGGAGGGCACGCGCTCGCAGAAGATCGCTGCCGTGGAAGGCGCCATGGAATCCGGCCAGCGCGCGTAGCGCGACCGCGAGCGGCCAGGGCGGCCTGTTCGGAGAACTCGCGGCGCCGAGGAACATCCACTCGACGCCTCTGCCGACGTACCGGATTGGACCGACCGGGAGAAACTCGCCGGCGAGAAGGAACTGCTGGGCTTTCGGGTCACCGGGCACCCGCTGGATCACTACGTCTATAAGGTCTCCGAGTTGGCCACGCACGATACCAGCAACCTGGATGGTCTCGAGAAGAACGCCGAGGTGGTCCTGTGCGGCGTGCTCACCAACATCACACGCAAACGGAACAGGGAAGGGAAGCCCTGGGTTGCCAGCCCTCGAGGACCGCACCGGTACCGTCGAGGCGCTCCTCTTCGCCACCAGTTACGAACGCCTGGCGGCGGAGGTAGGTGGAGGATCAGGCCGTGCTGGTGCGCGGCGCTGGCGCTGCCGGAAGAAGGCGGCGCGACCAGGTTTCGGTGCAGGATATCGTCGCCTCGAGACCGCCCGCATCGATCTGCCCGCGGTCATCTCCATACGCATTTGGATCGGGCGCAACGGCGGCAAGGCCCAGGCATTATACAACCTCTTCGCGAAGAAGCCGGGGCCCACGCAGGTGCGCTTCCGGCTGGAGGCGCCCAAGGGATTTTTCGGTTCTTCTGGACGTGCCGGTGAAGGTGAGACCGGATAAGGAATCCGCCGCCGCCATCGAGCAGATCTGCGGCGCCGATGCCATCGAGCGGGTGGCCGGCTAGTCGCCGCAGAAAACGAGAGACACGGAGACCCCGTTCGCTACCGTCCTTGACTTCTCGCGCTCGCGTCTATGAGAGAGGTCATAGCAGGATTACTGGGCTACTTCTCCCGCTACGATGATGGCGAGCGGCAAATCGCCGACCTTGACGTTCGAGAAGACCACATCGTGCTCGCCTTCCTTGGTTAGCTCGGGGAACTTGGCGCCGGCCGGAGGTCCCAGCGAAAAAACGGCCGCATGGGCGGTCCCGCTGGTCTTGCTCATTGTCACCAACTTGTCGAATACCGGCATCGCCGTGGGGTCAGGGTCGTTGGCAATGGGGGTCGCCAATGTGAAATCGCGCTGTGGGGCCACACCCGTGTGCGCGCCGTCCGGGGGAAAACGCTGTAGCGCATCGTGTACACGCCCGCCTTCATCATCTGGCCGCGACGGTCCGCTCCCTTCCCGGGGAAACGCAGGATGCCCAGAAACGTGCCCTGGGCGATCGGCAGGGTGATGTCGGGATCGCTCGGCTTGGCGCCGGTGGGGATGCTCTTCCGGAACCAGATCTCACACCACGGGCCCGACGGGCCAACCACGCGGTAACCCTGCGGGGACGACGGCCGAGTAGGCGGCCGGCACATCCGGCGCGGCGGTGGAGATCGGCTCCAGCTTGTAATTCTGGGAGAAACCCACGACCGCGGTGCAGAAGAAAAACGCAGAAGCTTATACATGTACATGGAGGACCTGGAGCGGGAGGACGGGATTCGAACCCGCGACATCGACCTTGGCAAGGTCAGGCTGCTCTACCAGCTGAGTTACTCCCGCGCGTTAGAAACACTCATTCTCTCCCGAAACGCGTCCCGCCTGTCAAATGCCCGCCGAAGCTTGGTTGAAAAGCGACAGATGCATAGATATGCGGCAAAGCCGTTGGTATGCTAGACTACATTTCGGTTCGCTTGACGGAAGCATCGGCAGCTCGCCGGCAGTTCCTCTCCAGTCGGCCGTTATCCGGTCCCACAATGGTGTGGGAATTCTGTGCAAAACTTAGTGTCGTGCCGGACTAGCGCCATGAACCTGTGGGATCAACTCCGTGATCACCTGCAGCAGAAGGTCAGCCCGGAGAGCTACGACAATTGGCTTCGCGGCACGTCGTTCGCCGGACTGACGGCTCTACCCTGTTCGTGTCGGTGCCGGACCGCGAGACGCGCGCCATGCTCGAGACCGAGTATGTCGCTCTGCTGCACGTCGCCATCGGCGACTTGGCCTGCCCGTCCAGCACGTCCGCTTCGAGACGCGGGTCCCCGACAGTGGTTCGGGCCCCCCTTGCCGCTCTGGGACTCCCGATCTCGTAGATTCCCGCACCAGCCCGCTGAACCCGAAATTCACGTTCCAGAGTTTTGTGGTGGGCGCCTGCAACCACTTTGCGGCGGCCGCCGCGAGTCGGTGGCCGACAGCCCCTCGCGCAGCTACAACCCGTTGTTCCTCTATGGCGGCGTCGGAATGGGCAAGACCCACCTGATGCACGCCATCGGGCGCGAGCTGATCGACAAGTATCCTTCCATCCGCGTGGTGTATACCTCCAGCGAGCGCTTCATGAACGAAATGATCCCGTGCCTGCGGACAGACCGTATGCCGCATTTCAGCAGCGCTTACCGTGGACCGCGGATGTTCTGCTGGTGGATGACATCCAGATCCTGGGATCGGCAAAGAGCGCACGCAGGAAGAGTTTTTCCATACCTTCAACGAGCTCCACGATCATCAAAAGCAGATCGTGATCTCGAGCGATTCGCGCGACCGCAAAGCATCTCCGGGCCTGGTGGAGCGTCTGCGCTCGCGTTTCGAATGGGGCCTGATGGTGGATATTCAGCCGCCAGACCTTGGAAACGAAGATGGCGATTCTCGATAAGAAAGGCGGAGCTCGAAGGCGTCCGCTGCCGGAGGAAGTCCGGACTTTCATCGCCACAAAGACCAAATCGAATGTGCGGGAGCTGGAAGGCGCGCTGATCAAGCTGATCGCCTACTCGTCGATTACAGGCTCTCCTGTAACGCTCCAGATGGCGCAGCAGGTCCTGAAGTACCTGGTTCAGGTGCGGGACCGCCGCGTCACCATCGATTCCATCCATCACGCGGTGGCGGAACGTTTCAAATCAAGCAGCCTCACAGCTGAAGGAAAGAAGTCAATACGCGGCAGATCATGCCTACCCGCGGCAGGTCGCCATGTACTTGGTTAAGGATCTGACCCATGCGTCACTCCCTGAGATCGGCAGAGCTTTTGGCGGCAAGCACCACACCACGGTGCTTCACTCGGTCCAGAAGATCGAGCGGCCGCGCCAGGGCGATACGGATTTCAACAGGCTCCTGCACAGCCTAATCGACACATTACAATGACTTTGCGGGATTTTCCACAAAGCTGCCTTAGAAAGCCTCTGGAAAATTGTGTAAAAATCGTTACAGAAGCGGTTTTTGCAGGTCTCCGCACCTTAGTTCCCACTGCCTGGGATAGCGAAAAGTAGTTGAATTTAGTATAATTTAGGTTGATTTCAACATCTGCACAGGGCCTATTAATACGGTTCTTTAAGTGCTCTCTTTAGTACACCAGTAGAGCAGGAGCTGGCCATGGAGTTCACCGTCAGCAAGGCCGATTTGGTGCGAGAGTTCAGTCTGTCGCAGGGTGTCGTCGAGAAGAAGACTACCATCCCGATTCTATCGAATGTGCTGATTGAGGCCGTCGGCGAGCGTGTACGCTGACTGCCACCGATCTGGAATTCGGCATTCGATGCTCCTGTCCGGCGCGAGTAAAGAAGGAAGGCTCGGGGACGGTGCCGGCGCGCAAACTGCTCGATTTTGTTCGGTTGCTGCCGGAAGGCGATGTCACCATGAAGTTCTTGGAGAATCATTGGGCCAGCATCACGGGCGGGCGGTCGCGCACTCGTATCGCGGGGATGTCCCGCGAGAGTTTCCCCGAGTTGCCGGAAATGTCCGGAGCCTATCGCCGAGATTCCGATCGACTGGCGACCATGATCGCGCGGACTCCGTTCGCGATCTCGATGGAGGAATCGCGGTTCACGCTGAACGGCGCGCTACTAGTGATGGCGCCGGATGCCCTGACCATGGTCGCGACCGATGGTCATCGGCTGGCTTACGTCCAGACCAGGCCGGTGAGAGTCGGCCCAGGTCGCTGCCTTTTCGTGCGCTGGTGCCCAAGAAGGCCATGGGTGAGCTGATCAAACTGGCCGGCGCCGCGGGCGAGGACGCTAAAGCGCTCTTCGCGGGCGACGATAATCATCTCTTCTTCGAGGTCGGACATCGTCTGCTTATTACGCGCAAACTCACCGGCAACTTTCCGGACTTCGAACGCGCCTTGCCGAAGGATCACCCCCTCCTCGCCACGTTGCACCGGGACGAGATCCGCGCCGCCATCGAACGCGTCGCGCAGTTCGCGGATGAGCGGTCACGCGCTATTCGCGTGCAGTTCACCAACGGCGAGGTGCGCGTCTTTTCCTCCTCGGTTGAAACGGGAGAGAGCGAGGAGAGCGTTCCCGGCGAGTACTCGGGGCCCGATCTGGAAATCGGGTTCAACGCGCAATACCTGCTCGACTTTCTGCGCGCCATTCCCCAGGACAGCGTAGCCTTCGAGTTGAAGGACCAGAAGAGCGCGGGGGAGATGCGGCCAGCCGGGGAGACCGTACCGGACCAGTATAGGTACGTGGTCATGCCGATGAGGATCTGAAGTAGCCATCCGGCGGCCGGCAGCGCCCTTTCAGCTTGGAACTGAAAGCGCGCAGTTGCTTGTGGCCGATAGCACACGACTGAAAGTTTTTTTATGGCAAATGATGTAAATATGAGTTCGCCAGGGGTCTACGATGCCACCAGCATCAAGGTTCTGGAAGGCCTGGAAGCGGTGCGCCTGCGGCCCGCAATGCGGCCGAAGCGCTTCGCGGGCTCATTGACGAGGTGCGTCTGATACCCGAGAACGGGCGGTCGGAGATCGCGCTCGTCGGTGATCTGGCCGGCATCCGGGCGCTCAGCTCGGGCACAAACAGCCCGTCTCGGGTGACTGCGACGGGCTGCAAGTAACGGTGGTTGCGGGGGTAGGATTTGAACCTACGACCTTCAGGTTATGAGCCTGACGAGCTACCGGGCTGCTCCACCCCGCGGCGAGATTGGTGAGGGCGAGATTGGTGAGGGCGAGATTGGTGAGGGCGAGATTGGTATGGGGGGTTGGTGAGGTTGGGGAATGGCCGGACCGGGATTGGCGGAGGTGGGGTTGCGGGTTGGGGGGGTTGGCGAGCCTGGCGGCGACCTGCTCTTCCGCCGCTTGAGCGGCAGTACCATCGGCGCTGAGGGTTTTCACGGCCGAGTTCGGGATGGGATCGGGTGTTTGGCCCCTCGCTGTGGCCACCAGGCTGGCCAGCCCCCGTGTCAAACTGCCTTGGCGAGTTCAAAACCGGAGTAAAACCCCTTGGAGTTCAAAACCCGTTGGCTTTCAAAGCCGCTCGGATTTCAAAACGCCCCCTGGGACGCGGGATTGGTCCGGTGCGGGGTTTGGACCGGGTTTCGCCCCAGGGGATTGGCGCCCGGGGCGGGGATTTGCGAAGGTGACGGGGAGGGAAGTGTCCGGATGGCGGGCCGCGGCCGGGCGGCCCCATCGGATCTGGGGTGGCGCTTGCCGCTGCACGCGGACGGTTTTCCGGCTCAGGACAGCAGCCCTGAAGAAAGCTCGGGATCGGGCGGGTTCGAGCGATTAGTACCGGTCGGCTGCGGGGATTACTCCCTTTCCACTTCCGGCCTATCGACGTGGTGGTCTTCCACGGCTCTCGACGAGACCTGGTTTTGAGGAGGGTTTCCCGCTTAGATGCGTTCAGCGGTTATCCCGTCCGCACTTAGCTACCCGGCGTTGCGGCGGGCGCCACAACCGGTCCACCAGAGGTGCGTCCCTCCCGGTCCTCTCGTACTGGGGAGAGCGCCTCGCAAGTCTCGAACACCCACGGCAGATAGGGACCGAACTGTCTCACGACGTTCTAAACCCAGCTCACGTACCGCTTTAAATGGCGAACAGCCATACCCTTGGGACCTGCTCCAGCCCCAGGATGCGATGAGCCGACATCGAGGTGCCAAACGACGCCGTCGATATGGACTCTTGGGCGTCATCAGCCTGTTATCCCCGGCGTACCTTTTATCCGTTGAGCGATGGCCCGTCCACGTGGGACCACCGGATCACTATGGCCGACTTTCGTCTCTGCTCGAGCCGTCGCTCTCGCAGTCAGGCGGGCTTGTGCCATTGCACTCGACAGCTGATTTCCGACCAGCCTGAGCCCACCATCGCGCGCCTCCGTTACTCTTTGGGAGGCGACCGCCCCAGTCAAACTACCCACCATGCAGGGTCCCGGCCCGGGTTGGCCCAAGCGCGGTTAGATGCCAGAGACCGTGAGAGCGGTATTTCAAGGTTGCCTCCACCCCAACTGGCGCCAGGGCTTCAACGGCTCCCGCCTATCCTACACACACAATCCCTAACACCACTGCAAAGCTGTAGTAAAGGTGCACGGGGTCTTTCCGTCTGACCGCGGGAACTCCGCATCTTCACGGAGAATTCAATTTCGCTGAGCCGGTGTTGGAGACAGCGGGGAAGTCGTTACGCCATTCGTGCAGGTCGGAACTTACCCGACAAGGAATTTCGCTACCTTAGGACCGTTATAGTTACGGCCGCCGTTTACCGGGGCTTCGATTCAGAGCTTGCACCCCTCCTCTTAACCTTCCGGCACCGGGCAGGCGTCAGACCCTATACGTCGTCTTGCGACTTCGCAGAGCCCTGTGTTTTTAGTAAACAGTCGCCACCCCCTCCTCTGTGCCCCCCGCCCCTGCTTGCGCAAGGACGGGGCCCCCTTCTCCCGAAGTTACGGGGGCATTTTGCCGAGTTCCTTCAACACCGTTCTCTCACACGCCTTGGTATGCTCTACCAGTCCACCAGTGTCGGTTTCGGGTACGGTCTATGTCGCCGGCGCTGTTTCCCGGAAGTCCCAGGCCGCCACCCCAATCCAGTCAGGGATGACCGCTTTCGGCCTTCGTCACGCTCGGCAGGCGGAGGAATATTAACCCCCTTCCCATCGGCTGCGGCTTTCGCCCTCGCCTTAGGGGCCCGGCTAACCCTGCGCGGAATAACCTTGCGCAGGAACCCTTGGACTTTCGGCGTGAGGGTTTCTCACCCTCATTTACGCTACTCATGTCAGCATTCGCACTTCCGATACCTCCACCGACGCTCGCGCGCCGGCTTCGTCGGCCTACGGAACGCTCCGCTACCGCGTCAGGACAGGACAGGGCAGGATCAGAACCGACAGGAAGACCGAACGCCGTGCCCCTCGGTTCTCCCTTGCGGCACACCCGCAGCTTCGGTGCGTGGCTTGAGCCCCGTTACATTTTCGGCGCCGGACAGCTGTTAGACCAGTGAGCTATTACGCTTTCTTTAAAGGATGGCTGCTTCTGAGCCAACCTCCTGGTTGTCTTGGCCGTCCCACATCCTTTCCCACTTAGCCACGACTGGGGGACCTTAGCTGGCGGTCTGGGCTGTTCCCCTCTCGACGACGGACCTTAGCACCCGCCGTCTGGCTGCCGCTCTGCGCTCGCCGGTATTCGTAGTTTGGTTAGGTTTGGTAAGGCTCGCGCCCCCCTAGCCCATCCAGTGCTCTACCCCCGGCGCCGACCAAGCGACGCTCTACCTCAATAGATTTCGCGGAGAACCAGCTATTTCCGGGTTTGATTGGCCTTTCACCCCTAACCACAAGTCATCCCCTACTTTTGCAACAGTAGTGGGTTCGGTCCTCCAGTGCGTGTTACCGCACCTTCAACCTGCCCATGGCTAGATCACCCGGTTTCGGGTCTGATCCCGGCAACTGTTGTCCCTTGCTGGTTGCCCAGCAAAAAACGCGCGCCCTATTCAGACTCGCTTTCGCTGCGCCTACGCCTAACGGCTTAAGCTTGCTGCCAAGACCAACTCGCTGACCCATTATACAAAAGGTACGCCGTCAGCCAGGAGCCAGGGACCAGGCGTCAGGCGCCAGGAAGGTTTACTTCCTGGTCCTGGTCCCTGATTCCTGACCCCTGCAGCTCCGACTGCTTGTAGGCATCCGGTTTCAGGAACTGTTTCACTCCCCTCGTCGGGGTGCTTTTCACCTTTCCCTCACGGTACTGGTACACTATCGGTCACTGAGGAGTACTTAGGCTTGGAGGGTGGTCCCCCCATCTTCAGACAGGATTGCTCGTGTCCCGCCCTACTCGAGGACTGTCGATCCGGTTTCCCGTACGGGGCTGTCACCCGCTATGGCCCGCCTTTCCAGACGCTTCCGGTACCAAAATCAACAGCCACTGGCCTGGTCCGCTTTCGCTCGCCACTACTCGCGGAGTCTCGGTTGATGTCCATTCCTCCGGCTACTGAGATGTTTCAGTTCGCCGGGTTCGCCTCCCGCGCCTATGAATTCAGCACGGGATACCCGCTCAAGAGTTGCCCCTTGGGGGTGGGTTGCCCCATTCGGAGATCCCGGGATCAACGATCGCTCGCATCTCCCCCGGGCTTTTCGCAGCGTGCCGCGTCCTTCATCGCCTCTCAGTGCCAAGGCATCCACCAGATGCCCTTGATTCGCGCTCGATCCGCGGGCATCCCCAAGCGGTCTTGCCCGCCCGGAAACGCCCCGGAAAACCGCCGCGCACAGGGGCAAGCCCCATCTGCCGAAAAACCACTCTTCGGATCAGGGCAAACCCCGGGCGCGAGCCCTCGCATGAAGACACTTCTTTCGGACCGGCCCCGCTCACAGGCTCCCGCCTGCGCCCGCGGCCCGTCCGCCTCGGTCACATTCACAAATCCGCTTCACCCTTCAACCAACGCCAGCCCCGCAACCGCACCAGCCATGCCGGCCGGCCCGCGAGCGATACCCGCGGTTCCAGCCCCGGCACGGCCACCGGCCGCCACGGAACCAAACCTCTGCTTCTCCGAACCTCGCTTCGCCGCCCGCCCAGGCCAGACCGCCCAGGCCACACCGCCGATCAGCAGCCCGACGCCGCCGACCTGCGCAAGCCGACCCTGCGATGGCGAGCCGACCCTGGTGGAGGTGAACGGGATCGAACCGATGACCTCCTGCTTGCAAAGCAGGCGCTCTCCCAACTGAGCTACACCCCCGGCCAGGGGGCGGACATCGCAAAACCGGGATCGCACCCTGGCGATCGGCGATTCGATCTGCGATCTGCGGGCCTCCGGCTCTGGTGGGCCAGGGAGGATTTGAACCTCCGACCTCACGCTTATCAAGCGCGCGCTCTAACCAGCTGAGCTACTAGCCCCAAAATCTAGGAGCGCGCTCCAACGACGCTCGGGAGAAGGGATGCGCAGACGGCGGCGTATCAGGCGTCAGCAACCAGGTTCCAGGAACCGGCACCCTGACGCCGTTGGTGGAAGATCAGGATCGCGGCCAACCCCCCGTCGCCATTGCTGGCTCCGGCTCGCTGACCCCTGGCTCCTGAATTCCAGAAAGGAGGTGATCCAGCCGCAGGTTCCCCTACGGCTACCTTGTTACGACTTCACCCCAGTCGCTGACCTGACCGTGGTCGGCTGCCTCCTCTTGCGAGGTTGGCCCGCCGCCTTAAGGTCAAACCAACTCCCATGGTGTGACGGGCGGTGTGTACAAGGCCCGGGAACGTATTCACCGCGGCGTGCTGATCCGCGATTACTAGCGATTCCGACTTCATGCTCTCGAGTTGCAGAGAACAATCCGAACTGAGACGGCTTTTTGAGATTGGCGCGGGGTCGCCCCCTTGCCGCCCTCTGTCACCGCCATTGTAGCACGTGTGTAGCCCAGCCCATAAGGGCCATGAGGACTTGACGTCATCCCCGCCTTCCTCCGGCTTGTCACCGGCAGTTTCTGCAGAGTGCCCGGCTTAACCCGATGGCAACTGCAGATGAGGGTTGCGCTCGTTGCGGGACTTAACCCAACATCTCACGACACGAGCTGACGACAGCCATGCAGCACCTGTGTCCCCGCCGGCCGAACCGAAGAATGGGATCTCTCCCACCCATACGAGGCATGTCAAGGGCTGGTAAGGTTCTTCGCGTTGCGTCGAATTAAACCACATGCTCCACCGCTTGTGCGGGCCCCCGTCAATTCCTTTGAGTTTTAACCTTGCGGCCGTACTCCCCAGGCGGTGTGCTTAAAGCGTTAGCGGCGACACCGAAGAGCTAGGCTCCCCAACGTCTAGCACACATCGTTTACAGCGTGGACTACCAGGGTATCTAATCCTGTTTGCTCCCCACGCTTTCGCGCCTCAGCGTCAGTATCGGTCCAGAGCGCCGCCTTCGCCACCGGTGTTCTTCCCAATATCTACGAATTTCACCTCTACACTGGGAATTCCACGCTCCTCTCCCGAACTCCAGCAATGTAGTCCCAAGCGCACCTCCCAGGTTGAGCCCGGGGCTTTCACGCCTGACTTTCATCGCCGCCTACGCGCCCTTTACGCCCAGTAAATCCGAACAACGCTCGCCCCCTTCGTATTACCGCGGCTGCTGGCACGAAGTTAGCCGGGGCTTCTTCTCACGCTACCGTCATCATCGTCGCGTGCGAAAGAGCTTTACAACCCGAAGGCCTTCATCACTCACGCGGCATTGCTGGATCAGGCTTGCGCCCATTGTCCAATATTCCCCACTGCTGCCTCCCGTAGGAGTCTGGGCCGTGTCTCAGTCCCAGTGTGGCTGATCATCCTCTCAGACCAGCTACGGATCACAGGCTTGGTAGGCCGTTACCCCACCAACTACCTAATCCGACGCGGGCCCCTCCTGCTGCGATCAATCTTTCCCGGCCATCTCTCTCAAGACAACCGGCGTATGCGGTATTAGCCGAAGTTTCCCTCGGTTATCCCCCACAACAGGGCAGGTTCCCACGCGCTACTCACCCGTGCGCCACTCCCTTGAAACCGAAGCCCCAAGAGCGTTCGACTTGCATGTGTTAGGCATGCCGCCAGCGTTCGTTCTGAGCCAGGATCAAACTCTCAAGTTCATCCCAGGCCCATCCAGCAAGACCCATGACCCTCGCAGGCCATCCCTCCCGCCAGACAGACCCTCACAAGGGCCTCCAAAACGCTCGCAAAATGCGCGAACATATGGCGGCCCACGCCGCCGCCCGCGCATCCCTTCCCTTCTAAACAAACTCAATCAACACACCCCCAGAGGCTCCGGTGCCCGGGCCAGACCGCCCAGACCCTCGCCAGAGGGGCGCTGCTTATACCCCTCTCTCGAAACCACCGTCAACCCTATTCGCTGCCCAAACGATAAAGCATCGGTCCGGGCCGAAGCGGTCAGACCGCCTCAGCCCCATAATAGAGGGTAACCGTATGCCGGGCCTCGGCGAAAAACAGCCAGCGTTCGACGACCAGGCCGAGTGCGGCGCTGACCACGCCGATCCCGGCCGCGGTCGCACCGGGCGCGCCCGCGAGAAAAACCGCGAACAGGCTCGCGAGCGCCGGCAGCGCGAACCCGGCCAACCGAGCGATCCGGCGCAGCCGCCGCGCATGGTTGCGGGCGATGCGAAACCCCATCTCCTGCAACAGGTAATTCTCCTCGGTATGCGGCGCCTCGAACAGCCGCACCCGGCCGCGGCTGCCGAGGCCGGTGGCGCTGGCGACGGTGCTGCGCGCCGAACTGGTATCGATGAAGCGCCAATACGCTTCCTTGATCCACCAGGCGACGAGCACGAGGACCGCGGTCAGCAGCGCAAGCAGAGCGGCGAGGGGCGCCCACAGCCGGACGAGAAAATCGAGTAGCAGGCTTCCGCTCATCAGCCCGAGCGCCAGATAGCCCGGCACCACCCAACCATTGTGCCATTGATGGATCGGCTTCAGCGAGGCGTAGATCATTCCGGTGCAGTAGATCGTCGCCGCCGCCAGCGCCGCCGCGAGGATCCCGCAAAGTCCGACGACGCCCCGGGTCGCACCGAAAAACACCCAGCCGATGCCGAACACTGCGACCGGCACAAAAGTCAGCACCGCGAGAACCCCTTCGCGCGACAGCCAGGACGAGCGCCATTGCGAGAAGGCGCGCCAAGCGCGCTCCGGCCGGCCGAGATGAAAAGCCGAAGACACCAGACCGGCGGCGGCGAGCGCTATCCCGACCGCAAGCGCGACGAACGCGAAGCCGGCGCTGGTCGGGAGCAATCCCAGCGGCGCGCCGAGCCCGAGCAGCAGCAACAAGGCAAAGCCCGCGCCGGACGAGGTCGTGAACAGTACAATCGAGAGCGCGGGATGCATCCCTTGTCTCCGAGGCGCCGTGGTCAGCGAGACAGCAGCCGGTCGACCCAGCGCAGCAGTTTGTCGGTCGACGACACCGCAGCGGGCCGCGCCGCCGCGCCCGCTTCGGACGGCGGACACGGCGCCATCCGCCCCGGCCGCGGCGGCAGATATTTGTTGACCGGCTGGTAGCCGAGCTCGGGCATCAGATCGGCGCCGCGCCGCTGCGCCACCATCTGCGAAACCGGCGACCCGGCATCGCCCAGATCGCCGAAATGGCGAGCGTTGACCGGGCACACCATGACGCAGGCCGGCTGGCGATCCTCGGCCGGAAGATGGTCGTTGTAGATGCGGTCGATGCACAGGGTGCATTTCTTCATGACGCCCGCGTCGGCGTCGAATTCGCGCGCCCCATAGGGGCACGCCCAGGAGCACAGCTTGCAGCCGATGCAGATCGATTCGTCGACCAGCACGATCCCGTCCTCGGCTCGCTTGTAGGAAGCGCCGGTCGGGCACACGGTGACGCAGGCCGGCTCCTCGCAATGCAGGCAGGATCGTGGGAAATACACGGTCCGCGCGCCGTCGCCATCACCCTCTTCGAAGGAATGAATGCGGTTGAACCACACCCCCCAGGCGCTTTCGCCATAAGGGTCGAAATCCGGCAGCGGCCCCATATGCCCGCCGCTGTTCCATTCCTTGCACGCGGTGGCGCAAGCATGGCAGCCGACGCAGATATCGAGGTCGATGACGAGACCGAGCTTTTTCTGGCCCGGCCGCGGCGCTGGCAAGGAGGTCACGCCGCCCCTCCCTGCCGACCGTGCCTCCCGCCGTAGCGCAGGATCTGCGGCAAGCGCGGCAGCGAAGGCGGATGCGCAACCGGCGCAAACGAAGGCGCGCTGGTGCCGGCTTCGATCGGCGCCGCACGCTCGATCCGCACCCGCAGATCGTACCACGCGGCCTGACCGGTGATCGGGTCGGCATTGGCGTAACGGTAGCCGCCATCGGCCGGCAGCAATTCCGAGATCAGGTGGTTCAGCAGAAACCCCTTGCGGAATTCGGGTGCATCCGGATCGAGGTTCCAGGCGCCGGCACGCTTGCCGATGGCGTTCCAGGTCCACACCGTATCCGGATTGACCCCGTCCATCAGCCGGGTCGGCACCCGAACCCGGCCATGATGGCTCGACAGCCAGACCCAATCGTCCTCGGCGAGGCCGAGCGCGCGCCCGACCGCCCGGTTCACGAACAGCCGGTTGTAGCCGATGATTTGGCGCAGCCAGGCGTTCTGCGAATGCCAGGAATGGTACATGTGCATCGGCCGCTGGGTCAGCGCGTGCAGCGGGAAGGTCTCGCGGTCGACCCGCGCTTCCTCGAACGGCATGTACCAGAACGGCAGCGGATCGAAATAGGTCGCGACCCGCTCGCGGTGACTCTCGGGCGGCACCACCCGGCCGTGACCTTGCGCGGCGAGGCGAAAACGCTGCAACGGCTCGACATAAAGCTGCAGCACGATCGGCGCCGCCGACTCGATAAACCCCATCGCCACCGCGTTGTCGAGATAGGCCTTGTTGGCGTGCTTGAAATAAAGCTGGTCGGCGGGCAGATGATGCTTCCAGAAGCAGCCATTGGCGACATAGCGCTCGAGCTGGTGCGGGTTCGGCGCGCCGCGGCCCACCCGGTCGCCCTCGGCGCCGCGCCAGCCGCCGAGCGAGCCGACCCCCGGCCGCCGCTCGTGATTGACGATATAATCGGAATAGCCGCCGGGGTAGCGCGGCCGCCCTTCCGGGGTGACAAAGGCCGGAAGCCCAAGCTTTGCACCCAGTTCGATCAACACGTCCTGGAACGGGCGGACGTCGCGGTCGGGAGTTAGGACCGGCTGGCGGATCGCGTCGCCCGGCCCATCGACCCCGCCGATCGGGCGGTCGAGCAGGGAAATGCAATCCCAGCGTTCGAGATAAGTCGTGTCGGGCAGCACCAGATCGGCATAGGCGACAGTCTCGGAGTAGTAGGCATCGGCATAGATGATCCGCGGAATGCGGTAGGCGCCGGTCGACTGGTCCTTATCCGTCAGCATGCGCATGGTCTCGGCGGTGTTCATCGCCGAGTTCCAGGCGACATTGGCCATGTACATAAAGAGCGTATCGATCGGGTACGGATCGCCCTTCCAGGCGTTGGCGATGACCATGTGCATCATGCCGTGGGCGGCGATCGGCGCGTCCCATGAAAACGCCTTGTCGATGCGGCCGGGTTGACCGTCAGCGTCGAGGATCAGATCTTCGGGCGACATCGGGTAGCCAAGCGGGATACCCGGCAGCGGCTGCCCGGCAACCACCTGATCGGGCTTACCGGCCGGCTTTGGGCCCGGCGGACACGGTTTTGGGTGCGGCGACTTGTAGCGCCAGCCGCCCGGCACATCGATCGTACCGATCAGCATCTGCAACAGGTGCAAGGCGCGGCAAGTCTGAAACCCGTTCGAATGCGCCGAAATCCCGCGCATCGCATGCAGCGATACCGGGCGCCCGCGCATCGTTTCGTGTCGTCGGCCAGCCCAATCGGTCCACGCGACCGGCAGCTCGATCTCCTCCTCGAAGGCGGCCTGGGCGATCTCGGCCGCCAACCGCCTGATCGTCGCAGCCGGGATGCCGCAGGTCTCGGCCACCAGTTCGGGCGCATAACGCGAATCGAGATAGCGCTCGGCCACCAGCTGGAACACCGGAACCGCGCGCCGGCCGTCGGGCAGCGCGGCTTCGCCAACCAGACGCGCCTCGACACCGGCCGCGGTCGCGCTCGCCAGTGACCCCGACGCTTCGAGCACCAGCGGCTCGCCAGCCTCGCTGCGGGCGAACAGACCGTCATCCGCCATACCCGGAGCCTGGATCACCAGCCAGGCGGCGTTGGTGTAGCGCACCAGATAATCAGGATCGATCCGATCGGCTTCGAGCAATTCGTGGATCAACGACAAGACGAAGAGGCCGTCGGTGCCCGGCCGGATCCCGACCCATTCGTCGGCGATCGCCGAATAGCCGGTGCGCACCGGGTTGACCGAGACGAATTTAGCGCCGCGCCGGCGCAGCCCCGACAGCGCGATCTTGATCGGGTTCGAATCATGGTCTTCGGCGACCCCGAACATCATGAAGAACCGGGTATGCTCCCAATCGGGCTCGCCGAACTCCCAGAAGCTGCCGCCAAGCGTGTACATGCCGGCCGCCGCCATATTGACCGAGCAGAACCCGCCATGCGCGGCGAAATTCGGCGTCCCGAACTGGGCCGCCCAATAGCCGGTCAAGGCCTGGCTCTGATCGCGGCCGGTGAAGAAGGCGAGCTTTTTCGGGTCGGTGGCGCGGATCGGCGCCAGCCACTCGACCGCGGTCGCGATCGCCTCGTCCCACTCGATTTCGCGGAACACGCCGGAGCCGCGTTCGCCGACCCGCTTCAAGGGTTTGCGCAACTTGGCCGGCGATTGCTGCTGCATGATGCCGGAGGCGCCCTTGCCGCAGATCACGCCATGATTTACCGGATGATCGCGGTTGCCTTCGATGTAGCGGATGCCGCCGTCTTTCAGATGGACTTTGATCCCGCAGCGGCAGGCGCACATGTAGCAGGTGGTGTATTTGACCTCGTCCGATACTTTCGGCGAGGTGTCGATGATTTCGTGCGGCGAAAAATAGCCGCGGACGCGCTCGGCCAAGCTCACTCGGCCGCCGTGATCCGAAGCGCCGGGTAGCGTCTGTTGCTTCGTCCTCACGTCCTCGCCCCTTTATCCGACGCCACCCGCCGGGCCGAAGCCGAGACGACCAGAACCAATGGCGTCGTCCGTCCGTCCAGATCGCGCCGAGGCAACACAACACGGATCATGGCCGATTGCAACACCGCCTCATGGGGTCGCGTAAGTCGCCTACCCGGTCGCTATCGCGGGCGGTCGCCGCGGGATTTATCGACGATGACTGGCTCGGGCGACGCCGGGTTGCAATCCTGCGGCATCATCATCGCATGATGGGAGACCCCGGATTCCCGCCGCACCTGAATGGCGATCGGGGCCCGCGCAGTCTCTCCCATGATCAACAGGTCGAGCAGC
Organism: uncultured Alphaproteobacteria bacterium; assembly: GCA_963775875.1. Classification (GTDB taxonomy): domain Bacteria; phylum Pseudomonadota; class Alphaproteobacteria; order ATCC43930; family CGMCC-115725; genus AP-15. The sequence continues at coordinate 24,012 of CAVZKP010000020.1, forward strand.
GCCGAATCATCGGTCAGCGCTCCCGAGCCTTGGCCGCCCAGCCACCGTAACGCGATCATTCTCCATAGCGAGCGCATCGACCGACCCCCCTTGGTGATGGCGCCGCGCTGATGGACCCGGAAGCGGGCCGCAATATGGCAGCGTCGCCATTTGTGCTATGACCGTCGGCGATGGCGCTGTTATTCCGCTCCTCGGTCGATTCCGCCGCGCGCTGGAGCGGCCAGCTCGGCCGGCTGATGCCCGGCCTCGACATCCGCATCTGGCCTGATATCGGCGATCCGGCAGAGATCGATTACGCGCTGGTCTGGCGGCCCGAGCCGGGCCTGTTGGCCGCGCTGCCGAACCTCAAATTGATCCTGTCGCTCGGCGCCGGGATCGACCACATCCTATGCGACCCCGATCTGCCCGCCGGCGTGCCGATCACCCGCCTCGTCGACCCGTATCTGACCGACGCGATGAGCGAATACGTCGTCTTGCAGGTGCTGCGGCTGCACCGCCACGATCTCGACTACCGCGCCCAGCAGCAGGCCGGGATCTGGCGCGAACTGCCGCAGAAAAACGCCGGGGAAAGGCCGGTCGGCATTCTCGGCTTTGGCGAGATCGGACAGGATGCCGGCCGCAAGCTCGCCGCGCTGGGTTTTCCGGTTTCCGGCTGGAGCCGGCATGAAAGAACAGTCGCCGGCTTTTCAAACTTCGCCGGCCCGGCCGGTCTGCCGCAGCTCCTCGCCCAGACGGAAATCCTTGTCTGCCTGTTGCCGCTGACCGAGGAGACGCAAGGCATTCTCAACGCCCGCACCTTCGCGGCGCTGCCCCGAGGGGCTGGCTTGGTCAATGCCGGCCGCGGCGCCCATCTCGTCGAGGAGGATCTGATCCCGGCGCTCGATTCGGGGCAGCTTTCGGCCGCGGCCCTCGACGTCTTCCGCGAAGAACCGCTGCCGCCGGGTCACCCGTTTTGGCAACATCCGCGCATCCTGGTGACCCCGCACATCGCCGGCATCACCAATCCGCAGACCGCCGCCCCGATCATCCTCGACAACATCCGCCGCTTCGAAGAAGGCCGCCCGCTCCTCAACCAAGTCGATCCCGCGCGGGGGTATTGAACGGTTGCGCAATGCCGCGGGCGACGCCAAGTTCTGCTTAGCTAAGCGGTACGAACCAATCAGATGGCTCCCGTCGCAGGCCATAACATCGAGATTGCTTCGTCGCTGTGCTCCTCGCAATGACAGCCACTTACGGCGTCATTGCGAGCGTAGCGAAGCAATCTCGATGACCGGCACGGTATCAAGCGTCAAATTCGTACCACTGATTGAATGACCAAGGAGGGCCGTTCGTTGGACGACACCGTCCCGGTTCATGTTGCCAAGACGCAGCTGTCAAAGCTTCTTGCGCGGGTCGAAGCCGGCGAGGTGATCACGATTGCCCGCGGGCGAACGCCGGTCGCCAAGTTGGTGCCGGCCATACGCAAAGGAAAGCGCGAATTCGGGGCAATGCGCGGCAAATTCAGTATCGGTCCCGAGTTTTTTGATCCCTTGCCCGATGACGAGCTGGATCGATGGGGTCGATAACGCTTGCGATTGCGCGACCGCCGCCCCGATCGTCCTCGACAACCTCCGCCGCTTCGAAGAAGGCCGCCCCCTCCTCAACCAGAGCGATCCGGCGCGCGGCTATTGAAAGGCGGCGAACGGCCCCTCGCCACGCGCCGTCGGCGGGGGGCGTAGTTCACGGCGGCCGGGTCGCTAAAGACGGGGATGATCCGCCCGTCGAGCGGTCGCGCGCGCTTTTGCCTGCTCTATACGTTCCTTTATGTTATCTTTTAGCGCCTCGGCGAAGTCGTAATAACGCAGGGCATCGGTCGATGTGATGCTATCGGGAAAGAGCACCGCCTGATTTCTGAGTACTAGAAGCTCTTGGACAACAGGTTCCTCATCAGGAAGCAGTAACACGTGCAATCGGGCTTGATCCAAATATGCGAGAAGGTTTCGGTTACCGCCGATCCCGGCTCCTGGCTGGACTGTTTCAACGGCTCCATAGAGCGTTTCCAGTAATCTAAGCCACGCCTGAGAAACAACGTAAGCTGGCGGCAGCTTGGACAGTTCCGAGCGGATTTCAATTTTCTCTGGTCCTTGTGGGGCCGTGATCTCCTCGCCTTCAGGTGCGGGCAGTCTCTTCTCCTCGACCTCCTGAAGACCAGCCTTAAACTTTTGCCCCGCGACCTCGACCTCCATTGTCTTTAACCGATCAAGCAATGCTGCGAGCTTAGGTCGGAATAGGAAGAGCGCACCCAGGACGACGCCAGGCCAAGCCAGCGATTTGATGATATCCGCGGCGAACGTCAGCCAACCCATGAGGGAGACTGTGCCCGAAAGGCAAAGCTGCGTCACGCCGCGCGCAACCCGGCGCGTTCTTGTTAAGGTCGATTTTAGAAAATTGCGGTGACGTTTACACGGCAACGCGGGGTGTGGAGCACATCATCGTTGAAATCCTGCTCTAACCCATCTGACAATCCATACAGTTATATACGCGAAAAGCCAACCAAGAAACACCGGCTCAAATCCGAATAATGGCAGTTCACTTTTCCAGTCCTCTCGGGTTGAAGCCCGATATTCTGTGAGTTCATTATCCATCTCTTTTTGGCACCCGCCAGTATCGTGAGGTGATATACGCAAGCACGCGTCGAGGCTAGCTACGGCAGCGCGCATGTCACGGTTGGAATCAATGACAATTACGGCTAAGCCACTCCCCACAATCCACAACAGCGATAACACTATGCCAAGCCGCTGCCAGCCACCAACGCGCAGGACGCGTGGTTGTTTTCGATATTCTTCTTTGCGAATATCTCCCTTCTTTGCTTCATCCTTTACTTTATCCCATTCATTTTTGAGAAGCACTTGGCTAGCAGCGACTAATTTATCTAAGGCGTTTTTACAAACATCGATATTGAGCTGGTGTGTCAGGTTAACAATTTCGTCTAGTGATTCCATAATTTCCTTGTCATCCGTAGGATTGAGTTGGAGCTTGATCAGGTAACGGAGGTTGTCTAGCTCACGAACAATCTCTTGGCCTTTGTCCGTGCGGTCTTCTTTTCTAGGTACTATCGAATAGGCAAAATAATGAATTAAGCCTGAAAAGGCAGAAATATTGCCCCGGAGGTTACCAATCCACTTAACCCTTTCTGCGGTAACGGTGTTGATGAACACAGTTCGACGACTAATCCTATAGTTAATGAAGCCAGCCCAAATACCGACAGCAAGAGTGAAAACCGCAGCTAAAAGCGAAATCCAAAGGGATAGAGTGCTAGCGTCCACCTGCTGCGAGCCTCGAAATCGTGCTCTTTCCCACGTCGTAGCTGCGGGCGAGTTCGGCAAGGGTGGCTCCTTCGGCCCGCCGCCGCCGTGCTTCGGCCTTCTGCGCGTCGGTCAGCTTCGAGGGTCGGCCCATGTGCTGCCCGCGCTTCTGCGCCCGGCTGCGGCCATCGGCGGTGCGGGTGCGGATAAGGTCGCGCTCCACGTCGGCCAAGCCGCCTAGGACGGCAATCAGCGCCAAATCGCCGGTTCTGGTGACCCCCCGCTAACCGAACCGGCTGCGCGATGTGGGCGTAGAGGGCGCGCAGCGCGGTCGCTTCGGCGCCTTCGGGGCGGCCGGGGCGGCTCTGCGGGTTCCACGCCATCACGTCGAGATGCGCCCAAGGGATACCGGGCTCGACAAATTCCTGCAGATAGAGTGCCGCGGTAATCGCGCCGGCGTGCGGCGATTCCGACACGTTGTTGAGGTCGGCGATCTTGCTGTCGATCATCTTCCGGTAAGGCCGCCACAACGGCATCCGCCACATCGGGTCGGCCTCGGCTTCGGCCGCGTCGAGCAGCCCGCGGGCGAGCGCCTCGTCGTTGCAGAACAGCGCCGCCAGCTCCGGGCCGAGCGCCACCCGCGCCGCCCCGGTCAAGGTCGCCATGTCGATCAGCAGCGCCGGCTTCTCGGTCGCCGCCTCGGCCAGCGCATCGCACAGGATCAGCCGGCCCTCGGCATCGGTGTTGCCGATCTCGACGGTCAGCCCCTTGCGGGTGCGGATGATGTCCATCGGCCGCATGGCATTGCCGGACACCGAATTTTCGACGCAGGGCAGCAGCACGCGCAGCCGCACCGGCAGCTTCGCGTCCATGATCGCCTGGGCGAGGCCGAGCACGATCGCCGCTCCGGCCATGTCCTTTTTCATCAGCCGCATGCCCGAGGCGGGTTTGAGGTCGAGCCCGCCGCTGTCGAAGCACACCCCCTTGCCGACCAAGGTCACCTTGGGCGCTGACGGCTCGCCCCAGACGATATCGACCAGGCGCGGCGCGCGCGTGCTGGCGCGGCCGACGGCATGGATCGTCGGATAGTTCTCGGCGAGAAGCGCGTCGCCGACGATCACCCGATGGCAGGCGCCGGCAGCTTCGGCGACCTGCACCGCCGCCGCTGCGAGTTCTTCGGGCCCGAGATCTCCGGCCGGCGTATTGACCAAATCGCGGGCCAGGAACACGGCGCTGGCGAGCCGCTCGACCCGGCCATGATCGGCGCCTTCGGGCCAGACCAATGCGGCCGCGGCGCGGCTCTTGGCGTGGTAGCGGGTAAAGGCATAGGTGCCGAGCGCCCAGCCGAGCGCGAGCTGTGTCGGATCGGCGCCGTCCGGAACGGCTTCGAGCCGATAGCTTCCCTCCGGCAACGCCTCGGGCAGCCCGGCGAGCGCCCAAATCGCCTGGGCATTCTCACCTCCCTCGCCCAGGCCCACCAGAACCTCGGCGAGCCCACCCCTCTCCCCCGGCACCAAGGCGAGCTTGCCGGCATCGGCCGAAAAGCCGATCGCCCGCAGCCAGTTGCGCTGATGTTCCGGTGCCCCTTCGAGCCAGGGCGCAAGCCGGTCTTTGGTCACTGCAGCGATCGGGATCGCACCGCCGGTCTCGTCGATCAGGGAAAAATTCATCGGTCGTCTCGCGATCATATCGTTGCGGGATAGAATGACCCGGTCGCGGCGGAATGCAAAGAGCAGCCGGCGCTCCGATCATTTTTGAGGTGGTGATGCCCGAACCGCAAATCGCGCCTTACGGATCCTGGTCGTCGCCGATCACCTCGGATCTGATCGTCGCTTCGTCGATCGGCCTCGGCGAAATCCTGGTCGACGGCAGCGACGTCTACTGGCTCGAATCGCGCCCGCAAGAGGGCGGCCGATCGGTCCTCGTCCGCCGCGCCGCCAACGGCACGATTGGCCGATTTGACCCCATCGCCGCCGGCCGACGGCCAACCGGCGTTCAATGTGCGCACGCGGGTTCATGAATATGGCGGCGGCGCATATCTGGTCAGCGCCGGAACCGTCTATTTCTGCAACGACGCCGACCAGCGCCTCTATTGTCAGAAACCGGGCGCGGAGCCGGTGCCGATCACACCCGAACCCGTCCGGCCGCGCGGGCTGCGCTACGCCGACGGGGTGATGGATGGCGAGCGACAGCGGATGCTCTGGGTGCGCGAGGATCACACCACCGGCGCGCCGCAGCCGGTCAATACGCTGGTCGAGCTCCCGCTCGACGGGTCGCGGCCGCAGCGGATTTTGCAGACGGGTCGGGATTTCTACGCTGCGCCACGCCTCAGCCCGGATGGCGGACGGCTCGCCTGGCTCGAATGGGACCATCCGAATATGCCATGGATCGGCTGCGAATTATGGGTCGCCGAACTCGCCGAGGACGGGCTCGCTCAGCCGCAAGCGGCGGGTCGCCGGCGGCGATGACGAATCGATCTTCCAGCCCGAATGGTCGCCCGACGGCACGCTCTATTTCGTCTCCGACCGCGCCCAGGACGGGCTTGACGGCCGATGGTGGAATTTGTTTCGCGCTCGGCACGACAAAATCGAGCCGGTTTGTCCGCTGGCGGCGGAATTCGGCCGGCCGCAATGGAATTTCCGCATGTCGACCTTCGCCTTCGATTCGGCGGCGCGGCTGGTCTGCTGCTACGTGCAGAACGGCGTTCATCGCTTGAGCACGATCGATCCGGCTTCACTGGAAGCCAGGCCGATTGCGACGCCCTATCAAGATATCTCCTCGGTCCGCGCCGGCGGCGGGCGCATCTATTTCCGCGGCGGCTCGCCGACCAGCCCGCCGGCCATCGTCGAACTCGACCTCGCTTCCAACCGCACCGCGATCCTGAAGCGGTCGACAGCCCAGGACATCGAGGCCTATCGCGGCTTCCTGTCCGTTCCTGAGCCGGTGACCTTCGAAACCGACAACGGCCTGGAGGCCTACGGCCTGTTCTACGCGCCGCGAAACTCCGATTTCTCGGCGCCCGAGGCGCAGTTGCCGCCGCTGATCGTGCATTGCCACGGCGGCCCGACCGGAGCTGCCTCGGCGACGCTCAGCTGGGGCACGCAGTATTGGACCAGCCGCGGCTTTGCCGTCCTCGATGTCAATTACGGCGGCAGCACCGGCTATGGCCGCGAGTTCCGCCTGCGGCTGCAAGGCAATTGGGGGATTGTCGACGTTGCCGATTGCGTCAATGGCGCCCGCTATCTCGCCGAGACGCGGCGGCTCGTCGATCCGGAGCGGTGGGCGATCAGCGGCGGCAGCGCCGGCGGCTACACCACGCTCGCGGTGCTGACCTTCCGCAAGGAATTCAAGACCGGCGCCAGCTATTACGGCGTCAGCGATCTCGAAGCCCTCGCCAAGGACACCCACAAATTCGAATCGCATTACCTCGACGGCTTGATCGGCCCCTACCCGGAGCGCCGCGATCTCTATGTCGCCCGCTCCCCGGTCCACAGCGCCCGGCTGTTGTCGGTGCCGGTTGCGTTCTTTCAAGGGGCCGAAGACCGGGTGGTGCCGCCGCAGCAGGCCGAGGCGATGGTCGAGGCATTGCGCCGGCGGCAGATCCCGTCGCTCTATCTGCTGTTCGACGGCGAGCAGCACGGGTTTCGCCGAGCCGACAACATCAAGCGCGCGCTCGACGCCGAACTCTATTTCTACGCCACCTTCCTGACCGACCAGCGCCTGGAGTTCCGCGCCCCTAACGGCTGACGAGTTCGTCCAATGCCGCGGCGAGGCGGGCGAGGTCGGGCGCGGTCGAGAGCCGGTGGTCGCCGTCCTTGACCAGGGTCACGGTCACGTCGCGGCTGCGCAGCCGCTCGGCCAGGCGCAGACTGGTCTGCCACGGTACCGAGGCATCGCGCATGCCATGGAGCAGCCGCACCGGGCAGTCGAGCGCGATCTCCTGGCGCATGACCAGATGGTTTCGCGCCTCGTCGAAAAAGCTGATCCGATAGGTATAGCCGGCCGGGTCGTAGTCCGACGGCAGCGTGATGACTGCCCTGCTCGCGAAACTCCTGCTGCTGCGCCATATCGAGCCGCGGCCAAAACAGATCCTCGGTGAAGTCCGGCGCGGCGGCGATGCCGACCAGCGCATGAATGCGCGAGGCGCGGGCGAGTGCGGTCAGCAGCATGATCCAACCGCCCATGCTCGACCCGATCAGGATCTGCGGGCCTTCGGTCAACTGGTCGAGCACGGCAGTCGCATCCTCGGCCCAGCGGCCGATCGTGCCCAAGGCGAACTCGCCGCTCGACGCACCGTGGGCGAAATAGTCGAAGCGCACGAAGGCGCGACCGCGCCGGCGGCAATATTCGTCGAGAAACAGCGCCTTGGTCCCGGCCATGTCGGAGCGGAAGCCGCCCAGGAACACGATTCCGGGCGCGGCGCCGGCGAGCCGATGGTAGGCGATTGTTGCACCATCGTGACGTGGTAAGATTTTGGGCGAATTCATCGGAGGCTTGCGGCGAGCGGAATGGGCGGCGACGATAGCACCATGCCCCAACCGCCAGAAGACCGGCCATCGGAAGGCCGCCCGCCGGCGGTTCTGCAGATTGTCCCGAGCCTCGTTTCCGGCGGGGCCGAGCGCGGCACCGTCGAATTGGCGGCGGCGCTGACCTCGGCCGGTTGGAATTCCTTTGTCGCCTCGGCTGGCGGTCCGCTCGAGCATGACATCGCCCGCGCCGGCGCCACCCATCTGACCCTGCCGCTCGCCTCGAAGAACCCGCTGGTCATGCGCCGCAACCGGGCGGCGCTGATCCGTGCGATCCGCCGTCTCGGCATCGACATCGTCCATGCCCGCAGCCGCGCCCCGGCGTGGAGCGCCTGGTCGGCGGCGGGGGCGACCGGCAGGCATTTCGTCACCACCTTTCACAACGCCTACGGCGCCCGTTCGGCGTTGAAGCGGTGGTACAATTCGGTCATGGCGCGCGGCGAGCGGGTGATCGCCATCTCCGATTTCGTCGCCGAGCACGCCGCCATGGTCTATGGCGTCGGCGCCGACCGGCTGCGCACGATCCCGCGCGGCGTCGATCTCGGCATGTTCGACCCGCAGCGGGTAAGTGGACAGCGGATCGCCAACCTCGCGCGGCAATGGCGTCTGCCCGATGGAGTGCCGACGGTAATGCTGCCGGGCCGGCTGACCCGGTGGAAGGGCGGTCTCGATTTCGTCGCCGCGATCGCGGCGCTGGGCCGCCAGGAAATCTGTTGCGTCCTGGTCGGCGCCGAGCAGCGGCCGGGCTTTCGCCGCCAGATCGAAGCGGCGATCGAGAGCAACGGGCTCACCGGTCTGTTTCGCATCGTCGAGCACTGCCGCGACATGCCGGCGGCCTACATGCTGGCCGATGTCGTGGTCTCGGCCTCGACCGATCCCGAAGGCTTCGGCCGGATCATCGTCGAGGCCCAGGCGATGGGGCGGCCGGTTGTCGCCACCGATCACGGCGGCGCCCGCGAGACGATCGTGCCGGGGGCGACGGGTTGGCTGGTGCCGGCGCGCGACCCCGCTGCCCTCGCCGCCGCGATCGGCGCCGCCCTGTCGCTCGGGCCGGGCGAGCGCTCGCTGCTGGCACGGCGGGCGATCGACCATATCGCCGCCAACTTCACCCATGCGACAATGTGCGCCCGAACCATCGCGGTCTATGAAGAGCTGCTGTTTCCAGAGCTCGGCGAGACGTCCGGAATCATGCCGGTGGCGCTGCGGGCATGAGCGACAAGCGCATCGAGGGAGGAAGATGACGACCGACGAGAACACCTACGACTACATCGTGACCGGGGCCGGCTCGGCGGGTTGCGCCGTAGCCGCACGGCTCAGCGAAACCGGAAGCTACCGCGTGCTGCTGCTCGAAGCCGGCGGCGAGGACCGTTATCCGTGGATCCATGTGCCGATGGGCTACGGCCGGCTGTTCAGCAATCCGCGCCTCAACTGGATGTATGAGAGCGAGCCCGAGGCCGAACTCGAAGGCCGGTCGATGTATCAGCCGCGCGGCAAGGTGTTGGGCGGCACCAGTTCGATCAACGGCATGGTCTATATGCGCGGCAACCCCGCCGATTACGACGAATGGCGCCAGCGCGGCTGCACCGGCTGGGATTGGGACAGCGTATTGCCCTATTTCAAAAAGGCCGAAGACCAGGAACGCGGTGAAGACGCGTTTCACGGCGTCGGCGGCCCATTACGCGTGTCCGACCAGCCGGCGCGCTTCGAACTGGCCGAGCACTGGGTCGCGGCGGCGATCGAGGCTGGTTTGCCGGCCAACAACGACTTCAACAATGGGCAGCAGGAAGGCGCGGGTCCCTTCCAGAGCACAACCAAGGGACGCCGCCGCTGGAGCACGGCCGCCGCCTATCTGCGCCCGGCGCGCAGCCGCCGAAACCTGACCGTCGCCACCCATGCGCTGGCGACCCGCGTGGTGATCGAGAACGGCCGGGCATCCGGTGTCGAGTTTCTCAGAAACGGCACGCGGCAGACCGCTCGGGCGCGCGGTGAGGTGATCGTCTGCGGCGGTGTCTTCAACTCGCCGCAACTGTTGCAATTATCCGGGCTGGGACCGGGCGAATTGCTGCATGGGCTCGGCATCCCGGTCATTCGCGATATGCCCGCGGTCGGCGCCGACCTGCAGGACCATTTCTATGTCCGGCTGGCATTCCGGTGCACCAAGCCGATCACCTTGAACGATGTCGCCAACAACCCGTTGCGCAAGGTGACCGCCGGGCTGCAATATCTGCTGTTCAAATCCGGGCCGTTGGCGACCAACGGGATCTGCGCCGGCGGCTTTGCCCGCAGCGATCAGCGCCTCGAACGGCCCGACATCCAGCTCAATTTCAGCCTGTGGAGCTTTGCCGAGCGGACCCGGAAAGGCGTCTATCCGCATCCCTTCCCCGGCTTCACCGTCAGTGCGGTGCATCTGCGCCCGGACGCGCGCGGCGAAGTCCGGGTCAAAAGCGCCGATCCGCTCGCCGCGCCGGCCATCCGCTTCAACTTTCTGAAGACCCGGTACGATCTGCAAGCGCTGACCACCGGCATGCGGCTGGCGCGCAAGATCGTCAATCAGCCGGCGCTCGCAGATTATGTCGCCGACGAGCTGATTCCGGGCAAAGAGGTCAGCACCGACGCCGAGTTCGAGGTCGCGATTCGCAAAAACGCCATCTCCAACCTGCACCCGGTCGGCACCTGCCGCATGGGTGGCGACGAGGCATCGGTGCTGGATCCGCGGCTCAAGGTGCGCGGGGTCGGGCATCTGCGCGTCGTCGACGCCTCGGTGATGCCGTCGGTCCCGGCCGGCAACACGAACGCGCCGTCGATCATGATCGGCGAGAAGGCCTCCGAGATGATCCTCGAAGACGCCCGCGCGAAGGCGTGAACGCCGCGGCAGATTTCGGGCCTAGCTCGGTTCGAGCAGACGCTGGCCGATGAACTCGCCCTGGGCAATACCGCCAGGGCAGGCGAACAGCCCGCCGCCGGTATGGGTCGCAAACTGGTTCAGCATGTCGAACTTCGCCATCTTGTCGAAGATTTTGATGAAACCGGTCCGCGGATCGCGCTGATAGCAGACGAAGAACAGGCCGGCGTCATATTCCATGCCCTGCCGCCAGGGCGGCCAGCGCTCGGCGGTGAAGTTCACGCCGTCATTGTATGAATAGGGCCGTCGCAGGATCTGCGCGCCGTCGTTGCTCGCCGCAGCAGCGAGCCGGACATGCGCGCTCTCGGGGATGACCGGGTTGCCATCCTTGTCGGCTGCCTTCAAGTCGAGCGGGTCGAACTCGCCTTTGCCGCCCAGCGGCGCGCCCGAATATTTGTGCCGGCCAAAGGTCTGCTCCTGAAAATCGACCTTCATCCGGTCCCAATGCTCCAGGGCCATGCGGATGCGGCGGAATACGACATAGCTTCCCCCGCGCATCCACGCCGGACCCTCGGCGCCCACCCAGACGATCTTATCCATCGTAGCGGCATCGTCGACCGCCGGATTGTTCGTCCCGTCCTTGAAGCCCATCAGGTTGCGCGGCGTCTGCTTTTGGCCGAAACCGGCGATGAAACCGGCCTGCGCCCAGCGCACTTCGCCCACGCCATAGGCGAGCCGCACCAGGTCGCGAACGGCATGAAACGCCACTTGCGGATCGTCGGCGCAGGCCTGGATCGACAGATCGCCGCCGGTCCGGGTGTCGAGCAATTGGTCGCCGTTGAAGCGGGGCAGATCGACCAGTGCCTGGGGACGCTGCGCAGCCAAGCCATAGCGGTCTTTGCCATCCCTGGCGAACAGCCCGGCGCCAAACCCGAACGTCACCGTCAGCCGCGCCGGCGGCAAGCCCAATGCCTCCCCGGTATCGGGCCCCGGGATCGTCGGGTCCTGTCCGATCGGCTGTGCTGGTTGGCCCGCAGTCATCCTCGCCGCCGCCTTGGTCCATAGCTGCAGCAGCTTGGTTACATCGTCGCGCTTGGTGGTGATGAGGTCGAGTGCGGCGAAATAGGTGTGGCCCTGAACCGGGGTCGTGATCCCGCCCTGATGGCCGCCCCAGAAAGGCTCGACCGCAGTACTGCCATCGGGTGCGGTTTGGGCGCCATTCTTGGTCTCGACGAGGGCTTGGGCGACACCCCCGACCCCGAGACCCGAACCGGCCGCTGCCGCGAGCCCCGCTGCGACCCGGACCAGGCCGCGGCGCGTCGGGCGCATTCCGCCACTGCTTCGGCCGCTCACCGCGTGGCCTCAACCAAGGTGTTCATATCGTCTTCGACGTAATAAAACCCTTTTCCGTCCGGCGTCATCGCCAGACCGAAGAGGTCGCCGCTGCCGGGCGGAGACTGGGCCTGGTTGGCGTCGACCCATTGGGCATAGAGCTGCCTGCCGGAAGCCGGGTCCACCTCGACGACCTGCCCGTTCAAGCCGTTGCAGGTCAAAAGATGACCGTCAGCGGTCAGCACCAGGGCCAGTGGTCGTTTCAGCAGACCGTCCTTGGTGACCAAGCGCCCGGTGCCGGCGCTGGTCGTGCGCGTCGTCGCGTCCGGGATCGCGACGATCCGGTTGCCGAGCGCATCCGATACGTAAAGCGTGTGATCCGGGCCGAGCGCCAGCCCGGTCGGGCCGATCAGAAAGACATCCCTGTCCGCCCTCTGGCCAAAACCGTCGGCCACCACAGTCTGGTTGGTGATTGTCGGCGGCCGTCCCTGAGGGGTCGAAAGCTGGAGGCGCAGGACGGTCGCCTTGTTCACGATCACCGGGGATCCGCTGGCATCTTGCACCTGTGGGCCAGGCACATCGAAACCCGCCATACTGATGAACAGGGTGGCGGTCGAGCCATTGTCGACCGTCGCCATATTGCCCCACGGTCCGTTGATGGTCGGACCGGCCCAGACAGTGGTCAGAGCGCCATTGGCATCGAGCACCAGCAGGCAGCCATTGCCCTTGGTGCGGGTGGTGCCGTCGGTGCTGGGTGTGCTGCCGACGATGACCCAGCCGCTTTTCAGCACCGTCATCGCCGTCGTCAGGCCGATCCCGCCGGGACACTGGGCGACGTTCTGCGGCAGTTTGGCAAACAGCGCCGTTGCCTTGGTCGACGGACGATAGCTGAGGATCGTCGTGCCGGTGCCCTGCAAATTCGACATGTTGTTGAAATTGTCGACCAGCACGTCGCCCTGCTGGATTTTCCCCACAGTGGCAGGGGCGACGACGACGGCGTAAGGATTGAGATCGCCATTATTGGTAATCGTGGTGGTCTTGGTGACATGCCGATGGATCGTGTCGAGCAAGCCGGTCGCGTCGGCCGATCGCGCCGGGTTGATCGGCAGCGAAAGCATGGCGAGCAGCACGGCAAAGGCGCCAAAACCCTTTCCCGATATGCCTCCCTCCCGGCGACGCATCATTGGTCCTGCTCCTGCTGAAATTGCCGCCCATAAGGTCCCGGCGTCGCATTTTGCGAATAACTCGCATTCACATACCGCCGCCGACCGAGATCCGTCAAGGGCCAGCCCGAATAAGCAGCGCATAGCGCGCCTGCGTTAATGAGATGCGGTTGAGACAGCTGGAACGACTCAAAAGGTGAGGTTTACCCGGAACCCCAGCACCGCTTCGTTATTGATCAATTGGCTGGGATGATTGGGATTGGCGATACCGCCGCCGGGGTTGAAGACGTATTGAAAGTCCGGCTGCAGCTGCACCGCCGGGGTCAGCTGATATTGATAGGTAAGTTCGAGCACAGTCTCGCCGGATTGTATCGGGACAAAGCCGCCGGTGAAGAAAGCCGTCTGCTGGTCGAGCGCGGCCTGGGCGCCGCTGACCCGCGCATACTCCATGGCGAGGCCGGCGGTGTCGCCCGGGCGGCTCACAAACGGTCCACGCAGGGTAAATCCGGCATTGAGGCTGAACACGATCGGGTTGCGGTTGCCCTGTGGCGTCCCCATCACGCGACTGAAGAAGTTCAGCGCGCCGCCCCATGGCGGCGCCCAGACCTTCTGATCGACGACCCCATAGATGCTGTAATTGCCGTGATGCTCCAGCGGAAAGCCGGTGCTTATCGGATCGGCCAGCGACAATCCGGTATTGTCCAATGCCAAATCGTCAAAGCTTTCGCTGTTGTACCAGAACCCGATCTTGTAAGTGCCCTGATTCACCTCGCCGTGCCCCGGCGTGACCATCGTCCCGAGCGCGGGATAGGTGTACTGCAGCTCACCGATCACCAATGCCCCGCCATTGAGTGGAAAGCTGGTGCCGGACGGGTTTTCCTGCTGCGGATCGCCGAGATTGTTGGGCGCTGGATTGCCGTTGGTCACGGCCAGCAGCGCCGTCAGCGAGTCCGTCGGGCGCCCGCGCACCCGCACGCCCAATGCCGACAGCGGATAGGCCGGACCGCCGCCGGGCAGATCGGCTGACGGCACCATTGGCCAGCCGAACATCGTGTTGACGAAGAGCAAAGCATTCTGGCTGACGATGAACTCCTGATCGAGGCTCTGCTGGCCGATCTTGACATCCATCCGATCCTCATTGAGAAATTTCTGCTGATACCACAGTTCCCAGAGGCGGGCCCCAGAGTCCGCCTCGATACCGCTCGCCGTCTGCAAGCTCAGCAGATTGTCTGCGCTCAGGTTGCGGCCGTGGATTTGCAGAGCGCTTGCCCGGAAGGTGCCGCCATACCAGCCGAATGCCTGCTGGGTGTCGAGCTGCACCGCCATCTGGGTGAGGCCGTCATACTCGAAGCCCTGCCTGACGCCGCCGGTCAGGTTGCCGAGCACCTCACTGGTCTCGGATACGGCCAGCGAGATGCCGTATTTGCTGAGCAGCGGGCGCAGACCCCACATATCGCCCAGCAGATTGGCGCTCTTTGATATGCCGGTCAGGAATCCGAACGGCCCCTCCCCTGCGCTCCCCTCGGATGGGCTCGGCTGAAAGGCTTCTATCCCTCCCGGCACCAGCAAGGGGGGCGGCGCCGCGCCAGCAGGTCCCGCGCCCAGACAGGCCGATATCCAACTTGCCGCAAGCCCATAGGTGACCGGGGCGACAACCTGTTGAACCCCGGTTTGTCCCGGCGAGAGCGGCGGCTGCCTCAGCATCGATTCAATTCCCCCATCGGATGCGATCCCCGCGGATCGTTTCGGCGAGTTGGGCCGGGTCTGACTCGACCCTGCCATAGCGGTAAAATGCGACTAGGTCGCAATAACATCGCTAATGCGAATAAATCGCATCTGCTATGCGTCCTCGCGCTAAGCGAGGCCTCAACTTTAGATAGAGCTGCACCGGCCTCTCTTTCCCTCAGGCCCATCGGCGAGGTTGCCGCGGTCTTGCGCTTGGGCTAAACCCCCGCTCCTTTGTGTCTCGCCGGAACGGGACGATGCAGCAGCAATCCTCCGCCTCTCAGGGCCTGGCGGGTCCGCAAGGTCCGGCGCCAATTGCCGTGACCTTGCCGGACGGCAAGCGCCGGGAATTTGCCGAGCCGGTCAGCGGGGCCGAGATCGCCGCGTCGATCGGGCCGGGGCTCGCCAAGGCGGCGATCGCGATCCGGGTCGATGGCAGGCCGCGCGATCTCGCCGCGGTGATCGACCACGACGCCACGATCGCGATCATCACCCGCGATGCGCCCGAGGGGCTCGAAATCCTGCGCCACGATGCCGCCCACGTCATGGCCGAGGCGGTCAAGGAACTATACCCCGATACCGAGGTCACCTTCGGCCCGGCGACCGAAACCGGCTTTTATTACGATTTCGCCCGCGCCGAGCCCTTCACCCCCGAAGACCTCGAAAAGATCGAAGAGCGAATGCGCGCGATCGTCCGCCGCGACGAGCCGATCACCCGTGAAATCTGGGACCGCGACGCGGCAATCGCCTTTTTCGCCGGCATCGGCGAGCGCTACAAGGCCGAATATATCGGCGAGATCCCGCCGGGCGAGGAGATCAGCCTCTATCGCCAGGGCGGTTTCGTCGACCTGTGCGTGGGTCCGCACCTGCCCTCGACCGGCCATTTAGGCCAAGCGTTCAAATTGATGAACGTGGCTGGCGCCTATTGGCGCGGCGACGCGCGCAATGCGCAGTTGCAGCGCGTCTACGGCACCGCCTGGGCCAACCAAAAGGACCTCGACCAATACCTCTTCCGGCTCGAAGAGGCCGAACGTCGCGACCATCGCCGGCTGGGGCGCGAACTCGACCTGTTTCATTTGAGCGAAGAGGCGGTCGGCAGCGTGTTCTGGCACCCGAAGGGCTGGACGCTGTTCCGCGTCATCGAGAGCTATTTGCGCGCCCAGCTAGAGGAAGCGGGCTACCTCGAGGTCAAGGGTCCGCAATTGCTCGACCGCAGCCTGTGGGAGAAGACCGGGCATTGGGAAAATTTTCGCGAGAATATGTTCATTGCCGAGAGCCGCGACAACCGGGTGCTCGCGGTCAAGCCGATGAACTGCCCCGGTCATGTGCTGATATTCCGAGACCGATTGCGCAGCTATCGCGATTTGCCGATGCGATTGGCCGAATTCGGCAGCTGCACCCGCAACGAGCCGTCGGGTGCCTTGCACGGCATCATGCGGGTGCGCGCCTTTACCCAGGACGACGCCCATATCTTTTGCACCGAAGACCAGATTACCGCTGAGTTGGTGGCGTTCTGCCGGCTGCTGTTGTCGGTCTACAAGGATTTCGGGTTCGAGGATGTGGCGATCAAATTCGCCGACCGGCCGACGCCGCGCACCGGCAGCGATGCGATCTGGGACCGGGCGGAGCAGAGCCTCAAGGACGCGGTGGCGGCGGCCGGGCTCGCCTATACGCTGGCGCCCGGCGAGGGGGCGTTTTACGGCCCGAAGCTCGAGTTCCATCTGCGCGACGCGCTCGGCCGCGATTGGCAATGCGGCACCTTGCAACTCGACTTCAACATGCCCGAACGGCTCGGCGCCAGCTATGTCGGCGAGGATGGCGGGCGTCACGTCCCGGTCATGCTGCACCGCGCGATCTTCGGCTCTATGGAACGGTTTATCGGCATCCTGATCGAGCATTATGCCGGGCGATTCCCGCTGTGGCTGGCGCCGGTGCAGATCGTAGTCGCCTCGATTACCGACGAAACGGCCGATTATGCCGCGGAGGTGGCGCGCGAATGCGCCGCCGCAGGGCTCAGGACAATCGCCGATACCGGCAACGAGAAAATCTCGTACAAGGTCCGCGAGCACAGCCTCGCCAAGGTGCCGGTCATGCTGGTCGTCGGGCGGCGCGAAGCGGCAACGCGAGCGGTGGCGTTGCGCCGGCTCGGCGGCAGCGCGCAGGAAGCCCTTGCGCTCGGCGAAGCGGTTGCTAGATTGAAACAGGAGGCGTCTGTTCCGCCGATGCCCTAACCACTCGGCAGTCGGGATGACGCGCTTCTGCCGGAAAGAGGAGAATATAGATACCCAGACCACCGATGAACGTCACCCCGACCCGCGAAGGGCCCCGGATCAACGATGAGATCGGCGTCCCGCGCGTGCGCCTGGTCGATGATCGGGGCAATATGGTAGGGGTGGTCGGGCGCAACGAAGCGCTCGCCATGGCCGCCGATGCCGGTCTCGATCTGGTCGAGATAGCCCCAAATGCCGACCCGCCGGTCTGCAAAATGCTGGATTTCGGGAAGTATAAGTACGAAGAACAGAAAAAGAAAAACGAAGCCCGAAAGAAACAGAAGATCATTGAAGTCAAAGAAATCAAGCTGCGTCCCAGCATCGACGATCACGATTACGACGTCAAAATGCGCAGCATGACGAAATTTCTCGAGGAAGGCGACAAGGTCAAGGTGACCATGCGGTTTCGTGGACGCGAGCTGGCGCATCAGGAACTGGGCATGGACGTGTTGATCCGGGTCCGCGACAACCTTCAGGAAATCGCCAAGGTCGAACAGATGCCGCGGATGGAGGGCCGACAGATGACGATGGTCATATCGCCCAAATAGCCCACTTCTCCGCGGCTTGCTTTCGCCGGGGCGCATCGCTATAACGCGCGGCTCGAATGGGCGGCGGAGTGCAGCAGGACGGCCACTCTCCTCGTCGCAACGCCGACACGGATCAGGTAATGCCCAAGCTGAAGACCAAAAGCGGTGCCAAGAAGCGGTTCGGCCGCACCGGCGCCGGCAAGATCAAGGTCGCGCACGCCTACAAGCGCCATCTGTTGATCAACAAGGACAAGCAGGCCAAGCGCAAGGCGCGCGGTACCCAAACGCTGGAAAAGGGCGACAGCAAGCTCGTCCTGACCTATATGCCCTATCTGCGGGGTTGAGCCGTGGCACGGGTAAAGCGCGGGGTTACGACCCACGCCCGTCACAAGAAGGTCCTCGAACTCGCCAAGGGCTATCGCGGCCGCGGCAGCACCGCCTACCGCATCGCCCTCGAAAAGGTCGAAAAGGCGCTGCAATACGCCTATCGCGACCGGCGCAACCGCAAACGCGATTTCCGTGCCCTATGGATCCAGCGGATCAACGCCGGGGTACGCGAGCATGGGCTGACTTATTCGCAATTCATGCACGGCCTCAAGCTCGCCGGGCTCGATCTCGACCGTAAAGTGCTGTCCGATATCGCAATCCGCGAGCCCGAAGCATTTGCGGCGATCGTCTCGACCGCGCGCTCGGCGCTCGGGGCGCCGGCGGCGGCCTGAGCGGACGCCAAAGATGAATAGCGCGGCAACACCCCGCCTCGCGTCAAGCTGGCACAACCGGTCGGGATTTATTTCGACCGTTGGCTACGGCCTGGACCGGCGTGTCGACGAAATGCGATTTATCTCCGGGTCCGCTCGTTAGGCCCCTGCGCAGACCAGTTGCAACGCATCAGGGGGCCGCATTCTCGGCCCCCTTTCATTTGCGCACTCGGGAAATCGAAAATGGATGACGGCATCCGACTTGTAGACGCGAACCGGCTAATCGAAGCGGCGACCGCCGAAATCGAAGGGGCGACGTCGCCCGAAGCGCTCGAAGAAGTCCGGGTAAGATATCTCGGGCGTCGCGGGTCTCTGACGCTCGCGATGCGCGAGCTGGGCGGGCTCGATGCCGGAGGCACGGCGCCGCGCCGGCGCCGAATTGAACATCGCCAAGGACCGGATCGCGGCAGTCCTCGGCGAGGCGGCAACCCGGCTCGGCCGCGCTGCGCTCGAGCAACGGCTCGCCGCCGAGCGCGCCGATGTGACCCTGCCGGTCCCATTTGCCGGCGAGGGACGCGTTCACCCGATCAGCCAGACGATCGACGAGATCGTCGCGATCTTTGGCGAGATGGGCTTTGTCGTCGCCGAGGGGCCGCACATCGAAGAGGATTTCTACAATTTCACCGCGCTAAACATCCCACCCGAACATCCGGCCCGGCAGGAGCACGACACCTTTTACCTGCCGGAGCGCGCCGACGGCTCCCGACTGGTGCTGCGCACGCACACCTCGCCGGTGCAGATCCGCACCATGCTGGCGCAGCAGCCGCCGATCCGCATCATCGTCCCGGGCCGGACCTTTCGTTGCGACCACGACGCGACCCACTCGCCGATGTTCCACCAGGTCGAGGGGCTGGTCATCGACCGGACCACCCATATGGGCCATCTCAAAGGCTGCCTGATCGAGTTTTGCCGCAGCTTTTTCGGGCTTGACGATCTGCCGGTTCGCTTCCGCCCGAGCTATTTCCCGTTCACCGAGCCGTCGGCCGAGGTCGATATCGGCTGCTCGCGCAAGGGCGGCCGGCTCGAAATCGGCGCCGGCGGCGACTGGCTCGAAATCCTCGGCAGCGGCATGGTCCACCCGAAAGTCCTGGCGAATTGCGGCATCGACCCCTCCCAGTATCAAGGCTTTGCCTTCGGCATGGGGATCGAGCGGGTGGCGATGCTGAAATACGGCATCCCCGATCTGCGGGCGTTTTACGATTCGGATCTGCGGTGGCTGCGCCACTACGGCTTCCTGCCGCTGGATATTCCCTCGCTGGTGCGCGGGCCGCTCACCGGAGGTGCCTCGGCATGAAGACGACCGTCGCCTGGCTCCGGACCCATCTCGACACCGATGCGCCGCCCGCCGCGATCGTCGATCGGCTGGTCATGCTCGGCCACGATGTCGAGGCGGTCGAAAACCGCAGCGCCGGGCTCGAATCCTTCATTATCGCCGCGGTCGTCTCGGCCGAGCGCCACCCTAACGCCGACCGGCTCCGGGTCTGCGTCGTCGACACCGGCAAGGAGCAGGTCCAGGTGGTTTGCGGCGCCCCTAACGCCCGCGCCGGCATGAAGGGCGTCTTTGCCTCTGCCGGGATAATAATCCCGCGCACCGGCGCGACGCTCAAGGAAAGCGTCATCCGCGGCGTGGCCTCGCGCGGGATGTTGTGCTCAGCCTACGAGCTGGGCCTGGGCGACGATCATGACGGCATCATCGAAGCGCCCCAGGACGCGCCGATTGGAGCAAACTACGCCGAGCTGCTGGGTCTCGGCGATGCGGTCATCGACATCAAGGTGACGCCAAACCGCGCCGACTGCCTCGGCGTGCGCGGCATCGCCCGCGATCTCGCAGCGTCCGGGCTCGGCGATCTGAAGCCGCTCGACACGACCCCGCTCGCGGGCCGTTTCCGCTCCCCGATCGGCGTCCACATCGAGGATCGTTCCGCGTGCCCGTTGTTTCTCGGCCGCCACCTGCGCAGCGTCTGCAACCGGCAAAGCCCCGATTGGCTGCGCCGCCGGCTCGAGTCGATCGGATTGCGGCCGATCTCGGCATTGGTCGACATCACCAATTTTCTGACGTTCGATTTGGACCGGCCGTTGCACGTTTTCGACGCCAGCCGGATCGAGGGCAATCTGACAGTCCGCCTGGCGCGGCCGGGCGAGACCCTACTCGCGTTGAACGGCCAGGAATACGCGCTTGACAGCGAAATGACCGTGATCGCCGACCGGGCGGGGGTGGAGAGCCTCGGCGGGGTCATCGGCGGCGAGGCAACCGGCTGCACCGAGGCAACAACCGAGGTCTTTGTCGAGGCGGCATTGTTCGATCCCGTGCGCACCGCCGCGACCGGCCGTAAGCTCGGCATATCGAGCGATGCGCGCTATCGGTTCGAACGCGGGCTCGACCCGGCCTTTGTCCAGGACGGGCTCGAAATCGCCACCCGGCTGTTGCTCGAATTGTGCGGCGGCGAGGCGTCGGAGATCGTGACCGTCGGCGCGGCGCCGGATTGGAGGCGGCATTTGGTGCTACGGGCCGGGCGTCCGGCGAGTCTCGGCGGGCTCGACATAGCATCCGGCGAAAGCGCCGCGATCCTGACGGCGCTTGGCTGCGCCGTCGAACCCTTGCCATGCGGCGATCTGTCGGTCGGGCCGCCTTCCTGGCGGGGCGACATCGAGGGCGAGGCCGATCTCGTCGAGGAGGTGCTACGGATCAAGGGCTACGATCACATTCCAGCGGTACCGCTGCCGCGCGACGCACCGTTGCCGCGCCCGGCGCTGATCCCGGCCCGGCGCCGCTCCGAGTTGGTCCGTCGCGCCCTCGCCGCCCGCGGTCTGACCGAGACGGTGGGCTTTTCGTTCATCTCGGCGCGTGAGGCCAAACTCTTCGGCGGCGCCAAGCCCGAGCTGAGGGTGGTCAACCCGATCAGTGCCGATCTCGACGCGATGCGGCCGTCCTTGCTGCCAGGTCTGATCGCTGCGGCCCGGCGAAATGCCGATCGCGGCTTCGCCGATGTGGCGCTGTTCGAATTGGGGCCGCTCTATCAGGACGACACCCCGGCGGGGCAGCAGCTGGCGGCGGCCGGGTTACGTGCGGGGCGCACCGGTCCCAGGCACTGGCGCGAGCCAAGCCAGGCGGTCGACCTCTTTCAGGTCAAGGCCGACGCGCTCGCTGCCCTCGCCGCGATGGGCGCACCGGCAGAGAGCGTTCAGGCGGCCGCCGACCCGCCCGCTTGGTACCATCCCGGCCGAGCCGGCGCCTTGCGGCTCGGGCCCAAAACGCTGGGCGCCTTTGGCGAACTTCACCCGGCGGTGATCGAGGCGCTTGACGCGAAGCCGCCGCTGGCCGCGTTCGAGGTCTTTCTCGACGCCGTGCCTGAACCTCGCGCGGCGCGCGCCAAGCCGCCGGTGCAGCTATCGGTGTTCCAGCCAATCGAGCGCGATTTCGCCTTTGTCGTCGACCGCGAATTGCCGGCGGAAATCCTGCTGCGCGCCGCGCGCGGCGCCGACCGCAAGCTCGTCGCCGAAATCCGCCTGTTCGACGTCTATGACGGCGCCGGCCTGCCGCAAGGCAAAAAATCCTTGGCGATCACCGTCGTCTTGCAGCCGCAGGAACGGACCCTGACCGATTCCGAGATCGAAGGCCTTTCCAAGCGCCTCGTCGCCCAGGTCGAAAAGGCGACGGGAGGCCTGTTGCGCGGCTGAGGCGGCGGCACGCCAGGTAATTGCGTTTTCGCCGTCGCTTGGCGAGACTGCGGCGAGGCAGCTGAAGGAGGGTCCGCGGATGGCGCTGGCAAACGAGCGGGTCGCCTGGTTCAACGGCAAAATCGTGCGCGAGAGCGAGGTCTTGATCCCGTTCCGCGACCAGGGCTTTCTGCGCGGCGATGCGGTCTTCGACATGACCCGCAGCTTCAACGGCACGGCTTTCCGCCTGGAAGAGCACGTATCGCGGCTCTACCGCTCGCTGAAATATCTGGATCTCGATCCCGGCCTGTCGCCGGCCGAGATGGTCGCGATCAGCGCCGACGTGCTCGCCCGCAACCTCCATCTGCTGGCCCCCGGCGAGGATTACTGGCTGGCGCAGCGGGTCAGCCGCGGCATCAATCCGGTGCCTGGCGACAATTGGGACCATTACGGTCCGAATGTGATCGTCGAATGCGTGCCGTTGCCGCTGCGCGAACGCGCCAAGCACTTTCGCGACGGCATCGACGTGATCACGCCGTCGTTGCGCCGCACCCCGCCCGATTCCTTATCGCCTCGGGCCAAGATGCACCAATATCTGAACCTAGTCCTCGCCGACCGCGAGGTGAAAGCCCAGAACCCCGCCGCTTGGGCGGTCTTGCTCGACGCCAGCGGCAATCTTGCCGAGGGCCAGGGCAGCAACATCTTTCTGGTCCGCGATGGCCGGCTGACCACGCCCAGGGAACGTTTCGTCCTGCCGGGCGTCAGCCGTCAGGCAGTGATCGATCTCGCCGGCGAGTTGCTGATCCCATGCGCGGAGGCCGACCTCGATCTGTACGACGCCTATACTGCCGACGAATGCTTCCTCACCTCGACCAGCCTGTGTATCTGCGGCGTGCGCAGCCTGAACGGCCGCAACTTCGCCGCTGGTCGAGTACCGGGACCGGTCACCCGAAAGCTGACCGATGCCTATAAGGAGTTGGTCGGCTGCGATTTCGTCGCGCAGTATCTGCAGCGGCTCGAAGCCTGAACCGACGCCGCGGGGATCGATTCGCGGGCAGCTGCATATTCTTTCGTCGAACGCGGCTCGGTATTCGAGCCCGAATTCGACGGAGGTTTTCGTGAGAAGGATATTGCTCGCGGCGGCGTTGGCGGCCACCGCGGCGATCACGGCGCCGGTCCTCGCCCAACCGGCCGAGAATACAGGCGATCAGCCGGCCCAGACCGCCCCGATGAACCAGCCGGCCACCGGGGGTGGCGAGCAGGGCGGCGGCCGATCGATGCACGGCCAGGGCCGCTGGGGAATGCATGGCTGGCCGATGATGCACCGCATGATGATGATGCGCGGGGATCCGCGCGAGCGGTGCATCGACCGGCTGGCTTGGCACGCAGCTCGTCGCGCCTATGTCGAGGCAGAGCTCAACCTGACCGCCGGGCAGCGCCCGCTATGGGAAAAACTGCAGAACATCGCCCAAGCCGAACAGCAAAAAGAGCGGCAGCTGTGCCAGGAGCTCAAGCCCGGGACGCAGTTGACCTTGCTCGATCGCATGGATCGGGCGCAGCAATTCATGTCGGCGAAGCTCGCCGCATTGCAATCGGCGAAGCCGGCGGTGCAGGCGCTCTATCAGGCGTTGACCCCCGAGCAGCGGGCGATCATCGACCACCCGTTCCGCCGGCCCTAAATCTCGGCGGCCGTTGGCCGACGCTTTCCAGTCGCCGAGGTTCTGTTCAGCGATCGGCACGCTGGCTAAGGTGGCGATCTGAACCCAACGTCGCCACCAAGGCTGCCGATGCCCTTTGATGATAACCCCGCACCGGGTCTCGAGGCGCGGCTGCGCCGCGAGATCCGCGGCGAGATCCTGTTCGACGCTTTCAGCCGCGGGCGCTATGCGACCGACGCATCGATCTATCAGATCGAGCCATTGGGCGTCGTGATCCCGCGCAATCGCGAAGACGCCGCGGCGGCGATCGCGATCGCCCGCGAGGAAGGCGTGCCGGTTCTGCCGCGCGGCGCCGGCACCTCGCAATGCGGGCAAACCGTGGCCCGTGCGCTTGTCCTCGATTGTAGCCGATATATGGACCGGGTCATCTCGGTCGATGTCGAAGGGCGTCGGGCGCGGGTCGAGCCGGGGATGGTGCTCGACCGCCTCAACCGATTACTGCGGCAACACAAACTGTTCTTTCCGGTCGACCCGTCGACGGCGAGCCGCGCCACGATCGGCGGGATGACCGCCAACAACAGCTGCGGCTCGCGCTCATTGCGCTATGGCAACATGGTGCACAACGTCCGCGGGGTCGATGCTTTGCTGGCCGACGGCACAACCGCGTGGTTTGGCGAGGTTCCTGGAAATTTTGACGGCCCGGCCATGCCCGAGCGCTATCGCGAGCTGGTCCGCGATATGCGCGCCTTGCACCGGCGCGAGGCCGATGAGATCGACGCCCGTTTTCCGAAGGTTCTACGCCGCGTCGGCGGCTACAACATCGACAGCATCGACGATAGCGGCCACAACATGGCGCGCCTTCTGGTCGGCTCCGAGGGCACCCTCGCCTTTTTCAACGAGATCGAGCTTGATTTGCAGCCGATCCCGGCGCACCGGGTTCTCGGCATCTGCCATTTTCCGACCTTCTACAGCGCGATGGATTCGACGCGAAAGATCGTCGAGCTGGGTCCCAGCGCGGTCGAGTTGGTCGATCGCACGATGATCGAGCTGTCGCGCGACATCCCGATATTCCGCACCGTGGTCGACCGCTTTGTGAAGGGCGAGCCGGCCGCGGTGCTGTTGACTGAATTCGCCGGCGACGACCCGGCGGAAAACCTGCGGCGGCTCAAGGCGCTCGATGCGCTGATGGGCGAGCTTGGCTTTCCCGGCGCGGTCGTGAACGCGACCGAACCCGGGTTTCAAGCGGCAGTCTGGGAGGTGCGGGCGCAGGGCCTCAACATTATGATGTCGATGAAAGGCGACGGCAAGCCGATCTCCTTTCTCGAAGACTGCGCTGTGCGCCTCGAGGACCTTGCCGACTACACCGATCGGCTGACCCGGATCTTCGAAAAGCACGGCACCTACGGCACCTGGTATGCGCACGCCTCGGTCGGCTGCCTGCATGTGCGCCCGGTGCTCAACGTCAAGCAGGAGCTGGAAGTCAGAAAGATGCGGGCGATCGCCGAAGAGGCGTTCGCGATGGTCCGCGAATACAAGGGTTCGCATTCGGGCGAGCACGGCGACGGGCTGGTGCGCTCCGAGTTCCATGAGGCGATGTTCGGTGGTCGCATGGTCCGCGCCTTCGAGCAGGTCAAGGACGCCTTCGACCCGCACGGCTTGTTCAACCCCGGTAAGATCGTCCGGTCCTCGAGGATGGATGATCGCAGCCTGTTCCGCTTCAAGCCCGATTACCGGCCATTGCCGATCGCCACCGCGCTCGACTGGTCGGAATGGGGCGGGTTCGCCGGCGCGGTCGAAATGTGCAACAACAACGGCGCCTGCCGCGCCCGCGATGCCGCGGTGATGTGCCCGTCGTTCCGCGCCACCGGCGACGAGCAGCATCTGACCCGCGGCCGGGCTAATACGTTGCGGCTGGCCTTGTCCGGCCAGCTCGGGCCGGATGCGCTGGTTTCCGAAGATATGCGCGAGACGATGGCGCTGTGCATCTCGTGCAAAGGTTGCAGGCGCGAGTGCCCGACCGGCGTCGATATGGCGCGGATGAAGATCGAGTTCCTGCACCACTACCGTAAAAGCCACGGGTTCAGCCCGCGCGACCGGCTGATCGCCTGGCTGCCGCGCTACGCCCCCTATGGCGCGCGGCTGGCGCCGCTGCTCAATCTGCGCAACCGGGTGCCGTTTCTGGCCCAGCTCGGAGAACGGCTGTTCGGGCTCAGCGCCGCCGGCAAATTGCCCGAATGGTCGCCACGCCCCTTTCGCGGAGCATCGCCGGGGACCGGGCGCGAGGTCGTCTTGCTGGTCGATACCTTCAACCGCTATTTCGAACCAGAGAATGCCCGCGCCGCCGAGCGCGTCCTGGCGCGGGCCGGCTATCGCGCGGTGACCCCCGATCCCGCACGCGGCCGGCCGTTGTGCTGCGGACGGACCTTTCTTTCCGCCGGCCTCGTCGACCAGGCCCGAAACGAGGCGCAGCGCATGGTCGATGCCCTCGCCCCATATGTCGCTTCCGGTGCGCCGATCGTCGGGCTCGAACCGTCCTGCCTGTTGACCCTGCGCGACGAATATCCAGCGCTACTGTCGGGCTCGGCGAGCAAGGCGCTCGCCGCCAACGCCCAGCTGTTTGAGGAATTCGTCGATGCCGAACGCGCCGCCGGCCGGTTCGAGCTACCCTTGAAGCCGATGCCCGGCCAAACCGCTCTCCTGCACAGCCATTGCCACCAGAAGGCCTTTGCCACTGTCGGCGCCGCGGTCAGGGCATTGCAGCTCATTCCCGGCCTCAAGGTCGAAACCTTTGACTCGACCTGCTGCGGCATGGCCGGGTCGTTCGGCTACGAGGCCGAACACCGCGAAATGTCGCTGAAGATCGGCGAACTCGGCGTCTTGCCGACGATGCGCGCCGCACCGGCCGGCACCCTCCTCGCCGCCTGCGGCACCAGCTGCCGCCACCAAATCGCCGGCGCGACGGGCCGCGACGCCCGCCACCTCGTCCGCATCCTCGACGACGCGTCGGCGTAGAGGCCTCGACGTCGGCCCCAATATCGCCGAAATTGACCCTTGGGCGAGACGTCGGTCCACAGACATGACCCCTCCATGACGAAAGGACATCGACATGCCGAGCTTTGAGCATCATGGCGCCCGGATCTATTATGAGGAGTTCGGGCAGGGTTTCCCGATCCTCACCTTCGCACCTGCGGGCCTGGCGTCGGTGATCGACGTCTGGAGCCAACCCTCCGCGCCGATCGACCCCACTACCGAGTTTGCGACCGACTTCCGCGTGATCGCGATGGATCAGCGCAACGCCGGTGGCCAGTCCCGCGCCCCGATCACCGCGCAGGACGGTTGGGATTCATACACCGCCGATCATATCGCGCTGCTCGACCACCTCGGCATCGATCGGTGCCATCTTTACGGTCAATGCATCGGTGGGTCGTTCATCATCAACCTGCTCAAGGCTCAGCCGGAGCGCGTCGCCAGCGCTGTGCTGGCGCAGCCGATCGGGCGCGTCGGCGCCCTCGCGCCCGGCCGCCCCGCCCGGTTCAACGCCTGGGCGGAATCGCTCGAAGGCCATCCGGAGGCAACCCAGCCGGTGCTGGATGCGTTCTGCCACAATCTCTACGCCGCCGGCTTCGTCTACTGCGCGGATCGCGGGTTCGTCTCCACCATCCGCACACCGTGCCTCGTACTGGCAGGCAACGACGAGGCGCATCCGTGGCCGATTTCAGAGGAGCTTTCCAAGCTGCTCCCGAATTGCGAGTTCATTGCGGAATGGAAAGCGGGTGCAGCGCTGAATTCGGCTAGAGCCCGCGTCAAGGAGTTCCTGACGAAGCACATCCCGACCCGGGCGTAGCCGGCGAGGCTTGAAGCGGCTGGTGGATCGGCTGCGTCCCCGGTTCGGGGGCGTGACCGATCCATGGATGGCTTCGGATATCAGCGACGAAGTTCGGCTGAAGACGGTTTCGGTCTCGTCGCAAAGGTCGCCATCATAGCCGGCAGCGGCGCCCCGAGGCCGGCAAGGGCAAAGAGCGGCGCCGCTGCCGGGCCGGATCCGGCGGCAGCCGAGTTGATTTGCAAGCCCAAACGCCGCACCGCGCATCGCGCCTTGGGTGACGCGCGAGGGGTAAGAGCCGCACAAACCGCCTCCCGGAAGTTAATTTCCCTCGTCCGGTGTGAAGCAGTTCACACGCCGCACCGGCGACCGTCTGGTTAGCATGGCATCAATGCCGCAAGTCGAGCCCTGGAAAAGAGAGATCTGCAGCAACTAAGAGTGCGGACCGTACCTGCCGGCCTCGCGGCTATCGAACAATTCGGGAAAATGCCATGACATGGTCTACCGCTTTAGCAGCATCTGTTCCGCGCCGGAGCGGGTACATGGCGTGGGGGATGTCGCGCGGAATCCGCCACCTAACAATCCTACAAACGACCCGGGCGAATCTCGCTATGGCGCGATCCCGGACGGGTGACTAACTAGGCTTGGCAGGGTGGCGGTGACAGTGCGGCTTTTGACCTTCATTGATGGCCGGTTTCGTGCGATGACAATCTGGACTCTCGGACAACGTTATGTTAACTACCTAAGGTGAGGATTAACCACGACCCGCCGGCCAAGGTTGCCGGCATGATCCCCGGAGGCTCCTATGCGCGTGCTTCTCGTCGAGGACGACTCAGCTACGTCCGCCAGTATCAAGATGATGCTGAGGAAGGAAAATTTCATTTGCGATACGACCGATCTCGGTGAGGACGGGCTGGAGATCGGCAAACTTTACGACTATGACATCATCCTCCTCGATCTGATGCTGCCGGACATCGACGGGTACGAGGTGCTGCGGCGGTTGCGCGCGGCGCGCATACACACGCCGATCCTGATCCTCTCCGGCCTGGCCGAGCTCGATCACAAGCTGAAGGGCCTGGGCTTTGGCGCCGACGACTTCCTGACCAAGCCGTTCGATCGCCGCGAATTGGTGGCGCGGATCCACGCCATCGTCCGCCGGTCCAAAGGTCACTCCGAGTCGGTCATTCGCACCGGCAAGCTCGTCGTCAACCTCGACGCCCGTGTCGTCGAAGTCGAAAATCGGCCGCTGCATCTGACCGGCAAGGAGTACGGCATCATCGAGCTGCTCAGCCTCCGCAAGGGCACCACCCTGACCAAGGAGATGTTTCTCAATCATCTCTACGGCGGGATGGACGAGCCCGAGCTCAAGATCATCGACGTCTTCGTTTGCAAGTTGCGCAAAAAGCTCGCTCAGGCCACCGGCGGTAAGCACTATATCGAGACCGTATGGGGTCGGGGCTATGTGCTGCGCGACGCGCCCGAACTCGCCACCGCCGTGACCGCCGCAGTTCCGGGACCGGGCCAGGATCGGCTCGAGACTCGCCACGACACGGCCGTGGCTTAGCCCGCGGCGTCGACCGACAACAGCAGAACCCGCGCACTCCCCGCCTCCGCGGCCACCAGACGCCAGCCCAGCGCGCGGGCGAGAAGGCCCGAGAAATAGGCCTGCGCGGTCCGCGAGGTGACCGCCCCGACCGGGGTTTCGAGCTGGAGTGCCGCGCGTTGCTCGGGGGCGAGTGAAGCGGGTTCGCCGATCACTTCGAGTTGCAGCCTGTCGAGTACGGTCCGGAGCGCCAGGCGGCCACCGCGGGCCAGCATCTCAGCGCCGATCAAAAGCAGGTTGCAGCCGAGCTTCTGCTGAGCAAGCGGCAGCGCACGAACATCCTCGGAGTACTGGCACGCGATCGACGTTCGCTCGAAGAGCCTGATGGCCAATTCGCTGGGCGCCGGTCCGGCAATCGCCGCGTTCCCGTGGAAGCCATAGGCGAAACGGTAAAATTGCAGGCGGTTGGCGGCGCGGCGGGCGCTGTCAGCGACGAGCGCCAAGGCCTCGCGGGAAAAATCGGGATCGTCCTCGCCGAGCAACTCGACCCCGTTGCCGATCGCGGCAATCGGGCTGCTCAATTCGTGGCACAGCCGGGCTGTCAGCAATTCCGCGACGCGTAGGTCGATTAGCAGATTCATAGTTAATGCTGCCATGAGCCGCGCAGCGCTGCAACCGGCGTTGACAGTCTCGCTGGCGCATCGGCCTACCGACGCGGGTTCAGGCTCGGATCACCGTGTGAATGCCTTGACTCCGGAGAGGAGCCATGTCCGCCATCAGAACTCCCCCGGCGCGCTTGATGACCATAAGATCCGGGCTCGCTCAGGAACTCTCGAACGAGCGACCGTCAATCCGTTCCCGGTCGCCTGTCGCCCGAGCGGGTAGGGCGAAAAAGGCGATCGTGGATATTCGCGGAGGCGTGCTCAACATCGGAGTTTCGATCTGCGGCGCCACCACGTATTCGATAGATTATCACTGGTGATATCAGCGATATACGTTGTCATAATCGGAAATTAGATCCTAAATCCGTCGAATTTCCAGAAACCTGTGTAACAATAATTTGCTTAATCTCCGTATTTTATTTTTAGTATATCTTGAAATATCTGGCGATGATATCGAAAGTAGATCACCTCTCAGCCATGGTCTTGTCATTTGTTGTTACCAAGGTGGAGCATTTTATAGAACCGCCACGATCTTTGCGCCACGGTCTTGCATTAATCTTAACCCCGATCATTCTCCCAGGGACCGCTCGTGACGGTCAACGCGCAACAATCAAGTTCCATTTCAACTAAACCATCGGTAAAAACTAGCTTGATGGGACATCCGGGGCTTCGCGCGCAGCCGGACGGCCCCACGACCTAAAATCAGATCGGCCGACGGAAGCCGCCAGACGCGTCCGCGGCAGGAATGACAGGGAGGAAACCATGTCGATTTTTTCGTTTCTCGATAAGGAGCGGATTGTCGCGCCACCCGGCTACACAAGATGGCTGATCCCGCCGGCCGCCCTTTGCGTCCATTTGTGCATCGGCCAAGCCTATGCGTTCAGCGTCTTCAACCTGCCGATGACCAGATTGATCGGCATTACCAAATCGGCGCCGGCGGATTGGAAGCTGACTGAACTCGGCTGGATCTTCAGCCTTGCGATCTTTATCCTGGGCAGCTCTGCGGCGCTGCTCGGGCGCTGGGTCGAGGAGAGTGGGCCGCGCCGGGCGATGTTCACCGCGGCCTTATGCTTTGGCGGCGGCTTCCTCGTCTCGGCGCTCGGCGTGCGCCTCCACAATCTGTGGATCATCTATCTCGGCTACGGTGTGCTAGGCGGCATCGGGCTTGGCCTCGGCTACATCGCACCGGTATCGACCCTGATCAAATGGTTCCCCGACCGGCCCGGCATGGCGACCGGCATGGCGATCATGGGGTTCGGCGGCGCCGCCTTCATTGCCGCGCCGCTCTCGGTCTGGCTGATGGCCAGGTTCTCGACGCCGACCCATATCGGTGTCGCCGAGACCTTCGTCGTCATGGGCTTGATCTATGTTTGCTTCATGATGGTCGGCGCGGCGATCGTGCGAGTGCCGGCCCCGGGCTGGATGCCAGCCGGCTATGTTGCGCCGGTTCAGCCAAAGCGTCTGGTCACAACACAACATGTCTACGTCTACGACGCGTTGAAGACGCCGCAATTCTGGCTGATCTGGTGGATCCTATGCCTCAACGTCACCGCCGGAATCGGCGTGCTCGGGCAGGCCTCGGCGATGAGCCAGGAGATGTTCCGCGGCCGCATCACAGCGGTCGCTGCATCCGGCTTCGTCGGGCTATTCAGCCTGTTTAACATGGGCGGGCGGTTCGTGTGGTCGTCGGTATCCGACTATATCGGACGCAAGAATACCTACTTTGTATTCTTTGCCCTCGGTACCCTGCTCTACGCACTCGTGCCCTATGCCGGCGCGGTCGGCAGCGTCGGCCTTTTCGTGCTGTGCTACGCCGTGATCTTCAGCATGTACGGTGGCGGCTTTGCCACCGTACCAGCCTATCTGCGGGATATGTTCGGCACCCGCTATGTCGGCGCGATCCACGGGCTGCTGCTGACCGCGTGGGCAATGGCCGGGATTTTCGGCCCGGTCCTGGTCAACTACATCCGCGAATACAACATCCTGCACGGAGTCGCCAAGGCGCAGGCCTACAATCTCACGATGTACGTGATGGCGGGGTTGCTGATCATCGGCTTTATCTGCAACGTCTTTGTCAAATCCGTGCATGAGCGGTTTCACATGCGTGCGGTCGAGGCGGATGCCGAGGTCGAAGGTGCTCCGGTATTCGGGAGGCAATGATGGACAGGATTCGGCAAACCAGCGCCTCAAGCAATGGCGTCAAGCTCGTCCTCGCCTGGGGCTTTGTCGGCATCCCGCTGTTTTGGGGCGTCGTGCAGACCCTGCTGAACGCCCTCAAGGCGTTTCACTGAGGTCGAGCAGCGCCGCGGCTGCGGCCAGGTCTTCGGGCCTGTTGGCGTTGAAAAATGGGTCCACCGGCTGGCTCGCGAATACCACAGTGGCCAGACGGTGGCGGGCAGTCCACACATCAACCTTGCGGACCCCTTCTTCGATCACCGCATGGCGCAGATCCTCGCGCAGCCGCACCGGCCACAACCCGATCACCGGATGCGCCTGCCCTTGCGAAGCGGCGCAGGCGAGATCGGCTCGCGCGGCTTCGATCGCGGCGGTGAACCGGGCCACCAGATCCTTGGGCAGAAATGGCGCGTCGGTGGCGACGCTGACCACGAATGGACAATCGGGTCGATTTCGCGCCGCCCAATCAAGACCGGCCAGCACACCGGCCAACGGCCCGGCGAAATCGGGAACGCTGTCGGGTACCACCGGCAGGCCGACCCCGGCAAAGCGCGCCGGGTCGCCATTGGCGTTGAGTACGAGTGCGGCGACCTGTGGCCGCAGCCGCTCGATGACCCGATCGAGCAGCGAAACGCCGCCGAGCAGCCGCAGTGCCTTGTCGCCGCCACCCATGCGTCGCGACAGGCCGCCGGCGAGCAGCAGGCCAACGACCTTCACACCGCATCCTCGGCCAGGCTGGCCTTGCGGGCGAGCCGCGGATGCTCGTCTTCGACGGCCCGGATATCGCCGTCGAACACGATCCGCTCGCCGCCGGCCAGCGCCACGAACCGCTTGCCCTTGGCGCGGCCGATCAGAGTGAGCCCAGCCTGGCGGGCGAGATCGACGCCCCAGGCGGTAAAGCCCGAGCGCGAGATCAGGATCGGGATGGCCATCTGCACGGTCTTGATCACCATCTCCGAGGTCAGCCGCCCGGTCGTGTAGAAGATCTTGCCCGCTGCGGGAATATGGTGCAGGTGCATGTAGCCAGCGATCTTGTCGATCGCGTTGTGCCGGCCGACATCCTCCATATAGAGGAGCGGCCGGTCCGCCTCGCACAATACACAACCATGGATCGCCCCGGCGGCGAGATAGAGGCTTGGCACGGTATTGATCTTGCGGGAGAGCGCATAGAGCCACGAGGTGCGCAACACTGCGCCCGGATCGAGCCGGACTTCCTCGAATTTCTCCATCAGATCGCCAAAGACGGTGCCCTGGGCACAGCCCGACGTAAGCGTCTTTTTGCGCAGCTTATCCTCGAAATCGGTCTCCCGATCGGTGCGCACAACGACGGTCTCGAGTTCCTCGTCGTAATCGATGCCGGTAATCCGGTCCTCGGGGCGCAGCATGTTCTGATTGAGCAGATAGCCGACCGCGAGATAATCCGGATGGTCGCCGATCGTCATCATCGTGACGATCTCGCGCCTGTTGAGGAATAGGGTCAGCGGCCGTTCCATGACCACTGAGGTATTGATGGCCCGGCCTTCCTGGTCGATGCCGGCGACGGTGCGGGTCAGGCGCGGATCGTCGGGCTGGGGGCGGACGGTAAATTCCTGCATGGACCGATGATGGGTTGCCCTGGCTTCCGCTGCAAGCCGGCAGATGCCATGCTTCCGGTGGAGATAATCCCCGCGCGTCGGAACGCCAGGAGCGAATTGGAGCTGCAACGGCGGTGTCATTGCGAGCCACCTATCTAAACCGAAGAGCAGATCTTCGACGGCTTCTCCCTAACGAGCCGCGGGGCGGCGCGGGATAACCACGACCAGATCGGGGGCGACATTTGTCGATCGCGCCCCTATCTTCACAATATGGCGGAACAGAATGCGA
This sequence comes from uncultured Alphaproteobacteria bacterium, assembly GCA_963775875.1. GTDB lineage: Bacteria > Pseudomonadota > Alphaproteobacteria > ATCC43930 > CGMCC-115725 > AP-15. The sequence goes on from CAVZKP010000020.1 coordinate 57,820, forward strand.
CAGCGCTGCTAGCGAGCACAGCATGATCGACCCGTTTGGACGAACCATCAGCTACCTGCGCGTATCGGTCACCGACCGGTGCGACTTTCGCTGCGTCTATTGCATGGCCGAGGAGATGACTTTTCTGCCAAAGGCGGAGCTTCTGACCCTCGAGGAACTCGACCGGGTGTGCAGCGCCTTCGTCCGGCTCGGCACCAGAAAGCTGCGCCTGACCGGCGGCGAACCGCTGGTTCGCCGCAACATCATGAGCCTGTTCCGCTCGCTCGGTCGCCATCTCGGCACCGGCGCCCTCGACGAGCTGACCCTGACGACCAACGGCAGCCAGCTTGCCCGCTATGCCGGCGAGCTTGCCGATTGCGGCGTGCGCCGGGTCAATGTCTCGGTCGATACCCTCGATCCGGCGAAATTCACCGAGATCACCCGCCGCGGCCAACTCGATGTCGTGCTCGACGGGCTCGCCGCCGCCAAGGCCGCGGGGCTCGCGGTCAAAATCAACACGGTGGCGTTGCGCGGCGTCAACGAGGAGGAATTCGACGATCTCGTCGCCTGGTGCGGCGACCAGGGTTTCGACCTGGTCTTCATCGAGGTCATGCCGATGGGCGATATCGGCGGCGAGAACCGGCTCGATCAATACTTGCCGCTGTCGATGGTGCGCGCCCGATTGCAGCGGCGCTGGACGCTTGACGACAGCGATTATTGCACCGGCGGTCCGGCGCGTTATGTCACGGTGCGCGAGACCGGCCGCCGGCTCGGCTTCATCACGCCACTGACTCATAATTTCTGCGAGAGCTGCAACCGCGTGCGGCTGACCTGCACCGGCACGCTCTTTATGTGCCTCGGCCAAGAGGATGCGGCCGATCTACGGACGCCGCTGCGCCAATCCGAGGGCGACGAGGCGCTCGTGACGGCGATCGGCGAGGCGATTGCCCGCAAACCGAAGGGCCATGACTTCATCATCGACCGCCGTCACAACCGGCCCGCCGTTGCCCGTCATATGAGTGTCACCGGCGGGTGAGCGCGGCCCGGCCGCTGCGGATCGCGCCCCGCATCGCGGTTGTCGCGGCCGAGACTGAAGCCGCCCAGCTGGCCCTGGCCGAGCTGTGCCGCCTCTACCCCTGCGTCGAACCCGAACAGGCCGAACTCGTCATTCCTCTCGGCGGCGACGGCTTCATGCTGGAAACGTTGCACCGCTTTCTGCCGCAGGGTGTGCCGATCTACGGCATGCATCGCGGCAGCGTCGGGTTTTTGATGAACGCCTATCGTCCGGACGGACTGTTCGAGCGCCTCGCCACGGCACAGCCGGTCGTGCTGCACCCTCTCGAAATGATCGCGCGCGATCATGACGGCGCCCGCCACCGCGCCCTCGCCTTCAACGAAGTGTCCCTGCTACGCGAGAGCCGCCAGGCGGCAAAGCTACGGATCACGGTCGACGGCGTGGTCCGCCTCGACGAACTGATGGCCGATGGCATCCTGCTTGCTACCCCGGTCGGCAGCACCGCCTACAATCTATCGGCGCACGGTCCGATCATTCCGCTCGACGCCGGGGTACTGGCGCTGACGCCGATCAGCGCCTTTCGCCCGCGGCGCTGGCGCGGCGCCCTGCTGCGCCACGCGGCGCAGGTCAGGTTCGACGCACTCGAAACCGACAAGCGGCCGGTCAGCGCCGTCGCCGATTTCACTGAGGCGCGCGATGTGGTCAGCGTCGAGATCCATGAAAACCGCGATATCGCCATGACACTGCTCTTTGATCACGAAGCCAATCTCGAAGAGCGCGTCTTCAAGGAGCAGTTCGCCACCTGAGCCGGGCGAGGCAACAACGACTGGAGCCGGGTCGCCAGCTATCGAGGGTCGGCGAAGACAAAGTGCTATCCCTCGCCAAGCCCCTCTTGCGGGTCGCCGCCGAGCGTTTGGATCAGTGCCTTCAATTCCTCGGTCGCGGCGCCGAGCCGGGCGCGATCGGTGCCCCGCAACACCAGGGTCACCCCGAAATCGCCGCGTCGGAAATAGGGGTAGGAGCCGATCTCGACATCGGGGTAGCGATCCTGCAATGCCGACAGATCGCCGGCCAGGACGCCCTCGCCGAGGTGGCAGCTGACACTGCGGCTCAAGACCTTTTCGCCGCCGACGAGCCGGTGCTTCAGCTGCGCGAAGATTCCCTGCATGATGCTTGGCACGCCGGGCAACACAAAAACGTTGCCGATCTGAAACCCCGGGGCGCGCGAGATCGGGTTGGGCAGTAGCGCCGCCCCCTGCGGCACCATCGCCATCCGCAGCCGCGCCTCGTTCAAATGGCCGGCGGGATAGTGGGTTTCGAGGAGTCGTTTGGCGTCCGGATGCAGGATCAGCGGGACCCCAAAGGCGTCGGCTATGCATTGCGCGGTAATGTCGTCATGGGTCGGGCCGATCCCGCCGGTGGTGAAGACATGGTCGAAACGGCGCCGGACATCGTTCACCGTCGACACGATCACCTCGGGAACATCGGGGATCACCCGTGCCTCGCGCACCCGGATGCCGGCCTCGTTCAGACCCCGCGCGAGGAAGGCCAAATTTTCATCCTGGGTGCGACCGGACAGGATCTCGTTGCCGATGATCAGCACGCAGGCGGTGACGATCTTGTGCTCGACGGTCGCGGCGCCTGCTTCGGAATTGTTCGTGCTCATCCGCCTTGGCCTCTTTCGCCTTCGCCGCTTCGTCCTTCATAGGCGAACGACTGCGCCGGCACAATCGCGGCCGAGGATTGCCCCGTCGCCCGGAAATCCCTACCTTCAATGGCGATAGATGGGCGGGGTCGCGGCGCGCGAAGCCCGAACGACGGTGCAAAACAGAAGCGGCATGCAGCAGGATCTGATGGGAGGCCTCGCCAGTGGCGAGGCTCGCGACGGCCGGATCAAGATCCATGGGGCCGAAGCCTTCGCGGCGATGCGGCGGGCCGGAGCGCTGGCCGCACAGACGCTCGATTTCATCACGCCCCATATCCGACCTGGGGTCGCCACTGGCGAACTCGACCGGCTATGCCACGACTTTGTCGCCGACCATGATGCGATTTCGGCGCCGCTGAACTACCGTGGCTTTCCAAAATCGATCTGCACCTCGATCAATCATGTCGTTTGTCACGGCATTCCCGGCGATCGGCGGCTGGTTGAAGGCGACATCATCAATATCGACGTGACCCCGATCCTCGACGGCTGGCACGGCGATACCAGCCGGATGTTCTTTGTCGGCGAGCGCATCCCGGTAAAGGCGCGGCGGCTGGTCGAGGTGACTTATGAGGCGATGATGCGCGGCATCGCCGTCATCCGCCCCGGCATCCGTATCGGCGCCATCGGCGATGCGATCCAGCGCTATGCCGAAGGCCACCGCTTTTCGGTGGTGCGCGACTTCTGCGGCCATGGCGTCGGCCGCATCTTTCACGACGCGCCCTCGATCCTGCATTACGGCCGGCCCGACGAGGGAGTGGTGCTGCGCGAGGGCATGATCTTCACTGTCGAGCCGATGATCAACGCCGGACGCTACGAGGTGAAGATCCTGAACGACGGCTGGACCGCGGTGACCAAGGACCGCTCCTTGTCGGCCCAGTTCGAGCACACCGTCGGGGTGACTGCCGCCGGCTACGAGATCTTCACGATCTCGCCCGCCGGCCTGCACCGCCCGCCTTACGCCGTCACGGCTCTGCCAGAAACGCCGACGGGCATAACTGGTCCGCGGTAAAGGGCATGCCTCGGAAAACACCGCTTCGGTGAGACCGGCCTCGTCCCTGGCGCCCCCTCGCGGATGGCTATAAGCACCCGATGAGCCGGCGGCTGGCGCGCGCTTGGCTTTCGCCGTACAAGCCTGAGCCGGCTGCTGCCGGCCGGAGCCCAACATGATTCGTCGCGCCCTTGCGCCTTGTTGCCTGATTCTGCTGACCGCCACTTCGGCGCTGGCCCAGTCGGCGCCGCCGAGCCATGAGCCGCCGGTCGCAGAGCCGTCCGCCGCCGAACCGCAATCTCCGCCGCCGCAAAGCGGCGAGGCACCACCGGGCCGGGTCTTCTGCGAACAGAATGTCAGCTTTCATCTGGCCGATCCCGCGACAATCCCTGATAATTATCGACGTTTCGTCGGCATTTGGAGCGATGCGGCCTGGGACGCGCGCACCTGTGCGGCGCTGATCGTCGAGGACGTAAAGGGAGATGGCAGCGCGTCGATCATCTACGTCTTCGGGCCGCAAGGATCGAGCACACCGGCGCCGGGAGGTGTGCTGCACGGCACCGGCGTGATCCGCGGCGGCGAGCTTAGGTTTCAGAATAACGACGGCAGCCAGTTTGCCTTTCGACCAGGGATCGTCGATATGACGGGACACCTGATCAACCCGAAAGGCGAGAGCTTCGAAGCGACCTTCAAGCAGACGCCATAGCTGCCGACCGGCGGCGACGAGTTGACCTCGGCGACCGGCGTTACCAAATTTCGCCAACGCCGAGGGCGATTGCCGAATGGCCAAGTCGCCGTCGCGTACGTCACGCCTCGACGGGAATCGCATATTGGATCTGACTATCGCAACCTGCATATGCCTCGATCCCTCGTCCCTTCCCCAATCAATGAGCTGAACGAGCGCAGCCGCGAGATTTTTCGCCTGATCGTCGACGGCTATGTCGCCACCGGCGAGCCGATCGGCTCGCGCACCTTGTCGCGGCTGTTGGGCCAGAATTTATCACCGGCGACGATCCGCAACGTGATGGCCGACCTCGAAGAGGCGGGACTGCTCTATTCGCCGCATACCTCAGCCGGACGGCTGCCGACCGAAGCCGGGCTGCGACTGTTTGTCCACGGCCTGCTGGAGGTCGGAAGGCTCGCCGAGGACGAGCGCCGCAGCCTCGAAAGCCTTTGTCTGGCGCGCGGCAGGAGCCTGCCGCAGGCGCTGGACGAAGCGATCAGTGCGCTCTCGGGTCTGGCGCATTGCGCCGGGGTGGTTGTCGCGCCCAAGCAGGACCGGCCGCTGAAGCATCTGGAATTTGTCCATCTCGGGCCGGGACGCGCGCTCGTCGTCCTGGTCACCGAGGATGGCCTGGTCGAAAACCGGGTCATCGAGGTGCCGCTGGGGCTGCCACCCTCAGCCTTGATCTCGGCGGGCAATTATCTGAGCGCCCGGCTGATCGGCCGGACCATCGAGGAGGCTCGGTCCGAAATCCAGCAGGAGATCGAGTCGCACCAGGTGCAGCTCGACGTGCTGACCTCGAAGCTCGTCGCCGCGGGGCTAGCGAGTTGGGCCGGGGGCGACAAGGGTAGCGCCCTGATCGTTCGCGGCCAGGCCAATCTGCTCGACGACGTGACCGCCCTGGCCGACCTTGAAAGGCTGCGCACCTTGTTCGAGATGCTGGAGACGCGCGAGACCATCCTGCGCCTGCTCGACGCCAGCAAGCAGGGCGAGGGGGTGCAGATCTTCATCGGCGCCGAAAGCCACCTGTTCGGGGTGACCGGCTGCTCGATGGTGATCGCGCCCTATCACAACAGCCGCGAGCAGATCGTCGGCGCGATCGGGGTGATCGGCCCCACCCGGATCAACTACGCCCGGATTATCCCGATGGTGGACTATACCGCCAAGGTGATCGGGCGCCTTATCGGATAGGACGGATGATGGACGATACCAGAACCCCCCAGGAGACGGCGTCCGATGGAGCCTCGGCCGCCGCCAACAACAATTTCGACGAAATCGCCGAGGTCTCGCCGGAGGCGCGGGCGGCAGCGCTCGAAGCCGAACTCGCCGATCACAAGGACCGGCTGCTGCGCGCGCTCGCCGAGGCCGAGAACACTCGGCGCCGGGCTCAGCGCGAGCGCGAGGACGCATCGAAATACGCCATTACCGGCTTTGCCAAGGATCTGCTGTCGGCTGCCGACAATCTGCGCCGGGCGCTCGACAGTCTCCCCGAGGCAGAGGTCCGGGACGAACGCACCCGCAGCCTGCTCGCCGGGGTCGCAGCGACCGAGCGCGAATTGCTATCGGTCTTCGAGCGGCACGGCATTCGCCGCATCAATCCGCAGGGCGAGCGTTTCGACCACAATTTCCATCAGGCGATCTACGAGGCCGAGCGGGCTGACCAGCCCGCCGGGACGGTCGTCGAAGTGTTGCAGCCCGGATATGTGCTGCATGACCGCCTGCTGCGGCCGGCCATGGTCGGCGTTGCCAAGCAGCCGCTGAAACCGGCCGAGCCGTTGTAGCGCGCCGGCCGCAAACTTATATAACCCTGCAAAGTCAGGGGATGACTGAACGACCACTTCCCGGGGGATCGGGACGGTGCTTCCCCAGGCCGCCCGGTCCTGCTTTTGAAATGAGGTGTCTATGAGCAAGGTCATCGGTATCGATCTCGGCACGACCAATTCCTGCGTCGCCGTGATGGAAGGCAAGAGCGCCAAAGTCATCGAAAACAGCGAGGGCATGCGGACGACGCCCTCGATGGTGGCTTTCACCGAATTGGGCGAACGCCTGGTCGGCCAGGCCGCCAAACGCCAGGCGGTGACCAATCCCGAAAACACGTTTTTTGCAATCAAGCGGCTGATCGGCCGGCGCTTCACCGACCCGATGGTCAAGAAGGACATCGATCTCGTCCCATACAAGATCGTTTCGGGCGACAATGGCGATGCCTGGGTCGAGAGCCGCGGCAAGAAATACGCGCCCTCGCAGATCAGCGCCTTCATCCTGCAAAAGATGAAGGAGACGGCCGAGGCCTATCTCGGCGAAACGGTGACCCAGGCGGTTATCACCGTCCCCGCCTATTTCAACGACAGCCAGCGCCAGGCGACCAAGGACGCCGGCAAGATCGCCGGGCTCGAAGTCCTGCGCATTATCAACGAGCCGACCGCGGCGGCGCTTGCCTACGGCATGGAGCGCAAGGGCACCGGCACGATCGCGGTCTATGATCTGGGCGGCGGCACTTTCGATATCTCGGTACTGGAGATCGGCGATGGCGTCTTCGAGGTCAAATCGACAAACGGCGATACTTTTCTCGGCGGCGAAGACTTCGACAAAAACATCATCGACTATCTCGCCGATGAATTCAAAAAGGAACAAGGGATCGATCTGCGCAGCGACCGCCTCGCCCTCCAGCGTTTGAAGGAGGCGGCAGAAAAGGCCAAGATCGAACTCAGTTCGTCGATGCAGACCGACGTCAACCTGCCGTTCATCACGGCCGACCAGCACGGGCCCAAGCATCTCAACATCAAGCTCACTCGGGCCAAGCTCGAAGCGCTGGTGGATGATCTGATCCAGCGCACGATCGGTCCGTGCCGCAATGCGCTGAAGGATGCCGGACTCAAGGCCTCCGAGATCAACGAGGTGATCCTGGTCGGCGGCATGACCCGCATGCCCAAGGTGATTGAGGCGGTCAAGCAGTTCTTCGGCAAGGAGCCCAATCGCAGCGTCAATCCCGACGAGGTCGTGGCCATCGGCGCGGCGATCCAGGCCGGTGTCCTGCAGGGCGAGGTCAAGGACGTTCTGTTGCTCGATGTGACCCCGTTGTCGCTCGGCATCGAAACCCTGGGCGGCGTCTTCACCCGGCTCATCGATCGCAACACGACGATCCCGACCAAGAAAAGTCAGACCTTCTCGACGGCCGAGGACAACCAGACCGCGGTCACGATTCGCGTCTTCCAGGGGGAGCGCGAAATGGCGGCGGACAACAAATTGCTCGGCCAGTTCGATCTGGTCGGCATCCCCTCGGCGCCGCGCGGCATGCCGCAGGTCGAAGTCACCTTTGACATCGACGCCAACGGCATCGTCCAGGTCTCGGCCAAGGACAAGGCCACCGGCAAGGAGCAGCAGATCCGCATTCAGGCCTCGGGCGGGCTCTCCGAGGCCGATATCGACAAGATGGTCAAGGACGCCGAGGCCCATGCCGAGGAAGACAAGCGGCGCCGCGAACTGGTCGAGGCCAAGAACAATGCCGACGCGCTGATCCATACAACCGAGCGCACCCTGCGCGAGAGCGGCGACAAGGTTCCGGCCGCTGACCGCGAGGCGGTGGAGCAGGGAATCCAAGCCTTGAAGGATACGCTCGGCAGCGAGGACGCCGGTCAGATCAAGACCAAGACCGAGGCTCTGGCCCAAACCTCGATGAAGCTGGGCGAAGCGCTGTACAAAGCCCAGCAGGAACAGCAGGCCGGGGCGGATGGTGGTCCGGGTTCCAGTAGCGGGCCGCAAGGCGGGGCCGGAGGTACCGGCGACAACGACAAGGTCGTCGATGCCGATTTCGAAGAGGTCGACGACCAGAAGAAGCGCGGCTCTGCCTAGCCGACGCTGCAGCGCAAATGCAGATCGAATGCGGTCACCCCGGCGCGTACCCGCCGGGGTGATTCGCGGCGGCAACCCCTCCTCCTAGCGAACGCCCATCGATCATGGCCAAGCAAGATTTTTATGAGATTCTCGGCGTCGCCAAATCGGCCAGCGCTGACGATCTGAAGAAAGCCTATCGCAAACTTGCGATGCAATATCACCCGGATCGGAATTCGGGGGATAAGAGCGCCGAACAGAAGTTCAAAGACCTCAACGAGGCCTACGATATCCTGAAGGACGACCAGAAGCGCGCCGCCTATGATCGGTACGGCCATGCCGCCTTCGAGCAAGGCGGACGCAGCCCCGGCGATTTTGGCTTTTCCGGCGGGTTCGCCGACATCTTCGACGAGATGTTTGGCGAGTTTATGGGCAACAGCCGGCGCGGCCAGGCTGGGCCGAGCCGCGGCAGCGATCTACGCTACAACCTCGAAATTTCGATCGAGGAAGGTTTTCGCGGCAAACAAACCACCATCCGGGTGCCCAATCTTGTCGCCTGCGACCAATGCAACGGCAGCGGAGCCGAGGCCGGTTCCAAACCGGTCTCCTGTCAGACTTGCCACGGACGCGGGCGCATTCGCACGCAGCAAGGGTTCTTCTCGGTTGAGCGTACCTGCCACAACTGCCAGGGCGCAGGACGAGTTATCGAGAAGCCGTGTAAAAGCTGCGCCGGTCAGGGTCGGGTGCGGCGCGAGAAGACCTTGTCGGTCAATATCCCGCCCGGGGTCGAGGACGGAACCCGGATCCGCCTTGCCGGCGAAGGCGAGGTTGGGGTGCGCGGCGCGGCGCCGGGCGATCTCTACATCTTTATCAGCGTGGCGCCGCATCAGATCTTTCAACGCGACGGCGCTAATATCTATTGCCGGGTCCCGATCCCGATCACGACGGCGGCGCTCGGCGGCAACATCGAGGTTCCGACCGTCGACGGCAGCCGGGCGCGGGTCGCGGTGCCGGCCGGCACGCAATCGGGTCACCGGTTCCGGCTCAAGGCAAAGGGGATGACGGTGCTACGCTCTACCGCGCGCGGTGACATGTTTATCGAGGCGACGGTCGAAACTCCGGTCAATCTGACCAAGCGCCAACAGGAGTTGTTGCGCGAATTCGAGAAAGAGGGCGAAAACGCCAGCACCCACCCGGAAAGCGAAGGCTTCTTCGCCCGGGTCAAGGAATTCTTCGAAGATTTGAGAGAGTAGATCCTCGCTCGCCCGCGCCCCGCTTGGTCCGGAAGCGCCGCTCAGATGAGGGGCGTACCGGCCCAAGGCTGGCGCTTATGCTAACTCACCAACTAACTCACTCCGCCGCTGCGGGCTCGCGTTGCGGGGCTAGCGGGACCCCCGGATTGGCCTTGGCCAGTACCGCCTCGAGGGTGGTGCGAATTTCGGCGAGCTTGACCGGGTGCTCGACCTTATGGCCGAACAGGTTCCTGACATAGAAGACGTCCACCACCTTTTCGCCGTAGGTCGAAATCTTCGCGCTCGACACCTGGAGGCTGAGGCGGGTCAGCTCGCGGGTCAGTTCGAACAACAGCCCGGGCCGGTCGCGGCCGTTAACCTCGATCACCGTATGCGAGGCGCTTGCCTTATTGTCGACGAGGACCCGCGGCGCCACTGTAAATACCTGCATCCGGCTTGGAAAGGCGGGCGGACGGGCCAAGCTCGCGATGCGGGTTCAAATCGCCGGTCAGAACGTTCTCAAATACCACCGCGAGCCTGGCGAGCTTGTCCGGGCGGTCGAAGGCCCGGCCTGCCAGGTCCTGGACCCAGAACGTATCGAGGGCCATGCCGTTCGACATCGTCATGATCCGGGCATCGACGATGTTGGCGCCACTGACCGCGAGCGCCCCGGCGATGCGCGAGAACAGGCCGGCGTGATCGGCGGTATAGAGCGTAATCTCGGTCACCGCACGCTGCGGATCGACGCGCTTTTCGACCGTGAGCGGCGCGCCGCTGGCCTCCGCCTCGCGCATCAGCCGCGCATGCCGGGCATGGGTGTCAGGATCGAAGGACAGCCAGTAGAAGGGATAGCCGCTCTTGATGAATGCCGCGAATTCCTCTTCGCGGAAATCCGGCAGCCGCTCCCGCGCCGCAGCCTGGGCGGCGGCAACCCGAGAATCCTGCGCTTCGACCGTCAATCCGCCCGACATCATCTCGACAGCGCGGTGATAGAGGTCGCGCAGCAGGGCCGCCTTCCAGCCGTTCCACACATTCGGACCGACCGCCCGGATGTCGGCGACGGTCAGGATCAGCAGCAGCTTCAACCGCTCCGGCGACTGCACATGCCCGACAAAATCGCCGATCGTCTGCGGGTCGCTGATGTCCCGCTTGAATGCGGTGCCGCTCATCAGGAGGTGCCAGCGCACCAGCCAGGCTACCGTCTCGGTCTCCTCGGCCGAGAGCCCGAGACGCGGGCCAAGCCGGAGGGCGACGCGCTCGCCGAGCACGGAATGGTCGCCGCCGCGTCCCTTCGCGATGTCGTGCAGCAACACCGCGAGATAAAGCGCACGGCGCGAGACGATCGTCGCCGCCAGCGCCGTCGCCAGCGGCAACTCGTCGTTTAGCAGCCCGGTTTCGATCTTGTGCGCGATGCCGATCGCGAACAGCGTATGCTCGTCGACCGTATAATGGTGGTACATGTCGTATTGCATCTGCGCCACGACACGTCCGAAGTCAGGAATGAAGCGGCCGAAGACACCGGCCTCGTTCATCCGCCGCAGCGCTGTCTCCGGGTCCTTGCGCGAAGTCAGGATTTCGAGAAACAGCCGGTTCGCCTCCGGATCCTCACGCAGCCGCTTGTCGATCAGCCGAAGCGATTGGCTCGCCCGGCGCAGCGCACGCGGGTGGATATCGAGCCCTTGCTGCTGCGCGACGTGGAACAGACGCAACAGCGCCACCGGGTCCTTTTTGAAGAAATCCTCGGAGGGTATCGTCAGGCGCTCGCCATCAAGCACGAACCCTTCGAGGCCCCGCCGCCCCGCCCCTACCCCCCAGCGCACCCAGGAAAGCCGCCGCTTGCGCTTCTGATCGGCTTCGAGGATGGCGCAGAAGATCCGGGTCAGGTCGCCGACATCCTTGGCCACCAGAAAATAATGCTTCATAAATCGTTCGACGCCGCGGCTGCCGGCGTGGTCGGTGTAGCCCATCCGCCGCCCGATCTCGCTCTGCAGATCGAAGGTCAGCAGTTCCTCGGCGCGTCCGGCGAGATAATGCAGGTGGCAGCGAACCGTCCACAAAAAGCTCTGCGCCCGGGCGAAGCGCTGCGACTCCTCGGCCGACAGCACGCCGAGATCGACCAGCTTGGCGACATCGTCGATCCGATAGATGTATTTGGCGAGCCAGAACAGGGTGTGCAGGTCTCTGAGCCCGCCCTTCCCTTCCTTGACGTTCGGTTCGAGCTTGTACCGGCTATCTCCGACCCGACGGTGCCGCTCGTCGCGCTCGGCCAGTTTGGCTTCGATGAATTGCGCCGCGGTGCCGCGCACCACTTCGGCGTCGAAGCGCTTCTTGAGCTCGCGGAACAGCGCCTCGTCGCCCCACAGATAGCGCGCCTCGAGTAGGCCGGTGCGGATGGTCAAGTCGGATTTGGCCTGGCGCAGGCATTCCTCGACCGAACGCGTCGACTGCCCGATCTTGAGGCCGAGATCCCACAGCAGGTAAAGGAGCGACTCGACAACCTGCTCGGTATGGGGGGTCTGCTTGTAGGGCATCAGGAAAAGCAGGTCGATGTCGGAGTAGGGCGCCAACTCGCCGCGGCCATAGCCGCCGACCGCGACCAGAGCCAGCCTCTCGCCCGAAGTCGGATTGGGCAGCGGATAGATTTCCGATGTAACCAGATCGAACAGCGTGCGGATCAGCTGATCCATTAGAAAGCATTGCTCGCGCACCACCGCCGTGCCGTCGCCGCTGGCCTCGAAACGGCGGCGAATCTCGGTGCGTCCTGCAGCCAGAGCCGCTTTCAACGGCTCGACCAGCGGCGCGCGGTCGAGGCTCAGGGTTTTGACCGACCGGGCTGCGGTCGACAATTCCTCGGCGAGCGCCCTGCGGTCGATAATTTCGCGTTGCCGCGCGATGGTGCCCATGACCCTCCGTCCCGGCCGCAAGGCGCGAACCCCGCGGCACGTCTCCTCCCTGCTGCGGCCGAGAGCCGCTGCTGAGCGAGATATATGGGAACGCAGGCCGAGATTCATCCGTGGTCAGCCCTCAATCGCCGCGATCACAGATGGCGGCCGGCGTCGACGGTGATGATCGACCCGGTGGTGTGAGTCAGATGGGTGATGCTGGCCATTACCGCGAGCGCCACGTCATGCGCTTCGATCGCGCGCTTCAACGGCGTCGCCGCCGCGGCGTTGGCCATCATCTCCTCGGTGCGGCCAGGGACAAAGCCGGTATGCACCATCCCCGGCGCTACAACGACGACGCGGATCTCGGGACCGAGCACTCGCGCCAAGGCCATGCTCATCGTATTCAACGCCGCCTTCGAGGCCCCATAGATGATCGAGCTGCCGGTGCCGTGCTGAGCGGCGCCTGAGGAGATGTTGACGATCACCCCGTCGCCGGTCTCGCGGAGCAACGGGACAAAGGCCCGGATGGTCGCGAACGGGCCGCGCACATTGGCGGTCAGCACCGCATCGATCAGATCATCGCCGAGCGCCTCGAGATCGTGGTGCGGCACCATCCGGGTAAAACCGGCGGAATTGACCAGGATGTCTACGCGGCCGAACTCTTCCCGGACCGCGCCGGCCACCCTGCGGATCTGGGCTGTGTCCTCCAGCGGCAGATGCATCGCCTTGTGGCCGTTGCCGGGCAACTCGACGATCAGCGTCCTCGCCCGCTCGGCTCCCTTGTTGTAGCCGACGACGACTCGCGCTCCCGCTGTGGCGAGCAGCTTCACGCTCGCGGCGCCGATGCCGCTGCTGCCGCCCGTCACCACAGCGACCTTGCCGGCGAGCGAGGCGGTATGGTCGATGGTCATGGTGATGCACTCCGGCGTTGCGCGACGATTTCGGCGAGAAGCGGATTGAACCGATCGGCCGCCTCGTACTGGACCCAATGCCCTGCCCCGGCGATGATCTCGAAGCGGGCGTCGGGCTGAACGGAACGAAGCGTTTGGGCGCGCTCGTCGAGATGCGGATAAGCGGTCGCATCGCGCCCGCCCCAGATCCCGTCGAGACGCGCCTTGATCAGGGGCAGGGCACGCACCAGCGTGTCGGCGCGCGAAAACCGGCGGCTCTTGACCCGGCCGCGCGGCGCGTTGATCGATTGGATGTAAGTTGCAAGTTCGTCGATCTTCGCGGGATCGGCGATCATCAGCGCGCCGAGATTGTGCCGGTGGGTGGCGAGCGCCTCTGCGGCAGACGCACCTGCCGTCACCCGCTGCAGATCGGTCGGCTGACGAATCAGGCCGAGCCCGTTTGAGCCGACGACGGTAAAGGCCCGCACCCGGTCGCCGAGCTGAGCCGCGACATGCCCGCCCAGCACACCGCCGAACGAAAACCCGGCAATGTGCAGCCGCTCGCGCCCCGGCAACACGACATCGAGCCCCTCGACGATGATCCGCGCCAGCCCCTCGGCGGTGTGCGGCTCGGGTGGGGTCAGACGACTCGCCGAGACCCGGCAGGTCGGGGGCGACGACGGTAAACGAGCGCGATAGCGGCAGCACGTTGCGGATCCAATGCGTCCACGAGCCGTAGCCGCCGTGAAACAGGACCAACGGCGGGCCGCTGCCCCAGATCCGCCACACCATGGCGCCATCGCCGCACGGTGTCTCGACCCGCGTCGCCTCTGCGGCGGTCGCATCCACCAAGGCCATGGTTTCTTTGCTGATCTCGGGCACCGATCGCTCCTGATGGTGATTTCGTACAGGCTGATAGCCGGTTTCGCGCCGCAGGCCCAGCCCCGCGTCGCATCATCGGCGCAAGTCAGCCAAATGCGTTGTTCGCTCTCCCCGACTGTCGGAGCGTAACTATATCACCCTGAGTAGGCGTCGCCGGGGACCGAACCGGGCGGGGCCGCCCCGTTCGGAGTCGGTGATGCCGGAACGACAGCTCGAAGCGTTGATGTGGGCAAAGGCCTGTGAGGCGATGGAACGCGCCGAGCGTTTGCATCGTCAGTTCTTTCATCGCGGTCATGCGACGCCCTACTGGGAAGCGCCATGCGACATCTTCGAGACCGACGACACCCTGACCATTCTGATTGCCTTGCCCGGCGTCGCCGCCGAGGAGATCAAAGTGAGTTTGAGCGCCGGAGTGTTGATGGTTAGCGGCGAGCGCCCACTGCCGCCCGCGATGGCACAGGGTCGAATTCATCGCCTGGAGATCCCGCATGGGCATTTCCAGCGCCGGATCGAGCTGCCGCCGATCCGCTTCGAGATTTCCGGCCGGCACCTCGCCAATGGCTGCCTGATGGTGCAGCTGCATAAGCTCTGATTTCCAAGGATTTTTCCCAAATGCCTCTCGAGGAACGTGAATTGCGCACGGGAGACCCCGTGGCACCGCCGCCATCAGGCGCCATCGAAACGGCGCTGGCCGGGATCCCAGCGCTTCCCGCCGACGCGCTGATTCTGATCCCGACCCGCAGTCTGGTGATGTTTCCTGGTACCGTGTTGCCGGTCACCCTGGGCCGCCAGCGCTCGATTGCGGCGGCGCAGGCGGCAATCCGCCTCAACCGGCCAGTCGGGTTGGTCTTACAGCGCGACCCGGCGACCGAGGACCCGATCTCGGTCGACCTGCACCGCATGGGCACCGAGGCCAATATCCTGCGCTACGTGACCAGTCCCGACGGCCAGCATCATGTGATCAGCCAGGGCGAGCGGCGCTTTCGCATCCTCGATTTTCTCGACGGCTACCCGTTTCTCGTCGCCAGGATCGAACGCCTGGCCGAGGCCGAGACCACCAGCAAGGACATCGAAGCGCGGATGCTCAATCTGCGGAACCAGGCGATCGAGGTGCTGCAGCTGCTGCCGCAGACCCCGGTCGAACTGGTCAATGCTGTGCAATCGGCGAGCTCGGCTGCAGCGCTCGCGGATTTGATCGCCGGATTTATGGACATCACCCCGGCGGAGAAGCAGGAGATCCTCGAAACCGTCGATATCGAAACCCGGCTCACGCGGGTGTCGACGATGCTGGCCTATCGCACCGAGGTGCTACGGTTGTCGCGCCAGATCAGCGAGCAGACCAAGGAGAAGATCGACGACCGCCAGCGAGAGTTTCTGCTGCGCGAACAGATGAAGACGATCCAGAAGGAGTTGGGCGAGGGCGACGACGCTAAGAGCCAGGAAATCGCCGAATTGGCGAAAAAAATCGCCGAGGCCAAGATGCCGCCCGAGGTCGAGGAGCATGCCAAACGGGAGCTTGCCCGGCTCGAGCGGATGCCGGAAGCGGCCGGCGAATATTCGATGGCCCGCACCTATCTCGAATGGCTGATCGAGCTGCCTTGGTCGATCGAGTCGGGCAAGCCGATCGACATCGCCGAGGCCCGGCGCATCCTCGACGCCGACCATTTCGGGCTCGCCAAGGTCAAGCGGCGCATCCTGGAGAATCTGGCGATCCAGCAGCTCAATCCCGGCGGCCGCAGCCCGATCCTGTGCTTTGTCGGACCGCCCGGCGTCGGCAAGACCTCGCTCGGGCAGAGCATCGCCCGCGCTACCGGGCGGAAATTCGTCCGGGTCAGCCTCGGCGGAACCCATGACGAGGCCGAAATCCGCGGCCATCGCCGCACTTATATCGGGGCATTGCCGGGCAACATCATCCAAGGGCTGCGCCGGGCCGGGGCGCGCGACTGTGTGATGATGCTGGACGAAATCGACAAGCTCGGCCGCGGCATCCAGGGCGACCCGTCCTCGGCATTGCTCGAAGTCCTCGACCCCGAACAGAACTCGACCTTTCGGGATAATTATCTGGGCGTGCCGTTCGATCTGTCGCGGGTCATGTTCATCACCACCGCCAATGTCCTTGACACGATCCCAGGTCCGCTGCGCGACCGCATGGAGGTGATCGATCTCCCCGGCTATGTCGAGGACGAGAAATTCGAGATCGCGCGACGCTATCTGGTGGCTCGCCAGCTCAAGGCCAACGGCTTGACCGCCGAGCAGGCCGAAATCAGCGATGCCGCCTTGCGCGCGATCATCCGCGACTATACCCGCGAAGCCGGCGTGCGCCAGCTGGAGCGCGAAATCGGCGCGGCATTACGAAGCGCCGCGATGCAAATTGCCGAACGGACGGCCGGGCACGTGGCAATCGAGCCGAACGATCTGGTCGACATTCTCGGACCGCCGCGCTTCGAGGGCGAGGTGGCGATGCGCACCAGCGTCCCCGGCGTCGCCACCGGCCTCGCCTGGACCCCGGTCGGCGGCGACATCCTGTTTATCGAGGCGACCCGGTTCCCCGGCGGTGGTCGGCTGATCCTGACCGGCCAACTCGGCGAGGTCATGCGCGAAAGCGCGCAGGCGGCGCTCAGCCTGGTCAAAGCCCGAGCCGCCTCGCTCGGGCTCGACCCGACCACGTTCGAGAAGAGCGACATCCATGTCCATGTCCCGGCGGGGGCGATCCCCAAGGATGGGCCCAGCGCCGGGGTGGCGATGTATACCGCTCTGGTCTCGCTGCTGACAAACCGGACGGTCCGCAGCGACACGGCGATGACTGGCGAGATCAGCCTGCGCGGGCTGGTGCTGCCAGTCGGCGGCATCAAGGAAAAAGTCGTCGCCGCCGCCCGCGCCGGCCTTGCGACCGTGATCCTGCCGGCGCGCAATCGCCGGGATTACGACGAGATCCCGGAAGGTGCGCGCAACAGCCTGCGTTTTGTGTGGGCCGAGCGCGCCGAGGAGGTGACCGAAGCCGCACTCGAAGGATAGCGGCGGGCTCTACGCGGTTTCCGAACTGCGAACATTTCAAATCAGGCGCCCAATCCAATGGCCGATCGCCCGCAACCCAAACCGCTGCCCAGCCGATCTGCGCCAAAATCGTCTCCAAACTCCTGCGCCTTTCGGTACGCGGCTAGTGCCATGACCGCCGACGCGGTAGCCTGGAGGCGATGTTCGAGAAGGTTTTGATCGCCAATCGCGGCGAGATCGCGCTCCGGATCCACCGCGCCTGCCGCGAGATGGGAATCAAGACGGTCGCCGTGCACTCGACCGCCGATGCCCGGGCGATGAATGTGCGGCTGGCCGACGAGAGCGTCTGCATCGGGCCCCCAGCCGCGCGCGACAGCTATATGAACGTGGTGGCGATCCTTTCCGCGGCGGAGATCACCGGCGCCGACGCAATTCATCCCGGGCTGGGATTCCTCGCCGAGGATGCTGATTTCGCGGCCGCGGTCGAAGAGCACGGATTGACCTTTATCGGCCCCGCGCCCGAACATATTCGGCTGATGGGCGACAAGGTCGCGGCGAAAGCGGCGGCGGTGCGGCTCGGCATCCCGACGGTGCCAGGCTCCATCGGCGCAGTTCGCGATCCCGCCGCGGCCGAGGCCGCTGCCGACGCGATCGGCTATCCGGTGCTGATCAAAGCCGCGGCCGGCGGCGGCGGCCGTGGCATGAAAATCGCCCGCGACCGCGCCGAACTGACGCGCATGCTGCCCATCGCGCAGCACGAGGCAGAGGCATTTTTTGGACGCGGCGAGGTCTATCTCGAGCGCTGGCTCGATCGGCCGCGGCACATTGAGATCCAGGTTCTCGGCGACGGTCAGGGCGGGGTCGTTCATCTTGGCGAGCGCGACTGCTCCTTGCAGCGCGCGCATCAGAAAGTGCTCGAAGAAACCCCGTCTCCGGCGCTCAACCCCGATGAGCGCGACCGGCTCGGCGGGCTCGCCGTCGCCGCGCTGCGCGAGATCGGCTACCGCAGCGTCGGCACCCTCGAATTTTTGTATCAGAACGGCGAATTCTTTTTCATCGAGATGAACACGCGGCTTCAGGTCGAGCACCCGATCAGCGAGATGGTCAGCGGCATCGACATCGTGCGCGAGCAGCTGCGCATCGCCGGCGGCGCCCCGCTCGGCTATCGCCAGGCCGAGATCCGGCTCTCCGGCCATGCGATCGAGTGCCGGATCAACGCCGAAAACCCGGACAGCTTTCGACCCTCGCCGGGCCGGATCACCGATTATCATGCCCCGGGCGGGCTCGGCGTGCGGGTCGACAGCGCGCTCTATCAAGGCTACGAGGTGCCGCCCTATTACGACAGCCTGGTCTCCAAACTGGTTATCCACGGTAAGACCCGCAACGAATGTCTGATGCGGCTGCGCCGGGCGCTCGAGGAATATGTAATCGGCGGCATCGAGACGACCATTCCGCTGCATCAGCGCCTGGTCAACGCCGCCGATTTCATCAACGGCGATTACGACATCCATTGGCTCGAGCGCTTCCTCGGGCGGACGCAATAGACCGAGCCGCGCGTTGATCCGGCTGACCCCCGAGATCCTGCTCGCCGCCTATGCCGCCGGCGTCTTTCCGATGGCCGAATCAGCCGACGATCCCGAGCTGTACTGGGTCGATCCGCACCGTCGCGGCATCCTTCCGCTCGACGCCTTTCACGTCTCCCACCGGTTGCGCCGCGTGCTGCGCCAAGGCCGGTTCGAAATCCGCTGCGACAGCGCCTTCGAGGCGGTCATCCGCGGCTGCGCCGAAGCGAGCGACAAACGCCCGAATACCTGGATCAACGACGAGATCGTGCGGCTTTACCAGGCGTTGTTCGCGCGCGGTGCGGCGCACAGCGTCGAGTGCCTGAGGGACGGCGCGCTGGTGGGCGGGTTGTACGGCGTCTCGATCGGCGCGGTCTTCTTTGGCGAAAGCATGTTCAGCCGTGAAACCGACGCGAGCAAGGTGGCCTTGGTTCACCTGGTAGCCCGGCTGCGGCTCGGCCGCTATCGCCTGCTCGACACCCAGTTCCTGACCCCGCATCTGGCGCGCTTCGGCGGGGTCGAGATTTCGCGGGCCCGTTATCGTCGGCTGCTGGCTTCGGCACTCGCCTATGGCGCATCTTTTCCGGGTGTGCTGCCGGAAGATTGGGGCGGCGATCCGCTGGCTCCCTTACAGTCGAGCAAGATCACGTCGTAGACCGGGTTTTCGAGCGACGACAGAGCCGGGCTCTGCGCAAACATCCATCCGCTGAACCGCCTGACGCTTTCCTCACCGGGACGGACCTCGTCGATCTGCAGAAACGCCGCACTTTCCGGCTTGTCCTCGGGCGGGTTCTTCTCGCAGTCGCGAACCGTGATCGCCAGGCCGCCGAACCGCACCATCTTGCCGACCGGCGCCTCGATCTCGGAAACGCGGGCGGTGATCTTATCGAGCCCCTGCAACACCGCGACCGGCTCTGAAATCATATCCGACGCCGCGATCCCGATTGGCGCCAGGGTCATCACCGCGATTAGCGGGAACCCAAAAAGCAAAACGCCGCGGCACTGGCGCCTCCGGAGGACCGGGCCGCTCGCGCCCTCACTCAAGATTTTTCATCCGGGCCTCGCGCGCGGCGATGGCCGCTTCGCGCTCGACCAGCAGGCGGGCGCGCTCGACGACCGGGACGTCGATCATCTTGCCGTCGACGGTAACCGCACCCACGCCTTCGGCCAGCGCCTTGTCGTAAGCGGCGAGCACCCGGCGGCCATGATCCACCTCCTCGGCACTCGGCCGGAATTCCTCGTTCAGGATCGCGATCTGGCTCGGATGGATCACCGAAGCGCCGATGAAACCGAACCGGCGCGAGCGCCGGATCGTCTGGCGGAAGCCGTCGAGATCGTGGAACTCGGCGATCGAGCCGATAAAGCCCAGCGGCATGATGCCGGCGGCGCGGGCGGCAAACACCGCCATCTGCTTCGGCATCGAGAGCGCCTCCGCCTCGGGTAGGATCCCGGCCGAGGTGGCGAAATCCTCGGCGCCGAGCGTCAGGGCGCAGAGCCGCGGGTGGGCGCGGGCAATCTCGGCGAGATGAAAGAACGCCGCCGCGGTCTCGACCATCGCGATCAGGCGCGTCGTGCCCGGCACGATGCCGCGCTCGGCCTCGACCTCGTCGACGATTTCCGCGAGCAAGCGAACATGCTCGGCGCTGTCGGCCTTGGGCAAGGCCAGCGCCAGCACACCGGGCCCGACCGCCGCCTCGATGTCGCGCACCGCCATGCGCAGCGGTCGGTTGATGCGCACGACGACATCGGCGCCGCCGCGCGACACGATTGCTGCCGCTTCCGGCACCAGCTCCCTTGCCCGCGCTTTCTCCGAGGCCGCCACGCTGTCTTCGAGATCAAGGATGATCGCATCGGCGCCGCGCCTGGCCGCGCCGTCGACAAAGCGCCTCGCGGTCACCGGCACGAACAGCAGCGAGCGCCATACCGGCAGTTGGTCGGTCATCATTCGCCCCCTAGAGAGATCACGCCATCCTGCGCGAGCCCGTCGAGGACGGCGCGGTCGAGACCGAGCCCGCCGAGGATCTCGGCGGTGTGCTCGCCCAATGACGGGGCCGGGCGGCGCAGTCTTCCGGGGGTGCCGGACAGGCGCGGGATCACGTTGTGCATCGGCAGCTGCCCCAGATCATCGTCAGGAAGATCGACCAGGATCGCGCGTTCGATCACGTGGGGGTCGGCCATGAACTGGTCGATATCATAGACTGGCGCCGCGGTCACTTCGGCGCGTTCGAAGACCGCCATGTTCTCGGCAAGCGTGCGCGCCGCGATGAAAGCGACGATCGGCGCCTCGCAGGCCTCGGCGTTCTTGACCCGGTCGGTGTTGGTGCGGAAGCACGGGTCCGCGATCATGTCCTCGCGGCCGATCGCGCGGAACAGACGCTCGGCCATCGCCTGGATCGACGCGGAAATTCCGATGTACCGCCCGTCCTTGGTCCGGAACACATTGCGCGGCGAGGTCGTCTCCGAGCGGCTGCCGGTGCGCTCGCGCACCGATCCGGTCAGGCGATAGATCGCTGCCTCGGTGGCGATGAACGAGAACAGCGGATCGAGCAATGGCAGGTCGATCACCTGACCCATGCCGCCCTTGACCTCGATGTTGCGCATCGCCACGAGCACCGCCATCGCGCCGTAGAGCCCGGCGACCATGTCGGCGAGTGCGGTCGGCGGCAACACCGGCTCGCGATCGGAAAAACCGGTGCGCGCGGCATAGCCCGACATGCTCTCGACCAGGGTGCCAAAGCCGGGGCGGTCGCGATAAGGGCCGTCCTGGCCCCACCCGGAAACCCGCAGGATGATCAAACCCGGGTTGCGCCGATGCAGGACTTCGGGGCCGAGCCCCATCGCCTCGAGCGTCCCTGGCCGGAAATTCTCGATCAGCACACCGGCGCCGGCGATCAGGTCGGACAGCAAATTGCGCCCGCGCGCGTCCCTGAGGTTCAGCGCCACGCTCTTTTTGTTCCGGGAGTACACCTTCCAGTGGACGCTGATCCCGTTGGTCTGCCAGGCGCGCAGCGGATCGCCGCGTTTGGGGTCTTCGATCTTGATCACCTCGGCGCCGAAATCGGCGAGCTGGAGGCTGACCATATTGCCCGAGACCAGCCGCGACATATCGACGACACGCACCCCGTCGAGCGGACACGCCGCCTCGGGCTCGAAAGATTTTGCGGACACACCCATCACACGACCTGTTCCCCATTCTAGCCGGTCAACCTAGCCGAACCGGGCGCGGCGCCACCCCTTTTATCGGCATCGGATTTATCGGTATCGGGCCGACCCCCAATTCATCCACCGCCAGCGCAGCCGGTTTCGCGTCCGTCGGCGAGGATGCCCGGCGAATGCGGATTAGAGGCGTGGCACCTGCATCCCCTTCTGCACCGCCGCCCGTCGCCCCACCATCTCGAACCAGCGGCGCACATTGGCGTAGTCCGCCAGCGAAATACCTTGCCACTCATGGCGGGCGACCCACGGGTAGGTCGCGATATCGGCGATCGAATAATCGCCCTCGGCCAAAAACTCGCCGGCGCCCAGCCGGCTGTCGAGCACGCCGTAGAGCCGTGCCGCCTCCTTCGAGTAGCGCTCGATCGCATAGGGCAGCGGCTGTGGCGCAAAGCGGCGAAAATGCTGCGCCTGGCCGAACATCGGCCCGAGCCCGCCAACCTGGAACATCAGCCACTGGATCGCCTGCGAGCGTTGGCGAGGGTCGGGCGACAACAAGCGTCCGGTCTTTTCCGCGAGATAGATCAGGATGGCGCCAGATTCAAAGACCGCGAACGGGCCGCCGCCCGGGCCATCCTGATCGACGATCGTCGGGATCTTGCCGTTGGGATTGATCGCAACGTAGTCCGCGGCGAACTGCTCGCCATTGCCGATGTCGATCGGATGGACACGGTAGTCGAGGGCGAGTTCCTCCAGCATGATCGACGCCTTATGCCCATTCGGCGTCGCCCAGGTGTAGAGATCGATCATCGCCGCCCCGCTGTCGCCGCCTCTCATCCGCACGATCTATCTTGCAGCGTGAGCCGGCGGAGGGGAAAGCGCAACAGGCCGGCGAAGCGGCGCCGCGACTGCTTTGCAGCTTTGACGATTTCTTGCTGTCGGTAGGAAGAGAATAGGGAGGATTTGCGGGCGCTCCAAAACCCGTGTATTTCGGCTCTGCGCCGCTCGTGCTCGAGGGAAAGGTGGCATGATCTACCCAGTCATTCTATCCGGCGGCTCGGGCACCCGGTTGTGGCCGATGTCGCGCACGCTCTACCCCAAGCAGCTCTTGCGGCTGCTCGGGACCGACAGCCTGTTGCAGCAAACGGTGCGACGAGTCGGCGATCGCGATCATTTCGCCGCACCGCTGCTGGTCGCAAATGAAGCGCATCGCTTCATTATCGCCGAGCAGCTCCGCGAGATCGGGGCGGAGCCGCGTGCGCTGCTGCTCGAGCCGGTCGGGCGCAATACGGCGCCCGCGGCTTGCGTCGCGGGCCTGGTGCTCGCCGAGAGCGATCCCGATGCCCTTATGCTGCTGATGCCCTCCGACCACATGATCGATGATGTCGCTTCCTTTACCGCGGCGGTCGGCCGTGCAGCGGCCGCAGCCCGCGGCGGCAGCCTGGTCAGTTTCGGCATCAGCCCCGAGCGCGCCGAAACGGGCTATGGCTACATCCGGCGCGGCAGCGCCTTCGCCGAGATCGGCGGCGTCTTCCGAATCGCCGAGTTCGTGGAAAAGCCCGGTCCGGAGCTGGCGCAGACATATCTTACCTCGGGCGAGCATTTCTGGAACGCCGGGATCTTTCTGTTTCCGGTGGCGCTGTTTCTCGAAGAGCTGGGGCGTCTTCGCCCGGACATCGTCGCCGCATGTCGGCGCGCGCTGGACGAGGCGAGCCATGATGTCGACTTTGTCCGTCTCGGCAAGGAGGCGTTCGCGGCCTGTCTCGCCAATTCGATCGACTACGCGGTCATGGAGCACACGCAACGCGCAGCGGTCGTGCAGGTCGCCATGGGCTGGAGCGACGTCGGTTCCTGGGATTCCTTGTGGGAGATGAGTGCCAAGGATGCCAGCGGCAATTCGATTGCCGGCAACGTCGTCGCCGAAGACACGCGAAATTGCTATCTGCGATCCGAGGCCGGCCTCGTCGCCGCGATCGGCGTCGAGGATCTTGTCGTCGTCGCCACCGCCGACGCCATCATGCTGGCGCCGCGCAACCGCACGCAGGAAGTCAGACAGCTGGTGGCGCGGCTCGTCAGGGAATCCCGCGAGGAGACCGAGGCTCTGCCCACCGTTCACCGCCCGTGGGGTACCTACCAATCGCTGCATAACGGGCATCGCGTCCAGGTAAAGCATATCGTGGTCAAACCCGGCGGGCGGCTCTCGCTGCAGCTGCATCATCATCGCGCCGAGCATTGGATCGTCGTCCACGGCACCGCCAAGATCCGCCGCGGCAACGAGGAGATCATGCTGAGCGAAGACCAGTCGACCTATATTCCTCTCGGCACCGCTCATCGGCTCGAGAACCCGGGCAAGATCCCGCTGCATCTGATCGAAGTACAATCGGGAAGCTATCTCGGCGAAGACGACATCATCCGCCTCGAAGACAGCTACGGCCGGGTCTAGGAAGGAATCTCGCGACGGCGAGGCTTTGGTTTCTCGCAAAATCGGGGGCCTCGGGCGGTCGCATAGCCAGTCCTGACGCCACCGCTGCGAAGACCCGACATTTCCCGCCGCCGCAGCGCCGACCGCCGGTCCTGGAAACTTGGATCGGAGTTAACCGGTCGGCTGCGGTCTCAGTTCGCTGCGCCGCGGGACAATTATCGGAACCCTACCGGCAATGGCAGCCGGATCACGGGTTGCGATTTGGGCGGCAAGGATGCGCCGCGCTGCCGCCGCCATAATCACCAGGGCGTAGAAGCCGTCAAACATCGCCTGGGTCGCGAACGATCCTCCGGCGCAATACCCGATCAGAGACGCCTGGATCACCCGTCCGAGGTTGTTCGCCCATAAGAGGTCCGGATCTCCCGTCGAGCTTCGCACCAGCCAGCGCGCATCAACAGCGGTGCTGATCAGGATGGCGACAAAGATCCCGAGCCCGACAAAGCCGTGATCGCCGAGCATCTCGAACCAGTTGCTGTGTGGCGCGCGTGGCTTCACCATCGGCGGCAGGCCGCTGTCCCAAAGCTGCCGGTTCACCGAATTCGGATCGTAGGACCAATGAAAGCCGCCGCCGGTGATCGGGTGCGTCAACGCCATGTGCCATGCGAGATGCCACATATAGATCCTGGTTTCCGCCGATGAGTTTCTGCTGGTAGGTCTCGATGGTTCCCATCCGCTCGAACCATTTCTCCGGGGCGAAGCTCCATACCCCGAGCACGGCAAGGCCGATCAGCGACGCCATCGCGAATTTCCGCCGCGAGCGCCACCACAGCATGGCGCCCATGGCGCACAGCGCGACCAGAGCGCCGCGCGAATAGGTAAGGATATCACCCAGAAAGGTGAGCCCGATCAGGACCAGGAACGGCCATTTCATAAATGGCTGGCGATATCTGTCGCGCAGGTAGAACAGCAGCGGCAGGATCATCGTCAGCGCCACCCCCAAATCGTTGTTGTCGCCGATCATGGAGCCCGGTGGGCCGTAGATGCGGCTTGTCCCGCCGGTCAGCAGCAGCGAGGCCAACCCGCCCTTCACTCCATAAAAGGCGATCGATAGTGCGCAAACGGCAATCAGCTGGTCGAGCCGCTGGCGCGTCGTCGTCAGCGTGTAGGCAACAACTGTCATAAACAGCATTTTCTCGCTGAGCTGCCATTTTTGAAAGATCTGGTCAGGCGGTCCACTGCCATGTAGCGATGTTACCGAAATCCAGATTGCCAGAATTGCGATCAGCACGGTCGTTTTGCTCACGGGAGGGAATTTTGACTCGCGCTGAGACAGCAGCCATGACAGCAGCGTCGAGACCGCAACGATGAACGAAAAAGGAATACTGGCAAAGACGCTGTCCCAAATCACGTTCTGGGGGTTCATCAGCGCCACCCAGTACCACATCAGGATCCCCCAGAATGGGCCGCTGATAAATATGAACGGGAGCGAAGAGAAGAAGATGATAAATAGAATTATTCCACGCATAGTCGTGTCGCTCCTGATGGGCTTGGGGCGGCGGATTTCAGATACGACAGTTTGGGTGTTTGCAAAATATTCCGTTGGCGGCTTATGCTTCCGGTAAGATCAAATGTTCGAGCTGAAGGCTAGGCGGCCGGCGCGATGATCGTAGCTGACGCGCCGGAAACGCCGGGATAGGCCGGCAATCGGTCGGTACGGGGCGATGACGCCCGGCGCGAGATCGCGGGCGGAGCAGGGATGCCGGCTATCGCCGCGCAATCGGCAGCTTCAGCCGGGCCGCTGCGGCCGCCGCCAGCCGTCGCGCGATCGTTCGTTCCGCGGCGGGAGACCTCGGTCTGGTCGACCGCGACCAGCCCGGCGAGCGGGACGTATGCGGAGTCAACGGTATTGCGGCCGAAATGATTGATGAAGCCGGTCACGGCGGCTCGCCCTATGCCTTATGTTCGTTCTATGTTCTAACATGCTTCCGGTCGCGCAGCTATAGCGTATTGTGGTTGCACAACTATTGAGAAGGCGCCGGGATAAGCCCCGATCAACGGGGAAGCAACGAATTTCCGCTCTACGCTCCTTCACGACATCCGGAGTTTGGTGGACCAGCAAAGCCCAAAAACCAGCTGCCGAAATGGACCACCTGGGTAAAACCCGCTCCATGATCAACTCGCCGATCTGCGCGCGCAGCTGCTACCTCGCCCTCGCGATCGGAGGCGGCCGCGCCTCGCAGCCTGGAACGCCATGAACACCGGGCTGTCCCATACGATTACCGGTCAGTGCTTATCGGTTCCGGGCTCGCGGGCCGTGGGCTCGCCCGGAATGACGACGTTTTCGCTATCTCAACAGGCCTTCCGCGGGTCGAGCGATCGGGTAAAGCCCGTCGACCCGGTTGAACGGCTCAGGTCTTTGTCGCCGGCGGCTTGCCCGCCGAGCCCTTGTCCGCTCCCTTTTTTTTCTGCTTGGGCTTCTTGGTCTCCCGGCTCGGCCGTTTCTGCTCCTTGTTGGCCATCGGAACCTCCGTCAGTTTTGATCAGGGCGAATATGCGGCGGATGCCCGCCGATGCAACCGTGGAAGCGCGATCGGCAGAGCTATCATGGTCGCGGCGTCCATTTCTTGGCCTTGACCGCAGCATCGGCGTGAGATTCGATCTTGTCGAGGCAGGCTTCGAGTTGCGGGGTCGGCCACAGCGCGCCCACGGCCGCCTGGTAGGCGTGGCACGCCTGCAACACCGCGAGATCGCCAAACAGCGGGCCGGTCACCTGAAGTCCCACCGGTAGGCCGTCGATCGAGCCGCAGGGGATCGAGGCGGACGGGTTCTTGGTCAGATTGAATGGCGCGGTATAAGGCATCCAGTCCGAAAAGTTGTTCGGGTTAGGCCGGTCGTCGTCGCGCGGGTCGGCATAGGCCGCCGGGATCGGCATCGTCGGCGACAGCAGCAAGTCGTAGCGGTCGAAAAACAGCCGCACCGCCTGCCCGAGCGCGGCGCGGCGCCCGACTGCCTCGACATATTGTTCCTGGGTCACCGCCTCGCCGCGCCGGCACAGCGCGACGAGGCCCGGATCCATAACTGCGACCGCCGCCGCCGGTAGCGAGCGCAGCAATGCCCAGAACGCGGCCAGGGCGAGCGGCTCGAATATTCCTTTGGGCGACTGCGGGAAGGGGTCCGCGAGTTCGACGGCAGCGCCGAGTTCGGCGAATACCCGCGCCGCGCGCTCAATCGCGGCGCGAACCGCCGGCTCCGGCTCGGCAAGGCCCAGGGTCGGCGACAGCGCAATCCTTTTTCCCTTTAGCGAGCTCTCGCGCACCTCCTGAAGGTAGGCGATGCCGTCATCGGGCAAGCTGTGCCAGTCGCGCGAATCCGACCCCTTCACCGCGTCGAGCATCAGTGCCGCGTCCTCGATCGTCCTCGCCATCGGTCCGACATGGGCGACATCGCCAAAGGCCGAAGGCGGGTAGACCGCGACCCGGCCAAATGTCGGCTTCAGCCCGAAAATGCCGCAGAACGCGGCCGGTATGCGGATCGAGCCGCCCGCATCGGTGCCGACCGCCAGCGGACAGATGCCGGCCAGGACCGCAGCGGCGCTGCCGCCGCTGCTGCCGCCCGGGGTGCGCTCGAGGTTCCACGGGTTGCGCGTGACCCCGCTCAACGGCGAGTCGGTCAGCGGCTTCCAGCCGAATTCCGGGGTCGTCGTCTTGCCGAACAGCACCGCCCCGTGGGCGCGCAATCTTGCGGTGATCGGCGAATCCTCGTTCCATTCCTGGTTCGGATCAATCGTCCGCGAGCCGACCAGGCGCGGCCAGCCGCGGGTCAGCACCGTATCCTTGATCGCCACCGGCACGCCGTCGAGCAAGCCCTGCGGCGCGCCCTTTTGCCAGCGCGCCTCGGATGCCCGCGCGGAGGCCATCGCCGCCTCGGGATCGTACAGTACAAAGGCGTTGACCCTCGCTTCGTAGCGTTCCAGGCGGCGCAGGGTTTCGCTGACCGCCTCGACGGGTGACAAGCTTTTGGCGCGGTAGCGCGCTATCAGCCGGGTCGCCGGCATGAAGGCGAGATCGTCGTTCATGCTGGTCCTCTCAGGTCGTGGCGACGATGTTGGATAACGGCTCGCCGCGTACGAAGCGGTCGATATTGCGCGCCACCTCGCGCGAGCGCCGCTCGATCGTCTCTTCGGTCCGAGGCGAGCAATGTGGCGTCATGATAACGTTCGGCAAGTCCTGGAACGGGTGCCGCGATGGGCGTGGCTCGGGCTCCTGCGCATTCGGATAACGCCACCAGGTATCGAGCGCCGCACCACCGATGGTGCCGTCGCGCAAGGCCTGGTACAGCGCGTCCTCATCGGCAATCGGACCGCGCGCCAGATTAATCAGAAAGGCATCGCGCTTCATCGCGGCGAGCCGGCGCCGGTCGATCAGCCCAGTGGTTTCGGGAGTGAGCGCACAGCTCAATACGACGATGTCGCATTGGCCGAGCATCTGGTCGAGTTCGGACAGTGGAAAAATTCGCTCGACCGAGGGCGGCGTTTCCCGCGGGGTGCGGTTGGCAACCAGCACCCGGCAGCCGAGCGCCGCGGCACGCCGGGCAACTTCCCGCCCGATATGGCCGAGCCCGACGAGACCAACGGTCCGGCCGCTGATCTCGCCCCGCGGCGGACCGCCCGCAATCGGGCTCCAATACCACGATCCAGCCCGGAACGAGGTGGCGATGTCGAACAGACGATGCCGCCAGGCCAGCATCATCATGACCGCGAATTCACCAAGAGCCGCCTCGTGGCCATAGGCGTTGCAGAGGGTGACGCCTTTTGGCAGGGCCGCTCGATCGACGCCGTCGGTGCCGGCGAGCGGCACCTGGAGCAGCCGCAGCCTCGGGGCTGGCGGGTACCCGTTCGCCCACGCGCCGGTCAGCACGATGTCGGCATCGGCGAGCGGCGCGGCCAGGCGGGCCGGATCGCCGTCGTCGACAATTTCGGTGCGGACGTCCTCGGTGATGAAGCCGGTGATCGGCGCCGCCTGCGAGGTGGCGAGCTTGCCCAGAAATACCGCCTTCACCGGGGCACCATCGGACAGGTGGTGGAACGCATCATGCCCCTCCATTCGTGGCGACGAGGTTGACCAAAGGCTCGCCGCGAACAAAGCGGCCGATATTGTCGGCAATCTCATCCCAGCGCCGCCGGACCATCCCGGCAGTCCAGCCGGAATTGTGCGGCGTCACGATGACGTTCGGCAATTCATGAAACGGGTGTCGCGAGCCGCGGCGATCGGGTGCAGCTGGGTCCGGGTACTGCCACCACACATCGAGCGCCGCGCCGCCGATGGAGCGGTCGCGCAGGGCGGCGTAGATCGCATCCTCATCGACTACCTGGCCGCGCGCGATGTTGATCAGGAAGGCGGTCGGCTTCATCAGCGCCAGCCGCCGCGCATCGATCAGCCCGGTGGTCTCCGGGCCGAGCGCGGTGCACAGCGCCACGGTGTCGCATTCGGGCAGCATTTGATCGAGCTCGGCTAGCGGATAGACCCGTTCAACCTCGGCCTCCGGGTCGCGCGGCGTGCGATTGGCGGCGAGGATGCGACAGCCAAACGGGGCCGCGCGGCGCGCCACCTCGCGCCCTACCCGCCCGTAGCCGACGATGCCGAGCGTGCTGCCGCGCACCTCCCCGTGAGGCACGCCGCTTTCCACCCAGCTGGTGCGCCAAGAGCCGCGCTCACGAAACTCGCCCGAGATCTCGAACAGCCGGTGGTGCAGGGCCAACATCACCATGACGATATATTCGGCGATCGCGGTCTCGTGGCCGAAGGCGTTGCACACCGTCACCCCGGCTGGAAGCGCCGCGAGGTCGAACAAATCGACGCCGGTCGCGACCGATTGCACTAGCCGCACCTTCGGCGCCGGTGGATAGTCGGCGCGCCAGTGATTGCTGACGAGGATGTCGGCATCGGCGGCGGCCGCGGGCAGGAGAGCGCGCTCGATCGGGTCGCCGAGGATTTCGATCGCCAGCCCGGCCGGCAGCTCGGCTTTGATCCCTTCGGCCGTGTCGGCGGCCACCCCGCCGAGAAACAGCGCCTTCACGCTGGAAACCCATGACTGGTGTGGAGATCCTCGCGACCGCGCGGCATTTGGCGGGAGGTCGCTTTGCTGTCGAGCGAGGCAAGGAAAATGGTCGGGACCCAGGGCGGCGGATGGCCTTCCCGGCGTTCTTCGTGCCGGCGTTCGTGGTTGGTGAGCGGGGCTTCGGCGCGACCGGGTCGCGGGCTTGCGGCAGCGTTCGTTTCGCTGGCCTCGCGACGCAACTCCTTGACGCGTTCCTGGATCGTCGTGAAATCATCGGCGGCGCGGGGTCGGGTCACATCGCCTCCTAGAATTATGCGGGTGCTGGTGCGGTGCCGGCCAGCTATGTTTCGGGGCTGCTCGATTGCATAGTGCTGAAGCGGCCCAAAACCGGCAAGAGTTCGGCATAGGCCACGATCCGGGGAGCGATGCGCAATGCCCAATCCGCCGATGCTGTCGCGCCCGATCCCGTCGACCGGCGAGATGATGCCGGTTGTCGGCCTGGGCACCTGGCCGGTGTTCGATGTCGGCACCGGCGAGGGGGCAAGGCGGCCGTTGCGCGAGGTCGTGCGCCTGCTGCTCGATGCCGGCGGGCGGATCATCGACTGCTCGCCGATGTACGGCCGGGCCGAGGCGGCGACCGGCGACCTGCTGACCGATTTGCAGGCACGGCCGCGCGCCTTTCTCGCAACCAAGGTGTGGACGACCGGCCGCGATAACGGCATCGCGCAGATGAAGCGCTCGGCGACGCTGCTACGTGCCGAAATCATCGATTTGATGCAGATCCACAACCTCGTCGATTGGCGCACCCATCTGGCGACGCTGCGGCGGATGAAGGAGCAGGGGAGCATCCGCTATCTCGGCATCACCCATTATACCGACCGGGCGCTCGGCGACCTCGCGCATATCCTCGACAGCGAGCCCGGCATCGATTTTGTTCAATGCGGCTATTCCCTGGCGGCGCGGGCGGCCGAGCGCGAATTGCTGCCGGTCGCAGCGGCGCGCGGGGTAGCCGTCATCGTCAACCAGCCGCTCGGCCAAGGCCGGCTGTTGCGCCGGGTGCGCGGGCACGGCCTTCCCGACTGGGCCCAGGAATTCGACTGCGCGAGCTGGACCCAGCTGCTGCTCAAATACATCCTGGCCGAGCCGGCAGTGACCTGCGTGATCCCGGCAACGCGCAACCCCGAGCACATGCAGGACAATCTCGCCGCCGGCTTCGGCCGTCTCCCCGATCGCGAGCATCGGCGGCGGATCCGGGCGTTGTGGGACGAGGGCTAGCCGCCGCCCGACAAGAAGGTCGACGCGCGCTCGACCGCTTGCGAAGATCGCGCGGCCAGCAATCTTCGGGGAGCGACGGAAAATGGATTCAGCTACTCTCAGCCGCACCCTCCTCCCCTCCAGGTCGGCGGCGGCCTAGGCGATGCCCGCACAATTGCCTGCGCTCAATCTGGTGGCGATACCCGGTCGGCGGCGCGCTACTCTCGACGTCGCGCGCGAGATCGAGCGGCGGGGCTTTGCCGGGATCTCGGTCTCGAGCCAGTACAGCAACATCTCCCAATGCCTGGGCTTGGCGTTTACCACCGAGCGCATTCCATTCGCCACCGCGATCGCACCGATCTACGCCGCAACCCCGGAAGAATTCGCCCACGCCGCCGCCTATCTGCACGAGGTGTCCGGCGGGCGCTTCCAGTTCGGCATTGGCGTAGCCCATGCCCCGGCGCTTCAACGTATGGGAGTGACGCCGGGCCGGCCACTCGCCGATATTCGCGCCTTTGTCGCCAAGATCCGTTCCTACGAGGGGATCGGCGCGTTGCCGCCGATCATTCTCGCGGCGCTGCGCCGGCGCATGGTGGCGCTTTCGGCCGAGATCGCCGACGGCCTGGTTTTCGCCAATGCCAGCCGCTCGCATATGGCCACATCATTGGCCGCTCTTCCCGCCGCCAGGCGGGACGATCCGAACTTCTTTATCGGCAACCGCATTCGCACCTGCATCAGCGAAGACGAGGCTGAAGCCAAGGCGGTATTGCGGCGCACGGTGACGAATTATGCGCTGATGCCGAACTACCGGAATTACTGGAAGGAAGCCGGTTGGGTCGAGGAGATGACCGCGATCGAAACCGCCGTCGCCGATGGGCGCACCGACCAGATCGGTAAATACCTTCCCGATCGCTGGCTCGCCGACATCGCGCTGTTCGGCTCGGCGGCAAAGGTGCGCGACGGCGTCGAGGCTTGGCGCGCGGCCGGGATCCGCACCCCGATCCTGGTGCCGCTCTCCGCAGATGGCGACCAGCACACCGCGTTGCGCCAGGTGTTCGGCGCATTCGCCGACTGAATTCAGAGGGAAAGGAACCGCCTATGCAACTCGGCTGCTCATTGCCGGTCGGCGATATCGGCGCCGGTCCCGCGGTATTGCGCGATTATGCGCAGGCGGCGGAGGGAATTGGTTTTGCCCATCTGATCGCCCCCGATCATGTCCTGGGCGCCAACCCGGCCGCCGATCACGCCGGGCGGCGGGTCGGCACGACCGCCACCGCTTATCACGACCCGTTCGTTCTGTTCGGGTTTTTGGCCGGCTGCACCCAGAAGATCGGCTTTGCCGTCGGCGTTTTGATCCTGGCGCAGCGGCAAGCAGCGCTTGTGGCCAAGCAGGCGGCGTCGCTCGACGTGCTGTGCGGCGGCCGTTTTCGCCTCGGCATCGGGGTCGGCTGGAACGAGGTCGAGTTCATCGGCCTCAATGAGGATTTCCATAACCGCGGCAAGCGTTCGGCCGAGCAGGTGCGGGTCATGCAGGCATTGTGGGCCGAGCCGCATGTCCGCTTTGCCGGCGAGTTCCACCAGATCGATGACGCCGGCATCAACCCGCGCCCGGCCTCCGGGCGCGTGCCGATCTGGTATGGCGGACATGCCGAGGCGACGTTTCGGCGATGTGCCAGATACGGCGACGGGTTTATGCCATTGGCTTATCCGCCCGGCGACGCGGCGCTCGCTGCCTTCGACAAGCTGCGCCGGCTGACCCGCGAAGCCGGGCGCGACCCGGCGGCGATCGGGCTCGAAGTCTGGGTTTCCCCCGGCGCCGGCGGCCCGGAGGATTGGCGGCGCGAAATCGCCTTTTGGAAAGCAGCCGGGGTCACCCATGTCACCGCGCACACGACCTATGTCAGCGGGCATCACAAGCGCCTCGCCGGACACAGCGCCGCCGAGCATCTGGCGGCAATCACCCGATACCGCGAGGCGGTCGCGGATCTGCTGTAGGCCCGAACCGACATCAGGAGATTGAGATGAACGACGCGGAGATCGGCGCGTTGCGCGCCAAATTGGCGAGCCGGCCTCGTTCCGACGATTACCGGCAGCGGCGCAAGGACATCGACGCCCGCGGCCTGCAATACGGGCTCGCGCCGGATGTCGGGGTCGAGCCGGTGACGGCGAACGGGGTGGGCGCGGAGTGGACGGCGACGCCGAAGGATGCCCGCGACGCCGCGCTGCTCTACCTGCATGGCGGCGGTTATGTGATCGGCTCGCTCGACAGTCATCGGCATCTGGTCGCCGAGGCCGGCCGGGCCGCGGGGGTGGCGGCATTGGCGCTGGATTATCGCCTGGCGCCCGAGCATCCATTCCCGGCCGCTGTCGACGATGCGGTCGCCGGCTACCGTTTCCTGCTGGGGCGCGACACCAAGCCGGAGCGGATCGCGATCGCCGGCGACAGCGCCGGAGGCGGTCTGGTCGTCGCAGCGATGCTGGCAATCCGCGATTCGGGGTTGCCCCAGCCGGGCTGCGGCTGGTGCATCTCGCCCTGGGTCGATATGGAGGCGATCGGCGAGACGATGTCGAGCAGGGCCGCCATCGACCCGACGGTCCAGAAGGCCGGCCTCCTCGACATGGCCAGGATGTATCTGAATGGCGCCGATCCGCGTTCCCCGCTGGCGGCGCCGCTCTACGCCGATCTCTCTGGCCTGGCCCCGCTGCTGATCCAGGTCGGCGCCGCGGAGACCTTGCTCGACGACGCGCTGCGCCTGGCCAAGGCCGCCGGTGCCGCCGATGTGCGCGTCGATTTGCAGATCTGGCCGGAGATGATCCATGTCTGGCACCTGTTTCATCCCGAGCTCGCGGCCGGTCGGCAGGCGATCGAAGCCGGCGGAAGCTTTGTCCGGACGATAATCCGCTAACGGCGGAGGATGCATCGAAGCCTATTGCCGGCGCGGCGGCGGTAGGCTAGCTTACACCAACATGAACGCGGTGTCGGGCGTACTGGGAGCCGCCCGGCCGAACTCACTGCTCCGTTCGCTGCTTGCGGCGATCGCGATCGTCTAAAATCCTAAAAGGACCTGCCGGCTGCTCCAGCAGCAACGATGCAGGTCCAACGAACAGCGGAGGGATTTATGATAGAGTATCTGGAGCGTCAGAAGACGCTTACGAAAAATCAGTGGCGGATCATTGCCACTGCGAACCTCGGCGACATGCTCGACTTCTTCGACTTCTTTCTGATCGGGTATGTGCTGGCGTTTATCTTCAAGGAATGGCACCTGACTTACGGTCAGTCGGCGATAATCTTAATATCCGCCGGTCTTGGCGCCGTCCCCGGCGCCTTCTTCTGGGGCTGGATGGGCGACCGTATCGGCCGGCGCAAAGTGTTCATTCTCACAGCCCTCAATGTCGCTTTTGCCACCGGTGTGATGTTTTTCACCCCTGATCCAGGCGGCTGGGTCGCGGGCTGGGTCTTCCTCTCATTCTTCCGCTTCTTCGTCGGCTTCGGCAACGCCGGATTGATCGCCGTCGACATCCCGCTGGTGCAGGAGTTCGTGCCCTCCTACAAGCGCGGCTGGGTCAGCGGGCTGACCACCACCCTGCTGCCGGCGGGCAACATTCTGGGGGCGCTGTCGGGCGCGTTTCTGGCGCCGGCTATTGGCTGGCGTGGATTGTTTCTGGTCGGCTTGGCTCCGGCGCTGCTGGTGCTGATGATCCGGTATTGGGTGCCCGAATCGCCGCGCTGGCTGATGCGCATGGGGCGGCACGAGGAGGCTCGCAGGTCGCTCGCATGGGCGCTGATGATCGATCCCGGTGAGATCGAGCTGCCGACCAGCCTCCCCGAGGTGGAGAAGACCTCCTGGCGCGAACTGTTCCGGTACCCGCGCAGCATGACGGCGGCTTGTCTCGTCGCGCTGAGCCAGACCGGCGGTGTCGGGATCCTGATGTGGATCACGACCTTGTTCGTCATGGTGCTCAAGGTTACCCCGGCCTACGCCTCCTATCTGATGATTTATGTCGGCGTGCTCGGCATCATCGGGCGATTGGTCGCATCGTGGATGTCGGACGCGCTGGGACGCCGACCATCGGGGATTCCTGATTGGCCTCGGCGGGGCGGTGACAATGGCGCTCGCCGGCTACTGGCACGACGTTTATCTCGGCACCGTCTCGGTGTTTTTCGTGCTGATCATGATTCAGCGATTCTTCGGCGACGCCAGCTATGCGATCATCGGTCCTTATCTGGCCGAGGTGTGGCCCAACCGGCTGCGCGGGAGCGGCATGGGTTTCAGCTATGGAATCGGCAATCTCGGCAAGATCATCGGTCCGCTCGGGCTTGCTTTGATCGTCGGCTCCTCCAATTACGTCAGCCCAAAGGTGACTCTCGATGCCATCTTCCCGGCGCTGCTCTTCCTCGCTTTCTGGTATGGGCAGGCGGCAATCGTCTTCTGGCTGATCGGAATCGAGACCAAAGGCCGCTCGATCGAGGAGATCGGCAGCACCCTCGACGAGCCGGCAACCGCGCTGCCGGTTCGGGCGCCGGCAACGCTCGCATGATGGCCGGCGGCGGAGGGCTCCCGGGCTCTCCGCTCCGCCGTCTCCTGCCTCGATCGGCCGGCCGTCTAGCCGCCGAACTGGAAGATATTTGCGGGTTCCTCGGCCCAGCTGCGCTCGCGATAGAGCCGGCCGGTCATCGCCTCGACATAGGGGGCGGCGGCGGCGACCATCGCGAACTGGCGCTCGGATAATTTAAGGCCGGCGGCTCGGCAGGCGGCCGCGGCCCGGTCGCGGGTCGCAGCGTCGACAACCGCGGGCTCCGGGGCGGGGATCGGCGGCAGCGCCGTCGAGAATTCGGCTTTCGGGTCGAGCTGCGGCCGACGGGTGCGCCACGGCGTGGCCATCTCGTAGGCGTGCGCCGCCCGCAGCACCGTCGCGTCGTCGAACGGCCGGCCGACGACCTGCATCGACAATGGCAGCCCACTGCCGCTGAACCCGATACATTGCGCCAAGGCCGGGCCGCCGGTGACGTTGAACGGCGTGGTCAGGGACGGCCGCCGCCAGAATTCGATCGTCCGCCAGGCGTCAAGGCGCGGTGCGGGACCGCCGGCCGTCGCCGTCACCAGCACATCGTAATTCGCGTAGACCGGGACCATTTCGGCCAGGATGCGCCGGCGCTCGCGCTGGGCCTGGACGTAGTCGCGGGCGCCGATCAGCACCGCCGGCAGGACACGGCCGAGGAAATCTTCGCCGAAATCGCCGGGCCGGGTGCGCAAGACGTGCTCGTGGACAGCGAGCAGCTCGCTCTCGGCGATGGTGACCTTGACGTCGTAATAATCCTGCGCCGGGCGCAGCCGCACTTCGCCGATTGTGGCGCCGAGCGAACGGAACACGGCAAACGCTTCCTCCAGCGCCTTGCCGAGTTCGGCCGTCCCCGGGCAATCATCCTCGTGCAGGTGGCGCACGATGCCGATGCGCAGTCCGCGGATGTCGCCGGTCAACGCCGCACGGTAGTCGGGCACCGGGTGCGCCGCACTCGCTGGATCCTCCGGGTCGTGGCCGGCGATCGTCTGTAGCAGAATCGCGCAATCCTCGACCGTCCAGGTCATCGGACCGGCATGGTCGAAACTAAACGAGTTGGCATAGACCCCGTTGCGGCTGACCAGGCCATAGGTCGGTTTCAGCCCGACGATCCCGCAAAATGCCGCCGGGCCGCGGATCGAGCCGCCGGTGTCGGAGCCGAGCGCGCCGGGGACAAAACCAGCCGCGACCGCCGCCCCCGACCCGCTCGACGAGCCGCCGGTGAAGTGCTCGCGGTTCCACGGGTTACGGGCCGGCGGCCAGGGCAGGTCGAAGCTGGGGCCGCCATGGGCGAACTCATGGGTCGCGAGCTTGCCGGTCAGGACCGCGCCGGCGGCGTAAAGCTTTCGCACCGTGGTCGCATCGGCGGTCGGGACGGTGTCGATGCAGGTCTTGGAGTGCCCGGTGGTACGGATACCGGCGGTCGCGTAAATGTCCTTGAGCCCGAACGGGATGCCGTGCATCGGCCCCCGATATCGGCCGCCGGCAATCTCGCGCTCCGCCGCGCGGGCCTGGTCCAGCGCCCGCTCGAAACTCGGCAGCAGATAGGCGTTGAGCTGCGGATCGAGCGCCTCGGCCCGGCGGATCAGCGCCGTCGTCAGCTCGACCGGCGACAATTCTTTGTGCTCGATCCGCCTCGCCGCCTCGGCGATGGTCATGAAAGCCAGATCGGTCGTTGGCGATGTCATGTCGTCGGGCACGATGAAAACTCCTCGGCAAGGCAGCAGGGCGGGCGGAGATGTAGCCGGGCAGAGGGTTAAGTGGGCGGGGCCACCGACAGCCGGCCGACCACCCCGTGCCGCTCGATGAAGCTCGCCACGACCCCGGACCGCTTCGCTTCTTCAACAAATTCCTTCAGGAACGCGAACCCGGCCGCGTTCTTCTTCGGCGTGCCGACCGCCTGCTGCACCGCCGTGAACTGCCCGTCGAGAATGCGCGAGCCGGGCCGCGCTTGCTGCACCGCGATCAGGCCCGGCCGCAACCCGGCATAGGCGTCCAGCTTCTCGCCGTCGAACGCCTTGAGCGCCTCCTCGGCACTGTCGAACTGCAGCAATTCGCCCTTTTTGTAGTTGTTCTCGAGCCATAGGCCATAGGCGCTGCGGGCGGTCACGGCGACCCGCTTGCCGGGCTGGTCAATTTCGGCGATCGAGCGGATCGGCGAGCCCGCCGGCACCAGATAGGTGGCCTCGATCTCGGCATAGGCGGCGGTGAAGCTGATTACCGCGGCGCGCTGCGGCTCGGCGCCGATATTGCCGATATCCCACATGCCCTTCTCGGCATCGTCGGCGATTTCCCCCGGCCGCGCGTAGGGGACGAACTTCACCGGCACGCCCAGCCGGGCGCCGATCGCCAGCGCCATGTCGGGCGAGACGCCGGTCGGGTCGCCATTGGGCGCCTTGCCGGTGACCAGCAGGAAATTCCCCATATTGATCGCGACGCGCAAAACGCCGGTCGGGGCGAGTTCGGAGACTGCTTGCTCAGGCATCGGGTCATGTCCGGAAGTTGTGAAGGCCGATCGCTCCATCCTGAAGGATCGGCGGCGCATCGGCACGTGAAAATTCCGCCGTGGTGCTAGGATCACGGTTGGGTCTGGTCAGGAAGGGCAGCTGGAAGCGATGGACGAAGAATCCGGCGCGGGCAGAAAGTCATTTCGGCTCGAAGAGGCGACGATCGACGATTTGCACCGGGCGATCCGTGCGGGCGAGACGACGCTCGTTGCGGTCGTGCAGCACTATATCGACCGTGCTCGCGCCTATAACGGCGTCGCCAGCGTGCTGGTAACCGAGGATGGCGCGCCGGTGCCGGAAGCGACCGGCGCGGTGCGCGCCGGGACTTCGCTGCGCTTCCCGACCGAGACCGTCGGGGCCGCGACGATCCTGCCCGAGCTCGACCGCTATCGGGGTCCTCCCCTCGAATTCGGCCGCATGGAGCCCACCGCCTCCGACCCCTCGGTGCAGCAGCAATATGGGATGATCGCCGGCATCGCCGATGCGGGCCAGCTCAACGCGCTCGCCACCCTCAACATCCGCGGCGAGCGGTCGGTCACCTGCCGCGGCGATTTCGACCGGCATCCATCCGCGGGGCCGCTGCCACCCGGCGCCCCGCCGGCCTGCGAGGAATTCCGCCGGCTGCCCGACGCGCTCGAACGCGCCGCCGAACTCGACGCCGCCTATGGCCGCAATCCCGATCTCGACCGGATGCCGATGTACGGCGTCGTGTTCTCGTTCAAAGACCCATTCGACACCAAGGACATGCGCACCACGGCCGGCGGCGACGCGGCCTACGACATCGATTTCCCGGCGCGCGACCATGGGCTGGTCGAGCAATTGCGCGACAAGGGCGCGATCATCTTCGCCAAGGCGGTCTGCACCGAATACAACGGCCGCGCCGGCGATCCTGGCGGGCGGCACCGGCCGGAAAAGATACTGCCGTCGGTCCTGGGCTATCAGCGCAGCAGCTGGGCCGGCAACCCTGTCAACCCCTACGACACGACGCGCGCGGCCTCGCTCGGTTCGAGTTCCGGGTCGGGCGTGTCGGTCGGGGCCAATCTGGTCATGTGCAGCCTCGGCGAGGAGACCCGCGCATCGACCCGCGGGCCCGCCAACCACAACGCCGTGGCCCTGATCCTGCCGCACAAGGCGATGCTCGGCTTCAATGGCGGAGCGATCGGCGCCGACATCTATTGCGACCGCGCCGGCATCCTCTGCCGGACGATCGGCGATTGCGCCAAGGTGCTCGACGCGCTGAAGGACCCGGCCGCCGGCTATTACGACCCGCGCGACCCCTACACCACGGTGCCGCGATCCTCGGTGCTGGCGACGCCCTATGCGAGCCACGCCGGAATGTCCGGCGCCGCGGGTTCGCTCAAAAGCCTGCGCATCGGGATCATCCGCGAGTTGATGCTGGTTCCGCCCGGCGCCAAGGCCCCCGCGCCGATCGCTATCGCCGCTGCGGCCGAGATCAAAGCGGTGCTCGGCGAGCGGCTCGGGTGCGAGATTGGTCGAATCATCCGATCCGCTGTGGAAAGCCGATCGCGAGCTCGAAGCGATGAACCCCGATTTCCGCCGGGCGCTGGCCAGGCTGGTGCCGGTGTTCATGCCCGAATTGCTGTTTCGGCTGGGGCCGGACGGGACCCCGCTGTTCCAGGAGTTCGCGGCGGCGGTCCGGCCGACCGAGTTCGCGCCGGGGAAAATTTTCGGCTCCGGCACGATGTTGCCGATCGACTATCTGGTCGAATTGGCCGAGGGCCGGATCGCTCCGCCGGCAAATCTCGACATCGCCACGATCCAGCAGCAGGAACTGGCGATGGCGTTTCGCTTTCATATTCCGCAATATCTGTCGCGCCGCGCCGCCGACTGGCAGGCCCGCGGCTTCATCGAAACCCTGACCGATTTCGCGGCGCTCAATGCCCGCTCCAAATTCTGGGGCGATGACGGCCGCGCCGCGTTCCGCAATTGGCAGGAGGTCGCCGACCCGCGCAACCCGCTCGGCGGTCGCCAGGGCGTCGACGAGCGGATCATGCTGCGCGAGCTGCTGCGCCGGGTCGACATGATGGTGATCCTCGAAAACCGCCTCGACGCTTTGGTGCGATTGCATACCCCGCTGCCGCCGGCCAGGATCGGCGGC
This sequence comes from uncultured Alphaproteobacteria bacterium, assembly GCA_963775875.1. Lineage (GTDB taxonomy): Bacteria > Pseudomonadota > Alphaproteobacteria > ATCC43930 > CGMCC-115725 > AP-15. Next base: position 98,576 of record CAVZKP010000020.1, read on the forward strand.
GCCCCCGAACCCGGCCTCTCCCAGAACCTCCGCCTCGAATCCTTCTACGGCCCGAATGCCGGCCTGACCGAAATGCTGGTGCCGGCCGGGTACGTCACCACCGTCTACGACCCGGTCTTCGCCCTCAGCCCCGATCATACCCGCTACCTGTCGGTCGCCGGCGACACGCCAACCGCAATCCCCGCCCCCGGCCTGCCCTTTTCGTTGGTCTTCCGCGCCGAGCCGGGCAAGGAGGATATCCTGCTAAAGATCGCCTCCGCCTACGAAGCAGCCTCCCGCCGGCGCATTCCGCCGCCCTCCTTCGGCCCGCTCCCGGCAAAGTCGGGTGGCGCCGCGCCCGAGACCAGTCTACCCTGATCCGAAGCATCGCTCGGATGCCGTCGAGCAACGGAGGACAGCAATGGGTCTGACCCTGGAAGAAGCCAATCGCATCATTCGCGGCGCCGTGGCGAAGGCTCAGGAGCTGAACATCAAAATCAGCGCCGCGGTGTGCGACGCCGGCGGTCGTCCGATCGCGTTGCAGCGCATGGATGGCGCGATCTGGGCCAGCGCCTATGGCTGCCAGGGCAAGGCGGTCGCCTCGGCCGCCTTTGGCCGCCCCAGCGGCGAGATGGCGGCGCGCGCCGACCAGCCGACCCCGCGCGGCATCGCCGCAGCCGAGGGCGGTCACATGATCATGGGCCAGGGTGCGGTCCCGATCATCCGCAACGGCATCGTCGAAGGCGCCTGCGGCGTCGGCGGCGGCACATCGCAAGAGGACGAAGACTGCGCCCGCGCCGGCGCCGCGCAATTGTAGGGCATCGCCGCGGGCCTCACCTGCGAGTCCGGCCTCGGGCCGCCCGGGCGATGCTCCAGGGGCGGCTCCCCTGGGATGGGTCGCTCTCCCGACCTCGGTCGAAGGCCGATGCGATCGTCGTGCTCGGCTGCGCACCGTCGACGCGGCTGCGCCGGCGGATCGAGTGCGGGGTGCGGCTTTATCGAAAAGGCGCGGCGCCGGTGCTGCTGCTGTCGGGCGGCGGTCGCGGGGCGGTGCCCGAGGCCGAGATCATGCGCGGCATGGCCTTGGCCGGCGGCGTGCCGCCAGCAGCGCTGCTGAGCGAGCCCCATTCGCGCGATACGCTCGGCAATGCCCGCGAGACCGCGCTGTTGTTGCGCGCGCACGGGTTGCGGTCGGTCGTACTGGTCAGCGACCGAGCCCATCTGCCGCGGGCGACGCTGCTGTTTCGACTCGCCGGGGTCGAGATCGCCTTCCGCTCCGGGGTGCGCTCGCCGTCGCTGTCGGCAGAGATCGGCGCCGCGATCCGCGAGATGGCGGCGTTGCCGTGGAGCCTGCTGCGCGCGCTCGTCAGCCGGCGAGAATGCCGCCGCCGCTGACCGGCAGCCGTGGTCATCCGCCATCGCTTTCGATCGCGATCCCGGGGAGCGCAAAGCCCGGCAGAATGCGCCGGAACCACAGGGCGACAGCGAGGGTGGCCGCACCGGTCAGCAGAAACAGCCCGGGCACACTGACCCCGGATGCGATCAGCGCCATTGTCGCCAGCGCCGCGATCACCATCGCCGCGGCGTTGATCACATTGTTGGCGGCGATGGCGCGGGCGCGATGCTGGCGCGGGCTGGTCAGCTGCAATAGCACATAAAGCGGCACGATAAAGATCCCGCCGGACACCGAGATGCCGAGCAGATCGGCGAGGATGCGCCAATGCGCCGGGACGGCGAGGAATGGGCCGAGGCTGGCAAGCGCACCGCGGGCGGCGGCGGCCGGGCTCGCCAGCCATAGATCGATCGAGAACAGGCCGATGCCGAGGGCGCCCCACGGCACGGTGCGGGCGCTGATCCGGCCGCCGAGAATCCGGCTGCAGGCCAGCGAGCCGAGCGCGATCCCGATCGAAAAGACGGTCAGGAACAGGGTCACCACCGCCTCCTCGCCGCCGAGCGTAAAGCGCACATAGCTCGGGAATTGTGACAGATAGATCGCCCCTGCCAGCCAGAACCACGAGATCCCGAGCATCGATTGAAACGGCACGGTCTCGGCAGCGGCCTCGCGGATGACACGCGTCGTCGCGGCGAGCAAATTCCAGCGCACCGGGCTGTGCGCCGCCGCCGCGCTCGTCGGCGGGATCATCAGGCTGGCAGCCCAGGCGGCGACGGCGACCATGACGATCAGCGCCGCGACCAGGACGGCGCCGTAGCGCCCCGCGATCAAAACCCCGGCGATCGTTCCGAGCAGGATGGCGATAAAGGTCCCGGCCTCGACCAGGGCGTTGCCCAGCAACAGCTCGTGCGGGGCGAGCAGATCCGGCAGTACCGCGTATTTGAGCGGGCCGAAAAACGCGGCCTCGACCCCCATCACGCACAACAAGGCGAGAAGCACGGTGGTGCTGCCGGCCACCACCCCGGCCGCCGCGGCCAGCATCAGTGCGATCTCCGAAAGCTTGATCAGCCGGATCAACCAGGCCTTGTCGTGCTGGTCGGCGAGCTGGCCGGCGGTGGCCGAGCACAGAAAGAACGGCAGGATGAAGAGTCCGCCGGCGAGCGGGATCAGCAGCTGCGCCGACAGCTGCGACCCGGCTGCGGCGCGGTAGGCGATCATCAGAACCAGCGCGTTCTTGACCGCGTTGTCGTTGAACGCCGACAGAAACTGCGCCCAGAACAATGGCCCGAACCGCCGCGCCACGAGCAGCGTCAACGTCCCGGCAGGTTCATCCCGTTTCGCTTTAACCGCCGTCATGGCCCTTCTCTCGCATGTTCCGCGCCGGCATGCGAGACTCGCTCTGACCTTGAACCGGGTGGCCCGCGGGTGCTCGAAGCTCGTTCATGACCCCCGCCTTCGCGAGGGCAGGCTTTTGAGCCAGAATTTGGCGCCTTCGGTCTGCTCGATCCACAGCCCCAGCACCTGCTTCTCGCCGTCGCTGTTGAGGGCGAGGGCAACGTAAACGGCCTTGTTGCGCACCAGCCGCTGATCGCGGATCTTGACCCGCAACGCGTCAAAGAAAATCACCGGATAAAGCGGGCCGAGCGGCCGGTTCTGCCATTCCCGGACCTCCTCGAGCACCGCATCGGTGATCCTTCCTGGGACCAAGGGCCGACGAAAGCCCGATCGTCTGCCTTGCGTCAGATAGCCGACATTGGGGTCTCAAAAGTTTCGAGAGGGCTGCTGGCGAACGCGCGATCAACGGCTTACGTTGTGCGAAATATATGGTCGAAAATCTCCCGCGACGCTGGCCCATCTACGGACGCGACCACGCTGCCGCCGGCATACCGGATCAGAGACACGTCTATGAGCAAGGTGAATATTATCGTCCTGGCGCTCGTCTCACTCATGCTCGCCAACACGTTGGCACTAGGGCAAGGGGGAAAGCCCCCAGCGAGTGCGAGGGAAAACGTAGCGACTTCCGGGGAGCGTGGGATCGGGCTGGAGCAGACCGCCCAAGCCTCCGATGATCCTTCTCGCATTGCCTACGTTAGACTTTATTGCAGTCCGGATAACAATTCGCACTTCCAAAATGTGACAGGTAAACTGCGCAAGACCAATTTCGCTCCCCCAGCAGCGCCACTGTACGTCGGAAACAACGTTCGCGCCTCGACTGCGTTCTTCGGGGGATTCGACGCAGGCTGGGGCGCTCATGACCTAGAGAGCCGATTGTATCATCCTACTCCCGCGGTTCAGTTCCTCATCATCCTCAAGGGCGACTTTTCGATCACGGCCACGGATGGTGAGACGAGGCGGTTCCGAACTGGCGATGTCCTCCGGTTAGAAGACACCGCACCGTGCAAGGGTCACATTACTGTCGTGGGCGACAAGCCTGGGTTTACTATGTTCGTTCGGTGAGTGTCGGCAAATTTGGCGAGCTCTACCGTCCCGCCCACCCGACGATGGAGGAGGGGGTCGGTTCGCTGTTCGCGAATGTGCCGGCCCGGACAGCACAACCATGACCGGCAAGCTCGCGGGCAAAGTCGCTGTCGTCACCGGCGGCAGCGCCGGCATCGGCCTCGGCATCGCCGGGCATTTTGCCGAGGAAGGCGCGCGGGGTAAGGCGGCCGCCGCGATCGGCGGCAATGCGGCTCCGATCCAGGGCGATACTACATCTCGCCGACCTCGACCGCATCTACGCTACCGTCAAGGCGCAGGCCGGGCATATCGACGTGCTGGCGGCAAACGCCGGGGTCTACGAATTCGCTAGGCTCGGGGAGATCACCGAAGAACATTTCGACAGGACGTTCAACACGAACGTGCGCGGCCTGTTATTTGCCGTGCAGAAGGCGCTGCCATTGCTCGGCAAAGGCTCCTCGGTGATTCCGACCGGCTCGCGATGGTGTCGATCAAAGGGCTTTGCCGCCGCCTCGGTGTACGACGCGACAAAGGCCGCGATACGCTCTTTGCCCGCGGCTGGATCGTCGACCTCAAGGGGCGCGACATTCGGGTTCAACGTGTTGAGCCCGGGCTACAAGGCGACCCCCGGCCTCGCCCATTTTCTGACGGATAAGCAACGGGCCGGGGCCGTCGCTTCGGTGTCGCTTGGCCGGATCGGCACGCCGGACGATCTCGGCAAGGCGGCGGTATTCCTCGGTTCCGACGACAGCGCCTAGGTTAGCGGGATCGAGCTTTTCGTCGATGGTGGTGCGGCCCAAATCTGAATGTCGCCCGAATTCAACTCAGCCTCAGCGGAAGGTGGGGCTTAGGGCTTGACGGCGGCAATGCGATTACAGAAGCGATCGTCACCCGGAAGGCGGAGACGCCGCCCCTTTCAGGCGGCCCCCGGCGCCTGGCCGGATCAGGCCATGGCGAAAGTGGTGAGGGCTCGGCAGTCAGATATCGAAAAAGGCGGTTTCGCGCGCGCCCTGCAGGACGATGTCGAAGCGGTAGGTCGGCGGCCCGCTTCCCGGCTGGCGGGCGGCGATCAGGGTTTGGCGGATCGCTGGATCGTCGATCGACGACAGCACCGGATCACTGTCGTTCGCCGGCTCGCCGGCGAAGTAGATGCGGGTGTGGAGCTGCTTCAGCAGCCCCCGGGCAAAGATCGCAACGGCGATGTGCGGCGCCTGCAAGGCGTTGCCCCGGCCCGGCACCGGTCCCGGCCGGATCGTGGTAAAGCGGAAGCCGCCATCGGCATCGGTCGACACCCGGCCAAAGCCGCGGAAATTCGGGTCGAGCGGCTGGTCGGTGCGGGTGTCGGCGGGGTGGGCATAGCGGCCGGCGGCGCTGGCCTGCCACAATTCGAGACAGGAATCGGCGACCGGGGCGCCGTCGCCGTCGGTCACCCGCCCTATAACGACGATCCGTTCGCCCGCGGGATTGCCTCGGGTGAGATCGGCCCATTCCGGCCGGTCCAGCGCCAGATGAAAAAATGGGCCCACCGTCTGCGATGGGGTGACGGTCAGTCTTCCCGCCATGTCAGCCTCTCTCCATCGGGGCAGGCTCCATTGGGGTCGCCTCGCGTCCGCGCAATACAATGTCGAAATGGTAGCCGAGCGCCCATTCGGCCTCGCTAAGATGCGGGTCGTAGGCTGAGATCAGCCGATCGCGCGACGCCTGGTCGGGAGTAGCAAGAAAGATCGCGTCGAACGCCAGCAGCGGATCGCCGGGGAAATACATCTGGGTGATCAGCCGGGTGGCAAAGGCCGGGCCGAAAACCCCAAAATGAATGTGCGCCGGGCGCCATGAATTAGCGGTGTTGCGCCAGGGATAGGCGCCGGGCTTGATCGTCAGAAAGCGGTATTCGCCGCGCTCGTTGGTCACGATCTGCCCGACCCCGTCGAAATTCGGGTCGAGCGGCGCGTCGTGCTGGTCAACCGGATGGCGGTAGCGGCCGGCGGCGTTGCACTGCCACAGCTCGACCAGGGTCCCCGGCACCGGTCGCGCATCCTCGTCGAGGACGCGGCCGGCGACGATGATCCGCTCGCCGAGCGGCGCCCCGGCATGGCCGCGGGTCAGATCGGCGGCATCCGGCCCGGCCCAGCCATCGGCAAAGACCGGGCCGGTGATTTCGGTCAAAGTCTGCTCCAGGCGGATCGGTGGATTTTTCGGCGCGCGCTTGACCGTGCTGCCGTAATCGGGGTGCAGGTAAGGCGGCTGCGCCCCCGCGGAAACCGGCGCGAACGGCCGGATCGGGTCGGTCATTGGGTAAGCCTCGCTGTAGCCGCTGGCGGGTTGCAACCCAGCCTGCCCGTGTCAGCCCGCGGCGGTCAAGGGTCCGCGGATCGCCCGATGCGCATGGCGAGCGTAGCGCCGGCCATGATTTTGTCACGGCGGAACGGACGGCGCAGCGGTGGCGCCGGGGATGAAAGCGCGGCCCCAGACGTTATAAATAGCTAGACAATGTTCGTCGACCGATCGACGGTGGAGGTAAGATATGGCTGCTGTGAAACAAAGACCGTGGCTCAGGCGTCTTGCCATGGGACTTGTTGCTGCCACCGGCATCGCTGCGCTGACCTTGCCGACAACACCAACCGAGGCGCGGGTTTTCGTTTCGGTTGGGGTGCCGGGGGTCTGGGGATATTACGCAGCGCCGCGGCCGTACTATTACGCCTATCCGACTTATTACGGTTATCCCTATCCATATTATTACGGCTATCCGGCGGGTGCCTATTACGGCAGGCCGTTTTATGGTCACCCCCATCCCTATTGGCATCGCCGCTGGCGCCATCATTGGCGCTGAGCCACCGCGGAGCGCTGACCAATAGCGACCGGCGCGATCGGCGCCCGCGAGGCGTGCCACGAGGCGGGATCTGGCCCCGGGCACGGCGCGGCGGTCGTGCACAGATGGTCGAGCCGCACGACCAGCGGCAGGAAAAACACCTGGACCGTCAGCGACAGCGGCAATAGCCGCGCATCGTCGCTCAGGGTCAGCGCGACCGGGCGCGGCGCGTCGTCCGGATCGCCGCCGTCGCTCGACTTGCCCTTGAAGCCCGCGATCGGCCGCAACGTCAGCTCGACCCGCAGCAGGCCGCCGGTCTGGCCGGTCTTCGGAAGAATCCGCCCGACCACGTCAAACCGTCGCTCGCCATCATAGACCGGGATCGAAAAGCTGCGGTTTTCGCCCTTGGTTGCGGCGGCGATCGCCTGGCGCAGCCGTTCGACCGCGGTCATCGGATCGACCGCGCCGCGGCGAAAGATTTCGGCGAGCGGCGGTTTGCGGCTGGTGTCGTGCGGGCCGCGTTCGGCGACCGTCGCATTACCGCGGGCGACAAAGCGCATGCTGATACGACTGTCGCGCCGCTTGCGCAGATCGTAAACAGCGTCGTAGCGCGACGGGTCGGCCGGCCGGCCGTCAACCAGCCGCCCGGTGGCGCTGGCGGTTCCGCGAAAATGGGTGACGAGGCGCGGCAGCCCCTGGCTACGGATCTCGATCCGGTCGGCGTAGGCGATGTTGCCGCTATTCAAAGTCAATCGTATCTGTGCCGCCGGCAGGCCGGCCCAATAGACGCTGTAGACCGCGACGATGTCATCGGCGCGGGCGGCACCCCCAATCGTCGACATCAGCACGGCGATGCCTAGAACGGCAGCTCTGCGCCACGACATGACCGGCGGCGGCCCCGATGCTCACGCCGGCAGGTAGCTCCAGGCGGCGCCGTCCCACACGATCCTTTCGCCGCTCGGGAAGCGCAGCTCGATGGCGCCGGTTTTGGAGCGGGTTCGGCGCACCTCGCCGGCTGCTCCCAATTGCTCGGCCTCCCAGCGGTCGGTCAAAGCCAGCCCGATCCTGCCGGGGCTCAGCCCGTCCTTTTGCAGCGCAATGGCATCGTCGAGAAGCTCGCGCACAGGGCTCATCTGTTGATCTCGCTGTTGTCCCCGGAGGGTGCACTATCCCGCGCCACGCGGCGATTGGCAAATCGCGGGCATGCTCGATCGTGGATCGGCCGGACGACGACGGCTCACGGCCCGCGGCAGATCAGTTTGAGCAGCGCCTGCCGCATGTCGATCCTGACCGCATGCAGCGCATGTTCGAGCGCCGCCGGCAATGCCGCCGGATCCTCGACCCGCTCGCCATAGCCCCGGGCGGCGGCGCAGACCCGTTCGAACGCCGGCAATTCATCGAGATCGATCAGCGGCGGCTTGTTGCTGCGCATCGCTTCGCCCCGCGGGGACATCGCGCTGGTCGCCCGGCGCACCGCGTCCCACATCGAATTGTTCATGATCACGTACAGCACCGGCAGATCATGCACCGCCGAGGCGTGGTGGAGTGCCACCGGATTGCCAAACAAATGCGACCCGTCGCCCAACGTGCAGATGACCAGCCGGTCGGGCGCCGCGAGCTTGGCGCCCAGCGCCGCGCCCCCGCCCCAGCCGAGCCCGGAAGCCGGGCTGAAGCCGAAATAGCAGCCGGGCAGGGTCGCGCCGCAATGCTCGGGCATCAAGGCGTATTCGTTGACCAGGATCGCGTTTTCGGGCTTGGCGCGGGCGATGCAGGCGCTGGCCCAGGCCATATCGATCGGCCGCAGGCCCGCCGCCGCCTCGCGGGTCTTTTGTCGACCCGCGCGCGGCGCGCGACGACGGCGGCCATATCGGCATGCCGGTCGAGCGCAGCGGCCAGCTCCGGCGCCGCGGTCACTGCCAGGTCGCAGGCAAACCCGCGAATCGGACAGCGCGAGAACAACGGATCGACGCCGAGATGGACGATTTTGCAACCCGGACGCGGTGCCTTGAGGCTTGGGACCCAGGGCACGTCGCATTCGAGCACCAGGATCGCGTCGGCATCGTCGAGAAACGGGGTCGCGTCATAGCCGAGATGGCAGGGCTGATCGGCTGGCAATGAGAGATGGCGCGGGCCGATGCTGCACCACCGGGATCGCAAAGCGCCCGGCGAGATCGGCCAATGCCGCGAGCACCATGGGATCGCGCGCATCAGCGCATGGAAGCGGCGGGTCATGTTGATATAGCCGAAGACCTTCAGATCCCAGGCGGTGCGCCAGCGCGCCTCGTCGACCGCGTCGAGATTGCCGCCCGGAATGGCGCCGGCGTCGTCGACCAGCAGGTCGATGTCCGGGCATTCTGCAGCGAGCCCGCCGATATTGCCGCTGTCCCACAGATCGAGCGGAAACACCCGCACCTCGACATCGTGCTGGCCGGTGATCTTGGCCAGACCGCGTCGACATCGGCCGCGGTGCGCGACACCAGCGCGACGTCGCAGCCTTCCTCGGCCAGGATTTCAGCGCAGGCCCGGCCGATCCCCTTCGAGGCGCCGGTCACCAGCGCCTTCCTTCCCCGCAACCCCAGATCCATCGGTTCCTCCGGTCGAACCTGCGAACTCATCCGCCTCGGCCGGTGTCGGCCCGCTCTCCGCGCCGCCTGGCCAATGCATTTGGCCGGCAGATCAACTGTCCAGCAAGGCCCGGACCTTGGCGCCCAGTTCGTCGAACGAGAATGGCTTGCCGATCATATGAACCCCGGCGTCGAGCCGGCCATGATGGACGATCGCGTTGCGGGTGTAGCCGGTGGTAAACAGCACTTTCAACCCTGGCCGCCGACGCGTCGCTTCATCGGCGAGTTGCCGGCCATTCATGCCGCCGGGCATCGCAACGTCGGTGAACAGAAGATCGATCTCGGCGCGGTCAAGCGCTTCGAGCGCAGAGGCGCCGGTGCTCGCCTCGATCACCTCGTAGCCGAGTTCGGTCAGGATCTCGATCGAATAGCCGCGAAGCGCATCGTCATCTTCGACGACGAGGATCTTTTCGCCGCCGATGGCTCGCACACCTGCGTCGGATCGGATGTCGTCGAGGCCCGGTTCACCTTCGACGGCGCGGCGGCGAAGATAGATCTTCACCGTCGTGCCTTGGCCGAGTTCGCTGTAGATTTTCACATGCCCGGCCGACTGCCGCACGAAACCGTATACCTGGCTGAGCCCGAGGCCGGTGCCCTTGCCGACCTCCTTTGTCGTATAGAACGGATCGAACGCCCGCTCCACTGTCGCCCGATCCATCCCCGAACCCGTGTCGGCCACAGCGATCATTACATACTGGCCTTCCTCCACCGGCTCCGAGAGGGCGGCGACATAGGCTTTGCCGAGATAGCAATTGGCGGTCTCGATCGTGACCTTGCCGCCGTTCGGCATGGCGTCGCGCGCATTGACCGCAAGGTTGAGAATGGCGTTTTCGAGCTGATTGATATCCGCCTCGGTGCGCCACAGACCGGCTGCCAGTACGGTTTCCAGAGAAACGGTCCCTCCGAGCGTCCGGCGCAGCAGCTCACAAATTCCGGCGACCAGCCGGTTCGCATCCAAGGTCGTCGGAACCAGCGGTTGCTGACGGGAAAACGCCAGCAGCCGGCTGGTCAAGGTCGTCGCCCGCCGCACCCCGGCCAGCGCCATCTCGCGAGCCCGGGCGATCCGGGCAACCTCCGGCGATGGCGGCAAGGCCGAGATCTGGCGGCCGATCATATCAAGGCCGCCGACCACAACGGTCAGCAGGTTATTGAAATCGTGCGCGACCCCGCCGGTGAGTTGACCGACCGCCTCCATCTTCTGTGCCTGTCGAAGCAATTCCTCAGCCTTTTTTCGCGCTTCGTTCTCGGCCGCCAACTGTCGCGTCCGCTCCTTGACCGCTTCCTCCAGCGTTTCGGTGAACGCGTTCAGCGCCGCCGCGGCACGCTTTCGTTCGGTTATGTCGACGATCACCCCGAGCACATAGGAAGGGCGACCATCCTTTTCGTAGCTGGCGATGCTGCGCAGCTCCATCCACTTCAATTCGTCTTTGCCCGGGCTGATCCGGAACTCCGCCTGCCACTCGCGCTGGTTATCGCTAAAGATGGTTTCCGTAAGCGCGGCGATGCGAACCTGGTCTTCGCGATGAATGCAGCGCAGCCAGCTGTCGTGGCTGCCGTCGAAACCCTCGAACCCGTAAATCGAGAGAAAGCGCGACGACAGGTGAAAATGGCCGCCTTGCACGTCCCATTCGAAAAATCCGATGCGCCCGGCTTCCTGCGCCAGTTCGAGCAGTTCTTCGCTGTTGAGACGCTGCGGCCGGGCCGGCGGATCGGCCATGCCTCACCCGCCAAGGATGCGCTTGGCATCGGCCATCGCCATCAGCTTGCCAAACGCGATGTTTCGCGGAAGATGATTGAAGCCGCACGAACTGGTGATGATGGTCTGTTCGGGCGCCAGCCAGGGATATGCACGAATCCGCGCGGCAATCGTCTCACCGCTTTCGACTTTCGGATCCTGCACGTCGGCGGCGCCCACGCCGAGCTGCTTGTTGCGCAACAGCCCCTGGTAATGCGGGGTCATATCATGCTCGATCAGCAGCGATGAGCACGCTATATCGCAGACCAGATCGGCCTTGTAGCGACCGACATCGAAGTATCGATGGCCGATCTGTGCATCGTATTCCTTGCCGACCGCGTAATTTCCCTGACAGATATGGGTCGAGACATGGATATCGCCGGCCAGCCCTTCGATCGCCAGATTGATCGCTGCCACCGCGGCCCGAACCTCGTCATCCTCCGCCATCGTGAACAGCGGTTCGTCAATCTGAATGTGCTTGCACCCCGCCTCAGCAAGCATCGCAAAATTGTACTTGAGCAACTTCGCGATGTCGAACATCATGCGAGCCAGATCGAAATAATGCTCGTCATAAGCCACTTTGGCCAAAAAAAATGGTCCCGTCATCGTAATCTTGACAGGCTTTTGCGTAAGCGCGGAGACCGACCTGAATTCATCTGCCAAGCCGAGGTCGATATTGTCGAAGATTCGGGTACGGCAGGTTGCCGCCGGGTGAAAGACATTGGGATCATGGGGCGTGACCGGCTTGGCGCGGGTTGGGCCCTGGAACGCCGGAATTTGTTGCCAGAAGTAGTTCAGCATCGCATTCGGCGGCGAGTGGCGATTATGGGTGCGTCGGTGCATTTCGCCGCCGGTGACCACGTCGATGCCGGCGATCTGCTGATCGAGGATTGCCGCCTGGCTGGCGCGATACTGGGCATCCGCCATCGAGGCCATCGACAGCTGCCCGACCGCGACCAGCCGATCGAGCGCCTCGTACCAATCGGGCACGCTGTGGGCGCCGATGACGGTGGTGGCGTATTTCGGATAGGGGCTCATGACGATTATCCCCGGTTGGAGCTCGCCGACCATCCGCAGGTTCGGACAGCGCGGCAGCCACGCGGCGTGGACCGGCTGGCGATGCCGGTCATGTAATCACCGATCGACCGTCCCGCATCGCGGTTTCTGCTCCGCTCGGCGCTGATCGTCACCCCCCGGTGACCAGAGCCCCGTGTCTATTCAGGCCCAGACCCATCGCTTCCCTCAGCCGAACCAGCCCGTATGCTAGCCGATCTTGCTCCAGGTCAGTTCGTGCCGGTTATGAAACAAGTGCGCCAGCTGCGAGCCCGGGATGGCGGCAAAGCGGCGAGCGATGGCGTGATCCGTCTCGCCCTGGAATTTTATCGTGCACACGAAGCGGCGGCAGGTGCCGGCGGCGAGCCAGCGCTCGACCAGCGCCAGCAGCCGCGCCGGATAGCACACGACATCGGAAAACAGCCAGTCGATCGGCCCGATCGCATGCGGGTCGAGGGCAAAGGCGCTGTCGAGCCGATGCTCGATCCCCGGCAGCCGCGCGATCTCTCGTGCCAGCGGCGCCTTGTCGACGCTGATCACCTGCGCCCCCATCCGCTGCAGGGCCCAGCTCCAGCCGCCGGGGCTGCTGCCGAGATCGAGGCACCTCTCGCCCGGCCCCGGCCGATATCCGATCAAGGTCAGCGCCTCCCACAATTTCAGATAGGCGCGGCTGGGCGGCCCGACATGATCCTCGACAAAGCGGACCTCGCCATTGGGAAACGGGCTCGTGCAATGCGCTGAAGCCAATAAGGTGCCGGCGTCGAGCAAGGTCCACGAGCCGAGCGGCGCGGATGGCGCCGACGCGCCGAAAACCAGCGGCTTCGCCGAAACCTTTGGTAGTTGCTGCTGGATCAGGGTCGCACGGCGATGCAGAACCGGCGCATAGACCGCCCAGTTGCGCTGGATCGCGCGCAATTTCGCCGCCGCGTCGGAGATCGAGACGATCGCGATTTCCTGCGGATCGAGCCAGACATTCGCCGCCCACGCCGCCGAGTGCCGTGGCCCCGCCGCGGTCAGCAGCCGGTCATGCCTGCGTTCGACAACGCCCAATTCGGCGGCAAGTTCGTCGACAAAGCCGGCGGCGGCGAGATAGGCGATACCGAGCATCGGGCCAGCATCGCATGAACCGCGACGACATGGTCCCGATTCCCGGCGGCGCATTCCAGATCGGATCGGGTCGGCATTATCCGGAACAAGTGCTTCACCCGGCGCGGAATTGCCGCGGCCGCGTTCGCCGCCTAGTATCCCGGTTTGACGCCTCGGGAGGAGCTGTGTGACCGGCACCGGAAATTCGCCAATTTCCCTGGTTGCGCTCGATTCGCTGGCGGTCGACGTGATTACCGACGATGTCAGCGACAATTACGTCAGCAAGACCCTGTTCGCGGTCTCCGAATTCGCCAATGTCGTGCGCGCCGGCGCCACGACGTTGTCGGGCGAGGCGTTGCTCTGCGCCAATCTGGGCTTTGGCTGCCGGCTGGTCTCACGGGCCGGCGGGGTACGCCACAGCCTGCTGTTCGACACCGGGCCGGAAGGGGCGATCTTCATCCGCAACTGCGGCAATCTCGGCATCGCTTTGGGCGAGGTCGAGGCCATCGCGGTCAGCCACGGCCATTGGGACCATATGGCCGCGTTGCCGGCGGCACTGGACGCGATCCGGCGCGAGGGCGGCAAGGCGGCGGTCCATGTCAACCCCGGCATGTTCAACGAGCGCGCGATCCGGCTCGCCAGCGGAACGATCGTGCCGGCGGCGAAGGTCCCCTCCCCGGCCGAAATGGAGACGCTGGGCGCCGCGATCGTCAACGACCCCGGTTCGCGGTTGTTGCTGGACCGGCATTTCTATTTGAGCGGCGAGATCCCGCGGCTTAGCGCCTTTGAAAAAGGCCGGCTCGATCACCTCAGCCGCACCGGCCCGGAGCAGCCGTGGCAGCCGGACCCCTTGCTGCTCGACGAGCGCGTGCTGGTCGCCCATGTCCGGCAGTTGGGATTGGTCGTGTTCAGCTCGTGCTCGCATGCCGGCATCGTCAATGTCTGCACCGAGGTGCGACGGCTGTTCGCCGACATCCCGATCCATTGCGTGATCGGCGGCCTGCATCTCGGCGGCGTCATGGAACCGCTGATACCGGACACGGTCGAGGGGCTGCGGGCGTTCGCGATTGCGCACATCATCACCGGCCACTGCACCGGCTGGCGCGCCTTGCACGCGCTGGCCAACGCCTTTGGCGACGCGGTCAGCCAGTCGGCGGTCGGCACCACCTACAATTTCGCTGCGTAAGATGCAGCCTGATGGAAGGCGAACCCCGCCTGCCGGTCACCATCGTCACCGGGTTTCTCGGCAGCGGCAAGACCACCCTCGTCAACCACATCCTGGCCCAGCAGCACCGGCTCAAGGTCGCGGTCATGGTCAACGAGATCGGCGATATCGCGATCGACAACGAGCTGATCATCGGCGCCGCCGACGGCATGGTCGAACTCGCCAATGGCTGCATCTGCTGCTCGATCAACAACGATCTGGCCGACGCGATCTTTCGCGTATTGCAGCGGGAGACGCGGGTCGACTACCTGATCGTCGAAGCCAGCGGTCTCGCCGACCCGCTGCCGATCGTGCTGACCTTTTTGCGCTCGGAGTTTCGCGAGCGCACCCGCCTCGATTCGATCGTCGCCCTTGCCGATGCAGCCAGCTTCAGCCTCGATCTGTTCGACAGCAAGGCCGCAATCAATCAATTGCGCTACGCCGATATCGTGCTGTTGAACAAATGCGACCTCGTCGGCGCGGACCGGGCGGCGGCGGTCGAGGCAAAGATCCGCGCCATCGCCGACGGGGTGCGAATCCTGCGCAGCACCCGGGCCCGGATCCCCCTGCCGCTGATCCTCGGCGCCGGGCTGTACCGGCCCGACCGGTATCTCGCCGACCCCGGTCACGATCATCTCGCGGCCGACGGGTTTGACTCGGTTTCATTCGCGAGCGAGCAGCCGATCGCGGCCGACCGGTTCCAATCGTTCCTCGAAGCGCTGCCGGGCAATGTCTTCCGCGCCAAGGGCATCCTATGGCTTGACGGCGCCGACCGGGCCCAGGTCTTTCATCTGGTCGGCCGGCGCTTTACCCTCGACGCGGCCCAGGTAACCGAATCCAAGGGCAACCGTTTGGTGCTGATCGGCCAAAACCTCGACGGCAAAGAGCTGCGCGCGGGCCTCGCCGCCTGCCTCGCCGGCGCTTCTATTGCGGCTCCGGGATAGCCAGCGACCACAGGACGAGCAGACCGGCGGCGGCGACCGGAACCCAGATCACCGCACTCCCGATCCGCACATAGCCGGCGCCGGCGATGGTCGCGCCAGCGATCAGGCCGAGCCAGGGCAGCGCCTGCGCCGCCCACAGCCATCCGGCCGCCCGGCCGGTCAGAAAATCGCCCAATCCTTGGCCGAATTTGACCAAAGTCCCGGTGACATAGGTCAGGCTTACGGCAACGGTTCCGGCTCGGTGCATCGATGCGTTCAGCACTCCCATCGCCAGCACCATCGGCGCCGGCGCGGTTCCGAGCAGCGCGGCGACGGCCAGCAGCACCGCCACCGCGGCGAGCACGAAGGTCAGATGCCGGCGGCCGCTGAAATGGGCAATCATTTGTCCACCCGCGGCCCCGGCCACGAACAGCGCGATCAGCCAGAGGATCGAGCCGGCTTCGGCCACTCGGCCGCGGCCCAGCGCCACGGCGAATTGCGTGCTGTTCCCGCTCATATACGAGACGAAGAGGTGACCGAGGCGCAGGAAGCCGATCGCGTCGACCATCCCCGCGAGCCCGGCCAAGAGCGCGGCCAGCAGCAGCCCCGGGGCCCAGCCGATCGGTCCGGCGCGAGCGCTGTCGACTACCATGCATATCTCCCCCTGCCTCTGAACCCATACGACCCACCGCAAATTGCCGCGATGGGGGAGACTCTGGACAAGGATCGGGCAGCGCACCTTATCCGCCTCTTGTCATCGTGCCGGGAGGATACCACTTTGGGGATTATTGGAGGCTCGGACTGCCGTTCTCGTTGATAGTGGTCGAGATCGGCGGTCCCCCGGTCGCGCTCTGTTGCCGCTCGCTCCAACCGGTGGAATGAACCCGGTGGCTGTCGTGTTGATAGAGACGGCGCAGACCACGATCAGCGCGTGATGCAAACTTGCACGGGTGAGGGTATGGCTAAGCCGAAGAGAGGGCGGTCGACCGCCACGATCGATGATCACGTCGGAGCCCGCATTCGCGAGCGCCGCATCATGTTGGGGCTGACCCAGCAGCAACTCGCCGAGATGATCGGGGTCACCTATCAGCAGGCGCACAAATACGAGCGCGGGATCAATCGCGTTTCGGCCGGAAGGCTGTTCGAGATCGCCCGCGCGCTGAGCGCGCCGGTCAGCCATTTCTACGAAGGGATCGGCGAGGAAGCTCCGCGCCAGGTCACGCCGCATCAGCGAATGCTGCTCGAGATCGCGCGAAATTTCGCCGAGATCAGAAACGAGAAGCATCAGGAAGCGGTGAGCCAGCTGGCCCGGGCGCTGGCGAGCCGGTAACCCCGCCGCCGCGCCGCCGCTCACCCTGCCGGCAGCGGAAATTCGGCGAGGTAGGGCAGGTATTCGTCCTCGACATCGATCCGCATTGCTGCGAGCACGCGGACTAGGCTGTTGTAGTGGCCGATCGTGATGATCAGATCGGTCAGCCGTTCCGGGTCGAGCCCGCGGCGCAGCTCCTCGAAAACATCGTCGGAGAGCGCGATATCGAGGGTGATTTCGCGGGCCGCGCGCAGCACCGCCCTGTCCAGGGGATCGAGCGCCGTCGCCCGCCCGGCGGTCTCCTCGGCGATCGCCCGGATGTCGTCGTCGGACACTCCGAATTCTCGGCTGATGCGGATGTGATGCGAATATTCGTAGGCTGATCGGGTCACATAGCCGACCTGCAGGATCGCCAGCTGGCGCAATCTCGGGTCGAGCCGGCTGCCGTCGCGGATGAACCGCGCCAGGGTATTCAGGCTGCGCGCCGCCCGCGGGCTGTGCGCCAGCAGCCGATAGAGATTGATGTTGCGCGCCAGCAGATCCTGGTGCTCGGGCAGGACATCGGATTTGTCGAGATAAGGCAGGCGCGCCATCGCGCTAACTCCGTTCAGCTTGCGTCGCTCGGATGGCCCGGCGCCGCCAGCACCGGTGTCGTTCTCAATACATCATTTTTGCGGCGTCTGCGGCATGCCTCGCGCCGGACGGCCGGGTTAGACCGATGCCGCTGGCCGGCCTGCCGTGTCGATCTCGCGCCAGAACGCCGCGGCGGCCCGGGCGCAGCGCTCGGGTTGCAGCAGATTGACCCCATGGCCGTACCCGGCCATCAGTTCGAGCCGGCCATGCGGCAGGGTCTGCGCCAAGATTTTCTGCTGTTCGGACGCGATCCGGCTCTTGTCGCCGCTCAGCAGCAGCACCGGGGCTTCGATCCCGGCGAGGATCGGCACGACGTCGACGCCTTCGAAGCATTCATGCAAGGCCGCCGCGATATCGGGGCGGGTCCGGTCCATCTCGGCGATGCACCATTCGCGCAGGCGCGCATCCGCATGTTCCAGATCGAGCCGGTAGCCGAGGGTGCGGCGACACCATTCGCCGGTGCCGTAGGTGCGGATCGCCGCCGGCGTACTGTCCTGGTCGAGCGCGTAGATCCCCTTGATCTCGTCGGAAATGCGGGTCGGGGTGTTGCACAGGACCAGGCTCGCGACCCGTTCGGGGTGGGCGGCGGCGAGCAGCAGGCCGACCAGCCCGCCGGATGATTCGCCGACCCAATGAACCCGCGGCAGGGACATCGCGTCGAGCACCGCGATGATCTCGGCGGCAATCCTTGCCGGGGTAAACCGGTAACCTGCCGCAGGAACCTCAGAAGCGCCGCATCCGAGCAGATCGGGCCGGTAGATCCGGCGGGTGTCGGCGATCGTCGGGACCCAGCGGTTCCAGAATGTCGCATTGCGCGCGAACCCGTGCAGCATCAGCACCGGCGTCGGCATTTCCCACGGCCACAAATAATCGTCGACCGCGCAATGCACGGACAGACCTTGGTCGAGGCGGATCATCGGCATCGTGGCGCTCCGTCAGATCGCACAAGGCGCAGACACTCGCCGCCAGGATACTCCCTCACGCCGCGATTTGCGCTGCGATCAATGCCCGGCCGGCGCTGGCGACAGTCCCAGCAGGCCCATCCGGCCCGAGGCTCTGTCCGATCGCATAGGCGCCGTCGATCAGCAGCTGGAGCTGACGGGCGAGCAGATCGGGATCGCGGGCGCCGGCGGCCGCGGCCAGGGTTCGCAGGCGCTCTTGGACCATGCGCTTGTGGGCGAGGATCACCGCGCGGGCGGGGTGGCTGGGCTCGGGAAATTCGGTGCAGGTGTTGAGGAACGGGCAGCCGCGCCATCCCGGGTGCGAGGCGGTCGCGGCGACCATGTCGAGGATTGCTTCGATCCGGGCTCGCAGATCGCCGGCGGCCGAGGCCTCCGCCTTGTCCCAGCGCTGCCAGAAGAACGCGTTGCGCTCTTCGAGCCAGGCTGCGACGAGGGCGTCCTTAGACAGGAAATGGCGGTAGAGGCTCATCTTCGCGACGCCCGAACGAGCGATGATGGCGTCGATGCCGACCGCGCGGATGCCGTCGCGATAGAACATCTGCGACGCGGTTTCGAGGATGCGCTGCCGTACCGGCCGGTGCTGTTCCGACATTGCTGCCCTGCGCGCCGAGTTTTTGACAAGAGACAGACCTGTCTCTCACATTGTCGGCCGCTCGTCGTAACCAAAGGCACGGCCGATGGCAAGCCGGATGAAGCTGCACTACGCCTGGGTGGTCGCCGCGGTGACCTTCCTTACCCTGCTGGCCGCGGCCGGAGTGCGCGCGACCCCCGGGGTTCTGATCGTACCGCTGGAAAACGCGTTCGGCTGGTCGCGCGCGACGATCTCGTTCGCGGTCGGGCTCAACATTTTTCTGTACGGGCTGATCGGGCCGTTCGCGGCGGCGGTGATGGATCGCTTCGGGCTGCGCCGCACGATGCTGGCCGCCCTCGCCTTGATCGCCACCGGCGTTGCTCTTACCCCGCTGATGACGCAGCCCTGGCAGCTTGTCCTGTTGTGGGGCGTCGTCGTCGGCACCGGCAGCGGCACCACCGCCCTGGTGCTCGGCGCCACGGTGGCCGCGCGCTGGTTCGCGGCGCGGCGCGGGCTGGTGATGGGGGTGCTGACCGCGAGCACGGCCACCGGCCAACTGGTCTTTCTGCCCTTCCTGGCGAGCCTCGCCGTCAATCACGGGTGGCGCCTGGTCTCGCTCGTCGTCGCCGCGGTGGCGGCCGGGATGATCCCGATCGTGGCGCTGCTGATGCGCGACCGGCCGGCCGATATCGGGCTTGCCCCTTATGGCGCCGAGCCGGGGATCATGTCCGCCGCGCGGCGCGCGGCAACCCGGCGGCGACCGCCTTGCACGTCCTGCGCGACGGCATGCGTTCGCGCGATTTCTGGCTGCTTGCCGGCAGCTTTTTCATCTGCGGCGCCTCGACCAACGGGCTGATCGGGACCCACCTGATCCCGGCCTGCATCGATCACGGCATCTCCGAGGTGACCGGTGCCAGCCTACTGGCGGCGATGGGGATCTTCGATTTCATCGGCACCACCTTGTCCGGCTGGCTCAGCGACCGGTGGAGCAATCGCGGGCTCCTGGCCTGGTATTACGGGCTGCGCGGTCTGTCGCTGGTCTATCTGCCGTTCGCCTTCGGAATGTCCTTTTATGGGCTGCCAGTGTTCGCAGTGTTCTATGGGCTCGACTGGATCGCCACGGTGCCGCCCACCGTCCGCCTGACCGCGCAGATCTTTGGCACCGCGCGCGGCCCGATCATGTTCGGCTGGATCGCCGCCGCGCACCAGCTGGGGGCGGCAATGGCCGCGTTCGGCGCCGGCGTGCTGCGCACCGCGCTCGGCAGCTACCTCGAAGCTTTCATGCTGGCCGGGCTGATGTGTCTTGGCGCGGCACTATTGGTGTTGTTGATCGGCCGCAGCGGACGCGACGCATTGCGCTCGCCGGCCCCGGCCGAATAGTTTCCGCCGCGTTAGCGGCTATACAGCCGGATCGGCTGCCCGCCGACCATCGCATCGGCTTGCAGATAAGCGATCAGTTCGGGCATCGAGTAGCGACGGTTTCGGGCGATCGCAGCGGTCGGCCCCCATCCTCGCAGGTCGTTCGGGCTGGCGTAAAGAACCGACGCCTCGTCGCAACGCAGCGAGCCGAGCAGAAACTCGTCGACGATATGACTGCCGAGTGCGCCCAGGCGCCGACTATGCTGGGTCCCTTCCGCTTCGGCGAGGATGAACAGCCACAGCGGGGTTTGGGCGCTGAGCGAGTGCGGATCAAAACCGGCGCTCGCCAATCGCGCCCCCAGAATCTTTCGGACCATTGCGGTCGCGTCCTGCAGGCCGGGGATGCGTTCCCTCGCGTAATGCTCCGCCTCCTCGCCGGTCGCGAGCCCCACCGCCCCGGCCAGATTTGAGGTCGGTTCCGACGCGCGCAGGATGTTGCGGCGCGGCAGATTGCGCTCGGTGGGGGTGTCCTTGCCGTCTGCGTCGGGGCCCGGCGGAAGAGCTGCGATCGGCAGCGAGAACAATTTGTCGGAGATCAGCGTGTCGAGCGGCCGGCTCGCTTGAGCGGTGTCTGTCCCGGTATCGAAAAAATAGCTCCAATCGATCACATCGCCCGGCTGTAGCGGGTTGTCGCCGATCAGGCCCAGCGTTGCCGGTTGGCCGGCGGCGGCGAAAATCGGCCGCGGCTGGCCGGTCAGCAGATTGCCGCCGGCGTCGCGCACCTCACCGTGCAGAAGATAATCGTCGCGGACCAGCGAATGGCCCAGGCGAAACGCGGCCACCGCAAATTCGTGTGGGATGCGGATCGTCGCATCGCTACCGAGCCCGGCGCGGCAACGATAGAGGAAGGTGTGGACCGCCATCGGGTCCGGCAGGGTCGAAGTCGGGGCGGCGCCGCGAGTATAAGCGTGCAGCGCGTCCGGGGCGACGCGGTCCAGACTCGCCTCGGCCGAGATGCGCGGCAGAAAATCCGTGGCCACGATCGTCTGGTAGGTCCACTGCACCTTCTTGTGACAGGCGTCGAAGGCCACGCCGATCCGCTGCTGGCTCGGCGCAGCGATCCCGGCCAGCGCGCGATCGACGCAGTCATTATGGGCCAGCTCGAACAGGTTCTGCAGCTGCGACAGCATCTTGTGCTCGCTGTTGCGCGGGTCGGGAATCTCGGCGGTTCCGGCCGCGTCGCGCTGGAAGTCGAAACCGTCGATCAGGGTCGGGGCAACGGGCGAGGTCGGAGCCGGCACCTCGCGCAGTGCAAACCGGCCGGTATAGACGCCGTTCCGCCGCTCGAACCACGACGCGCTGATTTCGCTCAATGCGGCAAAGTCGGACACTCCATATGCGCTGTCGAGATCGAGCTTGGCGGTGTTGGCGCTGAGCGCCGAGCCCGGTGTCGCGGCGTCGGCGAGCGCCTGGTCGAGCTGGTCGAGGGTAATTCCGGCGGCGGCGAGCTTTGCACGCACCGTTGCATCGCTGTGCGCCTGCTGGCTCAACTCGCCGAGCGCCAGCAGCGCCGTCGTCGTGCGCGTCACGTCGTGATCGATGAACTGGCCGAAAAAGGTGTAGCCGGCGGGCTGCGCGCCGTCGGGGCCGGTGTTGTCGTCGACGAACGGGCTCACCCCGGCGCCGAGCTGCGGACCAATGATCGCGTCCAGGGTTGGGTTGTCCTCGACCGGCGCGCAAAGCTGCTCGGGCGGATGGGACGCGCCAGGCGCCGGCTGGCCGCAGCTGCCGACGGCGCGCTCGGTCCGGCAGGCCTCATAGCAGAAGCCGTAGATCGACGGATCCTGGACCGCGGCCGCCGCGCCCGGCGAATTCGAGGCGAGCGGCGGACCGCCGCCGTGGCCGACGCCGACCGGCGGAAGGATCCGCAGCATTTGCTCGAACGCCGACTGGGTGATCGGCGCCGGCGGACCATTGCCGGCAGCGCCGGAACCCGCCCGCATCACGCGCAGAAAGAGATCGAGATGCGGGTCGGCGGCGGATTGCGCCGCCTGCCCGCAATTCGCCGCGGCGGCCAGCGCCATCGCGAACACAATGGCAAGGATCCCGGCGACGCGCGTAATCCCGGATCAATTGTGTCTTCAAGGTCGACGGTCTCTAGGGTCGGCGCAACGCGGTCTCGCCGCCCTTGGCCGGCGTCGCACGCCCCTGTGGCGGCGACCCCGCGGGCACGGCTTGATGATCTGTGGCGATCCCGGGCATCCAGCCCTCCATTCAACGCGATGCCGTCACTCTATCGCCCGGCCGAAGCATTGCAAAACGCCGCGCGCCACCGTCATACTTCGCCCAGCAAGCGAGCCCGAGCGGAGGAAACCAGCCGATGGAATACACGATCACCCCGATGACCGAGCACACCGGGGCCGAGGTGCGCGGCCTCGACCTCAACCAGGGTGTCGACGCCGAGACCCGCGCGGCGCTGAACCGCGCCTTCGCCGAATACCATGTACTGGCGATCCGCGGCCAGGAATTCACCCCGCCGCAATTCATCGCCGCGGCGCAGGTTTTCGGCGAATTGTTCCAGCACGACAAGCGCGAGATGCACGTTCCCGGCTACCCGCAGATCTATTATGTCTCAAATGAGCAGACCGTGCCGGGCAAGCGCTATATCTCGGGCGAGACCTTTCACACCGACCATTCCAATCATCCGACGCCGCCAAAGGCGACGATGCTGTTCCCGGTATCGTTGCCGAGCCGCGGCGGCGACACCCAGTACGTCAATATGCACGAGGCCTATGACGACCTGCCCGAGGCGACCAAGGAGCGGATCGACCCGCTCAAGGCGGTTCATGTCTATCTGAGCAAATACAGCCCGCGCGAATTGCGCCCGCTGAGCGCCGACAGCGCCCGGCAGGTGCCGCCGCCGGGGGTGCATCCGCTGGTCCGCACCCACCCCGAAAACGGCCGCAAGGCGCTCTATCTGAACCCGGTGCGGATCGAAGCGATCGAGGGCCTGGAAGACGATGAGGCGCTCGACCTCGTCACCGGACTGATGGCGCATTCGATCCAGAAGAAATACGAATACCGTCACCAGTGGAACTATGGCGACTTCGTCATCTGGGACAATCGCAGCGTATTACACAAGGCCAACCCGGATTACGACATGAACGAGCGGCGGTATCTTTACCGCCTGATGCTGAAGGGCGAAAAGCCGGTCTGACTGGATGGCGGTAAGAACTGGAGGAGACGAAATCATGCGCTGGATACGGTTTGAGACGAACGGACAGGCGGCCTATGGCATCGTCGACGGCGATAGCGTGACCGAGGTCAAGGGCGACCCGTTCGCCGGCTACGACAAGACTGCGACCCGGCATAAGCTGTCTTCGGTCAAGCTGCTGGTGCCGGTCGAGCCGCGGACCTTCTATTGCGCCGGGCTCAACTACGCCGAGCATGTGATCGAGGCGGCCAGAAAACGCGGGCAGGAACCCAACCTGCCCAAGGCCGCCGATATCGGCTATCGCGCCAACAACGCGCTCGTCGCGCATGGCGAGAACATCGTGATCCCGAAGGACGCGACCGAGCGCTGCCAGTATGAGGGCGAACTGGTCGCCGTCATCGGCAAGAAGGCGAGGCATCTGAGCGAGAAAGACGCGCTCAGCTGCGTGCTCGGCTGGACCATCGGCAACGACTTTAGCGAGCGCACCTGGCAGGCCGGCGACCGTACCCTGTGGCGGGCCAAGAACAGCGACACCTTCAAGCCGATGGGGCCGTGGATCGAGACCGATTTCAACCTCGAAGCGGCGCACACCATCATCCGGGTCAACGGCGACGAAAAAATCCGCTTCAAGACCGACCACATGCTGTTCGGCCCGGCGACATTCATCAGCCGCATGTCGCAGTATATGACGCTCTATCCCGGCGACGTGGTGTGGATGGGCACCGAGGGCGCGCCCGAAAACGTCAAGCACGGCGATACGATCGACATCGAGATCACCGGCATCGGCACGCTCAGCAACCCGGTAGTGCGCGAAGGGATGTAGCTTCCGCGCCGCCGGCAGCGGGCGGCGCCCGTTCAGAACTCGACAATCTGCTGCTTGAGACCCTTGGCGACGGCTTCGGCGCGGCAGCCGGCGCCAAGCTTGCGGAACAGTTGGTCGAGGTGGAATTTGACCGTGTGCGGCGAGATGCCGAGCCGCCGCGCGATCGCCTTGTTGCTCAACCCATCGGCGAGGGCCGTCAGTACCTCGATTTCACGCGGGGTCAGCGCCGGCGATCCATCTTCCGGCAACGGACCGAACCGCGGCGGCGGCAAAGCCAACGGACGGATGGCGAGCCCGGCGGCGACGGCGCGCAGCGCGGCGTCGAGCTGAGCCGGCCCCGCCTCGGCCGGCAGCAGCCCGGCAAAATTGCCTGCCGCCGATCCCAGGGCGACGATCGGCGCCTCGGGCGCCGCGTCGACCGAGCCGTCGGTTAAAATCGCGTCGGCGGCATCGGCCGCGGCAACGATCTGATGCCCGGCCCGCACGACAATCGCCGCCAGCCTCGCAGCAATCACCGGCGCGGCGGCGATGATTGCCACCCGCAGCCGCCGCGGCACCTCGGCGGCCGGCGCCGGGACGCTCATCGCTCCGGCCGCGCCCCCACCATAACCGCGAGCGCTTCCACCCTGCCGGCGCGGATCAGCCGCAATTGGACCTCGCGGCCGACCGCTTCCGGCCCCAGCCGTTCGGCCAGCTGCGACGGGCTGCCGACCGCGGCGCCATCGACCCCGATCAGGATATCGCCCATCAGCATTCCGGCTTGCGCCGCCGGTCCGTCCCTGGTCACGCCGATAATCATCAACCCCAGCCGCTGACCGGCCTCGCTGCTCAGCGCTTCCGGGACCAGCACCGGCTGCACCGCGGCGCCGAGCCAGCCGCGGGCGATCCGCCCGGTCGTCAGCAGCGGTTCGAGCACCCGCTCGACCGTCGCCGCCGGGATCACCAGGACGCGCCGGCGCGGCCCCAGGGTCGAAATGCCAATGAGGCCGCCCGCGGCGTCGAGCACCGGCCCGCCCTCCTCGCGGCTGTCGAGCCTGATGTCGAGCCCGATCCGGCGGTCGATACGGCCACCCGCCCGGCTGTGCCAGACCGGCCCGACCGAATGCACCGCGCCAAGACGCGCCGCAACCTCGCCGGCACCATCGGCGGCGAGCGCCAAAACGAGCATGCCCGGCCTCGGCTCTGCGGCGGCAAGCGGCGCCGGCGGCGGGCCGCCATCGAGCCGCAGCACGGCGATGTTGGTGCCCGGATCGCGCCCGGCCAGCCGCGCCGCGAACGTCGCGCCTCCGGCCAGGATCACCTCGGCCTCCTCGGTATCGGGCAGCGCCTGCTCCGAGGCGACGACGACATCCTGGCGCCATAGGGTGGCGGAGCGCAGCGAGCGCCCGCGCATGCGGATCCCGGCCACCAGCGGGCGAGCCGCTGCGACGCGCTCGCTCAGGGTCGCGGAAAGCTGGCTCAAACTGTCCTGCAGGTCGTCCGGCATGGCTTTCTCCTCAGTTGCGATACTGAGGAGAATGGGGTCGGAAGCAGGCGGCGGCTACCGGGCGAATGGGCGGGTCGGCCGGCGCCAGCGGGGCGGAGACGAGATCAGCGGTCGCGCAGCTTGGGGTCCAGCACGTCGCGCAGGGCATCGCCGTACAGGCTGAAACCGAACACGGTCAGCGCGATCGCCAGTCCCGGGAAGATCGCGATCCACGGCGCGGTCGAGGCATATTCCTCGGCCCCGCCCTGCAGCATCAAGCCCCAGGCCGGGGTCGGTTCCTGCACGCCGAGGCCGAGATAGGACAGCGACGCCTCGGCCAGGATCGCCTGCCCGACAAAGGCGGTCAACAGGATCAGGAACGGCGCCATTACATTCGGCACCATGTGCCGCAGGATGATCCGCGAATGGCTAAAGCCGAGGGCGCGGGCGGCGTCGACATAGGGCACCTCGCGGATCGACAAGGCGCTCGACCGCACGACGCGGGCGCAGCGCGGGATCAGCGGGATGGTGATCGCGATGATCACATTGTGCATGCCGGTGCCGAAGATCGCGACCATGGCCAGCGCCAGGATGATCAGCGGAAAGGCCATCACGATATCGAGCAGCCGCTGCAGATAGAGATCGATGCGGCCGCCGAAATAGGCGCTGCCGACGCCCAGCACCAGCCCGGCAAAGCCGCTGACCAAGGCGCAGGAGAAACCGACGATCATCGCGGTGCGTGCGCCATAGATGATCCGCGACAGCTGATCGCGACCAAACTGATCGGTGCCGAGCCAATGCGCCCAGCTCGGCGGCTCGGTCATCGCGGCAAAATCATTCGCGGTCGGGCTGTAGGGCGCGATCCATTCGGCGCCGAGCCCGGCCACCCCGATGACCAGCACCAGCATCAGGCCAAAGGTGCCGAGCGGCTGGCGGCGGGCAAAGAGCAGCGCCCGACCGATCAGCGATCGCTGGCCTCCCGGCACATCGTCGAGGATTGCGGGGAAAGCGGCTTGGTTCGGGGCGGCGATGGTCATGGCAGTGCTCACGCGTAGCGGATGCGGGGGTCGAGCCAGGCATAGAGCAGATCGACGGCGGTGTTGGTCAGCACGAAAATGCCGACGGTCAGCATCACCAGCGCCTGGGTCAGAGTGTAGTCCTGGTTTTGCACGGCCTGCACAAACAGGCGGCCGATCCCGTTCAGGTTGAACACCTGCTCGGTCACGACCAGGCCGCCGATCAGAAACGCCAATTCGATGCCGATCAGGGTAACCACCGGCAACAGCGCGTTTTTCAGCGCGTGGCGGTTGATGATGATGCGCTCGATCAGCCCCTTGGCCCGCGCGGTGCGGATATAGTCCTCGCGCAGCACTTCGAGCATCGACGAGCGGGTCATCCGCATCGTCACCGCGGCATAGCGGTAGCCGACGGTGATCGCCGGCCAGATCGCGATCGACAGATTGCGGATCGGGTCCTTCCACAACGGCACATAGTCGATCGGCGGCATCCACGGATGGCCGGTGATGGCCTGGGAAACGTTCGAGGACGGCGAGGATCAACAGGATGCCGAGCCAGAAGGCCGGGGTCGCGAGGCCGGCGATCGAGAAGGTGCGGACGACGAGATCGATCCAGGTGTTCTGCTTCAACGCCGAGATCGTGCCGAGCGGGATCGCGATCGCGATCGCGATGATCGTCGCCAGGATCGCGACTTCGAGCGAGACCGGAAAGCGGGTGGCGATCTCGTGGACGACCGGCTTTCCCGACCACATCGAAATGCCGAAATCGAGGCGCGCCAGTCCCCAGACGAAGTCGATGAACTGTACTATCCACGGTCGGTCGAGCCCGATTTCGGCGTGGCAGGCGGCGAGCGCGGGTCGTGAATGTGGTGCCGCCGGAACCCAGCCGCACCACGCAGATGTCGCCGGGGATCAGGCGCATCAGGGTAAACACCAGAGCCGCCGCCCCGACGAGCGTCGGGATCACCAATAGGATCCGCTGCACGATGTATCGGTACATTGGCTCTCTTCCGACCTCGCCGCTGCTGTTCTAAGCTCTGCCGCCGGTTCGCATCTGCGGTGCTTCGGGCATTTGCCGGCCGTCGAAGGTGATCTCGCTGCACGCGGCCCAGTGGCCCGGCCGCACCTCGCGCAATTCGGGTCGGGTATGCCGGCAGCCTTCGACCGCGATCGCGCAACGCGGGTTAAACACACAGCCCGAAGGCGGGTTGAT
>CAVZKP010000021.1:0-141393 GCA_963775875.1 uncultured Alphaproteobacteria bacterium
CGAACGCAACACCAAGGAAACCCGGATCAGCGGCCGGGTCGATCTCGATGGCAGCGGCGCCGCCGAAATCGCGACCGGCATCGGCTTTCTCGACCACATGCTCGAACAGCTGGCCAAGCACAGCCTGATCGATGTCGAGCTGCGGGCGGCGGGCGATCTGCACATCGATTTCCATCACACCACCGAGGACACCGGCTATGTCGTCGGCGAGGCGGTGTCGAAGGCGCTCGGCGACCGCGCCGGCATCGCCCGCTATGGGCATGCGGTGATCCCGATGGACGAGACCCTGACCCGGGTCAGCCTCGATGCCTCGAACCGGCCCTACCTGGTGTGGAAGGTGGCGTTTACCCGGCCGAAACTCGGCGAGATGGATACCGAGCTGTTCAAGGAATGGTTTCAGGCCTTTGCCCAGTCGGCCGGGGTCACCCTCCATGTCGAGAACATCTACGGCGAGAACAACCATCACATCGTCGAGATCCTGTTTCAAGGGTCTGGCCCGGGCGTTGCGGCAGGCGGTCGAGATCGATCCGCGCCGGCAGGGCGCGGTGCCCTCGACCAAGGGCGTTCTCGGCGGCACCCTGTGATGCTCGTCGCGATCGTCGATTACGGCTCGGGCAATCTGCGCTCGGCGGCCAAGGCGTTCGAGCGCGCCGCGGCCGAGCACGGCATTTCGGCCGAAATCGCGGTGACCAGCCGGCCCGAGACGGTCGCCGCCGCCGACCGCATCGTCCTCCCCGGGGTCGGCGCCTTTGCCGATTGCCGGCGCGGGCTCGCCGCCATTCCCGGTCTCGAACCGGCATTGCACGAGGCGGTGATGGTGCGCGCCCGCCCGTTTCTCGGGATCTGCGTCGGCATGCAGTTGATGGCCCAGCGCGGCCGCGAATTCGAGACCGTCGACGGCCTCGGCTGGCTCGCCGGCGAGGTGGTGGCGATCGAGCCCGCCGACCCGGCGCTGAAGATCCCGCATATGGGCTGGAACCAACTCGAACCGCGGGCGGCGCATCCATTGCTGGCCGGGCTCGATGCCGGCGAGCACGCCTATTTTGTGCACAGCTATCATTTCCGGCTGAGCGATCGGCGCGATCTCCTGGCCGCCACCGATTACGGCGGCCCGCTCGCCGCGATCATCGGGCGCGACAACCTCGCCGGAACCCAGTTCCACCCGGAGAAGAGCCAGCAGGCGGGGCTGCGGCTGATCGGCAATTTTCTGCGGTGGCGCCCATGAGCGGCGGGCCGAACACCGCGGCGCCGATCTCGGTCGAGCGGCTTACCCGCTATACCGGCAACGATCTCGACGATCTCTGCGAGGCGACCGAGAGCGCCATTACCGAGGGTGGCGGGTTCGGCTGGCTCAAGCCGCCGCCGCGTCAGGTCCTCGAAAATTATTGGAAGGGCGTGCTGCTGGTCCCCGAGCGCCGGCTCGTGGTCGGCCGCCTCGACGGGGTCGTCGCCGGCTCGGCGCAATTGAGCCGCGCCCCGCGCAACAACGAGGCGCAGGCTTTTGCCGGCACCGTGACCAGCGCGTTCGTGGCGCCCTGGGCGCGCGGCCACGGTCTGGGCCGGGCCATCGTGCGCGAGATCGAGCGGTTCGCGCGGGAATTGGGGCTGGCGGTTCTCAATCTCGACCTGCGCGACACCCAGCTGGCGGCGATCGGGCTCTATGAGAGCCTCGGCTATCGCCGCTGGGGCACCCACCCGGTCTATGCGCGGGTCGAGGGCCGGATCGTGCCGGGCCATTACTACTACAAGCTGCTCGACCCCAATCCCCTCGACCCCGGCCCCCTCGACCCCGATCCACTCGAGCCCGGGCCGGCGCGTCCGTGATCCTCTACCCGGCGATCGATCTGAAGGATGGCGCCTGCGTCCGCCTGGTGCGCGGCGAGATGGCCACCGCCACCATCTTCAACGACGATCCGGCGGCGCAGGCGCGGCAGTTCGCGGCGGCCGGCTTCACCTGGCTGCACGTGGTCGATCTCAACGGCGCCTTTGCCGGCCACTCGGTCAATGGGGCGGCGGTGGCCGCGATCCGCGACGCGGTCGGTCTGCATATCCAATTGGGCGGCGGCATCCGCGACCGTAGCGCGATCGAGCACTGGCTCGGGCTCGGGATCGACCGGGTCGTGCTCGGCACCGCGGCGTTGCGCCACCCCGAACTGGTGCGGCAGGCGGCTTGCCGATCATCCGGGGGCGATCGCCGTCGGCATCGACGCGCGCGGCGGCCGGGTCGCCGTTGCCGGCTGGGCCGAGACGACCGCGACCGGCGCCGTCGAACTGGCGCGCCGCTTCGAGGATTGCGGCGTGGCCGCGATCATCTACACCGACATCGCCCGCGACGGCGCGCTCGGCGGCGTCGACGCCGCGGCGACCGCGGCGCTGGCGCGCCAGGTGCGGGTGCCGGTCATCGCCTCGGGCGGGGTCGCCTCGCTCGCCGACATCGCCGCGTTGAAAGCGCGCGAGAAGGACGGCGTCGCCGGGATCATCTGCGGCCGGGCGCTCTATGACGGGCGGATCGAGCCCAGGGCCGCCTTGCGCCTGATGGCGGAGGCGCCGCCATGCTGAAGATGCGGGTCATCCCCTGTCTCGACGTCAAGGACGGCAGGGTGGTCAAAGGCGTCAACTTTGTCGATCTGGTCGATGCCGGCGACCCGGTGGCGCAGGCCCGGTTCTACGATCGCGAGGGCGCCGACGAGCTGTGCTTTCTCGACATCACCGCCAGCGCCGAAGGGCGCGAGACGCTGTACGACGCGGTCCGCCGCACCGCCGAGGAATGCTTTATGCCGCTGACCGTCGGCGGCGGGGTGCGCGCGGTCGAGGATATCCGCCGCCTATTGCTCGCCGGCGCCGACAAGGTGTCGATCAACACCGCCGCCGTCGCCCGGCCCGATTTCGTCCGCGAAGCCGCGCGGAAATTCGGCAGCCAGTGCATCGTCGCCGCGATCGACGCCAAAGCCGCGGCGCCGGGCCGGTGGCAGGTCTTCACCCATGGCGGGCGGCGGCCGACCGGCATCGATGCGGTCGAATGGGCGGGCCGCCTGGCCGATTACGGCGCCGGCGAGATCCTGCTGACCTCGATGGACCGGGACGGCACCAAATCGGGGTTCGACCTCGCTCTGACCCGCGCCGTCGCCGATGCGGTGCGGGTGCCGGTCATCGCCTCGGGCGGGGTCGGCACCCTCGACCATCTGGTCGAGGGCATTCGCGACGGGCATGCGACC
Source organism: uncultured Alphaproteobacteria bacterium (assembly GCA_963775875.1). Taxonomy (GTDB): domain Bacteria; phylum Pseudomonadota; class Alphaproteobacteria; order ATCC43930; family CGMCC-115725; genus AP-15. Next base: position 3,216 of record CAVZKP010000021.1, read on the forward strand.
GCGGTGCTGGCCGCCTCGATCTTCCATTTTGGCACGTTCCGCATCGGCGAAGCCAAGGCGCGGCTCGCCGCTTGCGGCATCCCGGTGCGAGGCTGAACGATGCCCGGCAAGCGCCACGAAACCGAATTGGGGCCGGCCCTCGACCGGCTGTGGCAGGTGATCCGCTCGCGCCGCGGCGCGGATCCGCAGACTTCGTATACGGCGCGGCTGTTTGCCCGCGGCCGCACCAAGATCGCCCAAAAGCTCGGCGAGGAGGCGGTCGAGGCGGTCATCGAAGGGATCCGGGGCGACTCGCCCAAGCTGATCGGCGAAAGCGCCGATCTGCTCTACCACCTGCTGGTGCTGTGGGCCGATACCGGGGTCACCCCGGCCGAGGTCGCCGCCGAACTGGCGCGGCGCGAAGGCATCTCCGGCCTCGACGAAAAGCGCGGCCGGGCCAAGGTCTGAACCCGGAACCGCGGAGGCGAACCATGCCCTACGACCGCAACAATGTTTTCGCCCGCATCCTGCGCGGCGAGATCCCGTGCAACAAGGTCTACGAGGATGAGCACGTCCTCGCCTTTGACGACATCAACCCGTTGGCTCCGACCCATATCCTGGTAATCCCCAAGGGGGAATATGTCTCGCTCGATGATTTCTCCGCGAAGGCTTCGGCGGCGGAGCACTCGGCGATGTTCCGCGCCTTGGGCCAGATCGCCGCCGAGCGGGGCCTGGCCGAAACCGGCCATCGGATCATCGCCAATAGCGGCCGCGACGGTCACCAGGAGGTGCCGCATTTCCACGTGCATCTGTTCGGCGGGCGCGACCTCGGCCGGATGCTGCTGCGGCGCTGATCAGCCGGAGGCGAGAAAGCGCGTACCCTCATAGACCGCGGTTAACGGGCACAAGAAATCGAGGCTTTCCAGGACCAGCGGCGCGTCGGCGGCGATCGGCTGCGCGTTTGCCGGCCAGCCTCCGTCCGGCTCGCGGCGGATCAGTTCGGCGGCGATGTGGGTCGAACGCACCAGCAGGATTTCGCGGACAGTCGGGATCGTCGTGTAGGTCCAGACATTCGCGCGGGTTTCGGCTTCGTTGCTCGGCGACAATATTTCGACGAGGAGGATCGGCTCGGCCACCGCGTGTAACCCGCTCTCGTCGAGTTCGCAGGTGACGGCGAGATCGGGGACCCGCATATTGGCCTCAGATCGGACCCGCGGAACCACGCCGGGCGCGACTACGGCTCGACAGCCGCTTCCGGTCAGATGATTTCCCAACAGGCGGGCGAGGGTGGCCTGGATCGTGCCGTGGGTGCCGCTCGCCGGCGCCATCGCCTGCGGCTCGCCGTCGATCAGCTGGTGCGTTCGCCCGGTGCCGTCGCCGGGCCAATCGAGAAATTCCTCGACCGTCATTCGCGACAAGGCGGGCTTGGGTAGCGCCGACATCGTTATCCTCCAATCCGCCGAAGATAACATCTCGGCGCCCGCATCGAAAGCCGGGCCGGCGCGCGGTCCCCGATCGCCGGCTGGCGCGCGGCCTCAGCCCGCCTGGAGATCCGCATCCTTGGTTTCGTGCAAAAACAGCACGCCGATGACCAGGGTCATTGCCGCGATGCCGATCGGATACCACAGCCCGTTATAGATGTTGCCGGTCGCCGCCACGATGGCAAAGGCGATCGCCGGCAGAAACCCGCCGAACCAGCCATTGCCGAAATGATAGGGCACCGACACCGAGGTGTAGCGGATGCGGGTCGGGAACATCTCGGCCAGCATCGCCGCGATCGGGCCATAGACCAGCGTCACGTAAATCATCAGGATCACCAGAAGGACGATGACCATGCCGTGGTTGATCCGCGCCGGATCGGCCTGTGCCGGATAGCCGGCGCTGGTCAGCGCGCCGTCCAGCGCGGTTTTAAAGGACGCCGCCTTCGCCGCGGCATCGGGTCCCGTGGCGTCGTAGCTGGCGATCGCGGTCGGCCCGACCTTTATCTGCGCCACGCTGCCCGGCGCCGCGGTCTGATTGCTGTACGGGATGCCGCGGTTGACCAGCGCGCTTTTGGCGACATCGCACGAGCTGGTGAACTTCGACGTGCCGACCGGATTGAACTGCAGCGAGCACTCTTCCGGGTTGGCGATGACCACCACCGGGGCGGTGGCGACGGCGGCTTCGAGGGCCGGGTTGGCGTAATGGGTGATCGCCTTGAACAATGGCAGGTAGGTTATCACCGCCAGCAGGCAGCCCAGCATGATGATCGGCTTGCGGCCGACCCGGTCGGACAGCCAGCCGAACACGATGAACCCCGGCGTGCCGATCGCCAGCGCCGCGGCGGTCATCAGAATGGCCGTGGTCGGGGCCACCTTGAGGGTCTGGGTCAGAAAGAACAGCGCGTAGAACTGGCCGCAATACCACACCACCGCCTGCCCCGCGGTCCCGCCGAACAGAGCGAGCAGCACCAGTTTGAGGTTGTGCTTCTCGGCCAGGGATTCGGTCAGCGGCGCCAGCGAGCCTCGGCCTTCCGCCTTCATCCGTTGGAACATCGGCGACTCGCTGAGCCGCAGGCGGATATAGACCGAGATCGCCAGCAGCACGATCGACAGCAGGAACGGGATGCGCCAGCCCCAGGCGTCAAAGCTCTTGGCGTCGAGCCCCTCGCGACAGCCGAGGATCACCAGCAGGGACAGAAACAGGCCGAGCGTCGCCGTCGTTTGAATCCACGAGGTGTAGAGCCCGCGCTTGCCATGCGGTGCGTGCTCGGCGACATAGACCGCCGCACCGCCATATTCGCCGCCGAGCGCCAGGCCCTGCGCCAGGCGCAGCAGGATCAGGATCACCGGCGCGCTCAAGCCGATCGCGGCGTAGCCGGGCAACAGCCCGACCAGAAAGGTCGACAGGCCCATGATCGTGATCGTGATCAGAAAGGTGTATTTGCGCCCGACGAGGTCGCCGATCCGGCCAAAGAGCAGGGCGCCGAACGGCCGTACCGCGAACCCGGCGGCGAAGGCCAGCAGGGCAAAGATGTAGCTCGCCGTCGGGTTGACCCCGGAAAAGAAGACTTTGCCGATGGTCGCGGCCAGCGATCCGTAAAGATAAAAATCGTACCACTCGAAAACCGTGCCGAGCGACGAGGCAAAAATGACCGTCCGTTCCTCACCGGTCATTCCACCAATCAGGCGGCGCGGCCTCGCCGACACGTTGGCCATGATTTCCTCCCCGCTCTTGATCGAGGCGGGCGGCGTTGCGCTCGCCAGCTGGGCTGCAAAGCGCGAAAACCGACCGCCGATCGGAAAGAAATTAGCCCAATAGGCGATACCAAAAAAGGCGTTTCTACCGCGAAACGCTGCTGAGCGGTCGCGCCATAGCCGAAAAGTCGCCCCGACATCGCCAGAACCATAGGTCGGCGGCGCAGGATTACCCGATCGGATCGTCCAGATCGGTCAGCATCGCGCGCATCGGTTGCGGGATCGGTTCGTCGAGGATGTGATCGTAAAGGGCGTGCAGCAAATCTTCGCCGCAGGTCGTTCCATCGAGAAAGGCGGCAATACTCGCCGCGACCCCCGACTCGGTCAAAGCGTCTCGGGCGGTTGCCCCGAAGCCGGCATCTTTACCATCGTAACACATCGCGTCACACACTGTATCCATTGAAGCCAGATTGTCAAATTCCGACGCTCTCACGCCCCGTCGATGACACAAAGCCAACACTTTGTAACACTGATTGATCCTCGCGAAAGTGCAGGGGGGATATGCGTCGCCGGCATGGAACCCCGGCAGGATTCGGCGATCGAACGATCCGGCAGGCTAGCCTTCGCGCCGGCCGCTCGACGCCTCGGCGACCGCCGTCTACACTCGCCCCGTCGGCAGAGGGGGCAAGTGATCATGCGCGGCAGCGCCAGGCGGTTGGCGATTTTGATCGGCGCGGTGGCGTGCGCCTTGGCGGGCTGGTCGGCTGGCGCCACAGCGAAGACCCAGACCATCCGGTTCGGCACCGACTGGAAGGCGGAGGCCGAGCATGGCGGATATTACCAGGCGATCGCCACCGGCATCTATCGACGCTACGGCCTCGATGTCGAATTGCGCCAGGGCGGTCCGCAAGTCAACCAAGCGCAACTCCTCGCCGCCGGCCGGCTCGACTTCAACATTGCCACCAACTCCTTTGTTCCGCTCAATTTCGTGCACGAAAACATCCCGATGGTCGCGGTTGCCGCAATGTTCCAAAAAGACCCCTCGGTGCTGATCGCGCATCCGGGGCAGGGGGATGACAGTTTCGCCGCGCTGAAGGGCAAGCCGATCATGATCGGCTCCGACACCCGCATCGGCAGCTGGCTCTTCCTGAAGAAAAAATTCGGCTACACCGACGACCAGATCCGGCCCTACGCGTTCAGCGTGGCGCCGTTCCTCGCCAACCCGCAGGCGATCCAGCAGGGCTATCTGTCGAGCGAGCCGTTCACGATCGAGCAGCACGGGGTCAAACCGGTCGTGCTGCTGCTCGCCGATGCCGGCTATTCGAGCTACAGCTCGCTGATCGAGACCTCGCAAAGGCTGGTTCGCGACCACCCCGATCTGGTGCAGCGCTTTGTCAATGCCAGCATCGAGGGCTGGCACGACTATCTCTATGGCGATCCCGCGCCGGCGAACGCGCTGATCAAGCGCGACAACCCCGAGATGACCGACGCGCTGCTCGCCTATGGCATCGCCAAGATCAAGCAACACGGCATCGTCGATAGCGGCGACGCCAAGAAATACGGGATCGGGGCGATGACCGATGCGCGCTGGCGCGATTTCTTCGAGACGATGGCCGGCGCCGGCGTCTATCCCAAGAACATGGACTATAAAAAGGCCTACACCCTCCAATTCGTCGACAAGAAGTTCGGGAACCAGCCCTGAGCCTCCGGGTGATCGACAGCCGGCCGGCGACCGCGGCGCCGATCGTCTCGCTGCGCGGCATCGCCAAGCGCTTCCGCGGCGGGACCGCCGCCCTCTCCCCGATCGACCTCGATATCGGCCGCGGCGAGTTCTTGAGCCTGCTCGGCCCATCCGGCTGCGGCAAGACCACCTTGCTGCGGATCATTGCCGGGTTGAGCGAGCCCAGCACCGGCGAGCGCCATCTGGCGCTGACCCCCGACACCCCCGACACCCGCGGACAGCCGGCGCCGGGACGGATCGGCTTTGTCTTTCAGGACCCGACCCTGATGCCGTGGAGCACGGCGATCGGCAACGTGCTGCTGCCGTTCCGCCTCGCCGGCCGGGTCGGCCCGGCCGAGCGCGAGCGCGCCGCTGCCGAGATCCATGCGGTCGGGCTCGCCGGGTTCGAGCGCGCCTATCCGCGCGAGCTTTCCGGGGGCATGCGGATGCGCGTGTCGATCGCCCGCGCCCTGGTCACCGACCCCGACCTGCTGCTGCTCGACGAGCCCTTTGCCGCACTCGACGAAATCACCCGGATGGCGCTCAACGACGATCTGTTGCGGCTGTGGGAGAGCCGCCGGCCGACCGTGGTGTTCGTCACCCACAGCGTCTTCGAATCGGTCTATCTGTCGACCCGGATCGCGGTGCTGACGCAGCGGCCGGGGCGGATCGCCGCCGATCTCGCGGTCGGGCTGCCGCAGCCGCGCGACCGCGCCCTGCGAACCGCGCCCGCCTATGCCGCGATCTGCGCCGAAGTGTCGGGCCATCTCGCCGAGGCGATGTCTGCCGCTCGCGCCGGCGCGCCGGCGGCGACATGACCGGGTGCTGCGCCCTCAGCCGCCTCGCGCGGCCGGGTCGGGTGGGTATGGGTCGGCCGGCGGGTGCCGCATGAGGCGCCGGCGCAGCGCGCGGCTGTGGCGGATCGCCGCTCCGCTGATCGTCGGCGCGGTCTTCCTCGCCCTGTGGGAGGCGGTGGTCCGCGCCGAGGGCATCCCGGTCTATGTTCTGCCCGGCCCGGTCGCGATCGCCAGGGCGTTGTGGACCGACGGCCCGAGCCTGCTGGGTTCGCTGCTGGTGACCCTGCGCATCACCCTGGCGGCGCTGGCGGCGGCGGCGCTCCTCGGCGGCGGCATCGCGCTGTTGTTCTCGCTGTCGCGCCTGCTCGAGATCAGCCTCTTCCCCTATGCGGTGATCCTGCAGGTGACGCCGATCGTGGCCATCGCCCCCCTGATCATCATCTGGGTGCAGCAGCCGTTTCTGGCATTGCTGGTCTGCGCCTGGATCGTCGCCTTCTTTCCGATCGTGTCGAACACCACGCTCGGGCTCAACAGCGCCGACCGCAACCTCGTGGCCCTGTTCCGCCTCTACGGCGCCTCGCCGGCCCAGACCCTGCGCTATCTGAAGCTGCCGACCGCGCTCCCTTATTTCCTGGCCGGGCTGCGGATCAGCGGCGGCCTGGCGCTGATCGGCGCGGTTGTCGCCGAATTTGTCGCCGGCACCGGCGGCGCCGAGACCGGGCTCGCCTTCCGCATCCTCGAAGCCGGCTACCGTCTGGCCATCCCGCGACTGTTCGCGGCGTTGTTTCTGCTGTCGGCGACCGGCATCGTGATCTATCTGGCGATCGACTGTCTGTCGCGCCTGCTGCTGCGGCACTGGCATGAAAGCGCGATCGAGGAAGAGGAGGAGTGAGCCGCTAAACGCACCCATCAATCGGCCGCCCGCATGCGGCAGACGCGCCGGTGCGCTGCGCTTTGGCGGCCGGTCGCTTAACTGTTAGGCTGGTATCGCCGTCGCCGGCGCCAGGGAGACCGCAGCGTGACCGATTTCCGCAAGGAGAGCGACAGCCTCGGCGAGGTCCTGGTCCCGGCCGACAAGCTGTGGGGAGCCCAGACCCAGCGCTCGCTCGAGTATTTCAGCATCGGCCAGGATCTGATCCCGCGCGAGATGATCGGGGCCTATGCGATCCTGAAAAAAGCCGCGGCCAACGCCAACCATGCCGGCGGCCGGCTCGACGACAAGAGCCACGCGCTGATCGTCCAGGTGGCCGACGAGATCCTGCAGGGGCGGCATCAGGACAATTTCCCGCTGCATGTGTGGATGACCGGCAGCGGCACCCAATTCAACATGAACGTCAACGAGGTGATGTCAAACCGGGCGAGCCAGCTCGCCGGCACGCCGCTCGGCAGCAAGACGCCGGTGCATCCCAACGACCATGTCAACCTGTCGCAATCCTCCAACGACACCTTTCCCTCGGCGATGCACATCGCCGCGGCGCTCGGCGTGACCGGGCGGCTGGTCCCGGCGGTCGGCGCGCTGCATGACGCGATCGCGGCCAAGGCGCTGGCCTGGCGGGACATTGTCAAGATCGGCCGCACCCATATGCAGGATGCGACGCCGATCACGCTCGGCCAGGAATGGTCGGGTTATGCCGGCATGCTGGCCGACGATCTGGAGCGGCTCGACGACACGCTGAAAGGCGTCTACCGGCTGGCGATCGGCGGCACCGCGGTCGGCACCGGGATCAACGCCGCCCCTGGCTTTGCCGAGGCGGCGGCGGCCGAGATCGCCCGGCTGACCGGGCTGCCCTTCATCAGCGCGGCGAACAAATTCGCGGTCCAGGGCGCGCACGACGCGCTGGTGCATTTGTCCGGCGCTTTGCGCACCTTGGCGGTGTCGCTCTACAAGATCGCCAACGACATCCGTCTGCTGTCCTGCGGCCCGCGCGCCGGTTTCGCCGAATTGCTGATCCCGGAAAACGAGCCGGGTTCGTCGATCATGCCCGGCAAGGTCAACCCGACCCAGGCCGAGGCGTTGTCGATGATCGCGGTGCAGGTGATGGGCAACGACGTCGCCGTCGGGTTCGGAGGCGCCGGCGGCGATCTCGAGATGAACGTCTACAAGCCGCTGATCATCTTCAACATCATGCATTCGATCACGATCATCAGCGACGGGTGTACGAATTTTCGTAAGTTCCTCGTCGAGGGCGCCAGGCCGAACCTTCCGAAAATAAAAGAATACGTCGATCGCTCGCTGATGCTGGTGACCGCGCTCGCCCCGGTCATCGGCTACGACAAGGCGGCGCGGATCGCGCACCACGCAATGGATCACGACCTGAGCCTGAAGGAAGCCGCACTCGCCCTCGGCTATGTGACCGAGGCGGAGTTCGACCGCGTCGTCGACCCGCGCAAGATGGTCGCGCCCTATGTCGCCACCGATGCCTAGCCCGCCGCAAGAGTTGTTGAGCGGTAAGCCAGTTCACGCTCAACTACCTTATATTTGTGATCCCGGATGCTTGTATCCCGGCGCAGACCAAGCCTGCGCCGGGATGACGGCCGAGCGTCTATTCCGCGGCGTTTTTGCCGCCATAGCGGCGGACCCGCAGATCGGCCTGCTCCTTGTGGCCCCAGAAGCGCTCGATCGCGCACAGCCGGCTGCAATACTCGCCGATCATCGCGCTGGCCTCGGCGGTCTTGACCTCCTGATAGGTGCAGGTCTTCAGAAACTTGCCGACCCACAACCCGCCGGTGTAGCGCGCCGCCCCCTTGGTCGGCAGCGTGTGGTTGGTGCCGATCACCTTGTCGCCATAGGCGACATTGGTCTGCGGGCCGAGAAACAGCGCGCCGTAATTCTGCAGGCGGTCGAGCCATAGGCGCGGCTCGCGGGTCAGCACCTCGACATGCTCGGCGGCGATGCGGTCGGCCTCCTGCGCCATCTCGTAATCGTCGCCGCACAGGATCACCTCGCCAAAATCGCGCCAGGCGATGCCGGCGATATCGGCGGTGCGCAAACGGGTCAGCTGGCGCGCGACCTCGGCGATCGTCGCGTGGGCCAGCTTCTCCGAGGTGGTCAGCAGGATCGCCGGCGAGGTCGGCCCGTGTTCGGCCTGGCCCAACAGATCGGTCGCGCACATCTCGGCGTCGGCGCTGTCATCGGCGATCACCAGGATCTCGGTCGGGCCGGCGAACAGATCGATGCCGACCTTGCCGTAAAGCTGGCGCTTGGCCTCGGCGACATAGGCGTTGCCGGGGCCGACCAGCATGTCGACCGGCTTGAACGTGTCGGTGCCGAGCGCCATCGCCGCCACCGCCTGGACCCCGCCCAGCACATGGATCTCGTCGGCGCCGCCCAGATGCATCGCGGCGATGGTCTCGGGGTGCGGCCCGCCCTGATTGGGCGGCGTGCAGGCGGTGATATGCCCGACCCCGGCGACCCTGGCGGTCACGATCGACATATGCGCCGAGGCGACCATCGGATAACGCCCGCCCGGCACATAGCAGCCGACCCGGCTCACCGGGATATGCCGATGGCCGAGAAACACGCCGGGCAGGGTCTCGACCTCGACATCCTTCAGCGAGGCGCGCTGGATCTCGGCAAAATTGCCGATCTGGGTTTGCGCGAATTCGATGTCGGCGATCGTCTGCGCCGAAACTTTGGCGACCAGCGCCCGGATCTCGTCATCCGACAGCCGAAAGCTCGGCGGCGACCATTTGTCGAACCTTTCCGAGAGTTCGCGCACCGCGCCATCGCCGCGCGCCCGCACATCGGCGATGATCGCTTCGACCGTGCCGCGGATCTTGGCATCGGCCTCTTCCTGCCCGCCCTTCAGCGCGGCGGTCTTGATCTGTCGCGGCATCTGCCTGCTTCCCGTGACTGTGGCTCGCTTGCCCTTGAGACAAAGAAATTATCACCGGACACGCCCGGCCGCGCGTTGTTTTGCGCCGGTCTGGACGCTAGTGGTACGAATTTGACAGTTAGTACCCGATCCCTTCTCGCGTCATTCCCGCGAAAGCGGGAACCCAGAGCAACCAAAACCTGGTTTGCCGGCTGGACCCCCTTTCAGCGGAAGAATTGAAAGGGCGAGGCCCTGTGCATCCTTCGCAGCTTTTGCGGCTTCCTCGATGATGGCTGCCTCAATGGGGAACCATCTGGTCGCCAAAGGCGTGTCTCGAACCACGCTGAGGTCGGCGATATCGCATCTTCACAGACAGATTTTTTCTGCTATGGCGCCCAGATGGCCCTGAACATCAAGGACCCGGCGACCGAAAAATTTGTGCGCGAACTTGCCGCGGCGGCCGGAGAATCGGTTACCACCGCAGTGCGCAGAGCGGCCGAAGAACGTTTGCAGAGGGTTGCCGCTGCTGCGCCAGGGCGACGATTTCTCGCACACCGACATCGATGCGGTTCCACTGCGCCGGACCTACCGCCGGAAATCGACGCCAGCTGGCCGGACGTCAAATTCCGGATCTGACCGGCCTGCGCTAGCGGCGAGAGCGGCGCGGTGAGGCTGAGCGATCTCGCGTCTTCATGATCACGGGCTGAAATGCGGTTGGTCGCCCGCTGCTGATATCGCGGTCATCGCCAGGCCTGGGGCGCGCGCGACGCATGGCGGGGCCGGCAGGTTGCGGGATTGGCAAGCCGCGGCATTCTCATTAGACTTCTGGTTCAGATATCGGCGTGACGGTGAGCGGCGCTTTCGCTGTCGATCCGCGCCGCCGGGGGACTGCATGGACGACTGGCTTCAGGCGACCGCTGACGCGCCGCACGGTCCTGCATCCAATCCGCCGCACCGGCCTGCGCATCCGGGCTTGCTGCGCTGGCTGGTGGCCGGCGCCGCGGCATCGCTAGCCTCCTGTCAGTCGGCTGGCGTGCTGGATCCGCAGGGGCCGATTGCATCGGCACAGCGGCTGCTGCTGATCAATTCGACGGCGATCATGCTGGTGGTCGTGGTGCCGGTGATCCTGGCGACCTTGGGCTTCGCCTGGTGGTACCGCGCGTCCAATGCCCGGGCCAGCCGCGGCTCGGACGAATCCTATGAGGGCCGCGTCGAGCTGGTCATCTGGTCGATCCCGGCGCTGATCGTGATCCTGCTCAGCGGGGTCATCTGGATCGGTTCGCATCAGCTCGACCCGCGGGCGCCGATTGCGTCCGACGCCAAGCCGTTGCGCGTCGATGTCGTCGCGCTCGATTGGAAATGGCTGTTCATCTACCCCGATCAGGGCATTGCCGCGGTCAACCAGTTGGTGGTGCCGGTCGGAACTCCGGTCAACTTCCGTCTGACATCGGCGACGGTGATGAATTCGTTCTTTGTGCCGCAGCTCGGCAGCCAGATCTACACGATGGGCGGGATGATCACCCACCTCAACCTGCTGGCCGGCGCGCCCGGCGACTATCCGGGCTTTTCGGCAAATTTCAGCGGCGATGGGTTTGCCGAGATGCGGTTCATCGCCAAGGCGGTGCCGGCCGGCGATTTCACCGGCTGGGTCGCCAAGGCGCGCAGCACCGGGCCCGCGCTCGACGCTGCCGGCTACGCCAAATTGGCGCAGCCGAGCAAAGCCGTGCCGCCGACGACGTATCGCGCGGTCGAACCCATGCTGTTCGAGCGGATCGTCGACCAGACAAAGTCGGGTCCGGCCAAGGCGGGTGTCGGCACCGCCTGGTGTCCGCCGGCGCGCGCAGGAGGTTGAGATGCTGGGCAGGCTGAGCTTGGCGGCGATCCCGCTCAACGAGCCGCTGCCGCTTTATTCGATGGGCGTGGTCGTCCTGATCATCCTGGCGGTGCTCGGGATCATCACCGTCAAGGGCTGGTGGCCCTATCTGTGGCGCGAGTGGCTGACCAGCGTCGATCACAAGCGCCTCGGCGTCATGTATTTTACCCTCGGGCTGGTCATGCTGCTGCGCGGCTTTGCCGATGCGATCATGATGCGCTCGCAGCAGGCGCTCGCGATCGGCGACGCCCAGGGGTTCCTGCCGCCCGTCGCATTACGACCAGATCTTCTCGGCGCACGGCACGATCATGATTTTTTTCGTGGCCATGCCGTTCGTCATCGGCTTGATGAACTTTGTCGTGCCCTTGCAGCTCGGCGTGCGCGACGTTGCCTTTCCGACGCTCAACTCGGTCAGCTTTTGGCTCACCGCGGCCGGCGCATTGCTGATCAACCTGTCGCTGGTCATCGGCAATTTCGCGCGCACCGGCTGGATGGGATATCCGCCATTGTCCGAGCTGGCTTTTTCGCCCGATGTCGGCGTCGACTACTATCTGTGGTCATTGCAGATCTCGGGCATCGGCACCTTGCTGACCGGCGTCAATTTCGTCACCACGATCCTCAAACTGCGCGCCCCGGGCATGACCTATTTCCGCATGCCGGTGTTCTGCTGGACGGCGCTGGCCGCAAATTTGTTGATCGTGGCCGCGTTCCCGATCCTGACCGCGACCTTCGTGATGCTGCTGCTCGACCGTTACGTCGGCATGCACTTTTTCACCAATGACGCCGGCGGCAACCAGATGATGTATGTCAATCTGTTTTGGGCCTGGGGTCATCCCGAAGTCTACATTCTGATCCTGCCGGTGTTCGGCGTCTTCTCCGAAGTGGTCCCGACCTTTTCCGGCAAGCCGCTGTTCAGCTATCGCTCGATGGTTCTGGCGACCTTGGCGATTTGCATCCTCTCTTTTATGGTCTGGCTGCATCACTTTTTCACGATGGGGGCGGGCGCCGACGTCAATGCCTTCTTCGGCATCATGTCGACGATTATCGCGGTGCCGACCGGCGTCAAAGTCTTCAACTGGCTGTTCACCTTGTTCCGTGGCCGGATCGTGTACCGGACCCCGGTCCTGTTTACGATCGGCTTCATGGTCACCTTTGTCATTGGCGGCATGACCGGCGTCCTGTTGGCGGTTCCGCCGGTCGATTTCGTGCTCCATAACAGCGCCTTTCTGGTCGCCCATTTCCACAATGTCATTATCGGCGGCGTGGTGTTCGGCGCGCTCGCCGGCTACAATTACTGGTTCCCCAAGGCGTTCGGCTTCACCCTCGACGAACGGCTCGGCAAGGCCAGCTTCTGGTGCTGGCTGATCGGCTTCTATCTCGCCTTCACGCCGCTCTATGTCCTGGGCCTGATGGGCATGACCCGGCGGCTCCAGCACATTCCCGACCCGAGCTGGCGGCCGTTGCTGCTGGTTGCCGAGGGCGGCGCCGTCATCATTTTCCTTGGCATCCTGTGCCAATTGGCCCAGCTCTATGTCAGCATCCGCACCCGCGAGAGCCGCCGCGACCTGACCGGCGACCCGTGGAACGGCCGCACCCTGGAGTGGTCGACCGCGTCGCCGCCGCCCGCCTACAATTTCGCCGTGCTGCCCCAGAGTCGAGACGATCGACGCGTTCTGGGAGATGAAGCGCCGGGGACTGACCCCGGGACTGACCCCGGCCGAGCCGGCCTACGAAGCCATCGAGATGCCGCGCAACAGCCCGATCGGCTTTATCACCGCCTTCTTTGCCGTGGTCACCGGCTTTGCCCTGATCTGGCACATCTGGTGGATCGTGATCCTCGGTCTCCTGGCCGCGGCGATCGGGGTCCTGGTCTTCGGCTGGAGCGAGAATCGCGAGCGCGAAATCCCGGCCGCCGAAATTGCCCGGCTGGAGCGGGCCCGGCTCGGCTTCGGGAGGTCCGCGTGACGATCGCCACGATCGAGGCGGTGCCAACCGCGCTCGTGCGCGGGCGCGGCGGCGGCGGACCGGCGCCGACGCGGATCGTCGTCGCCTACGGCTTCTGGATCTTTATCCTCAGCGACATCGTCCTGTTCTCGGGGCTGTTCGCCGCCTATGCGGTTTTGTCCGGCAACACCGCCGGCGGACCGACCGGGGCCGAGTTGTTCAACCTGCACAATGTCTTTATCGAGACCATGTGCCTGTTGGTTTCGAGCTATACCTGCGGGCTCGGGGCATTGTCCGCGGAACGGCGGCAGCCGGGCTTGTTCCTGATCTTCGCCGCCTGCACCTTCGTGCTCGGCGCCGCCTTTCTCTTCATTGAGATCCGCGAATTCGCCGGCATGGTGAGAGACGGCGCCGGCCCCTCGCGCAGCGGCTTTCTGTCCGCCTTTTTCACCTTGGTCGGCACGCACGGCGCCCATGTCGCCAGCGGCCTCGTCTGGCTCGTCTATATGGTGGCGCAAGTTGTCGTCAAGGGCTTGCAGCCCAACGTGCTCCGGCGCCTGTTGTGCTGGAGCCTGTTCTGGCACGCGCTGGACATCATTTGGATCGGGGTAATAACCTTGGTTTACCTGATCGGAGCGCGCTGATGCACGCCGACAACCGCCCATTGGACGACCGCACGCCCGGGGTCGAACAGGAAGAGCCGACCGCCAGCTATCTGTCCTACACCGCCGGGCTCGGGCTCGCGATCCTGCTGACGATCGCCTCGTTCGTCGTGTCGCAAACCAATCTGCTGTGGTCCCCGGGCGTGCCGGTCGGGCTGGTCGTGCTCGCCTTTGCCCAGATCGGCGTCCACCTCGTGTTCTTTTTGCATCTGGGCAGCGGGCCCGACCATACCAACAATATTCTGGCGCTGGCCTTCGGCCTGCTGATCGTCTTTCTGGTGATCACCGGATCGGTCTGGATCATCGCCAATCTCAGCACCAATATGATGCCGATGCCGCACTAGCCGCCGCGTGAAATTCCGACCGCGCCGCGCCGAAATGCGCCGCGGATCGCCGGTTACCACGCGGTCCAGCCGCCATCGGCGAGCAGCGACGAACCGGTGACCAGCGCCGCGGCGGGCGACGCCAGAAACACGACCGCCGCCGCCACCTCCTCGACCGTGCCGAGCCGGCCCAGCGGGATCCGGTCGAGCACCCATTGGCGAAATGTCGGGTCGTCAAAGAACGGCCGGACCAGCGGCGTGTCGATAAAGGTGGGCGCGATCGAGACGACGCGCACCCCCTTGGGCGCCAGTTCGACCGCCATCGCCTTGGTCAGCCCTTCGATGGCGTGCTTGGTCATCACATAGACGGTCCGGTCGCGCTCGGAGCCGACATGACCCATCTGCGAGGTCACGTTGATGATGACGCCGCCGCCGGTCTTTGCGCCCGCAGGGGCAACCATCAGCCGCGCCGCCGCCTGGGCGACCAGGAACGCCGCGCGCACGTTCAGGTTCAGCAGCCGGTCGAGGGTTGCCTCATCGACTTCGAGAAACGGCTGGGGCCGGTTGAGCCCGGCATTGTTTACCAGGATGTCGAGCGCCCCGAGACCGGCAACGGCGTCGCGCATCGCGGCGCTGTCGGTCACGTCGAGCGGCAATGCCCGGGCCCGGCCACCCTGCTCGGCAATCTCACCGGCAACTTCGCCGAGCTGGCTCGCGGTGCGGCTGACCAGCACCAGTTCGGCCCCGGCCGCGGCCAGCGCCACCGCCACGGCGCGGCCGATCCCGCGGCCGGCGCCGGTGACCAGCGCCGTCTTGCCGTCGAGCCGAAAGACGTTGTCGGATGCCGTACGCATCAGCCGGTAATGGCGCCGGCATAGGTTTCCAGCAATCGCCAGGCGGCGGGACCGGCCTGCTCGCGCCACCGGGCATAGAACGGGCCGAGCGCGGCGCGAAAACTATCGGCATCCGCGGTGTTGACGGCCATGCCGCGGCGCGCCAGCTCCTCGGCGCCGGCGGCGTTGATCGCTTCGGTGTCCTGGCGCTGCAATAACGCGAATTTCTCCTGGTTGCGCTCGACGATTTGCTGGATGTCCCGGGGCAGCGCCGCCCATGCGCCGGCATTGGCCAGCAGGGTGAAACCCGACCACCAATGGCGGGTCAGGCTCAGATGGGTCTGCACCTCGTAGAGCCGCAGCGACAGGACGACGCCGAGCGGGTCGCTCTGGCCGTCAAAGGCGCGGTCCTTCAGCGCGTCATACATCTGGTTGAACGGGACATAGCCGGCCTCGGCCCCGAAGGTCTCGAAGAAATCGCGGGCGATGGCGCCGCCGGGGCTGCGGATCCTGACCCCGGCAAGGTCGGCCGCGGTGTGGATCGGCCGGGTGCTGGTGGTCAGGTGATGAAAGCCGTTTTGCAGGCAGTGGCGAAAGGCATGAATCCCGTTCTGCGCCAGCTCGCCGCGGATGCGGTCGCCGAGCGCGCCGTCGAGGGCGTCGAACACCGCGCTCGAATCCGCGAAGGCAAAGGGCAGTAATGGCAACGCGCTGGTCGGCGCGAGGCCGCCGAGAGTGGCCCCGGCGACAAAGAATTCGAGCGTGCCCTGGCGCAGATCGGCGAGCATCTGCGGGTCGGGGCCGAGCTGGCTCTCGGGGAACACTTCGAGCCGGAACGCGCCCCCGGTGTCGCGGCCGATCGCCTCGGCCATCTCGGCCAGCCGTCTTTGCGTCGGGCTGCCGATCGGCTGGTTGAGGCCAAGTCGGTAATGAAAGCCAGTGGGATCGGCGGTCGACATCCCCCGATCATAGCCGCCCGAGGCGGCGCCGCAAAGCCGAGCCCGGCGGTCATTTCTGAAAATCCGGCCCGGCGGCGTTTTGACTGCCGCGCCGCGATCCCTTTTAGCCGCGGGTAGTGTCTCAGTTTGGAAGTTAACGGCGCTCTAGCTGGCTCGAAATGTGCCGAAGCGTTTCGTTGATCGCATCAAGTCCCTTAGCTGCGCGCTCCAATTGACGCGCGACCTCACAGCTCAGGTGGCCAGCCCGATCGCTCGGCTCGACGCAAAGACGACTT
The DNA here is from genome assembly GCA_963775875.1 of uncultured Alphaproteobacteria bacterium. Taxonomy (GTDB): domain Bacteria; phylum Pseudomonadota; class Alphaproteobacteria; order ATCC43930; family CGMCC-115725; genus AP-15. The sequence continues at coordinate 19,572 of CAVZKP010000021.1, forward strand.
TACGATCAGGCGATGGAAAGGCGCAATTCCCGCGATATAGGCCCGCCCTCCCAAATGATTGAAGGTCACGACCGTTGTGGCGACAAGTCGGCGGCACAAAGCGGACTCTTCAACCAAAACGGACAAACGGAAGTCGAGATGGCGATCGTCCTCGCCAAGAATAATCTCATGACGACGCCGATCGTAGACCCGAAAGAAATCGATCCTGTCGGTCGCAACGTCATCGCGCAACTCAGACGATGTCTTAAGACCAAACCCCGCAACCAAAGTGTCCCTTAGAGCGATTAGCCAGCCAACCCACGGCGCCTGACCCATAAGCATATGGGCGGCGAGGCGCTCGGCGTCGCCCGTCGCATTGCTCGGCAGATCGATCGCGAATGCGTCAGCGAAACCCGCCTTGGCGTAGAGCGGCTTAAGCACCGAACGTTGCGGCAAATCAACTCGAGCAACGCGGGCCATAGATGTTCCGCCCGGACTGAATGGAAGCGAAGAGGTGGTGGAGGCCATTAGCACGAGCGGCGCTCTCCATCAAGCGGCGAGGCAACCCGGCAGGTCGGTGCCCCCTTCCCGCTTCAAACTGAGGCAGTACCTAGCCGCGTCCCCCTTTGACGGCGCGCGAACATCGCAGTATTTGTTAGCCCAATCAGCAAAGCCGAGCCACCCGCTCAGGGTAGGCCGGCGGCTATATAAACAGTACTTGAACAGGAGGAAGTCATGCTGGAGCTGCTCGAGCGGCAGACATCGCTTACCATCAACCAATGGAAAATCTTTACTGCTTGCCTGTTTTCGATAGTGATAGATTTTTTTGATTTTGCTTTAATAGGCTTTGTCTTGGCATTTTTTGTCAAAGGACTGGCATCTGACCTTTGGGCAATCAGGGACGATCTTGTTCGCCTCCGGCATTGCGGCGATACCGGGCGGGATTTTCTTTGGCTGGCTCGGCGATAAGATCGGTCGCCGAAAGGTTTTCATGATGATGATCCTGATCCTTTCCCTCGGCTACCGGCGTGATGGCGCTGGCGCCAGAGCACGGGTGGATCTTCATCGCGTCGATGCGGTTCATCGTCGGTTTAGGGGTGGGCGGCCTCGCCGCCGTCGATTTGCCACTGCTGCAGGAATACGTGCCGGCCTCGAAGCGCGGCTGGGTCAGCGGCCTGTCGATCGGCCTGTTGCCGCTGGGGCCGTTGCTGGCCGCGTTGTTTAGCGCTTCGCTCGGCGCGATCGATCGGCTGGCGCGGCTTGTTCGCCCTCGGGCTGGTGCCGGCGGCGTTTGCCTTTGTGATCCGCCTCTGGGTCCCGGAATCGCCGCGCTGGCTGTTCGGCCAGGGACGGTTCGAGGAGGCGCGCCGCTCGCTCGCCTGGGCGCTCAAGATGGATCCCGCCGAGATCCAATTGCCGGCGGTGCTGCCCGAGCAGCCGCGCGTGTCGTGGCTGGAGCTGTTCAAATATCCGCGCAGCATCGCCGCGGGGATCATGACCGGGCTGAGCTCGACGGGCGCGGTCGGCGTGGCGCTGTGGGGCGCCACCTTGCTCGTGCTGGTGCTGAAGGTGACGCCCGCCCAGGCAGCCTACCTGTCGGTCTGGATCGCGCTGGTCGGCATTCCGGGTCGGGCCGTCGGCTCCTGGATGTCGGATGCGTTCGGACGCCGTCCGGCTGGGGTTCTGCTCGCGGTCGGGGCGGGCTGCACGACGGCGCTCGCCGGCTATCTGCATGGAACCTTTCTCGGCGCCACGTCGGTGTTTTTCCTGTTGCTGATGGTGACCAGCTTCTTCTCGAACGCCAGCTTCTCGGTGGTCTTCCCCTACATGGCGGAGTTGTGGCCGGCGAAATTGCGCGCCAGCGGCTTCGGCCTCGTCTACGGATGTTCGAACGTCGCCAAGTTTATCGGCCCGGCCGGGCTCGCCGTGATCGCCGGCGCCTCGAGCTTGGTCGCGCCGAAGGCGACGCTCGACGCGCTGGTGCCGGCCTTCAACTATTTTGCCGCGTGGTACGCGCTCGCCGTCGTCGTCTTCCTGTTCATCGGCATCGAAACGCGAGGACGCACGATCGAGGAACTCGACGCCGCGCTGGTCGGGCCGGCGCCGGTGAAAATCGCCGCTCAGTAAGCGTCCGAGGCGGCCGGCCTCAATCCTGCCGATCGCCGCCCGCCAGCAGCGGTTCCCAGGCCGGAGCCAGCTCGGCCAGCGGCACCGGCGCGGCGATTTCCTCGTATAGCTGCCGGGCCTCGGTCGCCGGGCCGCGGCGGCTGCCGAGCGCCTTGACCCGCACCGTGCGGCTGAAGCCGCCCTGCGGCGCGCGGACGATGTCGCCGATCCGCACCGGGTGATTGGCTTTGCGAATCCCGGTCCCGTTCACCGCCACCGCGCCGTCGCCGCAAAGGCGCCCGGCGAGCGAACGGCTCTTGGCCAGGCGGGCGAACCACAGCCACTGATCGAGCCGCCGGCTGGGGATCTCGGGCGGCGCGGCGGCGGCGGTCAGGCGAGCTTCAATTGCTGCAGTTTGGCGAATGGATGGCCCTCCCGTGGCGGGGGCGGATCGCGGCGGCCGGTCGCTTCGCGGCCGCGCCGCGGCCGGGCGACATAGGTCTCGGCGCCGGCGTCGATCACCGCGCGATAGCCGAGCGCGGTCAGCAATGGACGCAGCCCGTCCGGCTCGACGCCGGCAATCGATGCGAGCCGCTGGTCGGCGGCGAACGCACCCCGGCGGGCGAGGCGTCGGGCCGCGGCGGCCAGCCGCTCCAGGCGATCCGGGCGCAGCGCGAGACGGTCGCCGACGAAAAAGCCGAGCGCCGCGTAGAATGATGGCGGCAATGCCGGATCGATCTCGAAGGCCTTGGCGAGGCGTCGCGCCGGCGGCAGCGCCGGCGCCGCGCAGCCATGCCGGATCGCCCATAGCAGGGCGCGCCAGCGCAGCGTCTCGGGCCGCAGCAATGGCTCGACATAGACGGTCTCGGTGCCAAAGCGCACCCCGTGCCGCGACAGCGCGGCGCGGTCGGCCGGAGCGAGCGCCGCGACCTCGCGCGCCACCTGTTGCGCCGGCAAGGCGCCGAGCGCGTCGGCGAGCTGAAAGGCCAGGCCGCGCCCGACCCCGCCGAGCGGCAATGCGGAAATCGCCGAACAGCGGCGCCAGCCGGCGCTCGATCTCGGCGCGGGCGAATGCCGCCAGCCGCTGGCGGATCCTCTCGCGCGCCTCGCCTTCGACAAAATCCCCGGCCAGCGGCTCGGCCCGCGGCGTCAGCATCCGCTCGCCGGCGGTCAGGCGGCCGACCGGGCCGCCGCGCCAGCGCAAGATGCCGGCGGCGTCGATGGCAAAGGCGGCGTCGGCGTCGGCGGCGAGCAGTTGGGCGCGGGCGGCGACCTCGCTGCGCAGCACCCGGTTGGCGGCCGCGGTCAGCATCCGCATCTCGACCCCGTCGATCGCGTCGGGGACAAAGCGCAAACCGTCGAAGCGGCCGACATAGGCGCCCTCGACCCGGACTTCGCCGGCGGCCGAGACCGAGGCCATCAGCGCGTCCTCGGAAGCCAGCCGGCGCACCAGAAAGGCCGAACGCCGATCGACAAAGCGCTGGGTGATGCGTTCGTGCAACGCGTCGGAGAGCCGGTCCTCGATGCCGCGGGCGCGCTCCTGCCACGCCGTCGCGCCCTCGACCCAGTCGCTGCGATGGGTGATGTAGGTCCAGGTGCGGGTATGGGCGATGCGCACCATCAGCGTGTCGATATCGCCGTCGACCCGGTCGAGATTGGCCATCTGCCCGGCGACCCAGGCGGTCGGCAGCCGCTCTGTCCGGCCCGGCCAGATGGGTGAAGATATGGGCCAGCAGCCGGGCGTGGCTGTCGCTCATCACCTTGCGGAAATCGGGGATCTGGCAGACTTCCCATAAGAGCCGCACCGCGCCGCGGTGGCGGGCCAGCTCGGCGACCTCGCGGTTGCGGGCCAGCGCCTGCAGCGCGCGGTGGTCGTCGGCCTCGCGCGCCTGCACCAGGCCGGGCAGCGACGGCCGCTCGTCGAGGCTTTTCAACAGCGCGCCGACCGAATCGAAGCGCAGCCTGGTGTTGCGCCAGTTGAGCCGGGTCAGCGGATCGAAGCGGTGGGTTTCGACCGCCTCGACGATCTCGGGGTCGAGCGGCCCCTGTTCGGCGGTGGTGCCAAAGGTGCCGTCGCTCATGTGCCGCCCGGCGCGGCCGGCGATCTGGGCGATCTCGGCGGCGGTCAGCCGGCGCGGGCCGCGGCCGTCGAATTTGCCGATGCGGGCAAAGGCGACATGGTCGAGATCCATGTTGAGGCCCATGCCGATCGCATCGGTGGCGACCAGATAGTCGACCTCGCCGGCCTGGAACATGCCGACCTGGGCGTTGCGCGCCCGCGGCTGACAGCGCGCCCAGCACCACCGCGGTGCCGCCGCGCTGGCGGCGGATCAGCTCGGCCAGGGAGAACACATCGGCGACGGCAAAGGCGACCACGGCGCTGCGCGGCGGCAGCCGCGTCACCTTTTTCTGGCCGGTATAGGAAAGCGTCGAAAAGCGCGGCCGGCTGACATGCTCGATCTCCGGGACCAGCCGGCGCATCAGCGGCTTGATCGTGTCGGCGCCGAGAAACATGGTCTCGGCGAGGCCGCGCGCGTGCAGCAGGCGGGCGGTAAAGACGTGGCCGCGCTCGCGGATCGGCGCAGAGCTGGATCTCGTCGACCGCGAGGAAATCGACCGGCCGGTCGAGCGGCATCGATTCGACGGTGCAGACGAAATAGGACGGGTTGGGCGGCAGGATCTTTTCTTCGCCGGTGATCAGCGCCACCGCGCGCGCGCCCCGCAGCCGGACGATGCGGTCGTAATTCTCGCGCGCCAGCAGGCGCAGCGGAAACCCGATCATCCCGCTCTTATGGCCGAGCATGCGCTCGATCGCGAGATGGGTCTTGCCGGTATTGGTCGGCCCGAGGACCGCGACGAGCCGCGGAGCAGGGCTGAACATGGCCATGGACAAAGGTATCGGGCGGCGGCGGCGATAAGGCAAGCGCAAACCAAGCGGGCGATCGGCGATGCGACGCCGCGGCCGTGATCCGACAGCACGCTTCGGAGGCGCGGTTTACCGATTCCTTACCAGGCCGGGGCTAGGCTGTGCGCAGCGCCACAGGCGAGGGAAAGCCGTCGTGGAGAGCGATGCCAGAACCGAAATCGAGGAACCCCGGATCGGGCGGGTGATCGCGGTGTCCGCCGCGCAGGCGACGGTCTTGCTCGAGCTGCAGGATAGCGCGCCGCTCGAGATGGGCAGTCTGGTCAAGATGCGAACGCGGGTCGGCGCGGCCTACGCCATGGTCATCCGCCTCGAAGTCGCGGAGCCGGCGTTAGCGGCATCGGAGCGAGACCGCAAGATCGCCGAAATCGAATTTGCCGGCGAGATCGGCCACGGCGCAGGCGATGGCGCGCTCTTTCAGCGCGGAATATCGGCCTATCCGACCTTGGATGATCCGGTCTGGCTGGCCGCCGCCGAGGATCTGCAGCGGATCTATGCCCGCCCCGAGGCTGCGACCGCGCCGATCGGTTCAATCCACCAGGATGCCGCGATCCCGGCCTACATTCTGACAGACGAGTTGTTCACCAAAAATTTCAGCGTCATCGGCAGTACCGGCACCGGCAAATCCTGCCTGGTCGCCGCCATTCTCTCCGAGATGCTGGACCAGGCGCCGAACGCGCACATCGTGTTGCTCGATCCGCATGGCGAATATGCCAACGCCTTTGGCGGACGCGCGGAACTGCTCAGCCCGCAAGACGGGCTGTATTTCCCATACTGGCTGTTCAACTTGGACGAGCTGAGAGAAATCGTGCTGGGCTCGGAACGGGTGCCGGATCAGGCCAAGATACTCGAGGAGGCGGTGCTCGCCGCCAAACAAATCTATTTCGCCAAGACTGGCCTCGATCGCCGCGGCACCGTCGATACGCCGGCCCCATACCGGATCGCCGACGTGTTGTATTTCATCGATGCGGCCATGGGGTCCCTCAACCCGCCGGAAAGTATTGCCGCCTATCGCACGGTGATCGCGCGCATCACCGCTCTGCAAAACGATGCGCGCTACGGCTTTGTCTTCAGCACCCGAATGACCTTGCGCGACGAGCTTTGCGACATTCTGGCGCAGCTGTTTCGCATCCCGGCGGCCGGCAAGCCGATCACGATCCTCGATCTCGCCGGCATACCGGCGGAAGCGGTGAATGTTATCGTTTCCGTGTTGTGCCGGCTGGCCTTCGATTTCGCGCTATGGAGCACGGTGCCGATTCCGATCACGGTCATCTGCGAGGAAGCGCATCGCTACGCCCACCGCGACCCCTCGCTGGGCTTCGCCGGGGCAAAGCGGGCCTTGTTTCGCATCGCCAAGGAGGGCCGAAAATACGGCGTCTCGATCGGCGTCGTCAGTCAGCGGCCCTCGGATCTCGCGCCGGGCCTGTTGTCGGAGTGCAGTACGATGTTCGCCTTCCGCATGACCGATCAGGAGGACCAGACGATCGTGCGCAGCGCCGCACCCGAATCCTGCTACGGCCTGTTGAATTTCCTGCCGGCGCTGCGCACCGCCGAAACCATCGCGGTCGGCGAAGGGGTGTCGCTGCCGATCCGCATCCGCCTGACACCGTTGACGGCGGAGCGCCGTCCGAGAAGCGTCGTCGCCTCGGTTAGCGAGGAGTGGCAGCGGGAGATCGACGGCGGCCGGATCGAGGAGACCGTCGAGCGCTGGCGTTGGGGCTTTCGCGACTCGGCGGAATGATCTTTCGTAAGCCCGGCTGATCTTGCATGGGCCGTCGTTTCGATACATATGCGAAGCGCATTAACGCAAACCGCGACGGCAGAAAATGACCCAGGAAACCAGAAGCTTCCAGGCGGAAGTCAGCCGCCTTCTCGAAATCGTCGCGCATTCGCTGTACAGCGAAAAAGAGATTTTTCTGCGCGAACTGATCTCCAACGCCTCGGACGCCTGCGACCGGCTGCGCTACGCCGCGCTGACCGAGCCGGCTTTGGCCGAGGGCGACACCGCCTATCGCGTCGTGCTGACCCCCGACAAGGCGGCGCGCACCCTGACCATCGCCGATAACGGCATCGGCATGAGCCGGGAGGAGCTGATCGAGAATCTCGGCACCATCGCGCGCTCCGGCACCGCCGCCTTTGTCGACCAGCTGTCGGGCGACGCGCGCAAGGATGTGAGCCTGATCGGCCAGTTCGGCGTCGGCTTCTACTCGGCCTTCATGGTCGCCGAACGGGTCGAGGTCCTGTCCCGCAAGGCCGGCGAGGCCGAGGGCTGGCGCTGGGTGTCCGATGGCAAGGGCGAATTCACCATCGAGCCGCTGCCCGAGGCCGGGCGCGGGGCCGCGATCGTCGTGCATCTGCGCGAGGGCGAGGAGGATTATCTCGACCCGGCCCGGCTGCGTCAGATCGTGCGCACCTATTCCGACCATATCGGCCTGCCGATCGTGCTCAACGACGGCGGCAAGGAAGAGACGATCAACACCGCCTCGGCCTTGTGGACCCGGCCCAAAGCCGAAATCACCGACGAGCAGTACAAGGAGTTCTATCACCATGTCGGCCACAGCTTCGACGATCCGTGGCTGACCCTGCACAACAAGGCCGAAGGCGTGCTCGAATACACCAGCCTGTTGTTCGTGCCGTCGCAGAAGCCGTTCGACCTGTTCGATCCGGAGCGCAAGAGCCGGGTCAGGCTCTATGTTCGCCGGGTGTTCATCACCGACGAGGGGACCGAATTGCTGCCGGCCTATCTGCGCTTTCTGCGCGGCGTCGTCGACAGCGAGGATCTGCCGCTCAACGTCAGCCGCGAAATGCTGCAAGCAAACCCGATGGCGGCAAAAATCCGCCAGCAGCTGACCCGCCGGGTGCTGACCGAACTCGGCAAAAAGGCGTCCGAGACGCCCGAGGAATATGCCAAGTTCTGGGACAATTTCGGTGCGGTGCTAAAGGAAGGGCTCTACGAGGACCGCGAACAGCGCGACCCGCTGCTGGAGCTGGCGCGCTTCCGCTCGACCGCGCGCGACGGGCTGGCCTCGCTCGACGAGTATGTCGCGGCGATGCGGCCGGGGCAGCAGGCGATCTACACCATCACCGGCGACAATTTCGATGCGGTCCAGCGCAGCCCGCAGCTCGAAGGCTTCCGCGCGCGCGGCATCGAGGTGCTGTTGCTGACCGACCCGATCGACGAGTTCTGGCTGCCGGCGATCGGGCTCTACAAGGACAAGCCATTCAAATCGGCGACCCGGGGCGGCGTCGATCTCGACCAGATCGCCGCGGCGGAGGCGCAGCCGGAGGAAAAGCCGGCGCCGCCGGCCAAGCTCGCCAGCCTGATCGCGATCTTCAAGCTGGCCCTCGGCGATGCGGTCAAGGATGTGCGCGGCTCGGTGCGGCTGACCGATAGCGCGGTCTGTCTGGTCGCCGACGAGGGCGACATGGACATGCATCTCGAGCGGCTGTTGAAGCAGCATCGCCAGCTCGATACCGCGGCGAAACGCATCCTCGAACTGAACCCGCGCCACAAATTGATCGAGCGCCTGGCCGCCACGGTCGGCGAGAGCGGCGCCTCGGACCAGCTGTCGGAATTCGCCTGGCTGCTGCTCGACCAGGCGCGGATCGTCGAAGGCGAGCAGCTTCCCGACCCGCCGGCCTTTGCCCGCCGTCTCGCCGGGCTGCTCGAGCGCGGCCTGCCGCAGGCGGCCTGACCGGCGCCGCCGCTTCTCCGGGACGAGGCGCGGTTGGCGCCGCTATTCGGCGAAGGGCGCCGTCTCGCCGTCGGGCACGGCGACCTGAAAGACGTTCAGGGTGTTCCCGATCAGCGTGTAGTAGCCGATGATCGCGATCACTTCGACGAGGCCGGTTTCGCCCAGCGTAGCGACCGCCTCGTCAAAGCTCGCATCCGACAGGCGCTGGGTGTTGAACAGTTCGGTGCAGATGCGATGGACCAGCGCCTCGTCCTTTTGCGCGAAGCTCGGGGTTTCGCCGCGGCGGATCGCCTCGACCGCGTCATGCGGCACGCCGCCCTTTTCGGCCAGCGGGGCATGCGCATACCATTCGTATTGCGCCCGCCAGAAACGGGCGGTGCTGATGATCGCCAGTTCGGAAAGACGGTCCGGCAGCGAGGTGCCCCAGCGCAGATGCTCGCCGAGCTGAGCGGCATGGCCGCAGATCTCGGGCGCGCGGATCAGCAGCTGAAACGGGCCGCCGAACCGGCCGCGCCGGCCGGCGACGATCTGATCGTGCACCCGGTGCTGGGCCGGGGTCATTTCGGCGGGCGTAATCTCGCGATAACGGCTCACTTGGTTTCTCCTATCGGCTCATCGGTGCCGGCCGGTCGAGCCTTCGGCGCTGAGGGCAGGCCGGCGCAAAGACGCTTGAAATACTCTAGCGGCGCGATCCGGCTGGCGGAAGCCGCGGCGTTGCGGCACAGATGCCGCCGCACTCGCGGCCGGCCCGCCGCACCGGGCGGCGGCGCAACGGATGCAAAGGGATTGGCGATGCGGCGATATCGGGTCTTTGGCGGACGCGGCCTGTGGCCGGCCTGTGTCGGGCTGGCGCTGCTCGCCTGCGCCGGCTGCGCGCGGTTGCCGCCGGTCGCCGCCGTGGCCCTGCCGCCGATCCCGCCCGGCGATGCCCGGCTGTGGTTCTACCGGATCTACGACCCGACCGAGAGCCTCGGGCGCCCTTACGTCTATATGAATGGCGCCGCGGTCGGGATTGCCGAACTGGGCGGCGCGTTCTATCGCGACGCGCCGGCCGGGCATTATCGCCTGACGGTTGATAGCGTCGGCCGCGACCTCTACCAGTTTCAGGATGTGGCCTTGGTCCCGGGGCAGACCGAATATGTCGAGATCCAGTCGCTGCGCAGCTGGGCCGAGGGTCGTCCGGGCTACGGCCGCGACACGTTTTATGTGGCGATCGTGCCGCCCTGGCGTGCCGTGCCGGTGATCGCGGGCAGCGACTTTTACGGCGGCGGGGTGTGAGCCGGGGCATAGACCAGGTTACGGCGAATTAATCCCCGCGAAAGGCGCATGTCACATGGTCGGCATATATCTCCCGCGATCCCCGCTCCCGCACCTTGCGCTGTTCGCGACCGGCGTGAGCACCCACCGTTCGACAAGAGGATGAAATGGCAGACTCCCCCGATCGCAAAACCGGCCTTGCCCGGCTGACCCGCGGCCGCGCCGCCGCCGCCGCCTTTGGGCTCGGCGCGACATTGGCGCTGGCGCCGATGGTGTGGGCCGAAAATCCGCCGCAGGTCCCGGCCCCGCCGCCGCAGACGATGACCTCGCCGGTGGCGTTGATCCAGCAGCAGAGCTTCGCCCCGCTGGTCAAAAAGGTGCTGCCCGCGGTCGTCAACATCTCGGTCACCCAAAAATCGGGAGCCGACCAGATGTCCGAGGAACAGGATCAGGCAACCCCGTTTCAGGGATTTCCAAACTCGCCGTTCGATGAAATGCTGCGCCGCTTTTTCAATCAGCAGCAAAACCAGGGCGGCGGCAATCAGTTTCCGCAGAACCCGGGGGGCCAGGCGCGGCGGATCGCGCTGGGCTCGGGCTTTATCATCGATCCCTCGGGCTATGTCGTGACCAACAACCATGTGGTCGGCGATGCCGCCAAGGTTCAGGTCATCCTCCAGGACAAGACCAAATACACCGCCAAGATCATCGGCCGCGATCCCAAGACCGATCTCGCGGTATTGAAGATCAAGGCCGACAAGCCATTGCCCTATGTCAGTTTCGGCGACAGCAGCGTGGCTCAGGTCGGCGACTGGGTGATGGCGGTCGGCAATCCCTTCGGGCTCGGCGGGACCGTGACCACCGGGATCATTTCAGCGCGCGGCCGCGACATCAACGAAGGGCCGTATGACGATTTTCTGCAGATCGACGCGCCGATCAACCGCGGCAATTCCGGCGGCCCGACCTTCAACCTCAATGGTCAGGTGATCGGCATCAATACGGCGATCTATTCGCCCAATGGCGGCAGCGTCGGCATTGGCTTTGCCATCCCCTCGAACGTCGCCAAGACCATCGTCGCCCAGCTGGAGGAGCACGGCAAGATCAGCCGCGGCTGGCTCGGCGTGCAGATCCAGAAAGTCACCCCGGCGATTGCCGCGAGCCTCGGTCTGCAAGGCGATCACGGCGCCCTGGTGGCGCTGGTCACCCCGAACAGTCCGGGCGCCAAGGCCGGCCTCAAACAGGGCGATGTGATCCTGGAATTCGATGGCGCCAAGGTGAACGAACTGCACGATCTGCCGCGCCTGGTCGCCGCGGAAGCCCCGGACAGCAGCGCAACCGTGACCGTTTGGCGCAACGGGAAACAAACCGAACTTCAGGCCAAGCTCGGCGAGCTTCCCGACAACAACCAGGTGGCCTCGGCGAATGGCAGCAGTCCGGCCGAGGAAGGCTCGGCGCAGGCGACCGCGCTGGGAATGCATTTCGGGCCATTGACCAATGATGTGCGGCGCGAACTGCACCTCGCCAAGAATGTCGAGGGCGTGGTCGTTACCCGGGTCGACAGCGGCAGTGCCGCCGAGGATGTCGGCCTGACCGATGGAGACGTCGTGATCGCGATCAATCAGCAGCCGGTGCACACCCCGCAAGAGGCGGCGGCCAAATTAAACGAGGCGTTCCATTCGCCGAAAAAGACCGCGTTGCTGCTGCTTAATCGCCGTGGCGTCACCGAATATGTCGGCATGAGCTTCGGCGCCAATCAAGGCTGAACCCGGACAATAATTATCGGCGGTCCTGCGCTTCCGGATATGGCGGCGCGGGGCCCTCCCCTCAAATCGGGTAAACCAGACCGTCAGCGCTGCCGGAATAGCGGTGCGGCCTGTCCGACCTTGTCGCGTGCCGGCAGCGGCGCGCGCGCCTCGAGGCGTTCGAGCTCGATCCGGGTGCGCGCCCCGGCCCGCAGCAGCCGGTCGGTCGCCTCGCGCAGTTCGGTGCGGGATTCGGAAGTGTCGTGATCGAGCGCGGCGTCGAAGGCGGCGAGAAAGACGGCAATATCGCCGTCGACCCGCTCGCGCAATGCCCGGTCGATAAAAGCGCCGCCCGGCTTGCCGTGCTGCCCCTCGGCGGGCGGGCAAATCGGCACGGTATTGCCTGGCGCGGGCATGGCTGAAAAGGCGGATGGCGGGTAATGACCGGTCGGGCCCTGCCGCGCCGGTTGGGCAAAACCCGACTGGCCTCCAGTTGCGCGCACAGTAAGCGAATCTCCGCCGCCGGGATTGGCCAGCGCGGTATTGCTGGTCGGGGCGCTCTGCGGCAGCGAATCGTGGCCGTGCTGGCCGCCATTGCCCTGCGGCAATGACAAATGCAGGGTTCGCCGCGCTTCGCCGTTATGCGCCGGCCCCACAGTAGCCGGGCCGCGCGGCGGCGCATTGCCGTTACCGTTGCCGGCCGGGTTTGGCTCGACCCGCTGCGCCTGGCCATAGCGCGGCATCCCGCCATTGCCCGCGGAGGCTGCGGGATTGGCGTGCAAATTGCGCGCTGGCGGCGGCTCGTCGGGGAACAGCCCGGGTTCGCTGGGTTGCGCCGGGGCGGCGGGCGCTCGATCAGGCGCGGTTCGGCGAGCGAATCGCCCAATTCGCGGGCATCGCCAAGCGGCGGTTTGCCATGCAGCATTTCGCCGGCAGCTATGTGGTCAGTGGATGGCTCCACTGCGGGCGCCTTGAGCAGTTGCGGCTCGGCCACCATCGGCGCGGTGGGGTGCGCGGCCGCCTCGGCGGCGGCGCTGCGGGCGCGGGTCCGGCTGACGATGTAGCTGATTGCCGGCGGCGAGCAGTCGTAGGTCCGCGCAATGCTTGCCAGGGTTTCGCCGGACTCGTATCGGGAAATAATCGATGGCCAATCCTGTTGGGGTATTTTCCCTCTTTTACTAGACTTTTCCATGCGAAAGACCTTCGGCTGTAACTATAGTACTCTGTCTTCTGTGCCGTCGGCACGCGCCACAACTGGCGCTGCGCGAAACCGGCATCGCGAACCAACACGCGGGTGGATAAGTCGGGGGCTGGTTCGCTGCTCCTACGGGCGGTTTGCCGAGGCCTGACGGGAGCACCGAAACCCGAGCCCATTCTTCAGATAAGGTATAATACCAATCGCTAAGTAAACAGTGAAGCGGTTTATTGGTTCCACCCTGCCGGCGGCGACGATTGTCGCCCGCGACAAAGGGCGGTCAGACCCGAACGATTTTTCCCGGGTTCATCAGGTTGTGCGGGTCGAGCGCCTGCTTGATCGTGCGCATCACGCTGACCGCCTCGCCATGCTCGGCGATCAGAAAATCCATCTTGCCATAGCCGACCCCGTGCTCGCCGGTGCAGGTGCCCTCCATCGCCAATGCGCGGGCCACCATGCGGTCGTTGAGCCGGCTCGCCTCGGCGATCTCCTCCGGCCGATTCGGGTCGATCATGAACACCAGGTGAAAGTTGCCATCGCCGACATGGCCGACCAGCGCCGAGGGGATCGGCGACTGGGCCAGGTCTTGCTTGGTTTCGCGGATACATTGGGCCAATCGCGAAATCGGCACGCACACATCGGTGGCCCAGCCTTTGGAGCCCGGCCGCAATGCCAGTGCGGCGTAATAGGCGTCGTGCCGCGCCTGCCACAGTTTCGAGCGCGCCTCCGGCGTCGTGGCCCAGCGAAAATCCGCGCCGCCATGCTCGGCGGCGATCGCCTTGACCGTCTCGGATTGCTCGGCGACGCTGGCCGGGCTGCCGTGAAATTCGAAAAACAGGGTCGGCGCCACTTGGTGATCGAGCTTGGAATACTTGTTGATCGCATCCATCTGCGCTTCGTCGAGCAGTTCGATGCGCGCGACCGGCACCCCGCTCTGGATCGTCAGAATCACGCTGTCGACCGCCGCCTCCAAAGTCGGAAAGGCGCAGACCGCCGCCGAGATCGCTTCCGGAATGCCGTAAAGCCGCACCGTCAGTTCGGTGATGATGCCGAGCGTGCCCTCGGAGCCGACAAAGAGCCGGGTCAGATCGTATCCCGCCGCCGATTTGCGGGCGCGGCGGGCGGTGCGGATGATCCGGCCGTCGGCCAGCACCACGCTCAGCGACAGCACGTTCTCGCGCATCGTGCCGTAGCGCACCGCGTTGGTGCCCGAGGCGCGGGTCGCCGCCATGCCGCCGAGCGAGGCGTCGGCGCCCGGGTCGATCGGGAAGAACAGCCCGGTGTCGCGCAGATGCTCGTTCAATTGCTTGCGGGTCACTCCGGCCTCGACGGTGGCGTCGAGATCCTCGGCATTGACGCGCAGCACTCGGTTCATCTGGGTCATGTCGACCGAGATGCCGCCGGCCAGCGCCGCAACCTGGCCTTCGAGCGAGGTGCCGGTGCCGAAAGCAATCACCGGCGTGCGGTGGGCGGCGCACAGTTTGACGATCGCCGCGACTTCTTCGGTGGAATGCGGGAAGGCGACCGCATCCGGCGCATGGGCCGGGTGATAGGATTCATCCTTGCCGTGCTGGGCGCAGATCGCCGCCGAGGTGGACAGACGCTGGCCGAGCAGCCGGCGCAACCCGGCGAGCAGCGACGCGTCGAACGGTTCGCGGCGAAGGGCGGAGGCGGGCATGGCGGCGACCAAAAAAAGTGAACCGTCTTTGGCAAAGTGCGAGGATTACTCCGGCCTCGGCGCCGCCGCAATGCGTATCGCCGCGATTGGCGATGCCAAACCTGTCGCCGGCTGCCGCCGCCTGATCATTTGCCGCCGGAAAACGCAATCGCGCCGGCAGTTCGTTGCCTTTTCCCGATTCGGTTGCCGATGTCATTGAGCAACCATCGGGCAAACACCACGTTTTATCAGATCAGAGCGGCGGGTTCTGGAGGTGGCGATGGCGCTCAAGGCAGTCACGCTCGACGATAAATACCGTCTCGACGAGGGTCGCGTCTATCTGACCGGGACCCAGGCGCTGGTGCGTCTGCCGATGATGCAGCGCCAGCGCGATGTCGCCGCCGGGCTCAATACCGGCTGCTTTATTTCGGGCTATCGCGGTTCGCCTTTGGGCGGGCTCGACCAGGCGCTGTGGAGCGCGCGCCGCTTTATCGAAAACAACCACATCCGCTTTCAGCCGGCGATCAACGAAGAGCTCGCGGCCACCGCGGTATGGGGCAGCCAGCAGCTCGGTCTGTTCCCCGGCGCCAAATACGATGGCGTCTTTGCCATGTGGTACGCCAAGGGACCGGGGGTCGACCGCAGCGGCGACGCGCTGAAGCACGGCAATTCCGCCGGCTCGGCGCCGCATGGCGGGGTGTTGCTGCTCGCCGGCGACGACCACACCTGCAAATCCTCGACCCTGGCGCATCAATCCGAATACGCCTTCATGGACGCCTGCATCCCGGTGCTCAACCCGTCGGGGGTGCAGGAAATCCTCGATCTCGGCCTGTATGGCTGGGCGATGTCGCGCTATTCCGGCTGCTGGATCGCCTTCAAGACCATCGCCGAAACCGTCGACAGCTCGGCCTCGGTCGATATCGCTGCGGCGCGAACCCGGATCGTGCTGCCCGAGGATTTCGAGATGCCGCCGGGCGGGCTCAATATCCGCTGGCCCGACCAGCCGCTCGACCAGGAATACCGGCTGCACAAATACAAGCTCTACGCCGCCCTCGCCTTTGCCCGGGCCAATCGGCTCGACCGCATCGTCATCGACAGCCCGTATCCGCGCTTTGGCATCGTCACCACCGGCAAATCCTATCTCGACGTGCGCCAGGCCTTGGACGATCTGGGGATCGACGAGGCCCATGCCGCCGAGATCGGCATCCGCCTTTACAAGGTGGCGATGTCGTGGCCGCTCGAACGCGAGGGCATCCGCCATTTCGCCGAGGGCCTCGAAGAAATCCTGGTGGTCGAAGAAAAGCGCGCGGTCATCGAGAACCAGTTCAAGGAGCAGCTCTACAATTGGCGCGAGGATGTGCGCCCGCGGGTCATCGGCAAGTTCGACGAAAACCGCAACTGGATCCTGCCGTCGAACGGCGAATTGACCCCGGCCCAGATCGCCCGGGTGATCGCCCAGCGCATCGCCCGCTTTTATACCTCGCCGCGCATCGTCGAGCGGCTCGCCTTTCTCGAAGCCGAAGGAGCGTCAGCTCGGCGGCAACGTCGTGCCGTTCGCCCGCACCCCCTATTTCTGCTCGGGTTGCCCGCACAACACTTCGACCAAAGTGCCCGAAGGCAGCCGCGCGGTTGCCGGCATCGGCTGCCACTATCTGGCGCAGTTCATGGACCGCTCGACCGCGACCTTCACCCAGATGGGCGGCGAGGGGACGCCGTGGATCGGCCAGGCGCCGTTTACCGAAACCCCGCATGTCTTCGCCAATCTCGGCGACGGCACCTATACCCATTCGGGGGTGCTGGCGGTCCGCGCCGCGGTCGCCGCCAAGGTCAACATCACCTACAAGCTGTTGTTCAACGACGCCGTGGCGATGACCGGCGGCCAGCCGCTCGATGGCGGCCTGACCGTGCCGGTATTGACCCGCCAGCTCGCCGCCGAGGGGGTCGCGCCGATCGTCGTCGTCACCGACGAGCCGGACAAATATCCGCCCGGGGTCGATTTCGCCGCCGGCGTCAGCGTGCGCCATCGCCACGATCTCGATCAGGTGCAGCGCGATCTGCGGCAGATTCCCGGCGTCACCGCCATCGTCTACGACCAGACCTGCGCCGCCGAAAAGCGCCGCCGGCGCAAGCGCGGCCGCTTTCCCGACCCGGCCAAGCGGGTCTTTATCAACGATCTGGTTTGCGAGGGCTGCGGCGATTGCTCGAAGACCTCGAACTGCCTGTCGGTGGTGCCGGTCGAGACCGAGTTCGGCCGCAAGCGGGCGATCGATCAATCGAGCTGCAACAAGGATTATTCCTGCGTCGAAGGGTTCTGCCCGAGCTTTGTGACCGTGCATGGCGGCGGGCTCAAAAAGGGCCGGGCCGGCGATCTCGGCGAGGACGACCTGCCGGCACTGCCCGAGCCCGCCCATCCCGCGCTCGACGAGCCCTACGGCATCTTGGTCACCGGGGTCGGCGGCACCGGCGTCGTCACCATCGGCGCCTTGCTCGGGATGGCGGCACACCTCGAAGGCAAGGGCTGCACGATCCTCGACATGACCGGGCTCGC
Source organism: uncultured Alphaproteobacteria bacterium (assembly GCA_963775875.1). Lineage (GTDB taxonomy): Bacteria > Pseudomonadota > Alphaproteobacteria > ATCC43930 > CGMCC-115725 > AP-15. Next base: position 36,671 of record CAVZKP010000021.1, read on the forward strand.
GCAAAAGGGCGGTGCTGTCTACAGCCATGTCCGGATCGCCCGGCGGCCCGACGACATCCATGCGGTGCGCCTCGCTGCCGGCGGCGCCAGATTGCTGCTCGGCTGCGATCTGGTGGTTTCGGCCAGCGCCGACGCGCTGTCAAAGCTCGAACCCGGCCATAGCCGCGCGATCGTCAACAGCCACGAGATCATCACCGGCGAGTTCACCCGCAACCCGGATCTGGTGTTTCCGACCGGTGCGCTCGAGCGCAGCATCGCCGAGGCGACCGGGCCGAACAACACCGAGTTTGTCGATGCGACCCGGCTGGCGACCGGCCTGTTCGGCGATTCGATCGCGAGCAATCTGTTCATGCTCGGCTACGCCTATCAGCGCGGGCTGGTGCCGTTATCGGCCGAGGCCATCGAGCGCGCGATCGAACTGAACGGCGTCGCTGTCCAATTCAATCTCGGCGCGTTCGCGCTGGGGTCGGCGCGCCGCGGCCGACCCGGCGCTGGTCGAGGCCCGGGCGACCCCGCGGGCGGCGATCCCGGCGAGCCACCGGCTCTCCGAAACGCTCGATCAGATCATCGAGCGCCGGGTCGCGTTTCTGACCGATTACCAGGACGCCGCCTATGCCGCGCGCTACGCCGCCCGGCTGCGGCAGGTGCGCGAGGCCGAGGCGCAGCGCCTCCCCGGCAGCACCGCGCTGACCGAGGCGGTCGCCCGCAGCCTGTTCAAGCTGATGTCCTATAAGGACGAATACGAGGTCGCCCGGCTCTATGCCGAGAGCGATTTCCTCAAACGCGTCGCCGACCGCTTCGAGGGCCCCTACCGGCTGCGCTTCCACCTCGCCCCGCCGATCATGGGCGAGCGCGATCCGCAGACCGGGCATCTGCGCAAGCGCGAATTCGGTCCGTGGATGCTGAGCGTGTTCCGGCTGCTGGCCAGGCTGCGCTGGCTGCGCGGCACCCGGTTCGACATCTTCGCCCGCAGCGAGGAACGGCGCACCGAACGCCGGCTGATCGGCGAATTCGAGGCGGTCCTCGACGAGATCGTCGCCGATCTGTCGCCGGCCAATCACCCGATCGCGGTCGAGCTCGCCGAATTGCCGCAGGAGATCCGCGGCTTCGGCCATGTCAAGGAAGCCAGCCTCGCCCGCGCCAAGGCCAAGGAGGCCGGGTTGCGCCGCCGCCTGCGCGCGCCGTCGGCCGCCCCGGCGCTCGCGGCAGCCGAATAGCGGGGCCGGTCCCGCCTACCCACCCGCCGCGGGCAGCGCCACAAAACGGGTGTTGCCGTCGCGCTCGACCCGGACCAGCAGGTCTTTGGCGCCGGCCTTGGTCGCGGCGGCGGCCTTCTGCTGCACCTCTTCCGGGGTCGCGACCGGGGCCCGGCCGAGGGCGACCACCAGATCGCCGGGACGCAGCCCTTGCGTCGCCGCGGCGGTGTTTGCCGGCACCTCGGTGATGACCACGCCCTTGGCCGCGTCGGGCAGGGAAAACTGCTTGCGCAAATCGGCGGTCAGCTTGGCCAGCTTGAGACCGAGCGCGTCGACGCTGGGCGGCGGTTTGGGCTTTTCCACTTCGGGCTGCGGCGGCGGCGGGTGGTCCTGGTCCAGCGCTGCGACCTTGAGGGTGACCTCGCGCTGCTTGCGCTCGCGCCAGATCGACAGCTTGACCATTTTGTCGGGCGGGGTGCCGGCGACCAGCAGCGGCAATTGCCGGCTGCGCTCGATCGGCTTGCCGTCGTAAGCCAGGATCACATCGCCCGGCTCCAGCTTTGCCTGGGCAGCGGGGCTCGCCGGATCGATCGCCGCGATCATCGCGCCGCGGCTCTTGTCGAGACCGACGGCGGCGGCGAGCCCGTCGGTGACCGGCTGGATGCGCGCGCCGAGCCAGCCGCGCTCGACTTTGCCGGTCGCCTCGAGCTGATCGATGATCGGCCGGGCCGCGCTGGACGGGATCGCAAAGCCGATGCCGATCGACCCCCCCGAAGGCGAGTAGATCGCGGTGTTGATGCCGATCACCTGGCCGGCCAGGTTGAACATCGGACCGCCCGAATTGCCGCGGTTGATCGAGGCGTCGGTCTGCAGGAAATCATCGTAGGGCCCCGAATGAATGTCGCGCGCCGTGGCCGAGATGATCCCCGAGGTGACGGTGCCGCCGAGGCCGAACGGGTTGCCGATCGCCAGCACCCAGTCGCCGACCCGGGTCTTGGCCGAATCGCCCCAGATCGCGGCCGGCAGCGGGGTCTTCGCGTCGACCTTCAGCAGGGCCAGGTCGCTGACCGGGTCGCGCCCGACGACCCGCGCCTGTAAGCTCGTGTTGTCCGACAAGGTGACGGTGATCTGCTCGGCATTGGCGATCACGTGGTTGTTGGTGACGATCAGCCCGGATGGATCGATGATGAACCCCGATCCGAGCGATGCGATTGGCGGGGTCAGCCCGTTCGGGCCGCCCGGGCCGCCGTTTTCGCCGAAAAAGTCCTGGAAAAACTGGTCGAGCGGCGATCCCGGCGCCGGCGCCTGCCCTTGCGGCGCATCCTTTGGCAGCCCGGCGACACCCGCCTGGGTCGTCGAGATGTTGACCACCACGCCGAGCAGCCTTGCCGCCAGCTGGGCGAAAACCTCGGAAAACGGCGTCGTTGCCGGCGGGTCGGCGCGGCTCGGGGCGGCCGCGATCAACAGGACGGTCAGCAATGCCGCCCATATCGCGCCGCGGCGGCCGAACAATCTCACCAAACCGGTTCCTCCACTCGGGCCACTGCCCTGCTCGCCGCCACGCGATCCAGTGCTTAGACGCAGACGCCAAGATTCATCACGTCGTCATGGCCAGGCTCGTCCCGGCCATCCACGATTGGCGGCAAAACTCCTGCCAGCTTCCGTGGCTGCCCGGCGCCAGGCCTGTCCTCGGGCGGCGCCAGGCGCGACCCGTGGGCCGGGCATGACGGCCGCTGTGAAAGTGCACCATCCGCATGCGCTTTTGCACTAGCGCTGGCGTTCCTGGGGCGCTCGATATGAAATGGCGACGGGCTTGGCAAGACGGAAGCGTGCGGTGACAATTCGCGGCAACCCGGCCGATGGCGAGTTTTTGCGGGGTTTGTTCGCTGCCGCCCTCGCGGCCGCCGACCCCGACCGGGCGCTCGCCGATCGGATCCCCGCTGCGGTCCGCGGGCGCACCCTGGTGGTCGGCGCCGGCAAGGCGGCGGCGGCGATGGCGCAGGCCTTCGACAGAAGGTGGCCGGGGGCGCTCGAAGGCCTGGTGCTGACCCGCTACGGTCACGCCCTATCCGGCGGCCGGATCGAAATCGTCGAGGCGAGCCACCCGGTGCCCGACGCCGCCGGGGAGCGCGCCGCCCGCCGTATCCTCGACCTCGCGCAGGGGCTCGGAGCCGATGACCAGCTGGTGTTTCTCGGCTCGGGCGGCGGCTCGGCATTGCTGGCGCTGCCGGCTGCGGGCCTGACCCTGGGCGACAAGCAGGCGGTGACCCGGGCGCTGTTGCGCTCGGGCGCGACCATCAGCGAAATCAACACGGTGCGAAAGCACCTCTCGGCGATCAAGGGTGGCCGGCTCGCCGCCGCCGCCGCCCCGGCGCGGGTGGTCACCCTGGCGATCTCCGATGTGCCCGGCGACGACCCGGCGGTCATCGCCTCGGGGCCGACGGTGCCCGACGCGACGACTTTCGCCGACGCCCGCGCGGTGCTCGCCAAGTACCAGATCAGCGAGCCGGCGGCGGTCGTCGCCCATCTGGCGGCGCAGCGGGACGAGACCCCGAAACCCGGTGATCCGGTCTTCGCCCGGACCCGGTTCGAGCTGATCGCCAGCCCGCAGGCTTCGCTGCGCGCGGCGGCGCAGGCGGCGCTGCGGCAAAACATCACGCCGGTCGTGCTGAGCGACCGGATCGAGGGCGAGGCGCGCGACGTGGCCTCGGTGCACGCCGCGATCGCCCGCCAGCTGCGCGCCGGCGAATTCCGCGTCGGCGACCAGGCGGTGCCGCCTCCCGCCGTGCTGCTGTCGGGCGGCGAGACCACCGTGACCGTCCGGGGCCGGGGCCGCGGCGGGCGCAATGTCGAGTTCCTGCTGGCGCTCGCCGTTTCGCTCGACGGCGCCGCCGGCATCTCGGCGCTGGCCTGCGACACCGACGGCATCGACGGAACCGAAGACAATGCCGGGGCGATCCTCTATCCCGACAGCATCGCGCGGGCTGCGGCGCTGGGCATCGCGGCAAAGGCGGCGCTCGGCGACAATGACGGGTACGGCTTTTTCGCCGCCCTCGGCGATCTCGTCGTGACCGGCCCGACTTTGACCAACGTCAACGATTTCCGGGCGATCCTGGTGCGCGGCTAGAGAGGTTGCGGGGATACCCAGATGCGGCGCCAGCGCAGCGCAAAAATCGTCGCCACTCTTGGCCCGTCGAGTTCGACGCCCGAGCGGATTCAGGCGCTGTTCGAGGCCGGGGTCGACGTCTTCCGCCTCAATTTCAGCCACGGCACGCATCGCGAGCATCAGGCCCGCTTCGAGGCGATCCGGCGGGTCGAGCACGCGACCGGGCGGCCGATCGGCATTCTCGCCGATCTGCAAGGGCCAAAGCTGCGCCTCGGCGCCTTCGCCGCCGGCCGGATCGAGCTCGCCGCCGGCGCCCATCTGCGCCTCGACCTCGATCCGTGCCTGGGCGACCAGATGCGCGCGCCGCTGCCCCATCCCGAGATCTTCGCGGCATTGCAGCCGGGCACCCAGTTGCTGCTCGACGACGGCAAGGTGCGGCTCGAGACCGAAAGCTGCGGCGCCGGTTTCGCCGAAACCCGATGCCTGGTCGGGGGCACCCTGTCGGACCGCAAAGGGGTCAACCTGCCCAATGCGGTGCTGCCGGTGTCGGCGGTGACCGAAAAGGACCGCGCCGATCTCGCCTTTGCCCTCGACCACGGCGCCGATTGGATCGCGCTTTCCTTCGTCCAGCGCCCCGATGACGTGGCCGAAGGCCGCAAGCTGGTCGGCGGCCGGGCCGGGATCATGGTCAAGCTGGAAAAGCCGGCGGCGATCCAGCGGCTGTCGGAGATCATCGAACTGGCCGACGGGCTGATGGTGGCGCGCGGCGATCTCGGCGTCGAGATGCCGCCCGAGGACGTGCCGAGCGTGCAGAAACAGGTGGTCCACGCCTGCCGGCTCGCCGGCAAGCCGGTGGTCGTCGCCACCCAGATGCTCGAATCGATGATCGCCTCGCCGACGCCGACCCGCGCCGAGACCTCCGATGTCGCCACCGCGGTCTATGAGGGCGCCGATGCGGTCATGCTCTCGGCCGAGACCGCCGCCGGGCAGTATCCGATCGAAGCGGTGGCGATGATGAACCGCATCGCCTGCCGGGTGCAGCAGGACCCGCTCTATTTCACGATGCTCGAAAGCACCCGGATCGAGCATGAACATACCGCCCCGGACGCGATCAGCGCCGCCGCCTGCCAGGTCGCCGGCACGATCGGCGCCGCGGCGATCGTCTCCTATACCACCTCGGGCGCCACCGCGCTGCGCGCGGCGCGCGAGCGCCCGGCGGCGCCGATCCTGGTGCTGACCTCGAACCTCGGCACCGCCCGCCGCCTGGCCATGCTGTGGGGCGCGCATTGCGTGCATACCAGCGACATCAAGAGCTTTGCCGACATGGTGCAAAAGGCGGTGCGGATCGCCCACCGCGAAGAGATCGCCCAGCCCGGGCAGCGCGTCGTCGTCACCGCCGGGGTTCCGTTCGGCACTCCCGGCGCCACCAATGTGCTGCGCATCGCCTGGGTCGACCGCTGAGCCGAGGCTGAGGCTGGCCGCCGCCCGGATCAGCCGGTCAGCGCGGATACACCTGAATGCTTGCCGCCACCGCATCGGCGACGTGCTCCTTGGTGATCACCCCCACCACCTCGCTTGGCCGCGGCGAGTGGAAACGGCGCTTTGCGCTGCTGCCCACCACGATGGCCATGACCGCATGCCGGCGCCACATGCGGGTGATCACATCGAACGCGACATCGTCGGCTCGGACCAGGGTGAAATTATGGGTCGCGACGTCGCCGAGGGTGACCCCGGTCCCGAGTATCGGCGGTGCCGTGCCCGAGGCCGGTATTGATGCGCAGGACGCCGGCGATGTGGTCGTTTCGGGTGACCACGACATGGCGCATTCTCCCCTGGTGGTCGGGCCGCCGGAGAAATGCGCCGAAGCCGGTATCTGCCGGGCACGCTCAGAAAATCCCGCTCCATCACCTCTCTGGCCGGACGCACCAGAAACATGTTTGCCTGGAGCGCTTTGGGGATCGGATGGCCGCGCCGGACCAGCTTCAGGGTGTAGATGTTTTCGCGGGACAATAACCGGCGCACGCCGAGCGCCACCGCGACCGCGAGGATCATCGGCAGCACGATGTCGTAATCGCGGGTCATCTCGAAGATCATCGTCACCGCGGTCATCGCCGCGCCGGTGCCGCCGCCGACCATGGCGCCCATGCCGACCATCGCAAACGCCGGCAGATTGACCGGCACCCCCGGAGCCGCGGCCGAGATCAGCCCGGCAAAGGCGGCGCCCAAGCGTCGCGCCCATGAACAGCGACGGCGAGAAGATGCCGCCCGACGAGCCCGAGCCCAGGCTGAGCCGAGGTGGCCGCCAGCTTGCACACGAACAGCAGCGCCAGCAGCCCGACCATCGTCAGATCGGCCGGTCAGGATCGCCTGGATCGTGGCGTAGCCGACGCCTTCGACGAAATAATGCCCGAAACCGCGATAGAGGCCGAAGATCAGCACCCCGACCAGCAGCATGCCAAAGCCGTGGCGCAGATAGGCGCCCGGGATACGGTCGAACAGATCCTCGGCCAGGTGCAGCCCGCGGATGAAGGCTGCCGCGGCCAGCCCGCACAGCGCGCCGAGCAGAAGGTAGAGCAGCAGGACCAGCGCGCCGCCGCCCGGCGTACCCGGCAGCGGCGACGATCGTCGGCACCTGGAAAGCGGGCTGCGGCCCGAAGAACAGCCGGCCGATGAAGGTCGCCGTGCCGGTCGACACCGCGACCGGCAGGAAGGTGTTGACGCTGACCTCGGGCAGCATCAGCTCGATCGCAAACAACACGCCGCCGATCGGGGTGTTGAAGGTCGCGGCGATCCCGGCGCCGGCGCCGGCGGCGACCAGGGTGATGCGCTGGCCCGGGCTCATCGCGATCAGCTGACCCAGGGTCGAGCCGAGGGCGGACCCGATCTGGATGATCGGCCCTTCGCGCCCGACCGCCGCACCGCTGCCGATGGCCAATGCCGAGGCCAGCGATTTGGCGACGGCTACGACCGGCCGGATCACGCCCTCCTTGTAATAGATCGCATCCATGACCTCGGGGACGCCGTGCCCCTTGGCCTCGGGCGCGAATTTCGAGACGATGAAGGTGACCCCGATCGCACCGGCGACCGGCACCAGAATGACCAGCGGGCCCCATGGATTGGCCGCGGTGAACAGGCTCGAATCGTAGGAGAATGCGAAGGTTCTGAGAAAAAACAGGTTATGGACGAGCCCGATCAGCTCGCGAAAGACAAACGCGCCGAGCCCGGTGACCGCGCCGACCAGGAAGGCGAGCAGCGACATGCGGATCAGCCCGAACCGGGCGGCGCCGACGCGCCAGCCGGCCGGGGTGGGGAGCGCGGGCTTTGGCGCGAGGCCGGGGGTTTGCGGCAAGGTTTCGATGTCGTCAGGCACCACTCGTTCTCCCGAGCGCGATTTGTCCAGAACTGTGGAACATGCTACACGCGCCGCCCGTTGTGACAGCAGCCAGTTTGGCGTTTGCGCCCACCCGGTCGGCCCACGCTCCCGCTATCGACCTCATGGACCTGTCCGTCGTCATCCCCGTACGCAACGAGGCCGAGAACATCGCGCCTCTGATCGCCGAGATCGGCGCCGCCCTCGACGGGCGGTGCGCCTATGAGATCCTCTATGTCGATGATGGCAGCACCGACGCCACCGCCGCCGAGATCATGCGGCTGATGGCCCAGACCCCGCGGCTGCGATTGCTGCGCCACGCGCACAGCAGCGGGCAGAGTGCGGCGGTTCGCACCGGGGTCAAGGCGGCGCGGGCGGCCTGGATCGCGACCCTCGACGGCGACGGCCAGAACGACCCGGCCGACATTCCGCAATTGTGGGATCTCGCCCGCGCGGCGCTGCCGGCCTCGCCGCTGCTGGTCACCGGCCATCGCCGGGTGCGGCAGGACAGCTGGTCGAAGCGGGCGGCCTCGCGGATCGCCAACCGGGTCCGCCGCCGGCTGCTCGGCGACGACACCCCGGACACCGGTTGCGGGCTGAAATTGTTCCCGCGCGCGCTGTTTCTCGATCTGCCGGATTTCGACCATATGCACCGGTTTCTTCCGGCGCTGGTGCTGCGCGCCGGCGGCAAGGTGCGCTCGCTGCCGGTCAATCATCGGCCGCGCCGCGGCGGCGTCTCGAAATACGGCGTGCTCGACCGTCTCGGTGTCGGCATCGTCGATCTGTTCGGCGTCATCTGGCTGCAGCGGCGCGCGACCCGGCCGCAGCTGCTGCTCGAGCCGTCGTCGGAGGAGCCGGCCGCCGGGGCGTCTTCGTCGGCCATGCCGGTTCTGCGATGACCGAGCGGGCGAAAGCGGCGATGGCGCCCGACCTCCCCGGCGGCGGGCTTCGCCGCGGGGCTCGGCTGTTGTTGCTCGGCCTGCTGCTGGCCGGGGCGGCGATCGCCTGGCGCTGGCGGGCGTCGCTCGACCCGGCCGCGCTCGGAACCGAGATCGGCCGCTATCCGTTGGCGCCGCTGGTGTTTCTCGCCGTCCATATCGGCGGCAGCCTGCTGTTCGTGCCGCGCACCGTGCTGGCGATCGCCGCCGGGCTGCTGTTCGGCGTCGGCTGGGGCATTGTCTGGGCCGCGATCGGCAGCGCCGCCGGCGCCGCGGCCGGGTTCCTGGTCGCCCGCTATCTCAATGCCGGGTTCGTCGACCTGTCGCGCAGCGATACCATCCGGCCGATCCTCGAACGGGTGGAGCGCGGCGGCTGGCGCGCCGTCGCCGGGTTGCGGCTGATCCCGGTGATGCCGCACAGCCTGGCCAATTACGGGCTCGGGCTGACCCGCCTGCCGCTCGGCGGCTATGCCTTCGGCTCGCTGATCGGCCAGCTGCCGATGACCGTCGCCTATGTCGAATTCGGCGCCGCCGGAGAGCGGGTGATGCTCGGCGCTGCCGGATGGCTGATGCCGACCCTGATCGGGCTGGCCGCGCTCGCCCTGTCGCTGCTGATCCCGGCCGTCGCCCGGCTGCGCCCGCGCTAGCCGCCGGCGAGCGCCCGCGGCATCGGGCCGCCGGTCGCCCAGTCGAGCAGTTCGACCGTATGCAAGACCGGCGCGGCCGAGCCCGGGGCGAGCTGCGCGATGCAGCCGATATTGCCGGTGGCGACGAGTTCGGGCCGGGTCTGGGCGATATTGGCGAGCTTGCGCTCGCGCAGCTTGGCCGCGAGTTCCGGCTGCAGCAGGTTGTAGGTGCCGGCCGAGCCGCAGCACAGATGCCCCTCCGGCACCTCGAGCGTCTCGAACCCGGCCGCGGTCAGCAGCGCCTTCGGCCCGCCATGAATGCGCTGGCCGTGCTGCATCGAGCAGGCCGAATGATAGGCGACCCGCCGGCGCCGGCCGGCGATTTCGGGCAATGGCGCGCGCAAGCCCAGGCTCTCGACGATTTCGGTGACGTCGCGGGCGAGGGCGGCGACCCGCGCCGCCTTCTCGGCATAGGCCCGGTCCTCGCGCAGCATGAAGCCGTAATCCTTGACCGTGGTGCCGCAGCCCGAGGCGTTGATCGCGATCGCATCGAGCCCGCCGGCCAGCCGCTCGCATTCCCAGGCGTCGATATTGGCGCGGGCAAAGTCGAGCGCGGCCGCCTCCTGACCCAGATGATGGTTGAGCGAGCCGCAGCAGCCGCTGCCGGGCGCGACCACCACCTCGCAGCCATGGCGGGTCAACAGCCGGATCGTCGCCTCGTTGATCTGCGGAGCCAGCACCCGCTGGGCGCAGCCGGCCAGCAATGCCACCCGCATCCGCCGCTCGCCTTCGGCCGCAAACACCTGCACCCGGTCGATCGGCGAGGCGGCCGGGACTGACCGTGGGGCCAGCGCCAGCAACGGCGCCAGCGATGCCGGCAGAAATCGCGCATAGGGCCTGGCGAGCACCGCGCCGCGCAACGCCAGGCGGAACCGCGCCGGCCGGGTCAGCACATTGCCCAGCAGCCGCCGCAACACCCGTTCGGCCCAGGGCCTTTGGTATTTCGCCTCGATCCAGCGCCGGCCATGATCGACCAGGTGCATGTAGTTGACCCCCGACGGGCAGGTCGTCATGCAGGCGAGACAGGACAGGCAGCGGTCGATGTGCTTGACGGTTTCGGCGCCGACCGTCCCGTCGCCGGCCAGCATGTCCTTGATCAGATAGATGCGCCCGCGCGGCCCGTCGAGTTCGTCGCCGAGCAGCAGATAGGTCGGGCAGGTCGCGGTGCAGAACCCGCAATGGGTGCAGGTTCGCAAAATCTTCTCGGACTGCGCCGTATCCGGATCGGCCAGCTGCTCGGCTGAAAAATCGGTGCGCACCGCCTCAGCTCCCCTCGACCATGCGCCCGGGGTTCAGGATATGGCGCGGGTCGAAGCTGTCCTTGACCCGGGCCGCCAGCGCCGCCAGGGCAGGCGGGCTGCGGCTCGAACACCGGGACGGCGCGGCGCAACGCCGCCGACCCTTTGATCAGGGTGGCGTGTCCCGTGTCATGCCCGTCGGCGCCGCGGATCGCCGAGCGGATCAGCGCCGCGCCGCCATCCTCGGCCGCGTCTGTGGTCAAGGCGACCGCAACCCATAAGAGGCCGCCGCCCCAATCGACAAACCAGGTCGCGTCGATGGCCCGGGCGATCGCCTCGCCGAGCGCCGCGCCGCGGCTCGGGGCGGCCGAAACCCGCCACACCGCGCGTTCGCCAGGATCGGCGAGCGGCTCGACATCGCGGATCGCGCGCCACAATGCGAGCGAGGCTTCGGCTTCGAGCACCGTCAACTCGCAATCCGCGGCCAGCTCGGCCAATAGCCGCTCGCGCCGGAAAGCGACCGAAGGCGGCGGCCCTTCGAGGCGAAAGGCGGCGAAGCCCGGCAGCTCCGCCAGCGAGCGCAACGCCGCGGCCGCGCCGGATGGCAGATAGGCGGCGGCCGAGACCTCGTGCGGCGAGTTCAGCGCCCGGCGCATCGCCGGCCCCGCCGCCGCCGGATCGAGCCCGCACAGCACCACGGTTTCGCTGTGTTCCGGCCGCGGCAATACCTTGACCGTCACCTCCTCGAGCGCGGCCAGGGTGCCGTAGGAGCCGGCCAGCAGTTTCGAGAGATCGTAGCCGGTCACGTTCTTGACCACCTTGCCGCCCGATTTGAATACCTCGCCGCGGCCGCTGACGCCGCGAAAGCCGAGGAAATGGTCGCGCGCCGCCCCCGCCTTGATCCGCCGCGGCCCGCTCAAATTGCCGGCAAGCACCCCGCCCAAGGTCGGGCGCGACTGTTCGGCGCCCAGCAATGCCCGCCAATCCGGCGGCTCGAAGGCCAGCATCTGCCGGTTTTCGGCGAGCGCCGCCTCGATTTCGTCGAGCGGGGTCGCGGCCGCGGCGGTCAGAACCAGCTCGTTCGGCTGATAATCGCGAATCCCCTGGAGTTCGGATAGATCGAGGGTGTGCGCGGTCTGCATCGGCCGCCCGAGCCCGCGCTTCGACCCGCCCGCGACCAGTTCGAGCGGCTCGGCGGCGGCGAGCGCGTCGGCCACCGCATCGCGCAGTTCGTTGATCGAGGTCGGCAGGAACCGGCTCATAATGGGACTTAACGCCTTAAAGCCGGGCGTGCAAAGGGAGGTGTACGATGCCGACAATCCGCGGAACCTGCCTATGCGGCGGCGTGAAGTTCGAGATCGACGGTGTCCTGCAGCGGCCGCTCAATTGCCACTGCTCGCGCTGCCGCAAGCAGCACGGCGCCGCGTTTCGCAGCCGGGTTCGTGTCCGTATCGCCGATTTCAAATGGATCCAGGGCGAGGATTTGGTCAGCTACTATGAATCCTCTCCCGGTTTTCGCCGCGGTTTCTGCCGGGTTTGCGGCTCGCCGGTGGTCAACCGGCCGGGTCCCACCTACCAACCGGCCCTGGAAAATCCGGCGATTGCCGCGGAGCTGGGCATCCCGCTGGGCATTTTGGATGATGATCCGCGCGTCCGCCCCGAGGCCCACGTCTTTGTTGCCAGCAAGGCGCCCTGGTTCGAAATCACCGACGACCTGCCGCAATACCCGGATTACCCTCCGGCCGGCTAGAACCGCGGCAGGTCGGGGAAGGGCAGGCGGCCGGCGTGGATGTGCAGGCGGCCGAGTTCGGCGCAGCGATGCAATTGCGGAAACACCTTGCCCGGGTTGAGCAGCCCGTCGGGGTCGAACGCGCATTTGACCCGCTGCTGATGCGCCAGGTCGGTTGCGTCGAACATCGTGCCCATCAGGTCGCGCTTTTCGACGCCGACCCCGTGCTCGCCGGTCAATACCCCGCCAACCTCGACGCATAGCCGCAGGATGTCCGAGCCGAATTCCTCGGCGCGCTCGGTCTCGCCGGGTTTGTTGGCGTCGTAAAGCACCAGCGGGTGCAAATTGCCGTCGCCGGCGTGAAACACATTGGCGACGCCGAGCCCATAGCGCTGCGACAGCGCGCCGATGCCGCTCAGCACCTGCGCCAGCCGGCCGCGCGGGATCGTGCCGTCCATGCAGTAGTAATCGGGCGAGATCCGCCCGACCGCCGGAAACGCGGCCTTGCGCCCGGACCAGAAGGCCAGCCGCTCGGCATCGTCGCTACTGATCCGGATCGAGGCGGCGCTGGTGGTCGCGGGCGATCGTCTCGACCTTGGCGATCAGATGGTCGATTTCGGCCGGCGCGCCATCGAGCTCGACGATCAGCAACGCCTCGACATCGAGCGGGTAGCCGACATTGACGAAAGCCTCGGCGGCGTGGATCGCCGGCCGGTCCATCATCTCCATCCCGCCGGGAATGATGCCGGCGGCGATCACCGCGGCAACGCAATTGCCGGCATCCTCGGTCGTGGCGAAGCCGATCAGCAGCGCGCGCGCCGCCGTCGGCTTGGGCAGGATGCGCACCGTGACCTCGGTGACGACGCCCAGCAGCCCCTCGGACCCGGTGACCACGCCCAGCAGATCGTAGCCTTCGGCGTCGAAATGCTTGCCGCCGAGCCGGACGATCTCGCCATCGATCAGCACCAGCTCGACGCCCAGGATGTTGTTGGTGGTCAGCCCGTATTTGAGGCAGTGCACGCCGCCGGAATTTTCGGCGACATTGCCGCCGATGGTGCAGGCGATCTGGCTCGACGGGTCGGGCGCGTAATAAAATCCGGCATGCTCGACCGCCTGGGTCAATGCCAGATTGGTAACGCCGGGCTGGGCCACCACGCAGCGATTGTCGTAATCGATGTCGAGGATGCGGTTGAACTTGGCCATGCCGAGCAATACCCCGTCGGCCAGGGGCAACGCCCCGCCCGACAGCGAGGTGCCGGCGCCGCGCGGCACGATCTTTACGCCCATTTCCCGGCAATAGCGCAGCACCGCCGCGACCTCTTCAACCCGCGACGGCAGCACCACCACCAATGGCAATTGGTGGTAGGCGGTCAGCCCGTCGCTCTCATAGGCGCGCCGTTCGGGCTCGGAGACGATCACCCCTTCGCCCGGCACGATCCGGCGCAACGCCTCGACGATTTCGCCGCGGCGCTGCAACACCGCGGCGTCGGGCGTCGGCATCTTCATCGGCACGGGCCCGCCGTCGCCGGCCGGGCGGCGGGTTCAGCCCTGCCGCGCCTTGTAGCGCGGGTTGGTCTTGTTGATCACGTAGACGCGGCCCTTGCGCCGCACGATACGGCAGTTCTTGTCGCGCTTCTTAAGCGATTTCAGCGAGTTGACGATCTTCATTACGCTACCCGGGAGGCAAATTGTTGGCGGTCGAGGCAAAGGCTTGGTGCGGTCGAGAAGACTCGAACTTCCACGGAGTTTCCCCCACAGCGACCTCAACGCTGCGCGTCTACCAGTTCCGCCACGACCGCACGGCAGGGGAGGAGCCTCGCATCTCGCCGCGAGGCGGCGTGATTAGCAAATTCGCGCTACCATATCAAGCAGCATGGCTTCTGAGCAGCGAACCGCGAACCATGCTGTGGAGTGGCAATCGAGTTCGAGCGCCGTCCCTTACGCGTATGCGATCGAAGAGATGGAGCGCCGGGTCGCCGCGATCCGCGCCGGCGCCGCGCCCGAACTGGTCTGGCTGCTCGAACACCCGCCGCTCTACACCGCCGGGACCAGCGCGCGCGACGAGGATCTGCTCGACCCGGACCGTCTGCCGGTGCACCGCACCGGGCGCGGCGGGCGCTATACCTATCACGGGCCGGGCCAGCGCATCGCCTATGTCATGCTCGATCTCGCCCGCCGCGGCGAAGATGTGCATTGCTATGTCCATCATCTCGAGGAATGGGCGATCCGCACCTTGGCGCGCTTTGGTGTCGGCGGCGAGCGGCGCGACGGCCGGGTCGGGATCTGGGTCGTGCGCGCGGACGGGCATGAGGACAAGATCGCCGCGATCGGGGTGCGGGTGCGGCGCTGGGTGACCTATCACGGCATCGCGCTCAACATCAGCCCCGACCTCGACCATTACCGCGGCATCATCCCCTGCGGCATCGCTCCCGAGGCCTCCGGGCACGGGGTGACCTCGCTCGCCGATCTCGGCATCGCCGCGACCATGGCCGAGGTCGACGAGGCCTTGCGCGCCACCTTCGATCAGGTGTTCGGTGAGCCGTTAGCTTGCGCACCCGCGCTTCAATCTGACTCACGCGCTCTCGATATTCGGACAGATGTGTCCGAAAATTGAATAGTGAAACCGGCCGAGCTGTTGCGGCGCTTGCGTCGGATCGCGGCAAAGCGTGGCCTGGATCTGGAGATCTCGGAGGGCAAGAACCATACGAAGGTCAAACTTGCCGGCCGGCGCTCGGTGGTAGGGCGACATCCGACAGATCTGAAGGCCGGAACCTTGCACGGCATTTTGCGACAGCTCGGGTTGACGCCCGAGGAGATCGAGGAATAACCGGAATGCGTTACGCCTACCCCTACGAGTTGCTGCCCCAGCCTGAGGGCGGGTTCACCGTCGCCTTTCCGGACGTGCCCGAGGCGATCACCCAAGGCGACACCGAGGAAGAAGCCGCGGCGATGGCGGAGGATGCCCTGGTGACCGCTCTTTCCTTCTATACAGACCGCGCCGAACCGCTGCCGCACCCTTCGCCGGCGCATGGCCGCCCTCTTGCCTACCTGCCCCCTCTGGTTGCAGCCAAGCTGGCGCTGCATGATTCGATGCTCGCGGCGGGGCTCTCGAACGTCGCCCTGGCGCGGCAGCTCGGCACCGATGAGAAGACGGTGCGCCGCCTTCGCGACCCGCTTCACCAAAGTCGGATCAATCAGGTCGATGCGGCACTTCGGGCGCTCGGCAAGCGCATGGGCATCGTGATCGATGCCGCATAAACCCTCCGTCTCGGAGCGGTCATCCCAGCCGGCGATGAGCACCTTGTTCGAGACGCAGGCGCCGCGCCCGCTCGCCGACCGGCTGCGGCCGCAAAGCCTCGCCGAGGTGGTCGGCCAGGATCACCTGCTCGGTCCGGACGGGCCGATCGGGCGCATGGTGGCCGGCCGGCAATTATCCTCGATGATCCTGTGGGGACCGCCGGGCTGCGGCAAGACCACGATCGCGCGGCTTTTGGCGCACGGCACCGACCTCCATTTCGAGCCGTTATCGGCGGTATTTTCCGGGGTCGCCGATCTGCGCAAAGTGTTCGAGGCGGCCAGGAAGCGGCGCGAGATCGGCCATGGCACCTTGCTCTTTGTCGACGAAATCCACCGCTTCAACCGCGCCCAGCAGGACGCGTTTCTGCCGGTGGTCGAGGACGGCACCGTGGTCCTGGTCGGGGCCACCACCGAGAACCCGTCCTTCGAGCTGATCGGGGCATTGTTGTCGCGGGCCCAGGTCCTGGTGCTGCGCCGGCTCGGCGACGACGATCTTGAGACCCTGCTGCGGCGGGCCGAGGATGCGCTCGGCCACAAGCTGCCATTGACCGGGGACGCCCGCGCCGCGTTGCGGGCGATGGCCGATGGCGACGGCCGGTTTCTGCTCAATCTCGTCGAGGAAATCGCCCGGCTGCCGACCGGGGCGGCGATCGGACCGGGAGAGCTCGCCCGCCTGGTCCAGCAGCGCGCGCCGCTTTACGACAAGGCCGCAGGAAGGCCATTACAATCTGATCAGCGCGTTGCACAAATCCCTGCGCGGCTCGGATACCGATGCGGCGCTCTATTGGCTGGCGCGCATGCTGGCCGGCGGCGAAGACCCGATCTACATCCTGCGCCGGCTGACCCGCGCCGCGGTCGAGGATGTCGGGCTCGCCGATCCGCAGGCGGTGGTCCAGGCATTGGCGGCGTGGGACACCTACGACCGGCTCGGTTCGCCCGAAGGCGAGTTGGCGATCGCCCAATGCGTGATCTATCTGGCGACCGCGCCGAAATCGAATGCGGCCTATACCGCCTTTGGCGAGGCCCGGCAGATGGCGCGCGAGACCGGGTCGCTGATGCCGCCGCTGCACATCCTGAACGCGCCGACGCGACTGATGCGCAACCTCGGCTACGGCAAGGGCTATGTCTACGACCACGCCACCGAGGAGGGGTTCTCGGGCCAGAACTATTTCCCGGACGGTGTCGCGCGCCGCAATTTCTACCGGCCGGGCGAGCGCGGCTTCGAGCGCGAAGTAAAAAAGCGGCTCGATTATTGGGAAAAGCTGCGCGCACGCGCGGCGGAGGTACAGCGATGAGCGGCGACGTTGAGACGGTAACCGTCGACGGCGAGGGCGAACCGCTGCGCCTCGACCGCTGGTTCAGGCGGCATTATCCGGCGCTCGCCCATGGCCGGCTCGAAAAGCTGCTGCGCACCGGGCAGATCCGGGTCGACGGCAAACGCGCCAAAGCGGGCGACCGGGTCGGGCCCGGCCAGGCCATCCGCGTTCCGCCTCTCGACGCATCGGCGCCGGCCGCTGCGGCGACACCGCGCCCATTGCTGCCGGCCGACGAGGCGATGCTGCAGGCCATGGTCCTGCACCGCGACGAGGCGGTCATCGTGCTGAACAAGCCGCCCGGCCTCGCGGTTCAGGGCGGGACCCGCTCCGAGCGCCATCTCGACGGATTGCTCGATGGCCTGCGCTTTGGTCACGCCGAGCGGCCCAGGCTGGTTCACCGCCTCGACAAGGATACCAGCGGCGTGCTGGTCATCGCCCGCAGCGGCGCGGCGGCGGCGTTTCTGACCCGGGCCTTTCGCGAAAAGACGACGCGCAAGATCTATTGGGCGCTCACGCTCGGTGTCCCCCAACCGCCGCAGGGACGAATCGCGCTGGCGCTGGCCAAGCGCTCGGGGCAGGGCGGCGAACGGGTGCGCGCCGACCCCGACGAGGGCAAATCCGCCATCACCTATTATCGCATGGTCGACAGCGTCGGCGAGCGGGCGAGCTGGCTCGCGCTGCTGCCGATCACCGGACGGACCCATCAGCTGCGCGCGCATTGCGCGGCGATCGGCGCGCCGATCCTCGGCGATGGCAAATATGGCGGCGCCGAGGCGCATCTCGGCGGGCCGCCGGGCGCCCGCCGGCTGCATCTGCACGCGCGCTCGCTCGCCATCCCGCTGCCGCAGGGCGGGATGCTGCGGGTAACCGCGCCGCTGCCGCCGCATATGCGGGAAAGCTGGAAATTCTTCGGCTTTGCCAATGATGTCGAAGATCCCTTTGCCGGTCTGAAGCTGCCCGAATGAAGCGATTCTATCGGCAGGCCGAAATCATCCCGGTGCCGGGCGGCTATGCGGTCGGCCTCGACGGCAGAGCGATCAAGACGCCGGCAAAACTGCCTCTGCTGCTGCCGAATGCCGCCCTCGCGGCAGCGATTGCCGGCGAATGGAATGCCCAGCAGAGCGAGATTCGCCCGGAGAAGATGCCGCTGACCCGGCTGGCCAGCACCGCGATCGACCGGGTGGCGCCGCAGCGCGACGCGATCGTGCAGCAGATCGCCGATTATGCCGGGACCGATCTGGTCTGCTATCGCGCGGCGCAGCCGCCGCCTCTGGCGATGCGCCAGCAGGCGGTGTGGCAGCCGCTGGTCGATTGGGCGGCGCAGCGCTACGCCGCCCCGCTCGAAACCACCGCCGGAATTATCCCGATAAGCCAGCCCGTGGCCAGCCTGCACGCCCTTGCCGCCGCGGTCGCCGGGCATGACAATTTTGCCTTGGCGGCGCTGCATCTGCTGACCGGGACCTGCGGCTCCCTGGTCATCGCCCTGGCGCTGACCGAGGGCCGGCTCGATGCCGCCGAGGCCTTCGCCGCCTCCCAGCTCGACGAAAGCTTTCAGATCGAAGCCTGGGGCGAGGACGAGGAGCAGGCCCGCCGCCGCACGGCATTGGCCGAGGATCTCATGGCGGCGGCGCGGTTCCTGTCATTGCTGCGCGACTGAGCCGGCGGCCCGTTCCTCACCTCGCTTCGAGCAGGTGAAAGACCGAGCGGCAATGCTCGGTAAAGTCTCGCCTGCGGATCGACCAGCCGCTGTCTTCGAGCCGCTGCTCCCAGACCCGCAGCGGATAATTCTTGTACCCGACTTCCCATTGGTGGCCGCCCGGCGGCTCGACCGCGAAATCCTTGCGCCATAGCAGCTTTTTCATCGAGAAATACTGGCGAAAGGTGGTCCGGTTGAAATACAGGTCGAGCGCCACCTGAAACGCCATAAAGGGGACCGACACGATCAGGTACCGGGCGCCGCTGGCGCGGAAGGTCGACAACACCGCGCCGACCCGCTGCCAATCAATGTGCTCGAGCGTCTCGCAACACAGGATGGCGTCGTAGCCGGCGATCTCGTCGCTGCGCAATTCGCAGATGTCCCGTTCGAGGTGCCGGACGGCGGGATAGGCGAAGGCGCGCGGCACCCGGTCCAAGGTGTCGACATCGTAGCCGAGATTGACCAGCAGGCTGGTGACCAGCCCCAGGGCCGGCCCGACTTCGAGGATTTTTTCGCACTCGATCGTGCCGAGCAGGTGCAGTTGCGTCCATTGCTGGACGATTCTTTTCCGCGAGTAGTAGGCGTTCCACTCCTGTCGGGTGAATCCATTCGGCATTGCCATTGTGGACACTTCGTCGTCGCTCCATCCTCGTCATGGCCGGACTTGTTCCACGGCTGTCCGGTTCAGATCCGTATGCAAGTTCCCCGCGTATTCGGAATATTCGCTCCTCCTGAGGCCGTCATGGCCGGACTTGTTCCATGGCTGTCCGGTTCAGGTCCGTATGCAAGTTAACAGGTATCGGAATTCGCTTCCTGAGGCTGTCATGGCCGGGCTTGACCCATGGCTGTCCGGTTCTGCGAATACGGTGCAGTGCAGCGCAACGCCTCTACTCGCAGTCGTCATCACCGGGCTTGTCCCGGTGATCCACGCCTCTCTTCGACCCCGACCCAGGCACGTGGATGGCCGGAACAAGTCCGGCCATGACGGCTTCAAGGGGAGCGAATATGTTGCATACCCGACAAACTGGCATGCGGAGCTGAACCGGACAACCGTGGACTTGTTCCGGCCATCCACGCCTTCTGGGGCCGCAGCAAAAAGGCGTAGATCACCGCGTAGAGCCCGGCGATGACGACCGGGATGACGACATTCGAATTGGCTAAGCGAGAATTTGCCTGCGACCCGGGCATTTACGCGTTGGCCGGTTTCTCGGCCGCCTTTTCGGCGCGGAATTCGGCGAAAATCTTGCTCGCGACCATCATCGACTCGCGAATGATCGGCACCCCGACATAGCCGGAGAGGTGGAGCAGGGCCTCGGTCAGTTCCTCTTCGGTCCAGCCCTGGCGCAACGCCATGCGCAGATGCAATGCGAGTTCGGGCTCGCGCCCGGTGGTGGTGTCGGAGATCACGCAGATCAACGCCCGGGTCTTGAGGTCGAGACCGGGCCGCGTCCATAGCGCGCCGAACACGGTCTCGGTGGCGACGTCGATGAATTTCTTCATCACCGGGTCGCTGTAGATCTCGCGGGCCGAGCGTTCGACCGCCGCCTCGCCCATCAGCCGGCGCCGCATCGCCGCCCCTTTTTGATACAGCTCGCTCTCCGCCATCGCTTCGTCCTCGCTCGGTCCGCCGATCGGACTGCCGGCAATTCTGCGCCCGATCGCCGGCGCCGAACAAGCCGAACCGCCGGGCCGAACCGCGGCCGAACCGCCGCGGGTCTGGCCTCGGCGCACCGGTTGATGTTATCTCGCGCTGCACACTCGCGAGGCGTGATGGACGATATTCGCCAACGCTTGGAGGAAAGGCGCAGCGCGGCCCGCGCCGGCGGCGGCGCCCGGCGCATCGAAGCCCAGCACCGCCGCGGCAAGCTGACCGCGCGCGAGCGGATCGAATTGCTGCTCGACCCCGATTCCTTCGAGGAATGGGACATGTTCGTCGAGCATCGGAGCCATGATTTCGGCATCGACGAGCACCGGGTCCCGGGCGACGGCGTGGTCACCGGCTACGGCACGGTCAACGGCCGGCTGGTCTTTGTCTTCAGCCAGGATTTCACCGTGTTCGGCGGCTCGCTCAGCGAGGCGCATGCCGAAAAAATCTGCAAGATCATGGATCAGGCGATGAAGGTCGGCGCGCCGGTGATCGGCCTCAACGATTCCGGCGGCGCCCGCATCCAGGACGGGGTCGCCTCGCTCGCCGGCTATGCCGAGGTGTTCGAGCGCAACGTGCTGGCCTCCGGGGTCGTGCCGCAGGTGTCGATGATCATGGGCCCCTGCGCCGGCGGTGCGGTCTATTCGCCGGCGATGACCGATTTCATCTTTATGGTCAAGGACACCTCGTACCTGTTCGTGACCGGGCCCGAGGTGGTGCGCACCGTCACCCACGAGACCGTGACCCAGGAGGAACTGGGCGGTGCGGTCACCCACACCACCCGCTCCGGGGTGGCCGACCTCGCCTTTGCCAATGATGTCGAGGCATTGCTCGAACTGCGCCGGTTCATCGACTTTCTGCCGGCCTCGAACCGCGCGCCGCCGCCATTGCGGCCCAGCGCCGATTCGCGCGACCGGGTCGAACCCTCGCTCGACACCCTGGTCCCGGCCAACCCGACCAAGCCCTATGACATCAAGGAGCTGATCCTCAAAACCGTCGACGAAGGCGATTTCTTCGAAATCCAGCCGAATTTTGCCGGCAATATCATCATCGGCTTCGCCCGGCTCGAGGGCTCGACGATCGGCATCGTCGCCAACCAGCCGATGGTGCTGGCCGGCTGCCTCGATATCGACAGCGCCCGCAAGGCGGCGCGCTTTGTCCGGTTCTGCGACTGCTTCAACATCCCGATCGTGACCTTTGTCGATGTGCCGGGGTTTCTGCCGGGGACCGCCCAGGAATATGGCGGCATCATCAAGCACGGCGCCAAGCTGCTTGTTCGCCTTCGCCGAGGCGACCGTGCCCAAGGTCACCCTGATCACCCGCAAGGCCTATGGCGGGGCCTATGACGTGATGAGTTCGAAGCATCTGCGCGGCGACGTCAATTTCGCCTGGCCCTCGGCCGAGATCGCGGTGATGGGGCCGAAGGGTGCGGTCGAGATCATCTTTCGCGCCGATCTCGGCGACGCCGCGGCGATCGAGGCGCGCACCGAGGAGTATCGCGAGAAATTCGCCAACCCGTTTGTCGCCGCCAGCCGCGGCTTTATCGACGACGTGATCCTGCCGCGCGACACCCGCCGCCGCCTCTGCCGCGCCCTCGCCATGCTGCGCGGCAAGCAACTCGCCAATCCGTGGAAAAAACACGACAACATCCCGCTGTGACCGGCGCGGACCAAGAATGACCCCGGTGCGTGCGCCATCGGCCCTCACCCACCCGGCCCGCCGGGCCGGGTCCCCCCTCTCCCGCATTGCGGGAGAGGGTGCCGAGCGCCGCGAGGCGGGTGAGGGCACCGCAACCGGCCATGAGAGAATCGTCTGCGCGTCATGTTCCGCAAAATCCTGATCGCCAATCGCGGCGAGATCGCCTGCCGGGTGATCCGCACCGCGCGGCGGATGGGCATCGCCACGGTCGCGGTCTATTCCGACGCCGATGCCGAGGCGTTGCATGTGCGGATGGCCGACGAGGCGATCCGGATCGGTCCGCCGCCATCGGCCGAGAGCTATCTCGCCATCGACCCGATCGTCGACGCCTGCCGCGCCAGCGGCGCCGAGGCGGTCCATCCCGGCTACGGTTTCCTGTCGGAGAATGTCGCGTTCGCCACCGCGCTGGCCGCGGCCGGCATCGCCTTTGTCGGGCCCGGACCCAAAGCGATCGCGGCGATGGGCGACAAGATCGAATCGAAAAAGCTCGCCCGCGCCGCCGGGGTGTCGACCGTGCCCGGCCATCTCGACATCGTGCCCGATGCCGAGGCGGCGGTCGGGATCGCCCGCGACATCGGCTATCCGGTGATGATCAAGGCGTCGGCCGGCGGCGGCGGCAAGGGGATGCGCATCGCCGCCTCGGACGATGAAGTGCTGGACGGGTTTCGCGCCGCCGCGGGCGAGGCCCGGTCGAGCTTCGCCGACGACCGCATCTTCATCGAAAAATATATCGAGGAGCCGCGGCATATCGAAATCCAGGTGCTCGGCGACGCGCACGGCGCCATCATCCATCTCGGCGAACGCGAATGCTCGATCCAGCGGCGCCACCAAAAGGTCATCGAGGAGGCGCCGAGCCCGTTTCTCGACCCGGCGATGCGCGCGGCGATGGGGAGCCAGGCGGTGGCCCTGGCCCGCGCCGTCGATTACCGCTCGGCCGGCACCGTCGAGTTCATCGTCGACCGCCAGCGCAATTTCTATTTTCTCGAAATGAATACGCGGCTGCAGGTCGAGCACCCGGTGACCGAGCTGGTGACCGGCCTCGACCTCGTCGAACTGATGCTGCGCATCGCCGCCGGCGAAAAGCTGCCCTTCGCCCAGGATGACGTCCGGCTCGACGGCTGGGCGATCGAGGCGCGGATCTATGCCGAGGACCCGATGCGCGGCTTTCTGCCGTCGACCGGCCGCCTGGTCCGCTATCTGCCGCCGGCGGGGCGAGGGGCTGCGGCTCGATGACGGGGTCTTCGAAGGGTCGGAGATCGGCATCCATTACGATCCGATGATCGCCAAGCTCTCGGCCCATGGACCCGGCCGCGACGCCGCGATCGACCGGCTGCGCGACGCCCTCGACGGGTTCTACATCAGCGGCGTGCAGAACAACGCGGCGTTTCTGGCGGCGGTCGCGGCGAAACCGCGGTTTCGCGCCGGGACCTTGTCGACAAACTTCATCGCCGAGGAATTTCCCGGCGGGTTTGCCCCGCCCGCCGATTTTGTCGAGGCCGACCGGGTGATCCTGCTCGCCGCGGCGCTCGCGGGCCGCCGCATCCGCGAAGCCGAGACGGCGATCGACGGCAAGCTCGCCGGGTTTCGCGGCGAAATCGCCGAGCAATCGACCATCCTGCTCGATGGCCGGCCATACCCGGTCTCGGTTCGGCCACAGAATGGCGGCTATCGCGCCGATATCGCCGGCGAAGCCCGCTGCGCGGCCACCGATTGGCAGCCCGGACAGGTGTTGATGCGGCTATGCCTGGCAAGCGGCCAGGCGGTGGTGCAGATCGAGCGGCTGCCGGGAGCGGAATTCCGGCTGGTGCATGGCGGGGTGATCCGTCTGGCGCAGGTGCTGTCGCCGCGCGCCGCCGAGCTGCTGGCGCTGATGCCACAGAAAAAGGCGCCCGACACCTCGCGGCTGCTGCTGTCGCCGATGCCGGGGCTGCTCTCCTCGATCGCGGTGGCAAGCGGCCAGGAGGTCAAGGCCGGCGAGGCGCTGGCCATCGTCGAGGCGATGAAGATGGAGAATGTGCTGCGCGCCGAACGCGACGGGCGCATCGCCAGGATCCGCGCCAAGCCCGGCGACAGCCTCGCCGTCGACGAGGTGATCCTCGAATTCGAGTGAACCCGAACCCGCGCTTCGACCCAATCAGCTACAGCATCGGCAACCCGCGCTGGCGGCCGCCGAGCGGGAAGGCGGCGTCGATCCGGGCGATCTCCCCGGCCGAGAGGCGCAGATCGCCGGCCGCGGCGTTTTCCGCGACATGCGGCCCGGTCGAGGCTTTCGGGATAGCGAAGACCGAGCGCCGCCGCACCAGAAAAGCCAGCGCCACCTGGCGCGGCGTCGCGCCGTGCACGGCCGCGATCTCGGCCAGCAACCGCCCGCCCGCGGTGTGCCCGGCGGGAAAGCGGGCATGGCCGAACGGGCTGTAGGCGACGACCGCCACCTCATGCCGCTCGCACCACGGGATCACCGCGTGCTCGATGCTGCGCTCCAGCAGGTGATAGAGCACCTGATTGCAGGCGAGCATCCCCTCGCCACAGATTTTCAGCACCTGTTCAAGATCGTCGGCGTCGAAATTGCTGACCCCCCAGCTGAGGATCTGGCCGCCGCGCCGCAATTCCTCGAAGGCGGCGATCGTCTCGGTGAGCGGGTGCGGGCCGCGCCAGTGCAGCAGATAGCAGTCGAGCCGGTCGGTGCGCAGCCGGGCCAGCGAGCGCTCGCAGGCGGCGCGCACCCCCGACCGCGAGGCATTCTGCGGCAGCACCTTGGACACCAGAAAAACCTCGTCGCGGCGGCCGGCGATGGCCTCGCCGATGATCTCTTCGGCGACGCCCGAGCCGTACATCTCGGCGGTGTCGATATGGTTCATGCCCAGATCGAGACCCTGGCGCAGCGCGGCGATCGCCGTCGCCCGGTCGGCCTGCTCGAAATACCAGGTGCCCATCCCGATCGCCGCCACCTCGCGCCCGGTCGGGCCGAACCCACGCTGTTCCATGGCTGTCCTCCGTGCTGCCGCGGCGGATCGAGGCCGCGAATGCCCGCGCCTCGGCCTCGGCAAACAGTTTTAGCATCGCGCGGCGGCGCGCCGGGATGTCGCCGGCTTTACGGCTGGTCGCCGCCACGAGGTCATCTGCCGCGTATAGTACGCTTGCGAGACTAACGAGCGACGCCGAATAATCGCTCCCGGCTCGCCGGGACCCGGGCGGGATCTTCAGGTGATGATGGAATGAAGGGCGCGATCCGGACCATTCGGCTGCGCATCGCCGGCCGGGTGCAGGGCGTCGGTTATCGCCTCTGGGCGATCGATACCGCCGCCAGCCTCGGGCTGCGCGGCTGGGTGCGCAACCGCGCCGACGGCGCCGTCGAATTGCTGGCGAGCGGAACGGAAGACGCCGTCGCCGCGATGATCGGCGCAGCCCGGCAAGGCCCGCCGGCAGCGCGCGTCAGCAAGGTCGAGGTGGTCGACCATGAAGATGATGGCAGCCTCGGCTTTACCGCCCGGCCGACCGAATAGCGTCACCGCCAATCGCCGGGGACGAAGCGCTGAGATGCAAATACCTGGCTCATTTCATCGTCATGGCCGGGCTTGACCCACGGCTGTCCGGTTCAGCTCCGCATGCCAGTTTGCCGGGTATGCAACATATTCGTTCCCCCTGAAGCCGTCATGGCCGGACTTGTTCCGGCCATCCACGTGCCTGGGTCGGGTCGAAGAGAGGCGTGGATCACTGGGACAAGCCCGGCGATGACGACGAGGGTAGAGGCATTGCGCACACTGCAGCCGGATTCGTGGAACCGGACGGCCGTGGGCTTGACCCGGCCATCCACGTCTTTGGCCCACTCCGCAGCACCCGTCGCCGCCCCGTGGATGCCCGGACCAAATCCCGGCATGACGAGTTTTTTCGTGCCGGACACCGCGATCGGCGAGGAGTGCGGCCTCAGGCGGCCTCGGCCTCGTCCTTCTCCTCGGTCCCGGTCGGGCCGGAATCCTTGCCCTTGGCCGCCGGGTCGCGGTCGACAAACTCGATCACCGCCATTGCGGCGTTGTCGCCATGGCGAAACCCGGCCTTGACGATGCGGGTATAGCCGCCGGCCCGGTTGGCATAGCGGTCGGCCAGAACCGTCATCAGCTTGTTGGCCAGCTGCGAATCCTGCAGCCGGGCGATCGCCCGCCGCCGGTTGGCGAGCCCGCCATGCTTGCCGAGCGTGATCAGCCGCTCGACGATCGGGCGCAGATCCTTGGCCTTGGGCAAGGTCGTGGTGATCTGCTCGTGCTTGATCAGGGCAGCGGCCAAATTCTCGAACATCGCCTGGCGGTGCTCGGAGCGGCGGCTGAAGCTGCGGCCTTTCAGACGGTGGCGCATCGCGTCCTCAATAGGGTTCGTCGAGCCGCTTGGCCAGCTCTTCGATGTTTTCCGGCGGCCAATTGGTGATTTCCATGCCGAGATGCAGTCCCATCTGGGCCAGCACCTCCTTGATCTCGTTCAGCGATTTGCGCCCGAAATTCGGCGTCCGGAGCATCTCGGCTTCGGATCTTCTGCACCAAATCGCCGATATAGACGATGTTGTCGTTCTTCAGGCAGTTGGCCGAACGCACCGACAATTCGAGCTCGTCGACCTTGCGCAGCAGGTTCTTGTTGAACGGCAGTTCGCTCGGCCGCGTCTCGTCGGAGGGATGGCGCGGCTCCTCGAAATTGATGAAGAGCTGCAGCTGGTCCTGCAGAATGCGCGCGGCCAGCGCCACCGCATCTTCGGGGGTCACCGCGCCGTTGGTCTCGACCCGCATCGCCAGCCGGTCGTAATCGGTGACCTGGCCGACGCGGGTGTTCTCGACCCGGTAGGAAACCTTGCGCACCGGGCTGAACAGCGCATCGACCGGGATCAGCCCGATCGGCGCGTCCTCGGCCCGGTTTTGCGTGCCCGGCAGATAGCCCTTGCCGTTCTCGACGGTCAATTCCATCGTGATCCGGGTGCCGCTGTCGAGGGTGCAGATCACCAGTTCGGGGTTCAGGATGTCGATGTCGTGGCCGGTTTCGATCGCTCCGGCGCGGACCTCGCCGGGGCCGGTGGCCCGCAGCCGCATGCGCTTCGGGTCCTTCGCCATACATCCGCAGATCGATGCTCTTGACGTTGAGCACGATGTCGGTCACGTCCTCGAGCACGCCGGGGATCGACGAGAACTCGTGCAGTACGCCCTCGATCTGGATCGAGGTCACCGCGGCGCCTTGCAGCGAGGACAGCAGCACGCGGCGCAGCGCGTTGCCCAAGGTCAGTCCGAAACCGCGTTCGAGCGGCTCGGCGACCACGGTCGCGGCGCGCTTGGGATCGTCGCCCGGCTCTACCGAAAGCTGCTTCGGCTTGATCAGGGTTTGCCAGTTCTTTTGAATCACGACTCGAACCTCGGTCGGTTAAGGCGGATGCCATCCGCAGCAAAAGCCGATGGCAGCGCCACCGGCGTTTTCGTCGAAAAGAGCCCCCGCGGCGGCGGGGCCGGCTTGCCCGTCAGACGCGGCGCCGCTTGGGCGGCCGGCAGCCATTGTGCGGGATCGGCGTTACGTCGCGGATCGAGGTGACCGCGAACCCCACCGCCTGCAAGGCGCGCAGTGCCGATTCCCGGCCCGAGCCCGGGCCCTTGACCTCGATCTCCAAGGTGCGCATGCCGTGCTCCATCGCCTTGCGCCCGGCATCCTCGGCGGCGACCTGCGCCGCATAGGGGGTCGATTTGCGCGACCCCTTGAAGCCCCTGGCTGCCCGAGGACGACCAGGCGATGGTGTTGCCCTGCGCGTCGGTGATGGTGATCATCGTGTTGTTGAAGGTGGCGTTCACATGCGCCGTGCCCGAAGTGATGTTCTTGCGTTCGCGCCGGCGAAGGCGCGGCGCCGGTGCCGCCGTTCTGGCCATCGGTTTCGATCCGCTATTCTGCCCGGGGCTCGGGCGCTATTTCTTCTTGCCGGCGATCGGGCGGGCCGGCCCCTTGCGGGTCCGCGCGTTGGTATGGGTGCGCTGGCCGCGTACCGGCAGCCCCTTGCGATGGCGCAATCCGCGATAGCACCCCAGATCCATCAGCCGCTTGATGTTCATCGCCACTTGCCGCCGCAGATCGCCCTCGACCGTGAATTCCCGGTCGATCAGCTCGCGCATGCGCAGCACTTCGTCATCGGTCAGCTCGTGCACCCGCCGCTCGCCCGGGATGCCGACCCGGTCGCAGATCTGCAGCGCGGTGCTCCGCCCGATGCCGTGAATATAGGTGAGCCCGATCGGCACCCGCTTCTGGTTGGGGATGTTAACGCCAGCAATACGCGCCACTGCGCTTCTCCTCAACAAAATCAAAGATAATGATGGAGGGGCCTCGCCACAAGGGCGGGCATTATACCGACGCGGAAGCTCGCGTCAATCCCGGCTGCGGCGTCATGGCGCCGTCGCCGCGCCGGCCGCGCCATCATCCCAGCATCGTTTCGATCTGTTGCGTCACCTGGTCGATCCCGGCCATGCCGTCGACGCAGCGCAGAATGCCGCGGTCGCTGAAATAGGGCAGGATCGGCGCGGTCTGCCGGCGATAGACCTCGAACCGCGCATGCACCGCCTGCGGACGGTCATCCGGGCGATGGACGAATTCGTGGCTGCCGCAGACATCGCACACGCCCTCGACGCGCGGCCGATGATAGCGTTCGTGATAGCTGGCGCCGCAGCCGGCGCAACTGAAGCGCCCGGCCAGCCGCTCGACCAGCGCCGCCTCGTCGACCTTGATCACGATCACATGGTCGAGACCGAGGCCGCGCCTGGCCAGCATCTGATCGAGCGCCTCCGCCTGCGGCACCGTCCGCGGAAAGCCGTCGAGGATAAAGCCGGTGCGGCAATCCGGCTGGTCGATGCGCGCGCCGATCATGTCGATCATCACCCCGTCCGGAACCAGCTGGCCGGAATCCATGATCGCCTTGACCCGCAGGCCCAGTTCGCTGCCCGAGGCGGTGGCGGCGCGCAGCATGTCGCCGGTGGCGAGGTGACAGATGCCGCGGCTCTGTTCGATCCGCTTGGCCTGGGTCCCCTTGCCCGATCCCGGCGGCCCGAGCAGGATCAGGTTCATCCGCGTCGACCCCTGAGCTTCGCCTTCTTGATCAGCCCCTCATACTGGTGGGCCAGCAGATGGGAGTGGATCTGCGCCACCGTATCCATGGTGACGCTGACCACGATCAGCAGGCTGGTGCCGCCGAAATAGAACGGCACCGAATATTCCGAAATCAGGATTTCCGGCAGGATGCACACCGCCGCCAGATAGGCGGCGCCGATCACGGTCAGTCGGGTCAGCACGTAATCGAGATAGTCGGCGGTGTTTTTTCCGGGCCGGATGCCGGGAATGAACCCGCCATATTTGCGCAGATTGTCGGCGGTCTCGGTCGGGTTGAACACGATCGCGGTGTAGAAGAAGCTGAAGAACACGATCAGCGCGACATAAAGCCCCATATAGAGCGGCCGGCCATGCGCCAGATAGGCGGTGATCTCGCCGAGCCAGCCGAAACTGCTGCCATTGGCCGAGAAATTGGCGATGGTCGCCGGCAGCAGCAGCAGCGACGAGGCGAAGATCGGCGGGATCACGCCGGAGGTGTTGATCTTGAGCGGCAGGTGCGAGTTGTCGCCGCCGAACATCTTGTTGCCGACCTGGCGTTTGGGATACTGCACCAGGATGCGGCGCTGGGCCCGCTCCATGAACACGATGAAGCCGACCACGACCACCGAGATCACCAGAAACATGATGATAAAAAAGGTCGACAGCGCTCCGGTGCGGCCGAGTTCCAGGGTCGAAGCCAGCGCGTGCGGCAGGTTGCGCGACGATGCCGGAAAAGATGATCAGCGAGATGCCGTTGCCGACCCCGCGGGCGGTGATCTGTTCGCCGAGCCACATCAGAAATACGGTGCCGCCGACCAGGGTCACGACCGTGACCAGGCGGAAGAACAGGCCGGGATCGAGCACCGCCGATGACGCTCCGGCATGCATCCCCTCCATCCCGACCGAGATGCCGTAGGCCTGGACCATGCCCAACAGGACGGTGCCGTAGCGGGTGTATTGATTGAGCGTCTTGCGGCCGCTTTCGCCCTCCTTTTTCAGGGCTTCGAGGGTTGGCGACACCGCGGTCAGCAGCTGGATGATGATCGATGCCGAGATGTACGGCATGATGCCGAGGGCAAAGATCGTCATGCGCCCGAGCGCGCCGCCGGAGAACATGTCGAACATGCCGAGGATGCCGCCGGCATTGCGCGAAAAGATGTCCTGCAGGATCGACGGGTCGATGCCGGGGATCGGGATGTAGGTGCCGAGCCGATAGATCAGCAGCGCGCCGAGGGTGAACCAGATGCGGCTCTTGAGTTCGGTCGCCTTGGTAAAGGCGGAGAGGTTGATGCTCGCAGCGAGTTGTTCGGCGGCTGACGCCATTCGCTTTCATCCCTAACCAAAAACCGCCGACCACAGCCGGCAACAAGGCCCGGCCGGTTCGCCGGCTCGACCACGACCGTCGGCCCGGCCCCGGCCGTACCAGGCGCGCTCAGGTCGGCGGGCTCGCCTCGGCCTGCGGCTTTGCCTTGCGGCTGGGGCGCAGGATCACCCGGCCGCCGGCCTGCTCGACGGCGGCGATCGCCGCCTTGGAGGCGCCCGCGACCTCGATCGTCAGCGCCGTGCGCAACGCTCCCTTGGCCAGCAGGCGAACCCCGTCGCCCTGCCGCCGCAACACCCCGGCGGCGACCAGCGCCTTGCCGTCGAGCGTGGCCTCGGCTGTGAGCTTACCCGCATCGAGCGCCTGTTGCAGCCGGCCGAGATTGACCAGCTTGTAGTCGGCGCGGAACATCATGTTGTCGAAGCCGCGCTTGGGCAGCCGGCGATGCAGCGGCGTCTGGCCGCCTTCGAAACCGTTGAGCGCCACCCCGCTGCGCGCGGTCTGGCCCTTGCCGCCGCGGCCCGAAGTCTTGCCCTTGCCCGATCCGATGCCGCGCCCGACCCGTTTCGCCCGATAATGCGCTCCCGGATTGTCCCTGATTTCGTTTAGTTTCATCGTGTTGTGCTTCCGTGGCTACGCGCGCCTCAATCATCCACCCCGTTCCGGCCGGCCTCGGCATCGCCGCCTCGGCATCGACAACCGGGAGAGGGGGACCTCCCGTGCCGAACCGCCGCTGTCGGTTCTGTCTAGCCTTCCTCGACGATCCGCACCAGATGCGCCACTTTGCGGATCATGCCGCGCACCGAGGGGGTATCCTCGAGCACCCGGCGACGGTGCAATTTGTTCAGGCCGAGCCCGATCAGGGTTTCTTCCTGATCGTGCCGGCGCCCGATCGGGCTTCCGGTCTGTTCGACGGTGAGTGATTTCTTGTCCGCCATCACGCCGCCTCCCGGACCTCGTCGCGGCGGCCGAGGATCTCGCTGACCTTCTTGCCGCGCCGCGCCGCCACCGCGCGCGGGCTGGTCGCCTGGCCGAGCGCGACAAAGGTCGCCTTGATCATGTTGTGCGGGTTGGCGCTGCCGATCGATTTGGCGACCACATCGTGGACCCCGAGCGCCTCGAAAATCGCGCGCATCGGGCCGCCGGCGATGATCCCGGTTCCGGCTTTGGCGGCGCGCACGATCACCCGCCCGGCGCCATAGCTGCTGACGATGTCGTGATGCAGGGTGCGGCCTTCGCGCAACGGCACCCGGATCATATTGCGCCGCGCCTGCTCGGTCGCCTTGCGGATGGCTTCGGGCACCTCGCGCGCCTTGCCGGCGCCATAGCCGACCCGGCCCTTGCGGTCGCCGACCACGACCAGCGCGGCAAAGCCGAAGCGCCGCCCGCCCTTGACCACCTTGGCGACGCGGTTGATGTTGACCAGCTTCTCGGTGAATTCGCTTTCTTCGCGGTCGCGCGGCTGACGGTCGCCATCGCCGCGTCCGCGCCGATCGCCCTGGTTGCGCGCCATCGTTCGTGCCATGCCGATTCCTTTCCCAGATCCGGCCCTTTAGAAATCCAGTCCGCCTTCGCGGGCGGCGTCGGCCAGGGCCTTGACCCGGCCATGAAACAGATAGGCGCCGCGGTCGAACACCACCTGCTCGACCCCCGCCGCCTTCGCCCGCTCGGCGATCAGCTTGCCGACGGCGCCGGCGGCGGCGATGTCGGCGCCGGTGCCGAGGCTCGCCTTCAGCGCCGGATCGAGGCTCGATGCCGCCGCCAGGGTCCGGCCGGCGGCGTCATCGATCACCTGCACATAGATGTGCTT
This sequence comes from uncultured Alphaproteobacteria bacterium, assembly GCA_963775875.1. Taxonomy (GTDB): domain Bacteria; phylum Pseudomonadota; class Alphaproteobacteria; order ATCC43930; family CGMCC-115725; genus AP-15. The sequence goes on from CAVZKP010000021.1 coordinate 68,809, forward strand.
CGACGAGCGGAACACCGAGAGCCGCGGCCGATTATGCGACCGGCGGCGTAAACTCGCCCGCACCCGCTGGCGCCGGCGCAGGAACAGTGCTTTGGCTTTTTGCGGCATCGCAGCTACTTCTTCTTGCCTTCCTTGCGGCGGACGATCTCGCCGGCATATTTGATGCCCTTGCCTTTGTAGGGCTCGGGCGGGCGAAACGCGCGGATCTCGGCGGCGACCTGGCCGACGCGCTGGCGATCGGCGCCGCTGATGGTGATCACGGTCGGCCGCTCGCAGGTGATCCGGACATCCTCGGGGATCGGAAACGGGATGTCGTGGCTGTAGCCGAGCTGCAGGTTGAGCGTGCTGCCCTGAACCGCGGCGCGATAGCCGACACCGTTGATCTCGAGGCCGACCGAAAACCCCTTGGACACCCCGGTGACCATGTTGCTGACCAATGCCCGGGTGGTGCCCCACATGGCGCGCGACTGCTTGGTATCGCCAACCGGCGAGATCGTGATCGCGCCGTCGGCGATCGCGGCGGTGACGGCGTTGCTGACCACCAGATGCAAGGTGCCGAGCCCGCCCTTGGCGGTCAGGGTGCGATCCGCCAGCTGGACCTCGACCCCGCTCGGAACGGGCACCGGATTTTTGCCGATACGCGACATCTCGATACCTCAGAAAACGCGGCAGAGGACCTCGCCGCCGACCTTGGCGACGCGGGCCTCGTTGTCGGACAGCACCCCGCGCGGGGTCGACAGGATGGCGATGCCGAGCCCGTTATGGCTGCGCGGCAGGTCGGCGATCCGCGAATAGATGCGCCGGCCCGGTTTCGACACCCGGGCGATCTCGCGGATCACCGGCTCGCCATCGACATATTTGAGTTCGATCTTGAGTTCGGCCACGCCCGGCCGCAGATCCTCGCGGGTGAAGCCGCGAATATAGCCCTCGCGCTGCAGCACTTCGAGCACATTGGCGCGGATCTTCGAAGCGGGCGAGGCGACGACCGCCTGGCGCGCCCGCTGCCCGTTGCGGATCCGGGTCAGCATGTCCCCCAACGGGTCGCTCATCGTCATCGCCGGGATCCTCCTACCAGCTCGACTTCAGCATGCCCGGGATCTGGCCCGACGAGGCGAGTTCGCGCAGCGCGATGCGCGACAGCTTGAACTTGCGGTAAAACCCGCGCGGCCGTCCGGTCAGGGCGCAGCGGTTGCGCACCCGGGTCGGCGAGCTATTGCGCGGCAGCATGGCGAGCTTCAGCTGCGCGGCAAACCGCTCTTCCGGCGGCGCGGTCCGGTCGATCGCAATGTCCTTGAGCCGGGCGCGCCGCGGCGCGGTCTGCTTGGCGAGCTTGATCCGCCTGGCGTTTTTTTCGATCGAGCTCTTCTTGGCCATCTGGCTATGCTCCCAACTCGGTCAATTCGCGAACGGCATGTCGAAGCCTTTGAGCAGCGCCTTCGCCTCGGCATCGGTTTTGGCCGTGGTGGTGACCACCACGTTCATCCCGCGCACCGAGTCGACGCGGTCGTAATCGATTTCCGGAAAGACCATCTGCTCCTTCAGGCCGAGCGCGAAATTGCCGCGCCCGTCAAAGCTCTTGCCCGAAATTCCGCGGAAATCGCGCACCCGCGGCAGGGCCACGTTGATCAGCCGGTCGAGAAACTCGTACATGCGCTGCCGGCGCAAGGTCACCTTGCAGCCGATCGGCATGCCCTCGCGCAATTTGAAGGTCGCGATCGAACGCTTGGCCCGGGTGATGACCGGATGCTGGCCGGTGATCGCGGTCAGTTCGCCTGCCGCCGCATCGACCTTTTTGCTGTCCTGCACCGCCTCGCCGACGCCCATATTGACGACGATCTTGTCGAGGCGCGGCACCTGCATCGGGTTGGTATAGCCGAACTCCTGCATCAGCGCCGGGCGCAATGTGGTTTCGTAATGCTCCTGCAAGCGCGGCTTGCTCATTTCCTCACCTGTCGATGACTTCGCCCGAGCGGCGGGCGACCCGGACCTTGCGGCCGTCTTCGAGCAATTTGTAGCCGATGCGGGTCGGCTTCCCCGAGGCGGGGTCGACATGGGCGATATTGGAAATATGCAGCGCCAATTCCTTTTCGACGATGCCGCCGGGATCGCCCATCCGCGGCTTGGTGTGCCGCTTGACCATATTGACGCCCTGCACCACGACCCGCCGCTCGGCCGGCAGCACGCGCAGCACCTCGCCGGTCCGGCCCTTGTCGCGGCCGGCGACGACGACGACGTTGTCGCCCTTTTTGATCTTCAGCTTTGGCATGGTCTGGTTCCGCGGCCCAGGTGGAAACGTTGGGCCGAAATGACCGTCGCCCCCGCGAAAGCGGGGGTCCAGGGACGCCCGGCGCTGAATCGGGGCCCGTGGATTCCCGCTTGCGCGGGAATGACGAGATAATCCGCTAGGACCATTGCCGATGAGCCTCCTACAGCACTTCGGGGGCGAGCGAGACGATCTTCATAAAGCGGCGCGCCCGCAATTCGCGGGTGACCGGTCCGAAGATCCGGGTGCCGATCGGCTCGCCCTGCTGGGTGATCAGCACCGCGGCGTTGCGATCAAAGCGGATCGCGCTGCCGTCGATGCGGCGGATCTCCTTGGCGGTGCGCACGATGACCGCGCGATGCACGTCGCCCTTCTTGACCCGGCCGCGCGGGATCGCTTCCTTGACCGAGACGATGATCACATCGCCGACCGTCGCGGTGCGGCGCTTGGAGCCGCCCAGCACCTTGATGCACTGCACCCGCCGCGCCCCCGAATTGTCGGCGACGTCGAGGTTGGTCTGCATCTGGATCATACCGCGCCCTCCAGCGCTGCGCCCGCTTGCGCCCCGGGTTCGGCCCCAGCTTCGGCCCCAGCTTCGGCAGCGCCCGGATCGGCGGCCGCGCCGCGGCGGCCGGCCCCTTCCTCGATCGCGCCGAGCACGACCCAGTGCTTGCGCTTCGAAATCGGCCGGCTTTCCTCGATCCGCACGGCGTCGCCGATATGCCAGCGGTTCGCCTCGTCATGCGCGGCATATTTCTTCGAATGGGTGATGAACTTCTTGTAGACCGGATGCATCACCCGGCGTTCGACCTTGACGATCACCGTCTTGTCGCCGGCGTCGCTGACGACAATCCCCTGGAGCACGCGTTTGGACATTCCGGTTGTTCCTTAGGGCGCCGCGCGGCGCCGCTCGCCGAGGATGGTTTTGATGCGCGCGATATCGCGCCGCACCTGGCGAAACCGCGCGGTATTTTCGAGCTGCCCATTGGCGCGCTGAAAGCGCAGGTTGAAAATCTCCTTGCCGAGCAGGTCGAGCTGCCCGGTCAGCTCGTCCTCGGTCTTGGCCCTGACATCGCCGGCTTTCATCAGGCCGCATCCTCGCCCGGCCGGGTCACGAACCGGGTGTGGAGCGGCAGTTTCGCGGCGGCCAGGGCAAACGCCTGGCGCGCGGTCTCGGCCGGCACCCCGTCGAGCTCGAACATGATCCGGCCGGGCTTGATCCGGCAGATCCAGAATTCGGGCGAGCCCTTGCCGCTGCCCATGCGCACTTCGGCCGGCTTGTGCGACACCGGCACATCGGGGAACACCCGGATCCAGACCCGGCCGGCGCGGCGGATGTGGCGGGTGATCGCGCGGCGCGCCGCCTCGATCTGGCGCGCGGTGATGCGGCCGGGATCCGACGCCTTGAGCCCATAGGCGCCAAAGTTCAACGTGGTCCCGCCCTTGGCCAGGCCGTGCACCCGGCCCTTATGCGCCTTGCGGTATTTGGTGCGTTTCGGACTGAGCATCGACCGTCACCCCAGCGAGTCGCGACGGCCGCGCTCGTGGCTCGCCGGCGGGCCCTGTCCTTCGGCCGCCCGCTTCTCCTGCGCCATCGGGTCGTGCGCCAGGATTTCGCCCTTGAACACCCACACCTTGACGCCGCAGATGCCATAGGTGGTCTTGGCCGTGCCATAGCCGAAATCGACATCGGCGCGCAGCGTGTGCAACGGCACCCGGCCTTCGCGATACCACTCCATGCGGGCGATTTCGGCGCCGCCGAGCCGGCCCGAACAATTGATCCGGATCCCTTGCGCGCCCAACCGCATCGCCGATTGCACGGCGCGCTTCATCGCCCGGCGAAAGGCGACGCGGCGCTCGAGCTGTTGCGCGATGCCGTCGGCGACCAGCTTGGCGTCGATCTCGGGCTTGCGGATTTCGACGATGTTGAGGCTGACCTCGCTGGTGGTCACCTTGGCGATATCGGTGCGCAATTTCTCGATGTCGGCGCCCTTCTTGCCGATGATCACCCCGGGCCGGGCCGAATGCAGGGTGATCCGGCTCTTCCTGGCGGCGCGCTCGATGATGATCCGCGACAGCCCCGCCTGACCCAGGCGGCGGGTCAGAAAGCGGCGCAACTTGAGATCGTCGAGCAGCAGATTGGCGTATTCCTTGCGCGCGAACCAGCGCGAATCCCAGGTGCGGTTGATGCCGAGCCGCAGCCCGATCGGATTGACCTTCTGACCCATCAGGCCGTCTCCATCCCAGTCGTGTTCATCCCAACGTTCATCATCTCAGGCGGTCTCCTCGGGGCGCTCGCGCACCACCACCGTCAGATGGGCAAAATGCTTTTCGACCCGCGCCGAGCGGCCGCGGCCGCGGGTATGGAAGCGCTTCAGGACAAAGGCCCGGCCGACCGTGGCTTCCTTGACATAGAGCCGGTCGACATCGAGCTGATGATTGTTCTCGGCATTGGCGATCGCCGCCTGCAGCACCTTCTTGACATCGCTGGCGATGCGGCGCTGCGAAAAGGTCAGTTCGGCCAGCGCCGAGGCGGCGGTTTTGCCGCGGATCGAGCGGGCCACCAAATTGAGCTTGCGCGCGCTGATCCGCAGCCCGCGCAGGCTGGCCAAGGCCTCGCTGTCGTCGAGGCGGCGCGCGGCGGCGGGCTTGCTCATCTCAGGCTCTCCTCGCCTTTTTGTCGCCGGCGTGGCCGTAGAAGGTCCGCGTCGGGGCGAACTCGCCGAGCTTGTGGCCGATCATGTTCTCGGTCACCAGCACCGGGATGAATTTGTGCCCGTTATAGACGCCAAAGGTCAGCCCGACGAATTGCGGGAAGATCGTCGAGCGCCGCGACCAGGTCCGGATCACCTGGTTGCGTCCGGACCGCCGCGCGTCTTCGGCCTTCTTCAACAGATAGCCGTCGACGAACGGCCCCTTCCAAACCGAGCGGGTCAAGCTTTTTCTCCGTGCTCGATAGAGCTTCTAGCGCTGATGCCGGCGGCGGACGATCAGCCGGTCCGCGGCCTTGTTGTGGCGGGTCTTTTTGCCCTTGGTCGGCTTGCCCCACGGGGTCACCGGATGGCGGCCGCCGGAGGTGCGGCCTTCGCCGCCGCCATGCGGATGGTCGATCGGGTTCATCGCCACGCCGCGCACCGAGGGGCGGCGGCCGAGCCAGCGATTGCGCCCGGCCTTGGCGATGACGATGTTCTGCTGGTCCGGGTTCGAAACCGCGCCGATCGTCGCCCGGCATTCGGAGCGCACCATGCGCAGCTCGCCCGATGACAGCCGCAGCAGCGCATAGCCCTGATCGCGGCCGACCAGCTGCACATAGGTTCCGGCCGAGCGCGCGATCTGGCCGCCCTTGCCCGGCTTCATCTCGACATTGTGGATGATCGTGCCGACCGGCATGCTGCGCAGCGGCATCGCGTTGCCGGGCTTGACGTCGACCTTTTCGCCCGAGACCACGCTATCGCCGGCTTTGAGCCGCTGCGGCGCCAGAATATAGGCGAGCTCGCCATCCTGGTAGCGGATCAGGGCGATAAAGGCGGTGCGGTTGGGGTCGTATTCGAGACGCTCGACGATTGCCGGCGCGTCCACCTTGCTGCGCTTGAAATCGACGATGCGGTAGCGCCGTTTGTTGCCGCCGCCGCGCCAGCGCACCGTGGTCCGGCCGGTATTGTTGCGCCCGCCCTGGCTGCGCAGGCCCTCGGTCAGCGCCTTGACCGGCTTGCCCTTCCATAATTCGCTGCGGTCGACGATGACCAGCTGCCGCCGCGACGGGGTGGTTGGGTTGAATGTTTTGAGCGCCATCGCCCGGCTCCTGCCAACTCAGATCCCGGTGGTCACGTCGATCCTCTGACCCTCGCCGAGGGTGACGATCGCTTTTTTGATGTCGGAACGGCGGCCAGCGCGGCCGCGGAACCGCTTGACCTTGCCCATCACCCGGATCGTGTTGACCGCGGTCACCTTGACGTTGAACAGCCCCTCGACCGCCGCCTTGACCTCGCGCTTGGTCGCGGTCAATGGCACGCGAAAGATCACCTGGTTGTGCTCGGACGCGTTGGTCGCCTTTTCGGTGATCACCGGGGTGCGGATGATGTCGTACATCTGCTGCCGCGAAAGTCGGGTCTCGACCCGCGGAATGACGCGAAACCGGCTCATTTGAGGCGCGCCTCCAGATGTTCGACCGCGTCGCGGGTCAGCACCAGCAGGTCGCGGCGCAGGATGTCGTAAACATTGGCGCCCTGCTGCGGCAACAAATCGACCCGCGGCAGGTTGCGCGCGGCCCGCGCGAAATTCTGATCGACCGCCGGGCCGTCGATGATCAGCACCGACTCCCAGCCGAGCGCCTCCAGCCGGGCGCGCAATGCCTTGGTCTTGGCTTCCTCGGCGCGGGCGGCGTCGATGACCACCAGCTTGCCCTCGCTGTGCTTGGCCGACAAGGCGGTCTTGAGCCCGAGCCGGCGCACCTTCTTTTGCAGGCCGAAGGCGTGGCTGCGCACCACCGGGCCGAAAATCCGGGCGCCGCCGCGAAACTGCGGCGAGCGCAGGCTGCCCTGGCGGGCGCGGCCGGTGCCCTTCTGCTTGTAGGGCTTTTTGGTGGTGCCCTGGATGTCGCTGATGCCCTTGGTCTTGTGGGTGCCGGCCCGGCGCTTGGCGAGCTGCCAGTTGACCACGCGGGCCAGGATGTCGGAGCGGATCGGCAGCCCGAACACGGCGTCGTCGAGTTCGATGTCGCCGACCTCCTGATTGTCGAGGTTGCGCACCACCAGCTTGCTCATGCCGGATCTCCCGCCGCGCTCTCGGCTCCGGCGTTTCGGCTGCCGGGGTATCGGCCCCCGGGGGTTGCGAGGGCGGGGGTTCGGCCGCTTCCGGCCGGCGCAGCGCGGCGGGAAAGGGCAGTCCGTCGGGCATCTTGCGCTTGGCCGCATCCTTGACCAGGACAAAGCCGCCCTTGCTGCCCGGAACCGCGCCCTTGAGCATCAGCACCCCGCGCTCGGCATCGGCCGAAATCACTTCGAGGCTCTGCACGGTCACCCGCTCGGCCCCGAGATGGCCGGCCATCTTCTTGTTCTTGAAGGTTTTGCCGGGGGATTGCCGCTGTCCGGTCGAGCCGAGGCTGCGATGCGACACCGAAACCCCGTGGGTGGCCCGCAGCCCGCCGAAATTATGCCGCTTCATGCCCCCGGCAAAGCCCTTGCCGATGCTGATGCCGACCACATCGACCCGCTGCCCGGCGACGAAATGCGCGGCGCTGATCTCGGCGCCGATCTCGACCAGCGCATCCTCGGAGACGCGAAACTCGGCGAGCCGCGCCTTGGGCTCGACCTCGGCCTTGGCGAAATGGCCGCGCTGCGGCTTCGACACGTTCTTGACCTTGGCGGTGCCGACGCCGAGCTGCAGCGCGCAGTAGCCGTCCTTTTCCGCGGTCCGCACCGCCACCACCTGGCAATTGTCGACCGCCAGCACGGTCACCGGCACGTGGTTGCCGTCGTCGGTAAAGACCCGGGTCATGCCGAGCTTGCGGGCGAGAAGGCCGGTGCGCATCGCGCGTTCCTCAGAGCTTGATTTCGACGTCGACGCCGGCGGCGAGATCGAGCTTCATCAGCGCGTCGACGGTCTGCGGCGTCGGATCGACGATGTCGAGCATCCGCTTATGGGTGCGGATCTCGAATTGCTCGCGCGACTTCTTGTCGATATGCGGCGAGCGCAGCACGGTGAACTTCTCGATCTTGGTCGGCAGCGGGATCGGGCCGCGGATCCGGGCGCCGGTCCGCTTGGCGGTATTGACGATCTCGCTGGTCGACGCATCGAGCACGCGGTGATCGTAGGCCCGCAAGCGTATGCGGATGTTCTGATTGTCCATTTGGCGTTTCCGTCCCCCAATCGGGTCTTGTTGTCAGGCTTGGCTATTTGATGATTTTGGCGACGACGCCGGCGCCGACGGTGCGGCCGCCTTCGCGGATGGCGAAACGCAGGCCCTCATCCATGGCGATCGGCGCGATCAATTCGATCTCCATCGAGATGTTGTCGCCGGGCATCACCATCTCGGTGCCCTCGGGCAGGTGCACGGTGCCGGTCACATCGGTGGTGCGGAAATAGAATTGCGGCCGGTAATTGCCGAAGAACGGCGTGTGCCGGCCGCCTTCCTCCTTGGTCAGGATATAGGCCTCGCACTGAAACCTGGTGTGCGGGGTGATCGAGCCGGGCGCGGCCAGCACCTGGCCGCGCTCGACCTCCTCGCGCTTGGTGCCGCGCAGCAAGCGCCCCGATATTGTCGCCGGCCTCGCCCTGGTCCGAGCAGTTTGCGGAACATCTCGACCCCGGTCACCACGGTCTTGGCGGTCGGCCGCAAGCCGACGATCTCGACCTCGTCGCCGACCTTGACGATGCCGCGCTCGACCCGGCCGGTGACCACCGTGCCGCGCCCCGAGATCGTGAACACATCCTCGATCGGCATCAGAAACGGCCGGTCCTTGGCCCGCTCCGGCTGCGGGATATAGGCGTCGACCGCGGCCATCAATTCCAGGATCGAATTGTGCCCCTGCTCCGGGTTCTTGCCTTCGAGCGCGAACAGCGCCGAGCCGCGCACCACCGGCAGATCGTCGCCGGGAAACCCGTAGGACGACATCAGTTCGCGCATCTCCAATTCGACCAGGTCGAGCAGTTCCGGGTCGTCGACCATGTCGACCTTGTTCATATACACCACCAGGGACGGCACCCCGACCTGGCGCGCCAGCAGGATATGCTCGCGGGTCTGCGGCATCGGCCCGTCCGCCGCCGACACCACCAGGATCGCCCCATCCATCTGCGCCGCCCCGGTGATCATGTTCTTGACGTAATCGGCATGGCCCGGGCAGTCGACATGCGCGTAATGCCGGTTCGCCGTCTCGTATTCGACATGCGCGGTGGCGATCGTGATCCCGCGCGCCCGCTCCTCCGGCGCCTTGTCGATCTGGTCGAACGGCACAAACGTCGCCCCGCCGGTTTCCGCCAATACCTTGGTGATCGCCGCCGTCAGCGTCGTCTTGCCATGGTCGATGTGACCAATCGTCCCGATGTTGCAGTGCGGCTTGGTCCGCTGAAACTTCGCCTTCGACATCGCTTCGTTCTCCGCTCACACCTGCTCTGCGCCGGGGTCAGGCCATTTTGGCGCGGACTTCGTCCGCTACCGCCTGCGGCACCTGTTCATAATGATCGAAATGCATCGTGTATTGGGCGCGGCCCTGGCTCATCGAGCGCAACGTGTTGACATAGCCGAACATGTTGGCGAGCGGCACCATCGCATCGACGACCCGCGCATTGCCGCGCGTATCCATGCCGGTGACCTGGCCGCGGCGGCTGTTCAGATCGCCGATCACATCGCCCAGATATTCGTCCGGGGTCACCACCTCGACCCGCATGATCGGCTCCAGCAGTTTCGGCGCGGCCTTCATGATGCCTTCCTTGAAGGCGGCGCGGGCGGCGATCTCGAATGCCAGCACGCTCGAATCGACATCGTGATAGGCGCCGTCGAACAGGGTCACCTTCAGATCGATCACCGGAAAGCCGGCGAGCACGCCGGTCTCGGTCGAGGCCTTCAGCCCCTTTTCGACGCCCGGCACATATTCCTTCGGCACGGTGCCGCCGACCACGTCGTTCTCGAAGGCAAAGCCCTCGCCCGGCATCAACGGCTCGAAGCGCAGCTTGACCCGGGCATATTGGCCGGCGCCGCCGGTCTGCTTCTTATGGGTATAGTCGACCTCGGCGGGGCGGGTGATGGTCTCGCGATAGGCGACCTGCGGCGCCCCGACATTGGCGTCGACCTTGAACTCCCGCTTCATCCGGTCGACGATGATTTCGAGGTGCAGTTCGCCCATTCCCTTGATCACGGTCTGACCGCTCTCATGGTCGACGGCGACCCGGAATGACGGGTCCTCGGTGGCGAGGCGCGCCAGGGCCTGGCCCATCTTTTCCTGGTCGCCCTTGGTCTTGGGCTCGACCGCGATCTCGATCACCGGCTCGGGAAACTCCATGCGTTCGAGCACCACCGGGTCGGCGGCGATCGGACAGCGTATCGCCGGTCGTCGTGTTCTTGAGCCCGGCAAAGGCGAGAATGTCGCCGGCGCGGGCCTCCTTGATGTCCTCGCGGTGGTTGGCGTGCATCTGCAGCATGCGGCCGACCCGCTCGCGGCCGTTCTTGACCGTGTTCAGCACCTGGCTGCCGGTCGTCACCACCCCCGAATAGACGCGCACAAAGGTCAGCGAGCCGACAAAGGGGTCGCTCATGATCTTGAAGGCGAGCCCGGCAAACGGTTCGTCGTCGGAGGAGTGGCGCACCACCGGCGTATCGGTGCCCATCCTGACGCCCTTGATCGCGGCGACGTCGGTCGGCGCCGGCAGATAGGCCACGACCGCATCGAGCAGCGGCTGCACCCCCTTGTTCTTGAAGGCCGAGCCGCACAGCACCGGGACAAAGGCGGCGCCGATCGCGCCCTTGCGGATACAGCGCTGCAGGGTCGGCTCGTCGGGCTCCTCGCCGCCGAGATAGGCTTCGAGCGCCGCATCGTCCTGTTCGACCGCGGCTTCGACCAGCTTGGCGCGAAACGCCCGGGCCTCGGCCATCATCTCCGGCGGGATCTCGCCGATGTCGAATTGCGCGCCCAACGTCTCCTCGCGCCACCGGATCGCCCGCATGCCGACCAGATCGACGACGCCGATAAACTCGCTCTCGACCCCGATCGGCAGTTGCAGCACCAGCGGATGCGCGCCCAGCCGGTCGGCGATCATCGCCACGCAGCGCGGGAAATCGGCGCCGATCCGATCCATCTTGTTGATAAAGCAGATCCGCGGCACGCCGTATTTGTCGGCCTGGCGCCACACCGTCTCGGATTGCGGCTCGACCCCGGCGACCGAATCGAACACCGCGACCGCGCCGTCGAGCACGCGCAGGCTGCGCTCGACCTCGATCGTGAAATCGACATGGCCGGGCGTGTCGATGATGTTGATCCGGTGGTCGTCCCAAAAGCAGGTCGTCGCCGCCGAGGTGATGGTGATGCCGCGTTCCTGCTCCTGCGCCATCCAATCCATGGTCGCGGTGCCCTCATGCACCTCGCCGATCTTGTAGGACCGTCCGGTGTAATAGAGGATGCGCTCGGTCGTGGTGGTCTTGCCGGCATCGATATGCGCCATGATGCCGATGTTGCGGTACCGCTCGAGGGGTGTCTGGCGTGTCATGAAAAAAAGCTCCGAGGGCGCCGCGCGACAGCGGAGCCCCGACCAAAACAGGGTAACGACCGTCCTCTGCGGTCCGATCAGCCAGCGCCCTCGCTACCAGCGATAGTGCGAGAAAGCCTTGTTCGCATCGGCCATCCGATGCGTATCCTCCCGTCTTTTGACCGCGACCCCGCGGTTGTTGGCGGCATCGAGCAATTCGCCCGAGAGCCGCTCCTCCATCGTATTCTCGCCGCGCCCGCGCGAGCTCGAAATCAGCCAGCGGATCGCCAATGCCTGGCTGCGGTCGGGCCGCACTTCGACCGGCACCTGATAGGTGGCGCCGCCGACCCGGCGCGAGCGCACCTCGACCGCCGGCCGCACATTGCCCAGCGCATCGTGAAACACCCGCAAGGCATCCTGCCCGCTGCGTCTGGCGATGCGGTCGAGGGCGCCGTAGACGATCCGTTCGGCGACCGATTTCTTGCCCTCATACATCAGGCAGTTCATGAATTTGGTCAGCACCGGATCGCCGAATTTGGCGTCCGGCAGAACCTCGCGTTTGACCGCGGCGCGGCGGCGCGACATGGCCTTCTCCTATCCCGGACTTGCTAACGGGGCCGCTTGGCGCCGTATTTCGAGCGGCGCTGCCGGCGATCCTTGACCCCCTGGGTGTCGAGCGTACCGCGAATGATGTGATAGCGCACCCCCGGCAGATCCTTGACCCGGCCGCCGCGGATCAGCACCACCGAATGCTCCTGCAGATTGTGGCCCTCGCCGGGGATGTAGCTGGTCACTTCGAACCCGTTGGTCAGCCGCACCCGGGCCACCTTGCGCAAGGCCGAATTGGGCTTTTTCGGGGTCGTCGTATAGACCCGGGTGCACACCCCGCGCTTCTGCGGGCAGGCCTCCATCGCCGGCACCTTGTCGCGCGCCACCTGGGGTCGCCGCGGGTTCCGGATCAGCTGGTTTATCGTCGGCATTCTCAAACCCTCAAGCACGGCGACCGCCCGACGCTGCTGCGCGTCGGTGCGATCAGGCACCTCTACCCGGAAATATCTGCGCCCGCTCGCAAAGGCGCGTGAGCCACGGCTGACAGGATCGGGCTGCGTCTAGGTGGCTTCCTACGGCCAGCCCCGCAAACGAACCCGCATATAATTACTCGGCGCGCCGCGGGTCAAGTCGCTTTGGCGCAAAAGCGGGCGGGGCAGGGGGGCGGGAGTGACCCCGCCCCCTCGCCTCAGGCAGTCTTCTTGTCGGCCTCGACCAGCTGCGCCGGCTCTTCATTGGCCGCATTGGCGGTGATCGCGGCGAGTTCGCGGTCGCGCTCGGCGGCCACCTCGCGCAGCCGGGCGATGACGCTGCCGGTGCCGGCCGGGATCAGCCGGCCGACGATCACATTCTCCTTGAGCCCGGTCAGGGTGTCGATCCGGCCCGAGACCGCCGCTTCGGTCAGCACCCGGGTGGTCTCCTGGAACGAGGCGGCCGAGATGAACGAGTTGGTCTGCAGGCTGGCCTTGGTGATGCCCTGCAATACCGGGTGGGCCACCGCCAGGCGCAGCCCCTCGCGCTCGGCCTTGGCGTTTTCGAACTCGAACTCGGTGCGGTCGACCTGCTCGCCGGCGAGCAGGGTGGTCTCGCCCGGCTCCTCGACCTCCACCTTCTGCAGCATCTGGCGCACGATCACCTCGATATGCTTGTCGTTGATGCGCACGCCCTGCAGCCGGTAGACCTCCTGGATCTCGTTGATCAGATAGCTGGCCAACGCCTCGACCCCGAGGATCCGCAGGATGTCGTGCGGAACCCGGTTGCCGTCCATCAGCAAATCGCCCTTTTGCACGAAGTCGCCTTCCTGCACGCTGATGTGCTTGCCCTTGGGGATCAGGTATTCGACCGGCTCCTTGCCCTCCTCGGTCGGGACCACGACGATCCGCCGCTTGGTCTTGTAGTCCTTGCCGAATTCGACCCGGCCGTCGCTCTCGCTGATGATCGCGAAATCCTTGGGCTTGCGCGCCTCGAACAATTCGGCGACGCGCGGCAGGCCGCCGGTGATGTCGCGGGTCTTCGAGGATTCGCGCGGGATCCGGGCGAGCACGTCGCCGGCCTTGACCAATGCCCCGTTCTCGACCGACAGGATCGCGTCGACCGACATGAAATAGCGCGCCTCCAGCCCGTTGCCGAGCAGCAGCACCTCGCCCTGCTCGTCGCGCAGGGTGATCCGCGGCCGCAATTCGCTGCCGCGCGGCTGCTGCTTCCAGTCGATCACCACCTTCGACGAGATGCCGGTCGCCTCGTCGACCACCTCGCGCATCGACAGGCCTTCGATCAGGTCGACATAATGGGCGATCCCGTCCTTCTCGGTGACGATCGGGATGGTGTAGGGGTCCCATTCGGCCAGCCGCTCGCCGCGCTGCACATGGGCCCCTTCATCGGCCAGCAGCCGCGCCCCATAGGGCACCCGGTGGCGCGCCTTTTCCCGCCCGGCCTCGTCGAGCAGCACGATCTCCAGATTGCGCCCCATCACCACCGGCACGCCGGTCGAGTTCATCACCACGTTGCGGTTCTTGACCTCGAGCACCGCGTCGAAGGCGGCCTCGACCGAGGATTGCTCGGCGCCGCGCTGCGCCGCCCCGCCGATATGAAAGGTGCGCATCGTCAGCTGGGTTCCGGGCTCGCCGATCGACTGCGCGGCGATCACCCCGACCGCCTCGCCGATATTGACCACGGTGCCGCGCGCGAGGTCGCGGCCATAGCATTTGCCGCACACCCCGATATGCGATTCGCAGGTCAGCACCGAGCGGATCGGCACCAGATCGATCCCGGCCCGCTCGATCGCATCGACCGCGTCCTCGTCGATCAGCGCCGCCGCCGGCAGCACGATCTCGCCGGTCAGCGGGTTGAGGATGTCGACCGCCGCGGTGCGCCCGAGAATGCGGTCGGCCAAGGGGGCGATGACCTCGCCGCCATCGACCACGGCGCGGGTCATCAGCCCGCGGGTGGTGCCGCAATCCTCCTCGGTGATGATCGCATCCTGGGCGACATCGACCAGGCGCCGGGTCAGATACCCGGAATTGGCCGTCTTCAGCGCGGTGTCGGCCAGGCCCTTGCGCGCGCCGTGCGTCGAATTGAAGTATTCGAGCACGGTCAGCCCTTCCTTGAAGTTCGAGATGATCGGCGTCTCGATGATCTCGCCCGACGGCTTGGCCATCAGCCCGCGCATCCCGGCCAGCTGCTTGATCTGCGCCGGCGAGCCGCGCGCCCCGGAATCCGACATCATCCATACCGAGTTGATCGGCTCGCCCGGCGGCGCCGAGCGGATCATCTTCAGCATCTCCTCGGCGACCTGGTCGGTGCAGCGCGACCAGACGTCGACCACCTTGTTGTACTTCTCGCCCTGGGTGATCAGGCCGTCCTGATACTGCTGCTCGTACTGCTTGACCTGGTCCTGGGCCTCGGCGACCAGGTGGCGTTTGGCTTCGGGGACGATCAGATCATCCTTGCCGAACGAAATGCCGGCCTTGCACGCCTGCTGAAAGCCCAGGGTCATCAGCCGGTCGCAGAAGATCACCGTCTCCTTCTGGCCGCAGTGGCGATAGACCTGGTCGATGACGTTGCTGATCTCCTTCTTGGTCAACAGGGTGTTGACCAGCTCGAAGCCGACCGCCGGGTTGCGCGGCAGGATCTCGGACAACAGCATGCGGCCGGGGGTGGTTTCGACCCGGCGCACCACCGGCTTGCCGTCGGCATCGACCGTGTGGTAGCGCGCTCTGACCCGGGCATGCAGCGAGGCCGATTTCAATTCGAGCGCCTGCTCGATTTCGCCGATGCTGCTGAACACCATGCCTTCGCCCTTTTCGCCCTCGCGCTCCATGGTGATGTGATAGAGGCCGAGGACGATGTCCTGCGAGGGCACGATGATCGGCTTGCCGTTGGCCGGCGACAGGATGTTGTTGGTCGACATCATCAACACCCGCGCCTCGAGCTGCGCCTCCAGGGACAGCGGCACGTGGACCGCCATCTGGTCGCCGTCGAAATCGGCGTTGAAGGCGGTGCAGACCAGCGGGTGCAGCTGGATCGCCTTGCCTTCGATCAGCACCGGCTCGAAGGCCTGGATGCCGAGACGATGCAGGGTCGGGGCGCGGTTCAGCAGCACCGGGTGCTCGCGGATCACCTCTTCGAGGATGTCCCACACCTCCGGCCGCTCTTTTTCGACCATGCGCTTGGCCGCCTTGATCGTGCTGGCCAGACCGTAGAGTTCGAGCTTCGAGTAGATGAACGGCTTGTACAGTTCGAGCGCCATCTTCTTCGGCAGGCCGCACTGGTGCAGCTTCAATTCGGGACCGACGACGATGACCGAGCGGCCCGAATAGTCGACCCGCTTGCCCAGGAGGTTCTGGCGGAACCGGCCCTGCTTGCCCTTCAGCATGTCGCTGAGCGACTTCAATGGCCGCTTGTTGGCCCCGGTGATGATCCGCCCGCGCCTGCCATTGTCGAACAGCGCATCGACCGCCTCCTGCAGCATGCGCTTTTCGTTGCGCACGATGATGTCGGGGGCGCGCAGCTCGATCAGCCGCTTCAGCCGGTTGTTGCGGTTGATCACCCGGCGGTACAGATCGTTCAGGTCCGAGGTGGCGAACCGGCCGCCATCGAGCGGCACCAGCGGCCGCAGCTCGGGCGGGATCACCGGGACCACTTCGAGGATCATCCATTCCGGCCGGCTGTTCGAATCGATGAACGCCTCGACCAGCTTCAGCCGCTTGACCAGCTTTTTGCGCCGCGCCTCCGAATTGGTCTCGCGCAGCTCGATCCGCAGCCGGTCCCGCTCCTCCTGGAGATCGATCGCCGAGAGCACCGTGCGCAATGCCTCGGCGCCGATCGAGGCGGTGAACTGGTCTTCGCCGTAATCGTCCTGGGCCTGCAGATATTCCTCCTCGCTCAGCAGCTGGTGCTGCTTCAGCGGGGTCAGGCCGGGTTCGATGACCACGTAGTTTTCGAAATAGAGGACCCGTTCGAGATCCTTCAGGGTCATGTCGAGCAACAGGCCGATGCGGCTCGGCAGCGACTTCAAAAACCAGATATGCGCCACCGGCGAGGCCAGCTCGATATGGCCCATGCGGTCGCGGCGGACCTTGGACAGGGTGACCTCGACGCCGCATTTCTCGCAGATGATGCCGCGATACTTCATCCGCTTGTACTTGCCGCACAGGCACTCGTAATCCTTGATCGGCCCAAAGATCCGGGCGCAGAACAACCCGTCGCGCTCGGGCTTGAAGGTCCGGTAGTTGATCGTCTCCGGCTTTTTGATCTCGCCGTATGACCAGGAGTGGATGCGCTCCGGGCTGGCGATCGAGATGCGGATCTGATCGAAACTCTGCGTTCCGGTGACCTGCCCGAAGATGTTCATCAACTCGTTCATGAACGACCCCTTTTGGAAAACTCGTGACCAGGGCTATGCCGAGCCCCGCCGTTTACTTGCTGCCGGCGCGCGATGGCCTGCTGGTCGATCCGATCAATAGTCGCGCTGCTCCAATTCGACGTTGAGGCCGAGCGAGCGCAGTTCCTTGACCAGCACATTGAAGGATTCCGGGATGCCGGCCTCGAAATTGTCGTCGCCGCGCACGATCGCCTCATAGACCTTGGTGCGGCCCGACACGTCGTCCGACTTGACCGTCAGCATCTCTTGCAAAGTGTAGGCCGCGCCATAGGCCTCCAAGCGCCCACACCTCCATCTCGCCAAAGCGCTGGCCGCCGAACTGGGCCTTGCCGCCGAGCGGCTGCTGGGTGACCAGGCTGTATGGGCCGATCGAGCGGGCATGGATCTTGTCGTCGACCAGATGGTGCAGCTTCATCATGTAGATATAGCCCACCGTCACCTTGCGATCGAACGCCTCGCCGGTGCGGCCGTCGACCAGGGTGACCTGGCCCGAGGAGGCCAGCCCGGCCTTTTCCAGCATGGCCACGATGTCGGCCTCGCTGGCGCCGTCGAACACCGGGCTGGCCATCGGCACGCCGTTGGTCAGATTGCCGGCCAGTTCGAGCAGTTCGGCCGGGGCGAGGCGGGCGATCTCGGCCCCCTCCGGCCCCTGATACATCTCGCCGAGCACGCCGCGCAGCGCCCCGTCGCCGTCCTCGCCGCCGCCGCGCCGGACCGCGGCCAGCACGTCGCCGATCCGCCGCCCGAGCCCGGCCGCGGCCCAGCCGAGATGGGTTTCGAGGATCTGGCCGACATTCATCCGGCTCGGCACGCCGAGCGGGTTGAGCACGATGTCGACCGGGGTGCCGTCCTCGAGATAGGGCATGTCCTCGCACGGCATGATGCGCGAGATCACGCCCTTGTTGCCGTGCCGGCCGGCCATCTTGTCGCCGGGCTGCAACTTGCGCTTCACCGCGACGAAGACCTTGACCATCTTCATCACCCCGGGCGGCAGCTCGTCGCCGCGCTGCAGCTTCTCGACCTTGTTCTCAAAGCGCGCGGTGAGTTCGCCGACGGCGTCCTCCATCTGCTTCTTCAAGGCCTCGATATCAGCCATCCGGGCGTCGTCGCGGATCGAGATCTGCTTCCACAGCGAGGGTATGTATTCGGCCAGCGCCGCCTCGGTAAGCTCGGTCCCGGACCTCATCCCCTTCGGCCCGCCGACCGCAATCTGGCCCAGCATCAACTCCTTGAGCCGGGCGGCAAAGCTGCGTTCGAGGATCACCCGCTCGTCGTCGCGGTCCTTGGCCAGCCGCTCGATCTCGGCGCGCTCGATCGCCAGCGCGCGCTCGTCCTTGTCGACGCCGCGGCGCGAGAACACCCGCACCTCGACGATCGTGCCGGAAACCCCGGGCGGCAGGCGCAGCGAGGTGTCGCGCACGTCGGAGGCCTTTTCGCCGAAGATCGCGCGCAGCAGCTTTTCTTCGGGCGTCATCGGCGATTCGCCTTTCGGCGTCACCTTGCCGACCAGGATGTCGCCGGGTTTGACCTCGGCGCCGATATAGACGATGCCGGCCTCGTCGAGGTTCTTGAGCGCCTCCTCGCCGACATTCGGGATGTCGCGGGTGATCTCCTCCTGGCCGAGCTTGGTGTCGCGCGCCATCACCTCGAATTCTTCGATATGGATCGAGGTGAACACGTCGTCGGAGACGATGCGCTCGGAAATCAGGATCGAATCCTCGAAATTGTAGCCGTTCCACGGCATGAACGCGCACAAGACGTTGCGCCCCAGCGCCAGCTCGCCGAGCTGGGTCGACGGGCCGTCGGCGATGATGTCGCCGGCGCTGACCTGGTCGCCGACTTTGACCAGCGGCCGCTGGGTGATGCAGGTGTTCTGGTTCGAGCGCTGGAACTTCAGCAGATTGTAGATGTCGACGCCCGAGGCGGCCGACGAGGTCTCGGCGGTCGCCCGGATCACGACGCGGGTGGCGTCGACCTGGTCGATCACGCCGGAGCGGCGGGCGATGATCGTCACCCCGGAATCGCGGGCCACCGTCTCCTCCATGCCGGTGCCGACCAGCGGCGCCTCGGCGCGGATCAGCGGCACCGCCTGGCGCTGCATGTTCGAGCCCATCAGCGCGCGGTTGGCGTCGTCGTTTTCGAGGAACGGGATCAGCGCCGCCGCCACCGAAACCAGCTGCTTCGGCGACACGTCGATCAAATCGATATCCTGCGGCCGCTGCATGACGAAATCGCCGCCCTTGCGGCAATTGGTCAGGTCGGCGGTGATCCGGCCCGCGCCGTCGGTCTCGACATTGGCCTGGGCGATCGCGTAGCGGCCTTCGTCCATCGCCGACAGATAGACCACCTCGTCGGTGACCCTGCCGTCGTCGACCCGGCGATACGGGCTCTCGATGAACCCGTATTGGTTGACCCGTGCATAGGTCGCCAGGCTGTTGATCAGGCCGATATTCGGCCCCTCCGGGGTTTCGATCGGGCAGATCCGCCCGTAATGGGTCGGATGCACGTCGCGCACCTCAAAGCCGGCGCGCTCGCGGGTCAGACCGCCGGGACCCAGCGCCGACAGCCGCCGCTTGTGGGTGATTTCGCTGAGCGGGTTGGTCTGGTCCATGAACTGCGAGAGCTGCGAGGAGCCGAAAAACTCGCGCACCGCCGCCGCCGCCGGCTTGGCATTGATCAGGTCGTGCGGCATCACCGTGTCGATCTCGACCGAGCTCATGCGCTCGCGGATCGCCCGCTCCATGCGTAACAGGCCGACCCGGTACTGGTTCTCCATCAATTCGCCGACCGAGCGCACCCGGCGGTTGCCGAGATGATCGATATCGTCGATCTCGCCGCGGCCGTCCTTCAGTTCGACCAGGACTTTGAGGATCGCCAGGATGTCGGCCTTGCGCAGGGTGCGCACCGTGTCCTCGGTGTCGAGCCCCAGCCGCGAGTTCATCTTGACCCGGCCGACCGCCGACAAATCGTAGCGCTCGGAATCGAAGAACAGGCTGTTGAACAGCGCCTCGGCGGTCTCCAGGGTCGGCGGCTCGCCCGGCCGCATGACCCGGTAGATGTCGATCAGCGCGTCCTCGCGGGTCGCGTTCTTGTCGATGGTCAGGGTGTTGCGGATATAGGGACCGACCGTGACGTGATCGATGTCGAGGACCGGCAGTTCGCCGATCCCGGCCTCGATCAGCTGGGCCAGGGTCGCCGCGGTGATCTCGTCGCCGGCTTCGAAATAAACCTCGCCGGTCTCTTCGTTGATCAGGTCCGAGGCGAAATAGCGGCCGATCAATTCCTCGTCGAGGACCAGGATGTCGCCCAGTCCGGCTTCGCGCAGGCGGCGGGCGACGCGCGGCGTGACCCGCTCGCCGGCCGGCAGCACCACCTCGCCGGTGCCCGCGTCGCGCAGGTCGTTGGTCAGCTTGCCCTTGAAGTGATCGGGATCGAATGGCGCCATCCAGCCCTGCGGGCCGTGGCGAAACACGATCGTCCGATAAAACCACGACAGGATCTCTTCCTTGGTCATCCCGACCGCTTCGCCCGGCTGCAATGGCTTGGCATCGGCCTTGCGCGCGGCGCGCATCTGCTCGGTGGCGGCGTCGTCGAGGGCCATCAGCAGGGTCGTCGCCGGCAATTTGCGGCGCCGGTCGATGCGGACATAGAGGTGATCCTTGGCGTCGAACTCGAAATCGAGCCACGAGCCGCGGTACGGGATCACCCGGGCGGCGAACAGATATTTGCCCGAGGAGTGGGTCTTGCCCTTGTCGTGATCGAAAAACACCCCCGGGCTGCGGTGCATCTGGGAGACGATGACCCGCTCGGTGCCGTTGATGATGAAGGTGCCGTTCTTCGTCATCAGCGGCATGTCGCCCATATAGACGTCCTGCTCCTTGATGTCGCGGATCGAACGCGAGCCGGTGTCCTCGTCGACATCCCAGACCACGAGCCGCAGGGTGACCTTCAGCGGCGCGGCAAAGGTGATCCCGCGCTGCTGGCATTCACCGACATCGTATTTCGGCGGTTCGAGCTCGTAGCGGACGAATTCGAGCTGGGCGCGCTCGGAGAAGTCGCGGATCGGGAAGACCGATTTGAGCACCTCCTGCAGCCCGGAACTGGCGCGTTCCTCGGGCGCTTCGCCCATCTGCAGAAAATGGTCGTAGGAGCTCTTCTGAACCTCGATCAGGTTTGGCATCGGCGCGACCTCGGGGACGCGTCCGAAGCTCTTGCGGATGCGCTTCTTGCCCGTAAAGGATATAGCCATGCATGCTCCTCGCTGTGGGTCGCCGCAGAGTGACCCGATCTCGGTTTTCGCCGCCGGTCGGCGGCCGGTCGCCAACCGCGTCATCGATCCGGGCCGCCACTCGCCCGAGCCGATGACCAGCCTTGCTCGCGGGCCGCTGCCCGGTCCGCACTCGCCTGTTGCGCCTACCCGCCGGCTTCAAGCCCGACCCGCGCCTAGACGCCAAAACCCGGCGTGCGCGACAGGTCGCGCCCCGGTTTCCAGGTTTTGGTGTCGGGCTCGGCGGCCCCGGATGGGCGGGCGCCGGCCCCCGATCGAGGTAAGCTCGTAGCAGGCCTACTTTATTTCGACAGTCGCACCCGCATCTTCAAGCTGTTTTTTTATTTTCGCCGCCTCTTCCTTGTTGACGCCCTCCTTGACCGGCTTGGGGGCCGCCTCGACCAGATCCTTGGCCTCTTTCAGACCGAGGCTGGTGATCGCGCGTACTTCCTTGATCACGTTGATCTTTTTCTCGCCGATCGCGGCCAGGATGACGTCGAATTCGGTCTGTTCGACGGCCGCCTCGGCCGGTGCCGCGGCAGCCGCCGCCACCGCCACCGGCGCGGCCGCGGAGACGCCCCATTTCTCTTCCAGCATTTTCGACAACTGAGCCGCCTCGATCACGCTCAGCGCCGACAGATCATCGACTATTCTTGCCAGATCCGGCATCTTCTACTCCCGATTTCCCAAGATTGACCTTGATTAAGACGAAAGGCGATTAAGACGATGGGCGATGCCGGGCTACCCGGTCTCGCCCGGGCCTGCCGCCTCGCCGGTCCCACCGGCGCTATCGGCATCCGCGGTCCCACCGGCGCTATCGGCATCCGCGGTCCCGCCCTGGCTTTCGGCATGCGCGGCCAGCACCCGGGCGATCTGCCCGGCCGGCGCCTGCAAGACTCGGGCGACCCGCGTCGCCGGGGCGACCAGCAGGCCGATCAGCCGGCCGCGCAATTCGTCGAGCCCGGGCAGCAGGGCCAATTCCTTGACCCCGGCGGCATCGATCAGCCGGCCGGCGAGCCCGCCGCCGATGATCGTCAGCTTGTCGTTGCGGTTGGCGAACTCGACCGTGACCTTGGCCGCGGCGACCGGATCGCGCGAAAAGGCGATCGCGGTCGGGCCGCGGAACAGCGGCGACAGCGCGGCGAACGCGGTGCCGTCGAGGGCGCGCCGCGCCAGCCGGTTCTTGGTCACCCGGTAGCGCGCCCCGGCGCCGCGCACCTGGCGGCGCAATTGGGTCGCCTCGGCGACGGTGAGCCCCGTTTGGTGGGTCACCACGACGCACACGGTGTCGGCCAGATCCTGCTGCAGGGTCTCGACCAGTTTCTGCTTTTGTGCTCGGTCCACTGCGGTCTCCGACCCCGATCCCGTGCGCCTGTTGCGCCGCCAGCCGCCCCGCCTAAGCCCGGGCGTCCTCGGCCAGATCCGACAATTCGACCTTGACGCCCGGTCCCATCGTCGAGCTCAAACTGACCTTCTTGATGTAGGTGCCTCTGACGCCGCTCGGCTTGTTCCGGGTGATCGCGCCGACAAAGGCGCGCACATTATCCGCAAGCGCGTCCGGGGTAAAGCTCGCTTTGCCGACCCCGGCATGGACCAGCCCGGCCTTTTCGGCGCGGAACTCGACCTGGCCGCCCTTGGCGGCGCGCACCGCCTCGCCGACATTCTGCGTCACCGTGCCGAGCCGCGGGTTCGGCATCAGCCCGCGCGGGCCGAGGATCTTGCCGAGCCGCCCGACCAGCGCCATCAGGTCGGGGGTGGCGATGGCGCGATCGAAATCGATGTTGCCGGCCTGCACCTTCTCGGCCAAATCCTCGGCGCCGACGATATCGGCCCCGGCCGCCTCGGCCTCCTTGGCGCGATCGCCGCGGGCGAACACCGCGACCCGCACCGTCTTGCCGGTGCCGTGCGGCAGCATCACCGTGCCGCGCAGATTCTGGTCCTGTTTGCGCGGATCGAGGTTGAGGTTCATCGCCACCTCGACGGTTTCGTCGAACTTGGCCGAGGCGCTCGATTTGATCAGCTTGACCGCCGCGTCGAGCGGCAGCGCCGCCGCCGGATCGATCCCCTCATAGGCCTTTTTGAGGCGCTTGCCCATTTTTGCCATGCTTTTCACTCCACCACGTCGAGCCCCATCGAGCGCGCCGAGCCGATCAGCATGCGGCAGGCGCCCTCGATATCCTTGGCATTGAGGTCCGGCATCTTCTTTTCCGCGATCTCGCGGATCTGGGCCATTGTCACCCGCCCCATCGTACTGCCCTTGCCGGTAGTCTGCGAGCCCTTCTCGATCCCGGCCGCCTTTTTCAGGAAATAGGTGTTGGGCGGGCTCTTGGTGACAAAGGTGAACGAGCGATCGGCGAAGGCGGTGATCACCACCGGGATCGGCATGCCCGGTTCGAGGTTCTGCGTCGCGGCGTTGAACGCCTTGCAGAACTCCATGATGTTGAGGCCGCGCTGACCCAGCGCCGGGCCGATCGGCGGCGAGGGGTTGGCCTTGCCGGCCGGAACCTGCAACTTGATGATGCCGACGACTTTTTTTGCCATCGTTTCTCTCTATCAGCCTGCTGTTGTCGTCATTGCGAGGAGCGCGGCGACGAAGCAATCTCGACGGGACATAGTCGGCACGAGACTGCTTCGCTGTGCTCGTAATTACCCATCCACCGCCGCTCAGACCTTTTCGACCTGCGAATATTCCAGCTCGACCGGGGTGGCGCGGCCAAAGATCGACACCGCGACCTTGACCCGCGCCCGTTCCTCGTCGACATCCTCGACCAGACCGTTGAACGAGGTGAACGGGCCGTCGCAGACCCGCACCTGCTCGCCGACCTCGAAGGTGATCGAGGGTTTCGGCCGCTCGATCCCCTCCTGGACCTGATACATGATGCGCGCCGCCTCGTTGTCGCTGATCGGCGACGGCCGGGCGCCGCGGCCGCCGAGAAAGCCGGTGACCTTGGCGGTGTTCTTGACCAGATGCCAGGTCTCGTCGCTCAAATCCATCTTGATCAGCACATAGCCCGGGAAAAACTTGCGCTCGGAACTGACCTTGGCGCCGCGCTTGACCTCGACCACCTCCTCGGTCGGCACCAGGATCTCCTCGAACCGATCCGACATGCCCTTCTGCTCGGCCTGCTCGCGGATCGAGGCCGCGACCTTTTTCTCAAAGCCCGAATAAACATGGATC
Source organism: uncultured Alphaproteobacteria bacterium (assembly GCA_963775875.1). Lineage (GTDB taxonomy): Bacteria > Pseudomonadota > Alphaproteobacteria > ATCC43930 > CGMCC-115725 > AP-15. Next base: position 93,125 of record CAVZKP010000021.1, read on the forward strand.
ACGTACCAGCGGCTGGTCATCGCGCGCGCTCCAAACCCCTAAGACCCGAGCCCGAAGATCAGGCGCACGCCGGCCGAAAACACCTGGTCGACGACAAAGAAGAAGCCGGCGGCGATGAACACCATCACGAACACCATCGCGGTGGTGACCACCGTCTCCTTGCGGGTCGGCCAGGTGACGCGGGCAACCTCCTCGCGGACCTCCTCGATGAATTTGACCGGGCTCGTCTTGGCCATCAGCTGACTGCACTCGAAGGAGGGAGGAACCACAACGATGGGGGAACCGCTACCCATATGGCGCCGCGCCCGGCCCGGTTCCACCACAGCCGTCGCCGCCTGGCAGGAGTGGAGGGGCTCGAACCCCCAACCCCCGGTTTTGGAGACCGGTGCTCTACCAGTTGAGCTACACTCCTAGGCTGATGCGGCACCGAGCGCCGTCATTTGCCTGACGCCGTCATTTGCCGAACGCCGTCACTTCCCAAGCGCATTTCGGCGCCGTCATTTGATGATTTTGGCGACGACGCCGGCGCCGACGGTGCGGCCGCCTTCGCGGATGGCGAAACGCAGGCCCTCATCCATGGCGATCGGCGCGATCAATTCGATCTCCATCGAGATGTTGTCGCCGGGCATCACCATCTCGGTGCCCTCGGGCAGGTGCACGGTGCCGGTCACATCGGTGGTGCGGAAATAGAATTGCGGCCGGTAATTGCCGAAGAACGGCGTGTGCCGGCCGCCTTCCTCCTTGGTCAGGATATAGGCCTCGCACTGAAACCTGGTGTGCGGGGTGATCGAGCCGGGGGCGGCCAGCACCTGGCCGCGCTCGACCTCCTCGCGCTTGGTGCCGCGCAGCAAGGCCCCGATATTGTCGCCGGCCTCGCCCTGGTCGAGCAGTTTGCGAAACATCTCGACCCCGGTGACCACGGTCTTGGCGGTCGGCCGCAAGCCGACGATCTCGACCTCGTCGCCGACCTTGACGATGCCGCGCTCGACCCGGCCGGTGACCACCGTGCCGCGCCCCGAGATCGTGAACACATCCTCGATCGGCATCAGAAACGGCCGGTCCTTGGCCCGCTCCGGCTGCGGGATATAGGCGTCGACCGCGGCCATCAATTCCAGGATCGAATTGTGCCCCTGCTCCGGGTTCTTGCCTTCGAGCGCGAACAGCGCCGAGCCGCGCACCACCGGCAGATCGTCGCCGGGAAACCCGTAGGACGACATCAATTCGCGCATCTCCAATTCGACCAGGTCGAGCAGTTCCGGGTCGTCGACCATGTCGACCTTGTTCATATACACCACCAGGGACGGCACCCCGACCTGGCGCGCCAGCAGGATATGCTCGCGGGTCTGCGGCATCGGCCCGTCCGCCGCCGACACCACCAGGATCGCCCCATCCATCTGCGCCGCCCCGGTGATCATGTTCTTGACGTAATCGGCATGGCCCGGACAGTCGACATGCGCGTAATGCCGGTTCGCCGTCTCGTATTCGACATGCGCGGTGGCGATCGTGATCCCGCGCGCCCGCTCCTCCGGCGCCTTGTCGATCTGGTCGAACGGCACAAACGTCGCCCCGCCGGTTTCCGCCAATACCTTGGTGATCGCCGCCGTCAGCGTCGTCTTGCCATGGTCGATGTGACCAATCGTCCCGATGTTGCAGTGCGGCTTGGTCCGCTGAAACTTCGCCTTCGACATCGCTTCCGGCTTTCCGTCAAAGAAACAGGCACTCTATACCCAAAATACCCAAACCCGTGCGCCGCGGCGGGCGGGCTGGAGCGGGTGATGGGGATCGAACCCACGTAGCCAGCTTGGAAGGCTGGAGCTCTACCATTGAGCTACACCCGCGCTCCGCTCGGCGCCCACCGGCTCGACCCTTGCCGCCGCCCGCTTCCGGCCGATCCGCCTCGGCCATCCGATCGCTCGCCCCTCGGGCTCGCGGCGGGATGGTGGAGGGGGTTGGATTCGAACCAACGAAGACGTACGTCGGCAGATTTACAGTCTGCTGCCTTTAACCACTCGGCAACCCCTCCGCGACCGCATGCCGCCCGGCGCAGCGCAAACCGGCGCTCATAAGGTCTTGCCGCGCTCTTGTCAATCGGGCTTTGTCGTTGGGCGCTGTCCGAGGGCGGCGCCGGTCGGGTCGGCGCGGGCGATGCCGCCTGCGCCGCCGCCCGATCGACCGCCGTCCCGCGGAGGCAACACATATGGTGCCGCACCGATCCTCGCGCCAGGGCCGCAGGGCCGCGCCGCGCGCCGCGCCGGCCGGCGGCGGGTCCGGCCGCAGCGCGCCTGGCGCCGAGCGCTGGATCTACGGCCGGCACCCGGTGGCGGCGGCGCTGGCCAACCCCGAGCGGCGCTGGCATCGGCTGGCGGCACTCGCCGGGCAGGAGGCGGAGGCCCGCGCGCTGGCCGCTGCCGCCGTGGCGGCGCGCGGCGGCGGCGCCGGCGCGGCGGTCGTGGTGCTCGACCGCGACGGTTTCGCCGCGATCCTGCCGGCGGGGGCGGTGCATCAGGGGCTGGCGCTCGAGGTCGAGCCGCTCGAACCGCCCGATCTCGACGATATGCTGCGGCAGGCCGAGAGCGCGGCCGGGCGATACGTGCTGCTCGCCCTCGACCAGGTCAGCGACCCGCACAATGTCGGCGCGGTGCTGCGCTCGGCCGCCGCCTTCGGCGCGCATGGGGTGCTGATCGCCGGGCACGGCGCCCCGCCCTCCAGCGGCGCCCTCGCCAAATCCGCCTCGGGTGCGCTCGAGCGGGTGCCGCTGGTCCGCGTCGTCAACCTCGCCCGCGCCCTCGACCGGCTGAAACAGGCCCGCTTCTGGGTCTGCGGCCTCGACGAGACGGCGCCGCAGCCGCTCGCCGCGCTCGATCTGGGTCCGCGCGTCGCGCTGGTGCTCGGCTCCGAGGGCAGCGGCATGCGCCGGCTGGTCGGCGAACGCTGCGACTATCTGGCCCGGCTGCCGACCAGCGCGGCGCAGCCCACGCTCAACGTCTCCAATGCCGCCGCGGTGGCGCTCTACGAACTCTTCCGCGACCCGGCCCCGCGATGAATGGATCGCCGGCGCCCGCGGGTTGTCCCGGCGCTGGACCGCCGCCGCCAATTCCCCCAAACTCCTCCGCTGGCAGCGAGGGGTCGAGCCCATGAGCGACATCGCCACGCCTTATGTCGGGCGCTCGCTGTTGCGGCGCGAGGACCGCCGCCTGCTGACCGGGCAGGGCCAGTTCATCGCCGATCTGGCGCTGCCGCGCATGCTGCATGCGGTGCTGCTGCGCAGCCCGCTGGCCCATGCCCGCATCCGCTCGGTCGACCTGTCGCGCGCCGCGGCATTGCCCGGCGTGGCCCTGGCCCTCAACGGCGCCGATCTGTTGCGCCTGCTGCCGCCGGTGCCCGAGGGCCAGATCTCGATGCCGAGCAAATGGGCCTCGGTGATCCAGCATAAATTCCTCAATCCCGCAGCAGCCGCTGCTGGCCCATGACAAGGTGCGCCATGTCGGCGAGGCGGTCGCGATCATCGTCGCCGAAAGCCGCGACCAGGCCGAGGACGCGGCCGAGGCGGCGGGTCTCGACCTCGAGGAACTGCCGGCGGTGGTCGATCCCGAGGCTGCCTTGCGCCCGGACAGCGCGCTGGTCCACGACCGGTTGCACACCAACCTGATCGGCGCCTTCTCGGTCGGCAGGGGCGATGCCGAGGCGGCGCTGGCCCGCGCCCCGCACCGGCTGCGCCGCCGCTTCTACCACCACCGCTACGCCGCATTGCCGATGGAATGCCGCGGCGTGGTCGCCGCCTATGATCCGCGCACCAATTCGGCGACGATCTGGTCCTCGACCCAGGTGGTGCATTGGGTGCGGCGCGAAGCCGCCGCGCTGCTCGGTCTGCCCGAGGCGCGGGTGCGCTGCGTCGCGCTCGATGTCGGCGGCGGCTTTGGCGGCAAGGGCCATGTCTATCCCGAGGATCTCTTGATCGCCTTTCTCGCCCGCCGGCTCGGCCGGCCGGTGCGCTGGATCGAAGGCCGCAGCGAGCACCTGATGAGTGCGACGCATTCGCGCGACCAGCTGCACGATGTCGAGATCGGCTTTGACGATGACGGCCATATCCTGGCGCTGCGCGACGATTACCTGGTCGATTGCGGCGCCTGGAACCCGATCGGCTCGGGCGTCGCCTACAACACCGCGGTGCATCTGACCGGCCCCTACAAGATCGAGAACCTGGCCGCCTCGGGCCGCATCGCCGTCACCAACAAGGTGCCGAACGCGCCCTATCGCGGCGCCGGCCGCCCGGAAGCCGCCTTCGCGATGGAGCGGATCATCGATCTGGCGGCGCGGACCCTGGGCCTGGAGCCGGCCGAAATCCGCCGCCGCAACATGATCCGCGCCGACGAGATGCCGTACCGGGTCGGCATCCCCTATCGCGACGGCGAGCCGATCGTCTACGACAGCGGCGATTATCCGGGCGCCCTCGCCAAGGCGCTCGACGCGGTCGGCGGCGTCGAGGCGTTCCGCCGCCATCAGCGCGAGGCGCGCGCCGCCGGCCGCTATCTCGGCCTCGGCATCGGCTGCTACATCGAAGGCACCGGGGTCGGGCCCGTTCGAAAGCGCCTTTGTCCGCATCGACCCGACCGGCAAGGTCTATGTGTCGACCGGCGCCGCCCCGCAGGGTCAGGGCATGGAGACGATCTTTTCCCAGGTCGCCGCCGATCTGTGGCGGGTCGCGCCCGAGGATGTGGTGCTGAGCTTCGCCGACACCGCGGCGATCGCCATCGGCTTCGGCACCATGGCCAGCCGCAGCACGGTCACCGCCTCGGCGGCGATGCACCAGGCGAGCGCTCGGCTGCGCGAAAAGGTGTTCGCCATCGCCGCCCATCTGCTGGAATGCGCGCCGGCCGATCTCGAATTGCGCCCGGTGGCCGGCGGCGGGGGCGGCGTCGGCGTGGTCGGGGTGCCCGGCGCCGCGGTCAGCCTCGCCCAGGTGGCCCAGGCGGCCCGGCCCGGCTGGGAGGTCACCCGTCCGCCGGGGGTCGAGGCCGGCCTCGAAGAGATTTGTTACTGGCAGCCGGAAACCGTCACCTGGAGCTACGCCGTCCATGTCGCGATCGTCGAGATCGACCGCGACACCGGCCGGGTCAGCATCGCGGATTATGCGGTCGCCCATGATTGCGGCAACGTCGTCAACCCGATGCTGGTCGAGGGCCAGATCATGGGCGGCGCCGCGCAGGGGCTGGGCGGCATCCTCGGCGAGGCCATCGTCTACGACGCCGACGGCCAGCTGCTGTCCGGCTCGCTGATGGATTACGCCTTGCCGATCGCGACCGACATCCCGGCGATCAAGATCGTGCACCAGCACTCGCCCTCGCCGCTCAACCCGCTCGGCGTCAAAGGGGTCGGCGAAGGCGGCGCGGTCGCCCCGCCGGCGGCGATCGCCAACGCCGTCTGCGACGCGCTCGCCCCGTTCGCCGTCGAGGTCAACGCGACGCCGATCAAACCCGAACAATTGGTGCGCGCCACCCGGCCGGCCTGATCCTCCCGGATCGCGCGCCGGTCTTGCCGGGGCCGGCGGCGGCGATCATGATCCCGACCCGAAACGGGTGGCGAACCATCGACCGCGAACGGCTCGCGGCAGGCCGGGCAGACCCGGATTTCCGCCGATGCCGCACCGACATGCCGGGTTAGCACAGTGGCAGTGCAGCGGTTTTGTAAACCGAAGGTCGGGGGTTCGAATCCCTCACCCGGCACCAACGCTCTTCAAACAGGCTCATAGGACAGGGTGAGGAGAGACAGATGCTCCGCTCGGGTATTATCGCCGTTCTCCTGGCCGGGCTCGGGTCGATCCTCAGCTCGGGCTCGGCAAACGCCACAGCGACGACCGACGCTTCGATAATTTTCGGCATAGATAATGTCTACTGCTCGGCGCCTGAGGGTTGTGTCGCCCAGCTGAACCCCAGCATGCCGCGCTTGGACGTAGCGGCGGTGGCGACACCGGGCATGGATGTTACCGTCACGGACAGTATTGACTTTTCGCTGCATCTTTCCAACCCGGCGGACGCCACGACAGATGAACTGGTAAATCTTCGAATCGATTATTCTATTCTGGGCATAAGCGTGACGGATGGGCTGACTGACTCCGGAGAATACGACTATCAATTGATAAGTCCAAATATCGGAGACTACCTTGAGTGTTCTTATCCGGGCTCAAACGGGCCAGGCCCAACCGGGCCGCCAAGGGCGGGCCCCGGCACCTATTGCGGTGTACTTGACTTCAATGACCGTGGTTTCACGGCCGCACCGGGCACGGATCAGACTTTTGACTTGACCGCAACGCTGGTTGCGCGGGCGGACTCGGTCCCGGAACCGTCTTCCGTGGCAATTTTCTCGCTGCGGCGCTCCTCATTCTCCAGGGATTGCGGACCGCCGCCAGCCGCCGGCGAGCAGGATGGGGCGAAGGCGCGCGCTCACGGAGCGGGTGATTTATCGTAAGATTTCATCAACTTTTGTTGGTTAACCTGCGCGTGATCGAGCTTTAGGAGGGATCACGATGCGCCGGATGATTGGGTTTTTGATGATGGATGACGTCGGAGTGACCGCGATCGAGTATGCGCTGATCGCGGGGCTGGTCGCCGTCGTCTGCATCGCCGCGTGGAAATTGCTCGGCACCAACCTCAGCACCAGCTTCCACACCGTCGGCAGCAGCGTCTGACCGGGGGCAAAGCTTCCGCCGACTTCGACGGACCATCTGCGCGCCCCGCGCCGCCCGCTCGCGGACGAAGCCGCACTCGTCGCTCGCCCGGCAGCCTTCAGGCGGGTTGCCGGGACATCGAGCGATGCGCGCCGACCCTGCTCGGATAAGCCAACGGCCGAGGCCCGCTAGCCGATCAAGCCGTCCGGCGCGCCGGGTTTCCTTCAGGCGACAGGTCTGTCTTTGTATTCGCCTTCTGTACAACGGGGCGGCTCAATCCAAAACAACCTCGCTGTGACCCAGCTCACATTGCTTACCGTCGGCCTTTGCTAATCTGCCGCCCATCTCCCTGCGAGGAGGGCGTCATGGGCATGGTTTCTGACGAATTCGTCTATATTGTATGCGCCATCCTTATCGCGATCTACGCATGGGACCGGTTCAATACGCCGTCATCGAACCGCTCGTCGACGCTTCGAACATTGTTTTGGTCGAGCTGCTTTGGCTATGTGCTTAGCGCCCTCGTATTGTTTTCCGGCCTATCGTTGTTATTGCAGGCGCCAGCGTGGCAGAAGCTGTTCAATCTGAGCGGACAGGCGTCGCTGCCGGCGCCGCTGATCGCCACACTGGCGATGACCACCCTGCTGCCTTCGGTACCCATCTTGAAGAAAGTGGACAATTGGCTGCTGTCAATTTTTCTCGATTGGGGCGCCATTCCCGCCGAGGCCAGGCGGCGCGCCGAGGCGATGACACCCTCGACTTTCACCGTAACCAGCGCGGATGTCGCGTGGCTTGGCCAATCCTACGACGGCGGCTATGGCGACACCTTTACAGAGCATCTTCGCGAGGAAGGGGTTGCCGGGCTAAAGCGCTCTGAATGCCGCTTTACCCGCGTCGTTAAACTCTACGATCGAATCCATCGTCTGGCCGCAGAGCCTGGCTACCGCCGGTTCTTTACCGAAACCAGCGATGAATTTGCCGCTCTGGAACGCCAGATCGACAGCTTCATGCGACGTGCCGTCACCAGTCTCGACGGCGTGGGTCGACCATCTGGTATTGAGGGAGATGCCGCCTATCAGGAACTAATGGCCGAGTGGCATGGTCGCTTCGCCGATGATTGCCGCAGCCATTTCATCCTGCTCGTCCGCTTTCTCGCCCGCGCGACGCTCCGTTCCGAACCGGGCGAGGCGGAAATCGTCACTCGATTGCGCGAAATCGGCTTCACCCAGATCGAGCCAACCAATACTCCGGAGTTTCCGCTAAATAACCTGACCATTTTGGGTTTGGGCATATTCGCGTATCTGGTTGTCGCGACGATCTGGTTCTCTTACCGAAGCAACGCCGCGCCCGCGGTCGGGCTGCTGACTGCCGGCAAGATCACGCTGGCCCGAGTCGCGTCAATCGGCATGACGGTGTGGCTGCTTCAGCAGTTCGCATGCTTCCGCCGGGAGACCGGCGACCAGCCCCGGTATTTTGCCTACCTCGTGAATGGAATACTCGCTGGCGCGCTCGCCGCAGGTGTGTGCGTGCTGTTTCGGATCGGCGGCGATGTCTTATTCACCGTCGAGGAGACGCGTATCGCGATACTGAGCGGCATCTTATCTGCGGCGGTCGCGTTCTGCTGCGATGATTGGGGTGAAGACCGCTCCCCACCCGTTTGGCTTCGGTTGGCCGAGGCGATCGGTTGCGGTTTCGCCATGGCCGCCGGTACTTCCCTACTGTGGTTCATGGGACTCGGTCCAGCGAGCCCCAATGTTTCTCACGAACTTCTGCTGACAACCTGGATCGCGATGCCCAGCGCGATGGCGATGATGATCGGCGGCTACGTGCCGCATATCTACCGCGCCAGCCGCCGCGCCGCCGCTGCCCGCCGCGCCCCGCCAACACAGCAAGCCGAGCCGTGCCTAGTCCCGATACCGCGTGCCTCGCCGCAGCGATTAGATAAAGCGGCCTAACCGGACATCCAACTAGACAATCCGCCCTGCGCCGTTGGGAGAGCTCACCCCGGCGCAGCGGCGCCAGCTGCCGCCCGCAGGAGGCGTCGTGCAACGGGGTGACGCCTTCACTGATCGGACAGGCGGCATTGGCGCGCGCTGTGGCGAGCTGGCCCGCCCGTGGCGGGAAACCGCTCAGCCGGTCACAAACCGCTGCACTGACCCACTTTGCTGCCGCCGACGGTGTTCGGCAGGCCGCCATCCTGCGGCAGCCCCGACGGCATATTGCCGGAGCAAACCAGACTGCCGCCAATCGTGTTGCTCTCGATATTGTTGCTGAACGCCGGCGTCGTGTTGCCTCGGTCAAGCAAACTCGCGGCCACGTTGTTTCCATTAAAGTAGATGTAAGCCGAGATCGGGGAGCTCGCCACCGAAAGGGTGCCGCCGATAAATGAATCAGTGATCTGTACGGTGTTTGTCGCGCCGGTCACCGACACGCTGCCGAGAATGTTGACTGCCCCGGGCGCCTGGGGCACCAGGTAGATCGTGTTGGCGCCCACAGCCAACAGCGAGCTGTTGATGGTAAACGTCGCAACACCATAGTCCAGCAGCGACGCCCCCGCGCCCACCGTTACATTGCCGCTGACCGTCACGTTGCCGCTGCCGCTCACGGTGCAGGTCGCGGCCGCGGGCACGTTCACCGTATTATAGCTGCCGGCGGCAAGCGTGCCGGTACAGCTCGTCGTCTGTGCCGCGGCGCTGCCGGCGCCGCCCGCCAGCATCAAAGCCACAATCGAAAGACGCCAGGACAGCTGCTTAATCATCGTGCTACTCCTCCTCTGTGATCCGCCGACACCGATGGGCCCGATGGGCCGCCCGGCGCCGGGCCCGTTCGTTTAACGGCTCACGATGCGGTCTGAAAAATTACCCGTCAAGTGTCTCATCAGCGCCGTGATACAAGTGTAACGCGAAATTCGAGCCTGCCCAACGCGCCCTCGCGCGCGCCGGGCGTTCGATGCCCAGCTTGCACCGGCCTGCTCCTGTCCAGTCCCCTAAAAAAGGCCGATTTCGCCGCTAACATCGCGCCGATCATGCGAAGCTTCGCCGGGGCGGAAGGCGTGCGTTTCCTTATTGTGTCTTATCGTGGCCGGCCGGGCGAGCGGCGCGATTGCCGGCAACCCTGCGATAAACTACCGTTGCCGGCGCCCATTCGGTTCGCCGCGGGACGAGGAAGATGATGGTCACCGACAAGATCTGGCCGGCGCATGACTATAGCCGGGTGCCGTACCGCCTCTATCACGACGCCGAAATCTACGCCCGCGAGCAGGAGGCGATCTTCCGCGGGCCGACCTGGAGCTTTCTCGCGCTCGAGGCCGAAATCCCCAACCCCGGCGATTTCCGCGCCACCTATCTCGGCGAGACCCCGATCATCGTCAATCGCGACGACCACGGGCTGGTCAAGGCCTTTGTCAACCGCTGCGCCCATCGCGGCGCGCTGGTGCGGCGCGAATTGTGCGGCACTGCGCGCGAGCATATCTGCATTTATCATCAATGGTGTTACGGGCTCGACGGCGGCTTGACCGCGATCCCGTTCCGCCGCGGCGTGCGCGGCAAGGGCGGGCTCGACGCCGGCTTCGACATGGCCGCGCACGGCCTGCGCCCGCTGCGCGTCGGCACCGTCAACGGCGCGGTGTTCGGCACGCTCGCCGCCGATGCCGAGCCGCTGCCGGACTATCTCGGCCCGCCGATCGTCGCCCAGCTCGAACGCCTGTTCGACCGGCCGGTGCGGGTGCTCGGCTACAACCGCCAGCGCATCCGGGCAAATTGGAAGCTCTACGCCGAGAATACCCGCGACAATTACCACGCCAGCCTGCTGCACGAGTTTCTCGTCACCTTCGGGCTCGACCGCTCGACCCAGGTGGGCGGGGTCAGGATGGACCGGCGCCACCGCCACAACATCACCTGGGCCGAAGCCGAGAGCGACACCGACGAATTTGCCCGTCAGGCCTATGCCGGCGCTGGGGTGCGCAACGACTACCTGGCGCTGAAGCAGCCGGCATTGGTCGCCTTCCATCCCGAGCATGGCGACAGGCTCAACCTCGCGGTCACCTCGGTGTTTCCCTCCGCGGTGTTCGTGCAGATCAGCAACAGCCTGGCGATCCGCCAGATCCGGCCGCGCGGGGTCGACGAGTTCGAAGTCTTCCAGACGATGATCGGCTACGCGGACGACCCGCCCGAGATGGCCCTGCACCGCCTGCGCCAGGCCAATCTGGTCGGCCCGGCCGGCCTGGTTTCGATGGAGGATGGCGAGGCGATCGAGATCGCCCACCGCGCCTCCAAGCCCGAGCCCGACCGGGCCACAATCATCGAACTGGGCGGCGGCGGCGTCATTTCCGACCGCGACTACCGGGTCACCGACGTGCCGTTGCGCGGCTTCTGGTCGTATTACGCCGAACTCCTGGGGATCGAGCCGGCGGGTGCTGTGCGATGACCGCCGCCCGCGCGATGCCCGCCCACCGCGCCGAGATCCAGGATCTGCTTGCCGAATATGGCGGGTTGCTCGATGCGGGCCAGTACGATGAATGGCTCGGCCTGTTTGCCGGGGAATGCCGCTACAATGTCGTCTCGCGCGAGAATTACGACCGCGGCCTGCCGGCGGCGCTGATCTTTTGCGACAGCCGGGCCATGCTCGAAGACCGCATCATGGCGTTGCGCGAGGCCAACAAATACAACATCCACACCGACCGTCACCTGATCGGCCTGCCGCGCCTGCGCCCGCCCGAGGATCGGGCGATCATCATCGAGGCGCCGTTCGCGGTGTTCCAGACCGACCAGGAGGGAGCGACCCGGCTGTTCGCCACCGGCCTCTACCGCGACCGGCTCGACACCGCCGGGGGCGGCCTGAGGATCCGCGACAAGCTGGTGCTGCTCGACACCTTCGCGGTCCCGACCCTGCTGGCGACGCCGCTGTAATCCGGGCCTCGATCAGCCGGCAGCGGGGCTGTCCTCGCCGATCAGGGTCAGCAGCAGCGAGCGGCGGTGCGGCGAGGCGCGGTGTTCGAGCAGGAAAATCCCCTGCCAGATGCCGAGCTGCAGCCGGCCGTCGGTCACCGGGATCGTCAGCTGCACCTGGGTCAAGGCGCTCTTGATATGGGCCGGCATGTCATCCGGTCCCTCGTCATTATGGCGGTAAAGCGCCATGTCCTCCGGGACGATCCGGCGCAGAAAGGCGTCGAGGTCGCGGCGCACTTCGGGCGACGCATTCTCCTGGATCAGCAGCGAGGCCGAGGTGTGCGGGATGTAGACCGTGAGCAGCCCGAACATCATTCGCTGCTGCTCGGCCCAGCCGGCGATGTCGCGGGTGATCTCCCGGATCTCGCGGGGTTCGGTGTCGATCGACAGTCGGGTCTGGGCAATGCGCATGGTCACGGCTCCTCCGACCCGCATATGGGTCGCGGCAATTGCCACAACAGCCGCGAGATGGCTGGCATCATGCTCGCGCGCCATGCTGATCCCTCGCCAGACTGACCGCTATTGGGCTATAGGGGCAGGCCCGGCACGTCGCGAAACCCGGAACAGGGCGTTCGACCGATGCAGAACACCCGGCTCGCCTCGCTCGATTTCGATCTCGGCCCCGAGATCGACATGCTGCGCGCCACGGTGCGCGGTTTCGCCGAGGACCAGCTGGCGCCGCTCGCCGCCGAGATCGACCGCACCGACCGCTTTCCGATCGAGCTGTGGCCGCAGATGGGCGCGCTCGGGCTGCACGGCATCACTGTCGAGGAGGAATATGGCGGCGCCGGCATGGGCTATCTCGCCCATTGCGTGGCGATGGAGGAGGTGAGCCGCGCCTCGGCCTCGGTCGGCCTGTCCTATGGCGCGCATTCGAACCTCTGCATCAACCAGATCCGCCGCAACGGCAGCGAGGCGCAAAAGCGGAAATATCTGCCCAAGCTGATCTCGGGCGAGCATGTCGGGGCGCTGGCGATGAGCGAGCCCGGCGCCGGATCGGATGTCGTCTCGATGCGGCTGCGCGCCGACAAACAGGGCGATCGCTACGTCCTCAACGGCACCAAGCTGTGGATCACCAATGGCCATGTCGCCAGCACGCTCGTGGTTTATGCCAAGACCCGGCCTGAGGCCGGAGCGCGCGGCATCACCGCCTTTCTGATCGAGAGCGGGTTCAACGGGTTCCGCCCGGCGCAAAAGCTCGACAAATTGGGCATGCGCGGTTCGCCGACCTCGGAACTGGTGTTCGAGGATTGCGCGGTGCCGCAGGAAAATGTGCTGGGGGTGGAGGGCGAGGGCGTGCAGGTGCTGATGAGCGGGCTCGATTACGAGCGCGCGGTGCTTGCCGCGGGGCCGCTCGGCATCATGCAGGCCTGTCTCGACGTGGTGATCCCCTACATCCACGACCGCCGCCAGTTTGGCCAGGCGATCGGCGAATTCCAGCTGATCCAGGCCAAGATCGCCGATATGTACACGGCGACAAACGCCTGCAAATCCTATGTCTATGCCGTGGCGCGGGCCTGCGACCGCGGCCAGACCACGCGCCGGGACGCCGCCGGCGCCATTCTCTATGCGGCCGAGAAGGCGACGGCCATCGCGCTCGATGCGGTGCAGATCCTCGGCGGCAACGGCTATATCAACGATTACCCGGCCGGGCGGCTGTTGCGCGACGCCAAGCTCTACGAGATCGGCGCCGGCACTTCGGAAATCCGCCGCATGCTGATCGGCCGCGAAATCTTCACCGAGACCGCGTGACAGCCCCTTTAATAAAGGGAAATTCTGGCTCGAGCAGACGGCCCGCTGCATTGAGATTGACAGGCATCGCCAGCATCCCCAATCCTTTGTCATGGCTGAGATGGTCACCCTCGAATTCCTCGGCAGACAGTTCGAACGTGTTTTCACCGAACTGGCGGTGATCCGCGATGAGCAGAAGGCGATCCGCGAGGATCTGACTGTGTTGACGAGTATCGTGTTGCGCCATGATGCCACTCTCAACGGCATCCTCGATCAATTGCACGCGCTGACTGCGCAGCATAACCGGTTCGACATCCGTCTGCGCCGGCTCGAGGAACAGCAGACCACCCGGTGAGGCCATGATATGCGCCGGCTGATCGCCTCCGGCTCGCCGTTCGAGGCGGCAGCCGGGTACAGCCGGGCGGTCGCCGACGGCGAGTGGGTCTTTGTCGCCGGCACCACCGGGTTCGACTATGCGCAAATGACGATCGCCGAGGACCCGGCCGAGCAGGCGCGCCAGGCCTTGCGCAACATCGAGCAGGCGCTGGCCGAGGCCGGCGCCGGCCTCGCCGATGTGGTGCGGGCCCGCTACTACCTGCCCGACGCCGCCGATTGGCCGGCGGTTGCGGCGGTGCTGGGCGAGGCGTTCGGCGCGATCCGCCCGGCGGCGACGGCGCTGATCTGCGGCCTGATAGATCCGCGCATGAAGATCGAGATCGAGGTGACCGCGCGTCGCCCGGCGGCGGCGCGACAGGCTGACCAACCGAGGGCGGGCCGGCGCGAGGCCGATGCCCCCGCTCGGCTGGCGCGCGAGCCGCCGGGATGCTTGATCAAAAATCCGGATAGTCGAAACCGCCTAAAATTTAGTCGGAACCGAGTCGGCCGCGCGCTCGTATACGGGGACGAAAGCGCTGAGCGAGGGTGCTGCCATGGGTGCAATTCTGCTGTGGCTGCTGGGCATACCGATACCGATCATCATTCTGCTGCTGCTGATCTGGCATTGAGGGACGCATCGTCATGGTTATGGAAGCCTCGAACAGCCCGGCCCGAGACGGCCGCGTCCTCGCCGCGCCGATCGCAGCGGTCGAAAGCGCGGTCTCGGCGGTGTCGTGGCCGGCGATCATCGGCGGCGCGTTTGCGATTGGCGGGGTCGGCCTGATCCTGTTGGTGCTTGGCTCCGGCCTTGGCCTCGCCTCGGTCTCGGCATGGCCGAATTCCGGACCTTCAGCGACCACTTTCGGCGTCGCCGCGGCGATATGGCTGATCGCGGTCCAGTGGATCTCCGCCGCCTTTGGCGGCTATCTCACCGGCCGCTTGCGGACCAAATGGGCCGGGGTTCATAGCGACGAGGTCTATTTCCGCGACACCGCTCACGGCTTTCTGGCATGGGCCCTGGCTGCCGTGGTGATGGCGGCGGCGCTGTCCTCGGCGGCCTCATCCTTGGTCGGCGGGGTGGCGCGGGCCACCGCTGCGGCGGCGACGCAGAGCGCCGGTGCAGCCCCGTCGGGGGTGGCCAATCCGACCGGATATCTGGTCGACATGTTGTTCCGCTCCGACCATCCCGGCCTCTCCGCGACATCACCGGAAATCCGCGGCGAGGCGTCGCGGATCATCGCCGCCGGGCTCGCCAACGGCGAGGTTCCCGCCGCCGACAAGACCTATCTCGCGCAGCTGGTATCGGCCCGCACCGGCCTCAGCCAGCCCGACGCCGCGAAGCGGGTGGACGACGTGATCGCCAAGGCGCAGGCCGATCAGGCCAAGGCCCGCCAGGCGGCTGATAAAGCCCGCAAGGCGGCGGCGACCGCAGCGTTTTTCACCGCCTTCGCCATGCTGATCGGCGCCTTCATCGCGGCGGTGGCGGCGACGGTCGCCGGCCATCGCCGCGACGAGGTGCTGGCCCGCCGCCGCGTCGTCTAGGCGTCGTCGTCCGGCTCTCCGAGCACTTCGGCGAACAGGCTGCGGTCGATATTGCCGCCGGACTGGATCACCGCGACCCGCTTGCCGGTGAGGCGGTCGCGCTCCTGCAACGCCGCGGCGAGCGCGGCGGCGCCCGCACCCTCGGCGACGTTGTGGGTGTCGGTGAAGAGGATGCGCATCGCCCGGCGGATCTCCGCCTCCGACACCGTCACGATACGGGCGGCGCCGCGGCGGATCACCTCGAGCGCGGCGGCATCGGGGACCCGCACCGCGAGACCGTCGGCGATGGTTTCGGCGGAGTTGGTATGGACCGGCATGCCGGCGGCGAGGGACAGCGCGTAGCTCGGCGCGGCGGCCGCGACGACGCCGACAATCTCGGTCTTGAGGCCGAGCCCCTCGCGCGCGGCGATCATCCCGGAAATGCCGCTGCCGAGCCCGATCGGCACATAGACAATATCGAGATCGGGCACCGCGCGGAACAGTTCGAGCCCGTAGCTCGCCACCCCGCGCACCAGCAGCGGATCATAGGAGCGCACCAGGTGCAGCCGGTCGCGCTCGGCCAGGGCGACGGCGTGCTCATAGGCGGCCTGGAAATCGTGGCCCGCTTCGACGAGGCGCGCGCCGAACGCCGCCATCGCCCGGTTCTTCTCGACGCTGTTGCCGTGCGGCACGACGATCGTCGAGCGCAGGCCCAGACGCGATGCGGCAAAGGCGATGCTCTGCCCGTGATTGCCGCGGGTCGCCGTCACCACGCCGCGGATCTGCGGCTGCGCGCGCCGGATCTCGTCGAGATAGACGAGGCCGCCGCGCAGCTTGAAGGCGCCGATCGGGGTGTGGTTCTCGTGCTTGACCCACAGCTCGGCGCCGACCCGCCGCGACAATAGCGGCCAGCAATATTGCGGCGTCGGCGGCACCACGCTGCGAACCAGGGCGGCGGCGGCGTCGAGGGTGTCGAGATCGGTCATGGCCGACCCATTTGCGCGAGCGGGCCGGGCCGGCAATAACCGGCTGAGGCCGGTCTCACCATTTGTTGCGCAGCTCGCGCAGCTTCAGGAAGACGGTCCGCTGGTCGGGATTGTCGGGCAGGTCGGGGAAGGCTTCGCGCAAGCGGCGGATCACCGATGGGCTGGTCAGCCGGAAGAAGGTGTTGATTTCGCGTTCCTGCGCCAGGGTGGTGACCAATGCCCGATTGGTGTCCTGCTGCTCGACCTGCGGCAGCATCCCCTTGGCCCTCGCATTGTCGGGCTCGCGGTCGAGGGTGAAAGCGAGATTGCGCGCGATGTAGTCGTGGCCGGGGTAGATCAGGGTCTCCTCCGGCAATTTGGTCAACTGGCCGACGAAGGTGTTGTACAGCTCGTTCGGATGGCCGCCATTGTGGCAGTTTCCGGCGCCGGCGTTGAACAGGGTGTCGCCGCAGAACAATGCCGGCGTGTCGCCATGCGCGGTGATGCAGATATGCGACATGGTATGGCCCGGCGTGTCGAGGCATTCGAGCTCGACGGTCTTGCCGACCTTGATCACGTCGCCGGCCCGCAACCCCTGGTCCATCTCCGGGATCTTGTCCTTGGCGTTGACATGGGCCAGCACCTTGGCGCCGGTCGCGGCGATCATCTGCGGATTGCCGCCGGTATGGTCGCGATGCTCGTGGGTATTAAGGATCTGGGTGATGGTCCAGCCCCGCGCCTTGGCGGCGGAGAGGCACTTTTCGTGGTCCAGCGGATCGACCGCCAGCGCCTCGCCGGTCTCGCGGCAGGCGATCAGATAGTTGAAATTGCGGCCCGCATTGGCGGTCCAGATCTGTTCGACGATCATTGCTCGCCCCTCTCGCTGTGATCGCGGTCGGAATGAAAGGCGGGCACTCGGCGCGCCTGTCCGCTTCTATTGCGCGGCGGCGGTCTTGTCCATCGCCGAGCACTCGCGGTGGCGTCGCGGGATGGCCGCCATCGCGGCCCCCGGATTCCCCGCTCGAAGCCATCCCGCTCGCTGCCGCCCGTGGTGAAGTGCCGCAGCCAGCCTGTGAGGATTTTGCGGCGCAACATCTTAATCTGCCGCTTAATACAGAGCCTTAGGCATCATGGGCAACCGTTCCGCTAGGGCATTTTTGCGATGCCGGCGGTGCGGCGCTTGGGGATAGGCGCCTCTTCCTGGGCGTAAACATGGTTCCGGGCTTTGACGTTTTTGGGACGGCGGCGGCTTAGTCTGCAGGGATGCGCTCACCTTTCCCCGTAACCATCATCACCGGCGCTTCGAGCGGGCTCGGCTCCGCCTTGGCCCACGCCTATGCCCGGCCGCAGGCGGTGCTGGGGCTGCTCGGCCGCGATCGGCACCGGTTGCGGGCGACCGCCGAGGCCTGCGAGGCAAAGGGGGCCCGCGCCAAGGCGGCCTCGATCGACGTCGCCGACGCCCCGGCGATGGCTGCATGGCTCGGCCAATTCGATCGCGAGCACCCGGTCGATCTGGTGGTCGCCAATGCCGGGATCTCGGCCGGGCCGGAGCCCGACAGCCCGTCGGAGGGGGTCGAGACCGCGACCCGGCAAATCTGCGTGAACCTGCTGGGCGCGATCAACACGGTCGAGCCGCTGCTGCCGGCAATGTGCGCCCGGGGTCGCGGGCAGGTGGCGGTGGTGGCGTCGATCGCCGCCTATCGCGGGCTGCCCTACAGCCCCGGCTATTGTGCGAGCAAGGCCGGGTTGCGCGCCTATGCCGAAGCGCTGCGGCCGCGGCTGGCGCCGCGCGGGGTCGGGGTGACGATCGTCTGCCCCGGATTTTTCAATTCGCCGATGACCGACCGCTTCAACGGTCCGACCCCGTTCCTTGCCACCGGCGAGGCTGCCGCCCGCATCGTCAAGCGCGGCATCGATCGCGGCCGGCGCCGGGTCGCCTTTCCGTGGCCGCTGGTGCTCGGCCTGCAGTTCTGCGACATCGCGCCGGCTTTCATCGGCGACGCGATCCTGCGGCGGTTTCGCTTTCATATCCGCCCGGCCTGGGTACAGGATGAGTGATCTGCTCCAGGTCGCGGCCGGCGCTGCCTTGGCGCTGACCGCGTGGCTGATCCCGCGCCGCGTCGCGAAGGCGCGGCTGGCGAGCCTGCCGGCGGTTCTCCTCGATCTCTTTCCGGTGCTGCTCGCCGCCGGCCTGCTGATGATTTCGACCGGGCGGCCGATCTTGACCGGGCTCGCGCTGGTCTCGCTCGGCGCCGGGTTCGCGCTCGCCGACAGCACCAAGCGCGAGGCGCTGCGGGAGCCGGTGGTCTTTTCCGAGATGTCCGAACTGCCGCATGTCTTTACCCATCCGCAGCTCTACCTGCCGTTCGCCGGGCCGGGCCTGGTGATCGGCGGGGCGCTGGCGACGATCGCTCTCGGGATCGGTCTGCTGTTTCTCGAACCCCCGTTGTGGCGGCCGGATGCGGTGTTGATCGTGCTCGCGGCGGCGATTGTCGGCGGCGCCGGCTGGATGATTTCGCGCGAACCAGCGCTCGGCGCCGCGGCGGCGCTGTTGCGGCGCCTCGATCCGAGCGGCGAGCCGTTCGCCGATGCGGCGAGGCTGGGTCCGTTCGCGATGCTCCTCGTTTACGGCGTCATCGCCCGGGCCGAGCGGGCCGAGCGGCAAACCCGGCACGCGCCGGCGCCGCTGCCGGCGCTGGGGAAACGCCCGGCCGGGGTGCCCCTGGTGCTGGTGCAGTGCGAATCATTCTTCGACGCGCGCCGGGTTTCGCCCTGCGTGCCCCAGAACCTGCTGGCCGGCTTCGACAACTGCCTGCGGGAGGGGGCAACCTTCGGCCATCTTGAGGTGGCGGGCTGGGGCGCCAACACGATGCGCGCCGAATTCGCGGTGCTGACCGGCATCCCCGAGCGCGATCTCGGCTATGACCGCTTCAATCCCTATCACGCCTTTGCCCGCGCCCCGATCGCCTCGCTCGCCTGGCACCTGCGCAGCGAAGGCTATCGCACCTTGTGCCTCCATCCTTTCGACCGCAGCTTTTTCCACCGCGATGTGACCCTGCCGGCGCTCGGTTTCGAGAGCTTTCTTGGCCGCGAAACCCTGGGCGGTTCGCGCCGCCCGCCCTATCGCGCCGACCCCGATTTTGCCCAGCAGGTGCTTCGTGCGCTCGACGAGGCCGGGCCGCGCACCTTCATCTTTGTCATCACCATGGGCAACCACGGACCGTGGCTCGAATCCGGACCGCCGATCGATCCCGATCTGCGGCGGCGTTTCGACCCGACGGGCCTGCCGCAGGGCAGCCAATTGCTGCGCTATCTCGACGGATTGGCGCGGTCGGACGAGATGCTGCAGATCTTGTCGGAAGGAATGGGACCGCGCCAGCGTGGCGGCGTGCTCGGCTTTTATGGCGATCATCTGCCGAGCCTGCCGCAGGCGTTCAGACATTTCGGCTTTGACGAATGGGCGAGCGACTATGTGCTGATGGACGGCATGGCAACCTCGGCGCGGCGGCTCGACCTGCCGGCCCACCAGCTGCCGCGCATCATCCTCGACCGCCTGCGTCGGCGGAATGCGGTGGAAGAACGCCGGGCGGCGGCAGTCGGCGCGGCTTGACACCGGCCGCCGGCAGCGCGGAACATCCCTGCGCCGCGGGCATGGGCGCCGTGGGGCATGGGCGCCGGCGGAGGGAAGACAGCGATGGATCTGCAAGGACGGACCGTCATCGTCACCGGCGGCGCTTCCGGGATTGGCCGGGCGACGGCATTCCTGCTGGCGCGTGAAGGGGCCACCGTCGTCATCGGCGATATCGACGCGGCAGGCGGTCGGTCGGCGGCGGCGGAGGGTGCGGCCGGCGGCCTCGCCATCGATTACCTGCCGCTCGACCTGACCGCCAAAACCTCGGTCGACGATTTCGTCGCGGCGGTGCATGGCCGGGTCGAGCGCGCCGACGGCCTGGTCAACGCCGCCGGCTGGGACCAGATCCAGCCCTTTTTGGAAAATCCGCCCGAGATGTGGGACCGGGTCATCGCCATCAATCTGATGGGCGCGATCCGACTGACCCGCGGGGTATTGACGCCGATGGTCGAGGCGCGGTCCGGCAAGATCGTCAACATATCGAGCGATGCCGGGCGGGTCGGCAGCATGGGCGAAACCGTCTATGCCGCGGCCAAGGGCGGGCTGATCGCCTTTACCAAATCGCTCGCCCGCGAACTCGCGCGCTACCGCATCAACGTCAATTGTGTGTGTCCGGGGCCGACCGATACCCCGCTGTTCCAGCGCCAGCCCGAACGCATGAAGGAAGCGCTGACCCGCGCCATTCCGTTCCGCCGGATCGCCCAGCCGATCGAGATCGCCGAGGCTGTGCGGTTTTTCTTGAGCGCGCGCTCGGATTACATTACCGGGCAAGTGCTGAGCGTCAGCGGCGGCCTGACGATGGCCGACTAATCCGGGGTGAGGAGGAAGGAATGCAGAGGCATCACGCAGCGGCCCTTGCCGCCATGTTGACGATCGCTGTTAGCGGGACCGCGCTGGCTCAGGCGATGCCGACCAACAATCCCACCGCGGCGGCGAATGTTCGCGAGAGCGCGCAATATACGGCGCTGTTGCGGAGCAATCCGGCCTTTCGCAAAAAACGCGAAGCGATCGAGTGCGGCCCAATCGCCCTCCCGCAACTGCGCTCGAGCTGCATTGCTTCGTTTGAGGCGTACGCCGCGCCCGCAAAGTGACGCCTATGGAGGAAGTCGCCATGCCGAACCCTGCCCCCGGATTTGCCAGCAATCCCCAGCACCGCGTCGATCTCGTGCCGGATCAGCGGCATGTCAAAGTCATCTTCGCCGGCATCACCATCGCCGATAGCGCGGCGACCTTACGGGTTGAGGAGACCGGTCACGGTCCGGTCCATTATTTTCCGGAAAAGGACGTCCGGCTCGACCTGATGCAGCCAACCCAGCATCACTCGACCTGCCCGTTCAAAGGCGAAGCCGCCTACTGGACGATCGAGGTGCCGGCCGGCGGCGAGATCAGACGCTCGGAGAATGCGGTCTGGGGATATCCGGCGCCTTATGACGAGGTTGCCGGGATCGGCGGCTATTACGCCTTCTATCCGAACCGGGTCGACGCGATCATCGAGGCGTGAGCGGTCGGGCGTGATGCACCTGACCCAGAATTGGGAGATCCGCAAGCCCGGCGTCTCGTCGCGGGGCGGCATTGTCGCCGCGCAGAGCCGCATCGCGGCGACGGTCGGCGCCGAGGTGCTGGCGGCGGGCGGCACCGCGATCGATGCCGCGGTCGCCACCGCGCTGGCCCTGGCCGCGGTCGAGCCGTGGAATAGCGGGCTCGGCGCGATCGGCTTCATGGTCGTCCATCGCGCCGGCGCCGATCATGCCGAGGCCATCGATTTCGGCCCGGTGGCTCCGGGCGGCCTCGATCCCTCCGCCTATCCGCTGACCGGGGCGACCAAGACCGAGTTGTTCACCTGGCCGCAGGTAGAGGGCGACCGCAACATCCACGGTCCGCTCGCCTTTGCGATCCCGAGCGCGGTGCGCGGCTATGCGGCGGCGGTTGAGCGCTTTGGCCGCATGCCATGGCGCGAATTGGCGGCCCCGGCGGCGGCGTTGGCGCGCCAGGGGCTGCCGGTCGACTGGTTCACCACGGTCAAGGTTGCCGCTGCCGCGGCCGAGCTGCGGCTCTACGACGAAAGCCGGCGGGTGTGGCTGCCGGACGGCCTGCCGCCGGTCTGTCCGCCCGACCGCGACCATATCAACCTGCCGCTCGGACGCCTCGCCGATACGCTGGAGCGCCTTGCCGCCGCCGGCCCGGAGGATTTCTACCACGGCGATATTGCGCATTCGATTGCCGCCGATATGCGCTCGGCGGGTGGCGTATTGTCGGGGGCCGATCTCGCCGCCTGTCGCGCGCGGATCGTGCCGGCGCTCGCTATCCCCTATCGCGGCGCCACCTTGCAAGCGGCGCCGGGAATGACCGCCGGCCCGACCCTGGCCTTTGTTCTCGAACGGCTCGCCCGGCTGGGTTTCGCCGCCGCTCCGGACGCCGCTTATTTCGCGGCGGTCGGCGAGGCATTGCGCGAGGCCTATGCCGACCGGCTCGACCATGCCGGCGATGTCGAAACCGGCGCGCCGACCTCGACCTCGCACATCACCGCGATCGACCGCGACGGAACCATCGTCGCGCTGACCACGACGTTGCTGTCGAGCTTTGGCAGCCGCTATGTGCTGCCGGGCACCGGCATCCTGATGAACAACGGGGTCATGTGGTTCGATCCGCGTCCGGGTCATGCGAATTCGATGCTGCCGGGCAAGCGCGCGCTGACCAATATGTGCCCGGTCGTGGCCATGCGCGATGGCCGGCCGTGGTTCGGGGTCGGCGCCTCCGGCGGTCGGCGCATCCTCGCCGCGGTGTTGCAGATGGCGAGCTTTGTCGTCGATTTCGGCATGGATCCGGCGGCGGCCGCGCACCAGCCGCGGATCGACGTCAGCGGCGGCGATCGCCTCGCCATCGACCGCCGCCTGGCCCCGGCGATCGTCGGACCGCTCTCGGCCATGCCCGGCGCCACGCTGGTCGAGCACGGCGTCTTCCCGACCCGGTTTGCCTGCCCGAACCTGGTCCTGCGCGATGCCGACGGGATCAACCACGGCATCTCCGACGTGATGTCGCCCTGGTCTGCCGCGATCGCCGAACCCGGCTGACCACCCTTACGCGGCGTCGTGAAAGATGATGCCGAGAGTATGCCGCTCGCCGCTATGGATCCGGCTGACGCCATGCCGCATGGTCACGCGACGGGTCGAGCGGACGCCGTCGACCGGGCGGTGATGCACCGGAAAGATCACGGCCTCGCCCTGGCGTAACGGCACGACCTCGCCGCGTGATTGCATGCGCGGCCGCTGCTCGACCAACAGGAACTCGCCGCCGGTGAAATCCCGCCGCGGATCGCTGAGCAGCACGGTCAGCTGCAGCGGGAACACCAGCGGACCATAAAGGTCCTGATGCAGGCAGTTGTAGTCGTCGGCGCCGTATTTGAGGAGCAGCGGCGTCGGCCGTTCCTGGCCCGCCCGATGGCACTCGGCGAGATAGGCATCGAGGGTCGCCGGGTACCGGCCTTCCTGACCAAGCCGCTGCAGCCAGCGATTGGCGAGCGGCGCCAAATGCGGATAGATCGCCCGGCGCAGCGCCTCGACCAGCCCTGGCAGCGGGTAGCGGAAATATTGGTACTCGCCGCGA
This sequence comes from uncultured Alphaproteobacteria bacterium, assembly GCA_963775875.1. Classification (GTDB taxonomy): domain Bacteria; phylum Pseudomonadota; class Alphaproteobacteria; order ATCC43930; family CGMCC-115725; genus AP-15. The sequence goes on from CAVZKP010000021.1 coordinate 116,558, forward strand.
CCATAGGCGTGATGCTGCATGACCACCCGCCGGCGAAAGGCGCCGTCATCCGAATAGAGCGCGGCGAGTTCGCGACATTCCGCGGCGGTCAGCAGCCCCGCCGCGGTCGCATAGCCGCGTTCGTCGAGCGCTGCCGCCACCGCCGGCCAATCGATCGCGGCGACGCGGTCCGCCGCCGCCTCAGGCGGCTTCATCGGCCGCCGCCGCTGCCCGCTCGCGTTCGAGCAACGCCCGCTTGCGCGCCAACCCCCAGCGATACCCGGCGAGATCGCCGTCCTCGCGGATCACCCGGTGGCACGGCACGATCAGCGCCAGATTGTTGGCGGCGCAGGCCTGCGCTACCGCGCGCACCGCCTTCGGCTGGCCCAATGCCCGGGCAATCTCCGAATAGGTCGCGGTACGGCCGAGCGGGATCTTTTGCAAGGCGCGCCAGACCCGCGTCTGAAATGCGGTGCCGCGGATGTCGAGCGGCAGGTCGAGCGTGTGATCGGGTGCGCTGATAAAGCGCACGACCTGGTCGGCCCAGTCTTTCAGGCCGGTGTCTTCGGCGATCACCGATGCCGCCGGAAAGCGCTGCCGCACCATTGCCGCGAGCTGGTCGCGATCGTCGCCGAGTGCGGTCAGGCATACCCCGCGCCGGGTCGCGGCGACCAAGGCCCAGCCGAGCGGCGTCGCGACCGTGACAAAGCGGATCGTCTCGCCATCGCCGCCGCGCCGCCGTGCCCCGGGGGTCATGCCGAGTGCGGCCGGCGCCGCCTCATAGGCGCGCGAGCTCGACCCGAACCCAGCGGCATAAATCGCCTCGGTCACCTTCTCGCCCTGATCGAGCCTTTGGGCCAGATCGCCGAGCCGGTGGGTGCGGGCATAATCGCGCGGCGTCGCGCCGGTGATCTGCTTGAACACCCGGTGAAAATGAAACCGGCTGATTGCCGCCGCGTCGGCGAGTTCGCCGAGGCTCGGCAGCGTCTCGCTGCTGCGCAATAGCGCACAGGCCTTCTCGATCGCCGCGAGGTGCCGCGAGGCTGTCGAGGCGTCGGTCGGGCGGCAGCGCTTGCAGGCCCGCAGCCCGGCCGCTTCGGCCGCCGCGGTCGTCGCGAAAAACTCGGTGTTCTTGCGCAACGGCCGGCGCGACGGGCAGCCCGGCCGGCAATAAACCCCGGTCGTTCTGACCCCGTAATAAAATTCGCCGTCCGCGCCGGCGTCGCGGCTCTCTACCGCCGCCCAGCATTTGTCGAAATCGAGCATCGTCATCTCCCGCGCATCATTCATCAGCCGAAGATGGCGCAGAAGCAGGCCGGGCTCTATCCGGCGATTGCTTTCTAATTCCCGCGCCCGCGATCTGACCGCGGCATCCAAGCAGAGATACCTGCCCAAGTGCGGCCGGGTCCCACGCGTCAGACATGCCACTCCCGACCATCAACGATCGAACCGCTTGACCCTGCAGAGAGAACGCGCCAAAGCAGTAACGATGTCCAAGCTCGTATTTTAGCGGACATGAAACCGACCGTTTACAAGCAGCGCTCCACAACAGGCATCCGATCCGTGCAGGTGAAGCTGTCCAGCGTCGCGACCGAGTGTCTTCATGCGGCTGGGTTCTGCGGACGCTCGGCGCGTAGACGGGCGGCCAGGGCGTCGATCACGGCGAGAGCGCGGCGCAATTCGTGCTCGTCGAGCTCGAGGGCGGCGGCGCCCTCCGCCGACGGATAGCGGTAAACGGTCGCCCATTTGCTCCAGTTTTTCGCGGCGCCGACATGCTCGGCGATGTCGGGAAAGCTCGCCTCGGCCATGGCGCCGAGCGCCGCCAGCGAATGGGTTTTGCGCGATCGCTTCCGGGCGAGAACGAGAAACCCCTTCAGCAGCTTCTCGACCGCCTGCTGGCAATGAAATGCTGCGCTCTCGAACAACGGCGGCTCGTCTGCCAAACAGGCTAAGGCGGTCCTGCGATCGATGTCGGCGATGGCGAGCCAGCGCTCGACGGCTGCCCAGCGGGCATTCCGGTCCGGGGTTCGCATCGAGGGAGGCTCCAAGGGCGGCCCGTAGACGACAATCCCGTCGAAATCGGCCTCGGCCGCCAGCGTGCCGACGATCGTGCGGTTGCGCTCGAAAGTGGAGGCCCGCACCGGAAAAACGTCGGCCGCTTCACAATAGGAGCGGCCCGCCTCGAACCCGGCCTTCAAGGTCAGCTTCTCGGCCGGGGTGTCGTCGTCAACGATGACCAGCAGATCGATGTCGCTGTCCGGACCGGCCTCGCCGCGGGCCGCCGAGCCGAACAGGATGACCCGCTGCGGCCGGAAATAGGCAACGACCGGGTCGAGCAGCTGTGCGGGCACCGGGGCCGCGGTCATCGGCGGATCGGCCTAGCCGCCGGACGCCTGATGCCCGCCATTGACATAGCGCTTGGGCAGCATCGCGTGGATGCCCTTGTTGCCGTCGACCAGCTGGGTCACCCGCATATCGACGGCGAGGCTGCAGAACATATAGGCGTCCTCGCGCCCGAGCCCGATGCGCTCGCCGATCAGCGTGATCATCTGGCGCAAAGCGGTCTTGGCGGCGTCGTCGAGATCCTCGTCGAAACCCATCGTGATCAGATGCGTCGGGGTCTCGGCGCGGGGCAGGGCGATCTTCATGTCCTTGTGCACGGTCAGGCGAAAGGTGCCGGTCAGCGCGGTTTCGAGCGCCGTCACGCAAACTTCGCCGTCGCCCTGCACGCCATGGCCGTCGCCGGCCGAAAACAAAGCGCCCGGGGTCCATACCGGCAAATAGAGCGTGGTGCCGGCGGTCAGTTCCTTCAGATCCATGTTGCCGCCGAACTCGCGCGGCACGATCGAGGTGACCGCGCCATAGGCCGGCGGCGGCGCCACCCCCATCACCCCGAAAAACGGGGCCAGCTCGATCTCGGCGCCCCACGGCACGGTGGCGATGCCGCGCTGGCGGTCGATCGCGGTATGCCAGATCCGGCGCACCGGGAAATCCTCCGGCAAGGTGCCGCTGAGCGGGCGGATCCGGGTGTAGCCCCAATTCTGCCGAGGGTCGACCGTCAGGATCTCGATCGCCAGGGTATCGCCGGGCTCGGCGCCCGCGACCGCGATCGGCCCGGTCAGGATGTGGGCGCCGAGGCGCGGCTCGATGGCGCGGTGGATTGCGGCGTGCTCGGGGAGAATCTCAAAGCGGCCATCCACCGGCAATATGTCGGGCCCGCCCGAAACGCTGTCGATGGTCACGGTATCGCCGGAGGCGACGTTCAGCACCGGCTTCAGCGCGGCGTCGAAGAATCCCCAGTGACAGGTCTGCGGGCTGGCCCGCAAGACGTGATGCTGCGACATCGGCAAACTCCCTGCGCTGATTGAACCGCGATCATAAATGCAGCGGTGTCTGCTGTGCGGGTTTTTCGCTGCAGCGCGATCAGTCGCCTGGCCCCGGCGACAGAGCATGTGAAAGAATTGGCTTCAGGACGAAAACCGAGCGCGGCACAACCGTCATGCGTGGTTCGAGACGCGCCTTTGGCGCTCCTCACCATGAGGTATCTCATTGATGGCATTTAGAAACCACCTCATCCTGAGGAAGCCGCAAAGCGGCTGTCTCGAAGGACGCACAGGGCCGATCCAGCCACTTTTCAATTTCTTCACACGCTTGAAAGCCGGGACCCATTTGCGCCGTGGGTATCGGCCTGCGCCGGCGTGACCGCAGCAGACGCCGCTATTCCCGGCGGAAGGTCACCACCAATACATCGCGATAGGCCGGGAGCAGCGGGTCGAGCGGCTCGACCGCGGTGACGCCGTGAAACACCCGGCTGTCGTCGACCAGCGCCGAGTTCGAGCGGACGGGTCAGGGTGAAACTGCCGAGCGGGCGCTTGGCCAAATCGTAGATCGTGGTTTCACCGCTGGCGATGTTCTCGCGCCGCACCATCAGCACCAGCACCCAATCGACCCCGTCGCGGTGCATGCCTTCGGGGGTCGGCCGGCCAACCTGCCCGGGCCGCGCCTCGATGCGGAATTGGTGCAATTCGACATGCCAGGCATCGGGCCGGACCGCCGCCGGGGTCATCCGGTCGAACAGCTCGTGGCTGGTGCGCAGGATCGCGTTCAGCGCCGGGTGACCGGCGACGGCGTCGGTCACCGGCTCGAACCAGCGTTCGACGCCGCCATTGAGCGGGTTGTAATCCTGGCTCTGATAGTGCGGCTGGCGCGGCTTGCGCAGGATCCCCAGCGGCGTCGCCCGCAGCGCGGCAAAGCGGCGGCGGCGATAGCGCCCGCCATCGGCCATATAGGCGTCGACGCCGAGATCGTTCCAGCTGGCGGCAAAGGATTCCCAGTCGCGCAATTCGGGATCGCCCAACAGCACGCGCATCTGCGGCGCCTGGACGAAGGCAAAGCCGTCTCGTTCGATCGTGCCGGCGAGTTTTCCGAGCGACTGGCTCATCAGATCTCTTTCACAACACCGCTTCGGCGATCACCCGCAACGCCGCAACATCGGCGCCCGCCAGAACCAGGGAGCCGACCCGGTGATCCCGGGCGATCTCTTTCCAGGCCCGCAGCCGGTCGCGGATGCGCTCCTTCGGCCCGATCAGCGAGGTCTCGTCGATCAGCGCGTCGGGCACCGCCGCCTCGGCCTCCTTGCGCCTGCCGCCGAGATAGTGGTCCTGGATTGTTGCCGCCGCCGCCTCGTAGCCCATGCGCTTCGCCAGATCGTTGTAATAATTCTTCGAGCGCGCGCCCATGCCGCCGATATAAAGCGCCAGATTGGGCCGGATCGCGTCGCGGCAGGCGGCGAGATCGTCGCCGATGCTGACCCGGATATAGGGAGCGAGATCGAAATCGGCGAGGGTTTTCCCGGTGCCGGCCTTGGCCATGCCGGCGACGATCGGGGCGGTGATCGCCTGCGCCTGCTCCGGCGACATGAAGAACGGCAAGGTCCCGTCCGCGACCTCGCCGGCGGTGCGCAGCCCGGCCGGGGCCACCGCCGCGGTATAGATCTTCAGGCCGGGGTCGCCGTGGATGATGCTGCGCAGCGGCTTGCCGAGCCCGGTCGAACCCGGCCCGGTATAGGGGATCTGATAATGCTCGCCGTGATATTCGAGCGGCGCCTTGCGCTCGAGGATCTGGCGGATGATCGCGATATATTCGCGGGTGCGCGCCAACGGCTTGCCAAACGGGACGCCGTGCCAGCCCTCGACCACCTGCGGCCCGGACGGCCCGATGCCGCACAGAAAGCGATTGCCGGAGAGTAACTGCAAGGTCATCGCCGTCATCGCCGCGCAGGCCGGGGTGCGCGCCGGCATCTGCATGATGCTGGTGCCGGCCTTGATCCGCTTGGTCTGCGCCAGCACCCAGGCGACCGGCGACACCGCGTCGGTGCCATAGGCCTCGCCGCACCACACCGCGGCGTAGCCGAGCGCCTCCGCCTCGCGGACCAGATCGATGTCGATCCCGGCGGTCGGGGAGACCCTCAGCGCGATCGCCAGTTTCATCGAACCGCCTCCGCCGCGCGGGCAATGCGCTCCACCGCGGCGAGCCAGTCGTCGAGCATGCGCTCGGCGGGCTCGACCAGCACATGCCCGACGCCGGCCCCCTCAAAGCCGGCGAGGCGGGCGGCGAGCGCGGCCTCGTCCTTGCCGTCCCAGCCGTGGCGCACCGAGATCGCGAACCCGGGCTCCGGCCGCTGCGCGCGCAGCCGGCGCACGATCGGCGCCGCCGCCTCGGGCGAGACCCGCGAGCCGTGCCAGCCGTCGAGCCGCAGCGCGCGCTTGAGGGCGGGTTCCGAGCTGCCGCCGATCCAGATCGGGATCGGCTTGACCGGCTGCGGCAGCATCCGCATATCCTCGACCACCGCCGGGATATGATGCGCCCGGAACGTCACCGGGTCCTGCGTCCACACCGCGCGCATCATCGCGATGCCCTCGTCCATGCGCCGGCCGCGCTCGCGGAACGGCGCCCCCAAGGCGGCGAATTCGGCCTCGAGCCAGCCGACCCCGGCGCCCAGGATCAGCCGCCCCTCGGACAAATTCTGCAACGTCGCCAGCTCCTTGGCGAGCGGCAGCGGGTGGCGCATCGGCAATACCAGGACGCTGGTGCCGAGCCCGATCCGCTTGGTGTAGGCCGCCGCCCAGGTCAGGGTCAGCACCGGATCGTAGAACAATGCCGAGGGCGGGTAGGCCGCATCCTTCGGCACGATAATGTGCTCGCTCGACCAGGCATCGGCAAAGCCCAGCTCCTCGGCCTGGATCGCCGCGCGCCGGATCGCCTCCGGCCCCGCCTTGCGCCCGATATGCGGCAGATGAATCCCGACCCGCATGCTCGATCTCCCGAGAAATCTTCGGCGGCCCAAGCTGCGGCGGTTCGGGGGTCGGTTGCAAGCGCGCTGCGGCTCTCGTCAAACGAAAACGGCGCCCGAAGGCGCCGCCTGTCACTCCACGGGTGTCGGTTTTTTTTACGCCGTCTTGCCTCGGCGGCGCGCCCAGCCGAGCCCGGCAAGGCCGACGGCGAGCAAGGTCAGCGAGGCCGGCTCCGGCGCCGTGCTCGGCGGGGGCGGGGAGGCGCCCGGCGAAAAGGTTGCGCCAGCGAAGGTGAAGTACGAATCGTAGGTGGTTCCGCCGTCGATCAGCAGCAGGAACGGATTGGTATCTTTGATCTCGCCCTCGCCGGCCGTGATCGCGATGTTGCAGGTGTCGTAAAGCGACGCGGTCAGCGCCGTGCAATCGCTTCCCGGCACCGAGGCGAACGCCGAGCCGTTGAGGCTGAGCTCCAGCGAGCCGACGTCAGTGCCGAGCAGCGCCAGATCGAGAAAGTTCGTCACATAGGCCTGGCTGCCGACAGGGGTGGAGAAGATGTAGTCGTTCAGCCATTGGTCGGCACCGGGGATCCATGACTCTGCGGGATCGCCGACCACACTCGGATGCTCGCTCTGGCTGGTCAGATATTCATTGACCAGCACTGGATTGTTGGCGGTCAATTCGCCGCCCGCGCCGGAGCGGAATTCAAAAAATTGGCCGGCATTCAAAGTCGCAATCGTCGCGCCCTGGTAAGTCACCACGGTGCCGTTGGTGGCAGCCAGTACCCGCACGAGGTTGCTGCTGGGGTTCTCCGTCCCGATCGTCGTCGGGATGACGGCGTGCTTGGTGTAATTGTCGACGCTGGGAAGCGCGGTCAGCGTGTGGTCGCAGGCATATGCGCCCGCCGGAATGTCGGTACATTGGTTGCCACCGAACACGGCGATCGGGGCCGTGGACGTAATACTCGTTCCAGTAACATCCGTACTACTGGCGAACAACACCGCTTGGCCGGCATTGAGGGTTACGTTAAATGGTACGCCAGCCGGTTGGCCGCTGGTAAACGAGTTCGACGGTGTGATCGTCACCGTCGTATTATTTGCGGTACCGACAATACTGAGCTGAGATGGGTAGCCGATCGTGTTCTGATAGCCCATCGCGTAATAAGAAGTACCGAGCGCCGTCGAATTGAACAAGTAAGTGGTATCGGTGGTGGCGGTTTCCCGGCTGAGATAGGAGGCGCCGACATTGGCGCTTGGATTGGTGGTCGCGACCACAAAGCCGTTGTTGGTGACCAAGCCGGAAGTGGTCAGATCGTCGCTGCTCGGGATCACTACCGACGTCACGTCGGTGGCGCCGACGGTAAACGGGCTGGAAAAGCCGTTCGGCGAGGTAATCGATCCGGCGATCCCCGGCGCACCGTATACGAACACCGTATTGGTCTCGCTTTGGTCGTAGTTGATCGGCATGCCGAAATAGAGCTGATTCGCATTCGCCATGCCCGACCAGGCGAGAAGTCCGAACGCGCCGACGCCAGCCACCAGGCGCCTCTTCCCAAGGATGTAAGCGGACATCTCGCTGCCTTCCCTAACGATCTCTACGCCGTGCCGTTGTATCGGGCGTCGGCGCGGGCGCCGGTTGCGCCTATGTTAAGGTTAAAGCATAATCCATGCCAACTATGACAACATCCTGAATGCGCGAGATAAAACGGGAAACGATTGAGGTAAGACAAGCGAGATTGTAAATTTTTCCGTCGTGACCTTGCGGTGGCTCGCGGGTCGGGAAACGATCCGGTCTCGAACCTGATCTTTGCCGGGCGTTGTGGTTTTGTTGATCTGTAAGCGCAGCCTATCGACGCGTTAATATTAATCAGACGTTCTTGCCTCTAAAGCAAGTTGTCATCTCGGTCCCGTCGATGTCGGAATTTTTTACAAAACCTTGTCGCAAGCTCCACCGGATGCTGGGGCAATCGTCACCGGACGGGGCGAGCGCTGCGCGCAGCGGTAATCGCGCTGGCGCTGCGAGACCGTAATCGAGCCGCGTCTGCGGTCAGGCCGGAGTAATCGTCGTCAGAAGGAACCGCTACACCCGATGATCTGAGTCATTTGCCGGCGCGGACGAATGGCCTGATAGTCCCCGGGCGATGAGCGTCGCCAGCTGGATCCAGGAATTCAACACCGCCCCGGCGGGTGCCCTGCCGCGCAATGTCTTCCGCTATGTGCTGGGGAGCAGCGGGTTGCACCAGGTTTTCCTGCTGGTGCTGACCGTCAGCGTCTTTCTGATCGAAGTCGTGCCGCTCGAATTGCAGCGCCGGATCGTCAACGATCTGGTCAAGCACCGCCCGTATCGCTGGGTGGTCGGCCTGTGCGCGGTCTATGCCGGCACCGTGCTGGTGCAGGGCGGCACCAAGCTCGCGCTGAACATCTATCGCAGCTGGGTCGGCGAGCGGGCCAAGCGCGAATTGCGGCGGCGGGTTCACACCGTCGTCGAGACCCCCGGCGCGACCTCGCCCGCCACCGAAGCGCAGGGCATCGGGGTTTCGATGATCGTCGCCGAAGTCGAGCCGATCGGCGGGTTTGTCGGCGAGAGCGTCTCCGAGCCGCTATTGCAGATCGGCATCATCTGTTCGGTGATGGCCTATCTGATCCATATCGATCCGTGGATGGCGCTGGCCGCTTTCGGGCTGTTCGTTCCTCAGCTGGTCTTTGTCCCGCTGCTGCAATCCGCGGTCAACCGGCGCACCGGCGCGCGCATCCAGGTGTTGCGCCGGCTCGGCATCGCGATGATCGACCGCAATGACGACGTCGAAGACGATCGGCGGATCGAACAGGCCTTCGCGCTCGATATGGGAATCTTCAAGCTGAAGTTTTCGATGAATTTTTTGATGAATGTCTGCAATCACCTGCAAATAATTTCGGCTTTGCTGGTCGGCGGCTGGTGGGTCTACACTAGTCGGCTCGAGATCGGCGGCGTGGTCGCCTTCATCTCCGGGATCGGCCGGCTGAACGATCCGTGGGGCGATCTGGTCAATTATTTTCGCGACGTCAACGTCACCCAGATCAAGTACCGTCTGTTGGCCGAAGCGGTCAATCAGCTGGCCCCGGCCGGTCTCGCCCGGGACCAGGCCACGCCCGACCCGGATGCTCACCCGCCGCATGAGCCTCGATAGGGACTGGTCGGCGCGCCGCCGACCCGGCGTCTGCTATAGAGTAGCCAACCCGAGCGGATCGAGCGAGATCGACGCATGACCGACCTGACGGGCGCCGCCGAGCCGAGCGCGGAACCGCCGCGCCGCCGCTTTCGGAGCAAGTCGCGAACTGCGGAAAGCCACCGCGCCACCCTGGCCGGCTTCCGCCGCGGGCTGGCGCTGATCCTGGTCCCGTCGCTGCTGCTGGTGGCGATCGAGGTCTTTAACGCGATCCGCCTGGTTCCCCAACTGCGGCAGAGCCAGGCGCTGGTGGCCCACACCTTCGAGGTGATGCGGGCGGCGCGCACGCTCGATATGGCATTGCAGGACGCCGAGCGCGGGCAGCGCGGCTTCCTGATCACCGGCGACGATGCCTATCTCGCGCCATACCGCACCGGCATCGAGCAGGCGCCGTTGAAACTGCGGGAACTGCGGCAGCTGACCGCCGACAATCCCGAACAGCAGCACCGCATCGACTTTATCGAAACCCAGATGGCGACCAAGCTCGCCGAATTGAAACAGACCATCAGCGTCCGCCGCAGCGAGGGGTTCGACGCCGCTCGCCGCATCGTCGAGACCAGTGTCGGCATGGACACGATGAGGGCGATCGTAACCGAGATCGCCAGGGTGATCGCGACCGAGGACCGCCTGCTCGACGCCCGGCAGGCGGGTTACCTCCGGGCCAGCCGGGTCAGTGCGATGACCGGCGTCGTTGCCGCCGCGTTGGCATCGATCGTGATCCTGCTCGGCGGCCTCCTGCTGGCTCGCGCCTATCGTCGGACGGAGCGATCGCAATCCTCGCTCGAGCGCAGCGAGGAGCGGTTTCGCCTGCTGGTCTCCGGGGTGCGCGACTATGCGATCTTCATGCTCGACCCGGCCGGCAACGTGGTCAGCTGGAACGAGGGGGCGCAGCGCATCAAGGGCTATCGGGCCGACGAAATCGTCGGAAGCCATTTTTCCCGCTTCTTCCCGGCGGAAGAGGCCGCCAAGGGCACGCCGCAGGGTCTGCTCGAAGCCGCCGCCGCCGCCGACAGCGTGGAGGCCGAAGGCTGGCGCGTCCGCAAGGATGGCTCGCGCTTTTGGGCCAATGTCGTGATCACCGCGCTGCGCGCCCCCGACGGCGGGCTGCGCGGGTTCGCCAAGGTCGTACGCGACATCACCGAGCGGCGCCAGCAGCAGCAGGATCTGGAGCATAATCGGGAGGTCCTGGCCCAGTACCAAAAGATGGAGGCGATCGGCCAGCTGACCGGCGGCGTCGCGCACGATTTCAACAATCTGCTGCAGACGATCCTCGGCAGCATCGAATTGCTGCAGCGCCCGGGCGGCTCGGGCGATGCCGCCAGGGCGGCCCGGCTGCTCGACGCCGCCCGCCGGGCGGCCGAACATGGCGCGGCGCTGACCCAGCGGCTGCTGGCGTTCTCGCGGCGCCAGGCGCTGGCCCCGCAGATTATCGACGCGAACAAGCTGGTCGGCGGGATGTCGGAACTGCTCCACCGCACGCTCGGCGAGACGATTGCCATTGAGACCGTGCTGGCCGCCGGGCTGTGGCGGGTCTACGTCGATCCCAATCAGCTGGAGAACGCGATCCTGAACCTCGCGGTCAATGCGCGCGACGCGATGCCCAGCGGCGGCAAGCTGACGATCGAGACCGGCAACACCTGGCTCGACGATGACTATGCCGCCACCCACGCCGAGGTGACGCCTGGGCAATACGCGCTGGTGGCAATCAGCGATTCGGGCGAGGGCATGTCCGAAGAGGTCATCGAGCGCGCCTTCGAGCCGTTCTTTACGACCAAGCCGGCAGGCAAGGGCACCGGGCTCGGACTGGCCCAGGTGCACGGGTTCGTCAAGCAGTCCGGGGGTCATATCAACCTGTACAGCGAGCCGGGCCACGGCACCACGATCAACATCTACCTGCCTCGCCACGCGGCGCAGGGTGAGGCCGAACCGGCTGCGGATCGCACAACAACCGCCGGGGCCGCCCAGGGCGAGAGCGTGCTGCTGGTCGAGGATGATGACAATGTGCGGCTCTACGGCGTCGAGGCCTTGAAGACCCTCGGCTATGCCGTCTTCGAAGCCTCGGAGAGCGGGGCGGCATTGCGCATCCTGGAGCAGCGTCCCGAGATCGCCGTGCTGTTTACCGATGTCGGCCTGCCCGGCGTCAACGGCCGCAAACTGGCCGAGGCGGCCAAGAGCCGCGCGCCCAATCTGAAAGTGTTGTACACGACCGGCTATGCGCGCAATGCGATCGTGCACAACGGCATCCTCGACACCGGCGTCGATCTGCTGGCCAAGCCGTTCACCGTCGAGGCGCTGGGACGCAAGCTGCAACAGATGCTGCACGGGCGATAGCCGCCGGTCGCCCGCGTCGGTCCCGTTGCCCCGCCACAAACGCAGGGAGGCACTTCCGAACCTGCATGGCCCGGCGGCGGTGGTGCGGTTGACGACCCGGCGGCGGCGACCTAATCACTGCCGGCGACACAATCACCGCCGCCGGCGATGGCGGCACGAGGGAGGAGCTGATGCCCGGATCCAATTCCGAGGACCTGCTGGCGCTATATGACCGGGCGCCGCTCAATCGCCGCTATTGGGTTGCCTTTGCCATCCTGTCGGCGATTACCGTCCTCGAATTCTTCGATTTTTCGGTCGTCGCCTTCCTGCTCGCGGTGGTCGGGCCGCACTGGCACCTGACCTATGGCCAATCCGCGCTGATCCTCTACAGCGGCGGCATCGGCTCGATCGTCGGCGCGCTGATCTTCGGCGGCTCGTCCGACGCCTGGGGGCGCAAGTCGCAGATGATCATCGGCACCTTCATCTGCGGCATCGGCGCGGCGCTGATCGGCTTCGTGCCCGATGGCGCGTGGGGCCTGTTCGCGCTGCTGCGGTTTGTCGTCGGCGTCGGGCTGACCGCCGGCGGTGGTTCCGGCGCTGACCATCGTCGTCGAGTTGACGCCGACCCGGCACCGCACCAGGGTCACCAGCTTTTACATCGTGTTCGCGACCGCCGGCGGGCTGCTCGCCTCGATCACCTCGGCCGCGCTGCTCGCGGCCATCGGCTGGCGTGGCATGGCCATGCTCGGCATCTCGGTCGCGGTGGCCGGCGTGCTGGCCGGGTTTTACGTCCCCGAATCGGTGCGCTGGCTGACCGCCAAAGGCCGCTTCGCCGAGGCGCGCGCCAAAGTCGCCGAGCAGCTGGGCATCCCGCTGCAATCGGTGCCGCTGCCGACGATCCTGCCCGCCACCGTGCCGCGCGGCCGGCTCTCCGAGCTCTACGCCCAGCCGCGCCAGTTCTGGGAGACCCTGTTGATTTGGGGCGGCGCGGCGACCGCAGCCTATGGCATCTATCTGTGGGGGCCGACCGTGGTCGCCCTGCTGCTGAAGGTTCCGGTGCCGCAGGCCGCCAAATACTTCATCTATGTCACCGGCGCCGGGGTGACCGGAAAGATCGTCGTCTCGTTCCTGGCGCCTGTCATGGGCCGCCGCCGCCTCGGCGTGTTGTGGGGCTTTGGCGGGGTCGTCGCGCTGGCCGCCACCGGCTATTTCAACAGCGTCTTCATCGGCAGCGTGCCGCTGATCGTCGTGCTGTTGGCGGCGTCGGCGTTCTGCATCGACGGCAGCTTTGCGAATCTGGCGCCCTATACCGTCGAAAGCTACGGGGTGCGGCTCGGCGCCCGCTCCTCCGGTCTCGGCCAAACCGCCAACGGCGTCGGCAAGATCCTCGGCCCGCTGAGCATCGCGCTGATCGCCGGTAGCAGCAACATCGTCTCGCCGCAGGCCACCGAAGGGGCGTTGTTTCCGGCATTTCTGTTCCTGGCGTTCGGCATGCTGCTGGTCGGATTGTCCTTTGCCTTCCTCGGCCGGGAGACCCATGGCCGCACGATCGCTCTGAGCGAGGACGGGCCGCAACGGCAGCGGCCGGCCGTGCTCGGCGCCGAGACGCGCTGAGCGCCTGCGGCCGGGCCGGGCATATCCGCTTCCGGCCATCGACGCGGCTGCTGTTGACGGGGTCGCGCCGGGCGGCCTAAACCTCCGACCGGAGACGGCGAGCCGATCATCGGACTCGCCGCCCAAAGGAGGAGGAAATGTCCGGTCAGACTTCCGACCAGCTGCTGGCGCTGTTCGACACCGCGCCGCTCAATCGCCGCTACTGGCTCAGCTTCGCGCTGCTCTCGGCGCTGTTCGTCCTCGAATTCTTCGACTTCCTGGTGGTCGGCTATCTGCTGGCGGTGCTCGGGCCGCAATGGCATCTGACCTACGGCCAGTCGGCGCTGATCCTTTATAGCGGCGGCATCGGCTCGATCGTCGGCGCGCTGGTATTCGGCGGAGCGGCCGACGCCTGGGGCCGCAAGACGCAGATGATCATCGGCACCTTTATCTGCGCCGTCAGCGCCGGCCTGATCGGCCTGGTGCCGAGCGGGTCGTGGCAGATATTCGCCATCCTGCGCTTTTTTGTCGGGGTCGGGCTGACCGCCGGGGTCACGCCCTCGCTGACCATTCTGGTTGAGCTGACCCCGACCCGGCACCGTACCCTGCTCACCAGCTTCTACATCGTCTTTGCGTCGGCTGGCGGTCTGCTCGCCTCGACCACCTCGGCCGCTCTGCTCTCGGCCCTCGGCTGGCGCGGCGTGGCCATGCTCGGGATCACCCCGGCTTTTGTCGGCATCCTGATCTGGATTTTCGTGCCCGAATCGGTGCGCTGGCTCGCCGCAAAAGGGCGCTTCGCCGAGGCCAGGGCCGAGGTCGCCCAGCAGCTCCGCCTGCCGTTGCGATCGGTGCCGCTGCCGACCGTGCCGCCCGCCACCCAGCCGCGCGGCAGGCTGTCCGAGCTGTTGCACCATCCGCGCATGTTCTGGGAAACCGTGATCAACTGGGGCGGGTCGTCGACCGCGGGCTACGGCATCTATCTGTGGGGTCCGACGATCGTGGCGCTGGTGCTCAAGGTCCCGGTGCCGCAGGCGGCCAAATACTTCATCTTTGTCGCGCTCGGCGGGGTCGTCGGCAAGATTGTGGTCACGTTTCTGGCGCCGGCGATCGGCCGGCGCCTGTTGGGCGTGCTGTGGGGCTTCGGCGCGGTGGCGGCGTTGGCCGCTGCCGGCTACTACCACGACGTCGTGGTCGATGGCTGGCCGATGATGGTGGTTCTGCTGTGCGTCTCGACCTTTTTTGTCGAGGGCGGCTTTTCCAATCTCGCTCCCTATACGGTCGAGAGCTACGGGGTGAACCTCGGCGCGCGCTCCTCGGGCCTGGGGCAGGCGGCCAACGGCGTCGGCAAGATCCTCGGTCCGCTGAGCCTGGCGCTGATCGCCGGCACCGCCAATTTGGTCTCGCCGCAGGCCACGGCCGCCGCGGTATGGCCGGCCTATCTGTTCCTCGCCTTCTGCATGGTGCTGGTGGCGCTGTCTTTTGCCATCCTCGGCCGGGAGACGCATGGCCGCGCCATGGCCTTCGGCGCCGAAGAAACGGCGGCGCAGCGGCGACCCACGGTGGCGACGACCGGGGCGCGCTAGGGGGGCCGGCTAGGGCGCGCGCCCGGGCTCGCGGCAGATGCCGATGCGGCGCGCGTTCTTGCCCCAGTAGAACAGCGGCGGCTCGCCCTCGGCGGCGCCGCCGCGCATCGCCACCGCGCGGGCCAGCATGAACCGGGTCACGTCGCGCAAACCGTCCTCGAGATCGCCGGTGCCGATCGGGTGCCAGCGCAGATCTTCGAGTTCCGCGCTGGCCATCGGCTCGCCAAACAAGCTCCCGCCATCGGCCAGAAAGAACCGGGTGTTGAAGCGGCGGCTCGAATGCGACGGGGTGATCGCGCGGCCGACATAGGCCAGAAGGTCGATCGCCGCTGCGAGGCCGCGTTCGCGATAGGCCTGCTCGATCGCCGAATCGGCTGACCCGGCCGGCGTCGGGCGGGCCGGCTGGCCGATCAGCACCCCTGCCTCCTCCCAGGTCTCGCGCAGCGCGGCGCGGGCGCAGCGGGCGAGCCTCGGGGCCACCCTCTCGGTTCCGGTTTCGACCGACCAGGCAACCCGGTCCGGCGGATCGATGGCGCCGCCGGGAAACACATAGACGCCGGGCATGAACCGCGCCGAGAGCGGGCGGCGGCCGACCAGCACCTCGAGCGCGGTCCCCGCGCCGCGCAACAGGATCAGCGAGGCAGCGTCGCGCGGCCGCACGACCGGTTTGCGGGTTGCCGCCGGCGCCCGCAGCGCCGGGATCAGTGCATCGTTCATCGCTTTACTATGCGCGCAGTCGCGCCGGGTGCTCCAGCGATTGCGGTCAGGCTGGGTTGCGGCGGATGCGCTCGATCGCCGCGATCCAGGTCTCCAGCGCCTGGCGCAATTCGCCGAAATCGTACCTCTCGGGACGCGCCCCCTCGACGACGGCGTTGCAAATGGTAACCCCATCGGGGGCGATCGCGACCGAGAAGGCGTTGCCGACCGCAGCCGGCTGCGGCGCTTCGCCGCGTTCGGCTGCGGCGATCTCGGCGAGCAATGTCCGGGCACAGGCAAGATCGCCTTGCACGTCGCTCTGCATAAAACTCGCCAGAATATCGCCGTGCCGGCCGCTACCGGGACGTGCGCGCCCTTCGAGGTATCCGGTCCGACTCCGCCGGACGGTGATCAGGCTGGTGCCGATCATGCTTTTGCGCCTTCACGGGTTGCGCAGCGGGTAGGCGGCGTCGATACGCCCGGACTGGTACCAGCCCTCGATCGCGAAACCGTGGCCCGAATCGCCGATAAACCGGCCATCGCCGCGGACGCGCCCCTGGTGAAACGCGGCGAGGACCGCCTCGATCACCGCGTCGTCGGACATCGCATCCGGGAAAAAGGTCGAGGCCGCGCGCTTGTCGATCCACTCGCCGCTCGCTGGATCGCGCAAGGCGACGCGGGCGCGATAGACGCCGTTCGCGTCCGGCGGCTGGATGATGCGCAATACCCGCGCGCCCGGCGGGTCGACGCCGTTCGGCCGGTGATGATAGCCGACCGCTTGACCGTGGCGATTGATCTCGCCGGTCTCGATATGGGCGAAGTCGATCGGCGGGTCGGTCGCGGTCCACCGGTCCGCCGGCGCCAGATCGCGGGCAAAAAGCCCCGCCGGACACAGCACCAGGAGCAGCGCACACAGCCCGATTGGGCGCGACAGGCGTTGGATCGCGCCCCGTAATCGTGCGGCAGGGAACAGCAGGGTTACCGCCCCGCGAATACGTCCTTCGCCACCAGTGCCGCGGTCATGGCCGCGGGCCATCCGGCATAGAAGGCCAGATGGGTGATCAATTCGCCGAGTTCGTCCTTGCTGAGGCCGTTGTCGAGCGCGCGGCCGAGATGGCCGACCAATTGCTTTTCCCGGCCGAGCGCCACCAGGGTGGCGACCGTGATCAGGCTGCGATCGCGTTTGGATAGGCCCGGGCGCTCCCACACATCGCCATAGACAACCTTGTCGGCGAGATCGATCAGCTTCGGCGCGATCGGCCGAACCTGTTCGCGGGCGGGTGAGGGCGGTGTGACCGGCATGCTTCAGTCTCCGTTGGGCAGGACATCGAGTTGTCGCGGAGCGGTATTGCGGGGCGCTACAGTAAGACAGATGGCGAGCTAAGGCATCTGCCGCGAGCGGATTGGGAGGGTTGCAATGCGCATTGCGGTCATCGGCGCCGGCGGGATCGGCGCGATTTACGGCGCGTCGCTCGCCAATCCCCCGGTTAGGAGCGTGTGACGGAATCGATAGGGCACAGAGGATCGCCTGCACAAATCATCGTGCGTGCTTCGAGACGCGCCCCTTGGGCGCTCCTCAGCATGAGGCGTATCGTTGATGGCATTAATCCATCTCCTCACCCTGAGGAAGCCGCGCAGCGGCTGTCTCGAAGGGCCTGCCCTCGCGAAAGAGCATGTGAAAGAATTGGCTTCAGGACGAAAACCGGGCGCGGCACAACCGTCATGCGTGGTTCGAGACGCGCCTTTGGCGCTCCTCACCATGAGGTATCTCATTGATAGCATTTAGAAACCACCTCATCCTGAGGAAGCCGCAAAGCGGCTGTCTCGAAGGACGCACAGGGCCGATCCAGCCACTTTTCAATTTCTTCACACGCTTGAAAGCGGGGGACGCGCCGGTCCAGCGACGATCGATTCCACACGCTCTTAGGCGGCGGGCGGGCTCCACTCCACGCCGTCGTCGAGCGGGATGACCGGGCGCGGCAGGTGTTTCCAGGCGAAGCGGTTCAGCATCGGCGAAGTCAGGCCGGGCAAATCGACCTCGACGATCTGGTCGGGGCCGAAGAACTCGTCAAAGCCGCCGCGGAAATGGCCGCGCGATTTGACCGCGACCGATCGCGCGGCGCCAATGTCGAGCCCCATCATCTCGAAGAAAATCGGGTCGGCGCACTGTACCCGGTGCGAGACCACGACGACCGTGACGCCGCCGACCTGCAACGCCGCGCAGGGCCCGAGGGCGAGCCGCATACCGGCATAGATGCCGCGCCGGCCGATGCAATTGCCATCGCTCAATGCTGCGACGGTCGCATTCGCGCTGTAAGGCTCGGAGAAATTGGTCGTCTCCGAACGGTTGAAATGCGCCTCGAACCGGGCGCCGACGCCGAGCCGATGCGCCTCGGCCGCGAGCGGCGGGTCGTAGATGACGCCGAGCAGCGCCCGCTCGACGCCAGCCTCGTGGAACGCGCGCAGCAGAAACCCGGTATTGCCACGCCCGCCGCCGCCCGGATTGTCGGCGACATCGGCAAAGGCCAAGGCCGGCGATGACAGGTCGCGTCCGACCGCCAGCGCCCTCTCGACCGCTTCGTCGAGCGAGGTCAGCCGCGGATAAAACCGGGCGCGGCTGGCCCAGCCGAGTTCGGCGATCTCGCGCGCCAGCGTTTCGGCCGCCGCCTTGTCGCGCCGCGCGGTCACCACCACGCAGAGGCCGTTATCGGCGGTATCGGCAAAAGCAAAGCCGCCCATCACCGACACATTCAGGATCTCCGGGCTGATCCGGCGCTGACCGAGGTCGATCATCTCGGCATAGGGGCCGGCGGCGGTCAGCATCGTCACCGTCGGCGGCACGATCGGCAACCGGATGAAGGCCGCCTGCGGCCGCAGCCCGGCGAGCATCTCGCGGATCGCGGCGGCCGCCTCGGCGCCGCGCTCGCGCATGTCCAGATGCGGGTTGGTGCGGTAGCCGATAAAGGCGTCGATCGAGCGCACCATGCGCTCGGAAACATTGGCGTGCAGGTCGAGGGTCGCGGCGATCGGCACGTCCGGCCCGACGATCGCCCGCACCCGCTCGAACAACAGCCCGTCGGGATCGTCCTCCTCGGTGGTCAGACCGGCGCCGTGCGCGCAGATATAGACCGCGTCGACCGGCAATGCCGCTTTCAGCCGGGCTTCGATCGCGCCCAGCAGCTCGACGAAAAAACCATGCTCGACCGGGCCGTTGGGTTCGGTCATGGCCAGCACGATGCCGACCGGAATCCATGGCCCCGAGGCGTCCATTGCCGCGACAAACCCGGGTGTCTCGGCCAGCATGACCGGGGCCGGCGCGCGCGCCCCGGCGAGGATCGCCTCGCCTTCCAGATAGGTGCGCGCGGTAAAGTGCGCCTTGGTCGCCGGCGGGGCGAATTTGTTGCACTCGATCGAGAAGCCGAGCAGCGCCACGCGGGGCGGGGAGGGGTCGGGCATGCCAAACATCCGCGGGCGATTTCCGTTGGCCCCGATCCTAGGCTAGTCTTCGACCGGTGGCCACGGCTGAGGCTGATCGGATATGCCGAGCATCGATGGGCAGCGCGTCGTCGCCGATCTGAAACGGCTCGCCGAATTCGGCCGCTACCAGACCGGGGTCCATCGCCCGACCTATTCGCCGGTCGATGTCGAGTCGCGGCACTGGCTCGCCGGCAAGCTGGGCGAGGCCGGGCTCGACCCGGTGATCGACGGCATCGGCAATGTCCTTGGCCGTAACCCGCGGGCGCGGCGGCGCCTGCTGGTCGGCTCGCACAGCGAGACCCAGCCCTATGGCGGCTGGCTCGACGGCGCGCTGGGAGTGATCTACGGGCTCGAACTCGCCCGCGCCTTTGCCGCCGACCCGGATTGCGCCGGGCTCGGCATCGAGGTCGCCGCCTGGGCCGACGAGGAAGGGCATTTCGGCGGCTATCTCGGCAGCCGTTCGTTCATCGGCGCACTCGGCGAGGACGAGATCGACCGGGCGAAACGCCGCGAGGACGGCACGCCGCTGCGCGAGGCGCTGGTGCAGGCCGGGTTTGCCGGACGCCGGCGGGAACGGTTCGAACCCGGCCGCCATCTCGGCTATCTCGAAGCGCATATCGAGCAGGGCGACACCCTCGACAGCACCGGGCGGCGCATCGGCATCGTCGAGACCATCGTCGGCATCCGCAATTTCCGGGTCTCGCTGATCGGCGAGCAGAACCACGCCGGCACCACCCGCATGGCCCGGCGCAAGGATGCCGGGGTGGCGATGGTGCGGCTGGCGACGCGCATCCACGACCATTTTCCGCAACTCGCCGGGCCGCGCACGGTGTGGACCATCGGCCGGGTCTTGCTGGAGCCGAATGCACCCTCGGTCGTCCCCGGCCGGGCCGAAATGCAGGTCCAGTTTCGCGACGCCGACCCCGCGCTGCTCGATCTGTTCGAAAAGAATTTACGGGCGCTGGCCGCCGAAGCCGACCGGACCGGACCCTGCCATTGCGACATCCAGCCGATCGGACATACCGAGCCGCGGCCGATGAACCCCGGCTTTCAGGCGCTGATCGAAGCGGCGGCCGAGCAGCACGCGCCGGGGCTGCATATGCGCATGCCGAGCGCTGCCGGCCACGACGCCGCGATCCTCTCCGAACGCATGCCGGCCGCAATGATGTTCATCCCGAGCCTCGGCGGCATCAGCCACCACTGGGCCGAAGACACCAACGAAGCCGATATCGTGCTCGGTGCGCAGATCTTCGCCGACGCCGCGCTGCGGATCCTGCGCGCCATCGGCTGATCGTGCTCGCTGGCGACCCGCTCGCTGGCGATCCGCTCGCTGGCGACCCGGTCCGCCGCGCTGTCGCCGCGATCAGCCGGGGTGGGCGCCGGCGTCCCGGCGGACCGCCTGCTGCAGATAGCCGATCGCCGCGTCGAGCTGGGCGTCCTTGGCGGTGCCGATAACCAGCGGCTTGATCGGGTGCTCGGCCGTGTCGGGGCTGGTGGCGGAAGCGGAGACCGGGGTCGCGGTCGCGCTGGCGTTGAGCGAACCGGTGTTCTTCAGTGCCCGGTAGAGGTCGCTTTCATGGTTGAGCACCGCGTTGGCCACCTGCTCGCTCTTCGGCAGGCTGACGACGAGATCGGGGCTGATGCCCTGGCCCTGGATCGAGCGGCCGGACGGCGTGTAGTAGAGCGCCGTGGTCAACCGCAGGGCGCCGTGCCCGCCTTCGAGCGGGATAATTGTCTGCACCGAGCCCTTGCCAAAGCTGCGGGTGCCCATGATCGTGGCGCGGTGATCGTCCTGCAATGCGCCGGCGACGATTTCCGCGGCCGAGGCGGTGGCGCTGTTGATCAGCACCACGATCGGAACCCCGGGGATCAGATCGCCCGCCACCTGGGCGCGATAGACCCGGTCGTCATCGGGGTTGCGGCCCTTGGTCGTGACCACGACGCCGCCATCGACCAGTTCGCCGGTCACATCGACCGAGGCGTCGAGCAGGCCGCCAGGATCGTTGCGCAGGTCGAGCACCAGCCCGTTCAGCCGGCCATGGGCCTGCTGCTTGAGCTGGGCGATGGCGCTGGCCAGTTCGGCCGCGGTGTTCTCGGTAAAGGTGGTGATGCGGACATAGCCGATCCGGTCGCGTTTCAGAGCCGATTTGACCGAGACGACGTGGATGATGTTTCGGGTCAGGGTTACATCGAAGGGCGGCCGGTCGCTGCGCGCGATTTCGAGCGTCACCTTCGAGCCGGCCGAACCGCGCAGCCGCTTGACGATCGCCTCGACATCCATCCCGGTGGTCGGCTGGCCGTTGATCTTGACGATGCGATCGCCGGGTTCGATCCCGGCATTGGCGGCCGGGGTGCCGTCGATCGGGGCGATGACTTCGGGCACCTTGCCTTCCAGGGTCAGCTCGATGCCGATGCCGCCGAATTCGCCGCGGGTGACGGCGGACATCTGCTGGTACTGCTCCTGATCCATATAGTCGGAATGCGGATCGAGCCGGGTCATCATCCCCTTCAGGGCATCGGTGGTCAGCTTGTCGCCGGTCACCGGCTCGACATAGCTCTGCTGGACCTGTCGGGCCACCTGTTGCAGCAGGCTGAAATCGGCGGGGTCGCGGGATGCGGCGGCGGTGCCGGCGCCGGCGCTGTCGCAGCCGGAGAGGGTAAGCGCGATCAGGGCGGCGGCGGCGGCCCTGACGGCCGATCGGTGCAGGTGTGTGGTCGAAATCATCGGAGCCTTCGCGGCAAGCGGCCGGTCGACGACGGGCCGGTAACGGGTCCCCGGATGATTTGCACTGCCACTTCTCAGGTCATGATCCTGGGTCAGGTCATGATCCTGGGTCGTGGCCGAACCGCTCTCCGGTCGCCGCAGAATGTAGTCTTCCGGCCGCGTCCTTCCAGGGGCGCTCGTTCACTCGTGATGCGGGCGCGACGTCGCGGGCGCGCGGTTGCGGCCGGCCTGGCCCCCGCTCGGCCGGTTTGCCGCATTCAAGATTGGTTCCCGTCCGGCCGCGATCGAGGTTATAAACCCGCGCGCCTGGGACGGCCGGAGGGACGGATTGCAATGACCAGCGGGAAGGCCGGGGCCGATCGGCTCACGGTGCAGGGGATCGAACTCGAAGTGCTGCGGCGCGGCGCGGGGCGCCCGGTGCTGCTGCTGCACGGCTTCGACACGGTCGATGCCGAGGCGCCGTTTCTCGACCGGCTCGGCCGGCATGGTGAGATTATCGCCCCGTCCGCTCCCGGCTTCGGCAACTCGCCGCGGCCGCGCGATTTCGACACGGTGTACGATCTCGTCCATCTCTACCTCGCCGTTCTCGACGCGCTGCCGGGCGACAAGGTGACCTTGCTCGGCTTCTCGTTTGGCGGCTGGCTCGCGGCCGAGGTCGCGGCGGCGTGCGCGCATCGCCTCGACAAGCTCGTGCTCGTCGATCCGCTCGGGATCAAGCTCAGCGATCGCGAGACCCCGGACATCCTCGACATCTTCAACCGCTCGCCCGACGAGGTGCGCCGCCGCAGCTGGTACGACCCCGACAGCTTCGCGCCCGATTTCAATGCGATGTCGGACGAGGCGCTGGTGGTCCATGCCCGCAATCGCGAGGCGCTGTGCCTCTATGCCTGGCACCCCTACATGTACAACCCGCAATTGCCGCGCTGGCTCGGCCGGATCACGGTGCCGTCCCTGGTGCTGTGGGGCGCCGGCGATGGCGTGGTCAGCCCGGATTACGGCCGCGCCTACGCAAAGCTGATCCCCGGTTCCCGCTTCGAGCTGATCGAGCGCGCCGGCCACCATCCCGAGATCGAACAGCCCGCGGCGTTCGCCGAGCGGGTCGCCAGTTTCCTCGATCAATAGCCGGAACCGGAAGATGAGAGCCTGGTATCATTGCGAGAACGTCTATCCCTTCGTCCCGCAGGAGGTTCTCGACGCGGCGCCGTCGGTGCGCGCGAGCCTGCCCAACAAATATTGCGACCCGAAAATCGCCGCCGATCTGTTCGGCGAATGCCTCGACGAGCATCTGTTGTGCGACGACCTCGGGGTCAATGTCGTCTCGATCGAGCATCATTCCGGGATCAACAGCCTCTACGGCGCGAGCCCGATGATCCTCGGCATCCTCGCCCGGCAGACCAAAAAGGTTCGCATCCTCAGCCTCGGCACCCTGATCTCGATCCGCCCCGATCCGGTGCGCATCGCCGAGGAATACGCGACCGCGGACGTGATCTCGCACGGCCGGCTCGACATCGGCTTTGTCAAATCCGGCGACAGCGAGATGGTCTCCGGCAACGCCAACCCGGTCGGCTATGTCGAGCGCTTCTGGGAGGCGATCGACCTGATCCAAAAGACCCTGACCTCGCATGACGGGCCGTTCAGCTGGGAGGGCAAGCATTTCACCCACCGCCACGTCAATATCTGGCCGCCGGTCTACCAGCGCCCGCATCCGCCGCTATGGGCGGCGACCGGCGACCCCGAGACCTCGGCCGAGCTGGGCCGGCGCGGCATGGTCAACGCGCTGGTGTTGCGCGGGCCCGAGGCCAGCAAGCGCGCCTTTGACGCCTATCGTGCGGCGCGCAGCGAGGCCGGCCTGCCGGCGCCCGGCACCGACCGCTTCGCCTATGCCGCACTCGCCTATGTCGGCGATACCGACGAGGAGGGGATCCGGGTCGGCAGCAAGCTCCTGTGGTTCCTGAACACCAGCCTCAAGCAGGCGCCGCAGATGTCGAAATTTCTGCCGGGCCGGATGCCCCCGGAATTTGCCGCGCAGAATTACCGCACCGAGCCGCGGCCCGGCAGCCCAGCCGCGATGCGCCCCGGCCAGAGCCTGATCGGCATCACCGCCGAGCAGGCGATCGCCCGCGGCATCCTGTGCGCCGGCAACCCCGACACGGTCTACAGACAGATCATGGACATCTACGACAAGGTCGGCGGCTTCGCCAATTTCATCTTTATCGGCCGCTCGGGCTTTCTCGACCACCAGGAGGCCGAAAAAGGCATCCGCCTAATGGCCAAGGAAGTCCTCCCCCGCCTCCCCGCCGCCACCACGACCCCTTCCGCCATCCCCCAGGCCGCGGAATAGCGGCTCGCCGCCCGCCGAGCCCCCCTTGGCCGGAGTTGTTCCACGGCTGTCCGGTTCAGCTCCGCATGCCAGTTTGCCGGGTATGCAAAATATTCGTTCCCCTGAAGCCGTCGTGGCCGGACTTGTTCCGGCCCATCCACGTGCCTGGGTCGGGGTCGAAGAGAGGCGTGGATCACCGGGACAAGCCCGGTGATGACGACTGCGAGTAGAGGCGTTGCGCTGCACTGCAACCGCATTCGGAGAACCGGACAGTCATCCAAATCATCTTGCGGTTCCCGACAACGGCGTTTTCGGTCATCATCGGGCTCGTCCGGTGATCTAGGCCTTTCTCGGCTGGGTGATCCCGGTTTCCAAGACGTGGATGCCCGAACTAAATTTGGGCAAGGCATAGGCGAGATTGCGCTCCGCCACAAATCCATCGGTCGGGCCACGTTTTCGTGTCATCACCGGGCTCGTCCCGGTGATCCACGTCTTTCTTTGTAGGGGCCGCAAGAGGACGTGGATGGCCGCATCAAGTCCACGGCTGCCCGGTTTAGACTAGATCGCCGAACGCCCATACCGCCGAAAGTCACGCGATTTGGAGGCCCACACGATGCCTGGCTGGCGCGCATCTCGGCCGAAAGATATGGGGAGACTT
>CAVZKP010000022.1:0-316840 GCA_963775875.1 uncultured Alphaproteobacteria bacterium
TGGTAGCGGGAGAGGGATTTGAACCCCCGACCTTGGGATTATGATTCCCCTGCTCTAACCAACTGAGCTACCCCGCCGCGCGGGTTCGGATATAGGAGATCGGGTGCTGAGGGTCAAGCTGCGGCGGGCCGCCGCCGGATCCAGCCGCCGCCGAGCATCCGCTCGCCATCGTAGAGGACCGCGGCCTGCCCCGGAGCCACCGCATCCGCGGGAATGGAGAGGACGAGGTCGGCTTCACCGGGCGCCGCGCCGGGGTAGAGCACCGCCGGCGCCGGCGGCTGCCCCGAACGCAGCTTTGCCGCAACCCGGATGCCCGCCCGGTCCGGTGGCGCCGGGTCCAGCCAGTTCAGATCGCCCAGCGACACCCGGGTTTCGGCCAACGCCGCCCGTGGCCCGACGACGACGCGCCGCCGCTGGGGCTCAATCGCCAGCACATGGAGCGGCTCCGCGGCGGCGATCCCGAGCCCCTTGCGCTGTCCGACGGTGAAATGGGCGATGCCGCGATGACGGCCGAGCACCTGGCCCGCGCGGTCGACGATGTCGCCCGGCTCCCCGGCCTCTGGCTGCAACCGCTCGACGAGCCCGGCATACGAACCGTGCGGGACAAAGCAGATGTCCTGGCTGTCGGGCTTTTCGGCGACCGGCAGGCCGAAATGCCGGGCCAGTGCGCGGGTCTCCTCTTTGGCCAGCCCGCCCAAGGGAAAGCGGAGAAAGTCGAGTTCGGCAGGCGTCGTCGCAAACAGGAAATAGCTCTGGTCGCGGGCGGTGTCACGGGCGCGGTGCAGCTCCGGCCCGTCGGGGCCGGTCAGCCGGCGCACATAATGCCCGGTGGCGAGCGCCGAAGCGCCGAGATCGCGCGCGGTGGCGAGCAGGTCGCGAAACTTGATGCGCTGGTTGCAGCGGATGCACGGCACCGGGGTCTCGCCGCGGCGATACGATTCGGCGAAATCCTCGATCACTTCGGCGCGAAACCGGCTCTCGTAATCGAGCACGTAATGGGCGATGCCGAGCCGGTTGGCGACGCGGGCCGCGTCGCGAATATCCTGCCCGGCGCAGCACGCCCCCTTTCGCCCGGCTGCGGCCCCATGATCGTAAAGCTGCAAGGTGATGCCGACGATTTCGAAGCCGCGCTCGGCCAATAGTGCCGCCATCACCGACGAATTGACCCCGCCCGACATGGCGACGACAATGCGGTGGTCGGCGGGGCTGCCGGGAAGATCGATATCGGGCGGCGTCATGGTTGCGCGGCGAGCCCCATCTGCCAGAAATCGGCTTCAAGCCGGGTGGCCGTGGCGAAGCCGGCGGCCAGAGACGGGAAGCGCCCTTCGCCGCCGCGGCGCGCAAACTGCTCGTCGAGTGCGGCTTTCGCCTCGCCGGCGAGGTCCTGATACTCCGAACCGGCATACATTTCGAGCCATTCGCGGTAGCGGTTGCCGTCGAGCCGGGTCGTCGGATCGGCCATCCGCTCGGCCGCGATCACCGCGTAACCGACAATGCACGGCGCCAGCGCGGTTTCAAGATCGAGCCGGTCGCCGCAGAGGCCGCGGTCGAGGACAAAGCGGGTATAGGCGATCGTCTCCACCGCCTCGGGCTCGGCCATCATTGCCGATTCTGCCAGACCCCAGTTTCGGCAATAGTGCTATGTGTAGCCCAATCTCGACATCGAGCGTGGCGGCGACGAGCCGCTGCGCGCGGCGCATCTCGGCAAGCGCGTCGGATTTGTAGATCGCCAGCCCCCAGGCGCGCGCGAAATGGATCAGGAACAGGTAGTCCTGGATCAAGTAGCGGCGAAAGCAAGCCTCCGGCAGCTCGCCCTTGGCAAGAAGAAGTACGAAATCGTGCCTCGTATAAGCCCGCCACGCCTCGCAAGAGGCGGCGACCAATCGGGAAAATAGCCCGTCCGCCATAAATCCGGGCCCGGCCTGTCAGCCGAGCAGCAGGTTACGGGTCGCTGCCGGCAGCCGAACGGTCAGCCCGTCCAGCTCCTCGGTAATGATGATCTGGCAGCCGAGCCGCGAGGTCTTGTCGAGGTTGAAGGCGAGGTCGAGCATGTCCTCCTCGTCCTCGCTCGCCTCCTTCAGCAGATCGTACCACTCCGGATCGACGATGACATGGCAGGTCGAGCAGGCAAGCGAGCCTTCGCATGCGCCCTCGATGTCGATTCCGTGGCGATGGGCGATCTCGAGCACCGACAGCCCGAGCGGCGCGTCGACCTCGCGCCGGCCGCCGTCACGCTCGATGAAGATCATCTTCGGCATCACCTGAAATCCGCGCCCAGTGCGCCGCCCGGCTCCGGTCGCGGCGCCAGATCCTCGGCGAGGATCGCGGCGGTCATTGCCCGCCATCGTGCCGGACGGCAGCTCCGCCGCCGCGGCGAGCCGCAGAACCGTCAATCCGGCCTGCTCGGCAGCCTCCGTCAGCCGCGCCGCCGGGGCACTGTCCGGTGCTGCGGCCAGGACGATCACGGCGTGAGTCACCGGCCGGGCGAGCGAGCGCTCGGCACGCAGGCGCGCTCCCGCGAACAGTTCTTCCCACCGATCCGCGGCGGCATCGAGTTCGGGCACGGCCAGCATCTGCTCGAAACCCTCGCGATCGATCAGCACGACAGCATTGCCGCCGACCGAGATCGCCACCTCGGCCGCTGCGCTGCTGGCGTCGATGCCGATCGCGGCTCCCGGCGCATCGGGATCGGCCGGCCCGCCCTCCGGCTCCTCGATCTGAAACAGCTTCACGCGAAAACCGACCGGACCGCCTCACACGTGGAAGGATTCGCCGCAGCCGCAACGGCCTTTTTCGTTCGGATTGCGAAACGTGAAGCCGTTCTGCAGCTTTTCCTCGACGTAATCCATCTCGGTGCCGAGGATGAACATAACCGCCTTCGGATCGATCAGCACGGTGACGCCCTTGTCCTCGACGATTTCGTCGAACTTGCCCTTTTCGTCGGCATATTCGAGCGTATAGCTGAGGCCGGAGCAGCCGCGCGAGCGCACCCCGATCGCTGATCCCGGCCGACGGCTTGCCGCGCTTGGCGAGCAGCGCCTGAATCCGCTCGGCCGCCGCGTCGGTCACGTCAAGGCCTGCTGTCTCGCCCTCATCCGCTTCTCCAACGCATGCTTTCGATGGTTATGTGGGTGCTCCGGCGCGCTGCCCGCACCCCATTCTCGCCGGCGAGCCTGGCCGCTGCCGCCGCCAGCGCGTCGACCGCGAAATCGACTTCGGCCGCGGTGGTGAAGCGGCCGAGGCCGATGCGGATCGCCGAATTGGCGAGTTCGTCGGGCAGGCCCGAGCGCACGCAGCACGTAGGACGGCTCGACCGTCGCCGAGGTGCAGGCCGAGCCGGTCGAGATCGCGATCGCCGGACAGGCCTCGATCAGCGCCGGCGCCGAGATCCCGGGAAAGCTCAGATTGAGGTTGCCGGCCAGGCGCCGTTCGGCATCGCCGTTGAGGCCGAGCCCGGCAACCCGCCGCGCCAGCCCCTGATACAACCGATCCCGGAGCCCGCGCAATCGCGACGCTTCCGGCGCCATCTCGGCGGCCGCGATCGCCGCCGCCCGGCCGAGCCCGACGCAAAGCGGCGTCGGCAAGGTGCCGGAGCGCAGGCCGCGCTCCTGGCCGCCGCCATCGATCAGCGGCAACAGGCGCACCCGCGGCCGGCGCCGCACATAGAGCACGCCGACGCCCTTCGGCCCATACATCTTGTGGCCCGAGATCGACATCAGGTCGATCTGCATCGCCTCGACATCGAGCGGGATCTTGCCCGCGGCCTGGGCGGCGTCGGTGTGGAACAATACGCCCTTGGCATGGCACAGCGCGCCGATTTCGGCGAGCGGCTGGATCACCCCGATCTCATTGTGCGCCGCCATGCACCGAGACCAGCAGGGTGCGCTCGGTCAGCGCCGCTGCCAACCGGTCGAGGTCGACGAGGCCATCGGGTTCGACCGGCAGATAGGTGACCGCGAAACCCTCGCGCTCGAGCTGCGCGCAGCTTTCGAGCACGCATTTGTGCTCGGTCGCCAGGGTCACGATGTGGTCGCGTGGTCGCGCAGATCGAGGATGAGCGCGGGCGAAATGCGCCGCACCCTTGATCGCGAGGTTGTTCGCTTCGGTGGCGCCCGAGGTGAAGACGATCTCGCGCGGGTCGGCGTGGATCAGCGCCGCGATCTCGGCCCGCGCGTCGCTCGACGGCATCGGCGGCGATCTGGCCATAGACGTGGCTGGTGCTGTGCGGGTTGCCGAAATGCTCGGTGAAATAGGGCAGCATCGTTTCGAGCACGCGCGGATCGAGCCGCGTCGTCGACTGGTTGTCGAGATAGATCGGCAGCGTGTTGGCGGCGGGAGCCGCGGGCGGTGTCATGCGGCGTGCGCCTTCTCGGCAAAGCCGCGCCGGCGGCGGTAGAGCGCGGTCCAGGATTCCAGGAAATGGCCGATATCGGCCTCGGTCGTGGTCCAGCCGAGGCTGATCCGGATCGTCGAGCCGGCGAGATCGGGCGACGACCCCCATCGCTGCCAGCACATGGCTGGGCCCGACCTTGCCCGACGAACAGGCGGCGCCGGCGCTGACCATGACGCCGTCGAGATCGAGCGCGATGATCTGGGTTTCGGCAGCGGTGCCTGGCATTGCGATCGCCGATGTATTCGGCAGGCGCGGCGCCGCGGCTCCCAGCACCACCGCCTCGGGCGCAATCCCGGCGATTTCGGCTTCCAGCCAATCGCGCAGTGCGCAAACCCGGTCATAGACCGCGATCTCGACGGTGGCAGCTTCGGCAGCGGCAGCGAACCCGACGATCCCAGGCAGGTTTTCGGTGCCGGCGCGGCGCCCGCGCTCCTGGCCGCCGCCGCGCAACAGCGGCGTCAGCTCAGATCCGCCGGCGACCACCAGCGCGCCGATGCCGGGCGGGCCGCCGATCTTGTGCGCCGAGAGGGTTACAAGATCGGCGCCGATGGCGGCGACATCGATCGGGATCTTGCCGGCGGCCTGCACCGCGTCGCAATGAAATAGGGCGCCGTGTGCATGGGCCATCGTCGCGATCTCGGCCACCGGCTGGATCACGCCGGTTTCGTTGTTGGCGAGCATGACCGAGACCAGCGCCGGCCGCTGATCTTCGGCAAGCATACGTTCGAGCGCGTCGAGCCTGACAACGCCATCGCGGTCGACTGGGATCTGTTCGGCCGACGGAGCCGCGTGCAGCGCCGAACCGTGCTCAACCGCCGAGACCAATACCCGTTCTCGTCCCCGCCCCCAGCAGGGCCAGATGGTTCGCCTCGGTGCCGCCGCTGACGAAGACCACGCCGTCGGCCGGCGCACCGATCAGCGCGGCGACCGCGATGCGGGCGCGCTCCACCGCCGCCCGCGCCACGCGGCCCCGGCGATGCACCGACGACGGATTGCCGCAACGCCGTCAGCGCCGCGGTCATTGCCGCCGCCGCCTCCGGCCGCAGCGGCGCCGTCGCATTCCAGTCGAGATAGGTCTCGGTGCGAGGCAAGGTGCCGCTTCTCATCGCGTCCCTGTTGCGGCGGCGCCGGCAAAGGCTTCGCAATGGACGCGCCCGCTGGTTCCGAGCACGCGGTGCTCGCAGACATCGGCGAGCGACACCGAACTCAGGTAGAGATGGATCTGATTGCCGAGCTCTTCCCACAGATCGTGGGTCAGGCAGCGGGTTTGGTTGCCGCTGCAGCCGACCGGCGCGCCGGGAGCGCAGCGCGTCGCCCGGATCGGCTCGTCGACCGCCAGGATGATGTCGGCAATCCGGGTCCGGCTGCGGTCGTTGGCAAGCAGATAGCCGCCGCCTGGTCCGCGCACGCTCTTGACCAGCCCGCCTTTGCGCAGCATCGCAAACAGCTGTTCGAGATAGGACAGCGAAATCTCCTGGCGCTCGGCGATCTCGGCGAGCGAGACCGGATCGCCGCCACTGTGCTGAGCGAGATCGACCATCGCCATCACGGCATAGCGCCCCTTGGTGCTGAGCCTCATGATGCGGTCCTCAGGACACGCGTTCCTTTTGGCCGGCGCCGTTTTCGATGCGGGACCGCGGCGCGTCGGCCACGTCGCCATCGGCGCCCGACGGCGACGGGCTGCCCATTTCGAGCTCGGCCAAACGAGCCCGCAGGTTCGTAACCTCGTCAAGCAGGCCGTTGAGCGCGCGGGCGATCGGATCGGGAATGTTCTCGCAGATGCCGTAGGGCTGAAACACCGGCTCGGACTGCGGAAGCGGCGCGCGGGCGCCGAGCGGACGCGCTCGCACACCGACCATCCTCGCTCCATCCGGCACCGCGGCCTGCACCAACGCATGTGCCCCGATCCGCGCCCCGTCGCCGACCCGGAACGGCCCGAGGATCTGCGCGTGCGAGCCGACGATGACATCGTTGCCCAAGGTCGGATGCCGCTTTGCGCCGCGGGTCAGCGAGGTGCCGCCGAGGGTGACTCCTTGATAAAGGGTGCAGTCGTCGCCGATCTCGGCGGTCTCGCCGATGACTACGCCCATGCCGTGATCGATAAACAGCCGCCTGCCGATGCGCGCCCCGGGGTGGATCTCGATCCCGGTCAGCATCCGCCCCAGATGCGACACGAACCGCCCGGCAAGCAGCCAGCCGCGTCGCCACAGCCAATGCGCCAGGCGATGAAAAACCAGCGCATGAAACCCAGGGTAGCACAGCACCACCTCGATACGCGACCGGGCGGCGGGATCGCGGGCGAGCGTCGCGTCTATTTCGTCGCGCAGGTTTTTCAACAGCATCGATATCACTATATTAACGTCTCTGTGACGCAGCCGCCGGATTTCGCCGCGCGGGCGCCGTGAACGAGCATATAATTGTCCGACAAAAATGATCAAGAATTGCGGATTCGCCGAGCAACCCCAATGTGCCGGTCACCGACCCGCATTCTCGGATATCGGTTGGCGGATTTCAGCTGGACTAACCCATGCCTGACGTAATCATCAATGGGCCGGAGGGCCGGATCGAGGCGCGCTATCATCATAGCCGCGCACCGACATCGGCGATGGCGCTGGTGCTGCACCCGCATCCGCAGCACGGCGGGACGATGAACAACAAGCTCGTCTACACGCTCTACCAGTCCTTCGTGCGCCACGGCTTTTCCACTCTGCGCTTCAACTTTCGCGGCGTCGGACGCAGCCAGGGCAGCTTCGACCGCGGCGAGGGCGAACTGTCCGACGCCGCCTCGGCGCTCGATTGGCTGCAGACCTACAACCCCAACGCCGGGACCTGCTGGGTCGCCGGCTTTTCGTTCGGGGCCTGGATCGGCATGCAGCTGTTGATGCGGCGGCCCGAGATCGAGAGCTTCATCGCGATCGCTCCGCCCGCCAACATCTACGACTTTACCTTCCTCGCGCCGTGCCCGTCATCGGGCCTGATCCTGCAGGGCGACCAGGACACGGTGGTCCCGGTCGACTCGGTGCAAAAGCTCGTGACCAAGCTATCGCACCAGCGCGACATCAAGATCGATTTTCGCAAGATCCCCGGCGCCGATCATTATTTCGCCGACAGCCTCGACGCCATCACCGGCCATGTCGACGGCTATATCCGCGACCATGTCCGTCGCGCCGACCGGGCTCCCGCCGTTTCCCAAGGCCGCGGCGTGCGCTGACCGCCGACAGCCGTTTGTTCCTTCAGTCAGCGAACGGGTCGCGCACCAGGACCGTGTCGTCGCGCTCCGGGCTGGTCGAGAGCAGCGCGACCGGCGCCTCGATCAGCTCTTCGAGACGGCGGATGTATTTGATCGCGATCGCCGGCAGGTCGGCCCAGGAGCGCGCGCCGCGGGTGCTCTCGCGCCAGCCGTCAGCGGTTTCGTAGACCGGCTCGAGCTCGGCCTGGGCCGTGGTGCCGGCCGGGAAATGGTCGTAGACCGTGCCGTCGCGCCGATAGGCGGTGCAGATCTTGACCTCGTCGAACCCGTCGAGCACGTCGAGCTTGGTCAGGGCGATGCCGTCGATGCCGCCGAGTCTTGATCGCCTGGCGCACCATGACCGCATCGAACCAGCCGCAGCGCCGCCGCCGGCCGGTGACGACGCCGAACTCCGTGCCGCGCTCGCCGAGCGTGCTGGCCGATCTCGTCCTTTAGCTCGGTCGGGAACGGGCCGCTGCCGACCCGCGTGGTGTAGGCCTTGGTGATGCCGAGGACAAAG
The DNA here is from genome assembly GCA_963775875.1 of uncultured Alphaproteobacteria bacterium. GTDB lineage: Bacteria > Pseudomonadota > Alphaproteobacteria > ATCC43930 > CGMCC-115725 > AP-15. The sequence continues at coordinate 8,143 of CAVZKP010000022.1, forward strand.
CCGATGGCGCCGGGCGCGATCCCCGATCCGGCCGCGGCCTGTCCGGCCAGGGTGTTCGACGAGGTGACATACGGGTAGGTGCCGTGATCGACATCGAGCATGACGCCCTGCGCGCCCTCGAACAGGATGCGCGCCCGGCGCCGCGCCTCGTCGAGCAGCCGCCACACCGGCGTCGGCATAGGGCAGGACTGTGCGGCGCGATCTCGCGCAGCTGGGCCAGCAGCGCGACGCGGTCGACTTCTGGCGCGTCGAGCCCGCGCAGCAGCGCGTTGTGGTGCAACAGCAGTTGGTCGAGCCGCTCCTCCAGCGCCTTGCGGGTCGGCTAGGTCGCAGACGCGGACCGCGCGGCGGCCGACCTTGTCCTCATAGGCCGGGCCGATGCCGCGCCCGGTCGTGCCGATGCGGCTCGGCGCCGCTGCGCTCCTCGCGCGCGCGGTCGAGCGCGCCGTGCGAGGGCAGGATCAAGCGCGGCATTGTCGGCGAGCTTGAGGCTCTGCGGGCGAAACCTCGACGCCCTTTCCGCGGATCGCGTCGATCTCGTCGAGCAACGCCCAGGGATCGACGACGACGCCGTTGCCGATGATCGACAACTTGCCCGGCCGCACCACGCCCGAGGGCAGCAGGCTCAGCTTGTATTCGACATTGCCGATGACGAGCGTATGGCCGGCATTGTGGCCGCCCTGAAAGCGCACCACGACATCGGCGCGCTCGCGACAGCCAGTCGACGATCTTGCCTTTGCCCTCGTCGCCCCATTGGGCGCCGACCACGGCGACGTTGCCCATCCGGACCTCCTTCAGCCGAGCGCCAGCGGCTCGCCGTCGACCAGCACATGGCTGCAGGCGAGGCGGCGGGCTTCTGCTCGCCAATCGGCGGCCGGCTCGAGTGCGGCAACGGTGATCCAACCCCGGCCGCGCAAGGCGCCGGCGTGGCTGCGGTCGGTGCCGAGCGGCAGCAGCAGCCGGCGCGGCGCTGGCATATCAGGCAAAGTCCGCAGAATCGTGTCGGTATAGAGCGTGAAGCCGGTAGCCGGCTCGGGCGCGGCCGGGTCGCCAGCCTGGTAACGCCCGCCGCGGCCCAGTTCCCCACCCGAGCCGCATGCGGCAGCGCTGCCGGCGAAGAACGTAAAGCTGATCCCGGTATGATATTCGAAGCCGCGGTTTTCGACCGGGTCGACCGTCACCTTCAGATCGGGCGCCGCCGCTGCGAGCCCATCGAGCACAACCCCGAGCCGCAGTCTTTCGGCCCGCGCCCGCGGTGGAAGCTTCAAGCGATCGAGGGCAGCCAGCGCCGCCTCGGCGGGCCCGGCCGCCGCCAGCAGCCGGCCCAGCAAATTGCCGCCCTCGCCCGCCGTTGCCGCGACCGCGGCGGCGTCCTTGTGGTCGAGCGCGGCCCGCAATGCCGCCGCAGGTTCGCCGACGATGCCATAGGCCTCGGCCACCGCCGACACCAGGGTCGGCAGGGTAATATCGACCGACAGACGCGGTACACCGAGCGCGGCCAGCGCCTCGCGCGGCGATCGCAATCGCCTCGACATCGGCGGCGGGCCCCGCGGCGCCGATCAGCTCGGCGCCGACCTGGCCGATCTGGCGCTCGGGCCGGATCTCCGATGCCTTTGACCCGCAGCACCTGGCCGGCGTAGCTGAGTCGCAGCGGCCGCGGCGCGTCGCCGAGCCGGGTGGCCGCGATGCGGGCGATCTGCGGGGTCATGTCGGCGCGCACCCCGATCATGCGGTGCGAGCCCGGATCCATCGTGCGAAAGGTCGCGCTCGCCATCGTCGCGCCGGCGCCCGCCAGCAGCGTCTCCTCGAACTCGACGAGCGGCGGCTTGACCCGCTGATAGCCATGCGCGGCTAAGGTTGCCATCAGCCGGGCTACGACCTGCGCCTCGGCCTCGGCCTCGGGCGGCAGCAAATCGTGCATACCGGTCGGCAGCAGCGCCGGGTGCGGAACGTCGTTCATCCTGGCAGTTTGCACCACCCCGGTGCGGAGCACACGGGGAAAGAACAGCAGCGCAGCGCCCAACCCGGACGCGGTCCCAGCGGCACCCGCTCGAGCCGTGCCGATGGGTGCCGGTTCAGAACCGCATCGCTTTGACCTGGATCACATTGGGCAGGCCGTGCACCGTGTCGAGCAGCGCCGGGGTCAACGGCTGGTCGACCTCGACGAGACAGATTGCGTCCTGCCCGGGCGCGGTCCGGCCGAGGTGAAAGGTCGCAATATTGACCGACGCAGCGCCCATGGTCTGGCCCAGCGCGCCGATAAAGCCCGGCTTGTCGAGATTGCGCACGAACAGCATGTTGCCGCCGAGCTCGGCTTCGAGCGGGATGCCCTCGACCGAGACCAGGCGCGGCTTGTCGCCGCCGAACAGGGTGCCGGCAACCTCGCGCGCGCGCCGCTCGGCGGGTGGGCCGTTCGGGGTCACCACGACCCGGATCAGGGTCTGATAATCACCGGGCTCGGCGCGGCGGGTTTCGCTGACCCGGATGTCGCGGTCGCGGCAGATCACCGCCGCATTGACCATATTGACGCTGGCCAGTTGCGGCGACAGCAGCGCGGTCAGCACGATCGCGGTCAACGGCTTGACGTTGAGCTCGGCGATCGCACCCTCGTACTCGACTGCGACGGCGGTGATGCCGCTCTCGGTCAGCTGGCCGGCAAAGCTGCCGAGCTGCTCGGCGAGCTTGATATAGGGCCGGATCCGCCTGGCCTCCTCGGCGGTCAAGCGAAGGTACGTTGACGGCATTGGAAATAGCGCCGGTCAGCAGAAAATCGGCCATCTGCTCGGCAATCTGCACCGCCACGTTCTCCTGCGCCTCGGCCGTGGCGGCGCCGAGATGCGGGGTGGCGACGACGTTGTCGCGGCCGAATAGCGGGTTCTTGCGCGCCGGCTCCTCGACAAAGACATCGATCGCCGCCCCGGCGACCTGGCCGCTGTCGAGGGCGGCGGCGAGATCCTCTTCGACGACTAGACCGCCGCGGGCGCAATTGACCAACCGCAGCGCCCCGCTTCATCTTGGCGATCGCGGCGGCGTCGATGATGTTTTTGGTCGCTTCGGTCAGCGGCGTATGCAGGCTGACAAAATCGGCGCCGGACAGGAGCGCGTCGAGCGGCACTTTTTCGACGCCGAGATCGACCGCCCGTTCGGCCGACAGGAACGGATCATAGGCCAGCACCTTCATGCGCAGTCCCAGCGCGCGCACCGCGACGCATGGCGCCGACATTGCCGCAGCCGATCACCCCGAGCGTCTTGCCGGTCAGCTCGACCCCCATAAAGCGCGATTTCTCCCATTTGCCAGCCTGGGTCGAGCGGTCGGCGGCCGGGATCTGCCGGCACAACGCGAACAGCATCGCAATCGCGTGCTCGGCCGCGGTGGTCGAGTTGCCGTAGGGCGTGTTCATGACGACGATGCCACGCCCGGTCGCCGCGGCCACATCGATATTGTCGACGCCGATGCCGGCGCGGCCGATGATCTTGAGTTCGGGCGCATGCGTGAGCAGCTCGGCCGTGACCTTGGTCGCCGAGCGCACGGCGAGCCCGTCATAATCGGCGATCCGGGCTTTCAGTTCCTCGGCGCCGATCCCGGGCAGCATGTCGACCTCGATGCCCCGCGCCGCGAGGATCTCGGCCGCGCGCGGGCTCAAATCATCTGAAATCAGCACCTTTGGCATGAAAGCTCCGTTCGATCGGATTGCGGGAGTCCGGCCCACCCCGCGGGAGAAAAGCCCGGTCCCGGCTACGCCGCTTTCGCGGCCCGGCGCTGCTCGTCCCAGGCCCAGTCGAGCCATGGCATCAGTGCCTCGACGTCTTCGGTCTCGACAGTGGCCCCGGTCCAGATCCGCAGGCCTGGCGGCGAGGCGCGATGGCTGGCGATGTCGTAGCCCGCGTGCTCCTTTTCGAGACGCGCGGTCATCGTTCGCACTGTCTGGAAGCGCTCGTCGGGCGACAGCGCGGTGAACCAGGGTTCGACGATCTTGAGCTGCGGCGACGTACAGGAAATGGTCGCCGGGTCCTCGGCCAGAAACTCGATCCAGGGGACGCGCTCGACCCATCGGGCGATCACCGCCAGATTGCGCTCCGAACGCGCGATCAGCCCGTCGAGCCCGCCGACCGACTCGGCCCATTTGAGTGAATCGAGCGCGTCCTCGACGCACAGCATCGACGGCGTATTGATCGTCTCACCCTGGAATACGCCTTTGATCAACTTGCCCTTGGAGGTCAGCCGGAAGAGTTTCGGCAATGGCCAAGGCGGGGTGTAGCTCTCCAGCCGCTCGACCGCGCGCGGCGACAGCGCCAGCATGCCGTGCGCGGCCTCGCCGCCCAACGCCTTCTGCCACGACCAGGTCACGACATCGAGCTTGTCCCAAGGGAGCCGCATCGCAAAGACGGCCGAGGTCGCGTCGCAGATCGCCAGCCCCTCGCGGTCGGCGGCGATCCAGTCGCCGTTCGGCACGCGCACCCCGGAAGTCGTTCCGTTCCACGGGAACACCACGTCGCGCGCCGGATCGACCTGGCGCAGATCGGGAAGCTTGCCATACGGCGCCTGCAACACCCGCACATCGCGAAGCTTCAGCTGCTTGACGTCGTCGATCCAGCCCTCGCCGAAATTCTCCCAGGCCAGCATGTCGACGCCGCGGGCGCCGAGCAGCGACCACATCGCGATCTCGACCGCGCCGGTATCCGATGCGGCGACAACGCCTACCTGCCAATCGGCTGGGATGCCGAGGATCGCGCGCGAGCGGTCGACGACCTCGACGATCCGCGCCTTGCCGATGCCGGAGCGGTGCGAGCGGCCGACCAGAGCTTCCGTCAGCGCCGCCGGCGACCATCCCGGCCGTTTGGCGCAAGGACCGGACGAGAAGCAGGGGTTGCGCGGGCGCCGCGTCGGCTTCATCACGCCATTCCTTAATAAATCGAGTTGGCCCATCAAGGGCCTGTTCCGCGCCGGAACTTATGGTCGCGGTCGGGCGGCGTCAATGCGGCGGGGCGGCACTTTACCTTGAATCCCGTGTGCTGAGCGCGCCAGGAAGGCTCAGCCATCCTGTCTGAGGCGGCTCGGCAGCAGTTCGCCGCGCTGCTCGAGAACCGGATAGGCGGCGGCGGCGATATGCGCGTTGATCCGCTTCAGGTCGCGCAGCAGGTCGAGGTGGAGCGCGCTGGTCTCGACGCTCTCGACCCGGCCGGCGCGGATGCGGGCAAAATGCGCTTCGGTCGCGCGGGTTTCGAGGTCGCGGAACACTTCCTTCTCGCCGAGCAGTTCACGCGCGGCGCGCACATCGCCGGTCATGAACACCGCAGCGGCGGTGCGCATGTTGGTCGCCAGGCGCCCCAGCATCTGACGGAGTTCGGTCGTTCCTTCGGCCGAGAAGGCGAGATTGCGCTTTACCCGCTTGGCGAGATTTGCCGCCACCCCCCGTTCGACGATGTCGCCGGCGTGTTCGAGGTTGGTGATGAATGCGAGGATCTCGGACAACCGATGGTCATCCTCGAAGTCGAGGGCTTCGTGGTCGAGTGAGGTCAGATAGGCCTTGATCGCACTGTTGAGCCGATCGAGCACATCGTCGAGCCGTTTTGTTTCGATGATTCGCTTGCGGTCGCCGCGATCGAGCGCATCGAGCGCGGCGTGCAGCATCGTTTCCAGGACGTCGGCCATGCGCAACGCCTCGCGTGAGGCGGCGGCGAGCGCAACGGCGGGGATTTCGAGCGCGGCGGCATCGAGATAAACCGGGCGCGAGGGGTCGGCCGGGGCGGCGCGGGCCGGCAACATCCATTTCAGTAACCGGCTGAAGGATCCCAGCACCGGGAAGAACAGCGTTGCCGTCACCAGGTTGAAAAGGGTGTGGAAATCGGCGACCGCGCGAGCGGGGTTCGGCTCCAGCGAAATGAGCCAGGGGCCGATCACGCCGAGCAACGCCAGGCCGAGGCCACAGCCGACCGCCCGGTTCAGCAGGTTGCCGATCGGCAGCCGCTTGGCTGCCGGATCGCCGCCGGAGCCGGCCTCGAACAGCGGGTTCAGAGCGGTGCCCAGATTGGCGCCGAGGACGAGGGCAAAAGCCGCTTCCGGCGGCACCACCCCCTGCGCCGCAAGCGACATGATCAGCAGCACGACGGCGACGCTCGAATGCGCTGCCCAGGTGAATGCCGCGGCCACGATCACGTCGATCACCGGCACCGTCGTGATCATGCCGAGCAGCAGCCGCAGGCTCGGCACATCTTCGTAGGGCGTCAGCAGCGTAAGCAGCTGGCCGAGCGCAATCAGCATCAACCCGAGGCCGATCCCGACCCGTCCGAGATCGCGGGTGCGGGTAAGGCCGCCGCGGCGGAACATCATCACCCCGACCAGGATGAAAAGCGGCGCGACCCGGGTGACGTCAAAAGACAACAGTTGCACGATCAGGGTGGTGCCGACATTGGCGCCAAGCATCGCGGACAGCCCGGGCGCCAGATCGACCAGTCCGCCGGCGGCAAAGCCGGTGACCATCAGTCCGGTCGCGGTGCTGCTCTGCAAGACCGCGGTGATCCCGAGACCGGCCAGAAACGCCTTGCCGCGGCTGCCGAGCGCCGCTCCGAGAGCGCGCCGCAGGTTCGGCCCGAACGCGCGCTGGATGCCGCTCTGGACCATATGCACGCCCCAGAGCAGCAGCGCGATCGAACCGGCAAGGTCGATCAGGGTCAGGCTGGTGCCCATCGTTGCCTCCTCGCGCGATGCTCCGTTCGGCCTGGTGGACAGGCATCATTACGCCGGAAGCACCGGTCGGCCAACCCCGGTCGACCGCAACTGCGGAGCGCGCGAACCGCTAGGCCGGTGTCTACCAATGATGGCGCCGGCATCGCGAGTTTGCCGGCGCCGGATTGTCGCCGGCTTTGTGGATCGCTTGGTGCTGACGCCGCTGCAGATCGTTCTCGGCGACATGCACGGGCTCGACACCCTGCGTTACCAGCCGATCAAGGTGGAAGGCCGACGACGCCGGCTTCGCTCCCGGCTATCGCCTCAGCGAAAGCCGATCAGCTTGTGGGTCTGGAGGCTGAGCTGCCAGCGCGGATGAGTATGGCAGAACGCCATCGCCAGTTCGGTGTTGCGGGCGTGATCGGGGCCGTCCATCGGCTGCACCGAAAAGCGGCGAAACCCGAGACCGGCGAAGTCGAGCGGGTCGAGCCCGGACTGCGGCACCACGATCTTCAGCTCGTCGCCCGTCTCAACCACCAGCCGGGCGCCGGCTTTGGGGCTGACGCAGACCCAGTCGAGCCCGTCCGGCAGCGGGACCGTGCCGTTGGTTTCAACCGCGATCTCGAACCCGCGCGCATGCAAGGCGTCGATCAGCGGCGGATCGAGTTGGAGCAGCGGCTCGCCGCCGGTGCAGACGACAAAGCGCGCCGCCCCGCCCGCCGGCCAGAGCTCCGCCACCTTGGCGGCGAGCGTCTCGGCATCAGGGTAGCGGCCGCCCTCGCTGCCGTCGGTGCCGACAAAATCCGTGTCGCAAAAGGAACAAACCGCCCGCAGCCGGCCCTCTTCGCGCCCCGACCACAGATTGCACCCGGCAAAGCGGCAAAACACCGATGGCCGCCCGGTCTGCGCCCCTTCGCCTTGCAGCGTATAGAAGATTTCCTTTACCGCGTAGCTCATGACGAAGCCTGCGCGGCAGCGAAGCCTTCCCACCCGTGCTTGCGCAGCATGCAGGCCGGGCACTGGCCGCAGCCATAACCCCAATCGTGGCGATGCGTGCGGTCGCCGAGATAGCAGCTATGGGTCTCGTCGCGGATCAATGTTACCAACAGGTTGCCGCCGAGATCGCGGGCCAGCGCCCAGGTGGCAGCCTTATCGCGCCACATCAACGGTGTGTGGATCACGAAGCGATGATCCATGCCGAGCGACAAGGTTGCCTGCAATGCCTTCAACGTGTCGTCACGACAATCCGGATAACCCGAGTAATCGGTCTCGCACATACCGCCGACGAGATGACGCGCGCCGCGCCGGTAGCCGACCGCTGCCGCCAGGGTGAAAAACATCAGGTTGCGGCCGGGCACAAAGGTATTCGGCAAGCCGCCTTGGTCAAAGATAATCGAGCTCTCGCGGGTCAGCGCCGTATCGCTGAGCTGCCCCAGCACGCCGAGATCGATCAGGTGATCCGCCCCGAGCCGGTCATTCCAGGCCGAAAACTCGCACCTCAGGCGATCGAGCACCGTCGCCCGGCAATCGAGCTCGATGCGGTGACGCTGGCGATAGTCGAAGCCGATCGTTTCGACCTCGGCAAAGCGCTCCAGCGCCCAGGCGAGGCATGTCGCTGAATCCTGGCCGCCGGAAAGGAGGACCAACGCTTTTTCCGGGCGGATATCTACGACATGGCGGGGAACTGCAGTCACGCGCCACGAAATAGGGCCTCGGCCGGTCTAGATCAACAAAGGCCGCGATCCGGCCTCCATCCGCTAACGGCGGACTAGGCTGGCGACCAGAAAGCCGACCGCAAAAGCGATCGCCAGACTGGTGATCGGATTGTGTTCGACCTGCTCCGAAACCGTGCCGACCGCGCGCTCGCCTTGCGCGCGCAGTTCTTTAGCCATCTCGGTTGCTCGCTCCTGCGCGGTCTGCGCCCATTGCTCGCTTGCTTGTGCCAGATCGCGGATCGATTGCGACGCCTGGTCGACAACCGAACGCAGCTTGTCGACCGCATCGCTCGCCGGGCCGAAGCTGAACCCGCCACCACCGCCGTCGCCGCTTGGATGTTCGCCGGTTTCCTGTTTTTCCGTCATGACTGCCTCTTTCCTCGTCAGGTTGTACATCGCGATCATGACGGAAAACGTCTGGCGCGGCGAAATGCTCCGCATCCTTTGCCGCAACGATCGGCGGCGTTGATATAGTGGTCGCCGATTACGCTGTCGGAGGCGTCATGACCACCAACCTCAATCCCTACCTGGCGCTGGGCGTGCGGCCGTTCATCAATTGCTGCAGCGTGCGCACGATGCATGGCGGCAGCCTGATGCTGCCGCAGGTGCGCGCGGCGATGGCCGAGGCGTCGCGCTGGTTCGTCAATCTCGACGAACTGATGGAGGCCGCCGCCAACCGTCTGGCCGAGTTGACCGGAGCCGAATGGGGCATCGTCACCTGCGGCAGTGCGGCGGCGGTGGCGCTCGGGACCGCGGCCTGCGTCGCCGGCAACGATCCGGTCCGCATGCTGCGTCTGCCGTTTACCGAAGGCATGGTCAACCGGGTCATCATCCCGAAGCGCCAGCGGTTCGCCTATGACCAGGCGGTGCGGATGATCGGCTGCCATATCGTCGAAATCGACACCCGCGAGGACCTCGACCGGGCGCTCGAAGAGCCGGTGGCGATGGTCGTGCTGCTCGGCAAGCAGGAGCACCTGACCAGCGTGCGGCTCGAGGAAATCGCCGCCGTGGTCAAGCCGCGCGGCATCCCGATCATGGTCGATGCCGCCTCCGAGCATCTCGAACGGCCGAGCCCGTGGCTGGTGCGCGGCGCCGATCTCGTTGTCTACAGCGGCGGCAAGTTTCTGCGCGGCCCGCAGACCAGCGGGCTGCTGCTCGGGTCAAAGCCGCTCGTCGAGGCGGCATGGCGCAACGCCTCGCCGCATCAGGCGCTGGGCCGGCCGATGAAGGTGTCGAAGGAGGACATCATCGGCGTGCTGGCTGCGGTCGAATATTGGTTCGAGGGGCGCGACAGCCCGGCCGAGCGTCAGCAATGGTACGATGACTGCGCCGTCATCGCCGAATGTGTCGGACGGATGCCGAAGGTCCGCAGCGAGATCATCGAGCCCGAGGGCGTCGACCTGGTGCCGCGGCTTCGCATCTCTTGGGACCTCTGGCACTATCCGCTCCTTGGTCTCGGACTGCGACAGCGTGTGCTCGACGGCGAGCCGCGCATCATGCTCGACGATAATTCGGCGACTGAGGACGGAATCGATATCGACCCGTTCCAGCTGCAGCCCGGCGAGGCGGCGCAGGTCGGCAATGCCATAGCCGCGGCGCTGCGCGAGGCCGGTAGTGCGGCGCCCGAGCGTTCGGCGCCGCCGCCGCCAGCCGAAATCGCCGGCGAATGGGAATTGCGCGTCGATTTTCTGCAAGGTTCGCGAATCCATCGGCTCGTGCTCGAACAGCGCGGCCCGCAGCTCGCCGGTCATCAGCGCTCGGCTCAGTTCGAGGGGCCGGTCCAAGGTTGGCTCGACGGCAATCTGGTGCAGCTCTCGTTCGCCGCGCGCTACGAGGCGAGCACGATCGCCTTTCTTTTCGAAGGCGAAGTGCGTGATCGAGAAATGAGCGGCACCGCCGTGCTCGGCGCCGCCAGCGACCAGAATTACGGCATCGTCAACCGCGGCCAGTTCGGCGCCGGCCGCTGGCAGGCCGAGCGCGTGGCATAAGGATCGGCCGTCAAGCCGCTGCCACAAGGACCATCCAGGCCACGCCGAAGCGGTCGGCGACCATGCCGAAACGCGGTGAAAAGAAGGTCTTGGTCAACGCCATCCGTACCTGACCGCCGACGGACAGAGCAGCGAACAGCCGCTCGGCCTCGGCTTCGCTCGGCGCCGTCAGCGTCAGGGCAAAACCTTGGAACGTCGCCTGCTGCTGGCATTGGCCATCGGAGGCCAGCACCGTCGCATCGCCGATGCGCAGGCTCGCGTGCATGATCTTGTTCTCGGTCCCCGGCGCCGCCTGCCTGAATCCTGCGGCTCGGGGCAGTCCTTGAAGCGCATCAGCGTGGTCACCTCGGCGCCGAGCGCACTGCGGTAGAATTCGATCGCCTCCTCGCAGCGGCCGTCGAAAAACAGGTAGGTTTGGACCTGCATGTCTTCTCTCCTTTTCGTGGTGGAGACACAGAAAGATCTTGGTAGCAGCGCCTCAGTCGTTGATTGCCCGGTAGGCTTCGGGCGTACAGCCGAGACCCGTTTTGGACAACGCTGCGGTGCGGATTTCGGCCCACTTACGCGCCACGGCAGGACTCGGGCGAGAGCGGCGACGCACCGCCCGTTGACATTTACGTTGATATCAACATATTTGGCGGCATGTCAATCGCTGATGAATTGCCCGCCGGAATAACCCAGCACGTTCGCGACACCTGTCTGTGCCTGCACCTGCAGCGGGCGGCACGGGCGGTGGCGCGCCGCTTCGACGCGGCGCTGCGGCCGCTGGAACTGACCAACGGCCAATTCTCGCTGCTGATGTCGCTCAATCGCCCTTACTCGCCCGGCATCGGCAGCGTCTCGGCGCTGCTGGCCATGGACCGCACGACCCTGACCGCCAATCTCAAGCCCCTCGAACGGCGCGGGCTGATAACGGTTGGTGTGGACGACACCGATAAACGCGGTCGCTGCCTGACCTTGACGCCGGCCGGGCGGGCTCTGCTCGCCAACGCGCTGCCGGTGTGGCGGCGGACCCACGCCGCGATCGAACAACTGGTCACCCGGTCCGACCCCGATCGCCTCCGCGCCGATCTGCGCGCGCTTTCCTGAAACCGCAACCCATCCGTCCCGCGCGGCAACGCCTGGATAAAACAGGCGGAGATTGTAAAAAAGCTCAGCCGCCGTAAAAAGCGGCGGGCGCCCTGCCGCTCGCGGATTCAGTGCGCGACGCGGAGATCCTGGGGGGCCAGCGTCCAGGAATTCTCGAACCCGCCGAGCAAGCGAAGCTCGCGGAATTCCGGCGTCGACAGGCCCTGGCGCGCGCGTGCGGCCCAGTAGAATGCGCTTACCTCTGCTGTCAGTTGCCGCTCCTGGGAGAGTTCGTGTGCCGTCAACCTGCCGAGGTAGCCGTGTCTGATGTCGATTTCTTCGATCGGGGTCGCCTCGATATAATCGAGCGCCGCGCCTAAACAGTAAAGCGCATGGCCGTTGCACTGCGCGGTAATGCTGTGCAGGCGGGCGCGATCGACCGGCTGGAAGCTTCGGTAATCCGGCAGCTTCAGGTGCGCCTCGAACACCAGCGAGCGCAATACTTCGACCAGCCCGGCATTATCAAAGTTTCGCACGCGGAAGGTCAGCAGCATCCAATCGTAGAATAAATCCAGTTTCGGGTCGAGAAAGTTGTAGTCGGGCTCGAACGCATTTCCGAGCAATCGCCCTTCCGCCTCGAGCTGGCGTTTCAATGGGGTGCCCGCATAGGGCAAGGTCCGACAGAAGCCCGCAACCGTCCATCCATCGCCGACGAAGCGGTCGAGGAACGCGATGTTGTTGCGCACGGTCGTGATCGTGCTGTAGGGCTCCAGCAGCATGAAGCCGAAGTCGAACGACACATCGAGATCGCGCAGGATTTTCCCCGCTTCGATATGCTGTTGCGGCTTCAGCATCTTGTTCAGGTTGACAAGGCCCTGCTCGTCGCCGTTCTCGACCCCCATGTAAACATGGGTGAGCCCCGCCTCGACTAGGCGCGCCATCGTCTCAGGCCGGACCTCATCGGAGCGGCAGCTGATCTTGAACGCGATCCGGCCCGCCAATCCCGCCGCGATGACGCCGTCGGCGATCCCTTCGGCCCACTCGCGAGCGCGCCGCCCGGTCGCCAGAAAATCGTCGTCCTGGAATAGGAATATTCGCGCCCCTTGTTCGACATGGAGCTGGCGCATTTCTTCGACCACCGCGGCGGGCGAGCGCAGGCGCCGCAGCTTGCCGCCCTGGGCCTCGTAGAACGGGCGGATACTGCAGAAATTGCAGTTCCACGGGCAGCCCCGGCTGCCAAGGACCGAGGCGGTGGAGAGGTCTCGCCGGCGATAGTCGATGTCGGAGCGCTCGGGAAACGGGAGCCGGTCGAGATCGTCGATCGCTGGCCGCAGGGGATTGGCGACGATCTCCTCGCCCCGCCGGTAGGCGATGCCGCTGATGTCGTGCCAATCCTCGCCCGCGCTCAGCTTCCCCATCAGTTCGACGAGGGTCGCTTCGCCCTCGAAGCGAACGATTGAATCGGCGCCGGGAATGCGCTGCAGCACTTCCTGATGGTCAAAGCTGGGATAGTGCCCACCGATGGTGATGTGGGCTCGGCACCCGCGGGCCCGGAGGGCCTGGATCACCCGCGCGAAGGCGGGCGACATGTATTGGAATATCAGGGAAAAACCGATAACGTCGGGGCGCAGGCGGGCGACCAGTTCCACGACCGGCTCGGGGTCGGAGGTATAGGTCTCGATCCGGCCGGCAAAGCCCGCGTGCCGCACCGACGACAGAAGGTAGCGCAGGCCGAGATTGTCCTGATCCTGAAAACCGATCAGCAGGACCGAGCAAACGGACCGTTCCGGCATCGAGACTGCTCCCTTCCGGTCAGGTTCTGGGCGCGCTCCCCGAGCTTCCTGCCGGCGCGGCCCGCAATTCTCTCAACCGCGCATGCAGTTCATTCTGCTGCGCCTGTAACCGCGTAATCGCCGCTGCAACTTCGTGCACCCGTTCCTCGATTTCGGTCGCCGACAGCCGTGTTATGTCCGACACGGGCGGGTCTCCATGTGGACCACGACCGGGGATCAGGCGGAGAAGGGCGTCGATCCGCGATGTATCTGCGGCAAACGAGTCCCCGATCGGCCCATGCCCGGGCGGTCTCCAACCACCGGTGATAATGATGATGATGATGATCTGTTCGAGATAGCTAAGCCGCTGTTCCATATTGCGCCCTCCCATTTCTACCAGGATGTCTCGGCCGACGCTGCCTGCATTCCGGCGCAGACCAGTACCCTCGTTTTAACTTTTTGCGTCAGCGGGATTGAGCGTGCACTTCGACGTTAACCAATCCACGATCGCATCATCGCAATTTTCCCTGGCGCTTTCTAGCTGTTTTTGGCGCTCGGAAAAGAAGCTCAGCCGGAATCCTGGGGGCGGGTTCACCCCACGCCTTCCATCGCCAACGCCAATTCGCGCTCAAGCCGAGGCAGAGTATCATGCGGGCGCGGAAAATCCGGCCGTGGCGAGGGTGATCATGAACAAGGACGGGCTCGAATTCGTCCGGCGTGCGTTTGCCAGGGAGATCATGGCTACGGCCGGTATCGAGGATACGCGCGTCGAGGCCGCCTTCGCCGCGGTGCGTCGGGAGCACTTTCTCGGCCCTGGTCCATGGCAGATCGCGAGCCGGTTTGGCGGCTATGTGCCGACGCCGAGCGCTGACCCGGTCTATCTCTATACCGACCAGATGGTCGGTATCCTACCAGAGCGCAACCTGAACAATGGCGAGCCGTCTCTGCACGCCCGGTTGATGCCGAGCGCCGCCTTGCAGGAGGGAGAGCACGCCGTTCATGTTGGCGCTGGTGTCGGCTACTACACCGCGATCCTCGCCACGCTCGTCGGCCCCGGCGGGTCGGTGACGGCGATCGAGTTCGATTCCGGGCTCGCCGCGCGCGCCGCGGCAAATTTCGCGCAATGGCCAAATGTCCGGGTAATCCAGGGTGATGGCGGGCAGGTGCCGTTCGACCCGGCCGACGTCATCTATGTCAACGCCGGCGCGACCCGGCCGGCGCCTTTCTGGCTCGACGGGCTCAAAGAGGGGGGCCGGCTGATCCTGCCGCTGACCACGTATCACGGCTTCCCGTCGAGCGAGCGCAGTGAAGTCCACCCACGCGGCGCGGTCTTTCGCATCGAGCGGCGGGGCAGCGAATTCCTCGCCCGATGGCTTTTGGGGGTGGTGACCTTTCCTTGCGAGGGCACGCGCGACGCCGCATCGGAATTGGCTGTCTGGGCGGCTTTCGCCACCGAGCGCTGGCGGGAGGTCACCCGGCTCTATCGCCGTGACGATCTGCCGGCCGATCAGTGCTGGCTGCGCGCCCCGGGCTGGTGCCTGGCCTATCGCTGAAAGCATCGCCGCAGCAGTTTCCTCGGTGGCGCAGTCGCGCCGCGGGCCCCGGCACAGCCCAAAACAGGCGTTTGAAAGCGGCGCTCAGCGGATATCCCGTTCGGCGGGTGGTCGTTTGTTACCCGAGGCGTTACCCAGAGGCGCATTGACCTCGAGTAGGGTCACGATCGAGTTTCTTCTTAACACTGAAATAATTGGCGTCCCCGGCGTGACTCGAACACGCGACCCACAGTTTAGGAAACTGTTGCTCTATCCGACTGAGCTACGGGGACATCTGGATGGATGATAGGCTGCCTCGGCGCTCGGCGCCAGCACCGGGCCTCGACGGCTCTCCACCGCTCCGCGACACCGTTGGGCTAGTTCCGCCGGACGGCGAGGATCGCCACCGGATAGGCGTATTCGAGCCCATCGCCAACGCGGCGCACCGGGATGCCGAGACTGTCGTCTTCGACCGAGGCGGCGAACATCCCGGCGATCTTCGCATCGTCGCCGGGGTCGGGGAACGAGCGGGCGAGCAGATTCTTCACCGAGTCGCGCAATTCGTAGAATTGCGTCTGCGGCTTGGGCAGGCCGGCGGTGCGATACAGGCCGTGCAATTCGGCGAGCGGCAGGGCGCGGACATGCGAGGGATCGCGCAGTTTTTCCAGCCGGTTGAACAGGGCGGCCTTGACCGGGTCGGACGAGGCGCAGGTGTCGGCCACGACGATGCAGCCCCCGGGCGCGCATACCCGCACCATCTCACGCAGCACGGCCGAGGGATCGGGAAAGTGATGGACGGCAAAACGGCTCACGACGATCGTGAAAAATCCGTCGGGCCAGGGCAGCGATCCGACGTCGCCCTGTTGCCAGGTGACGTTGGCGATACCCTTTTCGGCCGCCAATCGGCGGGCGCGGTCGAGCATAGCCGGGGTCATGTCGATGCCGGTCGCCTGGCGTAGATGCGGGGCGAAGGCGCAGACGACGATACCACCGCCGCAGGCGACGTCGAGCATCGTGTCGTCCGGCCCCGGCTCCGCGGCATCGACGATCATCCGCAGCGCGCCGGCATCGGTGATCGCGCTCGCGGTGCTGAACGGCGTCGCCTGGCGAGTGAACTGATCGAGGATCAGGCTGCTGTGCGCCTCGCTCGACATGGCCCGGCTCCTCTCTCGATTTCACGGCAACCGGCGAAGGCCGCGCTCGGTCGCGCCTCCATCCTAGCGGGATTTGCCGCGGCGGGGCAGCATCCCATCTTTGCTTCGGGTGATAAACAGGCGGTATCGGCAGCGATGATCGATGTTGCGCATTCGGGTCCGGCCTTTTTGGCCTCGTTCCTGGCCTCTTCGGTCGAGTGCGTCGAGGCGCTGACGATCGTCCTCGCGGTCGGCGCGGTGCGCGGCTGGCGGCCGGCTCTGATCGGCGCGGGGCTGGCGGCGGCGCTGCTGGCGATCCTGGTTGCGGTCTTGGGCGCCGGGCTCGGCCTGATCCCGCTGGCCACGCTGCAAACCGCGATCGGCGTTTTGCTGTTGCTGTTCGGCATGCGCTGGCTGCGCAAGTCAATCCTGCGCGCCGGCGGACTCATCCCGCTGCGTGACGAGGCAGCCAATTATGCAAGCGAAACCGGGGTGTTGCGCCTTGCGCCCGGCAGCAGGCGCGGGTGGGACCCGATCGGCGTCGCGACCAGTTTCAACGCGGTGACCGTGGAGGGGATTGAAGTCGTGTTTATCGTCATCGCGGTGGGTGCCGTCGGCGGCGCCATGGTCCCGGCGACGGTCGGTGCGCTCGCCGCTGCGGTGGTGGTGGCGGCATCTGGCCTGCTGCTGCATCGCCCATTGGCGCGGGTGCCGGAAAATGCGCTCAAATTCGTGGTCGGAATCATGCTGTCGAGCTTTGGCACCTTCTGGATCGGCGAAGGCTACGGCGTCGACTGGCCGGGGGGCGATCTGTCCGTGCTCGGTTTGATCGGCGGGTTCCTCGCCGCGGCCCTGCTGAGCGTCGCGATCGTTCGCCGCATTCGACGTGACGCCCGGCCGTCGCCGGCATTCTGAGGAGCGATTCGATGGAACGGATCAAAGCGATCGGGCGCGAGATCCTTGGCCTGTTCGTCGAAGATCTATGGTTTACCGCCGCGCTCGGGGTCTGGATCGTGATTGCGGCGGCGACCCGGCCCTGGTGGCAGAGTGCGCCGCGCCTCGGCGCGATCGCGCTCTTCGCCGGCTTCGCCGTGATCCTTTGCGGGAATGTGCTGCGCGCGGCCCGGCGCGACTGACCCTGCCGATATTCACGGCAATGTGATGCGCAAGACAGCCATGCCGAAGCGGGGGTGCATCAGTCAGCACCGCTTGCCTATTTATTGCGCTGCAACACAATGGTAATAAATAGGTGCGGCATGCCGGAAGAAATCGAAAGCAGTGGCATATCGCGGTCCGCCGAGTGGTCTTTCGGCGGCTGGCGCGTCGTCGCTTCGGCCTGGGTGGTCGCTATCGTGTTCGTGGTGCTGTTCGCCGGGGTTCAGGCCCTGGCCTCACGGCACGGCACCTCGCCGCGGGAAGCCAGTCTGATTGGGGCGGTCATCCCACGTCACGACCCGACCTGCGCCGATCCGAGCGCTATCGCGGGGCCGGTTTCGGAATCGTGCCTGACCGAGCGGGCCGCGATCGAGCGCGCCCAGGCCGACGCCTATTCCGGCTGGTGAGAAGCGGCTTGCGCTGGCGCGGCGGCAGCAGCGGTCGGACCGGCGCGTCGCTGCGCATCGAGTGCGGCAAGCTGAGTAGCAATCTGATTGGCTGAGACGTTGATGGTTTTCCGATCGCCGGCGCGGTCGGTGAAGGTCACCGCCAGGCCCTTCGGGCTCGACCGCAATTCGCTCTCGGGAATATTTGCTGCGAATTCCTCGACATAGGAGCAGCCACCGTCGCAGCTGATCTGATGGCGGCTGATCGGGACGAACGCCATCGCCTGCCCGGCGCCATAATGCGCGCCGTCCCAATTGCGCTCCGCCCCATCATAGCTGTCAGAAACATAGAGCTGATGCGCAGTCTCTCCGCTCTTGAGGTCGAGAATGCTGCGCAGGCAATAAAAATTGGTCCCCGGGATGCCGAGAAAAGGCGGATCGTGCTGCATCTTCGGGCCGATCAGCGCGACGTAGCGTTCCGACACATGCTCGCGCTGCGCGACCGCAGGGGCGGCGCCGCCTGGGACTGCGGCGGCTCCTGGGACTGCGGCGGCGCCGCGCGGGGCGAACTGCGAACACGCGCTCAGCGCCGCGCCAAAAAGGGCGCAGACGATTGCCAGCCGGCCGAGCGTCATCGATCGCCGCCGAGGATTTCAGCATTGTCCTCGCCCAGGGTCGGGGCCGCCTTGGCAAAGGCCGGTCGGTCGCCGTCGAAAGATAACGGCAGGCCGACCAGAGACAACGGGCCGGCTGCCGAACTCGCCGACAGACGCTGAATCATGCCGAGCGCGGTCGTCTGCGCATCCGTCACCACCTGGTCGACGGTCTGCATCGGGCCGTTCGGGATCCCGACAGCGTCGAGCCGGGCCGCCCAATTCGCGATCGGCTGGGCGGCAAAGATATTTTCGAGGATCGGGATCAGGCTGTGGCGATGGATCACCCGGTCCTTGTTGGCGCGAAAGCGCGGGTCGATGGCGAGATCGGGCCGGTCGATCGCGGTGCACAGATGGCGAAACAGATTGTCGTTGCCGGCCGCCACCATGATGTATCCATCGGCCGCGGCAAAGGCTTGATAAGGCACGATCATGTCGACCCCCGATCCCTGCCGCGTCGGGATCTCGCCATTGACCAGATGGGCGGCGATCGGGATCGTCATCCAGGCGAGCGCCGTCTCGTAGAGCGAGGCGTCGACCACCCCGCCACGACCGGTGCGCCCCCGCTCTGCCAGGGCTGCCAGGATCCCGATCACCGACCACATTCCGGTGGCGAGATCGACGATCGAGACGCCGACCCGCACCGGCGGGCGCCCGTCCTCGCCCATCAGGCTCATCAGCCCGCCATAGGCCTGCATCAGCGGGTCATAGCCGGGCCGCCCGCGCAGCGGTCCGACCGCGCCAAAGGCGCCGAGATTGCAATAGACGAGGCTGGGCTTCTCTGCTGTGACCGTTTCCGCCGACAGGCCGTAACGGTCGAGCGCGCCAAATTTCAGATTGTGGATCAGCACATCGGCGCGGCCGAGGATCAGCTTCTTCAGTCTTTCGACATCGGCCGGATCGGCAAGGTCGATCGTGATCCCGCGCTTGGCCCGGTTGACTGCGTGAAAGCAGGTTGCCGCACCTTCGGCAAAGGGCGGTCCCCAGCCGCGTGCGGCATCCCCGGTGCGCGGGTTCTCGACCTTGATCACCTCGGCGCCGAGTTCGCCGAGGATCATGCCCGGCATAAGGCGCGGCGACACTCTGGCCGATCTCGATCACGACGAGACCGGAAAGCGGGGTGGTGCTCGACATCGATACTCCCTTTGCGCTGCCTCGACTCGCCAGGCTAATTTCCAGTGCACGGCCGTTCGCCTGATATATCTCGTGCTACTGCGCGGCCGAAGTGGCGGCGAGGGCCCCCGGAGAAAGCGGGCAGCCTTGATCGAGGAACCCACTCATCGCCGCCGCGACTTCGCCCGGCCCCTCAGAATTCCATATCGAGTTCTTCGAATTCATCGGGCTCGACCAGCGCCGCATCGCGCCAGGCGATCATGTCGGGCAATGCCATGATGCGCTCGCAATAGGCGCTGCAATCGCGGTCGAGCTTGACGTCGTAGGTCGTGAAAGCGGGTCACCACCGGGGCATACATCGCGTCCGCCATCGTCAATGTTCCGAACAGGTACGGCCCGCCATGCTCGGCAAAGCATTCGCGCCAGATCGCCGTAATCCGGTCGATGTCGGCCTGCGCTCCCGCCCATACCTTGAAGCCCGGATGGCGCGCCTTGAGGTTCATCGGCAACGCCGAGCGCAAATTGCCGAAACCCGAATGCATTTCGCCGCAGATCGAGCGGCAGCGGGCGCGGGCGGCGCGCTTCGCCGGCAACAACCCAGCCTTTGGGTTCAGCTCGTTCAGATATTCGGCAATCGCCAGCGTATCCCAGACCCGAATCCCGTCATGCGTCAGGCACGGCACCAGGATCGACGGAGACAGCAGCAATAGTTCGGCGCGGTTCGCCGGATCGTCGACCGGCACCGCCTGCTCGACGAATTCCAACCCGGCCATCTTGCACAACAACCAGCCGCGCAGCGACCAGGAGGAATAGTTCTTGCTGCTGATCGTCAGTATGGCCTCGGTCATCGCCGTGCTCCTTTCATCGCATGGATACCGGGCATCCGGGTATTGTCACACAGCCTCGATCTGGCGCCAAACCTTCTCGCGCCGCGCGTTCTAATCCACTAATCTGGGCCGGTTGGCCAGGGAGCGGATGGCATCGAATGAATTATCAGAACTTTCAAGCCTACACCGACTCCGTTGCGCCATTGCGCAGTTTCGCGAATATGGCCGCGGCGACGCTGGCGCAACCCGCTGCCTGGAATTTCCCGAAACGCGGCGCAGCGGGCCGTCGCCGCCCTCTATGAACTGATCGCTCGCGCCGGATTGAGCCATCGCCGCCCGGCCTTTGGCATCGACCAGGTCGACATCGACGGCCGGTCGGTCGCGGTGCGCGAGGTCGCGGTTCATCGAACGCCGTTCTGCACCCTGCTGCGCTTTGAAAAGGACATTGCGGCGCCGCAGCCGCGGGTGCTGTTGGTGGCGCCGATGTCGGGCCATTTCGCCACCCTGCTGCGCGGCACCGTGCGCACGATGCTCGCCGAACACGACGTCTACATCACCGACTGGCACAATGCGCGCGACATCGGCTTAGGCCACGGCCGCTTCGATTTCGATGACTTCATCGAGCATGTCATCACCTTCCTCGAGGTGCTGGGTCCCGGCGCGCATATCGTCGCGGTTTGCCAGCCCTGCGTCGCGGCGCTGGCAGCGGTCGCGATCATGGCCGAAGACGGCCATCCGGCGCAGCCGCGCAGCATGACCCTGATGGCGGGTCCGATCGACACCCGGGTCAATCCGACCGAGGTCAACCGGCTGGCGACGAGCCAGCCGATCGGCTGGTTCGAGCGCAACCTGATCGACGCCGTACCATTGCGTCATAAAGGCGCCTGGCGCCGCGTCTACCCCGGCTTTACCCAGCTTGCCGCGTTCATGAGCATGAACCTCGACCGGCATGTCAAAGCCCAGGTCGACCTGTTCTGCCATATTGCCAATGGCGAAGCGGAAAAGGCGGCGGCGATCCGTAAATTTTACGACGAATACCTGGCGGTGATGGACTTGCCGGCAGAATTCTATCTGCAGACCGTGCAGCGCGTGTTCCAGGAGCACGCATTGCCGTTGGGCAAACTGGAATGGCATGGCCGACGCATCGAGCCCCGCGCAATCCGCCGCACGGCTCTGTTCACGGTCGAAGGCGAGCGTGACGACATCTGCGCCGTTGGCCAGACGCTCGCCGCGCAGGAGCTATGTACCGGCCTGCGGCCCTACATGAAGCGCCATCACGTGCAAACCGGCGTCGGCCATTACGGCGTCTTCAATGGACACCGCTGGAGCAGCTTTATCTATCCGATGCTGAGGAGCGTCGTTTACGCCAGCGACTGAGGCCGCCGCCGCATTGGCAGCGTCAGGCTAGCGTGCGGCGACCAGCGCCGGCTGAGTGATTTCGGTCGTCACAAAATCGGCCGGGGCAATGATCTCCATAAACTCCATATCGTCCGACCAGTCATAAAGATTGTGGACGATACCGGGACGCTGGTGGACGCAGTCCCCAGCTTCGACCAGGGTGTCGACCCCGTCATAGTCGAACTTGGCCCAGCCTCGAACCATGTAGACGACATGCAGGTCGGCGGTGTGCATGTGAAAGCCGGTGCCGCCCTTGGCCTCCGAAGCCTTGCGTGCGGCGCGGACCAATTGGACGCGCAATCTGCCGTGGGTGGCATCGATGATCCCCATGTCGCGATAGGCGAAAAACGCCCGCAGGCCGTCCTCGGTGTACTGGGCTTCCGCGGCAGCCGCTTTCTGGTGCGTGAACAATGTATCGGTCATGTTCGCCTCTATTCCCGCTCATCATGATTATGTCGCGCTTTTGCTGCGCCGCAACAGAAAAATTATCGAATCTTGACCAATGTAATAATGACTAATTATAGTGCATCGCACAAAACGTGGGCAATAATACACATTCCCTTGAACAAGGCCGGGCTCACCCACCGCCGGCCGCTGATTTATCAAGCCGCGGCTGGAGCTCGAGCGATGCGCGGGCTTGGCCTTAACGGAGGCAGACGTTCGGCCGGATTCAAGATCAGCGCGGACCGAGATAGGTCATTGTCGGGAGATACTGCGTGGCCATTTGCGGCGACATCGCCAAAAGCGTGAAGCTCCCGCCCCCCGGCGAGCCTAATTGCCAATTTGGCACCGCCTGAACCTGAAGATAGGTCTGCGTCCCCGGCACCAGTTGAAAGGTGTCGCCTTGGCCGGTGGGGGTGCCGTAGGGCTGCACCGTGAACCGGTATGTCCCCGGCGGAAAATCGCGAAAAAAGGCGGTGCCCTCTTTGCTTTGAGCGATTGGCGCCCCGTTGGCGAAAACCATCGGATCCGACGCGTCGATATTTCCGCCCGGCGGGTTCGCCTGGCGCAGAATCCACACCCGTGTCATTCCCGCTTCGAGCGCGGGAGCCTGCGCCGACGAGGCGGTTCCTGCCGGCGGCGCAGCACAGCCGTAAAGGGCGAGAAGGCATAGGCCGAGCCACAGCGGAGCCGTAAGATGGTGGCAGCGCATGATCATTCTCCCAGCATGGTTCCGGCGGTAGATCCTCATCGCAGCGCGGCGGCGATGTTGCCGCCATCCACGGTTGTGACGTCGGCGGTGGTCTTGAGGGCAAGCGCTTGGTGCAGGAAGGCTTGAGCGACGTCGGCGGCGGTCACCTCGCGGCCGAGCAGGTTGCCGGCCAAATAGTCGTGCTCGCTAACCCCGCGGGCCTCGGCCCGGGCGGCGATCAGTTCGGGGGTCAGCAGCCCGCTCCTGATGCGGTCGGCGTTGACAGCGTTGGCCCGGATGCCATCGACCCCGTAATCGAGCGCGTATTGGCGAACCAGTGCCAGGGTCGCGGCCTTGGGCAGCCCATAGGGGCCGAAATTCGGGCCGGGGTTGACCGCCTGCTTCGACACGCTGAACAGCAGACAGCCCCCGGTCCCCTGCGCCAGCATCATGCGCACGGCGTTCTGCGCGACATATTGATGGGCGAAAAAGTTCAACTCGAAGCTTCGGCGCAGCACCTGGTCTTCGACCTCGCCGATACGGCCCTGCCAGGCGGCGCCGGCGTTGGACACCACGATGTCGACGCCGCCGAACCGCGCGGCGACGCGGTCGAACGCCGCGCGTACCGAAGCCGGGTCGGTCACGTCGCAGACCAGGCCGAGCGCCGCGCCGCCGAGCGTTTTAGCCGCCGCCTCGGCCGCTTCAACATCGATGTCGAGCAGAGCAATTTCGGCCCCGGCGCGGCTCATCGCCCGCGCGGTCGCGCGCCCGATCGTGCCGGCGCCGCCGGTTATCGCGGCGATCTGGCCTGCCAGCGGTTTTTCAGCGCCCTGGCCCAGCTTGGCCTGTTCGAGCGACCAGTATTCGATATCGAACATGTCGGCCTCGCTGACCAACTCGAAACGCCCGACCGCCTCGGCGTCGGTCACGGTCTGGATCGTCGATAGGGCGATGTCGGCAGCGACCCGCGCATCCTGCGCATTGCCGCCAAGGCCAAAGAGGCCGAGCCCCGGCACCAGGATGACCCGCGGCATCGGATCGAGTTCGCGTTTCGGTATCGCCTGGCGCGCATTGTGACGGGCGAAATAGGCATGGTAGTCGCCGGCGAAACCGTCGACCGCCGCGCGCACCGCACGCTTGAAGCCATCGAGCCGGCCGGCCTGCGGCGGCGGCACGATCAGCGGATAGTTCTTGGTGCGGATCGTGTGGTCGGGAGTGGCAACGCCGGCCTGGCCATAGCGGCCTAGCTCGGCGCCGTTGACATAGTTCAGCACCGCAGCGCCGGTGCGGAAGTCCAACAGGAAGCGCTTATAGGCGCCGGCTTCGGTTGGCGAAGGAACGGCGCAGGCGCCGCGCAAGATGGGCGCCACTTCGGCGGCGCTGGCGATCGCGGCGGGCAGGCTGGCGACGGCAAAGACCGTCTTGCGCCGCTGCGTCAGCTGCTGTTCGGCGCGCGAGACCGCGGCGACCATGCGCTCGTAAGCCTGCTGCGCGCTGTCGCCGAAGGTGAAGATGCCATGTTTGAGCAGCACCAGCCCCTCGACCGTCGGATCGGCCTCGAACATTTCGGCCGCTGCTTTGGCGAGCAGAAACCCCGGCATGATATAGGGCACGAGCCCCAGCCGCCCACCATAGAGATCGGCGCAGCGCTCGGCCGCATCGGGCTGGTCGGCAAGGCTCAACACCGCGGTCGAATGGGTATGATCGACAAATTTGTGCGGCAGAAAGGCGTGCAGCAGGGTCTCAACCGAGGGGTTCGGCGCATTCGGGTCGATCAGGTTGGCGCGCTGCACCCGGACCATCTCCTCGTCCGACAAACTCTCGCGCGCGCGCAATTTACGCAGCGGGGCGACGCGCACGGCGGGGAGCCCAGCCGGTTCGATCGCCGCCATGTCCCAGCCGCTGCCCTTGACGCACAGCACCTCGGCCTCCTCGCCGAGCAAATCCTTGACAATGGTCTTGACCGAGGTGTTGCCGCCGCCGTGCAGGACCAGCTTCGGGTCCCCACCCAGCAGGCGCGAGGTATAGACGCGCAAAGCCAGATCGCCGCTCACCCCATCGATGGCATAGCGCTCGACCAGCCGCTCGGCCGCCGCATCCGACCATTGGCTAAGCATCGTCCCACCTTCATCAACCGGGCAACGAGGGTGAATCAATGCAATGCCCGACCGGCGGACACAAGTTCCACGGACACGAGTTCCAAAGAATGGCGGCGATCTCCCTGGATGGGGCAGGAATCGGACGCCGGCATCGTATGATTTGTGGATTTTCCGTCGCCGGTGTTGTAACGCGGGTGCGAACTGAGCAAGCAGTCTGGCAGCGGGCCGGCAGCAGGTCGGCAAGCCAAACCCCGTTGACAGCCAATGCGCCGATCGCCGAAGGATGAGCGACGGCTCGGCGCGATTGGAAAAGCAGCGCCGGTAGCGGACAGGGCTCTGAGGAATTTTTTCGGCACCAAATTAGGAGCGAGCGTCCGTGACCTCGGCGGCGAACACGCTGGCACTGCAACGGATCGCTCGACAAAGCGAGATCCGGCCTTGACCGACAGCCACGTGATCGCGGCCAGCGGCCCCGCGGCCGGCCTCGGCCGGATCAGCCTGCGCACGCTCGTCCCGATCCGCTGGGTCGCAATCATCGGCCAGGCGCTGGCGATCCTGACCGTCCATTACGCAATCGGCTTTCATTTGCCGCTGGCCCCGACGCTCGCCGTCGTCGCCGGCTCGGCGCTGCTCAACATCGTGCTGATCGTCCACCGCCAGGTCGCGCGTCAGCTCGGCGAGCGCTATGCCGCGCTGTGCCTCGGCTACGACATTCTACAGCTCGCCATTCTGCTCTATCTGACCGGCGGATTGCAGAACCCGTTCTCGATTCTGATCCTGGCGCCGGTCACGGTGGCGGCGACGATCCTGTCGCGGCGTCCGGTCATCGCGCTGTCAATCTTTGCCGTCGCGGCGATCAGCGCGCTGGCGCTGTGGCATCTGCCGCTGCCATGGCGCAGCGGCCTCGGACCGCTGACGTTTCCACCCGAGTTCGTGATCGGGACGTGGACCGCGCTGGTGTTGGCGACGGTGTTCATCGGCGGCTACACCTGGAGCGTGGCGCAGGATGCGCGGCGGCTGCGCGATGCGGTGGCTGCGACCCAGCTGGCGCTCGCCCGCGAGCAGCGGGTCTCGGCGGTGGGGGCACTGGCCGCGGCGGCGGCGCACGAACTCGGCAGCCCGCTCGCCACGATCGCCGTCGTCGCCAAGGAGTTGGTGCACGAACTGCCGCCCGACAGCCCGCATGCCGAAGATGCGGCGCTGCTGCTGAGCCAGTCCGAGCGCTGCCGGCGCATCCTCGCCGAACTGTCGCAGCGGCCGGAAGAGGATGGCGGCTCGCCCTACACGAGACTGCCGATCTCGGCTCTGGTCGAGGCCGCCGCGGCGCCGCACCAGGAACGCGGCATCCGGCTGATCTTCGCCACCGCCGGGGGGCCGGCCGAGGACGAGCCCCAGGTTCGGCGCAGTCCCGAAATCCTGCACGGTCTCAACAACCTGATCCAGAACGCGGTCCAGTTCGCCCGCCGCGAGGTGATGGTCACCACGTTTTGGGATCCGGCGTCGGTCATGGTCGAAATCACCGACGACGGTCCCGGGTTTCTGCTGCATCTTTTGGGACGGCTCGGCGAACCCTATCTGTCGACGCGCGCCGGTGCGGCCGACCATATGGGGCTCGGCATCTTCATCGCGCAAAGCCTGCTCGAGCGCAGCGGCGCCAAACTCGCCTTCGAAAACCTCGAAGAGGGTGGCGCCCATGTTGCCATTTCGTGGAACCGTGCCAATCTTGAGACGGTAGAAAAGGTCCGCCTACCCGCGGCGATGGCGCACGAGCATCGCTAGCCGGCACCGCGGCCGGCGCCGGAGGCGAGCATTATGACTGTGACTGACCGAACAACCCGACCCGCCTCGGCTGAGGGGCTTGCCGCGGCGCTGCGCGGGCTGCCTGAAGCCGAGCGCACCTTGCTGATCGTCGACGACGACGCCCCCTTGTGCCAGCGCCTGGCGCGGGCGATGGAGCGGCGCGGCTTTATCGTCGCCACCGCCGACAGCGTTGCCGCCGGCTCCGCCGCGGCCGTCGAGCATCCGCCGGCCTTCGCCGTCGTCGACATGCGGCTCGGCGACGGGCGTGGGCTCGAAGTGGTCAGCGCCTTGCGCCAGGCGCGGCCCGGAGCGCGGATCGTCATGCTGACCGGCTACGGCAACATTGCCACCGCGGTCGCCGCGGTCAAGGCCGGGGCGATCGACTATCTGCCCAAACCCGCCGATGCCGACGCGGTCGAACGCGCGCTGCTCGCCCAGGAAGATGGCGTCCCCGAGCCGCCCGAGGACCCGATGTCGGCCGACCGGGTGCGCTGGGAGCACATCCAGCGGATCTTCGAGTTGTGCGAGCGCAACGTCTCGGAAACCGCCCGCCGCCTCAAAATGCACCGCCGCACCTTGCAGCGCATCCTCTCGAAGCACGCCCCGCGCAACTGAGGCGCAGAAATCCGCGGCGCGGCGCTCCGGTCCGGGACGATCATCGTTCGTCCTCCGGCGGGATTTGCTGGAAAGCGCCGCGGGTCTCGGAGATGATGCCCCCGACTTTTCGGGAGGAAGCGAATGGCGAACGGCATTCTGATCGCGGCGATGGATTTCTCGGCCGCGCCCGAGGATGAGTTCCACGACTGGTACGACCTCGAACACGTGCCGGAACGGCTGCGCGTACCCGGCTTTTTGAATGCCGATCGCTGGATCGGCATCGACAACCCAAAAATCTCGGTCGCGACCTACGACCTCGACAATGTCGGCGTTTTGCACAGCCCTGCCTATCTCGCCGTTGGCGGCGACAACGGGTCGCCCTGGACCAAGCGCACCGCCAAATTCCGCAAGGGTCTGCTGCGCTACGAGGGCGAGCAGCTGTTCCCAGGCAACCGCGCCGCGCCGCGGGAGGCCCCGGCGCTACTGCTGATCGGCATGAATATCGCCCCCGAGCACGAGCACGAATTCAACGAATGGTACAACACCGAGCACGTCCCGGCCCTGGGATCGGTGCCTGGCGTGGTGTGCGCCCGACGCTATCGCGGTGAGGGAGGGACCCAGCGCTACGTCGCGCTCTACCATCTGACCGCCCCCGACATCATCCGTTCGGACGCCTGGCGAAAGGCAGCGGACACGCCCTGGACGCAAAAGCTGCGGCCGCATTTCCGCGACCATCTGCGCATCGAGTGCCGCCGCTACACCCGCGCAGCGTAGGCCGCGCCGATATCTCCTCCTCCTTGCAGTGGGGACAGGGCTGCGGGGACAGGGCTGCGGCGAGAGGTGGGCGTCTCGACTCGGGATACCTAGCCGAGATGGACTTCGAGCTGCTCCACGGTTTGTCGGTAAGTCTCCGGAGCGAATGCGGTGACCACGGCGACGGCGATCACGCCCATGACCGCGGTGATGGTCATCGTCGTCCCGATGCCGAACCGGGCCAGCAGCAACGGGAACAGGAAGGTCCAGATCACGCCGCCGAGCAGCCTGCCGCCGATCAATTCGACGGTTGATTGCCCGGTGGCGCGGATCGGCGTGGGATATTGTTCAGCATACCACATCTTGTAGGATGGTGCCGAACCGGGCGCGCTGAACCACATCAGGCCGCCCCACGCCACCATCGCCAGCGGCGTCGCCGAGTGCCCGAAGGCATAGGCTGCGATTACCGCCACGAGCATATAGATTAAATAGATCAGCTTGCGACCGACAATTTCTCCGAGAATTCCGTTCAACAGTTTTCCCGGGATTTGGGCCCCGGTAATAATCAAGGTGAACAGATAGGCGCTGCTGAGGACGATGTGACGCTCGACAAACAGCGAGGGAATATAGTTGACGCCCAAATAAAAAATCGACG
The DNA here is from genome assembly GCA_963775875.1 of uncultured Alphaproteobacteria bacterium. GTDB lineage: Bacteria > Pseudomonadota > Alphaproteobacteria > ATCC43930 > CGMCC-115725 > AP-15. The sequence continues at coordinate 36,586 of CAVZKP010000022.1, forward strand.
ATGTCCCGACCGATCCGCAGATCATCGCCACGGTGCGAACCAGATAAGGGCGGCGCCAGACGATGGCCAGGCTCTTCCAGCTCGGGGTCGAAGGCATCGGCGTGATTAGCCGGGCTATTTCTTGATCGATCCGCGGCGGCGGCAACGGCCTGCCCAGACTGCGCTCGGCCCGCCGCTCCATCGCCGCGAGAATCCGCTCTGCCTCCTCATAGCGTCCGACGCGGCTGAGCCAGCGCGGCAACTCCGGAAGGTATCGCCAGATTACCCAGACATAGACAATCGGCAGGCCTGCCGCGACCAGCAAAACCCGCCACGCCACATCCGGCGCAAACCGCGGTATGATCAACAACCCCAGCAGCGGCGGCAGCAGATAGCCCACGCCCAGCGCGGTGTCGAGGATGCCGGAGAAAGCGCCACGGCTGGTCCGCGATACAAATTCCGAGACGAGTGAAAACGGCATGATGAATGTCGCCGCCATGCCCAGTCCGGAAAGGCCGCGGATGATCAGCAGGACGGTGAAATTCGGGCTGAATGCCGCCAACACGGTGCCGCCGGCGAACCACAAGGTGCCGGCCATCAGCAGCGGCTTGCGGCCGTAGCGATCGGCCAGATGGCCCGCCGGGATCATGCCGATGACGATCCCCAGCGCCGATGACGCGGCCAACAGCCCGATGTCGGACGGAGCCAGGACCATCACCTTCCTGACCACCGGCAGGATCGTTCCCAATGTGCCGATGTCGAGAGCCTCGACGATCAACGCGCCGGAGACCAGACCCACGACCATCCAGCTCCAGCTGGTGTTCGGAATGCGATCCATGCGGGCCGCCACTGCGACCGGTTCGGTGCGTCCCACGGCAAATCCCCCCCTTCGACGATTAGGCGCGTGCCGAGCTACGCTCGTGACAACTGCACGAGCGCGAACCCCGACCATCGCTCTCTGATGGAAACTATTCGACGCGAGACAATCAGCGACAGCCCCGGCCCGGACCGCTGATCCGGTCCCGACCGGGGATGCGCTGGGCCTGGCCGGAGACTTACTCGGCGGCGGAGACTGTGTTGGCCTCGCGGGTCAGTGGCGCCGCCGGCGCCGGGATGGCGTAGAGCCGGGCGCAATTGTCCCACAGGATTTTGCGCCGCTGCTCGTCGGCGAGCGGCAGGCTGAGGAACTGCTCGATGGCTTCGGGGAACGCGCCGTCCGAATGCGGATAATCGCTCGATACGACGAAATACTCCGCGCCCATCTTGTTGACGACGTCGACCGCCGGCTCCTCGTCGACATCGAGCGCGATGTAGCATTGGCGCTTGAAGTATTCGCTCGGCGGCATCGCAATCTGGCGCTCGCAGCCGGGCCCGAACTTTTCCCACTGGTCGTCGAGCCGCCACAGCCACCAATAGAGCCAGCCCGCCGTCCCTTCGAGAAAGGCGCAGCGCAGCTTGGGATGGCGTTCGAGCACGCCGCCGGTGGTCATGCTGGCGATCGCTCCCATCAGCTCGACCGGGTTGCGGATCGCGTGCGCGATCGGGTGGAAATTGTTGTGCCCGACATAGCGCCGCCCGGCATCGTCCTTCAGCGCGGTATTGCCGGTCGGGTGATAGCCGATCGGCACGTTGAGCCGTTCCAGCTCGTCCCATAACGGCTCGCAGGCATCGTCGTGCAGATGCTGGCCGTTGACCGGGTTGGGCGTGCCGATAACCGCGACCGCGCCGAGTTCTTTGACCGCGCGGCGCGCTTCCTCGACCGCCATGCCGACATCGTGCATCGCCAGTTGGGCGGCGAATTTGAGCCGCTGCGGATCGGTCTTGCAGTAATCGGCGGCCCAGTTGTTGTAGGCCCGCGCCAATGCCGCGGCATAGTCCGGCGCCAAATCGTCATGGCACAGGATCTGCCGCCCGCGGGTGCCGTACATAACCGCGACGTCGATGCCTTCGATGTCCATCGCGGTCAGGGTCGAGGCCGGGTCGAAGCCGCGGGCGCGGGCGACATTGAAATGCGGGTGGCGGGCACGGCTGCGACGGCGCAGTTCGCGGCTCGATTGGGTGGCGCCGGTTTGGCTGGCATGAGCCGGGATCGCCAGCCCCTGCACCTCCATGCCCATGATTGCGTCGGTATTGCCCTTGTCCTCCTTGTTTTCGGAGAGCTGGCGCTGCTGCCCGCCATAAAACCGCGGCGGGTTCGCCCGGTGCGGCCCATCCAGATAACGGGCCCACAAATCGTCGGGCTCCATCATGTGCAGGTCGCTGTCCATGATCAGATAGCCATTACGTGCCACTGCTTTTCTCCCTTTTGATTTCAGCTTGGGCTTGTCGCGTTACATCAGGAACACGCCTTTGCCGGTGGTCTGGGTATCGAACAGGCGATAGGCCTCGGCGGCCTGGTCGAGCTTCCATTGGTGGGTGAACAGGCGGTCGACATCGACCTTGCGGTCGACGATGAACTGCGCGCATTCGGCTTGGCCGATCGACGAGAAGGTCCACGAGCCGATGATCGTCAGCTGCTTGCGCAGCATGTCGGGGCTGACGTCGATCGTCACATTGTTGCGCTCGCCGACAAAGGCGACCGTGCCCCACACCTTGGCGCTGCGCACCGCGGCGATCCGGCCTTCGGGCTGGCTCGATGTGTCGAGGGTGCAGTCGGCGCCGCCATGGGTCAGATCCCTGATCGCGCCGATCGGGTCGTTGGAGCGCGGGTTGACCGTCTCCCAGGCGCCGAATTCCTTGGCCCGCTCCAGCCGCTCGGGGCTGACATCGAGCGCGATGACCCGCGCCCCCATCGCCGCGGCGAGCTGGGTCGCCGACAGCCCGACCGGCCCCTGGCCGAACAGCGCGATCGTGTCGTTGCCTGAAAGATTGAGCCGGCGCAGCGCGCCATAGGCGGTGCCGGTGCCGCAGGCGATCGCCGCTCCGGCGCTGAACGACAATTCGTCGTGCAGCGGCACCAGAGTGAAAGCCGGCACTTTTAGATAGCGCGCGTGTCCGCCATGGGCGTTGTTGCCGTAAACCAGGACCGGCTCCTCCTGGCACAATTGCGACCAGCCCGAACGGCAATGGTTGCACACGGTACAGCCCTTGTAATGATGCACCATCACCCGCTGGCCGATTTTCGCCTGCTTGTCGGTGACCCCGGGGCCGATCGCGGCGACCACGCCGCACGGCTCGTGCCCGCCGATCACCGGGTCGGGGTTGACCGGCAACCCGCCGCTGGCGCCACCGGATTTCGGGCGGCGATACTGGTGCAGGTCGCTGCCGCACATGCCCGAGGCCTTCATCTCGACGACGACCTCGCCCGGCCCCGGAGTCGGGTCCGGAAACTCCATCAGCTCGATTTCCCGCTCGCCCTTGAAGACCACGCCGCGCATCGGTCCCTCCACAGTATTTTATATGTCGGGTGAAGCCTAACCCCTTCGCGCTCGCCGCGGTACCAGGGAAGCGGCAAAAAGCTTCCGATGAAGCGGCGAAAGCGAGCTGAGACGGCCCTCCTCCAGCACCCGTGCCGGCCGGCGGCCGAGCGCGGGCCGGTTCAAACCGAATGACGGGTCTGGGCGAATTCCTCGACCGCATCGGCGAGCCGGTCGGCGTCCTGGTCGCCTAGGGCGATCGACAGCGCGAACATGCCGCGCTTGGCGAACCAGATACCGCGGGCGACCAGATCGAACCAGAACAGATCGCGCAATGCGCCGTTGCCGCGCGCCGCATCCTCTTCCGAGCGGATCGGCTGGTCGGTCATGTGCACCGACATCATCGACCCCAAACCGGTGAACTGCATTTTGAGCCCGTGCCGGCGCACCACGGCGTTGAGCCGCTGGCGCAGGCGGTCGCCCCATTCGTTAAGGGCGTGGGCGCGCTCGGGCGTATAGATCTCGGTCAGCCCAACCAATCCGGCGTTCATCGTCAGCACATTGTTGTTGAAGGTGCCGGCGTGCTGGAGTGCGTCCGGCCGCCGCGGGTCAAAGCGCTCCATGATATCGGCCCGCCCGCCAAAGGCGCCAAAGCTCATGCCGCCGCCGAGATATTTCCCGAGTGTCGTTAGATCGGGGAGAATGCCGTGTACCTCCTGCAGCCCGCCCGGCGCGAGCCGCGAGGTCATCACCTCGTCGAAGATCAGCAGCGCGCCGGTCTCGCTCGCCAGTCGGCGCAGGCCCGCCAAAAACTCCCGCTCGGCCGGGATGCAGCCGGTCGTGCCTTGCATCGGCTCGATCAGGATCGCGGCGAGGTCGGCCCGGTGCGGCGCGACCAGGTCTTCGACCATGTCGAGATCGTTGTAGCGGCCGATCAGAAACTCGAACGGGGCGTTGAGCGGGCTGCCATGGCCGCGGAAATAGAATACGCCGCCATGATAGCCGCCGGCAAAAACCAGGATCTTGGCCCGTCCGGTGATGGCGCGCGCGGCGCCGACCGCCATCAGATTGGCCTCGGTGCCGGAATTGGTGAAACGCACCAGCTCGATCGACGGGAAGCGGGCGCAAACCGCTGCGGCAAAGCGCGCCTCGGCCTCGTTATGGGCGCCGAAATTGAGCCCGCCATCGAGCGCCTGCATCAAGGCCCGGCGGATCGCCGGGTGCGAATGACCATAGATCCCGGCGGTGAACTCGCTGAGGAAATCGGCGTATTCGTGCCCGTCGAGGTCCCACAGCCGGGCCCCTTCGCCGCGCGCCATCGTCAATGGAAACGGGTCGACATGGATCGAGGCGCGGGTGTTGCCGCCGGGCATCGCCGCGCACGCCGTGCGGTGTTGAGCGAGGCTCTTGGGATTGGCGGAGCGGTACTGCTCCTCGGCTTCGGCGAGCGCTGCCGCGAGATCGATATTGGCGGCGTGGGTCTGGGTCATCGCATTCCTGCGTCGCGTTGCATCGAGCGGCCGTAACAGCTTCGCCGTCTCGCCGACCCCTGACAAGGCGAATGCGCTCGATCCGCTATCGGCTCATGGTATCGGGCGATTGCGCATCGGCACGCTCGATACCAAGATCAACCCGCTGAACCGGAACGCACTCGATCCGGTTCAGCCGGGATAGGCGCGCCTTCCGCGGTCGCGCAGCCACAGCCGCACGAGATGGCGCTTGGCCGCGGGCTCGGGATAGTCGACGAAGGCGGTGCGGCTGTGCCCCAGCGCCCGATTGTCGACGAATTGCATCTGGCCCGGTTCGAGGTCGAAATCGACCGACAGCGCGTCATCCTCGAAGATATCGAGCATCGCCGACAACGCCGCTTCTCCCTCCGCGTCGACCGGTTCGCCCTTCAGCACATAGCCGCTGTTGATCTGATGCACGCTGAACCGCGCCTTCAGCTCGGCGCCGCGATCGAATACCGGGGCGGCAAAGATCGCGCTTTCGCCCGGATGGAATTCGCGCTGGCGGTCGAACCAGAACGGCTGGTAGAGCCGCGCCAAACGCTCCGGGCGACGCGCCAGCATCTCATTATAAGTGGCGTGAAAGCTGATCACCCGGCTGTGGCCGCCGCTCATTGCTCGGCGCAGGCAGAGGAGGCCGACATAGTCGGGCGGCGTGTCGTTATAGGCGTTGTCATTGTGAAAGCGGATCTCGGTATTGGTTTTGTCGGGGCGCACCCCCGAACCCGGCAACGCCTGCTGCCCGGTATCGAGTACATCGTAGATCAGCGTGCCGTCGAGCTTTTGCGCGACCGGCCGCGCGATCATGCTCGACAGCAGCCAGTATATCGCTGTGGCCTCGCCCGCTTCGATCTCGGCGACTGGCAGGCGATCGACGATCGCGAAGCGCACGCCCGATGCGAGGATCGCCCGCGCCCGCGCCATCGCGGTGCGGCAGGCGGGCATCGCGAAATCATCCGCGCCGAGCACAATCGTCGGCAGCGGGAAGGCCCGCAATTCGTCGACCACCTGGCGAATCTCGTCGAGACAGGCGGTGGATAATTCGACCCGCCAATCTTCGGGGCGCAGATCGGTGCGCACCCAGGCGCTCGGGCCCTCGATCGGCCGGTTCGGCACGGATAGTTGCGGCATGGGTTCTCCTAGAAGCGGTGGCGGTCAGCCAACGACGCCGATCTCGCCCAGATAGCGCAATACTCCGGGATGGATCAATGCCCGGTCCGGTGCAGCCGCCGCGGTATTGGCCGCGGTAGTTTCGGCGGCTTGCGGCAGGCGTTGGGCAAGCGCGCTTTCGCCGCGGTGCAATGCCTGCGCCAGCCGATAGGCCAGGCCGTCATCGAGCCCCGGTCGCGCCAGAATGAACGACCATGACCCGACCGAATGCACCGGTTCCTTTTGGCCAGGATAGCTTTCGGCCGCTACGGTCAAGGGTTTCAGGAACCGATGCCGGGCGCGGATGCGCTCGGCTTCGCCCGCGCTCGGCGCGATAAACCGCGCCCCAGCCGCGCCTTCGGCTACCGTGGTGAAGCCGGGCCAGCCGATGCCGCCGCCCCACAGCGCGGCGACGCGTCCGTCGAGGACCATCTCCGGCCCGTCGCCGGCACGATCGAGATAGACCGCGGTGAAATCCTGCTCCTGGTCCAGCCCGATCCCGTCGAGCACATAGCGCGCCAGGATCACCAGACCCGAGCCGCGGGCGCCGAACGCGACCGGCTTTCCCGCCAGATCGCCGATACTGCGATAGGGGCTGTCGGCGCGGACCACAAACATCCCCGGCGTCGAATACATCGCCGCGACGATTTTGAGCGCGGCGGGATTTCGGCCGATGCCCGACAGCGCCTCGTAAGCCACTTCGCCCTGCACCAGCGCAATGTCGACCGCACCGGCTTCGAGCAATGGTACATTCTCGGTGCTGCCCCTGGTGTTGCGCGGCACGATCGACAGCGAAGGATCGATCGCGTTTACGGTTTCGGCGACGGCGCCGCCATAGAGCGGAAAACCGCCGCCGGGGGTCGCTGTGCCCAGAACCACGACTGTCGGTGATGCCGCGCCGCCTGCCATGCCCCTCGTCCACTTGGTCGGGGCGACACTCGCCCCGATCGCGCCGCTGCGCAAGGGGTCAGCGGCTGGATCGGCTCCGCTCTTCGCGGGCCTCGTAGGCTTTCAGGTGGGTGTAGGCCAGCCGGAGCAGCGACATGTCGCTGGTCGAGGAACCACCCTGCTCGCCGCGCCGGATCAAGTCACCGAGGATGTGATCGGCTTCAATCGGATGATGGTTTTCGATGTCGCGCAGCATCGAGGCGGTCATTGGCGAGCCGGCCGCCGTCAGCAATCCGCGCACATGATCCATATGCGCCTCGCGCGGCGGGACGCCGCTGGCCTGCGCGATCGCCCGGCACTCGTCGAGCAGCCCACGCATCATTTCCGGCCCGCCCGGCGCCTGGGCGATGTCGCCGATCGCCGCCCGCATCAGGCAGGTGCCGGCGGCAAAGGCGGCCAGAAACACCCACTTCTCCCACATGTCGCGCAGGATCTGCGCGCTGGCGCGGGCTTCGAACCGGGCGCCTGCCATCTCGTCGGCAATGGCCTGAACCCGATCTGACAGCACACCGTCACGCTCGCCGAACGACAGTTCGTGGCTTTGGTTCAGATGGATGATCCGGCCCTCGGGGTCGAGCGTGGCGGCGATCACGCACTGCCCGCCGAGCACGCGTGCCGCGCCGAAGCGCTGGTCCAGAACATCGAGATGCCTCGTGCCGTTGAGTAAGGGCAGGATCGCGGTGTTCGTCCCCACCGCCGGGGCAAAAGAACGGACCGCGTCGTCGAGCGAATAGGCCTTGCAGCTCAAGAGGACCAGGTCGAACGGCGCGGCGAGGTCGTCGGCCAGCACCGTCGGCGGTGCGCGATGAGTGAAATTGCCGTTCCCGCTTTTGATGACCAGGCCGGTGGCGACAAGCTCGCCGGCGCGGCGCGGGCGAACGAGGAAAGTGACGTCGCGGCCGGCCTCGAGCAGCCTGCCGCCGAAATAGCCGCCGATCGCACCGGCGCCGACCACGAGAATGCGCATCGGTTGAACTCCTGTCGTTACGGATCGGGGTCAGTGCGCCTCTGCCGGCGGCGCCTTGGGTGCAGCCACCTTGCGCATCAGCGGCACGACCACGGTCGCGATCGCAAACGCCACCATGATCGTGCGGAACGCGTCGGCAAAGGCAAGGGTCTCGGCCTCGCGGTAGGCGAGGTGCCAGAGTTGCGACAGCGCGGCCGCGTGACCGGCGACAGGTCCGCCAAGCGCCGCGGCATACCGCTCGGTCATGCCATGCAGCAGCCGCTCCATCGCACCGTTCGCCGGCGTCAGGTTCGACGCAATGGTCACGAAATGCAGATTGGTACGGTCGTTGAGGATCGCGCCGCACACGGCAATACCGACCGCACCGCCGAGATTGCGCATCATGTTGAACAGGCCGCTCGCGTATTTGAGCCGCTCCGGCGGCAGGCTGCCGAGACCGAGGGTGACGCTCGGCGCCACCGCGAAGACCTGCGGGAAGCCGCGCAGCACCTGTGGCAGCAGCAACTCGGCCGACCCCCATTCATGGGTGATGAAGCTGAACGACCACATCGCCGCCCCGAAGCTCGCCAGCCCGAACATCATCAGCCACCGGGTGTCGATCTTGCGCGCGAGCATGACATAGACCGGCACGCCGGCAAGCGAGGCGGCGCCCGTCGAGAACACCGCGATCCCGGTCTGCCAGGCGCTGAAGCCGCGGACATAGCCCAAAAACAGCGGCGTCAGATAGATCGTCGAAAAGATGCCGATGCCGGTGACAAAGGAGAGTAGGCAGCCGAGCGAAAAGTTCCGGTTGCCGAGCGCACGCAGATCCACGACCGGGCGGGCAAAGGTGAGGCTGCGGACGGCAAAGAGCACACCGGAAATCCCGGCGATCCAGGCGCAGGCGGTGATCGTCGCATCGTCGAACCAGTTCCAGCGCGACCCTTCTTCCAGCACGTATTCGAGGGTGCCGAGGGCGATCGCCAGCAAGACCATCCCCGGATAATCGGCGCCCTTCAGCAATGACAGATCGGGCCGGTCGATCTTGACCAGCAAGGGCACCGAGACGGCGACCATCAGCCCCGGCGCCAGATTGATGTAGAACAGCCAGCGCCAGTCGAGCGTGTCGGTGATCCAGCCGCCGATCACCGGTCCCAGCGTCGGCGCAACCGAAGCGATGGCCCCCACCACCGCGGCCGAATAGACCCGGCGCTGGCCCTGGAAATAATGAAACGACGAGGTGAAGACGGTCGGGATCATCGAGGCGCCGAGCAACCCCTGCAAAGCCCGGAACACGATCATGCTCTCGATGCTCCAGGCGAGCCCGCACAGCAGGCTGGCGAGGGTGAAGCCGGCGGCTGAGGCGGCAAACAGCCAGCGTGTCGAAAACACCCGGGTCAGCCAGCCGGACAGCGGAATGACAATAATCTCGGCGATCAGATAGGCGGTCTGCACCCAGCTGATCTGATCCTGCGCCGCCGACAGACCGCCGCCGATATCCTGCAATGACGAGGCGACGATCTGGATGTCGAGCAAAGCCACGAACATGCCGACGCACATCACCGCGAACGGGACGATGCTCGGCGCGGCCGGTTGTGCGGGCATGGTCATTTGCCGTCCTTCGCCGCGGGCCCGGTGTCGACGCTGACCGTGGTCGACAGGCCGGGGCGCAACAAGCCCAAGGTCCCCTCTCCGTCTTCCACCACGATTCGCACCGGGACGCGCTGCACGATTTTGGTGAAATTGCCGGTCGCGTTCTGCGGCGGGATCACGCTGAAGATCGCCCCGGTTGCCGGGGCGAGGCTGATCACCCGACCGGCGAATTTGTGTCCCGGCAGTACATCGGCGACGATCGCCGCCCGCTGCCCCGGCCGCATCCGCGCCAGTTCATCCTCTTTGAAGTTGGCGTCGATCCAAAGTCCGTGCGCGGGGACGATCGACAGCAATGCCGTGCCGACAGTTGCATATGCACCTATTTGCGCGCTCCGGTCGGCGATGTACCCGTCGATCGGCGAGCGAATCCTGGTGTAGCCGAGATCGAGCTCGGCGCTGCGCAAATCGGCCTGCGCCTGGGCTTGACTCGCCGCGGTTTCGGCGATTTCGGTATCGAGCACGGCGAGCTGCTGGCGGGCGGCGTCGAGACCGGCCTCGCCGGAGCGAACCGTCGCCTCCGCCTTGCGGTCGGCGGCAAATGCCTTCTGGTAGGTCTGCAACGAACCAAATGTAGACACCGCCAGGGCGTGATAGCGCACGGCGTCCTCGTGGGCGAAACCGGCTTCCGCTTGTTTGGCCAGAAGATCGGCCCCGGCCTGATCGATCATCGATTGCTGCAGCGCGTATTTCGCATGCAGATTGGCCAGCGCCGCTGTCTGGTGCCGGACCACGGCCTCGGCATGGGCCAGATCGGCCTGATAGTCGCGGTCGTCGAGCTGGATCAGCAATTGGCCGGCATGCACGAACTGATTGTCGCCGACCAGGATCTTGTCGACGAAGCCGGCGACATGCGGCGACAGGGTAGTGACATTGCCGCCGACATAGGCGTCGTCGGTGGTCTCGATAAACCGCCCGACCCGCCACCAATCCCAGCCGTACCAGCCGATCCCGCCGGCGGCGATCACGCCGATCAGCGCAAGCGCAAGGCGTCGGTTGGAGCGGAAGCGTCGCCGGGCGGCGAGGATGCCGCGCAGACCGTCCGGGGCGATGTCGCCCGTCGCTGCGCGGTCGAGAACTTGTGTGCTCATGCTTCGCTCCCCTGCGCAAAGGGCCGGCGGCCGCGCTCTGCAAGACGGCGGCGCACCCCCTCATCGGCGGCGGGTCCGGGAACAACCGCGAAATCCGGCCCGGCAATCTCCTCGCCGGTGGCGCCGTCGACCACGACCGGCTCGACTTTCGCGCCGGTTCGCAGATCCATCAGCTGCACCGAAGCGCCTTCGGGGGCGAAGTGGCGGTTGCCCCAGGCGAGCAGTGCCAGCAGCACCGGATGGAAATCCCGGCCCCGCTCGGTCAAGACATATTCGTCGCGCGGTGGATGCTCGCGGTAGCGCCGCCGCTCCAGCAGGCCGGCTTCGACCAGCGCGTTCAGCCGGCGCGTCAGCATGTTGGATGCGACGCCGAGGCTCTTCTGAAACTCGTCGAACCGCCTCAAACCATAGAACGCGTCGCGCAGGATCAGGATCGACCACCACTCGCCGACCCGGTCGAGGCTGCGCGCGATCGGGCAATGCATGTTGCCAAAGCTCTTGCGCTGCATGGGCCGCCCTCCCGACATTGACTTGCATCATGCAAGTAACACTGCCGCGGCGAGCGTCAAGAGGCTGCCACATGGATTTTGCCGAAAATCTCCGGCCCCTCGCGCGCCAGCGGAGTCCGACTAGGCAAGTTTTGCGATCAAAGCGCAGGCAGCCGAACGAAGGAGCGCTTTTCAGCACCCCCACTGAGGGTGATCGGCGCGTGCGCCGGCGTGGGGTGCGCGATCCTGCTGATTGTGTCGGTATTCGATTTCCAGTTCGATCCGGTCAGCTGTCTCGATGGATCGGGTCGACCCAGCGGACCTGTTCGGGGCGCTCGACCGGCTCGATGTCGAGATTGACGACGACCGCCTCGTTGTCGCTGCGCACCAGCACGCATTCGAGCGTCTCATCGGAGGACGCGTTGATCTCCTGATGCGGCACATAGGGCGGGACAAAGATGAAATCGCCCGGCCCCGCCTCGGCGACGTATTCGAGATGGTCGCCCCAGCGCATCCGCGCCCGGCCCTTCAGCACATAGATCACGCTTTCGAGCGCGCCGTGGTGATGCGCGCCGGTCTTGGCGTTGGCGTGGATCTTGACCGTGCCGGCCCAGATCTTTTGCGCGCCGACCCGGGCGAAATTGATCGCCGCGGCCCGGTCCATGCCCGGCGTCTGCGCGGTATTCGGATCAAGCTGGTCGCCCGGGATGACCTTGACGCCGTGGACTTTCCAATCGACCCGCTGATGCCCGTGATCGTGGCCGCTGCTCATCGCGATCGCCTCGTTTCGCTTGGGAGGCGCGATTTTATCACGCGGGTCGGCGTTTCAAAGGGCTTGAAATAGACTCGGTTTAGATATATCTATAGTTTCGATATAACGAAATGAGGTTTATCAAAATGTTTAGACACCCACACCCACATGGTCACGGCGACAGGCGACATGCCCATGGTGGTTTCGGCCACGGCGGCGGACGTTTCGGCGGGCATCGCGGCGGGGGCCGGGGCGGACGGGTCGCCCGGGTCTTCGACCACGGCGATTTGCGCTATGTGCTGTTGCACCTGATCGCCGAGAAGCCGCGCTACGGCTATGAGCTGATCAAGGCGATCGAGGAGCAGGTCGGCGGCATGTACAGCCCGAGCCCGGGCGTGATCTACCCGACCCTGACCTTGCTCGAAGAGCTCGGTTATTTGCAGCCCGAAATCGCCGAGGGCACCCGCAAGCTCTATTCGATCACCGGGGAAGGCGCCGCCTTTCTCGCCGCCAATCGGGCGCTGGTCGATGCGATCCTCGGCCGCATGGCCGAGATTAGCCGGGTTTATGCTGGCGGGCCGGCGCCGGAGATCCGCCGTGCCATGCAAAATTTGGAGCAGGCGCTGTCGATCCGGCTCGGCAAGGGCCCGCTCGATACGGCTCAATTGCGCACAATCACCGAAGCGCTTGACCGCGTCGCCGGCGAAATCGAACGGGGTCCGTGAGGTCACCGTGCCGATCCCGGTTGTTGAAAGCTGTTTCGTGATCGCCTGCGCCATTGCAATACTGTTGGTGCTGCTCGTGCCATAGTCGAGAAACCCGAATCGCCGGTGATCATATGAAGCTCGCGGTGCCCGATCTGATCTCGAATTCCTATTTCCCGGCGGCGGCGGCGGTCGAGCTCGGCTTCTTCAAGGAGGAAGGGCTCGACATCATCCTCGAACTGGTGTTTCCGGTCGACCGGGCCTATCGCGAGCTGCGCGACGGCAACATCGATTTCGTCGGCGGTTCGGCCCATTCGGCATTGGCCGCCTTCCCCGAATGGGAGGGCGCCAAATTGCTCTGCGCCCAGGCGCAGGGCATGTACTGGTTCCTGGTCATGCGCGCCGATCTCGGTGCCCGCCGCGGCGATGTCGGCGTGGTCAGGGGCCGCAGCATCGGCGCCGCACCCTGGGTCGAGATGGGGCTGCGGCGGCTGCTGATCGAAGCCGGGATCGACCTCGAGCGCGACCGGGTCACGATCGCCCCGGTGCCGGGGACGACGGGGGCCGGGATCGTCAATTTCGGGGTCAGTGCGGCCAAGGCGCTCGAAGACGGCCTGATCGACGGGTTCTGGGCCAATGGCATGGGCGCCGAGATCGCGCTGCGCCGCGGCGTCGGCACGATCGTCCTCGATGTCCGTCGCGGCGACGGGCCGAAACCCGCCTTCAACTATACGATGTCGGCATTGGCCGCGACCGACCGGCTGATCGACGGTTCGCCTGACGCGGCGGCGGCGGCAGTGCGCGCCTTGGTCAAGACCCAGGCCGCGCTAAAAGCCGATGTTGCCCGTGCGACCGAGGTTGGACAAAGGCTGTTCCCGCCCGCCGAGGCGGCGCTGATCGCCGAGCTGATCCGCCGCGACCTGCCCTATTACGACCCGTCAATTTCTCCCGAATTTGTCGCCGGCATGAACCAGTTCGCCCGCGACCTCGGGATTCTGCACGGCGACATCCCCTACGACAAAGTCGTAGCCATCCAATTCGCCGATCTATGGCGCGGTTGAGCGGACGGGGTCATTCGCCGATGGCGTACCAGCTTGGCCCGGGGTTCGTCCCGACCAGCGCCTCGGTGGTGGGGGTGGCGCCGTTCATCTCCCAGATCGCAACCTGGCCGCTGGTGTTCTGAAACAGGATGTCGGACTTGCCGTCGCCGTTGAAGTCGCCGGTGCCGATGGCGTGCCAGCTCGGCCCGGGGTTCGCCCCGACCAGCGCCTCGGTGGTGGGGGTGGCGCCGTTCATCAGCCAGATCGCAACCTGGCCGCTGGTGTTCTGAAACAGGATGTCGGACTTGCCGTCGCCGTTGAAGTCGCCGGTGCCGATGGCGTGCCAGCTCGGACCGGGGTTCGCCCCGACCAGCGCCTCGGTGGTGGGGGTGGCGCCGTTCATCAGCCAGATCGCAACCTGGCCGCTGGTGTTCTGAAACAGGATGTCGGACTTGCCGTCGCCGTTGAAGTCGCCGGTGCCGATGACGTGCCAGCTCGGCCCGGGGTTCGCTCCGACCAGCGCCTCGGTGGTGGGGGTGGTGCCGTTCATCAGCCAGATCGCAACCTGGCCGCTGGTGTTCTGAAACAGGATGTCGGACTTGCCGTCGCCGTTGAAGTCGCCGGTGCCGATGGCGTGCCAGCTCGGACCGGGGTTCGCTCCGACCAGCGCCTCGGTGGTGGGGGTGGTGCCGTTCATCAGCCAGATCGCGACTGGCCGTCGGGTTCTGCCACAGGATGTCCGACCGACTGGCGTCCGTAGTCGCCGGTCCCGATCACGTGCCAGCTCGGCCCGGGTTCGCCCCGACCAGCGCCTCGGAGATCGGCGGTGGTCGCCGTTCATCAGCCAGATCGCCGCCTGGCCATCTCGTGTTCTGCCACAGGATGTCGGACTGCCGTGCGGCGTTGAAGTCGCTGCGTCGGCTCACCGCTGTCGCGTATGCAGTCGCTGATCGCCGCGGATCGTGGCGGTCGGTGCTCGTCGCGTGACGACACCGACCGTTGCGGTGCCGCCACGATGTGCCGTACCGCCACGCCGCGTCGAGGTACGCGGCCGACGGGGATCGTGGCGCTCACCGTATTGTCGATCCCGCCCGACTTGCGGACTTCGCGACGTAGACCTTGCTGCCGTCGAGATCGCCGCCATCCGGTACGCAGCATGCCGACGGACCTGTGCTCCCGGTCGCGCGTCGCGATCGCGACCGTGTTGCGCCAGTCGTCGTGATGCTGCGCCTCACCGCACGCCGTAGGGTCCTTGCCGCGGCGATCACGGCGCTACCGGTTACCGTCGGTCGATAACCGACACAGTTCGTCGGATGTCGCGCGTTGCAGTGATCAGTTACCGGCGACCAGCTCTGAACCGTGCATAGCTTCGATCCGCTAATTGCCGGCGAACCATGACACTGAGCATCGATCCGGCTGGCCGTCGATCGACTTACCGTCACTCGTCCAGACCATTGCCGCCAGGAGTGTCGAAGCTGACATGTCCGGGAATTGCGCGTGATAGCCGCCAGCCGGAATGTCGATCCGCGCCAGATCGTGCTCCGCCCGACTCGGTCAGAACCACAGCGGCGCCGTCGGGACCAGCGGTTAGTGCCGTCTGAAGCGAAGTTGCGCAGTCTTGTGAGCGGGCGTAGTTCGACGATCGTGCCCTGGCGTCGTGAATGCGCGCCAATATCGCAGCGCAGTCGCGTAAAGCCACCACCGGCGCCGTCGGCGCACGGCGAGCAATGCGCGGCATCGGTGAGCGCCTCCAGCGT
This sequence comes from uncultured Alphaproteobacteria bacterium, assembly GCA_963775875.1. Lineage (GTDB taxonomy): Bacteria > Pseudomonadota > Alphaproteobacteria > ATCC43930 > CGMCC-115725 > AP-15. The sequence goes on from CAVZKP010000022.1 coordinate 51,953, forward strand.
ACAGCTACGCGGAAATGCTCGCACTACGCAAGGCCGTCGCATGCGCTCTATTCTGCCGCGGATTGCCGCCTGCCGCAGTGACCACAGCTCTCATCCGGGTCCGCTCGCGATCGCTGCAGATCGTCGCGCTGACCGGGTGAGCAAGCGCGATCCGATGCTCTGTGCCGGCGCCTGACACCAACCGAAGCGCCAGCCCGTCAGGGTCGCCGCCACGCCAATCGCGAGCGCGGTCCAGCCCGTTTGACCCAGTGCCATTGCGCTCGCCTCCCTTGATCGCGGCGTGTCGCCGTATATTGCGGTTGAAACTGTTACTTATTGACATACGAATGTCACATAAATGCCATATAAATGACCATAACGCAACCGAGAGGTGACGATGGATCTCGCGGAGACCTTGCAACGGATCAAACAGGCGGTCGGCCCCGCAGGGCTGGATCGCCGATCCGCAGGACCAGGAGCCCTACCTGGTCGAGGCCCGGCGCCTCTATCGCGGCGCGACCCGGCTGGTCGTGCGGCCGGCTTCGACCGCGGAGGTCGCGGCGGTGGTGCGGATCTGCGCCGAGGCGGGGCTGGCGATCGTGCCGCAGGGCGGCAATACCGGCCTCGTCGGCGGCGGGGTCCCGCCGGAAGATCGCGACAACATCGTCCTCGCCCTCGGCCGGATGAACCATATCCGCGCGATCGACCCGGTCAATTTCACGATGACGGTCGAGGCCGGCTGCATCCTCGCCAATCTGCACCAGGCGGCAGCCGAAGCCGACCGGCTGTTTCCGCTGAGCCTCGGCGCCGAGGGCAGCTGCCAGATCGGCGGCAATTTGTCGACCAACGCCGGCGGCATCGCCGTCTTGCGCTATGGCAATACCCGCGAGCTGACCCTGGGCGTCGAAGTCGTATTACCTGACGGACGGGTCTGGGACGGCCTGCGTGGGCTGCGCAAGGACAACACCGGCTACGATCTGAAGCAGCTGTTCATCGGCGGCGAGGGCACGCTCGGCATCATCACCGCGGCGACGATCAAGCTTGTTTCCGAAGCCGCGCGAAATCGAGACCGCCTTTCTCGGCCTCGCCCGGGTCGAGGATGCGATGAGCCTGTTCGCCCATGCCCGCGCCGCCAGCGCCGACCAGCTGACCGCGTTCGAGCTGATCCCGCGCGCCGGGCTCGACCTGGCGTTGGCCCACATTCCCGGCACGATCGACCCGCTTGCCGCCCGTCACCCGTGGTATGTGCTGTTGGAAATGTCGTCGAGCCAGACCGAGAGCGGCATTCGCGCATTGCTCGAAAGATTGCTCGAAACCGCTCTGGCCGAAGGGCTCGTCGCCGACGGGGTCATCGCCGAGAGCGGTACTCAGGCCAAGGATCTATGGCGGATCCGCGAGGCGATCGTCGAGGCGCAGCTTTATTCCGGCTCGATCAAGCACGATGTGTCGGTGCCGGTGAGCCGGGTCGCCGAATTCATCAACCGCGCCAGCGCCGGGGTCGGCGAAAGGCTGCCGGGCATCCGGCCGATCGCCTTTGGCCATGTCGGCGACGGCAACATCCACTTCAACCTGACCCAGCCCGAGGGCATGGACAAGGCGGCCTATCTGGCGCGCTGGCAGGAGTTCAACGACATTGTCCACGCCGTCGTGCGCGATTTGTCGGGCTCGATCAGCGCCGAGCACGGCGTCGGCACCATGAAGCGCGACGAGATCACCCACTACAAGCCGGCGGTCGAGATCGAATTGATGCGCCGGGTCAAGCACGCCTTCGACCCCGCCAACATCATGAACCCCGGCAAGCTCGTCAGCTTCTAGGCCGTCAGCACCCCGGCGCCTCGCCGAGGAGCGTCGTTGCGGCGCGGGCATAAGCGGCGGCGAGCTGGCTGTCCTGCAGCAGTTCGACCGGATGGCAATTGTAGATCTCGCAGATCGCCGCGAGCTCAGCGAAATGGATGTGCCGCGCGCCGGTTTCGATCCGGTGATAGGTCAGGCGCGACATGTCGAGCAGCTGCGCCGCTTGTTGCTGGGTCAGCCCCAGGGCGCGCCGGCGGCGGCGCAGCGCCGAGCGGATGCAGGCCTGAGTGTCGTGGGCGGAGCGCATCGGCTTCTCCTCGGATCGCGGGCGGAACAGGCGGGCGGCCAATGCCGAACTCAAACGCGCGGATTTTGACCCGCAGCCCAACGCTCGCGTCTGTCCGAAGGCTGCCATCTGTGAGTTATTGCACAGAAACAGCAAATTGTCAATATCGCACCGATCCGATAGCTGTCCGGTTCCCAGCACCGTGGCTTGACGGCTCGCCGCGCGATCCCCGACGATGCCCGCCGCCGATCCCCGGAGTCACCGATGGATTTCTCATTACCCGACGATCTCGCCGAGCTGAAGGAGCGCACCGAGCGCCTGGTGCGCGAACGGATCATCCCGTACGAGAACGATGCGCGGCAGACCCCGCACGGGCCGTCCCCCGAGTTGCGGCGCGAGCTGGTGGCGCTCGGGCGGCAGGCGGGGCTGCTGTCGCCTCATGTCGGCCGCGAATGGGGTGGGCTTGGGCTCGATCATCGGGCCAAGTCGGTCGTATTCGAAGCTGCCGGCTACTCGCCGCTCGGCCCGGTGGCGCTCAACTGCTTCGCGCCGGATGAGGCAAACATGCACCTCCTCGAGCAGATCGCCGAGCCGCAGCAGAAGGAACGCTGGCTGCGGCCACTCGCCGCCGGCGAGATCCGCTCCTGCTTCATGATGACCGAGCCGGCACCCGGCGCCGGGTCGGATCCGTCGATGCTCAGGACCACCGCGCGCCGTGACACTGCCGCTAATGGCGGCGACTTTATTATCGATGGCGAGAAATGGCTGATCACCGGTGCAGTCGGTGCGGAATTCGCAATCATCATGGCCAAGACCGACAGCGACGAAGCCGGCCCGGCCGGCGCCACCATGTTTCTGGCGCCGATGCAGGCACCGGGGATCATCATCGAGCGGGTGCTCGACACGCTCGACCAATACATGTCGGGTGGTCACGCGGTGATCCGGCTCGACGGGTTGCGGGTACCGGAAGACGCGGTGCTCGGCCGGATCGGCGAGGGGTTTCGCTATGCCCAGATCCGTCTCGCGCCGGCGCGGCTGACGCATTGCATGCGCTGGCTCGGCGCGGCGCGGCGCGCTCATGACATCGCCGCCGACTATGCCCGCCGCCGCACCGCCTTCGGCAAGCCGCTGGGCGAGCATGAGGGGGTCGGCTTCATGCTCGCCGACAACGAGATGGACCTGCATACGAGCCGCTTGGTGATCTGGCACACTGCCTGGCTGCTCGACCAGGGCCAGCGGGCCAGCCACGAATCGAGCATGGCCAAGGTCATTTGTTCCGAGGCGATCTGGCGGATCGTCGATCGCAGCGTGCAGATTTTGGGCGGGCTCGGCATCACCGACGACACGATCGTCGCCCGCCTGTTCCGCGAGGTCCGCCCGTTCCGGATTTATGACGGCCCGTCCGAAGTCCACCGCTGGTCGATCGCCCGCCGCGTGCTGCGGGCTGGGAGTTAGTCCATGACAAGCATCGACGAAATTGCCGACGGGATCTATCGCATCTTCACGCCGATCGACATCCCCGGAACCGGCGGCTTCTCGTTCAACCAATACCTGATCGCCGACGACGAACCTTTGCTCTTTCACACCGGTTTGCGTCGGCTCTTCCCACAGACCCGCGACGCCGTCGCGCGGGTGATGCCGGTCGAGCGGTTGCGCTGGCTCGCCTTCTCGCATTTCGAGGCCGACGAGTGCGGCGCGCTCAACCAATTCCTGGCGGCGGCGCCGCAGGCGGAGCCGCTATGCGGCCGCATCGCGGCAATGGTTTCGGTCGGCGACTACGCCGATCGGCCGCCGCGCGCGCTCGACGATGGCGAGAGCGTGGCGCTCGGCCGGCACCGCGTGCAGTGGCTCTATACGCCGCATCTGCCGCATGCCTGGGAGTGCGGCTTTCTGATGGAGAGCGCCACCGGCACGCTTTTGTGCGGCGATTTGTTCACCCAGGGCGGTTCCGCCCATCCGCCGCTGACCGAGAGCGACATCCTCGGCCCGAGCGAGGCGTTTCGCCGCCAACTCGATTATTTCGCTGATACCAAGAATACGCGCGCGATGCTGGAACGGCTCGCCGCGCTGCTTCCGACGACGCTCGCCTGCATGCATGGCAGCGCTTGGCGCGGCGACGGCGCCGGCTTGTTGCGCGCGCTCGCCGACAGTCTCGAGAGCTAAGAATTCCAGGTCAGGCTGCGGCGGCGGTCAGGGTCTTTTCGCCGCGCTTCGGAGGGTCGCCGTCGGATATCGGCTCCAGCGCGGGGTCGGTATAGGGCCTCGGGTCGCGTTCGACGCGGCGGCGGATCTTGTGCAGACGCAGGTAAAAGGCCGCGAGCTTGACGTGGGTTTCGACCACCTCGCCAACCCGGCGCGGGTAGAAGACGAGCGGGTTCTCGCGCGGCAGGGTCGACCGGCGGTGGCGGCGGATTTTGCGGCGGAAATACCCGCCTTGCAGCGGATGCACGTTCTCTTGAATAAAGGTGAAGTAGAATTGCAGGATGTGATTCATTAGCCGCACCGGCTTGATCCCGCTCGCCTTGGCGCGGCGCAGGATCGTTTCGATGTGCTCGGCGGAATAATAGAGATCCCAGGCCTGGCGGTAGACCGCCTGCCACTCGCCTGCGGTCATCACCGGGTGCCCGGTGGTGACGTGTTCGAGATCGTAGTTGTTCATGTCGGGGTCCATCCACACCCCGTCAGCGTCGAGCGCCTTATGGTCGGCCGAGCCCGGCAATGGGGTCAGGATGAAGAATTCGAGCAGATCGACCGGCAGTTCTTCTTGCACCATGCGAATGTCGCGGGCGATCCGCTCCGGCGTATCGGCCGGGAAGCCGAGGATATAGCCGGCATAGGTGATCACATGCTGCGCCCGCCAGGCCAGGAACATCCGGCGGTATTCGTGCACCCGGTTCTGTTTTTTCTTGGCGGACAGCAGATTGTCGGGGTTGATGTTTTCGAGGCCGATAAAAACCCGTTTGCAGCCGGCGCGCGCCGCCTTCTCGACAAAATTCGGGATGCGGTGGCAGAGCGTGTCGACCTGGATGATGAATTGCAGGCCGAGCGCTTCCTGTTCGCGCATTTGGATCAGCCGGTCGAAGATCGCTTCCCAATTGCGGTTGCGGGCGAAATTGTCGTCGGTAATGAAAAAGCGAAAGACGCCCTGGGCCAAATTGGCGCGTACCAGGCGCTCGACATCGTCGGCGTCGCGCCAGCGCGATTTCCGGCCCTGGACATTGATGATCGTGCAAAAGCTGCACTGAAACGGGCAGCCGCGCCCGGCATCGAAGGCGCCGAGGCTCTCGCCATAGTGCCGCACGATGCTGGCCGGCAGAAACGGCGTCACCTGCCGCTGCAACCCCGGCAGATCGTCCATGTAATTGTATATCGGTTGCAGCCGACCGGCGAGCGCATCGGCGAACAGCCCTTCGAGCCGGCCCTCGGCCTCGCCAGCGAATAGGGTAATCCCCATTTGCACAGCCGTCTCAAGATCGGGCGGCAGCCGCGGCAACATCGCCAGGCACCCGGAGACATGAAACCCGCCGATGGCGACCGCGATCCCGGCCGCGCGAAACTGCGCCGCCAGATCCATCGCCCGCGGGAACTGGTTCGACTGCACCCCGACAAGGCAGACAAGGCCGGCATCGGCCGCCTTGATGCGCCGAATTAGATGGCCGATCGGGATGACCGTGTGGCACTCGTCATAAGCCCGCAGTTCGAGCGCTACATCAGGGCCGAGCACATTTCGGGCTGCGATGTCGCTCGCGATCCCGTAAAGCGAGGCGAGCGAATTCGACGGGATCCACGACTTCCACCACTGGATCACATAGCCATCGTCGTCGTAATGCGACGGCTTGATCAGTTCGACGACGAACCGGCGGTCCCCCAACTCCCCCTCGCCCGGCAGACTCCGCAACGGGTTATATTACACCCTGCACTGCACCTGGGATAGAGCGGCGGTAAGCAGGCTCGTCAAGGCGTCTATCCGCGAGATCCCCCGCTAGGGTCGGATGTAACTCCAGCCCTGCTCCTCGAGCTGCGTCAACCGCACGATGCCCGCAGGCACGACCCTAGCCTCGGGAATGATCTCGATCGGATGGCCCTCGCGCTTCTCCATAGCCGTCTGCGTGTTGTGGCAGGCGGAAAAGCGGACATCGCCGCCGACGTTCGACGCCTTCAGGGCCTTGATGCGGTCCTTCACGGGAGAGGTATCTTCCCGCAGCATGTTAAGCCCCGGCCCGTAGGCGACGATTTCCACCTCGATGCTCTCGCCCTTGCCGCTGTAGTACTTGATCGCGTTCTCGGTGTTGTTGAGCGCGAGGTTCATCCGCTCCGGATCGTTCTGACTGACCTGGATCACGATGCGATGGCTCGCCGCTTTGTCGGCCGCAAGCCCCGGCGAGGCAGCGAGCGCCAATGCGAAGACGATCGCAACCGTACGGAAAGTCAATTTCATCGACACACCTCTTAACTATAGAATTTCGATTCTCAGCCTATTTCCTAGTCCGACTCTGTGCGTGTTGGAGCTGTGTTATATCTTCCCTATTGGACTACCTCCTGTTTTCGTGTGGTATCTCGTAGGTGCCGAAGCAGGCGTTGAGCGAATCGACCTCTTTCTGCGCCTCGATTTGGGTCTTGCCCGCGGCGACATATTGGCCGGCGAGGACGGCCTCACCGGCCAATATCGGCTCCGCTACTGATGCCAATACCGTAAAACAGGCTAAGTGCTATCAGCGCCGCCTTCGGCGACGGCGGTATTCACGCAATGACCAAACATCATCGCAAAGCTGTTGATCTCGGCCATCCATACGTATGCACCGGTTCACTCCCGACGCCGCGAAGGGCGGCTGCGGTGGTGGCGCCAAGACTCTATGCGCCTGAGGCGGGGAAAGTGTGTGAACCGGTTCACAGTTTTGAGGCTCGATCGAACCGGCGCGGCGCCTTGTCATAGCCACTCCACCGAAGAACTGCCTCGGATGTTTCGATCTCGGTCCGGGTAAGCGCTCGGCCAGATCAGGCGCGATCTTGCCCCAAGAGGCATGGGTCAGCGGATTGCCGCGCAGCAGCAAGAGCGGCGGCCCGTCGCCGCCATGGCGCAGATTGATGCATACCCCCGATCATGTCGTCGCGGCGGATCTGCGCGGCTATGGCGACAGCGTCGGCCCCGACGAAGGCGGCATATTAAATTCTAGGTCACGGGAAGCTGATACAGAAGCCTTTGGCGAGGGCGGTATCCACACGCAATGGCCAAAGATCATTGCAAAGCTGTTCATTGGATTATCCCTCCCAGCTTCATCTTCCCGCCGCAAAAAAGGCGGCTATCGCTGTTTGGCGATATGCTATCCGCCCGCATGCCGAGAGCGTGTGAACCGGGTCGCACTGGGCTCGGCTTTAATCCCCGATCGAGCGAGGCGCCGCGCCCTCATTCGAGCCGCTTCGAAGTAATGCTTACTGCTGGTCCGAGTGAGATTCTTTACGGTGAGCTTTCTTTGTTCTTACGGGACCCTTTTGATTGCGGTTGGCAGAGAGTTGGCCTCTGGGGCAAGTGGCGGCTGCGAACGGCAAAGCGTATTGTCGCGTGAGTGAAATTATGCGCTGGATGCAAGCAGCAATCAGGAGATCGAGAAAATGTTCGAAGGGTTCACCCGGACCGAGATCGAGACCACGGGGGCGCGGATCAATCTGCGCCATGGCGGCGACGGACCGCCGCTGTTGCTGCTGCACGGCAATCCGCTTGACCCACGCCTCCTGGGGCAAGATCGCGCCGCGGCTGGCCGAGCGGTTCCACGTCGTCGCCGCCGATCTGCGCGGCTATGGCGACAGCGTCGGGCCTGACGATGGCGGCGAAAACAACCTCAACTATTCGTTCCGGGCGATGGCGCAGGACCAGGTCGAGGTCATGGAGAAGCTCGGCTATCGCGAATTCTTTGTCGCCGGCCATGACCGCGGCGCCCGCACCACGGCGCGCATGTGCCTCGACCATCCCGATCGGGTCAAGCGCGCGGCGCTGATCGACATCCTGCCCAACCATCACATCTGGACCCACACCTCGAAGGAATGGGCGTTGCGCTCGTGGCATTGGTCGATGATGGCCCAGCCCTATGACTTCCCCGAGCGCATGCTGGCCGGCATCCCGGCGCAGTATTTCATGGAGAAGAAACTATCGAAGCCCGGCATCGGTCTTGGTTTCTTCGACCCCGAGGCATTTGCCGAATATGTCCGCTGCTTCAACTGGAAGACAATCAAGGGCTCATGCGCCGACTACCGCGCCTGCGCGACCTGTGACTTCGATATGGACAAGGCTGATTTCGAGGCTGGTCGTAAGATCACGGTGCCATTGCTGGTGATCTGGGGCGCACGCAGCCACACCGAGGGGGTCCACGGCGACGTGCTCGCGGTGTGGCAACACGGTTACGCGACCGATGCCTATGGCGGCGCGCTGCCCTGCGGCCATTACGTGCCCGAGGAGGCGCCCGAGGAAACCCTGAATTGGCTGCTGCGCCACTTCGCAGGGTAATCAAGGACGCGGCTAGCGCTCCGGCAGAAACGAGCGGGTCAGAACTTCGGTGAGAGTGAAGGGGCAAGTCGCCGGGAACATGTCGTCGGCAAGACCGGTCTCGGCGATCCCTCGCTCGCGGGCGATTGCGTAGGCTTGTGGCAGCATACTGCCGGCCAGCGGTTGCAGGCTTGGCGATTCCGAGAGAATGTTTTCGCTCTGAAGCCGCTGCTCTTCGATCGTCGCGGACCAGCTTCTCGACCTCGCCGAGGGTTGGAAGCGCCATTTCAGCAAATGCATGATCAAAACTACTAGCCGGCTTTGGAGCTCCCGCCGATCGCTGCGTCCCATGCTTTCGATTTCCTCCGCGATATTGGCGGCATCGACAGCCGACAGATCGCCGGCACGCAACAGCCGAGCCTGTTCAATTGTCCAAGCGAAGAAATCCTCCTCGTAGAGCACCGAATTCTGGCTCATTGCCGCACCTCCAGCGTCATCCTAACACACAAGCGTACGGGCCGACCCCAGCACACCGCTTGAGAGGCCGGGCGAAACTGGGCAGTGTGCGTGCCAGATAATTGGCAGATGGAAAAACAAGGAGTGGTCATGAAAATCGGTTTCGTCGGGCTCGGCATCATGGGTCATCCGATGGCCCTCAACCTGATCAAGGGCGGCCATCAGCTTTTCGTGTATCGGCAAGCGCCGGCTGCCGGCCGATATTCGCGAAGCCGGCGCCACCGTCTGCGACACCCTGAAAGAGATCGCCGAGCGCTCCGAGATCGTGATCCTGATGGTGCCCGACACGCCCGATGTAAAGAGCGTGCTGTTCGATGCCGGCGGCGTCGCCGAAGGCCTGTCATCGGGCAAGATCGTCGTCGATATGAGCTCGATCTCGCCGATCGAAACCAAGGAATTCGCCGCCGAGATCGCCAAGAAAGGCTGCGGTTATGTCGATGCCCCGGTCTCCGGCGGCGAGGTCGGCGCCAAGGCGGCGTCGCTGACCATCATGGTCGGCGCCTCGGAGAGCGATTTCGCCAAGGTTAAGCCGCTGTTCGACCTGATGGGCAAGAACATCACCCTGGTCGGCGAGGTCGGTGCTGGGCAGACCACCAAGGTCGCCAACCAGATCATCGTCGCATTAACCATCGAAGCGGTTGGCGAGGCGCTATTATTTGCGTCCCGCGCCGGCGCCGATCCGGCCAAGGTCCGGCAGGCATTGATGGGCGGCTTCGCCTCGTCGCGGATCCTCGAAATCCATGGCGAGCGCATGATCAAGCGCACCTTCGATCCCGGCTTCCGCATCGAATTGCACCAGAAAGACCTCAACCTCGCCCTGCAGGGCGCGCGCGCGCTCAGCCTCTCGCTCCCCAACACCGCGACGACGCAGGAATTGTTCAACGCCGCCGCCGCGCTCGGCGGCAAGGGCTGGGACCATTCCGGCCTGGTCCGCGTCCTCGAACACCTCGCCGGCCACAAGTGGCCAAGGGTTGACAGCCAAAGTGCCTCCGTCGCTCGCGGGGGAGGAAGCTGGCGGCTAGAGGCCGCGCTAACCGCCGAGCACGCGATCCAGTGTCTTCACCGCGTTGTCGGCGCCAGGCTTGTCCTCGGCGTATGCGGTCGCGAGGTATTCGTAAAGGCGGGCGATCGCAGCGTAGATGTCATGCGATGGTGGATTCTTTTCGAGGAAATCGGAAATCTCCTCCATCTCGGCGACCCAGCGATAGGCCTTGTCGTACATGCGCGGAATGCCCGACCGCATCCGCGCCAGCATCTCGGGCTGGCTCTCGGTCAGCTCGGCGATCAGCGCCTCGCCGCAGCCAAAGCGCGCCGCCCCAGAGCATCGCAGAGGCGATGGCGGTCGTGGGCTTGGGGATCCCGGCATCGGACATCTTCAACGCAGACGCGACGCCGATCGGGCGTCGATGACGCGCCAATCGATCCACCGAGTCGCGCAAGACAACGATAGCCTCGCCGTCGGACCGGAGGCGTAGATCGTCGGGCTGTAGCCGGGCCGCGGCGGTCCGCCGATGATCCCGGCATCGACGAAATCTGCGCTGATGGGCGAGACCACCCGGCGGATCACGGTAGGCACGTGGATCTCCAGCATCCACATGCGCCACTCCTATGCATGCGCAAAGGCAGCCAGCTTGATCGCCGACGCCACCGGCGGACGGATGATCCTCGGTCTAGGCGTGAGCCACCAGCCCGTCAACGCCGCCCTCGGCGTCGATATGCCATCGCCGCTCGCGGCGTTGCGGCGCTACACCACGGAGGTCGCGGGTTGGCTGCGTGGCGAGGGTCCGACCACGCACTTGCCGCAGGGACCGGCGCCCGTACCGGTGCCGATTTATCTCGCCGCTATGACCTCGCCGACAGTCGAGTTGGCCGGTGAACTTGCGGAAGGCATAATGCCCTTCATATGGTCGGCATCGCGGGTCGCCCAGAGCAAGCTGTGGGCCGCTCGCGGCCGCGCGAAGGCTCCAACCCGCGGGCCGCTAATTTATATTATATTTGGACATGGCGCTGGGTATCCCGACTTTCGTGGGCGACGATATCGAGGCCGTGCGCCACGCGGCTCGTGCAAACCTTGCCCTGTTCACGACATTTCCGTTCTACCAGCGGATGTTCCGCGCGAGCGGCTTTGCCGAAGAGGCGACAAAGGCCGAACAAGGCGCTGGGCGGCGATTTGTTGAGCGACCGCATGCTCGATGCGATTTGTCTGATCGGTCCCCTGTCGCGTTGCCGGGAACAACTCACAGCGTTCCGCACCGCTGGGGTCGACCTGCCGATCTTTTATATTTTTAAATAATTCGCACGCTGTGACCTCGTCTCCGCCAGTCGGCGTTGAGGGGACGCGCGAAGTCATCCGCGCATTCCGGCGCTAGCTGAGGGCTGATCGGATTGGGCACTCGCTCCGCTTGCGGGGAGAGGGGCGATCGCGGTTCGCTTAGCCTTTCGCGTTTCCCAACACGCGGTCCAGCGTTTTGACGGCGTTGTCGGGACCGGGCTGCGTCTGTCGTCGTAGGCCGCCGCGAGATCGGCGTAGAGGCGGGCGATCGCGGCGTAGATGTCGCGCGAGGGCGGGTTCTGTTCGAGAAAGTCGGAGATCTCCTCCATCTCGGCGACCCAGCGATAGGCCTTGTCGTACATGCGCGGGATGCCCGACCGCATCCGCGCCAGCATCTCGGGCTGGCTCTCGGTCAGCTCGGCGATCAGCGCTTCGCCGCAGCCGAAGCGCGCCGCGCCCAGCAGCATCGCCGCGGCGATCGCGGTCGTGCCTTTGGTGATCCCGGCATAGGACATCTTCAACGCCGAAGCGGCGCCGATCGGGCCGTCGATGACGCGCCAATCGATCCCCCAGTCGCGCAACACCGCGGTTTGCCCCGCCGTCGGACCGGCGGCGTAGATCGTCGGGCTGTAGCCGGGCCGCGGCGGCCCGCCGATGATCCCGGCATCGACGAAATCGGCGCCGGTCGGGCGCGACGATCTCGCCGATGCGGATCGCGCTCTGCGGGCTGACCGCGTTGCAGTCGACATAGACCGGCTTGCGGTCGAGCGCTTTCAACGCCGACGCCAGACGCTCGGCCAGCGGCTCGGCCTCGCCCGGCGGCAGGATCGACAGGAAGAAATCGGCGCCCGCGAGCAGCGCGCGCTCGTCGGCGGCCGGCTCCATGCCGGCGGTCCGCGCGCGCTCGGCGCTCTTGGCGCTGCGGCCCGACAGCAGAGTGCGTACCGTGGCCCCGCTTTCGTGCAGCCGCCGGCCAACGCCGGACCCCATCATCCCTTGCGCGATGATCGCGATGACCGCCATGCCTGATCCTCCAAGCAAATTTGATTGGCGCCTAGGGTATCGGGCCAAGCGTATGATGGGAAGGATTGGGCAGCGTCGGGTCGAGCCAGCCGCAGCGGGCGACCCACTCCTGCGTCCATCGGCCGATCGCCGCCGGGTCGGCGCCGGCCTGGCGCCAGCCCGCCCGCAACGTCGCGATCTGGTCGAGATGCAGCTCCCATTCCGGGCCGAACCGGTGCTCCAGCATCCGCCGCATCAGCGCAGCGAGCCCAGGGCTCTTGCCATTGGTCGAGATTGCCACGGTCAGGTCGCCGCGCCGAAACACCGCCGCCGAGTGAAAGTCGCTGCGCTGCCGATCGTCCTCGACATTGACCAGCGCCCCGGCGGCCTGCGCTGCCCCGCGGATCTCGGCCGCAGCCGGATCGGGAACGCCGGCGACGAAAACGAGCTGCGCTCGTGCGATCTCGGCGGGCAGCGGCAGACGGCGCTGCAGCCTCGCCCCAGCCGACAGGGCGAGCGCAGGGTCGGGCGAGGGGGCGTAGATTTCAAGCGAGCTGGCGCCGGCTTCGTCGAGCAGTGCCAACCGGCGGCGTGCAGTTGCTCCGTCGCCGATCAGCATCACTCGGATCCGCGCCAGATCGACGCTAATCGGCAGCATGTGGCCGCACCCCGGTATACCGCGCGAGCGCTCGCTGAAGCGCTGGCATCCCGACGCGGTGGCAGAAATCGCCAAATCCTTCGCCAGCGATGCGATCCGAGGCATAGACCGCAAAGAGCGGGTCAAAGGTCGCGCCGATTTCCCCGAGCGCCACCTTGTCGGCGATCAGCGTGTTGAGCCGCGTGCCGGCGAAATCGCCGCCGACGAACAGCGCGTAATAGCCCGGCATGCGGCCGACGATGCCGATATCGCCGGTATAGGGCCGGGCGCAGCCATTGGGGCAGCCGGTGATGCGAATGCTGAGCCGTTCGCGCTCGATCCTATGGCGGGCGAGGCTCTGCTCGATTGCGGCGACGATATCGTCGCGCACCCGCTCGGCCTCGGTCAGGGCCAGACCGCAGGTCGGCAAGGCCGGGCAGGCGAGCGCCCAGCGCTCGGCCGGCAGCATGTCCTCGCTGAGGCGCACGCCGTGCTGGTGCAGGATCGCGGCGATTGCCTCGCGGTCCTGGGGCCGGACTTCGCTGAGGATGATGTCCTGGCTCGGCATCAGGATCGGGTCGACGCGAAAGCGGGCGACGATCTCGCGCAGCGCCGTGCGGATCTGCGAGCGATCGTCATCGACGATGCGTCCGCTCGCTACCGGAACGCCGAGATAGAGCTTGCCGTCGCCCTGCTCGTGCCAGCCGAGATGGTCGGGCACCGAGAGGGCCGGCAACGGGCGGCAGGGTTCGAGATCCTTGCCGAGATATTCGCAGAGCCGCTCGCGCGCCCACGCCTCGCCTTTTTCGGCGATTACATATTTGAGCCGGGCATGTCGGCGGTTTCCGCGATCGCCGTGATCGCGATGCAGTTTCACCACCGCCGCCGCTGCTTCGAGCAGGTCCTCCGGCTCGATAAAGGCGACCGCTGTCGCGAGCCGCGGATAAGTCTTGGGCATGTTGTGGGTCATGCCGTGACCGCCGCCGAGCAGAAAGTTGTAGCCGGTGAGCCGCTCGCCCTCGTAGAGCGGCACGATCGCGAGATCGTTGGTCAAGACGTCGATCGTGTTGTCTTCGGGGATCGCCAGGCCGATCTTGAATTTGCGCGGCAGATAGCGTTCGCCGTAAAGCGGATCGGGCTGTTCGGCGCCGTTCGCCTCCTCGCGCCATGGCTCGCCGTCGACCCAGATTTCGTGATAGGCGCCGGTCTGCGGCAAGAGATGGCTCGACAGCCGCCGAGCATCCGCTTCGAGCCGGTCATGAACCGGGTCGCGGATCGGCGCCGGCACCGTCGTCACCGTGCGCACGACATCGCCGCAGGCGGCCAAGGTCGTCAGCAAGGCGCCGTTGACCGCGGCGATCGCGGATTTGAGGCCGGATTTGACGACGCCGTGGAATTGGATGCTCTGCCGCGTCGTAATCCGCAACGAGCCGTCGGCCCAGCTTTCGGCGATTTGGTCGAGGCCGAGATATTGGTCGGCCGTCAGCCGCCCGCCCGGGATGCGCACGCGCACCATAAACTGCCAGATCTTGTCGTCGCCGCGCTGCTTGCGCTCGGTGGCGCTATCGCGATCGTAGCCCTGGTAGACGCCGTGGAATTTGAGCAGCGAATAGCCTTCCTTGTCGAAGGGCACATTGGTGTCGGTCATGTCGCGGGCGAGATGGCCGCGCAATTGGCGGCTTTGCAGCTTGACCGCCTCGGCCTTCGAAATGCTGTCGATCTGAGCCATTGTCGCCCTCTGCTGGCATGGCGATAATACGGTGCTAAGATGTGAGTGACCTAAATACACCGTGCGTTAGTCTGTCAATCATATTAATATACACTTTATATATAATGTATAATAGACCAGCTACCGTCGCGAATTGACGTAGAGCGCCGCCGGCCCCTATCTGCGGCGATGTGCGCGATGAGCCTCGACGATTTTGATTTCGTCTTGCCGGGCGGGCTGATTGCCGATCGCCCGTGCGAGCCGCGCGAGGCTGCGCGTCTGCTGCACATGCCCGCTAGCGGAGGCCTGGCAGACCGGAACATCGCTGATCTTCCAGCGCTGCTCCGCCCGGGCGACCTGATTGTTTGCAACGATACCAAGGTGATCCCGGCACGGCTCATCGCCCGGCGTGGCGCGGCAACGATCGAGATCACCCTTTATCGCGATCAGGGCGGCGGGTCGTGGCGCGCTTTCGCCAAGGGCGCCCGCAGGCTTCACGCCGGCGATCGCCTGGAATTCGCCGAGGATTTTGCCGCAACAGTGGCCGGGAAGCATCCCGAGGGCGATGTGACCCTCCACTTCGATCGCGAAAGCGAGGCGCTGTACGCCGCACTCGCTCGTCACGGCACGATGCCGCTGCCGCCCTATATCAAACGCCCACGTGGCGGCGATCCGCGCGACCGCAGCGACTATCAGACGATCTTTGCCCGCGCCGAAGGGGCTGTCGCCGCGCCGACTGCGGGCCTGCATTTTACCCCGGCCCTGGTCGAGGCGTTGGCGGGTCGCGGCATCGGTCTCGCCAGCCTGACCCTGCATGTCGGTCCCGGCACCTTTCTGCCGGTCAAAACACCCGACCCGCGCGAGCACCGGATGCACGGCGAATGGGGTATCCTCTCGGCCGAGACCGCCGAGCGTATCGCCGCGACCCGGCGCGCCGGCGGCCGCATTGTCGCGCTCGGCACCACCAGCCTCCGCCTTATCGAATCAGCCGCGGCCGAGACCGGCGCGGTGCGGCCCTTTGCCGGCGAGACCCGGTTGTTCATCCTGCCGGGATACCGTTTTCGCGCCATCGACCTGCTCTTGACCAATTTCCACCTGCCGCGCTCGACCCTGTTCATGCTGGTCGCCGCGCTCGCCGGCCTCGACCGCATCAAATCCGCCTACCTGCACGCCATCGCCCAGCACTACCGCTTCTTCTCCTACGGCGACGCCTGCCTGATCGAGAGACCGCATGATCGGCTTTGAGGTGCTGGCGCAAGACGGCGCGGCGCGGCGCGGGCGGCTCGCAACCGCTCATGGGAAAATCGACACGCCGGTGTTCATGCCGGTCGGGACCGCCGCGACGGTCAAGGCGATGACCCCGGAGGGGGTGGCCGCCAGCGGTGCCCAGATCCTGCTCGGCAACACCTATCACCTGATGCTGCGGCCGGGGGCGGAGCGCATCGCCGCCCTCGGCGGGTTGCATCGGTTCATGAACTGGCCCCATGCGATCCTGACCGATTCGGGCGGGTTTCAGATCATGTCCCTGGCCAAATTGCGCAAGATCGCCGAGGACGGCGTCACCTTTCGCTCGCATCTCGACGGCAGCGCCCATCTGCTGACCCCGGAGCGCTCGGTCGAGATCCAGCATCTGCTGGGCGCCGATGTGACGATGGCATTGGATGAGTGCACGCCCTATCCGGCGCCGCGCGAGGCGGTCGAGATCTCGATGGAATTGTCGATGCGCTGGGCCGAGCGCTCACATCGCGCTTTCGTCGAGCGTCCGGGGCGCGGGATCTTCGGGATCATCCAGGGCGGCGTCCATCCCGATTTGCGCCTGCGTTCGGCGGCCCGTCTGGTCGAGATCGGCTTCGATGGCTATGCGGTCGGAGGGCTCGCGGTCGGCGAAGGTCAGGCGACGATGTTCAAGATCCTCGACGCCACGGTGCCGGCGTTGCCGCAGGACCGTCCGCGCTACCTGATGGGGGTGGGGAAGCCGGCCGATCTGGTGGGGGCGGTGATGCGCGGCATCGACATGTTCGACTGCGTGCTGCCGACCCGCTCCGGGCGGACGGCACAGGCCTTCACCCGGCGCGGAACGTTGAACCTGCGCAACGCGCGCCATGCCGACGACCCGTCCCCGCTCGACCGCGACTGCCGTTGCCCGGCCTGCACCGGCTACAGCCGCGCCTATCTGCACCATCTCGCGCGCTGCGGCGAGATCCTCGGCGCGATGCTGCTGACCGCGCACAATCTGCGCTATTATGCCGATCTGATGGCGGCGATGCGGGCGGCGATCGGGGCGGGCGCGCTCGCTGATTTTGCCGCCGCCTTTGCCGAAGCGCAGACGGCTTGATCGCACGAGGCCAGCGGATGACCGACAAGCCCATCCTGACCCAGCTCGGGCATCCGACCAGGCTACCCTCGTCGCCGGACGCGGCGGTGCTGGAGAGCGTGCCCAACCCGCATCCCGGGCTCGTCTACCTCGTCCGCTTTACCTGCCCCGAATTCACCTCGCTGTGTCCGGTCACCGGTCAGCCCGATTTCGCCCATTTCGTCATCGACTATGTGCCCGAGGCGGCGATCCTCGAAAGCAAGTCGCTAAAGCTCTTTCTTGGCGCTTTCCGCAATCACCCGGCATTTCACGAGGATTGCACCCTCGCCATCGCCCGTCGGCTGATGGACACGCTCGCGCCGCGTTGGCTGCGTATCGGCGGCTACTGGTATCCGCGCGGCGGCATTCCGATCGACGTGTTCTATCAGACCGCCGAGCCCCCGGCCGGGCTGTGGGTTCCCGATCCAGGGGTGATGCCCTATCGCGGCCGCGGCTGACGCGATGGCCGACCCGATCCGCGAGGCGATCCGCAATCGTGCCCTCGCTTCGGGCTTCGATGCTGTGGGTTTTGCCGAGGCGCGCCTTGACGCCGCGGCCCGCGCCGGCCTCGGCGAGTTCATCGCCCGCGGCTATCACGGCGATATGGGCTGGCTCGCCGGGGCCGCCGAGCGGCGCGGCGACCCGCTGACTCTCTGGCCGGAGGCGCGCACCATCGTCGTGCTCGGCGTCAGCTACGCGCCCGAGGAGGATCCGCTGGCGCTGGCCGACCGCGCCGACCGCGCCGTGGTCTCGGTCTACGCCCGGGGCCGCGATTATCACGACACTCTGAAACGCCGACTGAAAGCGCTGGCCCGCTGGATCGACGGGCAGTGGCCGGGCGCGCTCAAGCTCTTCGTCGACACCGCCCCGGTCATGGAAAAGCCGCTGGCGCAGCAGGCCGGGATCGGCTGGCAAGGCAAGCACACCAACCTGGTGTCGCGGCATCTCGGCTCATGGTTGTTTCTGGGCGAGATCTTTCTGAGCCTGGCGCTGGAACCCGATCCTCCCGAGCCCGACCATTGCGGTTCGTGCCGGCGCTGTCTCGACGTCTGCCCGACCGCGGCGTTTCCCGCCCCGCACCGGCTCGACGCCCGGCGCTGCATTTCGTATCTGACGATCGAGCACAAGGGGATGATCCCGGTCGAGTTCCGGGCGGCAATCGGCAACCGCATCTACGGCTGCGACGACTGCCTGGCGGTCTGCCCATGGAATAAATTCGCCCAGGCCGCGCACGAGCCGGATTTTCTGCCGCGCGCAGAGCTGACCGCTCCTCGCCTCGCCGATCTCGCCGCCCTCGACGATGCTGCGTTCCGCCGGCTGTTTGCCGGGTCGCCGGTCAAGCGCATCGGCCGTCAGCGGTTTGTGCGTAACGTGCTGATCGCGATCGCTAACGTGTCGCCGGGCAATCAGGAGCTTATCGGCGTGGTGCGGCGCCGCCTCGACGACCATGCTCCGCTGGTCCGGGCCGCCGCGGTCTGGGCCTTTGCCCGACTGGCGCCGCGCGCAGCCTTCGCCGCCGAGCGCGCCAGAAGGCTCACCGGTGAAGCGGACCCGCTGGTCATCGAGGAATGGGAGCGCGAGCTTGCCGGATTATCCAGCGCCAACGCAGCTCGATAGTTGCGCGCGCCGCGTTCGCCCGGCACACTGGACCCGGCGATCAGCTACGGACCAGACATGCGAACCCTGCCTGCCCTTGCGCTCATTACCCTGTTGGCTGCGGGGTGCACGCCCTACATCCCGGTCAAGGAGGTGTTCGGCACCAGTGCGCTGAAGCCCACCGGCACCATCCCGCCCGAATTTGCCGAGTTCAACAATTACGACCCGCGGGTCAACGCGCTACTCGCCGACCAGATCTGCGCTACGCCCTATGAACTCACGGTCGAGAAATCGGCGGAGGCGGTGCCGGGCGAGATCGTCGCCGCCCGCGGGCGCTGCCAGCCTTACGCGACCGCCCTTGCCAATTTGACCTCGGCCTCGCAGCCTCCGACCGGAACAGCGCCCTGAGGAAGCCCGGGCCTCGTCAAGCTCCCACCAGGGTGGGTGGCGCCGCCGACGCCGATGATGCCGTCACCGCCGCGACGACCCGGTCGAGATTTGCCAGTTGCAATTTCCACTGATAATGCGTTTCGACAGCGGCGCGGGCCCGCCGCGCCATCAGCGCACGATAGCCGTCGTCGCGCAGTAGCCGGACGATATGGGCGGCAAATTCCTTGGGCTCGTCGGTCGCAACGATGCCCTGGCCCTGGGGGACGACCGTGCCACTCCACGCCGCGATGGAGGTGACGCAGGAGAGGCCCATCGCCATCGCCTCGAGCACTTTGTTCGGAAGGCCGCGCGCCATGCGCAGCGGCGCCGCGAACAGTTCGGCTTCATCAAGATAGGGCCGGGTATCCGCAACCCAACCGGTTACCCGCACCCCGGGCCGCCTCGCCAGGCGCCGCACCGCCGCCGACGGGCGGCTGCCGCAGATCGTCAAACTCGCCGCGGGAAGCTCTGCCTGCACCAGTGGCAGGATCTCGTCGCACAACCGCGAGACGGCATCCACATTGGGCAGATAATCCATCACCCCGGTGAACACCATCGATCCCGGACGCTTTGGCAGGCCGGCAGAGCGAAAATAGTCGAGATCGACGCCATTGCCGACGAGACTGACCGGCGCGCCCGGAATTAGCCGCTCGAAATCGCGCTGTTCGGCGGCGGTGCATACCAGAGCGTGGGAGAAACTGGACGCGATGTGCCGTTCGTAGGCGAGCATCCGGCGTTGCTCGGTCGCATAGACCCACTTCAGCGGGATGCTCGCCCGCTCGGCGTATTGCCCCCATTTCAGGGAGTCGACATCGCCGAACTGGGTGATCCGCGGCACCTGCGGAAAATGTTCGGCGTATTGTGCGGCGTTGCAGCTGAAGGCGATAATCAGATCCGGTCTCAGCGCGGCAAATTGCCGCCGGATCGCCTGATGCAGGCTTGGCTGGTCGAAAGCCGCGACCGAAAGCGGCTTCCCGGCGATCAGCGCGCCGAGGGCGCGCAGCCGGCTCGCCGTCCCGCTTACCGGAACCGCGGTGACGCTCTTGGCGTAAGCCGACAATCCCGGGATGTTATCGAGATCGCGAGCGCCGTCGCCGAGGCAGAACACGTGCACCTCATGCGCCTTCGCCAGGTGGCGGATTTCGTTGAAGGTCGTGATCTTGTCGCCGCGGTCGGGCGGGTAGGGGACGCGCTGGCAGACAAAGAAGATTCGCATTGCTCACCCGCTTCAATCGGTCGCCATGTCCGGCGCCGGGGACGCTCAGCTGCCAGGTTTGGCGGCGATCGCAATACCGGCGCCTCGGCCGCGCTTCGTCTGCGGCAACTGGACACGCGCCGCAGCCAATGTTATATGGCGGTCGCGCCCTGTATGCCACGCTCACTATTTACGACAGTTTACCGGAGCGGGGATTTGGGTAATCTGTTGTTCACATCAGCGTCGGCGATGGCGCGAATGCTTTGGGAGTTCGGCGATGATCTCGGATCTTCGAACGACCATCCGGGCCCGCGCCCCGTTGCGGCTCGGGCTTGCCGGCGGCGGCACCGACCTTTCGCCCTATTGCGACGAATTCGGCGGCGCGGTTCTCAACACCACGATCGATCGCTTCGCCTACGCCTTCATCACCCCCCGCGACGACGGCAAGATCGCGTTCTGCGCCAAGGATTTGAACTGGGAGGAGGTGCTGGAGGCCGCACCCGAACTGCCGCAGGCGCGGCTGTTGCTGCACCGCGGCGTCTACGAACGCATGGTACGCGACCATAATCGCGGGGAGCCGATCGCGCTGACCATCACCACGACCGTCGACGCGCCGCTGGGCTCGGGTCTGGGCTCATCCTCGGCGCTGGTCGTGGCTCTGGTCGACGCCTTCCGGTTGTTATTTGGCGCGCCGCTGGGACAATATGACGTGGCCCACTTGGCCTTTGAGATCGAGCGCCTCGATCTCGAACTGGCGGGCGGTAGGCAGGATCAGTACTCGGCGGCCTTTGGCGGCACCAATTTTATCGAATTTCTCGCCAAGGACCGGGTCATCGTCAATCCGCTGCGGGTTTCCGACGGCGCCCGCAACGAGCTCGAATCTTCGCTCGTGATCTGCTTTTCCGGGCGCTCGCGCGACGCCTCCGAGATCATCGAGCAGCAGACTTCCGGAATGATGGATCACAGCATCCGCACGCTCGCCGCCTTGGACCGGCTGAAGGCCGACGCGATCGAAATGAAAAATGCGCTGCTCGCCGGCGACGTGCGGGCCATGGCGCGCATCCTCGATGATTCGTGGAGCGCCAAAAAAATGACCGCGCCGGGTATTTCTACCGACAAAATCGACCAGCTGTGCGAGGTCGCCTTTGCCAACGGCGCGCGCGCCGGAAAAGTATCCGGCGCCGGCGGTGGCGGCTTCGTCATGTTCATCGTCGATCCCGAGAACCGTCTCGACCTGCTCGAGGCCTTGAACGCCGCCGGCGGCGTCGCCGGGCCGGTCAAATTCACCGAGCGCGGCTGCGAGACCTGGCAGGTGCGTCGATGAGTGCAATTCGGGACTACCTGACCCAATCGCGCGATGCGGTTCAGGCCGCGATCGACGACCCGGCCTTTTGCAGCACCATCGCCGCCATCGTCGAACTGGCCGCGGATGCGCTCGGCAACGGTCGCAAGCTGCTGCTCGCCGGCAATGGCGGCAGCGCCGGCGACGCCCAGCACATTGCCGGGGAATTCCTGTCGCGGCTCAATTATGACCGCGCCCCGGCCGCGGCCTTGGCGTTGACCACCGACAGCTCGGTGCTGACCGCGATCGGCAATGATTATGGCTACGAGCGGATCTTCGAGCGCCAGATCCTCGGCCTCGGTACCGCTGGCGATGTGTTCGTCGCGATCTCGACCTCGGGCCGTTCGCCGAACATTCTGCGCGCGATCGATGCCGCTCGCGACAAGGGGCTCGCGGTCGTCGGCTTTACCGGCCGCACTGGCGGGAAGATGGCGGGGCGCTGCGATCTTTGCCTGCATGCCCCTTCCGATTCGACACCGCTGATCCAGCAGATCCACATCATTGCCGGACACATCGTCTGCGGTCTTGTCGAAGAACGACTGTTTCCGCCGCCGCGCTAAGCGGGGGTCCGCCCGTTGATCAGCCAGGCGGTGATCCTGTGCGGCGGGCTTGGCAGCCGGCTCGGCGCGCTAACGGCAGAGACGCCGAAACCGCTGCTGCCGGTCGCCGGTGAGCCCTTTCTCGACGTGCTGCTGTTCGAACTCGGCCGGCACGGCGTCCGGCGGGTCCTATTGCTCGCCGGTTTTGCCGCCGATCGGGTCGCCGAATATGCGGCCGCGACACCGGCAGGAGCGCGGTTCGATCTCGAGATTGCGGTCGCGGTCGAGCCCGGGCGGGCCGGAACCGGCGGCGCGCTGTGGCATGCGCGTGACCATCTCGACGATCGTTTTTTTCTGCTCAACGGCGATTCGTGGTTCGACGTCAATCTGCTGGCTTTGGCCGCTCAGGCCATGGCCGAGCCATCCGCGATCGCGGCGATCGCTGCGAGACGGCTTGCCGAAGCGTCCCGATATGGAGTTGTCGAGATCGAGCGCGGCCGGGTCGCCAGGTTCGGCGCCCGCCCGGAGCATCCCGGTCCTGGGCTGGTCAATGGCGGGGTATATGTCTGCCGGAGCGCACTGGTGGATCGCCTCACGCCGTGCTGCTCGCTCGAGACCGAGGTGTTTCCGCATCTCGTCCGTGAGCAGATGCTGTTGGCTACGCGGTTCGACGGCTATTTCATCGATATCGGCGTTCCCAACTCTTATTTGCGCGCGCAGCACGAAGTGCCGCGGCAGCGGCGGCGGCCGGCGGTCTTTCTCGATCGCGACGGGGTCTTGAACCACGATGATGGCCATGTCGGGACACGCGCGCGCTTCCGCTGGATCGATGGCGCCGCAGCGGCGGTCAGGCGGCTCAACGATGCCGGGTTCTTCGTCTTTGTCGTGAGCAATCAGGCGGGGGTCGCGCGCGGCTTCTATGCAGAGGAAGAGGTGCGGGCGCTGCATGCCGAGATTGCCGCAGAACTTGCCGGCTCGGGCGCCCATTTCGACGACATCCGCTATTGCCCGTTCCACCCCGAGGCGGTTATCCCCGAATACCGTCGGCTCAGCGATTGGCGCAAACCCGCACCCGGCATGATATTAGACCTGCTGCACTGCTGGCCGGTCGACCGCGGAGCGAGCCTGATGATCGGCGACCGCCCGTCGGATTGCGCCGCCGCCGCCGCCGCCGGCATCGCCGGCCACATTTTCCCAGGCGGCAACCTCGACCGCTTTGTCGCCGGGATTCTAGCCTCGCGGGCGTGAGTCAGCCGCCGCCGCGGGCCGAGAGGCTGGCGGGTTCCCCGCGCAGCCGATCGAGGCTCCACTCACCCCCGCCGGCGACACACAGATAGAGGAAGACGAAGCAAAAAAGGATCGCCGCGTCGCCCCCGTTCAACGCCGGGAAAAAGCTCCTCGGAAAGTGCGCCATGAAATAGGCGACGGCCATGTCCCCGGACAGGATGAAGGCGACCGGCCGGGTGAACAGCCCGACGCATGCCAGCGAACCGCCGACCGACTCGATCACGCCTTGCACCCCGAGCAAGGACGCCAGGCGCAGATGGGCGAAAGCGGCAGCATGCGGAAAGCCGAACAGTTTGGACGTGCCATGCTCCAGGAAGACGATCCCGGCGACAAAGCGCAGGATGCTCAATACGCGTGGCTCCCATACGGGCCGCCAAACAGCGTTGCCGCGCAATTCGCAGTCTCCCTCGCATCGGTTTGCGGCTTGGCTGGCCGCCGGTCGGCAGGGAGATTAAGCTTCATCGCGGCAGTAGCACAATGATTGCGCTGGCGCCGCGGCAACCCCGGGCGTCCGGCAATTTCGCGCCATTTTGACAAGAGCGCACACACGGCGCACTCTTTGCGGGTTATGATTGGCCCAGACGCCATTGAAGAGCCGAGACGATGCCGAAAAACGCAGACTGGGAAATTCCGGGCGAAATCCAGCCGAAGCCCGGCGAATGCAGCTTTGACCTCGACCGCGCCCTCGACGCGGTGTTGGGCCTGCGGGCGACGATCCCGGAGGATGCCTTCACCGCCGGGACGCTCGGCACCGAGCGCGCGGGCAGCGGCGTCCTGATCCGCCGTGATGGTCTGGTGCTGACGATCGGCTATCTGGTCACCGAAGCCGAAACGATCTGGCTCACCTCGGCGACAGGCGGGGCGGTGCCCGGGCATGTCCTCGCCTATGACCAGGAGACCGGTTTCGGTCTGGTCCAGGCGCTCGGCAGTCTGAATGTGGCGCCGCTCGAATTGGGCGTCGGCATGCGCGTCGGCGCTGGCGACCATGCCATTATGGCCGCCGAAGGGGGGCGTCGCCACGCCATCTCGGCGCGCGTCGTCGCCCGACAGGAATTCGCCGGCTATTGGGAATACGTGCTCGACCACGCGATCTTCACCGCCCCGGCGCACCCGTTTTGGGGCGGCGCGGCGTTGATTGCCGCGGACGGCAGGCTGATCGGCATCGGCTCCCTGCATGTTCAGCATTCGAGCGGTCGCGAACTGCGCCGTGACGTCAACATGGTGGTGCCGATCGACTTGTTGCCGCCGATCCTCGACGACATGTTGAATTATGGCCGGCCGAACCGTCCGGTGCGCCCTTGGCTCGGCCTCTACGCCGCCGAAGTCGAGGACGCGATCGTCGTTGCCGGTCTCGCTGAACGGGGGCCCGCGAACAAGGCCGGGCTGCGGCCTGGGGATCGCATCCTCGCGGTGCGCGAGGACCCGGTGGCGAGCCTCGCCGGCTTCTGGCGTAAAGTCTGGGCCGGCGGGCCGGCCGGCAGTGAGGTCCAGCTCCAGGTGGTGCGCGATGGCGAAACCATGACGGTTCGTGTGCTGTCCGCCGATCGCACCCGGTTTCTCAAGGCACCCAAGCTGCACTAGATGTCGAAGCCAAGCAGGTTGTTCAGCTTTGAGGCGGGCGGTTGTCCACCGAGGGCTGAGTGTGGTCGGTTGTGGTTGTAGTCGGTGATCCAGGGCTGCATGGCGTGGCCTCGCTCGGCGGAGGAGTGGTAGGCGCGGGCATAGGCCCATTCGCGCAGGCTGGTTTGGATGAAGCGCTCGGCCTTACCGTTGGTGCGCGGCGTGTAGGGTGCCTGATCCCGGCCTCTTTGAGGCGGCTGCGGAAGGCGTGGCTACGGTAGGCCGAGCCATTGTCGGTCATGACACGTTCCACGCTGACGCCGAGAGGGGCGAACCAGGCGAGCGCGCGGTCGAGGAAGGCGATGGCGCTCTCTTTCGTTTCGTCGGGCAGGAGTTCGGTGTAGGCCAGCCGCGAGGCATCGTCGATGCAGACATGCAGCACCTCCCAGCCGATGCCGCGGTTCTTCACCATGCCGCTATGCTGGCCGGTGATGCGGTGGCCGACGCCGTCGATGCGGCCGAGCTTCTTGGTGTCGAAGTGCAACAGTTCGCCCGGCCGCGCGCGCGGGTAGCGCACCATCGGCGCCGGCCGGTCGAGCGCCTTCAGACGGCCGAGGCCGAGCCGGCGCAGCACCACCCCCACCGTCGAGCGCGGCATCGCAAGCGCCCGGGCGATCCGCGGGCCGGTCATGCGGTCTCGCCGCAGTCGCTCGATCTCGGCTACCCGCTCAGCCGGCACCGAAGCGCGGTATCGCGCGGGCACCGAGCTCCTGTCGCACAGCATCCGCTCGCCGCCCGCCCGATACCGCCCAGCCAATGGTAGGTGCGGCGCACCGAAAGCCCGGCTGCCGCCGCCGCATCGGCCACCGTCCAACCCGCTTCCTCGATCCGCAAAACCAGCAGGAGTCGACCTTGCGGCGTCAGCCGCGCATTCTTGTGTACCTTCATCCGGGCCTCCGGGTCAGGGTTGGCTGGCTTCACAACCCCAACCTCACACCCCAGACCCGGATGAACAACCTCCATAGCTTCGACACCTAGATCGCTGCGCGACCATGCGAGATCCACCGCCAATGGCTCAGCCGGCCCGGGCGCGACACGAAGTTTGGCCGTTGACAACAGGGCTTTAACAGTTCGCCCGGTTCAATAAGGAACCTTGTCGGTCTTTGCCTGGTACTTTTTCCAGATCTCGACAGCTTCGGGGCGTTGAATCTGGCTCGCCGGAATGGTGCGATCCTGCGTCGGATGGCGCAGCTGCTGGGAAATCATCGCGTCATCGAACCCGCCATATTCAAGGGCGTCGGCGACCGTCGCGCCATAGTAGATCCGTTCGATGCCGGCCCAGTAGGACGCGGCAGCGCACATCGGGCACGGCTCGGCGCTGGTATACATCGTGCAACCTTTCAGCTTGAAGGTGCCGAGCTTTTTGCATGCTTCGCGAATAGCCTCCATCTCGCCATGCCATGTCGGATCGCGCTCGGCGACGACTCGGTTGGCGCCTTCGGCGATGATCTCGCCATCTCTGACGATGACGGTGCCAAACGCCCCGCCGGCATTGTCGATCAGCGATGTTTTTGCCGACAGCTCAATTGCCCGCCGCATGAACTTCTCGTGCCGCGGATCATGAGGCATGACTTATTTCTCCAAAGAATTTCGTGATACCGCGCTCGGTCGCGCGGCATCTATGCTGAGCTCGATACTTGAAGAAAAACCTAAGATCGGTCGGCTAGCCCGGATAATTCATCGGGCTTGATGAGTATAGCGCAAACCATTGGAATCACGTAGAATTCAATTGCTCCGGCCGAACCGAAGCGCCATGCACACCTAAGGGCCGGCCGTCTGCCAGAGATCGCCGCGGATCTCTGTTCGCGGCGGGCCATGGCGCGGTTGGCTCGCGCTCAAGCGCATGATGGCGGCGATGGTCGAGTTGAACCGCCCACCGGTCGTGGTTCTGCATCACGGCGGGACAGTTCCCCGACAGGCCCATGCTACGCAGGCGAACGAACGCGGCCCATCAGGGCGGTCGGCAAGATAGGCGCGTCGCAAATGCTCCGTCAGCACCGCACGAGTCGAAGTAGACAGACCATCGAGAAAACGCGCCACCGGCCCCTCGCTCGTGATTGGCAGCCAGTAGTCCTTGAAACTAGAAAACTCCATGCGGATCAGCAGGCTGGTTTGCTCGACATCCAGCAGCCCAAGCTCGCGCCAGAGCGTCGCCATCTCGTCCTGTGCGGTCAATGGGCGGAACAAGAAATGTCGCTCGACGGTGGGATCGAGCACGGCGGCAATATCCCAAACCAAGCGCAGGTGAGGCTGACCGCCATAGTTATCCCACACCGCCGCCGTCACCGTGCCTCCGGGCCGCACGACACGCCGCATTTCTGCCACCGCACGGGCTGCATCAGGAATGAATTGCAGCACCAGCATCGAGAAAGCCCGGTCGAAGGAATTGTCCTCGAACGGTAGGGCGCGGGCATCGGCTGGCTGGAAACTGATACGGGGATCGCTGCTCCGGCGGCGCGCGAATTCCACAAAGGACTCGGTCAAATCGACGCCAGCGACGCTGTGCACGTTCGCAATCCCGGGAACGGCAAGGCTCAAACTGCCAGTCCCACAACCGACATCGAGCACTCGGTCGCCATCCGATAGACCGCCAAATCGGATCAGCAGTGGCGCAAGCCGTCGGCTCCATCGTCCCATGACTTGTTCATAGGCTTCGGCGTTCTGGAAGCCGGCGGCGGCGGCGGTGTTGGTATCGGGCATCGCTGGCTCCCCTGACAATCGGCTTTCGGCGATAGATCGGTCGCCACAACGTAGCACGCGGCGGCGACATCAAAAAAACGCTGCCGTAGATCTTCCCTTTCTACCTCCCTAGTTGTTCAGGCTAGACGACCCGAAGGAACAGCGGCGATCTCAGCCATGTACAGGCCGAGGAGCAGGGCGATCCCGAGCGGGGTGATCCGCCGTGCCGCGGCCGGTCTGGGCCGCAGCCACCAGTCGAGCCCGCGGTTGGCGATCGGCATCATCGGCCAGGACAAGAGCCATACGCTGATCGCATTGCCGAGAAAGGTGCCGAGGACCGGATCGAGCCCGCGCAGCGCGCGGAAGCAGAAAGCGCAACTCGACCATGACGATTGGAAACAGCATTAGCAGCACGACCATTGACTGTTTCCAGCTCGCCGGCGTCATCCTCGATTCCTCTGGCGGGAACCAGCCGGCGAACGCTCCCGCCAGTCGGCGGCTCGACCAGGATTGGACCAATGCTGTCGATTCATCGATCAGGCGACGCCGCTGTGGCGATGCCAGCCAGTCGTCGAGCTGCCCTGTCGTTGCGAAACGCACCAGGGTGGTCCAGGCCGGCTGTTCCCGCGATGGCGCCTGCAGATAGGTGCCGCGATAGCCCGGGAATTCCGCCTGCGCCCGCTGAATCCGAGCCGACCATTCGCGGAAGGCGGTCTCCAGTCCGGTTCGGACCCGGGTCAGGATTACCTCGGTAACGCTCCCCTGAGCGTGAAAATCGGCGGCCTCCTCCTCCGATGCCGCGCCGTCGTCGAGCAGGGCTGACAGTTCCTGATAGAGGACAGCGCGCTCCGGCGACGCCCGCCATTCGCCGAGCCGGTGCAGATCGCAAAACTGCAGCACCATCTGCCACTCGGCCTTTGACCGCAGCACCGGGATAAACTCGATGCTGACAAAGCCGGGCGCTGCCGCCACCATAGTGGCCATGCGTGCCTGCCATGTGAAGAAATCGGCCTGCGCGCCGTTGCGGACGCGCAGTCGCACAGCGATGGCCGAGGGAGATACCGCAGCGTTCATCTACGTCGCCGAAGTTTCAACCACGCGCCGGGCTGCTGGGTCACGGTCATGTTGGTAACCCACTCGGCCGGGCCGGAATCCCAATCTGTCGTAGTTTCCTCCATCGCCGGGTCTGGCCGATTTCATGCATCGGGAACGGGCAAAGTTTCGTAAACATCGTTTTGGCTGTCTCCGGTTTACCTGAGGCGGCGCATTCTCTGGCTGATGAGCTCGATCATCCAGCCCACCAGTTGACAGCGGCGGCGCCGCTGAATTAACGGGGATGTCTGCCGTCAGCTCCACGAAAGATGTCCGTGCCCGCTGCTATCGAGCCTTCTCCTTCTCTGCGCCCTCGTCCGGCCCATCTGCGCCGCCTCGAAGCCGAGGCGATCGGGATCATGCGCGAGGTCGCCGCCGAATTCCGCAAGCCGGTAATGCTCTATTCGATCGGCAAGGATTCGAGCGTCATGCTGCATCTGGCGCGTAAGGCGTTCTTTCCCGGAAAGCTGCCGTTTCCGCTGTTGCATATTGATACCCTGTGGAAGTTCCGCGAGATGATCGCCTTTCGCGACGCTACAGCGCGCCGCCTGGGCATCGATCTGATCGTGCATACCAACGAAGAGGGAGTGCGGCGTGGCATCGGCCCGATCGCCTCGGGATCGGCGTTGCATACCGCGGTGATGAAGACCGAGGCGCTGAAGCAGGCACTCGACCGTCACGGCTTCGACGCCGCCCTCGGCGGCGCGCGGCGCGACGAGGAAAAGAGCCGGGCCAAGGAACGCGTCTTCTCGCTGCGCGGCGCCAGCCACGACTGGAACCCGAAGAACCAGCGCCCCGAGCTGTGGCGGCTCTACAACACCCGCTTATCGGCGAACGAGACCATGCGGGTCTTTCCGCTGTCGAACTGGACCGAGCACGATGTGTGGGAATACATCGCCGCCGAAGAGATTGCGGTGGTGCCATTGTATTTTGCCGCATCGCGGCCGGTGGTCGAACGCAGCGGGACCTGGATTATGGTCGATGACCACCGCTTGCCCTTGGCGCCGGGCGAGGCGCCGGAGCACCGAACCATCCGCTTTCGTACTCTGGGCTGCTACCCCCTGACCGGGGCGATCGAATCGGCAGCGACGACCCCCGCCGAGATACTCGATGAGTTGCGCGACACGCGCCGCTCCGAGCGGCAGGGTCGGCTGATCGACGGCGATGAGAACGCGGCGATGGAGCGCAAAAAGCGCGAGGGCTATTTTTGATGCGGGCTTCCTGCCAAACGCCGGCCGCACCGCACAACCGGGATCTCTTGCGGTTTCTGACCTGTGGATCGGTCGATGACGGCAAATCGACCCTGATCGGCAGGCTGCTGCATGATTGTGCGTTGATCTTCGACGACCAGTTGGAGGCCCTCGAACGCGAGTCGCAGCGGTTCGGTACCACCGGCGGGGCAATCGATTTTTCGCTGTTGCTCGACGGGCTCGAAGACGAGCGCCAGCAGCGAATCACGATCGACGTGGCCTACCGCTTTTTTGCCACTCCCCGGCGCGCCTTCATCGTCGCCGATACGCCGGGGCATGAGCAATACACGCGCAATATGGCGACCGGCGCCTCGACCTGCGATCTCGCCGTGATCCTCGTCGACGCGCGCCATGGCGTCGTTTCTCAAACCAAGCGGCACGCCTTTATCTGCTCCCTGCTCGGCATCCGCCAACTCGTGCTGGCGGTCAACAAGATGGATCTGGTTGGCTACGACGAGCACCGCTTTGCCGAGATCGCCGCCGGTTTTTCGGTGTTCGCGGCGAGACTGGGCGAGGCGGCGGTCCGCGCCATCCCGCTTTCGGCCGTGTCGGGCGACAACATCATCGAGAATTCTCCGCGGATGCCGTGGTACCGTGGGCCGGCCTTGCTCGATCATCTCGAAACGGTCGAGGCGGCGGGCGGCGGCGACCAGCCCTTCCGCTTTCCGGTGCAGTGGGTCAACCGCCCGAATGCCTCGTTCCGCGGCTTTTCGGGAACGGTCGCCTCGGGCTCGATCGCTCCCGGCGACGCGGTGCTGCTCGCCGGCTCGGGTCGATCGACCCGAATCCGTGAGATCGCCACCTTCGACGGCGCGCTCGATCGCGCCGGCGCCGGCGATGCAGTCACTCTGACCCTCGCCGACGAGATCGACATCGCCCGCGGCGATGTCCTCGCCGACCCGCGCGATCCGCCCGAATTCGTCGACCAGTTTGCCGCTCATGTGATCTGGATGAGCGACCATCCGCTCGTTCCCGGTCGCTCCTATCTGCTCAAGATCGGCGCCCGCACCGTGCCGGCCACGGTTACCGCGCTCAAGCACCGCGTCGATGTCGAAACCCTGGCGCATCTGGCCGACAAGACCCTCGACCTCAACGAGATCGGGTTCTGCAACCTGTCGACCGCCGCGCCAGTGGCGTTCGATCCCTATGTGGTCAACCGCGACACCGGCGCCTTTATCCTGATCGACCGCCTCACCAACGAAACGGCCGGGGCCGGGATGATCGCCTTTGGCCTGCGCCGGGCCAGCAACATCCACTGGCAGGCGCTAACCGTCGGGCGCGACGAGCGGGCCGCGCTCAAAGGCCAAAGCCCGGCTGTACTGTGGCTGACCGGCTTGTCGGGGGCTGGGAAATCGACGATCGCCGATCTGGTCGAGAAGCAGCTGCTGGCCGGCGGCCGGCATACGATGCTGCTCGATGGCGACAATGTGCGGCACGGGCTCAACCGCGATCTCGGCTTTACCGACGCCGACCGGGTCGAGAACGTGCGCCGCGTGGGCGAGGTCGCCAAGCTGATGGCCGAGGCCGGGCTGATCGTGATCTGTTCGTTCATCTCGCCGTTCCGGGCCGAGCGGCGGATGGTGCGCGAGTTGACCGGCCCCACCGCCTTTTTCGAGATTTTCGTCGACACGCCGATCGAGGAATGTATCCGGCGCGATCCCAAAGGCCTCTACGCCAAGGCCAAGGCCGGCGGGATCGAGCATTTCACCGGCCTCGATTCTCCCTACGAAGAGCCGGAGGACCCGGAGCTGAGGGTGACGACAATCGGCAGCGCCGAGGAGGCGGCCGAGCAGATCATCGACGAGTTGCGGCGGCGGCGGATCATTTGACCGGGAGCGGCGCCGCCCGCCGGGCGACCACCCGCGTTGCACCGGAGTTATGCTTGTGCCCGCGCTGGGAGAGCAGCTTGTCGAAATAGGCGATGGTGCGGGTCAGGCCGGCTTTGAGCTCGGTATGCGGGCGCCAGCCCAGCACGGCCTCGGCCTGGGCAATGTCCGGGCAGCGTTGCACCGGGTCGTCGACCGGGAGCGGGCGGTGGGTGATCGTCGAGCGCGAGCCGGTCAGCGCGATGATTCGTTCGGCGAGTTCGGCGACCGAGATTTCGACCGGATTGCCGAGGTTGATCGGCCCGGTAATGTCGTCAGGAGCGGCCATCAGCGCCAGAAACCCGTCGATCAGATCGTCGACATAGCAGAAGGCGCGCGTCTGGGTTCCCTCGCCGTAGAGGGTGATCGGTTCGTTCTGCAGCGCCTGCACGATAAAATTGGAGACGACGCGACCGTCATTGGGGTGCATGCGCGGCCCGTAGGTATTGAAGATGCGGGCGACGCGGATCTTCAGATCGTGTTGGCGATAATAGTCGAAGAACAAGGTCTCGGCACAGCGCTTGCCCTCGTCGTAGCACGCGCGCGGGCCGATCGGGTTGACGTTGCCGCGGTAGCTCTCTTGCTGCGGGTGCAGGGTCGGATCGCCATAGACCTCCGAAGTCGACGCCTGGAAGATCTTGGCCTTCAGCCGTTTGGCCAGCCCCAGCATGTTGATCGCGCCGATGACGCTGGTCTTGGTCGTTTGCACCGGATCAAGCTGGTAATGAATCGGCGAGGCCGGGCAGGCGAGATTATAGATTTCGTCGACCTCGACAAACAGCGGGTGGGTGATGTCGTGGCGCATCGCCTCGAAATGCGGGTCGCCCAACAGGTGGGCGATGTTGTCCTTGCGCCCGGTGAAATAATTGTCGATGCAGAGCACGTCGTCGCCCCGGGCGAGCAGTCGCTCGCACAGATGCGAGCCGAGAAACCCGGCGCCACCGGTGACGAGGACACGCTTGGCTACGACGCTGGTCATCAGGAACCCTTCGGCTGGAAGTTGGTGCGGTTCGGCACAGATCAGGCCAGCGCCCGCAATTGCGGGCGGGCGCTCCGCGCCGGGCGGCCGATGCTTACATAGGAGAGACCGGCGGCGACCATCTCGTGCGGCTCGTACACGTTGCGCAGATCGATCACCATCGGGGTCGCCAGCAGATTGCCGACCCGCGCCAGATCGAGCGCGCGGAACGCGTTCCACTCGGTCAGCAGGACGAGCGCGTCGGCGCCCGCCATCGTCGCATAGGCGTCCTCGCAATAGACGATCGTGGGCAGCAGCTTTTTCGCCTCCGCCATGCCCTCGGGGTCGAAGGCGCGGATTGTCGCCCCCGCCGCGGCAAGGCGCGGCAGGATCGCCAGGCTGGGGCTGTCGCGCATATCGTCGGTGTTGGGCTTGAAGGTCAGGCCGAGCACGGCGATCGTCTTGCCGGCGACCTTGCCGCCGCAAGCGGCGATGATCTTGTCGGCCATGCGCTCTTTGCGCCGGTCGTTGGCCCGCACCACGGTCTCGACGATCGCCAGCGGCGCCTTGGCCTCGCTCGCGGTGCGCACCAGCGCGCGGCAGTCCTTGGGAAAGCACGAGCCGCCAAAGCCCGGCCCGGCATGGAGAAACTTGCGGCCGATGCGGCCGTCGAGGCCAATGCCCTTGGCCACATCCTGGACATCGGCCCCCACCCGTTCGCACAGATCGGCGATCTCGTTGATAAACGTGATCTTTGTCGCGAGAAAGGCGTTGGCCGCGTATTTGATCAGTTCGGCAGTTTCGATGTCGGTAAACAGCATCGGCGTTTCGAGCAGATAGAGCGGACGGTAGAGCGCCCGCATCACCGCGCGGGCGGGCTCGCTGTCGGCGCCGATCACCACCCGGTCGGGGCGCATGAAATCCTCGATCGCCGAGCCTTCGCGCAAAAATTCGGGGTTCGAGACCACGTCGAACCCGCCTGGCGGGCGCACCCGCCGCAGGATCTCGGCAACCTCGCGCCCGGTGCCGACCGGCACCGTCGACTTGGTGACAATGACGGCATAATTGGTGAGGGCTCGCCCGATCTCCTCGGCCGCGGTATGGACATAAGTGAGATCCGCATGGCCGTCGCCGCGGCGCGACGGCGTGCCGACGGCGATGAACACGGCCTCGGCCCCGGCAACCGCGCGCGACAGATCGCTCGTGAATGAGAGCCGCCCCGCCGCTACGTTTCTGGCCACCAGGGCTTCGAGCCCGGGCTCGAAGATCGGCATCCGGCCCTGCTGCAGCCGCGCGATCTTGGCCCGATCCTGGTCGACGCAGGCGACATCGACGCCGAACTCGGAAAAGCACGCGCCCGAGACCAGCCCGACATATCCTGTTCCGATTATCGCGACGCGCATTTCATCCGATCCTTGCACGAATGCAGCACAAAACGGTGACCGGGCCGGCTTATTCCACCGGAGCGGCTCGCGGCAAGTCGCCGCGCCTGCCAATGACGCCATCGGCGGAAGAGCCGGCGGAGATGGCGCGTTGTGCTACCATCGTACAGTCGAGTGCGGCAGGCGGCATGGCACGAGCGGTCCTGGTAACCGGCGGGGCGGGATATATCGGCTCGCACGCCTGCAAAGTGTTGGCGCGCTCCGGCTATCTGCCGGTCGTTTTCGACAATCTGTCGCGCGGTCGCCGTGAGGCGGTGCGTTGGGGGCCGCTGGTCGAGGGCGACCTTGCCGACGGCGTGCGACTCTCGGCCGCACTCGCCGAGCATCGAGTGTCCGCGGTGATGCATTTCGCCGCCTATGCCTATGTCGGCGAGTTGGTGAGCGATCCGGCGCTCTACTACCGCAACAATCTGTGCGGCACCCTGTCGCTGTTGGAGGCGATGCGGGAAGCGGGCGTCGTCGAGATCGTCTTCTCCTCGACCTGTGCGACCTACGGCATCCCCAATGACGTGCCGATCCGCGAAGGCGCGCCGCAACGCCCGGTCAACCCCTATGGGGAGACCAAGCTTGCGATCGAGCGGGCATTGCATTGGTACGGTGAAGCCTACGGGCTGCGTTCGATATCGCTGCGCTATTTCAACGCGGCCGGAGCAGATTTGGATGGCGAGATCGGCGAATGCCACGAGCCCGAAACCCATCTGATTCCACTGGTGCTGCAGGCGGTTATCGGACAAAGGCCGCAGATCGATATCTACGGTACCGACTACCCGACGCCAGACGGGACCGCGATCCGCGATTACGTCCATGTCCAGGACCTCGCGATCGCGCATCTGCGCGCGCTGGAGCGCCTGCGCGCCGGCGGCGCCGGCATCGCGCTCAATCTCGGCACCGGCATCGGTCATTCGGTGCGCCAGGTGATCGCCGCTGCCGAGGCGGTCGCCGGCCGCAAAGTCCTGGCGCGGGCCGCGCCGCGGCGGCCGGGCGATCCTCCGGCGCTGGTCGCCGACCCGAGCCTCGCGGCCGAGATTCTTGGCTGGCGGGCACAGCATTCCGACCTCGACACGATCGTGCGGACCGCCTTTGCCTGGCAACAGCATGCTGCCGGGTAGCACTCCCGGGCTTGCCTGGCCGGATTATGGTCCGCCTGCCGCCGATCGGGCGGGAATGGATCGCCTGACCGTCCGTTGTGCGAGCGCTGTCCCGAGCGGAGGCCGACCGCGGCAGCGTCTATCCTCGGAGCCTTGAAGATGACGACTCTGGCCGAGACCGATGAGCTCGACACGTTGCCGCTGGCAATATCGCAGCCGTGCGTCGCGTCGCTGCCGCCGGTCCGGGTAAGCGGCAAATTCTTCTTTGCCGGCGAGCGCAAGCACTTCGTCAAAGGCGTCACCTACGGCCCGTTTCCGACCGGCAGCCACGGCGCGCCCTTTCCCGAGCCGGCGACCGTCGACCTAGATTTCGCGCTGATGGGTGAAGCCGGGATTAACACCGTGCGGGTATTCACCGTGCCGCCGCTGTGGCTGTTGGACGCCGCGCAGGCGGAGGGGTTGAGGGTCCTGGTCGGTCTGCCCTGGCCGCAGCATGTCACCTTTCTCGACAGTCGGGCAATCCAGGCCGACATCCGCGATGCGGTCGTTGCTGGGGTGCGCGCCTGCTGTCGCCATCCTGCGGTGTTTGCCTATCTGGTCGGGAACGAGATCCCCCCAGACATGATCCGCTGGCACGGCGCCGAGCCGGTTCGGCGTTTCTTGCGCGGTCTCGTTGCGCTGGTCAAAGCCGAGCACCCCGAGGCGCTGGTCAGCTACGCCAACTTTCCGTCGACCGAATACCTGACGGTCGACTTTACCGATTTTGTCTGCTTCAACGTCTATCTGCACGATCAAGCCGCGTTCCTCGGCTATATCGCGCGGCTGCACAATCTCTCCGTCGACCGACCGCTGGTGCTGACCGAATTCGGCGTCGATTCGATCCGTGAAGGCGAAGAAGGGCAGCAGCGGGTTCTGTCCTGGCAGGTCCGCACCGCCTTCGCAGCGGGGGTCGCCGGCACTTGCGTGTTTTCCTGGACCGACGAATGGTTCACCGGCGGCCACCTGGTCGAGGACTGGGCGTTCGGCCTGGTCGACCGGGAGCGGCGGCCGAAACCGGCGCTGGCCGAGGTCGAGACCTCCTATAGCGGCCCGCTGCCGCCGCCGCTGCCGCGCTATCCGCGGGTGTCGGTCGTCGTCTGCGCCTACAACGCCGAGCGCACGATGGATGCGTGCCTTGCCTCGCTCGAGGTGCTCAACTACCCCGATTACGAGGTCGTCGTCGTCAATGACGGTTCGCGCGACCGCACCCTGGAGATCGCCGAAAGCTATCCCTATTGTCGGATCATCAGCCAGCCGAACAAGGGCTTGAGCGTCGCCCGCAATGTCGGCGCCGAGGCCGCCAGCGGCGAGATCGTCGCCTATACCGACAGCGACTGCGTCGCCGACCCCGACTGGCTGACCTATCTCGTCGCCAAAATGGAAGCGGGCGGCCTTACCGCCTGCGGCGGACCAAATTTCCCGCCGCCCGAGGATAGCCTGGTGCCGGCCGCGGTGGCGGTGGCGCCGGGCGGCCCGACCCATGTGCTGCTCAGCGACGAGGTGGCCGAGCACATCGCCGGGTGCAACATGGCGTTCCGCCGCGACACCTTGCTGGACCTGGGCGGGTTTGACCCGGTCTATCGCGCCGCTGGCGACGATGTCGACATCTGCTGGCGCATTCAGGACGCGGGCTATGTGATCGGTTTCAGTCCGGCTGCGATCGTCTGGCATTTCCGCCGCAACACGGTCAAAGCCTATTTCAACCAGCAGCGCGGCTACGGCAAAGCCGAAGCCCTCGTCTATTCGAAGCATCCGTTCCGTTTCAACCGGTTCGGGCAGGCCAAATGGCTTGGCCGCATCTATGGCGATCTATCGACCTCGCTGCTGTTGTCGCGCCGGCCGGTTATCTATTCGGGCGTATTCGGGCGCGGCTTGTTCCAGACCCTGTACGAGCCGCCATCCTCGCTGACCGCGTTTCTGCCGCTGACCTTCGAGTGGAGCGCCGCTGCCCTCGTCCTGGCACTGGCCGCGGTCGCCGGCGGCGGCTGGTGGTGGCTGCTCGCGGTGCCGCTACTGGTCACCTGGACGATGTGCGTCAACGGGGCCCTCAAAGCGCCGATCGACGGGCGGTTCACCGGATTGAAGGCTCGGGCGCTGGTGGCGCTGCTGATCTATCTCGGCCCGTTGCTGCGCGGCTGGGAGCGGATCAGATGGCGCATCCGCGAGATGCGCACCCGCCCGCACACCGCCCCCGCCGAGACCGAGCAGCGCGCGCATGTCTCGTGGCGTCAGCGAGCCCTCCAACTCGCTTATTGGAGCGAAAGCGGAACCGAAAAAGAAGCGGTGATCCATGGGCTGATGGACTTTCTGGTACGGCAGAAATATTTCGTCGTGCCCGATACCGGATGGAGCGGCTGGGATCTGGAAATCGCCCGCGGCCTGTGTAGCCGCAGCCTGGTCACGGTCTGCAGCGAAAACCATGGCGGCGCCAAGCGGCTGTTGCGGGTACGCTGCACGATGCGGCTGTCGCGCCTCGCGCTGGTGCTGTTGCGCGGTTATGCGGCATTGACCGCGGTCGCGCTGGTCCTCGGCTGGCCGCTGGCAGCCGCGGCGATCGCCGCGGCCGGGCTCGCCAACTTCGCGGCGATGGGCGTCCAGCTCGCGGGCTTTGCCCGGTTGATGCATCGCATCGTCGAAGCAGTCGCCAGACCGGTGGGGCTCATTCCGGTCGAGCGATCCGTGCGGTCCCGGACCTCGGCCGTCGCGCCGCAGACGGCATGATGCAGCGGGCCGGCCCGCTGGCGGGCAATGAGCCCATAACGCCACGACCCGTGCGATGCTGAGTAAGCTGCTCCCTTATCTGCGGCCCTATCGTGGGCAGATCGCCTGGGCGCTGGCGCAAGTGTTCCTGATTACCGGCTTCGAGCTGTTAAAGCCCTGGCCGCTTCAGGTGGTGATCGACGACGTGCTGGGCGGCAAGCCGTTCCCGGTCGAGGCGCTGCAGGCGGTGCCAGCGAGCCGGCTGCTGCTCTTCGCCTGTCTCGGGATCGTTGTCGTCCATCTTGGCAGCGGCGGGCTAACCCTGCTGCACAACTACACGACGATTCGCGTCGGGCAGAACATGGTCAACAATCTGCGCGGCGCGCTCTATGCCCATCTCCAGCGGCTGTCGCTGGCGTTCCACGACCGCCAGCGGGTAGGCGACCTGCTTTACCGAGTCACCGCCGACAGCTTTGCCGTCCAGACAATGATCATGAACGGGGCATTGCCGATCCTGTCGGCGATGGTTCTGCTCGCCGGGATGCTGTTCATTCTGTTTCCGCTCGATCCGACCCTGACCCTGCTCGCGTTGTCCGTTGTCCCGGTGTTGTTCGTGCTGATTTCGGGGTTCAACCGCAAGATCGTCGATGTCGCCACCGAGGTGCGCACCAGCGAAAGCCGGGTCTATTCGCTGGTCCAATGGGCGATGTCGTCGATCAAGGTGGTGCAGGCCTTCACCAAAGAAGAGGACGAGCACCACCGCTTCATGGGAGCGAGCCGGGAGAGCCTGCGCGCGACTCTGCGCCTCTATAATTGGCAGACGCTTTATTCCGGCGCGGTCAACGCGGTGATCGCCGGCGGCACCGCGCTCGTCATCTATGCCGGGGCGCGAGCAGTCATTTCAGGGGCGCTGACGGTCGGCCAGCTGATCGTCTTCATCTCATATCTGGCCCAGCTTTACGCTCCGATCAATCAGATCACCCAGAGCTGGGGGTTGATCGCCGGGGCGCGGGTCGGGGCGCGCCGGGTCTTTGAGGTTCTCGACACCGAGCCCGATCTCGCCGATGGCACACGCAGCTTTCCGCTCGAGGGCGCCCGCGGCGGCATCGCCTGGCGCGGCGTCGGCTTCCGCTATCGTCCACAGACCCCGGTCCTGAAAGACATCGACCTGGTGGTCCCGGCCGGTGCCAAGATCGCCGTCGTCGGCGCGACCGGCGCCGGCAAATCGACCATGCTCGGCCTGTTGCCGCGATTTTACGATCCGACGGCGGGAGCGGTCGAGATCGACGGCGTCGATTTGCGCGAATATAGTCTGAAGTCGCTACGCAGCCAGATCGCGCTGGTCCTCCAGCCGCCGCTGATCTTTCCGCTCT
The DNA here is from genome assembly GCA_963775875.1 of uncultured Alphaproteobacteria bacterium. Classification (GTDB taxonomy): domain Bacteria; phylum Pseudomonadota; class Alphaproteobacteria; order ATCC43930; family CGMCC-115725; genus AP-15. The sequence goes on from CAVZKP010000022.1 coordinate 91,472, forward strand.
CGGTGCGCGACAACATCGCCTATGGCCGGCCGGGAGCCGACGATGCGGCGATCGAGCGAGCCGCGCGGCTCGCTTGCATCGATGATCTGATCGGCTCGCTGCCGGACGGTTACGACACGGTGATCGGCGAATCCGGCATGTCGTTGTCGGAGGGCGAGAAGCAGCGGGTCACGATCGCCCGCGCGCTACTGCGCGACGCGCCGATCCTGATCCTCGACGAGCCGACCTCGGCGCTCGATGTCGCCACCGAGGCCCTGGTGATGGCCGGGATCGAGCGCCTGATGGAGGGCCGCACCACCTTTATCATCGCGCATCGGCTGTCGACAGTGCGGCGTTGTGACCGGATCGTCGTCGTGCAAGAGGGCGTCATCGCCGAACAGGGTAGTTTGGCCGAGCTGCTGCGGCGCGACGGCGTCTTCGCCGGCTACTACCGCAGCCAGTTCGCGCCGGAACACGCCGATACGACCGAGATCGCGGCCGTAATCTGACCCGATCGCGATCGAGGGGGATGCCATGAGTTTTGATCGGCACGCCCTGCGCGCCTTCGAGCATGCGGGCTGGCAGCGGGCGGCGCGACACTATGACGCCACCTTCGCGAACGCCACGCTCGGCTTTATCAACCGCTTGCTCGATGCGGCACGGGTCGCGGCGGGGGCGCGCGTGCTGGACATCGCCTGTGGGACCGGCGTTGTGGTGTCGGCGGTAGCCCGGCGTGGGGCACGGCCTACCGGTCTCGATTTCTCGGCCGCGATGCTGGCGCTTGCCCGCGCCGCCCATCCGCAGGTGCGGTTCGATGAGAGTGATGCGGAGGCATTGCCCTTCGCCGATGCTTCCTTCGACGCGGTCGTCTCGAATTTCGGAGTGCACCATTTTCCCGACCCGGTCCGGGCTCTGTCGGAGGCGCACCGAGTGTTGCGGCCGGGTGGGCGGATCGCATTCACCGGCTGGGCCGCGCCCGCCGAGAACGCCGCCTGGAAGCTGCTGTTCGACTCGATTGGCGCAGTTGGCGAGCAGCAGGCGGCAGAATTGCCGCCTTCGGGCGGCGGTCTGCGCCGGCCCGAGGACCTGCTGCGGGTCCTCGACGCCGCCGGGTTTGTCGAGACCGAGGCGCGCCGGGTCGCCGGCGAATGGCGCTTTGCCGCGCCCGGCGATCTGCTCGAGGGGTTTCGCCGCGGCACCGTGCGGACCGCGGCGCTGATCGAGGCACAACCGGCCTCGGCCTTACCGGCGATCGAAGCCGCAATCGCCGCCGCCGCTGCCGGCTATCGCCGGGCCGGCGGCTACGCCGTTCCGACTGCCGCAATCCTCGGTAGCGGCGTGCGAACCTGACCTGCCGGATCGAGCCGCGCGGCGGCTTCGGCCTGCTTTAGCTCAAGCAGTTCTCAGATACTTTCCATACGAAGCTCGAACGGTTCGCCGTTAGGGCAATCCCGCAGCCGCCAGAAGCTGCGCGAGTTTCAAGGTAGGAGGGCAATGCCAGCCATCGGATCGATCCAACCGCCGGGAAACCGCCCGGCCAGCCGGATTGGGCGATTGCGGGGACCGTGCTCACCGCCGGAACGACGCGACCAGTTCGAGATGCGGCGACCACACGAACTGGTCGACCGGCGCCACCCGTTCGAGGCGAAACCCGCCCTCGATCAGCCGGGCGGCGTCGCGGGCGAAGGTCGCGGGGTTGCACGAGACCGCGATGACCGTGTCGAGCGTGGAGGCGGCGAGTGCGCGGGCCTGCAGAGCGGCGCCGGCGCGCGGCGGATCGAACACCGCGGCGGCATAATGGGCCAATGTTTCGGGCGGCAGCGGGTCGTGTGCGAGATCGCGACGCTCGACGGTGAAACCGGGAACATCGGCGCCGGCGCGACTGAGTGCTGCCACCGTGCCCGGGTCACCCTCGACCGCGTGGACCGGCCCCGTGCCGGCCAGAGCGAAAGCGAATGTGCCGAGGCCGGCAAACAGATCGAGCGCCGGGCGGCGCCGACCGATCGCGGCGACAACCTCTTCGACGAGGATGGTTTCGGCGGCTTCGCTCGCCTGCAGAAAGGCGCCGGGCGGGAAGGCGACGGCTCGCCCCGAGCGCAGTACGCGAACCGGCCGGCGCTCGACTACCAGGATCTCCCGCGCGCCCGCTCGCCAGACGATGCGAGCCAGGTCGCACCCGTCGCCGAGCCGCGCCAGCGCACCGAGCGCGCCGAGTCCCGGTGGCTGCGAAGCCTCGATCAGCAAATCGACACCGCTGTCGGTGCGGGTCAACATCGCCTCGGCCGCACTGCCGGGCGGCAACAGATCGGCGACCAGAGCCCGCAACGCGCCGACGAGCGCGAACAGTGGCGGCTCGAGCACCAAGCACTCGCACAGATCGACGAGATCGTGGCGAAACCGCTGGCGAAACCCGACCCGCGCCGGCTGCCGCGGATCGCGTGGCCGCGCGAGCCCGAGCCGGGCCCGTCGCCGCACCGGCGGCACCTGCCGCAGTGGCGCGACCGCTGCCGCGTCGATCCCGACCCGTTCGAGCGCATTCAGGAGGCCGGCGAGCTTGACCGTTTGGTAGAGGACCGGCTCGACATGCTGCAGCGCGCACCCGCCGCAGCGGCCGAAATGGCGACAGGCTGGCACGGCGCGTCCTGGACCCGGGTCGAGCAGCTCGACCACCCGCCCTTCGCGGCCGCCGCCACGGCGGGGGCCGAGCCGGGCGCGAACGCGATCGCCCGAGGTGGTGAACGGCAGATAGACAGGCTCGCCCTGCCATCGCGCGATGCCGTCGGCGCCGGCGCCGATTCGTTCGACCAACAGCTCGACGGGCCCGCGCTCAGGCGCCGGTATCACGGACGATCCCGCTGCTCTTGGCCCCGATCGCGGGGGGTGGGGAGAAGTTATTCACATGACCCCATATAATCGGGACGCCGGCGACGACGACATGCGATCCGTCATCGGCCGCGGGGTTCAGGGGTTGGCGATGTATCCATGGGTCTATTGGAGTGGGGTAACCCTGCTTGTGGTGTGGACGGTTTTCTCCGCTTACAGCGCTATTCACGGGATATAGGTCATCTGCGACCTCGCGCGCGGGGCTGGCGCAGCGGACGGCTGGGGCGCTCCTGGCGAATTTGCCCGCGATCGCGCCGCTCGCCCGGGTTCGCCGTCGCGAGCCTGGACATTCGTCCATCAACCTGAAGAATTTTTTCGCCTGGCCGGAAGCCGTTTTCGCACGCTTCTGCGCCATCGCGCGAGGTGCCGGTGGCGGTAGTTCCAGGCGGCCTGGCGGATGATCGCCAGCACTGCAGCATCAGCGACGAACGGCGCGATGTCGTCGAGCGCGAGTGGACGATGCGCGCGATCGTACATGACCGCCATCCCCGACGGGGTTCCGAGCAACAGGTCCCAAGCCAGCCCCGACTTGGCCGCGATCCGCTCGATGCCCTGGTGCAGATTGAAGCTCTGCACGTCATGAAACAGGTAGACGCAGTGTGGCGCCGCGCTCGGCCTGACCGCGTCGAAATCGGTCTCGACCTGGGCGACTGAATGGTAGCCGTCGATCAGAACGCATTCGATCGGTGCCAGCCGGTGCTCGCCGATGATCGGTGCGACATCGCCCGGCGAGACACCCTGGACAGCGCAGACCGACAGCCCCTCTTCGGCCGCAATGCGATTGGTAAATTCGATCCCCGCGAGCGAATTCTTGTCGAACCCGGCATCGATGGCGACTATCGTCGCCGACGGATTGAGCAGGGCGAGGGCGAAGGTGCTCCAGCCTGACGAATTGCCGATCACGAAGATCCGCTGCGGGCGGAAGCGCTCGAACAGGCATTCGAGCAAATAGATCTCCTGAAGCGCGATCCCCAGTCCGTTGGTAAGGCTGGCGCCGTCCTTGATCAGCCAGGTGAACGGCGCCAACGGGAAACCATCGAAATGACTGGGATTGAGGCCGGTCGAAACCTGGATGCCCCGGCTCTCATACACGCGCGTCAATCGGGCGAGAATCGGCACTGCACACCTCTTTTGGCGGCGACGCCGCCACCGACGCATCGTTCGATCAAAGGGTAGCGAGAGGCGGTCGGGTTGGCCAGGGTTGCGCCGGGGATGGCCGCGCCGGAACGAACGGAAGAGCGAGAGTGGCGCGGAGCGCTGTGGTATGTCCGGCGAGAGCAATCCTATTTGTCAAATCTGCATGGACGTTGGTAGGGGAACCCGATGCCGGCGGCGAAAAACATCCTGTTCATCATGTGCGACCAGCTGCGCTTCGATTATCTCGGCTGCTATGGCCATCCGCGCTTGCAGACCCCGAACATCGATGCCCTGGCGGCGCGCGGCGTCCGCTTTACCCGCGCCTATGTCCAGTCGCCGATCTGCGGGCCGTCGCGAATGAGCTTTTACACCGGCCGCTACATGCGCTCGCACGGCTCGAACTGGAACGGCTTTCCGCTGCGCGTCGGCGAGCCGACGCTGGGCGACCATCTGAATGAGATCGGGGTGCGCAACGTGCTGGTCGGCAAGACCCATATGGCCGCCGACAGCGAGGGGATGGCGCGGCTCGGCATCGACCCCGCCTCGGTAACGGGCGTGCATCTCGCGCAATGCGGCTTCGAGCCGTTCGAACGCGACGACGGGCTGCATCCCTCGGGCCGTCCCGGGCCGCGCTACGACGCCTATCTGCGCGAGCAGGGTTTCGCTGCCGCCAATCCATGGCAGGAATGGGCCAATTCTGCCGAAAGCGGCGACGGCAAAATCCTCAACGGCTGGCTGCTCGCCCACGCCGACCAGGCGGCGCGCATCCCCGAAGAGCATTCCGAGACGCCCTATACCACCCGCCGGGCGATGGCCTTTATCGACGAGGCGGTGCAAGACGGAAGGCCATGGTGCCTGCACCTCTCGTACATAAAGCCGCATTGGCCCTATATCGTGCCGGCGCCATATCACGCGATGTACGGCGGCAACGACATCCTGCCGGCGCTACGCTCGCCGACCGAGCGCGCCGATCCGCACCCGGTCTACCGGGCCTTGATGGCGATGCGGCCGTCGCGCAATTTCGCTCGCGACGAGGTGCGTGCGCGGGTGATCCCGGCCTATATGGGGCTCGTCAGCCAGATCGACGATCAGCTTGGCGTGCTGTTCCGATTTCTCGACCAGCGCGGCCTGGGCGAGAGCACGTTGATCGTCTTCACCTCCGACCACGGCGACTATCTCGGCGATCATTGGCTCGGCGAAAAGGATTTCTTTCACGACTGCGCGGTCAGGGTGCCGCTGATCGTCGCCGATCCGCGGCCCCAGGCGGATGCCGCGCGCGGCTCGGCCTGCGAGGCTTTGGTCGAGGCGATCGACCTTGTCCCGACCTTTCTTGAGTATTTCGCCGGCGAGGCAAAACCGCATGTCGTCGAGGGCCGCTCGCTGATGCCGTTGCTGCGTGGCGAGCCGCCGGCCGACTGGCGGCGATACGTGTTTTCCGAATACGACTACGCGATGCTGGAGGCGCGGCTGAGCTTGAACCAGCCGATCGGCGACTGCCGGCTGTTCATGGTGTTCGACGGGCGCTGGAAATACATCCATGCGACCGGCTTTCGCCCGCTGCTCTACGATCTTGCCACCGATCCTCAGGAATTTCACGATCTCGGCGCCGACCCGCGCTATGCGAGCGAAGGCGCGCGACTGCAGGGCGCGCTGCTCGATTGGGCTTTGCGCGACCACAACCGCATCACCATGCCCGATTGCCGGATCGAGGCCTACGCGCGCGGCCAGCAGCTCAAATCCGGCATTCTGATCGGGTATTGGGACGAGACCGAACTCGCTGCCGCCAGGGCACGGATCGGGCTCGACTGAGCGTTGCGTCAATACCCGGCTCGGCCCTGGCGTCGCCTGCAATTCGTAGTTAATTTTTTAGATATGAATTGCAACCGAGATCGAATCACGGCACTATGTTGTTGGCATCGTTATGTCCCCCCAACGATGCATTCGCGCCTGTCGGTAGGGCAAACCGGCAGGCGAGCAGAAGCCCCGGTCTCCCCCGACCGGGGCTTTTCTGTGCTGCGACCGGCAGCAGGCGGCATCATTCTGTGGCGCTGCCCATCCGGTGCTCTCTACAATAGCAGCCCCGCTGGATGAGGAACCGGAAATGGCGCTCGATCCCGATGCTGAACGGGTGCTCGAAATGGTGCGCCAATCCGGCCGGCCGCCCTACGAGAAGGTGACCCCGGCCGAAGCGCGCGCGCTGTTTCGCGCCGGTCGCGACGTGCTCTCGCCCGAGCCGGCGCCGGTCGCCGCGATCCGCGACCTTGCCGCACCGGGACTGAATGGCGGCATGATCCCGCTGCGGCTTTACCGCGGCGCCGGAACGGCGACCGACGCGGTATTGCCGGCACTCGTGTATTTCCATGGCGGCGGCTGGGTTGTCGGCGATCTCGATACTTACGACAGTCTGTGCTGCCATCTCGCCAACGCCGCACAATGTGTGGTCGTCGCGGTCGATTACCGGCTGGCGCCGGAGCACAAATTCCCGGTGGCCGTCGATGATTGTCTCGCCGCCACCCGATGGGTCGCCGAAACCGGTGCCGCACTCGGCATCGACGCCGGCCGCCTCGCCGTCGGCGGCGATAGCGCCGGCGGCAACCTTGCGGCGGTGGTCAGCCTGTCGTCGCGCGATAGGGGGGCGCCGCGTCTATGCGCGCAGCTGCTGCTGTATCCGGCAGTTGATTTCGCGATGAACCACGCCTCTACCCGGCGTCTTGCCGAGGGCCACCTGCTGACCCTGGCGACAATGCAGTGGTTTGCCGGCCACTATCTGCGCGGGACCGAGGACATCGCCGACTGGCGCGCCTCGCCGCTGCGTGCCCCCGGTTTTGCAGACGTCGCACCGGCTTTTGTCTTGACCGCGGGTTACGACCCGCTGTGCGACGAGGGCATGGCCTATGCCGGTCGCCTCGAGGACGCCGGGGTCGCGGTGATCCGACGGCACATTCCCGATCAGATCCACGGCTTTTTGAATATGGGCCGGATCGTGCGCGCCGCCGAACCGGCGCTCGACGGTATCGCCGCGGCGCTGAAGACCGCATTCGACCAGGCCTGAGGCAGGTTCGCGCCAACCGATCGGGTTCAGTCATTAGCCGATCGCCGGCTGCGGCAGCCCAATCCGACGCGTTGCAAATGACCGTTCGGCAATGGCTGCGTCTGGCGCTCTTGGGATTGGGCGCCTCGATCGTCCCGCTCGACACCGCGGTCAACATCGCCTTTCCCGACATCACCCACAGTTTCGCCCTGCCGATCCGGATGATCCAGTGGGTGGTGATCTGCTACGTGCTGACCTATGCCAGCCTGATGCTGGCCTTTGGCCGGGTCGGCGACATTTTCGGCCACGCCCGGGTATTCCGCGCCGGGCTCGCCTGGAGCGTCGCGGCATTTCTGTTGTGCGCCGCCGCCCCGGCCTATGGCTGGCTGTTGTTTTTCCGCTTTTTGCAAGGAATCGGCGCGGGCCTGGTGATCAGCGTCGCGCCGGCGCTGGTGACCGGGATGTTCCCCGAGCAGCGCCGCAGCCGCGCCGTCGCCGCGTTCACAATGATCTTCGCCCTGGGCTCGGCGGCGGGGCCGCTGATCGGCGGGGCGCTGGTCGGCCGATGGGGCTGGCCGGCGGTGTTCTGGTTTCGCGCGCCGATCGCGCTGACGGCGCTGCTGTTTCTGCGCGGACTGCCGGCGGCGTCCCGCGCTGGCGGGCGTGAGCCGCTCGACCTGATCGGCGCTCTTCTGCTGGCGCTGGCAATTAGCAGTCTGCTGCTGCTGGTCAACGCATTCCAAGGGCTCGGCCGCCGCGACTACCTGGCCCTGCCAATGCTGGCGCTCGCCATCGCCAGTCTGTTTGCGTTTGTGCGCCGGGAAACCCGCGTCGCGGCGCCGGTCGTCAATCTCGAGTTTTTTCGCAGCGTCGGGTTTGCCGTCGTCAACCTCGCCAGCGTCATGGTCTATCTGACCAGCTTTGCGGTGCTGCTGTTCGTGCCCTATTACCTGGTGCGCTTCACCGGGCTGTCGCTGCCCGTGGCCGGCGCCGTGCTCGCCCTCTCCTTTGTCGGCAGCATCATCGCATCGCCTTTGGCCGGTCGTCTGATCGAGCATTTCCCGGCTGAACGGATTGCCCTCATCGGCGCGGTACTGGGGGGCGCCGGGCTATTTCTGATCGGCAGCTGGCACGCCGGCCCGACCCTGTTTGCGATCATCGCGGCCCTGATGGTGCAGGGGTTCGGCGCGGGCCTGTTCCAGGTGGCCTATATCGACGTGGTGATGGCGACCCTGCCGCCCCGCCACCGCGGGGTCGCCGGCAGCGTGGCGATGCTGACCCGAACGCTCGGGATCGTCACCGGCGCGACATTGCTGACCCTGGTCTTCCACAGTATCGAAACCTCGTGGCTCGGGGCCGGGCGCAGTGCGTCTGACGCATTTCTCGACGCTTTTGGCGTCACCCTTCGCCTCGCCGGCCTGGGTTCGGCCTTGACCGGGATCGTGGCGGCGCTGGCGGCCCGAACCCGCTGAGCGCCGCCGGCCGATCATTCGTCTTCGAGCGTGAACCCGACTTTGAGGATCACCTGATAATGCGCCACTTTGCCGTCCTCGACATGGCCCCGCGTCTGGATCACCTCGAACCAGCCGACTTGCCGCAGGGTACGCGATGCCCGGCTGACGGCGGTCTGGATCGCGTCCTCGATGCTCTTGTCCGACGAGCCAGCGACTTCGATGATGCGGTAAACATGGTCTGGCATCTGCGTCCTCCTTTTGGGGTGCGTCTCGGTTGATCCAGAGAACGCCCGCGCGTCTACTTCGTCCCGGCAAGCGGCGATTTAAAGCCCTGCGGTCCCGGTCGCCGGCGCGCTATCCTGCCGGACGCTTCGAGGCTCAACCCGACGGAGGACGCAAATGGCAGTGACGATGTACCACAACCCGCGCTGCAATACCTCGCGCCGCACCTTGGCTCTGTTGCGTGAGCGCGGGGTCGAGCCCGAGATTATCGAATATCTGAAGACGCCCCCCTCGGCCGCCGAGCTGAAGAAAATTCTCGGCCAGCTGAAAATGCCGGCAGCGAGGCTGGTGCGCAAAAAGGAGGCGGCCACGGCTGGCATCGACCCGAAGGCGCTGTCCGAAGACGCGCTGATCGCGGCGATGGTCGAAAACCCGATCGTCATCGAGCGGCCGATCGTCGTTTCGGGCGCCAAAGCCGCCCTCGGCCGCCCGCCCGAAGCGGTGCTGGCGGTGCTGTAGCCCCGTCCTATTCGCGCGACGTCTTCGCCGTGTATTCGAAAGCGGGGAAGGTGCCGCCCTGATACTGCTCGGCGATGGGGTCGGCGGATTGGCCGGCCTCGGCTGCTAGGACCGCCTCGGCATAAGGTTCGGAATCGTCCTGCGGCTGGTAACCGAGGCGGTAGGCGTTTGAATTGTCGTACCACGAGCGCCGATTATTCGAGACGCCATAGACGATCTCATACCGGATGTCGGGATACTCGAGCCCGATGCGCACCAGCTGGGTCAGGTCGCGCGGGCTGATCCAGATCGACAGGCGCCGCTTGTCGATCGGCCGCGTCCCGAAATTGCCGATCCGCACGCATAGAAACCCGATCCCGTGCTTATCGGAATAGAGGCTGGCAATCGCCTCGGAAAAAGCCTTGCTGAGGCCGTAGCGGCTGTCCGGCCGCGGCACGACCCGGTGGTCGATCGTCTGCGCGCGCGGGTAAAAGCCGACCGCGTGATTGCTGGTCGCCATGACGATGCGCTGCACGCCCGCGCGCCGCGCCGCCTCGAACACGTTGTAGACGCCGACGATGTTCGATTGGAGGATCACATCCCAGGTGTTCTCGCCGGAATTGCCGCCGAGATGGATGATGCCATCGACCCCCTCGACCATATGCTCGACCGCCGCCATGTCGGCGATCTCGGTCCGGTCGACCTCCTCGCCATCGCGCGCCGGCGCCAGCGCCACCCGATCAGACAGCCGCAAAACCGGATAAACCCCGCGCAACGTCTCGCGCAACGCCCGCCCGATGCCGCCGCCCGCCCCGGTGATCAATACCCGGTTCATCATATTTCTCCCTCAGGCACAACCTTACCAGCCGGGCACCTCTTCACCCCGACCATCTATTCGAGCAGGTATTCACTGCCGTTGACAACCTACCCTTTGCTCCCAATCTGAGAACGGCCCGCGCTGATGGCGGGGGATAGGCCAGTTCGTTGCGGATTATCGCCGTGAACACGTTGCGGGAATTTTGGAGCCGTCCCGGCCGATCTGACGCGGAGCAGACGCTGAGGGCTTGGGTGCATGTCGTCAGGGCGGCAGACTGGTCGAGGCCGACCGACATCAAAAGCATGTTCCGCAGCGCCGACATCCTGGCTAACGACCGGGTGGTGTTCAACATCGGCGGAAATAAATACCGGCTCGTCGTGGCGGTTCACTACCGCGGCAAGCGCGTCTTTATCCGATTTATCGGAACTCACTCGGAATATGACAAGATCGACGCTGCGATCGTATAGGGATCCCGTTCAATGGATATCCGCCCCATCAGGACAGAATCCGATTATCGCACTGCGCTAGCGGAGGTCGAGCGCCTGTGGAACGCCGAACCCGGCACGCCCGATGGCGACCGGGTAGAGGTCCTGTCAACCTTGATCGAGGCGTATGAAGCTTTCCACCACCCGATCGCCGCACCCGACCCGATCGCCGCAGTTCTTTTCATGATGGAGCAGCGCGGACTGAGCCGGCGCGATCTCGAACCTGCCATCGGCAGCCGCGGGCGCGTTTCCGAAGTTCTCAATCGCAAGCGGCCGTTGACCCTGCCGATGGTACGCGCGCTGAGCGCCTTGCTGCGCATTCCTACCGATGTGCTGGTCCAGCCCTACGACATGCAGTCGGCGGCGTAGCTACCGCACCATCCGAACCGGCGGGACCTCGCGCGGGATGATCAGGTTGCAGCCGGTGGCGGCCTTGACCTCGTCCACCGTCACGCCCGGCGCAATTTCCTTCAGCGCCATCCCGGCTTTCGTCAGCTCGAACAGGCCGAAATTGGTAACGACGAGGTTGACGACCCCGCGCGCCGTCGCCGGAATGGCGCAACGCTCTACCAGGCGCGGGCTGCCATTGCGGGTCTGATGTTCCATCGCGACAAAGACATGCTTGGCGCAGGCGGCGAGGTCCATTGCCCCGCCGATGCCGCCGCCCTGCTGTCCGGCCATCTTCCAATTGGCGAAATCACCGTTTTCGGCGACCTCATAGGCGCCGAGCACGGTTACGTCGATCCGACCGGCGCGGATCATCGCAAACGAATCGGCGTGGTGGACGATCGCCGCACCCGGCCGCAGGGTCACATGCTGGCCGCCGGCATTGACTAGGTGCAGATCCTCCTCGCCGGCCGGCGCCAGCGGGCCATAGCCGATCACCCCGTTCTCGGAATGAAAGATGATCTCCTTGTCGCCGAAATCGAAATTCGAGCACAGGGTCGGGATGCCGATGCCGAGATTGACGATCCAGCCATCGCCGAACTCCATCGCCAGCCGGTCGCACATCTGCTGGCGGGTCAGCCCTTTCGCCCGTTCGCTCATCGCGCGACACTCCCTGGCCGCTGCGGCCACCATCCTTCGGGCGGCGGCGGGATCTTGACGATGCGGTGGACGAAGACCCCGGCGGTATGCACGTCATCGGGATCGATCGCCCCCACCGGCAAGATATCTTCTTCGACCTCGACGATCGTGACCCGCGCCGCCATCGCCATGATCGGGTTGAAATTGCGCTGCGAGCGCCGGTAGCGCAGATTGCCCGAGGCATCGGCCTGATAGGCGCGGATCATCGCGTAATCGAGCGGCAATGCGTGTTCCAGCAGATATTCGCGGCCGTTGAACACCCGCGTCTCACGGCCTTCGGCGAGTTCGGTGCCGACCGCCGCCGGGGTGTAGAAGGCCGGGATGCCGGCGCCGGCGGCGCGCATGCGCTCGGCCAATGTCCCCTGCGGCACCAGCTCGGCCTCGATCAGGCCCTTCTCGACATATTCGGACGAGGATCAGCCGCTGCGAGGCGCGGGTCGGCGCGGTAAAGGCGCACACCACTTTTTTGACCTGCCCGTTCTGGATCATCTGGCCCATATCGGGCGCTTCGGGCGGCAGGGTGGCGCCGCCGCGCGTCGAATTCGACACGCAGGTCAGGTTCTTGGCGCCCTGGCCCGCCACCGCCCCGTAGAGGTTGATCGGCATTCCGACCACCGCGAACCCGCCGAAACCGATCGTGGCCCCGTCCGGGATGTCTCGAACCGCCTCGGCAAAGCTCGAGCAGATCTTGCTCCTGGCGCTCATTCCCCCGCCCAGCCTCTGTTTTCCGCGGCCATCATGCGGCAGGCGCAAAGGGTCGGCAACACCGGCAAACCGGATTGCGTCGCATCATGACGGCGACTGGTCTCTGCCTGCGACCGAGGCCGATCAATTCAGTCTGGCGTAACGCAGGAAAAAACGCGAAAGTGGGGTGAACGTCCTCATCAGAGGGACGATGAAAAATCCGCTCAAGCGCTTTGGGAGCCCTTATGACAGCCGACAACCTCGCCGCACCGGCCGCTCGCGCCAAGGCATCACTGACGCGGGTCATTGTTGCCGCCTCGCTTGGCAATGCGCTCGAATGGTTCGATTTTCTGGTTTACGGTTACTTTGCGGTCACGATCTCGAAGGTGTTTTTCCCGAGCGGCAACGAGACCACATCGTTGCTGCTGACCCTCGGGACTTTCAGCGTCTCGTTCCTGGTACGCCCGTTCGGCGCAATCCTGATCGGCGCCTACACCGATCGCGCCGGCCGCAAGGCCGGGCTCACCCTATCGATCATGTTGATGGTCATCGGTACGACGATGACGGCGTTGATGCCGGGCTATGCGACGATCGGGCTCGCGGCGCCGATTTTGATTCTTTTCGCCCGGCTGTGTCAGGGATTTTCGGTCGGCGGCGAGTTTGGCAGCGCCGTCACCTTCCTTGCCGAGCAAACCGCCTCGCGCAAAGGCTTTGTTGCGAGCTGGCAATGGGCCAGCACCGGGATCACGGGCTTCCTGGCCTCGGGTTTCGGGATCCTACTGACCAGCATCTTGTCGCCAGCGCAGCTCGGCGAATGGGGCTGGCGCGTTCCGTTCCTGTTCGGGATACTGGTTGGCCCAATCGGCCTCTATATTCGCCGCCGGCTCGACGAAACACCGGAATTTGTCGAGATCAAGCCGACTTCTACTCCGGTGCGCGACATGCTGCGGGGTCACCCGATCGAATTCCTGCTGGCGATGGGCGCTTCGGTGGTATCGAACAGCTCGGCCTATATTATCCTCTATATCCCGACTTATGCGGTCAAAGAGCTGCACCTGCCGCAACGAACCGGTTTCATCGCAACCTTGATCGGCGCCGTCATTCTCGGCATCGCCTCACCGCTTGCTGGGCATCTCTCCGACAAGTTCGGACGCAGCGGCATCTTGAAGGCCACAGCCTGGCTGTTTTTCCTCACCACTTTTCCGGTTTTTTATCTGATGGTCGCTCATCCGTCGCTGACGACGGCGATCTTTGCCGCTAGCTGGCTCAGCCTCGTCAAGGCCGGCTATAGCGGGGTGTTGCCGTCGCAACTCGCCGAGCTGTTTCCAACGGTGGTCCGCGGGATTGGCGTGTCGCTGAGCTTCAGCATCACCGTGACGATTTTCGGCGGCTTCACGCCATTCGTATCGACCTGGCTGATTGCGATGACCGGCAACAGCCTTTCGCCGAGCTTTTACATCATGTTCACCGCTGCGCTTAGCATCATCGCGCTCGTGTTTGTGCAGCGCAGGCGGTATCCGCGCGAAGCTCCGATCAGCCGAGAGGTTGGCAGCGTCCAACAAAGCGCCAATTAGCCGATAAGCATCAGCGCAAATTCTGCCCGGCGGCAGCGCCGGCGAGGAAGACGTTCGGCTTCAGGAAGAATGACAGCACCAGCGCGCCATGCGGCGAGCGCGCCAGATGGCGGTTGCCCTTGGGCCGCCACACGTAATCGCCGGCGCGCACCTCGCCCTCGTCATCGACGAGGCTGCCTTCGAGGACAAAGGTCTGCTCAATCTCGACATGCTCGTGCAAGGCCAACTCGGCGCCCGGCTGCCAGCGGAACAGCGCGGTCAGCAGCCCGGTTTCCGGCTCCTCCATCAATACCTTCATCTCGATGCCGGGGCACGGGGTCGGCCGCCACGGCAGGCCCTCGACCTCGACATAACGCGAAGTGAGCGGCCCTAGCTTTTCGGCATGCTTCAAGAAGGGGGTGGTGGCGGTCATCGATATAACTCCATTGCCGGGCAACACGACTCGCGATGTGCGGCGGCTGCCCGGCCGTTCTTGCGCAATCTGCGCCCGCGGCGGGTGGCGGTTCCCCGCGGCGGAGCCGCCTCGATTCCGCTGCCGCCGCCTATTCGGCGGGAATTGCCGCCGGTTGCGGCTTGCCAAAGCTTGGGCTGTCGGTGCGGTCGATCAGAGCTTCGGGGCCCTCGCTCGGCAGGTTTTCGGCCCAGTTGATGGCGCCGTCGATGTCGCCTTCCCACATCTCGCGCGGCAGCTCGTAGAGGAATTCGACGCCATAGCCGTTGGGATCGTTGATGTAGACGCTGTGCGTCACCCCATGGTTGACCCGCCAGTTGAACTTGACCCCGCGGCTTTGCAGAAAGGCCAGCTGCTTCAGCCACGCCTCCCGGTTCGGCATGGTCAAGGCGACATGGTTGATGGCAACCCGGCCGTCGGACAATACCCATTCGGCCGGCGCCGGCAGGTTCGGGCTTTCGACCAGGGCGACATCGTGATGGGTCAGCTTGCCGCTGTGGTCGCCGCTGTAAAAGCGCATCCTGGGCGGCGTCGGGCGGTCAGGCCGCGGGCGCAATTCGCCGACCTGCTTCAACCCGACGATCTCGGTCCAGAACCGGTGCAATTCCTCGATATCGCGCACGTTCAGCACCAGGTGGTTGATGCCGGAAGGGGCGACCGCCTGCGCGGGGGCTGTCGGGGTCTCGGAAATCGGGTTTGCCATCGCGATCCTCCGCAAGTTGTCTCTATCTGGTACTCGGGTTAGCGCGTCCGAACAAGAAAGTTGCGCTGCCTTGATGCCGGCGATGGGCAGCCGAACCGTGCGGCCGCACGCCAGCCCACCAGGAAAATGGTGGCCGACGCCGTCCTCGGCAAGCTCGTCCGGTGCCAACAAGTGGCAGGGCGACGTTGACAAATCTCGCCCCGCTGATCGCCTCCCACTCGGTACGGAATGACGGTGTCCGGCTAGTCGGCCATCCGCACTCCGCGCGCATTTGACGGGCTGTGAAATTTACGTCGCGCGGTTGGCTGGAGGTGCGGCAGAAATCTATTGAAAATAGCCGACGGCAACTTGTTTTTAACTATGAAATCTGCATTTTCGATAATTGGTAAACTCTTATTTAATATATTTAATATAAAAAATAAACCTTTCTTCGGTATCCATGCCTACTATGAACAGCAATCTTACCCCACTTTCCGGTATCTTTCCTCAGACGGTAGGCGTGGATGTTTCCTCTTCTCCGATACGAATTCTGTTTTGCTGTGATTCGAACTACCTTCAGCATGTCGCCGCCTGTATCGCCTCGATTTTGGAAAATAATAGAAAAGAACATTTTGATATTTTAATCGTCAGTGCGCAGAAAATGGTGTCATCCGACCGCATTCGCCGGTCATTTGAAAACAACAACCGCGTCCGCATTCGATTCGAAGAATTCCAGTTGCCATCGGGTCTCCTTTTCCCGCTCAAGAGCCGCTTTACGCTGGAAACGTATATCCGGTTTTGGATCGGCGATTTCTTTCGAGAACATGAACGTGCGCTATACCTTGACCCGGACATTATCGTGACCGGAAGCATTGCCGAATTGTGGAACACCGACCTTTCGGGCCGCGCGGTTGGCGCGGTTCCGATCCCCGGATCGACACGTCCGGCGCTGATTGGCATGGCGCCCGACGCCCCCTATTTTAACGCTGGCGTGATGCTGTTCGACCTGAATGCCTGGCGACGGCGCCAATATCGTGACTTGTGTCTGCGGTGTCTAAAAGAAAATCCAGAAAAAGCGATCGATGCCGACCAGGACATTCTGAACCTCTGCCTGGTCAACGATTGGCTGCCTCTACCATTCCGCTGGAACGCGATCACCCCGTTTTATTTGCCGTGGCATGATCTCCAGCTTAGCGCGGCCCAAATAGACGAGGTGCGTGCCGAAGCCAGAATCATTCATTTCAACGGCACGGCAAAGCCTTGGAGTTACATGGGCAATCATCCACGTAGTGAAGAATACTGGAAGTATCTTCGACTTACAGAATGGCGAAATACGCGGCCGTCCGACTATACGTTCGCCAACATCTGCAAGAAAGGGCTCGCCCTTGCGCTGCCTGAAACGCTAAAGCCGGCGCTTCGGACGATCGCCGCCAAAATGTGGATGCTTACCGGCCTCGCCGTTGTCGGCGCTCTGGTTATGGCCGGTGCCGCACTGGCCTGATCGGGAATTGAACGTCGCTGCACCCGATGCCAATGCCGGCCATGCCAAGTTGAATTTTGGCATCGGCGCAGGGTCGGGAGACCGACGGCCCTGGCGAATCCGCCGATAAAGGTTCTGCTAGGCAAGCGGCGGGCGGCGCTCGGGCTGGGTCGCTTCGAAGGCGCGGGCCGCGCGCAGGACCCGGGCATCGCCGTAGAGCGGCCCGACAATCTGGAGCCCGATCGGCAACCCGCCGGCGGTCAGGCCGCACGGGATGCTCGCCGCCGGCTGGCGGGTCATGTTGAAGGGATAGCTGAAAGGCGACCAGTCGATCCAATGCCGCTCAGCCGCCGGATCGTTCAGGTCCTGCCCGACCGGCAATGCCGGGATTGGCATGGTCGGGGTCAGCAGCAGGTCATAGCGCTGATGAAAGGCTGCCATCTGCCGGCCCAGCGCGTTGCGCACGAGGTCGGCGCCGACCCAATCGACCGCACTCAATTTTTCGCCCGCCGCCGCTGTCGCTAGCAGACCGGGATCGACTAATCCCTTGCGCTCGTCCGGGAAGCCGCGCAGCAGGGTGGCGATGCCCGCCGCCCACAGCGTAAACAATGCGTCGCGCGGCGATGCAAAGATCTGGTCGACCTGCTCGACGACGGCGCCCAGCGCTTCGAACCGACTTGCCGCGGCGGCGACCGCGGCGGCGATCTCGCCGTCGACCCGCGCGTAGCCGAGATTGGGACTGAAGGCGATGCGCCAGCCCTTGACGCCGCCATCGAGCCCGCTTCGCCAATCGCGATCATCGGTCGGAAGCGCGTAAGGGTCGCGATGATCCGACCGGCCCAACACGCCAAGCATCAGCGCCGCATCGGCCACGCTTCGCGCCATCGGCCCCAGATGCGATAATAGCCCAAGCGGCGAGGGTGGATAGGCCGGCACCCGGCCAAAGCTCGGCTTCAGCCCGAAGATCCCGCAAAACGCCGACGGGGTGCGGATCGACCCGGCGCCGTCGCTGCCGAGATGCAATGGCGCGATCCCGGCAGCGGCCGCAGCGGCGGCCCCGGCGCTGCTGCCGCCCGAGCTGCGCGACAGATTCCACGGGTTGCGGGTGATGCCGGTCAGCGGGCTGTCGCCCAATGCCTTCCAGCCGAATTCAGGGGTCGTGGTTTTGCCCAGGATGACCGCGCCGGCTTCGCGCAAACGGGCCACCGCCGGGGCATCCTCCGACCAATCCTGATGGCGGTCGACGAGATGCGAGCCGCGCAAGGTCGGAAACCCGCGCATCGGCATCAGATCCTTGATCGTAACCGGCACGCCGTCAAGCGGTCCGATTGGTTCGCCACGCCGCCAGCGCTCCTCCGAAAGGCGCGCCGCCGCGGGCGCGCCCTCGCGGTCGACGACGCAGAAGGCGTTGAGTTTGGACTCTAACCGGTTGAGACGATCGAGCAGTGCCCGCGTTACCTCGACCGGCGACAGGGCGCCGGCGCGATAGCTCTCGATCAGCGACACCGCCGAGGCGTAGGCGACATCCTCATCGTTGGCCATGTTTCCTCCGCTCCCCGCTCAGCGGGATCTACCGTATCGCAGGGGTCGGTCGGCAGCATCATCGATGTCGCAGGGGAGGCGCCTGCGCGACGCCGCTCGGATCGCGGTCAGCGCGATGCAGGATAGGGCCGGCCGAGCGCCCGGGGCGGGCGGGCGGCGCCGACAAAGCCGGCCAACACCACAACGGTGACGAGGTAGGGGAGCGCCTGGATCAGTTCGACCGGAACATCCCAGCCAAACAGCGTCTCCCCTTGCAAACGCGCCTGAACCGCATCGGCGAAAGCAAACAGCAGACAGGCAAGCAATACCGGTCCGGGTCGCCATTTGCCGAAGATCAGCGCCGCGAGCGCCAGATAGCCGCGCCCGGCGCTCATGTCGCGCAAAAAGCCGTTGCCCTCGGCCATCGACAGCGAGGCTCCCGCGACCCCGCACAAGGCTCCATTTACGACGAGCGCCAGGTAGCGCAGACGGGCAACCGAGAGCCCGGCCGCGGCGACCGCCTGCGGGCTTTCGCCGACCGCCCGCAACCGCAAACCAAGGCGGGTCCGCGCCAGTACCAGCGCAGTCGTCGGCACCGCGAGCCAGGCGAGGTAGACCGGCAGGTTCTGTCCGCTGACGATCATGGCCCAGGCACGGCCGAGGATCGGCACGCTGCTCAGCCTCTGGGTCAACGGCAGGGCGATCGGGCCAAAGCGTGCGCCGCTCGGCAAGGGCGGGGTCGAACCACCCTGACCGAACCACGCCGCGGCAAGGCTCGGTGCGCCCCCGGCGGCGATCAGGTTCAAGGCCATGCCCGACACGATCTGGTCGCCGCCGGCGGTGATCGTCGCCAGCCCGTGCAGCAGCGCGAGAAGAATTGCGGCAGCGACGGCGGCAAGCAATCCGACTGCCGCCGAGCCTGACAGCGACGCCGCGGCGGCTCCGGCAAAGGCGGCGGCCAGCAGCTTGCCTTCGAGCCCGATATCGACGATGCCCGAGCGCTCAGCAAAAAGGCCGGCGAGGGCTGCGAGGATCAGCGGCGCCGCCAGCCTCGCCGTCGAGCCCGCGAGCGAAATCAACAGCAGGTTCACGCTCTCTCCCGCATCGGCGTGCGTCGCAAGGTTTGCAGCAGGCGGCCGAAATGGCCGCGCACGGCGCCATCGAGCGCGCCGCAGACAAAGATCGCCACCCCCTCGGCAAGGATCACGACATCGTGGGTGACATTTGGCACGTCGAAGGCCAGTGCCGCACCGCCCTGGTTCAGCGCACCGAACAGGATGGCGGCTAGAACGATGCCGAGGGCATGACCTCGTCCCATCAGCGCCACCGCGATGCCGGTGAAGCCCGCACCCGAACTCATGTCGAGAGTCAGCCGATGCTGGGCGCCGAACAGTTCGTTTAGCGCGATCAGCCCGGCAAAGGCGCCGCCGCCGCAGACCGCGACGAGCTGGGTCCGAGGCACCCGAATTCCGGCGGCGCGGGCCGCCGAGGGATTGAACCCGACCGCCCGGATCTCGTAGCCGAGCGGCGTGCGCCGGAGCAGCAGCCAGTAGAAGACCGCGGCGGCAAGCGCCAGCAGCGCGCAGGGGTTGAGCGGGGCGCCGCCGGCGTCGATGCCGATCCGGGCGCCCAGATCGGCCAGGGTCGGCAACCACAATGCCGGCGAAAACTCGCGCGTCTCCGGGGCGCTATGCCCCGGTGCGATCAAGACGCGGGCGAGCAGCCAGGTCATCAACGCCGCGGCGATAAAGTTGAACATGATCGTGGTGATCACGAGATGGCTGCCGCGCCACGCCTGCAGCCAGGCTGGCACCAACGCCCAAAGGGCGGCGAAACCGGCGGCAGCCAGCGTGGCGGCCGTCAGGATCAGCGCCGGTGGGGCGCCACGCAGGGCGATGACGGCGAGGGTGGCGCCGAGCCCGCCCAACGCCGCCTGGCCCTCGCCGCCGATGTTGAACAGCCCGGCCTGAAACGGCAGGGCCACGGCGAGCCCGGCAAATACATAGTCGGTCGCATAAAATAGGGTGTAACCGATCCCTTCGGGGTCGCCGAGCGCGCCGCGCAGCAGGGTCAGCAGCGCCTTCCCCGGCGGTGCGCCGACGCTCAGCACCAGCACTGCGACGGCGGCAAGCGCGGCGCCAAGGGCGATGGCGGGGATCAGCAGAGCGGTTGAGAGGCGGCGACCGATGCGCGACAGCGGCCGCATCGCACCTGTTCAGAACCGGGGGTCAGGAACCGGCGAGCCGATAGCTCGCGTCGATTGTCGCCGGCCCGTCGCTTTCGACGATGCCGCGCCCGGCGAGATCCAACAGATGGGCGTGGACCGATCTCCCCGCGGCGCGGCGCAAACCCGGCTGAAGACCCGCATAAAGCCGGTCGACGATCGCCTCGATCCGCTCGGTTCCGGAGGCGAGGCAGTCGAGGATGCCGGATTCGCGCTCGCGGCGATGGGCGATGAAGGCGCGGACATGATCCTGCGGTTCGGTGATCGCCGGGCCGTGGGTCGGCCAATATACCGTGTCCGGGCGGCGGAGCAGTTTGTCGAGCGAGCCCATATACGCGCTCATGTCCCCGTCGGGCGGAGCGATGACGCTGGTCGACCAGCCCATGACATGGTCGCCGCTGAACAGGATGCCGCTGTCGGGCAAGGCGAAGCACAGGTGGTTCGAGGTGTGTCCCGGGGTGTGCACCGCCTCGAAACGCCAGCCGACGCCGGCGATCGGCTCGCCGTCGCCCACGGTGACGTCCGGCGAGAAATCCCAGTCGCCGCCTTCCTCGACCGCGGGGTCGCCGCGCCTGCCGCCGGCATGCGGGCCGAAGCCGTAAGTCGGAGCGCCGGTCGCCGCCTTCAGCGGCGCTGCCGCCGGCGAATGATCGCGATGGGTGTGGGTGATCAGGATATGGGTCACCCGTTCGCCGCTGAGGCCGGCCAGCAATGCCGCGACATGCTCGTCGAGATCGGGGCCGGGATCGATGACCGCGACCTCGCCCTCACCCACGACGTAGGTCCCGGTGCCCCTGAAGGTAAAGGGGCTGGGATTGCGAGCGACGATGCGACGGATGCCCGGCGCCACCCTCTCGAGCCGGCCGTATTCGAACGAAAATTCGCGGCGGAATGGAATCTCGACAGCCATGCCGCAAGACTACACGAGATCCCGGCCCCTGTCGTCACGCGCGAAAGCGAGCCGCGACCCGTCGCCGGCATAACTACGAGAGACGCCCTGTTTCCCCGTCCCCCTCATTTGCGGCCGCGCAGAGAGGAAGGGTCGCTCCCTGTTGGACATTGCGCTCGCATGGATCTTCCGAACGCCTTGCGAACCGCGCGATTTCCCGCAAACGTCCGCGCTCTACTCAGGGGGGCCAGCCGGTGATCGAATCCCGCATCGTCAAGGTGATCATGGTCGGATGTCTCGCCGCGTTCGCGTTGCTCGTCGCCTTCGACAATCTGACCGACTACGCTACGAACTACGCTTTCGTGCGCCATGTTCTCAGCATGGACACGACATTTCCCGGCAACGCGCTGCTGTACCGCCGCATCACCTCCCCGGCTCTGTGGCAGGCGGGCTATGCGCTGATCATTCTCGGCGAAGGGCTGACCGGCGCGATGCTGATGGCCGCGGCGATCGCCTTGCTGCGCCATCTGCGCGCGGACGCCGCCCGCTTCAACCGGGCCAAACGCCTTGTCCATATCGGCGCGGGGCTCGGGTTTCTGTTGTGGTTCTTCGGCTTTATGGTCGTTGGCGGCGAATGGTTTCAGATGTGGCAATCCCATGAATGGAACGGGCAGCAGCCGGCCTTTCGCTTTTACCTGACGATCCTCGCGGTGCTGATCTTCGTCAATCAGAACGATAGCGATCTGACAAGCGCCACCTGAGGATCGCCTGTGTCAACGGATCGGAGGGGTAGCCATGTGGTCGAGAAGGGCATTCGGCTCGACGGTTGCCGCGATGGCCTGCGGCTCCGGCCTGTCCGCGGCCGCGGCGTCGGCGCATCGCATCGATCTGCTTGCGATCCCATTGCCCGCTCACGAACAGGCAATGCGCCTGGCGGTCGCAGCGGCGCGCGGCAATCCGTTTTTCCCGTTTGGCGCGGTGATTGTGCGAGCGGCGGATCGAAAGGTCATGGCGAAAGGCGTCAACAACGGAGGCGCCAACCCGACCCTCCACGGAGAAATCGCCGCCATCAACGACTATGTCGCACAGCACGGCAATCGGGGCTGGGGCGAGGCAATCCTCTACACCACCGGCGAGCCCTGCCCGATGTGTATGAGCGCGCTGATTTGGGCGGGGATCGGCGGCGTCGTCTACGGCACGTCGATCGAGCGATTGCAGCAGATCGGCATCACTCAGATCTTGATCCCCGCGACCACCGTGATCGCCGCCTCATCGTTCTACCATGGCGAAATTCTGGGCCAGGTGCTGATCTCCGAAACCGACGCTCTGTTTGTGAACCGTGAACGCCTTTGACCGCCGGCCAGAGTTCGCCGCTGCGACGCTGCGGCTATGGCACCACCCGCCGCGCCAGTGTGGTGATCAGCGGCAGCGCCACGCGCTGAGTCCGCGGACCGAGGGCAAGCGGCTTCAGCAGCATGCGAACGCTCATCTCCACCGGAAAATGGCGGCGTAGAAGAGATCGGCACTGCCGGTGCACACGGCGATAGACGGAGAGGTCAAAGCGTGCGCCCGGATGTCGCGCGCCGTGAACATGCTTCAGCACGATCAGCCGGTCCTCGCCGCCGGTCATCCGCAGCCGCCGCCACAGCGCCGGGGCGACGTCGCCCCGGCGCTGTCGTTCGATGTCCCGGTATTTGCGGAAATAACGGTAGAAATGCTTGTAGTGGCGAACTTCGTCCTCGGCGATCCGGCGGGTCAGCAGCGCCAGGACCGGATCAGGGCTGGCGCGCGACAGGGTCGTATAAAGGCTGGCGGTGCCCGTCTCGACCACGCATCTGGACGCCATTTCCAGGCCGCGCGCCTGTTCGAGCGCCTCGTCGCAGAAAGGCCGGAACTCCTCGACAAAGCGCTCGCGCACCGTTTCCCAAGGGAAATCCGGCCAAGCCGTCTCGACATAGCGGCGCAGTGCCTTGCCGTGCTGAAGCTCTTCCGGGAGCCAATGCCGTTCCAGCCACGACGTGACCTCGTCGTCGCCGGCAAAGTGATCGATCAAATTTGCCGTGTAGAGGTCGGTGGCGCTTTCCATCAGCGAGGCGGAGGCGATCAGGTAGAACAGCGCCTCGCTGCCGGCTACCGCGTCATGGCGAATCGCCTGCCAGGGAATATCGTCGAGCGACCAGTGGCGCCGGGCGAATGATCGGTTGGCGGCGGATCGCCCGATCGCGTCCCGGGCGTCGCCGGCTGGGAAAGAGGGAGGCCCCATGTCGGTCAGTTACCGCACCGCCCGCTAAAAGGTGAACATCGTACTCTCGGCCCCGAGGCCGAGTAAAATCTGGCCGACGGTCTCAAAATGACCCTGGCGGCCCTGGTATTGCTGGACCACGGTGTGGATGTCGCGGAACCGCCGCTCGAAGGGGTTCTCCGCAAAGATCGCGGTGGCCCCGGAGGCATGATAGAGGGTGTCGACCGCATCGCGCGCCTGGTGGATGGCCCAGGTCGAGGCGAGCCGGATCGTCGCATTGTGATCGAGGCTGAGTTGGCCGCTGCGCCCGGCTTCGAGCCAGATCTGATCGAGCGCGCCCAGCAGGAACGCCCGCGCCGCGCCGATCCGCGCCTCGGACTGCGCGACCTGCGCCTGGATCACATTGTTGTCGCGCAAGGTGCGTTTGGCGCCACGCGGGATCTTGTCGCGGGCAAGCTCGATAAAGGCGTCGAGCACGGCGCGGGCGATGCCGAGCGCCACTCCGGCGAACCCGGCCGAATAGACGTTGCTGCTGGAGAAGGCATAGAGCAGGCCCGGCTCTCGCGGTTTGACTTCGCTGCTGCGCTCGATCGCGTGGTCCTCCGGGACGAACAAATCAGTCACCGTATAGCTGTCGCTGCCGGTGCCACGCAGACCGATGACATGCCAGATGTCGGTCATCGCCGCGCGCGCTTTTGGGAACAGCAGGGTACGGAAGACCGGGCTGCCGTCGGACCGCAGGCGCGGCGTGCCGTCTTCGGCAAAGACCGCGACATGGGCGCCGAGCCAGGTCGCGTGGTGGCTGCCGCTCGCAAAGCTCCAGGTTCCGCTCAGACGATAGCCGCCCGGCGCCATCCGCGCCTCGGCCGGGCCCGGCGGGCCCCAGGCGACGATCCCCCGCGCGCCGCCGAAAATCTCGCGCGCCACTTCGGGCATCAGATACGCCGCGGTCATCGTGCAGCCGCAAGCCTGGCCGAGGCACCAGGCAACGCTGGCGTCGTGCTTGGCGATCTCTTCGACGACCGGGACATAGGCGGCAGGCGGCAGTTCGGCGCCCGCCCAACGAGCGCGGCAGCAGCAGGCGGAATAGCCCGCGCTCGGCCATTGCCGCAATGATCGGCTCGGGCAGCTCTCGGCGTCGCTCGATCTCGTCGCCCGCCGCCTCGATCATCGGTCCAAGTTCCCGCGCGCGATTGAGATAATCCACGCCGAATCTTTCGCCGCTCCCCGGGTCGGCAGTTTTCGTCCTCATCGCTCGCTCTCGTCGCCGCGCCACGTTCCGGCGCCCGGTTAATCTTAGCGCACTCCGCTGCGCACCGGCACTCTCGTTGTCCAGCGCCGGCCAGAATCCAGCCGCAAACGCCCGGGCCGGCGAATCGGGCGGTGTCGCAACCGGCCAATCTTCGCTGGACATTCTCGGTTGTCGCCTCCGGTTTCGGGGGTTGCCGGACAGCCGCGCTGCCGAACATCCGAATTGCGCGCCGCCCGCCTAGGTGGGAGAATCGCCGGTGGTCATCACCGGCCGCATCGGAGGAAACGCCGATGGCCGCGAAACGGCAGGTGCCGATCGCCTGAAAAGCGATCGCGCCAGATTGGATGGAGGGTTTGGAGATGGCGGCCCCAGTCGCGGCGAATGCCGCGCAGCAGGAATATTGGAACACGGTTGCTGGCCCGCGCTGGGTCGGGCTCGACGGCTTTGTCGAGCGCCGGGTGCGCGCGGTCAACGATCTGCTGCTAAAGCACTCGGCGGCGGCCGCGGGCGAGCGGGTGCTCGAAATCGGCTGCGGCACCGGCGCCTTCACATTCCCCTTGGCCGAGGCGGTCGGCGAACGTGGCCGGGTGGTCGGCGCCGACATCTCCGAGGCGATGCTCGCCGGCGCGAGGAAGCGCATCGCCGAAAGCGGGCTCGCCAATGTCTCGCTGATGCAGGCCGACGCGCAGACGCATCCGTTTGAGCCCGGCGGCTTCGACCTGATCGCGTCGCGGTTCGGCGTGATGTTCTTCAGCGATCCGGCGGCGGCCTTTGCCAATCTGCGAGGGGCGGCCCGCCCCGATGGCCGGCTGTGCTTTGCCTGCTGGGGACCGCTCGCCGACAACCAGCACTGGCTGATCCCCTACGAGGTGGCGTTGCGCCATCTCGGGCCGCCCGAGCCCAGGCCTGCCCGCGCGCCTGGACCGATGGCGTTCAGCGAACCCGATTATGTGCGCGCTTTTCTCGGTACGGCCGGGTTCGAGGGCATCGAGATCCACCGCGAGGTTCCCGGCATCTTCGCCTCGGCGCCGAGCGAGGAAGCCGAGCACGCCTGCATCATGGGGCCCTCCGGCCGGCTGATCGACGAGAAGAAGCCGGACGCGGCGACACTCGAGACGATCCGGCGCGAGATCGAGGACGCCTTCGCCGCCCACGCCAGTCGCGCGGGCATGGTGCTCCCGTCCACGGTGTTCTTGGTGACCGCGCGCTGCCCCCAGTAGCGCGTGCGGGGTCAGCCGCGCAATGCGGCGTAGGCCGCGGGCAGGAGGCGGGCGAGGCGATCGGCCCAGGCGGCCTGGCCTGCCGGTTCGGCGATCAGATCCTGCCGGATCTCGATTTCGACATAGGGCAGCCCGCGCCGCTCGCCATGAATCGGGACGGTGTAGTCGGTCAGGTCGGTGACGCGGTAGGGCTCGTTCTCGCCGACGACGAGACCGCCCTCGGTCCGTAACAATCCTGCGAGGCTGTGCGCGAGGCGGGCGTCGCGATTGAACAGCACGCCGACATGCCACGGCCGCGAAACGCCTTTGAAGATCGGGGTAAAGCTGTGCAAGGCCACCAGCACCGAGGCGCGGCTCTCGGCCTGGCGCCGGTCGAGCGCTGCGGCGATGCGGTTGTGATAGGGGCGAAAGACCGCTTCGACCCGCGCCGATCGGCCGGCCGTGGTTAGCCCCCGATTGCCGGGAATCTCGGTATCTTCGCTGATCTCCGGGATCGAACTCGGCACCGCCGGGTCGCGATTGCAATCGATCACCAGCCGGGAATAGGCCTGTACGATCAGTGCTGCGTCCAGCAAAGGCGACAGCAGCCGGCCGACCCCGGCGATGCCGATGTCCCAGGCGATGTGGCGCAGTGTGTCGGGCTCGGCGAGGCCAAGCCGGCCGAGCCGCCGCGGAATGGCCCGTCCGCCATGGTCGCAGGCGAGAAAAAAGGGCGAGCCGCCTGTCTCGTTGTCGAGAGCGACCGGGTCGGGTTCGTCGTGATCGAGAAGGGCCGGGCCGGTCATCGCGGCGGAGTGATCGCGATGTGGGTTAAAACCCCGTCGCCCCCGCGAAAGGCGGGGGTCCAGGGCCTGCCTCTGGCCCGAACAGGAGAGCGGCCGACCGGAGCGGTCGCCTGGATTCCCGCCTGCGCGGGAACGACGAACAAAGATCGATCTCGAACGGTTTCCCCCGGCATCTCAGTAGATCTCGGCGTAGTGGGCACAGAGTTCGGCCGGCGAAAGGGATGCGACTTTCTCCGCCTCGACCCGCTTGAAGCGCAGATAGGCGTCGATATGGGTCGGGCCGAACCAGCGGGCTGCGGCCTCGCTGGCGGCGAGAAGGTCGAGCGCCTGATCGAGCGAGGCGGGCAGGTTGGGTGGCGTCGTCCCCGCTGCGGGCAAGGGCAGTGCGCGGCGGATGCCGTCGACCCCGGCAAAGATCACCGCGCCCAGCGCCAGATAGGGGCTGGCCGAGGCATCGCAAACGCGAAACTCGACATTGAACTGGCGCGCAGTCTCTCCGGCATTCGCCGTGGCGAAGACCGGGCAGATGCGCAGGCTGGCGCCACGGTCCTGCCGCACCAAATCGATCACGGTCGGCGCCCAGGCATTGGGCGTCAGCCGCAAATAGGAGACCGGCGAGGGAGCGGTCACCGCGCAGATCGCCGCCATATGATGCAGTACGCCGGCAAAGAAATGCTGCGCCGGGTTGCTCAGATCCATGTTCTCGCCCGGCAGGTGGGTTGCCGGCCGGCCGGCTCCGTCCCACAGGCTCATATGTATATGCACGCCGTTGCCGACGAGATCTGGATCCGGCTTCGGCGAAAAGATCACGCGCTGGCCGAACCGATGGGCCGTAGCCCGCGCCATCTCGCGGGTAATCACCGCATGGTCGGCGGCGCTCAGGGCCGGCTGCGGCGCTACCGTCACCTCGAACTGGCGCGGCCCGTATTCTGCGAGGAAGCTGTCCGGGACTGGCCCGGCGGCGCGCAACGCGGCGATGAACGCCTCGCCGAAATTACCCTGGCGGCGGAAGGCGCCGAGCGCATAGGCATCGCCCGGGCGGTCGTCAGTGCCGGTATAGATGAATTCCTGCTCGAACGCGGCCAGAAGACGCAACCCCGCCACCGCCTCGAGCTCGCCGGCGGCCCGGCGCAGAAAATCGCGCGGACAGCATTCCCAGGCTCCGCCGTCGGTGGTGCAGAGGTCGCCGAGAAAGAAATGCTCGGGCGCCGAACCGTCGCCGAAATCGACCCGGACCTCGGCCGCCGCGTCGGGAACGATCATCAGATCGCCGGCAGTGCCAAAGGGCGTGTCCCAGATCGGCCCGGCCGGCGACATCATCAGATTGCTGCCGGTCCAGCCGATGCCTTTTTTGAGCCGTCCGGGCAGTTCGCGCGCCGGGAACCCTTTGCCCCGCACATGCCCCGAAATGTCGCAGGTCGCGACAAAGACGAGTTCTTCGCCGATCATGCCCGCCCTTACCCCGCTGCGGCCAACGGCGCGTATTTGTCGAGCAACTGCAAGATCTCATCGCGGCTCAAATCGGGCACTTCGAGCAGCGCGCCATCGATCCCGGCGGCGCGATAATCGTCGAGCGCGGCCTTGTCGGCTGGTGCGCGGAACACTGTGATTGACAGGCTCGCCGGGTTGCGCCCCTTCAATTCGGCCATGCGCGCCAGGCGGGCCTTGGCGTCGCGCGGGGTGAAGCCGGCGACCGGGCGCGGGATCCAGCCGTCGCAATATTCGACGATGCGGCGCAGCGTGTAATCGCTCTCGCCACCGAGCAGGATCGGCGGGTGCGGGCGCTGCCTGGGCTTGGGCCACGACCACACCGGATCGAAATTGACGAATTCGCCGTGAAAGGCGGCTTCCTCCTCGGTCCACAACGCCTTCATCGCCAGAATTCGCTCGCGCATCAATTTGAAGCGGCTTTTGTACTGGGCGCCGTGGTTTTCCATCTCCTCGACATTCCAGCCGCCGCCGATGCCGAAGACAAAGCGACCGCCCGACAATTGGTCGAGGCTCGCCACGCTCTTCGCGGTGACGATCGGGTCGTGTTCGGGAACCAGGCAGATGCCGGTGCCGAGCAGCAGCTTCTTGGTTGCCGCGGCGGCGAAGGACAGCGCCACGAACGGGTCGTGGGTGTGCGAATATTTCTTCGGCAATTCGCCGCCGCCGGGGAACGGGCTGCGCCGGCTGGCGGGGATATGGGTGTGCTCCGGTACGTAAAGCGAGGCGAAGCCGCGCGCTTCGAGCGCCTGCGCCAGTTCGGCGATGTCGATGCCGTAATCGGCCGGGAAATAGAAGACGCCTACCTGCATGTCGAATCCTCTGCGGAACCGGGGGATATCCGCTAGGATGGCAGAATTCGCAATGTTCGACCACGGGGGATAGCCATGCCGGTCGCCAATATCCGCGGTGTGGACATCAACTACCAGGTGCTGGGCGAACGCGGACCCTGGGTCGCCATGCAGCCGGGCGGGCGGCGCGGGCTCGCCGGGGTCAAGCCGCTGGCGGAGAAAATCGCCGAGGCCGGCAACCGGGTGCTGATCTACGACCGGCGCAATTGCGGCGCCTCCGGCGTGTCATTCGACGGCGGCAATTCGGAGAACGAGATCTGGGCCGAGGATTTGCGCGAACTATTGTCGCAGCTCGACGCGCTGCCGGCCTTTATCGGCGGCAGTTCGTCGGGCTGCCGGCTGGCCTTGCTGCTGGCTCTGCGCCATCCGGCGGCGGTGCGCGGGTTGTTGCTGTGGCGGGTCACCGGCGGCGCCTACGCGGCCCAGCGGCTGGTCGAAAACTATTACTCCCAGTTCATCGCGATGGCTCGGGCGGGTGGTATGGAAGCGGTCTGCGCCAGCGAGCATTTCGGTGAAGTGATCAAGGCCAATCCTGCCAACCGCGCGCGGTTGACGGCGATCCGCGTCGAAAATTTTATCGCGGTTATGGAGCGCTGGCGCCGCAGCTTCAACGAGGGCGCCGACCATCCGGTGATCGGGCTGAGCCCGGCCGAATTACGCTCGATGGCGATGCCAGCCTGCATCATCCCCGGCAATGACAGGGTGCATCCGCGGCTGCCTGCCCAAATCGCGCACCGGCTGATGCCGAACAGCGAATACCACGAGGTGCTGACCGAAGACCGCCCCGACCTCGAGGTGGCGCTCGAGGATTGGGAGAAAAAGGAGGGCCTGTTGGCGGCGATCTTCATCGACTTTCTGCGGCGGACACAGCGCCATATCTGACCCAGCCGCGGCTTTCCGGGAAGTCGTCGCCGCGGCTGGCGGCGCGCGCGGATGATCGGCTTGCCGGACGGTCAGTATGATCTGCTGACTCTCGGCGAGACTTTGATGCGCCTGGCGCCGCCGGGCGCGCAGCGGCTCGATCAGGCGCGCAATTTTGAAATCGGGGTCGGCGGCAGCGAGCTCAATGTCGGCTGCCTGTTGGCTCGGCTCGGGCGTCGGGTCGCCTGGGTATCGCGATTGCCCGAGGGGCCGCTGGGCCGCATCGTCGACGGCGAGGCGCGCCGCCACGGCGTCGATACGCGCTGGGTGCGCTGGATCGCCAACGCGCGGCTGGGCCTGATGTTCTACGAGCCGGGCCCGGAACCGCGCACCAGTCTGGTCATTTACGACCGCAAGCATTCGGCGGCCTCGGAGCTCGGTTTCGAGGACGCGCCGTGGGAGACGCTGATCCGGGCGAGCGCATGGCTGCACCTCTCCGGCATCACCCCGGCGCTGGGCCCGAGCTGCCGGGCGCTCGTGCTGCAGCTCGCCGCGCTCGCCGCTTCAGCCGGCAAGCCGGTGTCATACGATTTGAATTATCGCGCGACCCTGACCACCCCCCACGAAGCCCGCGCCGCGCTCGATGCGGTGGCCCCGCATCTGCATCTGCTGGTGCTCGCCGAGCGTGATGCGCAGCAGGTGCTGGGTTTTGCCGAGGTCGGCGAAATGCTGGCCGAGGCTATTGCCGCTCGCTACGGCGTAAAGCTGGTCGCGCTGACCCGTGCGCCCGAAGCCGAGCCCGGCACCTTGCTCCTCGCCGAGGGCGTCGTCCGCTATGCCCCGCGCTATGCGGTCGATGTGGTCGACCGTATCGGCGCCGGCGACTCCTTCGTCGGCGGACTGATCCACGGGCTGCTCGGCGGCGATCGCGATCTGGCGATCCGGCTCGCCGGCTTCGCTGCCGCGATCGGCCTTGCCACCCCGGGCGACATCAATTTTTTCGGTCCGGAGGATCTGGCCCGCTTTGACGCCGGCACGATCGGCGGCCTCGTGCGCTAGACCGCCTTCGTCACAAGCCTGGGGACGGCGATCTTGTGGCACAATGGCCGAACCATCATCCGAGGAGGACGGAACATGCCGAAGCCGAGCTACCAATCCGCGCTGATTGTCGGCGCCGGGCGAGGCCTCAGCGCCTCCTTGGCGCGGCTTTTTGCCGGCGAGGGGATGCGCGTGGCGCTGGCTGCGCGCGACGCCGGAAAGCTGGCGCCGCTCTGCGCCGAGACCGGGGCCACGGCCTTTGCCTGCGACGCGGTTGACCCGGCTCAGGTGGCCCAGATGTTTGGCGCGGTCGAGGGCGCGATCGGCGCGCCCGAAATCGTCGTCTACAACGCCAGTGCTCGCGCTCGCGGCCCGGTCGCCGAGCTGGTGCCGGCCGAGGTGGAGCGCGCGATCATGGTCAGCGCATTTGGCGGGTTCCTGGTCGCGCGCGAGGCGGTCTCCCGGATGCTGCGGAAAGGGCAGGGCGCGGTCCTGTTCACCGGCGCCTCGGCGAGCGTCAAGGGCTACCCGCTGTCGGCGCCGTTCGCGATGGGCAAGTTCGCGCTGCGCGGCCTGGCCCAAAGCATGGCGCGCGAGCTCGCGCCGCAGGGAATTCATGTCGCCCACTTCGTCATCGACGGAGCGATCCGCAATCCCGGTCGGGTCGAGCCCGCGGACAAGCCCGACAGCATGCTCGACCCGGACGCGATCGCCGCGGCTTACCTTGGTGTGCTCAATCAACCGCGCTCGGCCTGGAGCTGGGAAGTCGAGCTGCGGCCCTGGGTCGAGCGCTTCTGAGAGAGGGTCACACGGTGGCGGTCGCGGCGGTTTGGGCCCGAGCCGCTTCCAGGCCGGCAGCGAATACGCTCTCCACCGCGAGGCGAGCCAGATCGGACTCGATCAGCACCCGCAGCGCAGCACCCCGCGGGGCGCACAGGCTCGGATCCGAATTGGCCGAGAACAGGACCACGACCGGATTGCCGCCGGCGGCGGCGACATGGGTGGCGCCGGTGTCGTTGCCGATGGTCAGCGTGGCTGCCCGCGCCAATGCGGCCAGCCCGGCGACCTCGGTGCGCCCGATCAGATCGACGGTATCGGGGCAGATCGCACGGATCGCCCGCCCGAGCGCCTCCTCGCCGGCGACGCCGACGACGACCGGCAGATACGCGGCGCGCCAAAGCCGGTTCGCTAGCTCGCCATAGCGGTCTGCCGGCCAGCGTTTTTCCGGATGCCGCGGTGAGGAGCCGGGGATCAGCAGGGCGAACCGCCTTCCGGCCAGCGGCGGCGGCAGCGATCCCGCCGCGGGCAGCCACGGCGCCAGCGCGACCGGGTGGATTCCCGCCATCAGCAGCTGCTCGGCCTGGCGGTCCATCGTGTGCTGGCGGTCGCGCCCGCGATTGGCGTGCGGATGCGAGCAATGCCACGCCGTCCCCGACCATTCGGGCGTCCGGCCCGGCCGCAGCAGCCAGAAATAGAAATTCGACCGGTCGGAGGTCTGAAAATCATAGACCCGGTCGAAGCCTTCGCGGCGCAGCATATGGCGCAAAGCCAGCCAGCCCGGGATATCGAACCCGCGTGGCCGGCGATCGACCAGAATATCTTCGAACAGCCCGGTCTGCGCCGCCAAGGCGGCATAACGTGCGGTGGTCAGCAAGCTGATCCGATCACCGGCGTGGTGCTGGCGAATTGCCGGCACCGGGCCGAGCGCCTGGATGAAGTCGCCGAGAGCGCCGAGCTTGATGATCAGAATACGCCGCCGGCGCGATATGGTCGCCGCGGATTTGGGCTGCGGTCGCAATCGGGCCAGCGCGTCGAGGTCGACATGCCCGGCTAACGCCTCGAACGCGGCGAAAACCGACGCGTGCCGGGCCGTGTCCAGCGAGCCAATGGCAGCCTGTAGCGCATCGATCAGCCGTTGTGCCGCGGCAGACGCGGCGGATTCGCCGACAAATCGCCGAGCCCGAGCGGTCGCCGCTGGCGCGACGAGGATCCGTTCTCCCGAGCGCCGCAAGTCGAGCGGCTGGCCCGCGAGATGCGCGATACAAAGGTTTTGCTCAAAGCCGTGTAGCAGCCGGGCGATATCGCAAGCGACAATGTAGCGGCGATCCTTGGTAGATCGCGCCTCGTTCCACGCGAAGAACGCGTTGAGCGGGGTCGCCTCGGGGAAGGCGATCGCGCTCAGTCGTGGCGGGATCGTGGCGGCGGTCTGCTGTGCGGCCATCGCGAGGCGTTATCGTGCTGTCCCTGGGCGGTCTCGGGCGGTTGTCTTCGCGGCGATGCGAAGCGCCGTTTCGCGCCGTCGCCAGATCGGGCATGGTAGGATCTCAAGAACCCGATCGAGAGCAGGATGTTCGAAGCCGAAGCCCGCTGGCTGCGCGCCGCGCTCGACCGGCTGGCGCCCGAACGTTTGTCGCCGCTGCTCAATCTCGGCAGCAGTT
This sequence comes from uncultured Alphaproteobacteria bacterium, assembly GCA_963775875.1. Taxonomy (GTDB): domain Bacteria; phylum Pseudomonadota; class Alphaproteobacteria; order ATCC43930; family CGMCC-115725; genus AP-15. The sequence continues at coordinate 124,744 of CAVZKP010000022.1, forward strand.
CGGCGGCATTCCGCGAGGAGACACAGCCCTGGACCGAACGGCAGCTGTTTGGCCCGTTGCGCGCCCGCGGCATCGATATCGTGCATGTCGACAAGCGCGACGCGACCGGTATCGATCTGCGCGCCGATCTGACCGATCCTGCCGATCTGCCGCGGCTGCGCACGCTCGGCGCGCGGGCCTTGCTGTGCTGCAACCTGTTGGAGCACGTCACCGTTCCCGAACGGCTGGCGCGCCATTGCCTCGAAATCCTGCCGAGCGGCGGGCTGGCCTTTGTCACCGTACCGTTCAGCTATCCCTATCACCGCGACCCGATCGACACGATGTTCCGGCCGAGCCCCGGGGAACTTGGCGCGCTGTTCGCCGGCGCGCGGTTGCTCGACGCCGCGGTCATCGGCGCCGGGATGTCCTATCGCGACGATGTCCGCCGTCGGCCGTGGATATTGCTGCGCCATGTCGCGCGTTTTCCGGCGCCGTTCGTGTCGCTCGAAAAATGGAAGCGCTCGATGGCGAAGCTCTATTGGCTGATCGCCGAATATCGCATCACCTGCGCAGTGTTCGAGAAATTGTGACGGCCGCCGCGCTCTCCGGCAAATCGATGCGCCGCCGGCCGATGGGCGTCGTTCCGGCGCCGCGATCAAGCATTGTTCGCGCCCCGGGCTGATCGTTACAATCGCGAGCATGCGCGTTCTCTATCACCTTTTGCTCGCTCCCGCCGCCCGCATGGTGCGCGTGGTGCTCAAGGAAAAGAACCTCGATTTCACCCTGAAGGCCGAGAAGATCTGGGAGCGGCGGCCGGAGTTCCTGGCGCTGAACCCGGCCGGGGAGGTACCGGTGCTGATCGAGCCCGACGGAACCGTGCTCGCCGATCCGGCAGCGATCGTCGAATATCTCGACGAAGTCTATCGCGAAAAGCTGCTGATCGGGATCAATCCGATCGACCGCGCCGAGGTTCGACGCCTGACCGCATGGTTCGACACCAAGATGAACCGCGAGGTCACCGAAAACCTGCTCGGCGAGAAAATGATGAAGCGGTACCGCGGGCAGGGACAGCCCAATTCACAGGCGATTCGCGCCGGCCATGCCAATCTGCCGCATCACCTCGATTATATCGGCTACCTGGTGGAGCGCCGCCGCTGGCTCGCCGGCGACCATTTCTCGATTGCCGACATCACCGCCGCGGCGCAATTGTCCAGTCTCGATTATCTGGGCGATGTGCCATGGGATGCTCATGAGCCGGCCAAGGAATGGTATGCACGGATTAAGTCGCGCCCGAGTTTCCGCCCGATCTTGGCTGATCATGTGCCGGGAGCCCCGCCACCGGCGCATTATGCGGATCTCGATTTCTGACGATTGAGCGTTGGGCTGCGGACCATTGCGCGAAAGCGGCGGCGGCTGAGCAAGGTCCGAAAACCGGGATTTCTCGGGGCGCCCTTCAGCGGCAGCGACCCCCGGCCCGGGTCGCCCAGTCAGGCCGCCCAGTCAGGCGACGATGCGCGCCTCCTCCCGGCTGCAGGATTCGAACGCATCCAGCGTTGCCGCCAGACCCTCGGGCAGAGCGGTACGGGCGCGAAATCCGAGCTCATCGGCGGCGTGGCGCGGATCGCCGATCGAAATCTCGACTTCGCCGCCGCGCGGCGGTCGCTTCGCGACGACGAGTTCGGTTGCGCAGAGCGAGGCAATGATCTCGGCCAGGCGGCGCACCGTGGTGCCCGTTCCCGTGCACACATTGAACACCGGAGCGCGCTCGCTCGCCGCCGGCAACGCCCGCCGCAGCGCCAAGATGGCATCGGTGATGAAGGTGAAGTCCCGGACCTGCCCGCCATCGCCAAAGAACTCGACCGGGTCGCCGCGACGTAGACGATCGAGGAAGATCGCGATCACCCCGGAATAGGGCGATCGTGGATCCTGGCGCGGACCGTACAGGTTGAAGAACCGTAGTCCTGTCGTGCGCAACCCGTGGGTCGCCCCAGCGGCGCGCGCATGCAGTTCGCAGGCCAGTTTGTCGGCGCCGTAGGCGCTCAGCGGCATGGCGCAACCAGATTCGCCAGCCGGAATGGTATGGCAATCGCCGTAAACGGCGGCCGTAGACGCATAAACCACCGGAATTGCCCCGCGGCGCGATCGCCTCGCCTGGTCAAAAATGTTGATTGTGCCGGTCTGATTGACCTGGTGGGTGCGCAGCGATTCGAGGTTGCACTTTTCGACCGAGGCAATCGCAGCGAGGTGGAAACAGCCGTCGATACCGTCGAACGCGCGCCTGACAATTTCGGGGTCGGCGACATCGGCTTTGATGAATTCGATCGGGCGAACGAGGTTGTCGCGATTGCCGCTCGAGAGGTCGTCGAGGACCCGCACCGCGTGCCCGTCGTCAAGCAGCGACTCGACGAGGTGCGAACCTATAAACCCGGCGCCGCCGGTCACCAGATAACGAGCCATCCATGAGCCTTGAAGCAGTTGCGGATCGATGACCGATCAGCAGGCCGACCCGCACTTTTCGACGATCGAAAAAGCCGGTCGGTCAGCCAGAATGTCCTTCTGCCGCCAGTCGCGAGTGCGATACGCGGAACGCCGCCTGACCCGGTAAGTTCCACCGAGACGGTCCGGCCCCTTGCACAAAAGGTCCATGCAAGCAAAATCGACCCCGGTTCGCTCAGTGGCATTTCAAACGATACAATTACACCTAGCGCCGTTTCAGTACGCTGTGAAGCAAAATCAGGGTTAATTTTAGGTGACATCGGTTCGAAGCGGTGGAACCTCAAGATTTCGCTCGCCACTGACTTGTCGCGATCCGATCCGAGGATGATTGGTCGACCGTCGCCGCCGCAAACAGCGAGGCCAGCGGGTCGCTGGGCCGACCGCGCTCTCCGATCGAGGGCCGTCCGATCGGTCCCCGCAGCCCCGCTGGTGCGCCGCCATTCCTTGTCGCTTGACCACATTGTGGCGCGGGGCAGGATCGAGCCGGTTGCAACCAACGCCGCGAGGTCGATGGTGCCGAGTGCGACTGGGTTGGCCGGTTCGATCGGGAAAGCTGGGTTCGGCCGGTTTCGGCGTCGCGGCCATGCCGCGGCGCGGCGCGGGCGGCGGCCATGCCGATCGGCAGCAATCCTCATGCTCGCTATTTGCGCTCTTCTCGGTGCGGTGGGCCCCGCCTCGGCAACTCTGCGCTTCCGGGCTGACGAATGGGTCACCGAATGCGGCGGCAATCCGGGCAGCAGCGCCGCGGAATGCTCGATCACGGTGCCATTCTGGCAGGATGGGAACGGCGGCAAGGGCTCGTTCGCCCTCGTCATCATGCTCGAAACCGGCAATATTGGCATCGTCGGCACGCCGTTTCCGGTCAAAGCCGTGCTCCGGGTCGACGGAAATCCGCCGATCGAATGCCGGACCACGCGATATTGCATCTTTCCGACAGCCCAATCGCTCGCCGTCGTCAGAGAGCTTGGGGTCGGCTCGCTAATCCTGATCGATGTCTTTGCCGGGAAAGCTCATTTCGCTTTCAGCCTCACGCCGAAGGGCTACCAGGCCGGGGTCGCGCAAATTCGCGCCTGGGGCTATCGGCTGCCGAACGATTGATCGCACCGACCGATCCGCTCGTTTGCCGCAATCGGCGCGCAGACGGCCCGAACGTCGCGTTCGCCGCCGGCCGCGAGATCCGCATTTCAGCGGTGGATAAACATCAGCACCGGCAGCAGCAACGGCGTCCAGCCCAGCAGCGACAGGCCGAGGGCGACGTAAATGGCGGCACGCCGCGAAAGCCGATCCTCGGCAGCCGCCGGCTGCCGCCTCACGATGCCATTTATTTCGGAAGTATAAATATCGGACATAACAATCACCCGCCGAGCTACGCGATGACCACACGACTGATAGATATTGTGCTGTGCCTATTTGGGCAACATTTAATGCTAGGGATTTTATTTTCTTTTATAGCATATCGACGAGGATTGGTCGGATCGGAGCAAAGGCAAAAAATCACCAGGGACGAATTTTTGACGGGGCTTGGACATCGCACTGTCGCGCCGACCGGTAACCTCGCAAATCCGCGGCGGCCATGAGGATCACACGCCGCGCACCGCCGCCGCGGGTTCGATGCAGAGGGAGGGGTCGGTGAACAGCGATGCCGCTTCCAAATATCCTGCCTCCGGAGAGGGGGGCAGCCCATTTGCTGCCCTGGCCCTCGCCGAACACTTGGCTGATGAGGCGGTTCCGCGCGTCAGCCGGCTTACCGCGCTGATCGTGCTGGTGCTGTTGTCGCTTGGAGCCTGGGCGCTGGTCTGGGCGGCCCTGGCCTCGCTCGGACGGGGATGACCCGGCAGCCGAGCGCGCGCCCTTGGATAATCGCCGAGCGGATTTTTCACCGGCGGGAGAGGGCAATCCCGTCGGCGCCGATCCGCTGCGGAGATAGCCGCTCGGCCACCCGGCGGCTCGCCTGGCCATCGCCGTAGGGATTGGCGATCCGGCTCATGCGGCGATAGGCTCGCGGGTCGTCGAGGAGTTCGCTAATCGCGTCGAACAGCCGCCGCTCGTCGGTGCCGACCAGCCTGGCCAGGCCCTGCTCCATCGCCTCCGGCCGTTCGGTTGTCTCGCGCGTCACCAGCACCGGTTTGCCAAACGAGGGCGCCTCCTCCTGAATCCCGCCCGAGTCGGTGACGACGATGTAGCAGCGCTTCAGCAAATAGACCAGTTCAGGGTAGTCGACCGGCTCGATCAGCAGAATGTTCTGCTGCCGCCGCAACGGCTCTGTCGCGCGCCGCACCTTCGGGTTGGGATGCACCGGGAAGATGATTGCCACGTCCGGCCGAGCTGCGATCCGCGCGATCGCGGCGGCGATCCGTTCGAGACCGCCGCCAAAGCTCTCGCGGCGATGGCCGGTCATCAGGATGAGCCGCCGGTCCGCGAAGCGCCCGCCCAGTATTGAGTCGACCCGTGCGCGCAGTTCGGGCCGGGTCTCGAGTCGCTCCGAGACCCACAGCAGGGCGTCGATCCCGGTGTTGCCGGTCACCGCGATGCGCGCCTGGTCCACGCCTTCGCGCAGCAGATTGTCGCGCGCCCGTGGCGTCGGGGCGAAGTGCAGATCGGCGATGCGGGCGACCAGCAGCCGGTTGGCCTCCTCCGGCCACGGAGCATAGATGTCGCCCGTGCGCAGCCCGGCTTCGACATGGGCCACCGGGATCTTGTGATAGAATGCGGCCAGCGCCGCGGCAAAGGTCGAGGTCGTGTCGCCCTGGACGATGACCCGCTCGGGGCGCCAGCGGTCGAGAACCCCGCTGACCCCCGACAGCACCGCTGCGGTCAGATAGGCGAGGTCCTGATCCGGGCGCATCACCTCGAGGTTCCAATCGGGCTGCAGCTCGAACAGTCCGAGAAACTGCGCCAGCATCTCGCGATGCTGCCCGGTAACGCAGATCCTGCAGACAAACTCGGGCCGCGCCGCCAATTCGCGGATCACCGGGGCGAGCTTGATCGCCTCGGGCCGGGTGCCGAACACGAACAGGACCCGCATCTGCGGCTCAGCCCGGTCCATCGTTCAGGCCGATCGGTGGGTGAGGCCGGTCGCATCGATGACGACGCGGCGCAGCAATTCCTCGCGCGGGATCTTGCGAAACGGCGAATGGGCGACCAGAACCGCGACGATATCGGCCTGGCGAACCGCTTCGAGCGTGTCGCACAGGGAGACGTTCGGCAGTCCCGCCAGTTCCGCCGGCAGGACGCGCAGATTGGGATCGGCGACGACGATCCGCTCCGGCCCGCCGCGCGCCAGTTCGGCCACGATCGCGACCGCCGGGCTCTCGCGCAGATCGTCGACATCGGGCTTGTAGCTCAGCCCCAGGCAGGCGACGACCGGGTGCTTGAAGCGCTCGGCCCGTTCGCGGATCTGGGCCGCGACAAAGCCCGGTTTGGCGTCGTTGACCTCGCGCGCGGTGCGGATCAGCCGTGTCCGCTCCGGCGCCGACGAGACGATGAACCACGGATCGACGGCGATGCAATGGCCGCCTACCCCCGCACCGGGCTGCAGGATCGCGACCCGCGGATGGCGGTTGGCGAGCTCGATCACCTGCCACACATTGAGCCCGAGCTGATCGCAGACCAGCGACAATTCGTTGGCGAAGGCGATGTTGACGTCGCGATAGGCGTTCTCGACCAGTTTGACCAGTTCGGCGGTCGGCGCATCGGTGCGATAAGGCTTGCCCTGCAGAAACACCCGGTAGACTGCCTCGGCATGCTCGGCGCAGGCTTCGGTCATGCCGCCGATAATGCGGTCGTTCTCGATCAGCTCGCGGACCATGCGGCCGGGCAATACCCGTTCCGGGCAATGGGCGACGTGCACATCGAGCGGCTCGGCATGATGCTCCGGCGGAAAGCGCAGATCGGGGCGCAGCCGGGCCAGCCGCTCGGCCAGCCGCGCCGTGGTGCCGACCGGCGACGTCGATTCGAGGATCACCACATTGCCGGAAGCGAGCATCGGCGCGATCGCATCCGCGGCCGCGTCGATATAGCCGAGATTTGGCGAGCGGTCGTCGTGGAACGGGGTCGGAACCGCGATTACGAAGGCATCGGCAGGCTCCGGTCGGGCAGTGGCGCGCAGCTTGCCTAAGGTGGTCGCGGCGCGCAGCAGCATGTCGAGGTCGGGTTCGGGGAAATAGGGCAGCCCGGCATTGACGGCGGCGACGACGCCCGGGTTGATGTCGACCCCGACCACCTCGACGCCGCGGCTGGCCAAAGTCGCCGCGGTCGGCAAGCCGATATAGCCCAAGCCAACGACACAAACTGTCTTGATCGGGTACTCCATGCGCAGCGCACGCCCGAAAATCTAACCCGCGGTTTCGCCCGCACCATCGCAACCGGCGATTTGCAGCGATGCCGTCAGTACCAGACGGGCATCTTCAGAGCAAGTGCATTGCCCGCCGATCGTTATTAACGGTGCACGACAACACCAGTAGAATTTTTAACGCGACGAGATTAATTTTTCGTTGCGGTAAACTCGCTGCCGCAGCGACTTGAGGCCGGGCGGTCGACATTCCAATCCGAAGGTGGATTTCACTTGGCGCGATTTCGCCGGCGGCATAGCCTGTCGCCACTCTGGTATGCGAGGGAGCACCCGATGATCACAACAGCGCACGCTGCGACGATCGAAGAGCACCGGTTCGCCGATGACGGCCGGGTTCCCAACAATCCCCGCCTGCCGCTCCTCGTCTATCGCCGGGCGCTCGCCACCGGCCCCGGCGCCGCTGCCGCCTGCGAGGCGCGGTTCGCCGCCAATGGCTGGAGCGGAGGCTGGCGCGCCGGGATCTACGCCTATCACCACTATCACAGCACCGCGCATGAGGCGCTCGGCGTCGTTTCCGGCTCGGCTCGCGTCCGGCTCGGCGGCGAGGGCGGCGAAATCGTCGAGGTGCATGCCGGCGATGTCGTCGTGATCCCGGCCGGGGTCGCGCATAAGAGCGAGGCGGCGAGCCCCGACCTGCTCGTCGTCGGCGCCTATCCCGGAGGCCACGGTCCCGACATGCGGGTCCCCGGAGCGGGCGAGCGCGAGCGGGCGCTGGCCAACATCGCCGCGGTGCCGATGCCCGCCGCCGATCCGGTCCACGGCAAGTCGGGGCCGCTGCTCGATCGCTGGGGCGACGCCCGGCACTGACCAACGCGGGCCAGCCGACGCTCGTGCCAGTCGGGCGTCGCGCGGGCCAGCCGACGGCTAGAGGCAGCTTCCGGAATAGACGACTTCGCCGCCATTGCCGAAAAAAGTCGGCGGGGCGGGGGCAACAGCGGAATTAGGGGCGCCCATCGTCGCGTCTAGCGCAGTCTGCTGCGGCAGGATGACCAGGCGGCGCTGGTAAACGACGTAGCCGCCGCGACATATGCCTTGCGCCTCGAGGGTTTGAGCCAACCAGTCGCGGCGGATCTGCTCGGCGGCGCCATCCTCGTTCGCGGTCATCACCGTGTTGGTACGGGCGCTGTAGGTGAAGCTTCCGTTCGGGCCCGGCGAAAAGTTCTGCACCCGCGCCACCTCGTTGCTGGAGCAGCCGCCCAGCAAACCAAGCGAAACGGAAGCCACGAGACCGGCTAGAGCGAGCGCGCGCATCGGGCGAAATCCCCTGATCAGCTTTGTCCTTCTCTTCCCTCATTCCCGGCGCTGAGGCAAGCGCACCGGCGCTGGCGTTGCGGCGGGGGCGGTTGGGCGGCTAGGCTATCGCCGCGCAATTTGCTGCCCGGCGGTACCGGAAGGAGATCGATCGATGAGCTACAAGGATTTGCTGGTGGTGCTCGATGCGGCGACGGACGCGCAGGGTCGCGCAGCACTGGCCGCGGCGCTCGCCGAGCGCTTTGCCGCGCATCTGGTCGGTCTCTATTCGATCCCCAGCGTCGAGCTGCCGCGGCACGCCGCCTATCCCGATCTGGCGATCCTCGAACCGGTCTATCACGAATGGCGCGAGCGGGCGCTCGAGCAGGCCGAGGAAGCGCGACAGGCATTCGAGCGCGCGGCCCGGCTGCGCGGGCTGTCGAGCGAATGGCGCGCGGTGGCCGAGGGTTGGGAAGCTGACCCCGCTCTGCATGCGCGCTATGCCGATCTGGCGATTCTCGGCCAAATCGATCCTGACAGCGAGGAAATGGCGATGATTCGCCCGCGCCCGGAACGGGTGACACTCGCTTCCGGCCGGCCGATCCTGATTGTGCCCTATGCCGGGCATTTCGAGACGGTCGGAAAATGCGTGCTGATCGCCTGGGATGCGAGCCGCGAGGCGGCCCGCGCCGTCGGTGACGCGATGCCGATATTGGCGGCGGCCGATGCCGTGAGGGTGCTGGCGATCGACCCGCAACCGGGGCCGGACGGGCATGGCGAACTCCCCGGCGCCGATATCGCGCTGCACCTCGCTCGCCACGAGGTCAAAGCCCAGATCGAACGCACCGTCTCCGCCGGGGTCCCGGTCGGCGAATTGCTGTTATCGCGCGCCGCCGATCTCGGCGCCGATCTCTTGGTGATGGGCGCCTACGGCCATTCACGCGCCCGCGAACTGCTGCTCGGCGGCGCCACCCGCACGATCCTCGCCAGCATGACGATCCCGGTGCTGATGTCGCATTGAGGCCCCGCGCGCCCCTCAAATCATGACATATCTTGCAGGCCCCGCCCGCAGCTGACCCTTCGAGGAGGAAACGCCATGCTCCCGACCCCGGGCTTTCACCATCTTCACCTGAATTCGCTCGATCCCGGCCGCGCGATCGAATTCTACACCCGGCAGTTTCCCAGCACCGCGAGAGGCGACTGGGGCGGGTTTGCGGCGCTCAAATCGCCGAACGACGTGCTGGTGCTGTTCACCAAGGTCGACGTGCCGCCGGCGATGGAGCCGCAGAGTGCGATCTGGCATTTCGGCTGGCATGTCAGGGATGCCCGTCAGAGCCTCGAAACCTATAAGTCCCATCCAGAAGTCGATCTGTTGCCGCTCTACACCACTGATGAGGGCGGTTCGGTGCTGATCAGCAGCGACACTTGGCCCAGCATCGGCAATGTGCTCGGCCTGACCAAGGCGCAGATCGCCAATTCCAAGGCCAAAGGCATCCGGCCGGCGGGTGGCGGCGGGTTCGCCTATATGCGCGGCCCCGACGACGCGTTGGTCGAATATGCCGGCAATCATCCGGCCGAGCGCTTCAACCATGTCCACCTGTACCAGGAAGACCCGATCGGCGCGCTCGCATGGTATCAGAGGCATCTGAACGCGCCGCTGCGGCCCGGTTACGCGCCGACGCCCGCCGGTGGCGAGGCCGTGCGCGGGTCGGATCGCACTTGGCCGGCGCTGAGCCGGGAAGGGATGTTCCGCTCCCCGCGCGCCGGGGTCGAGTTCGGCGATGTGTCGATGATGTGGTACGCAAATCAGGGCGACCGGCCGCTGGTCAGCTCGCGCGGCCAGTTGCAGGACCACATAGCGCTGAGCGTCGCCGATCTCGACGCCTGGGCCGACAAGCTCCGAAGCGAAGGCGTGACCTTCCTCGAAGCGCCCTATCAGCTCGGCGACACCCGCGCGCTGATGATCGAGGGTCCGAGCCGCGAGGCGATCGAGCTGGTCGAGGTAAGATAACCGGCGAGCCCGCGCAGGTTAGGCGGCTACGGCGCCGGCTGCGGCTCGCCGGTGGCGCCGAGCGGCACCGCGGCGCGGTCGTGCAGCGCCGCACCGATCGCGGCGAGCCGGGCATCGCCGCCGGCCGGCGCAATCACGGTGATGCCGGCGGGAAATCGGTCGCCGCGGAAAGGACCCGGAACCGCCAGCGCGCACAGATCGAGCAGATTGACAAAGTTCGTATAGGTGCCGAGCTCGCTATTCGGCCCGATTGGATCGGCGGTCAGATCGGCGAGGCTGCGCGGCCGCGGAAAGGTGGGCACGGCGAGCATGTCGACCGAACGCCACACCCCCTCGGTGGCGCGCCGCAACTCGGCCAGGCGATAGAAACCGGCGAAAGCGTCAGCTGCGGAAAAGCCGACCGCGGCGGCGATGACCTGCCGCGTCACCGGATGCAGTGCCTCGGGCCGGCGCTCGATAAAGTCGCGGATCGCCTGATAGCGCTCGGCCACCCACGGGCCGGCATAGAGCAGCTCGGCGGCGGCGAAGAACGGCGCGAAATCGAGCGCGACGATTTCGGCCCCAAGCGACCTCGAGATCCCGCAATGCCGCGGCAAAAACCTGTTCGGCGAGCCGGTCGCCGCCAAATCGCCGCCCCGCGCGGTCGGGCACGCCGACCCGCAAGTGCTTCGGCACCGCGCCGGGAGATCCGGGTATCACCGATTTGGAATACGCATCCTGCGGGTCGAACCCGGCCGCTGCGCGGTAGACTGCAAACGCGTCATCCACCGTCAGCGCGAAGATCGAGACGCAATCGAGGGTGCGGCACGCCGGCACCATGCCGCGGGCCGAAATCGCGCCCAATGTCGGCTTGAGCCCGACGATGTTGTTGAGACCGGCCGGAACTCGTCCGGAACCGGCCGTGTCGCTGCCGAGGGCAAAGGCGACCAGGCCGCGCGCCACCGCAACCGCCGAGCCCGAACTGGAGCCGCCCGGCGCCATTGCCGGATCGAACGGATTTTTTGGCACCGGGTGCGGGGTGCGGACCCCGGCGAGACCGGTGGCGAACTGGTCGAGGTTGGTCTTGCCGATCGGGATCGCCCCGGCCGCGACCAGCCGCTCGACGGCGGCGGCATTGGCCGGCGGCGTATAGGCAAAGTCCGGGCAGGCCGCTGTCGTCGGCACGCCCGCGACATCGATATTGTCCTTGACCGCGAAGGGTACGCCCCACAGCGGCTTGGCGGCGGGGTCGAACCGCCCGAGCGATCGCACCATCGCGCTTGCCCGCGCCTGCGGCACCAGCGAGATGAAGATGCCCGGATCGTTGGCCGCGGCAATCCGCCGGTAGACCTCCGCGATCACCCGCTGCGGGTCGAGGCCCGCGCCAAAGGCGAGGCGCAAGCCGGAAATCGTCGGGGCGGCGGGGATCTCGGCCACGCAAATCCGATGGTTGATCATGCGGCTGCCGCTAGCATCGCGCGGAACCGCCTCAGATCACCCCGCCCTCCTTCAGTTCGGCGATCTCGCCCGCCGACAGGCCGAGCCAGTCGCCGTAGATCGCGGAATTGTGCTGGCCGATGGTCGGGCTCGGCCGGGTCTCGACCTTGTCGGTGCCGTGCAGGCGCAGCGGCGTCGTCGGCACCACGATCGGTCCGAGTTCGGGATGGTCGATCCGTTCGAGCATGCCGCGTTGGTGCATGTGCGGGTCGTTCATGACTTCGGGGGCGTTGCGCACCGGCGCACACGGGACGCGGTATTCCTTGGTGCGGGCGAACACGTCCATCTTGCCGAGGGTCTTGGTCCATTGGGCGACCAGCGCGTCGGTTTCTTCGATATGGGCGACGCGGCCGGCATTAGTGGCGAAACGCGGGTCGTCGGCGAGATCCTCGCGGCCCATCGCCTTCAGCAAATTCTGGAAATGCGCCTCGGTCACGATGTGGATCGCGACATGCCCGTCTTTCGTCGGAAATACATTGTAGGGCGCGCTGTTGAGCCCGGATTGCCGGTTGCCGGTGCGCGGCGGGATCTTTCCCGTCCGGTGATAGTATTCGAAGCTGCTGGCCAGGCTCGGATAGACCGTCTCCTGCATCGACACTTCGACGAGCCGGCCGACGCCGCTGCGGTCACGGTCGTAGAGCGCGGTGACAACGCCGGCGTAAAGGTGAATGCCGCCCATGAAATCAACCAGGGTCGGGCCGGCCTTGACCGGCGGGCCGTCCGGGAAGCCGGTCACGCTCATGATCCCCGAGGCCGCCTGGATCGTCATATCCATCGCCAGATTGTCGCGGTCGGGGCCGCTGAGGCCAAAGCCGGTGCCGGAGGCATAGATCAGGCGCGGGTTCAATTCATGCAATCGGCTCCAGCCGACGCCGAGCCCGTCCATCGTCCCTGGCGAAAAGTTTTCGAGCAATACATCGGCGCGTTCGACCATGCGGAACAGCAATTCGCGGCCGCGCGGCTCCTTCAGGTTCAGCGTCACCGCATGCTTGTTCTGGTTCAGCATCGCAAACGGCAGGGTGGCGCTCTTGCCCGGCTCGGCCCGGCGGCGCCCGGGCTCGCCGCGCGGCGGCTCGATCTTGATCACAAAGGCGCCGGCCTTGGCCATCAGCAGGGTCGCATAGGGCCCCTGAAAGATCTGGCCGAAATCGATCACGGTCACGCCCGCCAACGGCATGTTCGCCCGCGCTGGTTTCATCGTCGGTTCGCGCCTCGTCACATTGGAAATCTCAGTCGCACACCCTCTTGGTGCGAGTCATGCTAACCTCGGCTCCGCATGGAGGATATGCCAATGAAATACGACGTGATCTCGGCCGACTGCCATATCGATCTGATCTGGCTGCCGCCCGATCTGTTCACCGCCAATGCGCCCTCGGCATTGAAGGAGCGCATGCCCTATGTCGCCGATGGCGCAAGGGGCAAGGAATGGGTCACCAAAAACGGCGCCTCGTTCGGGCTGATGAACGGCATGGGCTCGGCCGGCCGCCTCTACGAGCCGGGCAAGATCCACCGCTCCGATCGGATGGCCTCGACCGGGCTCTATGACGATGGCAAGAAGGGCATCCGCCGCCTGACCGACCCCGATCTGCGGCTCAAGGAGCAGGACCGCGACGGGGTCCAGGCCGAGGTATTGTACGGCATCCTCGGCGCCACCAACCGCCTCAACGACAACGAGGCGGCCGGCGCCATGCTGGGCATCTACAACGAATGGCTGGCCGGCTTCTGCAAAGCCCATCCCGAGCGCTTCGCCGGCCTCGCCAACATCCCCAACCACGACACCAAGGCCGCGGTCGCCGAGATCGAGCGCGTCGCCAAGCGCGGCAATGTGCGCGGCATCGAGATCGCCCGCCGGCACGACATGACCGCGTTGTGGGACCCATGGTGGAACCCGGTGTGGGACGCGATCGCCGCCAGCGGATTGCCGGTGCATTTCCACACGATCGGCGGACCCGGCCGCGATTTCTCCAAGCTCTCCGGCAAAACCCTGCTCGCCGCCCGCGCCGCCAGCATTTCGAGCTTTCAGATGCATATGGCCGACGTGCTGATGTCGGTCATCTTTGCCGGCGTGCTCGAACACCGCCCGAACCTCAAGATGGTCATCGGCGAGGCCGGCACCGGCTGGATTCCCTATATTCTCGACCGCATGGACGCCGAATGGGAGGACCAGTTCAAGGGGCTCGACCTAAAGATGAAGCCGAGCGATTACTGGCGGCGCCAGTGCTACGCCACCTATCAGAGCGATCCGGTCGGAGTGAAGCTGCTCGAAGAGCTCGGCGAGGACAACATCATGTGGGGCTCGGATTTCCCGCACCCCGACGGGGTATGGCCAGATTCGCAGGAATACATCGAGCGCGAGCTCGGCCACCTGCCGGCAGCGACGCGACGCAAGATCGTCTGCGACAACGCCGCCAAGCTCTACCGTTTCGTGAACTGAGCCGCTACACTTCAAGCCGCTTCACTTCACTGGTCTCGCCACGCTCGGCACCCTCTCCCGCAATGCGGGAGAGGGTTGGAGTTAGCGGCCGCCGCCGCGTTTGGTTCAGTGCAGCGGCGAGAATGCGGCGGGGACGACCAGCATGTTCTCCTGCTTGATCATCATATTCGGCCCGCCGCCCGACGGTGGCGGCCAGACGCCCTTGGCGCGGGCTTCGTCGCGGATACGGAAGCGGTCGGCGGCGTCCTTGTAGGCCCAGATATGGACCCATTTGTTCAGCCCGCCCATTTCCGAGTACCAGGCGCCGGCCAATGGCGACAGCTTGGTGCGCTCGGCGATATGGCCGCTCCAGCGGTCGATCACGCCGGGGATCCCGCCGGGCTTGAAGGTGTAGATGCGGATCTCGTAGAGGCCGCCCAACTGGCGCGGCTCCAGCGCCGGCGAGAATGGCGCCGGCAGAAAGATCTCGCTCTGCTGCTCGACCACGAATTCGCGAGTGTTGGGCGGCCAGCCCGGCTGCTTTGTCGCCGCCTCGCGCAGGCGGGTGCGCGCCGCCATGTCTTCGTAGGGCCAAACATGGATGACGCGATTGAGCGGGCCGACCTCGGTGTGCCAGAAGGCGGCGAGCGGCGAAACCTTGGCCCGCGCCGGCAATGCCTGGCCGAAGCGTTCTTCGAAAGTGGCGACCGTGCCCGGCTGCAAAGTGTAGGTGCGCATCTCGATGATCATCGGGTTCCTCCGTTGCGGGGGTCAGCGCGCGGACGCTAGCCCCTGGCGCCCCGCTGTCAAGCACGGCGTGCCAGCGACAGGTCCGAGGCGGCCCCGATCGGCGGCCAGTCGAAGGTTCGAGGATCGCTTCGCACCGATTGGGCGCACGCAACCGGATCTTGGGGTCAGCGCAGGGCCTCGTCGCGGACGACATTGCCACCCATCAGATAGACCAGGTATTCGATCGCAGCGCGCTGGCGTCTGAACGGGATGGTTTCAGCGGTAATGCTGTTCGCAACAGTCGCGTTGTCGAACTGATTGGGATAGGCGATTTTGTGGGCGCATTGCGGATAGCTATGCCGGCACCACAGGCGTACCTTGTTGACATAGCTGATGTTGTTTTCCAGCGCGTCGACGCTGCTGACCGCGAGCGGGCTCATGCACCAGTAATATTGGGGCAGCAGCTCCGGCGTCACGCCAAGAATAAGCGATCCCTGGAAACACATCTCGCCGGTTGCCGAAATCAGAAATCTGGCGTTCGGCGCGATGTATTTAAGCCCGTCATCGATATATTTGATGGTCTCCAGATATCCTGGCTGCCCCGGCAGCGGCGGCCGCCTGGCAAAGGCGACGGAATTGATCGGCGGCGACAATGGCGGTGCGCATGCCGCCAAGGCGGTCATGATGCCGATGATTGCTAACCCCGCGATCGCTCGCATGCGGCCAGTCCCGAGATAATCGCTTAGCGTGCTACGCGGCCGGCAACTTAGTCCAAATCGGCTACCTGCCGCCAGAATTTCCTGCCATTTGCCTTCTCTCGCCCGACAGCGATAATAAAAAGCGAAAGCGGTTCGCCGTGCAGGGAGAAATCGATGCCGATCATTGCCGAGGTGCGCGCCTATCAGGACGAGCTGACGGCGATCCGCCGCGACATCCACGCCCATCCCGAACTCGCTTTTGCCGAGCGGCGCACCGCCGATCTGGTCGCCGCCAAACTCGCCGAATTTGGCTGCGAGGTCGATCGCGGGCTGGCCGGGACTGGCGTTGTTGGCACGATCCGGCGCGGCAATTCGCCGGCGGCAATCGGCTTGCGCGCCGATATGGACGCATTGCCGATCCAGGAAATGAACGATTTCGCGCATCGCTCGACCGATGACGGCAAGATGCACGCCTGCGGCCATGACGGCCACACGACGATGCTGCTCGGCGCTGCCAAGTATCTCACCGCGACCCGGAACTTCCAGGGCACCGTGCACCTGATCTTTCAGCCGGCTGAAGAAGGCGGGGGCGGCGGCCGGGTCATGGTCGAAGAGGGGCTGTTCGCCAAATTTCCGTGCGACGCGGTCTTTGCCCTGCACAACAAGCCCGGGATCGCGATCGGGCAAATTGCGGCAAAGGCCGGGCCGCTGCTCGCCGCCTCCGATCGTTGGGATATCCGGATCCGCGGGCACGGCACCCACGCCGCGCACCCGCATCTCGGCATCGATCCGTTCGTGGTCGGCGCCGAGATCGTGCTGGCGTTGCAGACGATCGTCAGCCGCACCGTCGATCCGCTCGATTCGGCAGTGGTCAGCCTCGGCTTTATGCGGGGCGGATCGGCCTATAACGCAATCCCAGACACGCTGCATCTCGGCGGTACCGCGCGCAGCTTTCGCCCGCAGGTGCAGGACGCGATCGAGCGCCGCATCGGCGAGATCGCTCGCGGCATCGCTGCCGCCCACGGCGCCACCGCCGAGGCAGATTATCGCCGCTCCTATCCGCCGACGATCAACCATGCCGCCGAGACCGAGTTCGCCGCCGAGGTCGCAGCCGAAATCTGCGGCCGCGATCAGGTCATCCGCGATATCCCGCCGTCGATGGGCGGCGAGGATTTCTCGTTCATGCTGAATGCGCGGCCGGGGGCGATGCTATGGCTCGGCAACGGCCCGGGCGAGGGCGACTGCTTCCTGCACAACGCGCGTTACGACTTCAACGACGACGCCCTGCCGATCGGCGTCAGTTTCCTGGCGCGCCTCGCCGAACGATTCCTTGAAAAAGCCGTCCGCTGAGGCTCAGGGCGGGGCGAGGCCCAACAGCCGGCGAGCCAGGATCAGGTGCGGGCGGTCGATCATCCTGCCGTCGAGGGCGATCGTGCCGGCATCGGGGTTTTCGGCGAACCGGGCGACCACTTTGCGCGCCCAGGCGAGTTCGTCGTCGCCGACCGTGAACTCGCGGTTGATCACCGGGATCTGTGCCGGGTGGATCGCCATCTTGGCGGTGAAGCCCGAGCGCCGGGCGGCAGCGCATTCATCGGCGAGCCCGGTTTCGTCCCGGAAGTCGGTATAGATCGTGTCGATCGGCATGACCCCGGCTGCCGCTGCGGCCAGCAGGCATAGCGAGCGCGCGAGGCGATAGACATCGTCATAGGCGCCGTCGAGCCGGCGATTGCTGCCGCCGATACAGGCCGCCAGGTCCTCGGCGCCCCAGGTGATGCCCTCTAGGCGCGGCGACACCCCGGCGTAGTTACCGAGAGCGAACATCGCGGCCGGCGTTTCCGTCGCGATTGCGACGACCCGGATTGCGCCTGGCGGCAGCGCCGCCGCAGTCTCGAATGCCGACAGATAATGATCGAGCGTGCGCAACTCCTCGGGCCCGCATTTCGGTAGCAGAATGCCGTCGGGCTTGCCCGGCACGGTCGCGGCGAGATCGTCGAGTGCGGCGCCGCTCGCCAGCGGATTGATCCGCACCCAGCGGCGAAACCCGGCCGAGTTGGTCGCATCGAGGAAAGCGCGCGCCTGGATGCGCGCGACCGGGCGGTTCGCCGGCACCACCGAATCCTCGAGATCGAGGATCAGCGCGTCGGCGCCCGATCGGGGACCGCGTGCGAGCTTGCGCTCGCTATCGGCGGGAACGAACAGAAACGAGCGCATTCACCCCTCCACCCGATCCGAGAGCCGGCATTTCATCAGACCGGCGCGGCGGCAGATCGCGACCGTCTCGCCGCGCTGGTTGATGCCCTGATGCTCGAATTCGACGATGCCGGCGTCGGGGCGCGATTGGCTCTTGCGCTTCGAACGCACGATGGTGCGCGCCCGCAGGGTGTCGCCGTGGAACACCGGCTTGGGAAAGCGGACATCGCTCATGCCGAGATTGGCGATGGTAGTGCCGAGCGTCGTCTCGCCGACGCTGATGCCGATGACCAGGCCGAGGGTGAACAGGCTGTTGACGATGCGCTGGCCGAACTCGGTCGACTTGGCGAATTCCTCGTCGAGATGAAGCGGCTGCGGGTTCATCGTCAGGGTGCTGAACAGCACATTGTCCATCTCGGTGACGGTGCGGCTGATCGCATGCTCGAACACCTGCCCCTCGTCGAACTCTTCGAAATACAACCCGGCCATGGTTCCTCCCGACTCCGCGGCGCCGCCGCCTTCCAGCGCCGGCTCAGCATAGGTTGATTTCCTCGCAATCAGCCGTCAACGCGATCCCGGCGCCGGTATCATAGCCGATATGCCGGCTCGTCGCGGCCCCTGCCACCGTGTTTTCTCGGTATTCGGTTATTCGATTGCAATCTTTGCTTCTCAGATCGGGGTTAAGATCTTGGCGCGGAGGCAATTCCGCTCGACCGCTGGCGCTAAAAAACTTAGCATGGCCCGGCGTCGACGCAGGTTCACGCCGCTTGCGCCAGCAGAACCGGTAGGGGAATGGGGATAAATCGGCTGATCGCGGAACACGGCGCCTGGTTTTACCTGATCGCTTTTGTTTGGACTTTTCTCGAAGGCGAGACGGTCGTGCTGTTTGCCGGTTTTGCCGCAGCGCAGGGCCTGCTCAACCCGATTATGCTGCTGGCTGCGACCGGCCTCGGCAGCTTTGCCGGCGACCAGAGCTGTTTCTGGGTCGGTCGTCATTTCGGCTCGAGGCTGCTTGACCGGTTTCCGCGCTGGCGGGTCGGCGTCGAGGCGGCGCTGCGCTGGCTCGAGCGCTACAATACCGGCTTCATTCTGTCGTTCCGATTTATTTACGGGGTGCGCAATTTTTCCTCTTTCGCGATGGGAATGAGCGCCGTTCGCGGCCGGCGCTTTCTGGCCCTCAATTTTCTCGCGGCGGCGCTGTGGGCCGCGAGCTTTATTGCTGTCGGCTATTTTCTCGGCCATGCCTTTCGCGCGGTTCTGGGCGACCTCGCCCGCTCATTCAGCCTGGCGATGCTCGGTGCGTTCGTCGCGATCTCCTGCGGCGTCGGGTTGGTACACCGGCTGCAGCGGCGGCGTCATCTCAGAGTCCCGCCGGGGGCCAAGGTCGCGGCCCCGCCATCGTGACAATCGCGGCATAGAAGCGATCACGGCAGCACCGCGACCGGAGTTCCGACGGCAAGATCCAGCGCGCTGTCGGCGCGGCCGGCATTGAGCGCAATCTCGGCCAGTCCGTTCGCGTTCTCGTACCAGAAGGCCGCCCCCGGCGGCACATCGGAAAAAGTGCGGGCGCGCGCCAGCACCCGACCGCCGGCGAGGAGCGCGGCTTGGGCGGGCAGAACCGCGGCGCGCAGCCCGGTCATGGCGTTGCCATAACCGTCGATATAGACGATTTCGGGCAGATCGTCCGGCCAATCCGGATAGCGGACGGTCCCGGCGTTGCGCAGGGCGCCCGAGGGCAGAGCGTCGCAGGCGAGCCGCGCCGCTACTGGAGCAAACAGATCGCGCCCGTGAAAGCTCGCCGATAGCCTGTCGGGGCGCCACAGGATCTCCGAAACGGCGGCGGCATCGGCACGGCGCAGGATGATCTCGAACAGGCCATTGTCGGGACCGACATAGAAGCGCCCGCCGGCGGCGACGACAACGCCAGCCCGGCTGCCGCCTACCCCCGGATCGACGACCGCCAGCAGCACCGACCCGGGCGGGAACCACGGTCCGTAAGCAGCCAAAAGATAAGCCGCCGGCTTGGGCTTCCCGGCCGGCAGATCGGAAAATAGGTCGATGGTCGGAATTCCCGGGGCAAGCTGGTGCAGCACCGCCTTGACCTGGCCGATATAAGGTCCGGCGAGGCCGAAATCGGTAAACAGCACGATCATCGCCGGTTTCCTCGCAGCAATCGCGCGATCATTAAGAGTATGGCTCAGATTACGATCTGTGGCTGTGGCATTCTGCCGAGGCGTCGGATGAGGAGTTTGACGCTGGCGAGGAAGAACCAGGCGAGGGCGCTTTCGGGGGTGGCTTCAAAGTCTTTAGCGAGGGTCGGCACTCCGGCCGAGGGGCTGCTCGCGCCCGTCCGCCGCGACCCGCTTGACCAGGCGTGATTGATCGTTGCCACACCCGCGGTCGGGTTCGCGGCTGATCTCCTGAGACCAACTGCCGCCTTGTCGAACAGCTCGTGAACCAATAAAACGTCGCGGCTGTACTCGATCTTTTGCGGCACGACCCCCGCTTCGCATCGTCGGGCATGCTTGCGCGCGATAAACTCCTGGAGGAAAGACTGGTTAGCGGCGAGATCGGGAAAGTCCCGCGCGCCGCGCAGTTCGAGCGGCCTCGTCCAGGCCGGTCTTCAGATGGCCCCCCCGAGAGAGCAGAGATCACCCCGGAAGCTCTACTACCTCGGAGCGAGCTGGTGAGGTTTTTGCGTTTCGGACCCCGGAACGTCTCGACAAGATCGGTCACGCCACGGTCACAGCGATGTGTGACTGTTCGCGTCGTGTGCAATCGATTTGGGTCTCCTTCGGGCTATGGCGAAGGCGCGATCCAGCCTCTAAGTCTTTGGAAAGGCTGGTGGGCGCGACAGGGATTGAACCTGTGACCCCACCCGTGTGAAGGGTGTGCTCTCCCGCTGAGCTACGCGCCCGCTCCCAGCCGGCGGCATTTAGGAGGCGCCCCGAAACCCTGTCAAGGCGCAGGCGGACGCGGTTTGGCCCAGCGGTGTTAGGATTGGTCGAGACGAGTGTTCTCGCGAGCCAGGAGCAAGGTTCATGCGGCAGCAACCCTTCGGCCGGCTGTGGCCGGTCTCGACCCTGACTTTGGGCGGCGGCGGGCTCGGCATGCTGTGGGGCGAGACCAATTTCGAGGAATGCGTCGCCACGGTGCATGCCGCGGTCGAGGCCGGGATCAACCTGCTCGATCTCGCCCCGCGCTATGGCGACGGCAAGGCCGAGGAAGTCGTCGGCGAGGCCTTTGCCGGCAATTTGCCCGACGGCGTTCGGGTCACCAGCAAGTGCAATCTCGGCGAGCCGCCATCGGCCGAAATCGAGCCCATATTGCGACGCTCGATCGAAGCAAGCCTCCGGCGGCTGCGCCTGTCACACCTCGATTTGTTCTTCCTGCATTCGAATGTTGTGCCCGATTCGGACCATCGCGCCCGCCGCCCCGACGCCGCCGCCCGCATGACTCTCTATGCGACATTTGTCTCGCATGTCCGCCCCGCTTTCGAGCGCTTCGTCGCCGAGGGATTGATCGGCGCGTGGGGGCTGACCGGCATCGGCCATCCGGACACGATCATCCGCCTGATCGGCGAAACCCCGGCGCCGGCGGCGGTGCAGTGCATCGCCAATCTGCTCGACTCGCCGGGCGGGCTCAAATTCTTCGACGGCCCGGCAAAGCCGCGCGCGGTGATCGCCGCCGCCCATGCCAGCGGGGTCGGGGTGATGGGCATTCGCGCGGTGCAGGCCGGCGCCTTGACCAGCGCCATCGACCGCCCGCTGCCGGCCGGCCATCCCGAGATGCGTGACTATGCGCGCGCCGAGGGGTTCCGCCATCTCGCCGCCGAACTCGGCGCCAGCCCCGCGATGCTGGCGCATCGTTACGCGCTGTCGCTCGGGGTCGACACCCTGGTGCTCGGGGTCAAGAACCGCGCGGAACTGGCCGAATGCGTCGCCGCCGCCGCGGCCGGGCCATTGCCGGAGGATCTTGTCGCCCGGATCGATCAATCGGTGGACCGCGTCGGCGAAGGGTGACACCCTTGCCCCCGACGGGCTGACACCACCGAGAGGAAATTTCCAAATGAGCCAGGCGCTCGAGGGTATTCGCGTCATCGATTTCACCCACGATCAGGCCGGCCCATCCTGCACCCAGATGCTGGCCTGGCTCGGCGCCGATGTGATCAAGATCGAACGCCCGCCGCATGGCGACCGGGCGCGCCGGCTGTGGAACATGGACAATCCGAACCTCGACAGCTTTTTTTTCCTGCTGCTCAACAGTTCGAAGCGCAGCACCGTCCTCGATTTGAAGACGGATGAGGGCAAGGAGATCGCCCGCCGCCTGGTCGCCGAGGCCGATATCGTCGCCGAGAATTTGGGGCCGGGGGTCATGGAGCGGCTGGGGCTCGGCTGGGAGGCGGTCCACAAGCTCAACCCGCGGGCGATCTACGCCTCGGTCAAGGGCTTCGGCTCCTACGGCCCCTATAGCGGCTTCAAATGCTTCGAGCCGGTGGCGCAGGCGACCTCGGGGGCGATGAGCGTGACCGGCGAGGCCGACGGCCCGCCGATGGTCAACGGCGCCAATATCGGCGATTCCGGGACCGGCATGCATCTGGCGATCGCGATCCTCGCCGCGCTGGTCCAGCGCGCACAGACCGGACGCGGCCAGCTGGTCGAGGTGGCGATGCAGGAGGCGGTGCTGAACCTGACCCGGGTCAAATACACCGGGACCCTGGCCACCGGCAAACCGCTCGGCCGCACCGGCAACCGCTCGGCCACCGGCGGCTGGTCCGATCTGGTGCGCTGCGCCGGAGCCGGGACCAACGAGTACGTCTATATGATCGTGCCGCCCGACAATCCGGAGATGTTCGCGGCGGTGACCGAAGTCATCGGGCGCCCGGATTTGCGCACCGACGAGCGCTTTGCCACGCCCTCCGCGCGCGCCGCCAACCAAGCGGCGCTGACCGAGGCGATCGAAGGCTGGACCCGCAGCCGCGACAAGCACGCGGTCATGACCGCGTTCGCCGGGCATGGCATCCCGTGCGGCGCGGTGCTCGACACCGCCGAGGTTCTGGCCGATCCGCATCTGCGCGAGCGCGGCACGGTGTTCGACCTCGACCATCCGACCCGCGGCCGGTTTTCGATGATCGGCTGCCCGGTGCGGCTGTCGGACTCGCCGTTCCAGCCGAGGCGCGCGCCGCTCAAGGGCGAGCACACCGAGGACGTGTTGCGCGCTGTCGCCGGCTACTCGCCGGAAGAGATCCGCCGGCTGCGCGAAAAGCACGTGATTTAGTTCGAAATGATCAACTGCGTTGAAGCTTTCCTCTTAGCGGGGAGCCTGTACGATGATCGAACAGACCCTTGACATCGCGACCCAGGACGGCGCGATGGAGACCTTCATTACCCGTCCCGAGCGCGGCGGTCCGTTTCCGCCGGTATTGCTGCTGATGGATGCGCCCGGCATCCGCGAGGAATTGCGCGACATGGCCCGCCGGCTCGCCACGGTGGGTTATTACGTGCTGCTGCCCAATCTTTATTACCGCGCCGGTCGCGACACGATCTTTGGACCCGACGTGCTCGATCAGGGCAGCCCGGAGCGCGAGCGCATGCGTGCGGTGCGCACCAAGATGACGATCCCGCCGGTCATGGGGGATATCGGCGCGATGCTGGCCTTCCTCGACCGCCAGAGCGAGGTCAAGCCGGGGCCCGCAGGCGCCCATGGCTATTGCATGAGCGGCCCCTATGCGCTCGCCGCCGCGGCGCGCTATCCCGAGCGCATTGCCGCCGCCGCCTCGTTCTATGGCACCTGGCTGGTCAGCGACGCCGAAGAGAGCCCGCATCTGTCGCTGGGCCGGGTCAAGGGCGAGCTTTACATCGCCTGCGCCGAGCATGACGAATTGGCGCCGCTGCCGATGGTCGAGGAATTGCGCGGCCTGTTCCGCCGGGCCGGCGCCGCGGGCGAGATCGAGCTCTACCCCGCTGTCCATCATGGCTTCGCCTTTCCCGAGCGCTGGTGCTACGACAAGCCCGCCGCCGAACGGCATTGGGAACGGCTGATCGCGCTGTACCGGCGGCGTCTGGGGTAAGCACACCGATATGCCGGGTTCATCGAGGCGGTCGGCGACGGCGGCGGCCGATTTCCTGATCACCTCGCGCACCGGCTGGGCATTGCTCGCCGACCCGCTGCTCAACAAGGGCACCGCCTATACCGAGGCCGAGCGCGACGCCTTTGGCCTGCACGGGCTGCTGCCGCCGCATATCGGCACGCTCGAAGAGCAGGTCTCGCGCCGGCTGCTGGTATTGCGCCGGTTCGCCAGCGACCTCGATCGCTACGCCTTTCTGCGCGAATTGCACGACAACAACGAGACCCTGTTCTTCGCGCTGTTGGAACAAAATATCGAGGAATTGCTGCCGCTGGTCTACACCCCGACGGTCGGCGCCGGGTGCCAGCAATTCAGCCAGTTGTTTCGCAAGCCGCGCGGCCTGTTTCTGAGCCTGCCGCACCAGCGGCGCTTGAAGCAGATCCTGTCCAACCCGCGCTTCGACCGGGTCGAGGCGATCGTCTTGACCGATGGCGAGCGCATCCTCGGGCTCGGCGACCAGGGTGCGGGCGGCATGGGCATTCCGATCGGCAAACTCGCGCTCTATACCGCATGCGGCGGTCTCCATCCGGCGACCACCCTGCCGATCATGCTCGATGTCGGCACCGACAATCAGGAGCGGCTGTCCGACCCGCTCTATCTCGGCTGGCGTCACGAGCGGGTGCGCGGCCAGGAATACGACGATTTTGTCGAGGCGGTGGTCGGCGCGATCGCCCATCGCTGGCCGCATGTGCTGCTGCAATGGGAGGATTTCGCCAAAAGCAACGCCTCGCGCCTGCTCGCGCGCTATCGCGACCGACTGTGCACCTTCAACGACGACATCCAGGGCACCGCGGCGGTCGCGGCCGGAGCGCTGTTATCGGCGATCAACGTCACCGGCGTGGCGCTGACCGAACAGCGGATCGCGGTTTTGGGGGCCGGCTCGGCCGGCTGTGGCATCGCCAGCCTGCTGCTGCGGATGATGGTCGAAGCCGGCCTGCCGGAAAATATCGCCGCCGCCCGGTTCTTCATGGTCGATCGTGACGGCCTCCTGGTCGACGGCATCAACGCGATCGAGCCGTTTCAGCAGCCCTTTGTGCAGCGGCGATCGGCGATCGAGACCTGGACCCTGGGTCGTCCGGACCGGATCTCGCTGCTCGATGTTGTCGAAAACGCCAAGCCGACCGTGCTGATCGGCGTCTCGGGCCAGCCCGGCGGGTTTTCCGAGGCGGTGGTGCGGGCGATGGCCGAGCACAATCGCCGGCCGGTGATCTTTCCGCTGTCGAACCCGACCTCGCGCGCCGAGGCGACGCCCGGGGACCTGGAGAGCTGGACCGAGGGCCGGGCGGTGATCGGCACCGGCAGCCCGTTTCCGCCGCTGATCCGCAACGGCGCCCGGTTCAAGATCGACCAGACCAACAATTCCTATATCTTCCCGGGCGTCGGGCTGGGGGCGGTCGCGGTCAAGGCGCGGCATATCAGCGATGCGATGTTCGTCGCTGCCGCCAAGGCGCTGGCCGCGGCTTCCCCGGCCGCCGGCAACCCCGAGGACAATCTGCTGCCGCCGGTAACCGAACTGCGACACGTCGCGTTTGCGGTGGCGCTGGCGACCGCCATCGAGGCGCACCGGGAGGGGTTGACCCAGGGTGTCGAGACCGACCAGATCGAGGCCGCCATCCGCGCCAAGATGTGGTCGCCGCGCTACCTCTCCTATCGCCGCGCCGAGGATTCAGCCGGTTGAACATGGTCGGCTGAAGACGGTGGCGCCGCCAGGCGGGCCTCCACCGCCCGGCGTGATAGAGTGCGGATTTCTTGATCTCGCGAACATCGTCATAGGGAGATGCGCCGATGGGTAAGCTCGATGGCAAGGTAGCCCTGATCACCGGCTCGGGCCGCAATATCGGCCGCGCGACGGCGTTGAAGCTGGCCGGGGAGGGCGCGCATGTCGTCGTCAACGCCCGCACCAACCAGGCCGAGGCGGACGGTGTCGCGCGCGAAATCCGCGACCGGGGGGGCAAGGCGCTGGCCGTCCTCGCCGACATCGCCAAAAAGGATCAGGTCGACGCAATGGTGGCCAGCGCGTTGTCCGAGTTCGGACGGATCGACATCCTGATCAACAATGCCGCAATTCGGCCGCACAAACCCTTCACCGAGGTCAGCGTGCACGATTGGGAGCACGTCAGGGGCGTGGTCCTCGACGGGGCGTTCTACTGCACCCAGGCGGTGATCCCCTCGATGCTCAAGAGCAATTATGGCCGCATCCTGTTCTTTACCGGCGAAGGCGCGTTCACCGGCGGCACCGGCCGCGCCCATGTCTCGGCGGCGAAAATGGGGCTGGTCGGGCTGGCGCGGGCCTTGGCCTCGGAGTTCGCGGCGCAGAACATCCGCGCCAACGTGGTCTCGCCCGGCAGCATCGACACCAGGCGGGACAATCCCGAATGGTATCGGGGCCATGCGCCGAGCGCCGCCGGAATTCCCTTGGGCCGTCAAGGGCATGTCGACGAGATCGCTGCTACCTGCCTGTTCCTGGTCAGCGACGATGGCGGCTTCATCACCGGCCAGACCATCCACGTCAACGGCGGCACCGGCTACTACTGACGCCGTGGCCGACTTCAGCCGAGCTGACGGTCCGGTGTCATTTGCCCGCGTTCCCGCGTCGTCCCGAGCCGTCGCTTCGCGTGGCCCGAGAATGCGGCAAGGTGCGTATAAACCGTTGAGATCTTGGCGCACCCGGCGAGATTCGAACTCACGACCTCTGCCTTCGGAGGGCAGCGCTCTATCCAGCTGAGCTACGGGTGCCCAAATACGGTCGCGACGACCGTGGCAGCGGGTTCGATATAGAAGCGGGGAGGGATATGCAAGAAGGTTGCTCGCCGGGGTTTCACCCGCCGCCATGCCACGCCCCGGTCAGCCGGCGCAAAGCCGTCGAGCCGCGCGCCTGGCGGCGCGGCCGAGGATCGGTCACCAAAATATATCGTCGATTGGGGGAGTTATATGGATATTAAGCCTTTACCAAGGCTAATGCGGGTTGGCGCCGGCGGCAGGGCGCGGTTGTGATCGCATCAGCGTCTCGATGAACCAGGAGATTACCGAATTACTGGAACAGCGCCTCGGGCGGCTGCATGCCAGGTTGCGGCTCGGCATCGAGGACGACCATGAGGGGCGGGTGTTCGGCCAGGGCCTGAACTTCTTTCATCCCGAGAATTGGTATTTCAGCCCCCGGGTGATTCGCGGCGCGCTAAAGCTGACCGGTTTGTACGGCCGGGCCCGCCGCAACGCCGAGGACGTGCAGATCCGGCGTCACGACATCATCATGCCGGGGCTGCCGGCCGGGTTCGACGGCTTTACCATCCTGCAGATCAGCGATCTGCATGTCGATATGAACCCGGGCGCGATGCGGCGCCTGATCGAGCTGCTGCCGGACCTTCGCTACGATCTTTGCGTCCTGACCGGCGATTATCGGGGCCGCACCTTCGGACCTTACGATGCGACGATCGAGGGCATGGCGCGGATGCGCGCCCACCTGACTGGGCCGGCCTACGGGGTTTTGGGCAATCACGATACGATCCGCATGGTCCCGGCGCTGGAAGGGATGGGCATCCGCATCCTGCTCAACGAGACCGAGACGCTGGTCCGCGGCGCCGAACGGCTGTATCTGGCCGGCATCGACGACGCCCATTACTATCGGATGGACAATATCGAGAAGGCCGCCTTGCCCATTCCCGACGGCGAATTTTCGATTTTGCTGTCGCATACGCCGGAGATCTACCGTCAGGCGGCGCATGCCGATTTCGATCTGATGCTGAGCGGACACACCCATGGCGGCCAGATCTGCCTGCCGGGGGCGATCCCGATCACCCTCGACTCCGCGCTGCCGCGGCGCATGGGGTCGGGCTCCTGGCGCTACCGGCGGATGGTCGGCTACACCTCGGTCGGGGTCGGCTCGTGCATCGTCGCGGTCCGGATCAACTGCCCGCCGGAAATCACCCTGCATCAGTTGCGCCGCGGCTGAGCCTCTAATAAGGGCGGTCGCGCAGATCGAAGGCATAGAGCAGGCGCGAGAGCAGCAATTCGCCGACGAAGAATACCGCGACGCCGACCGCGACATCGCCAAGGGTCAATGACAGCGGAGCGATGCAGGCGAGCAGCGGAAACAGCGATTCCGGGATCTGATCGAGGCCTACCGCCGGGCTGCTCGCCGGCAACCCCAGTCGGCGCTTGAAAAAACTGGAGCACAGATCGCCGGCCATCGCCAGGGCGCCGGTCAGCAGACCGATCTGCCAGGCGAGACCGACCAGCGGCGCGCCGGCAATCGTCACCAGAATGGCGAGCACGACCCCGCGAATCGTTTTCGAGCGGCCGAACAGTGGTCGTCCGTCGGCGAATTCCAGACCGCCGTCGAGCGGCCGCGCCAAGCGGGCGCCGAGCAGCTTGCCGGCGACCATCGGCGTCCCGTTGGCCAGGAGCAGCAGTACCAGCAGCTGGAAAATGACCGCGGGGTGCATCGGCTCAGCGCGCGCTCAGCGCGGCTTGGTTGGTCCCGCCCCAGACCGCCACGGCCCCATTGCGGTCGGCGCCTGAAAGCAGCGGCGCTTCGGGCGCCAGCACCCAGCCCGCGACATCGGCGACGACCATCGGGCCGTCGAGATCGCGCAGCAGCATGTGGTAGCCGTGCTGGTAATAGGCCAGGCTGCGGGGGTCGCCGGGATCGTGCGGCAATTCCCGGACAAAGCGGCGGATCGGCTGCTTCGGGATGATCTGATCATCGGCGCCATACATCAGCAGCAATGGCGCATGCAGCCGCGGGGCCGCGGCGAGAGCGGCGTCCATCAGGTTGACCAGACCCCAAATTGTATCGACCCGCGTCGCCTTGATCACCAGCGGATCGCGCCCCAGCGCCCGCAGCATTGCGATGTTGTCGGATGCCTGGATATGGAGCCCGCGGCCGGTCAGGGTCAGCCCCGGCATCAGACGCACGCCGGCCCACAGCGCCACGCGCGGTAGCAGATCCATCGTCGACCGCCCCCAAACCGCCGGCGCGACCAGGATCAGCCCATCGACATCGGGGATCGCGACGCCGCTTTCGCCGGTCATTGCCACGACCGCCACCGCGCCGCCCATGCTTTCGCCGAGCAGGTAGAGCGGTATGCCCGGGTAGCGGCGGCGCAAAATATCGCAGGCAGTCGCGGCGTCGGCGGCGAGCGCTTTGTGCCCCGGCCAGCGCCCGCGCCCGGGGGCGGCGCCAAAGCCGCGCTGGTCGTAGGCATAGGTGGCGATGCCATCCTTGGCCCAGGCCTCGCCCGGCGCGGCAAAGGCGTTGCTGTAATCGTTGAACCCGTGCAGCGCCAGGATCACCGCCTTGATCTGGCCCTGCGGCAGCCATTGGCGCAGCGGCAGCAATTGGCCATCGGCGGTGATGAAATCGTGATCGGTGAACCGCGGCTTCGGATCAGCGGCGCCGTGGCGGGCATCGGCCACGCCGAGCGCGGCCGGCCGGTTCGACGGCGGCGCACAGGCGCTCAGCATGACCAGCGCGATGGTGATGCACAGGCCGCCCAAGCGGCCGGTGATCCGCGGGCGGCGGTTGCTCACGCCGGTCCCGGAGTGTTTCCCTGCCCGCGCGCCCGCGCGCTCGGAAGCCTGCTGCAGCGCGTGCGCACTCGCCGCGACCAGCGGCGCTGGCGAGCTGCGTTGCGGGTTGGCGAGGCGTCGCCCCGGTGCTGCTGCCCGATCGCCGGGAGCGGAGGAACGGGTCATTGATTGTGCGCCGGGTCGCTGCGTATCATCGCCGCGCGCAAATCGTCAACCGGGCGCTGCGGCGTGCCGGGTACGGAGGTTTCGGCTGGTCCATGGCGCCCTTTGAGACCATCTACATCGACGGGATGGTCGCTGCCTGCAACGGCGGCGGCGGACCGCTCGGCCACCCCAGGGTGTATTTGAACCTCGCTCCCGCCGGCCGGGCCGAATGTCCCTATTGTTCCCGCCTCTACCTCAACCGCGCGATCGCCGGTGCGGCGGGCGACGGGCTGCCGCCGAGCGGCGAGGAAAGGCGCAACATCTGAAAGCAGGAACCTGTGGACGAGATCAAAGAGCCCGCCCTCGCGCCCGCCCGCGAACTCGATCCGGGGGCCGCGATCGCCGCTGAGCCGGTGGCGCCGGCCGTGGCGCCGGCGGCTTCGGCTGCACCGCATCATGTTTTTCTGATCGACGGTTCCGGTTTCATCTTTCGTGCCTACCACGCGCTGCCGCCGCTGTCGCGCTCCGACGGCACGCCGATGGGCGCGGTGCTCGGCTTCAGCAATATGCTGGCGAAATTGCTCAGCGAGACCGACGCCGATCATATCGCGGTGGTCTTCGATTATTCCGGCAGTTCGTTCCGCAACCGCCTCTACGATCAGTACAAGGCGCAGCGGCCGGAAGCGCCGCCGGATCTCGCCGTGCAGTTCCCGCTGGTGCGGCGCGCCACCAAGGCCTTTGGCGTGTGTCAGATCGAACTCGAGGATTTCGAGGCCGACGATCTGATCGCCACCTATGCCCGCCACGCCGCCGAGGCCGGCGCCCAGGTCACCATCGTCTCTTCCGACAAGGATCTGATGCAGCTGGTGAATGACAAAATCACGATGCTCGATCCGATCCGGAATCGGCCGATCGGCGAGGCCGAGGTGCGCGAGAAATTTGGCGTCGGCCCGGAAAAGGTCATCGACGTTCAGGCCTTGTGTGGCGACAGCGTCGACAATGTTCCCGGCGTCCCCGGCATCGGGGTCAAAACCGCGGCAGAGCTGATCAATACTTATGGCGATCTCGAAACCTTGCTCGCCCGTGCTGCCGAGATCAAGCAGCCGAAGCGACGCCAGTCGTTGATCGACAATGAAAACCAGGCGCGTTTGTCGAAGGAATTGGTCAAGCTCGACGACAACGCCCCGCTGCCCTGCCCATTGTCTGCGCTGGCCGTGGCGCCGCCCGATCCCGACACGCTGTTGCCGTTCCTGCGCGAGATGGAGTTCCGAGCGCTAGCCACCCGGATGGCGCAACGGCTTTCCGGGCTGGCGCCGGTCGTCGCGCCCGAGCACCCCGAGCCGGTAATCCCGGAGTTGCTGCCGTTTTCGGCGCCGCATACCTACGCCCTGATCGACACGCTCGAAGGCCTCGACCACTGGATCGAGGCGGCATTCCAGGCGGGCGCGGTGTCGATCTGGCCGGTCGCGAGCGCCGTCGCCGGCGTGCGGCCGAGTTTGGCAGGCATCGCGCTCGCCTTGTCGCCGGGGCTGGCCGCCTATGTCCCGCTCGCGCACCGCCCGGCGGCGGAGCTCGACCTCGCCGCGCCGTCCGAGCTTACCCTCGAAGCGGCGATCGGCCGCTTGCGGCCGCTGCTGGAGGATCCGGGCGTTCTCAAAATCGGCCACGACGTGAAGACCATCGCGCATCTGCTGTCGCGCTGGAACATCACGCTGGCGCCCTACGACTGCACGATGCTGATGTCCTATGTGCTCGATGGCGGGCAGTTCGAGCACTCGATCGAGAATCTGGTGCGGCGTTCTTTCGAGCACGAGCTGACCTCGCTCAAGGAGCTGATCGGCACCGGCAAGAGCCTGATCGCCTTTGCCGAGGTGCCGGCCGAGCGGGCGCGCGACTTCGCCGCCGAGCGGGCTGATGCGGTGCTGCGGCTCCATGCGCTGTTCAAGGCGCGGCTGGTGCGCGAGCAGATGACCGCGTTCTACGAGACGATTGAACGGCCGCTGGCGCCGATCGTCGCGGCGATGGAGCGGGAAGGGATCAAGGTCGATCGCGACGCCCTCGCCCTCCTCTCGCGAGATTTCGGCGCGGCGCATCGCCGAGCTCGAAGCCGCGATCTATCGCGCGGTCGGCAATGATTTCAACATCGGGTCGACCAAGCAGTTGGGCGAGGTGCTGTTCGAAAAGCTCGGCCTGCCCGGCGGGAAAAAGGGCAAGACCGGCGCCTACGGCACCGACGCCTCGATCCTCGAAGAGCTGGCGCCATTGCACGAGGTGCCGCGCCAGGTGCTCGAATGGCGCCAGCTGACCAAGCTCAAATCGACCTATGCCGATGCGCTGGCCGACGAAATCGACCGCGAGACCGGGCGGGTGCACACCTCGTACGCGCTGGCCGTGGCGGCAACCGGACGGTTCTCGTCGAACAATCCCAATCTTCAGAACATCCCGATCCGCACCGAGGAGGGACGGCGCATCCGCCGCGCCTTTATCGCCGAGCCCGGCAATTTGCTGCTGTCGGCCGATTACAGCCAGATCGAGCTGCGGCTCGCCGCCCATGTGGCCGAGGTGCCGGAGCTGAAGCAGGCGTTCCACGACGGGGTCGACATTCACGCGCTGACCGCGAGCCAGGTGTTCGGCGTGCCGCTGGCGACGATGGACGCAGCCACCCGGCGGCGGGCCAAGGCGATCAATTTCGGCATCATCTACGGCATCAGCGCCTTTGGCCTCGGCGCCCAGATCGGCGTGCCGCAGGCCGAAGCCGCGGCCTATATCCGCGCCTATTTCGAGCGCTTCCCGGCAATCCGCGCCTATATGGAGCGGATCAAGACCGATTGCCGCAGCACCGGCTATGTCGAGACCATCTTTGGCCGCAAATGCTGGATCGCCGGCATCCGCGACGCCAACCCGGCGCGCCGCGCCGGCGCCGAGCGCCAGGCGATCAACGCGCCGTTGCAGGGCTCGGCCGCCGACATCATCAAGCGGGCGATGAACCGGATCCCGGCCGCCCTGGCCGGCGAGGGCCTGCAGGCCCGCATGCTGCTCCAGGTCCATGACGAGCTGTTGTTCGAGGTGCCCGAAGCCGAGGTCGAGGCGACCGCGCGCGTCGTCAAGACGGTGATGGAAGGCGCCTGCGCGCCACACTGCGAACTCTCGGTGCCGCTGGTCGTCGAAACCGGCTCGGCCGAAAGCTGGGACGAGGCGCATTAGCTCAAAACCCCCTCCAACTCTGCTTTGGCCTGCTCGCTTTTTAAGAACCTCTCGCGGGCGTAAAAGAGCAGCACGATCGCGCTTGCGAGAAATAGAACGCCAAGACCTGTTTCTAAAACATGATTCAGCATTTCCGAACTTGATAGGATAATGAGAATTGTGGCTGCTATTCCGAGGAGCACGGGCTCCACAGCCTCGTCAGGTCCAGGCGTAAATAACATATAAGCTAAATCGACTGCGGCTGAAAAGGCGAGCGCGTGGCCGACCGTCTCCAGGATGGGATGTGCTAACAGGAATGATGTCATAGGAGTTGAAAGCCATCTCAGTGTAAAATCAAGATAAGTGAGGAGTTTTAGGATTACTAAAATAAAGATACCCAATCCTATTAGCGCCTGGACGGCTGTTTTCAACCGTTTTACCATACTGTTCAACGTCTGTTTTTTCGTCATTGATCTGCCAACTCTGGATCTGGAAGACCACGTCCTGCCTCGGCTCACAACAACAATCGGCCGGGCGCGAGGCCCGGCCGATCGTTGAGGCTTGCGGTATCTGCCGCAGGTTTAGTTGCGGCGGGTGCCGAGCAATTGCATCAGCATCATGAACAGGTTGATGAAGTCGAGGTACAGCCGCAACGCGCCCATGATCGCCTTCTTGCTGGCGATCTCGGCGCCGTCACCCTCGTAATACATCTCCTTGATCTGCTGCGTGTCCCACGCGGTCAGGCCGGTGAAGACGATGACCCCGATGATCGAGATCGCGAATTGCAGCGCGCTCGAAACCAGGAACATGTTGACCAGGGAGGCGATGATGACGCCGATCAGCCCCATGAACAGGAACGAGCCGAACTGCGACAGATCGCGCCGGGTCGTGTAGCCATAGAGGCTCATCGCCGCAAAGGTGCCGGCGGTAATAAAGAACACCCGCGCGATGCTCTCGTGCGTAAACACGATGAACAATACCGCCAGCGACAAACCCATCAGCGCGGAGTAGCCCCAGAAGACGAGCTGCAACGTGCTCGCCTGCATCTTTTGGACGCCGAAACTCATCAGCATCACGAGCCCGAGCGGCGCCAGAATAATCAGCCAGATCAGTGGCGTGCGCGCGATCGACTCGTAGAACCCCGATGCAGCCGCGACATAGGCGACGATGCCGGTCAGTGCGAGCCCCGACGCCATATAGTTGTAGACGCGGAGCATATACTCCCGAAGCCCGACATCGATGCCGACCGCGGT
The DNA here is from genome assembly GCA_963775875.1 of uncultured Alphaproteobacteria bacterium. Classification (GTDB taxonomy): domain Bacteria; phylum Pseudomonadota; class Alphaproteobacteria; order ATCC43930; family CGMCC-115725; genus AP-15. The sequence continues at coordinate 158,553 of CAVZKP010000022.1, forward strand.
GTCCGCCGGCCGCACCGTCCAGCGGGGCTGCGAACCTAACGCCATAGACCCCCTCCAAAGAGAGAAGCAGCGCGAGGGAAATTCCTCGCGCCCCGGATATTGGCACAAAACAAGATCTTTTCAATGACCCTTCGCCGGCGATGCGGGCCCGCCATCTGCCGCCGCGACGGCGCTATTCGGCGCGCAGATAGGATGCGGGCTTGGCCCCGAGTGCGCGCCAGGTGCCGGCAAAGCCCAGCGCCAGGGTAAGGAGCGTCGCCAGCACCACGGTCCAAAGCAGCGGCAGCGGCAGGAATACCCAATCGAGCCGCATCAGCCGGGTCACCGCAAAGTAAGCGGCGAGGGTGCCGAGCCCGCCGGCGCCCAGGGCGGCGAGCAGGCCGAGCAGGCCGTATTCGATCAGGAAGGCGCCGGCGACCATGCCGCTGGTGGCGCCCAGCACTTTCAGCACCACCGCGTCGTAGACCCGGCGCCGATGGCTCGCGGCGATCGCCCCGCCCAGCACCAGCGCGCCGGCGGCGAGGGTGACCAGCGCCGCCATCCGAACCGCGTCCCCGATCATGCCGACGACGCGGTCGACCGCGGCCAGCGCCTCGCGCACCGGGATCGCCGAGACATTGGGGAACCGCTCGGTCACCCGGCGCACCAGACCTTCCTCCCCGGTCTGCGGCAGATAGACCGCGGCGAGGTGGGTCTGCGGCGCCTGTTCGAGCGTGCCCGGGGCAAACACCAGGGCGAAATTGATGCCGAGCCGCTGCCAATCGATCGCCCGCAGATTGGCGATGCGCGCGGTGATCTCGCGGCCGAGCAGGTTGACGCTCAGGCTGTCGCCGACCTTGAGCCCCATGCCCTGCGCCAGACCCGCGTCGAACGAGACCAGCGGCGGGCCATGATAATCGGGCGGCCACCACGCGCCGGCAACCAGCCGCGAGCCCTTTGGCATGGTCGCGGCATAGGTCAGCCCGCGGTCGCTGCGCAACGCCCATCGCGCGTCGGACATCACCGGCGCCTTTTCCACCGGAACCCCGTTCAGCCGGATGATGCGGCCGCGCATCATCGGCACCTGGTCGAAACGCGCGCCCGGCGTGGCGTGCACGATCTCCTCGAACCCGGCGAGCTGGTCGGGCTGGATGTCGATAAAGAAAAAGGCCGGCGCCTCGGCCGGCAGCCGGGTCTCGATCTCGCGAGCGAGATTGCCTTCGACCAGCGCCACCGCGACCATCACGGTCAGGCCGATGCCGAGCGACAGCACGATCTGGGCGGTGGGCGCGCCGGGCCGGTGCAAATTGGCCAGCGCCAGGCGCAGCAGCGGGCGCCGCGGCCGGCCGAGCTTGCCGGCGCCGAGGACCACGGCGGCTCCGGCCGCGCGGAAGATGGCGAACCCGCCGATCGCCCCGGCGAGGAACCACAGCGCCAGGATGCGGTCCTGGGCGGCGGCGACAACCAACCCCGCCAGCGCGGCCACCAGCAGCGCCGTCGCCGCCCCGGCGATGCGCGGCACCCGGCGCCGGGTGCGATCGACCATGTCGCGGAACAGGGCCCCGGCCGGGATCCGGCCGATCGCGGCGAGCGGCCACAGCGAGAACACGCACACCGTCAGCAAGCCGTAAAGCGCCGCCAGACCCAGCGGCGCCGGATAGAGGCCGAGCCGGGCCGGAACCGGCAGCACCTCGGCGAGGAATGGCCGGGCGGCGATCGGCAACACGGCGCCGAGCCCCAGGCCGGCGCCGATGCCGGCGAGCGCCAGCACCATCAGCTCGATCAGATAGACCGCGCAAACCAGCCGGGTCGAGGCGCCGAGGCATTTCAAGGTGGCGATCGTCGCCGTCTTTGCCTCGATATGGCCGCGGACCGCATTGCCGATGCCGACCCCGCCGACCAGCAGCGCGGTCAACCCGATCAGCGACATAAACTGCGCGATCCGGCCGAGCAGCCCCTGCAATGGGCGCGCCGCTTCGCCAAAGCTGCGGATCTGCCAGCCCGCCTGCGGAAAGGCGGCCCGCGCCGCCTCGGTCCATCGCGCGGCATCGGCTCCGGCGGGAAGCCGCAATCGGTAATCGTAGGTGACCAGCGCGCCCGGCTGGATCAGCCTGGTCTGGGGCAGTGCTGCGGCCGAGATCATTACCCGCGGGCCGAGGATCAGCCCGCTCGCCGCGGCGTCGGGCTCGCGCATGATCGTGCCGCGCACTATCAGCCTCGCCTCGCCGATCCGGATGGTGTCGCCGAGCTTCACCCCGAGCCGATCGAGGAGGACGGGGTCGACCACCGCCCCGAACCCGCCATCGCGGCTGCCGAGCGCTGCGCCCAGAGCCTGCGCCGGGGCCAGAACCACCCGGCCATAGAGCGGATAGGCGGCATCGACCGCCTTCAGCTCGATCAGGCTGTGCCGGCTGCCGTCGGGCGTGCGCGCCATCGCCCGCAGGGTGGCGACCTCGGACAGGCTGCCGCTGCGCGCCAGAAAGGCGTGTTCGGCGGCGTCGGCCGGCCGGTAGGCGAGCCGCGCCTCGACATCGCCGCCGAGCAGCTCGCGCGCATCCCCGGCGATGCCGGCGTTCAGCGAGGCGGCAAGCGAGCCGATCGCGGCGATCGCGGCGACGCCGAGCAGAATGCAGCCGAAAAAGACGCGCAAGCCGCGCAGGCCGCCGCGCAGCTCGCGGCGCGCCAGCCGAAACGGATAGAGCGGCGAGGGCGCCCTCAAAGCGCTCGCCGCCCGGCGCCGAGCCGCAGCGGCAGCGGCGCGCCGGTCTTCGGCGATGCGGCCATCGGCCAGCCGGATCTGCCGCTCGCAGCGCTCGGCCAGGCTCGCATCATGGGTGATCAGCAGCAGGGTCGTGCCGTGGCGGGCCTGGTGCTCGAACAGGCAATCGATGACCAGCCGGCCGGTGGCGCCGTCGAGGTTACCGGTAGGCTCGTCGGCGAGCAGCAGCCGGGGGCCGGCGATAAAGGCGCGGGCGATCGCCACTCGCTGCTGCTCGCCACCCGAAAGCTGCACCGGATAATGGCCGAGACGATGGCCGAGACCGACCGCGGCGAGACCTTGCTCGGCCGCCGCGAACGCGTCGGCAGATCCGCCGAGCTCCAGCGGCAATGCCACGTTTTCGAGCGCTGTCATCGTCGGGATCAGATGAAAGGCCTGAAAGACGATGCCGATCGCACGCCGGCGCAACCGCGCCAACCGATCCTCGCCGAGGCCGCCCAGATCATCTCCGTCGATCCGCACCTGTCCGGCGCTGGGTCGCTCCAGACCGGCCAGCACCATCATCAGGCTCGATTTGCCCGAGCCCGACGGGCCGACCAGGCTGACGGTTTCGCCGGCGGCGATCTCCAGCGAAATCCCGCGCAGAATGTTGACGGGGCCGGCGGCGCTGCTCAGAGTCAGATGAACGTCTTCCACGACCACGAGCGGGCCGCCGGAATGAAGCGAACTGGTCATGTATCATCCGAGCCAGGAAGGGCGGCGCGGCAGGCCGGCTCGCGTGATGCAACGCCCGGCGAGCGGCGGCGGAATGCCCGACCATATGGCGCCCCGCGCCGGCTTTTCAACGCGATGCGGATTGTCGCCGTGGCGGCGCCGCTGTTCTGCGCCGCGCTGCCGGCCTTGGCGCGGGCGCCGGTGGTGCTCGATTTTGGCGACAGCCTGACCGCGGGTTATGGGCTGATGCCCGAACAGGCCTTCCCGGCGCGCCTCGAGGGGTGGCTGCGCCAGCACGGCGTCGACGCGCGCGTCGTCAATGGCGGCGTCTCGGGCGACACCACCGCGGGCGGGCTGGCCCGGCTCGATTGGGCGCTCGCCGACAAGCCCGATCTGGTGATCCTCGCCTTGGGCGCCAACGACGCGCTGCGCGGCATCGATCCGGCGACGGTTCACGACAATCTCGACAAAATGATCCAAAAGATCGAGGCGATTGGTGCCAAAGTGCTGCTTCTCGGCATGCTGGCGCCGCCGAACTGGGGCAAAACCTATGACCGGGCCTTCGACCGGATCTTTCCCGATCTGGCACAGGCCCGCCACGTTACGCTTTATCCGTTCTTTCTCGAGGGAGTTGCGATGAAGCCCGACCTCAATCAGCCGGATGGACTGCATCCCAATCCGCGTGGCGTGGACGTGCTCGTCGGCCATATCGGGCCGGTCGTCGCCGGGCTGATAGCCCAGCGCACCGGGGGTGCAGGATGAGCGCGCTGTTCGCCGCGGCGGCGGCAACCGGGGACCCGGCGAGCCTCGCGGCGCGCTGCATCGCCGGTCTGGCGCCGGTGGAGGAGCCAACCCTCGGGATCGTCTATGTGACCGAGCCGGCCGCGGCGGTGTTGCCCGAGTTGCTAAGCGATCTGGCAAAGCATACCGGGGTCGATTGCTGGGTCGGCGGCGTCGGGCTCGGCGTGTGTTCGGCAGCGAGCGAGGTTTTCGAAGAACCCGCGGCCGTGGTGATGACCGCAACCTTGCCGGCGGACGGCTTTCGCATCTTCACCGCCACCCCGGACCCGGGTTCGGACCTGCCGCGCCATCATGCTCCCTGGCTCGAGAAATCGGCGCCGGCGCTGGCGCTCATTCACGCCGATCCGCGCTGCCCCGATCTGACCAAGGCGATGGTCGATGTCGCGGCGGCGAGCGGCGCCTTCCTGGTCGGCGGGCTGGTTTCGCATCGCTGCGAAAGCCCGCTGGTAGCGGGCGTTGCCGGCGGGGAGCGCCTCGGCGCGAACGGTATCGCCGGGCTGATGCTGGCGCCGGAGGTCGCGGTCGCGACCGCGCTGACCCAGGGCTGCATGCCGATCGGGCCGGCGCACCGGATCGACGAGGCGCGCGACAATGTCGTGATGGTTATCGACGGCCGCCCGGCATTGAGCGTGTTCCTCGAGGATATCGGACCTGAACTGGCCCAGGATCTGCGGCGCCTCGGCGGGGTGATCTTTGCCGGGCTGCCGGTCCCCGGTTCGGATACCGGCGACTATCTGGTGCGCAACATCATGGCGATCGATCCCGGACGCGGCTGGGTCGTGCTCGGCGCCGAAATCGCCGCCGGCGATCCGATCCTGTTCTGCCGCCGCGACCCGCAGAGTGCGCGCCGCGATATGGTCCGCATGGTGCGCCAGCTCGCCGGCCGGCTCGCCGGCCCGCCCAAGGCGGGGATTTATATCAGCTGCGTCGCGCGCGGGGCCAACCTGTTCGGCGAGCCGGGGGTCGAGGCCCAGCTGATTCGCGAGGGACTGGGCGATTTCCCGCTGGTCGGCTTTTTTGCCAATGGCGAAATCTCGCGCGACCGGCTCTACGGCCATACCGGCGTGCTGACCCTGTTCACGTGATTCGATGCTGCGCCTGTTCGTCGGCATCGGCTTTCCGCCGGAGCTGAAGCTGCGTTTGTCGCTGTTATGCGCGGGCGTGCCCGGGGCGAAATGGGTCGATCCCGGCAATCTGCATCTGACCCTGCGCTTTATCGGCGAACTCGCCGAAGACCAGGCGGCCGATATCGACGAGGCGCTAGCGCGGCTGCGCGCGCGCCGGTTCGCCTTGCAGCTCGTCGGGACCGGGGTTTTCGGCGGCGGCGACAAGCCGCGCAATCTCTGGGTCGGGGTCGAGCGCAGCGCCGAACTGGTGGCCCTGCGCGACAAGATCGAGCACGCGCTGATCCGTGCCGGCCTGCCGCCGGAGGCGCGCAAATTCACCCCGCACGTCACCCTGGCGCGGCTGCACAACCCGTCCCTCGACATGCTCGCCGAGTTTCTCGCGACCCATGCCGGGTTCCGCGCCGAACCGCTCCCGGTCGAGGCGTTCAGCCTGATCGCGAGCTACCAAACCAAGGCCGGCTCGGTCTACGAGGACCAGGCCGACTATCCGCTGGCGCACTGATCGGGTCGGAAGGAAAAGCGCGATGGCTCACTGGCTGTTGAAATCGGAACCGTCAGCCTATTCCTGGGCGCAGCTCGTCGCCGACGGCCGCACCCATTGGGACGGGGTGCGCAACGCGCAGGCGTTGAACAATCTGCGGGCGATGAAGCCCGGTGAGCGCGCGTTCTTTTATCATTCGAACGAGGGCAAGGACATCGTCGGCGTCGCCGAGGTGGTGCAGGGCTTCTATCCCGACCCCGCCGACAAATCGGCAAAGCTCGGCATGATCGACATCGCCCCGATCGCGCCGGTGCCCCAGCCGGTCACCCTCGCCGCGATGAAGGCCACTCCGGAACTCGCCGGAATGTCGCTTTTGCGACAATCGCGGCTATCGGTCTGCCCGGTCACCGACCATGAATGGGCGGTGATCTGCCGGATGGCCGGCATCGCCGCCTGAGCCGCTGTGCTGCGGCTTGCAGGGGCAGCCTAGCCGAGCCGGGCCGGCCCGTCCTCGCGCCGGAAATCGCGCAAGCGTCAGTTCGATGTTGCCGTCGATGCCGAGCGCGCGGGCGCGCAGCTTGGCCTCGGCGGCCCGCTCGAATTCATTGCGGCAGAGATGAAACGCCTCGATGCACCGCTCCGGCGTCGGCGGCTGCTGGAGCAAGCCCTGAAACACCTGCCGCCGGACGCGGACGACGCCGCGATACTCGCCGATTTCGACGCCGAACTCGACCGCGCCGGCCGCCTCGTTCCAGCGCGCATCATCGGGAAACGAGAACAAATTCATCCGCGATCGCACCCGCGCTCGGCCGCACCGCGATCGCGCCCGCCACCTATCCGCTACGCCGCTCTATCTATAGCGCATGTGCTGGCTCGGATGGAGTTGTGCATAGCGATAGCTCTGCTGGCGCGTCGTCCTCAGACCGGGAACGCCATTCCGGTCAAGCGCCTTCTCCCAGGCGGTGAGCTCTTCGGGAGAGAGCAGGTAGCGGGCGCACGCCTCTTCGCGGCTGATCAGCCCGTTGCGGGTGGCGGCGACGACCGCCGCCTTGCGGCTGGGAGACCATCGTATCGTGTCCGGTGGCGGCAAAACCGAATCCGGCGGTGCAGAGGATCGCGGCGTCATTGTTACTCTTCTCGCTGACCATGGACAGGGCTCGGCGGCAAGCCCGCCGCGCGGCGGGCGTCAGCAGATGACGCCGCATTCGGGCATAGCCACCGATATTAGGACTCCGAGTGGCAGGCGTTTATTCCAATTACGCGGTGAGCCATGTCATTTTTTTGATAGAGCCGATCAGATACCCCCCTAAAGGGTAATAGGCGGCGGCGCGATCGGTCAGCCGCTGCTGAACCGGCCGATTGCGACTTTTCCCATCCGCAACCCGGCGCTGCCGAGCCGGCCAGAGGTGTTTTGCGGTGGCGCCGCCGATGCCGAACGTTTATCACCGCCGCGCCGCGGGTACCCCCTGACGACCCCGGAAACCGCTTGGATCCGGCCGCGGAGCGGCGAGGACCACCCAGGCGACCGCCGAAACAGGATACGAGCCCGGTCTCTGATGGCATTTCAGCACTTGCTCGCCGGCTTGGTCGATTGCTGCCGGCGCCATGGGTTGCTCGTCGTCTTGGTCGGGCTCGGTGTCGCCGCCTTTGCCGGCCTTTACGCCGCCGATCATCTCGGCATCAGCACCGATACCGACGAGATGTTCGCCAAAAGCCTGCCATGGCGCCAGCGGGCCCTGGCGTTCGACGCCGAGTTCCCGCAGTTTTCCGATCTGCTGGTGGCGGTCATCGACGCCCGCGAGCCGGAGGAGGCCGAGGCGACCGCCGCCGGCCTGGCCAAGGCTCTGGCGGCCGACCATGTGCATTTCCGTTCGGTCACCCGTCCTGATTCCTCACCCTTCCTGACCCGGGAGGGGTTGCTGTTTCTCGACACCAAGCAGCTCGAGGCGCTGCTCGAGCGAACCATCGACGCACAGCCTTTTCTGGGGCAGCTGGCCCGGGACCCGAGCGCGCGCGGGCTGTTCGCCGCGCTCGCCCTGTTGGGCAAGGGAATGCAGCACGGTCGGGTCGATTTGTCGCCGTATCGAGCCGCCCTGGCCGGGTTTCACCAGGCGATGGCCGACGCGATCGCCGGTCATCCGCAGCCCCTGTCGTGGACCCGGCTGCTCGGCGGCAAGATTGCCGATCTCGGCGGCCGGTACAAATTCGTTCTGGCCCAGCCCCGCCTCGATAACGGCGTGCTGGAGCCCGGCGGCGCCGCCACCGCGGCGATACGCGCGGCTGCCAGCGCCCTCGAATTTGTCAAATCGGGCGACGCCCGGGTGCGCATCACCGGCAATGTGGCGCTCTCGGACGAGGAATTCGCCAGCGTCGCCCAGGGTGCGGTCGAAGGCCTGATCGGCAGCATCCTGCTGATCTCGCTGTGGTTGTTCCTGGCGGTCCGGTCCTGGCGCTTGATCGCTCCGATCCTGTTGACGCTCGGGCTCGGGCTGATGCTGACCCTGTGGTTCGCCGCCGCGGCAGTGGGCACCCTGAACCTGGTTTCGGTCGGCTTTGGCATCCTGTTTGTCGGCATCGCGGTCGATTTCGCGATCCAGTTCTGCGTGCGCTATCGCGAGACGCGCCGGGAATATGCCGATCATGGCGCCGCCATGGCCGAGACCGGCCAGCGGGTCGGCGGCCAGATCCTGGTCGCGGCGGCGGCCACCTCGGCGGGGTTTCTCGCCTTCGTCCCGACCGAATTTCGCGGCGTCGCCGAGCTCGGGCTGATCGCCGGAGTGGGGATGTTGATCGCGTTCTTGTGCACCCTGACCTTTCTGCCGGCGGCAATCAGCCTGTTGCGCCCGCGCGGCGAACGCGCCGAGATCGGCTTTCGCTGGGGGGCGCCGCTCGACGCGATGGTTCGCCGCCGGCGGCGGCCTCTGCTGGCCCTGTTCGCCGCTCTGGCCGCGCTCGGCATCGCCCTGCTGCCAAAGCTGCAATTCGACGCCGATCCGCTGCACACCAAGAACCCGAACACCGAGGCGATGCGGACCCTTTACGACCTGATGGATTCGCCGGTGACCAACCCGTTTACGATCAACATCCTGACCGCGAATGCGGCGGCCGCCGCGGCATTGTCGGACCGGCTGCGGCCGCTGCCGCTGGTCTCGGGCGTGTTGTCGATCGACAGCTTCGTGCCGAAGAACCAGAAGGCAAAACTCGCGCAGATCCAGGATGCGGCCTTGCTGCTCGGGCCGACCCTGGCGCCGCCCCAGACGGAAGCGCCGCCGAGCCCGCAGCAGATCCGGATCGCGGCCAAGGACGCGTTCGAGGCGATCATGCCGGCGCTGGGCCAACCGTCGCCCGATCCGCTGCTGGTCCCGATTGCCGGCGATTTGCGCCGGCTGTCGGTGGCCCCCGATCCGGTCGTCCTCGCCGCCAGTCGGGCGCTGACCCGGTTTTTGCCGGCACAGCTCGATCAGCTGCGCGCCGCGCTCTCGGCTGAGCCGGTGACCCTGCAAAGCATTCCGCCGGATCTGGCCCGCGACTGGGTCCTGCCCGACGGGCGCGCGCGCGTCCAGGTCTTGCCGAAAGCGGCGGCGAACAACAGCAGCGGCCTGAAGAAATTCGTCGCCGAAGTCACCGCGGTCGCCCCGGATGCCGGCGGCCCGGCGGTGACCATCGAGGCCACCAGCGCCACCATCATCGGCTCCTTCCGCTCCGCCGCGATCGGCGCTCTGGTGGCGATCACCCTGATCTTGTTCGTCACGCTGCGCCGTGCGCTCGACGTGTCGCTGGTGCTGGCGCCGCTGCTGCTGTCCTCGCTGATGACCGTGATCGTCATGGTCGCGCTGTCGCTGCCGCTCAATTACGCCAACATCATCGCGCTGCCGCTGCTGCTGGGGGTCGGCGTGTCGTTCAACATCTACTTCGTGATGAACTGGCGCGCCGGCCGCGCCGCGATGCTGGGCTCGGCCACCGCCCGCGCGATCCTGTTCTCGGCGCTGACCACCGGCACCGCGTTCGGCGCGCTGGCGCTGTCGCAACATCCAGGGACGGCGAGCATGGGCACGCTGCTGCTGATCAGTCTCGGCTGCACCCTGACCGCGAGCCTCGTCTTCATCCCGGCGCTGCTGTCGGCGCTGCCAAGACCGAATAGCCCGGCCGCCGGCGCGGTCTGCCAGCCGCCTTGACGGCGCCGCGGCCGCGAGCCGGTTCGCGCGGCTATTCCGGCGGCACCGTCGATCCGGAGGCGGCGAGCGCGGGCCGGGACCGGGCTTGGCGAGACGACCTTTCGCCCTGTTCCGGGCGAACCCCGAAGCGGGTCATATAGCGGGCAAAGCGCTCGTGCTCGCGGGCCGGGTCGAGCCCGTAATCCTCGAGCCGGGCGCGGCGGCCGCGATAGCCGCCATTCGGGTTCGCCGCCACCCGGCGGCCGACCCTGGCCGCCGCCTCGGGATCGAGAACGCGGCCGAAATGCCGGTAGAGCGCCGCCACGGTGCCGATCGGATCGGCCACCAATTCCCGGTAATGGACATGGAATACCGGTTTGGCGAAGCCCTCCTGGTCGGCGGCTGCGACCATCAGCCCGGCTGCCGCCAGCCAGCGCGCGCTATCCTCCCGGCCGATATCGGTGCGGTCGAGCCGGCGGGTGAACGGCCGCCTCAGCACCTCGGTCAACCGCGCGACCGAGGCCAGCACCGCTACCGGGTCGCGATGCACGAACACCAGATCGGCATCGGGATAGACCGCGCGGATCGCGCCGAGGGCAAAGATATGGTCGGGGCATTTCAGCACCCAGCGCCCCTTGCCGCCGGCTTGATGCCGCAAATGCTGCAGGAACCGCTTGTGAAAGCGATAGGCGTCGAGATGTCCGGCATCATCGAGCCAACGCCGGTAGCTGGGGATGCGATAGGTCGTGTCGAAGCGCAGGCTGGCGAACAGATGGGCGGTAATCTCCGAGCATTCCTGCGGCGAATCTGCGGTGATCGGGTGCAGATGGCGGAATTGCGGCGCCAGCATCTGGAACAGGCGCAGCTGCCGCGCCACCTGCTGCCGCCGGCGATCGCGGCCGGCGCCGGACCGGCTCCCCGGATAGGGATGGATCAGCTGCCATACCCGAGGCACCAGGCTTTCCCGATCTTCCACCAGCAGGCCGTGCAGAAAGGTGGTGCCCGAGCGCGGCAGGCCGGCAATGAATAACGGCCGTTCGACCGGCTGGTCGAGAATCGCCGGTGCGCGCTGTTCCTCTTGGCGCAGCCGCAGCAGGTTTGACAGAAAGCGCACGGTATCCCAGCGGATCGCCGCGCCGCCGAACAGGCTCAGATCGGCTTCCTCGCGACAGGCATCGAGCAATATCTGCAACGGCCTCTCGAACGGAATGTCGCCAAAATCGGTCAATCCGGTGCGACGCTGCGCCCGGGCGATCAACGCCTCGGCGTCCGGCGGCCGCCGCAGATGGGCGAGCGGGTCAATCATCGCGCCGGCGAGTGCGGCCAATCGCCCGATCGGTGATGCGCCGGAACAATCGCGTGGCCGCAAGCAGCAAGGTTCGATCTCCCTCGGGAGTGGCGATGAGCAACGGCAACAAGCTGGAATCGCGCTGCCGAAAACGGTGTGCCGCGATTACGTTCTATCGCCGCGTCGGCCCGGCTTATACGATGCCGGCTTATACGATGCCGCCCGATAACGGTCGATGGGCGGTTTGCCGCGTGTCCCGATTTGATCCGGCCGCTCGCCGATCGGCAACTCGGCGCCCGCCATGAGGAGAAACCGCGATGCTGCCGCGTCAGGAAAACCGGGTTCCGACCAGAATCGAACCGGGAACGGCGATGGTCGGCAGATGAGCGGCGGCACCGCGCAGCCGCCGGTCAGCCGGCGCCGGCAAATTCGCCTGACCGCCGAGGAGCAGGCGGCGTTTCTGCGCGACAATCCGAAATGCGCTCTGGCCACGATCGACCCGGACGGCTTTCCCCATGTCGTGGCGATGGGGTTTTATGTCGAAGACGGCGCCTTCTTGATGACCTCCTACGCCAAGGCGCAAAAGGTGCTGAACATCCGCCGCAACCCGAAGGTCGGGCTGATGGTCGAGACCGGCGCCAGCTATGCCGAGCTGCGCGGCGTCATGGTCCGCGGCGTCTGCGAGATCATCGAAGACGTCGACACGGTGCGCGCGGTCATGAACCACCGCCGCAGCCCAGCCCCGAAAGCGGCCGCCGCGGCTCGCTCGATAGCGCCGCCAAGCGCGTCGTCCTCAAAATAACCCCGCACAAAACCTCCAGCTGGGACCACCGCAAACTCGGCGGCGTATACTGACGCCCCCTCGCCATTCCCGCGAAAGCGAAGGATCCTCAACCGGTCTACCGCCCGCGGCCCCGTCGATCATCGACATCTCGCAACCACGTCTATATCGCCCAAGCCACCAAATTCGATATCCGCGAACCGGAGGATTTGGTTTTGACTTTAGAAAATCTGTCACAATGGCGCTTATGCGGCTTTGACAGCGCGCCGGCGAGAGGCCGAGCTACTACATTCAGCAATCGTCATCGTCTCGCCAGGACTCCCAGCCCTCCTTGACCAAGAGCCACACGATTGCAAGCGAGCTTACGGCATCGATCCACCATGCGCCGAACAACAGTTGCGCCAAAAGGCCGATCACGACGACCAACGACAGCCAACCGCAGGTGATGCTCTCAATCGCGTCGGCGCGCAGCGCGCGACTGCCAAGGGTCTCGGCGACGCGCAATTTTCGGCGCGAGAGAAGCCACATGATCGGAATGGCCGCGAGGCTCACGAATAGGCCCGGCCATGAGAAATCTTGCCCTCGGCGTGTCCAAAGACTCCATCCTGCCGCCGAGACAACATAGGCCGCGAGCGCAAACAGCAGAGCACCGCCGATGCGGCTTGCCATGTGTTCTGCCGCCTCCGCAAACGACTGTCCGTCCCGCTGCTCGACGGCAAGCCGCCAGATCAGCACGCCTGCCGAGATTAGCTCGATAACGCTATCAATGCCGAAGGCGAGCAGCGTAACCGAACGCGCGGCGATCCCGGAGCCAATCGCCACGGCCGCTTCGATGACCATCCACCCGATGGTGAAATATTCGAGGCGGAAAGCCTCTCGAACGAGTGCGGCACGGCTCTCAATCGCGACCTTATCTGTCAATTTCGGCCCTTTATTTTTGTTATTTCTTGGAAGTTGTCTGCGGCAACCGGGCCTGTATGTAGGCGACGACTGCCCAAATCTCGTCTTTGGACAGAGTATCTTTGAATGCGGGCATCGCACTCCCAAACTGCGCGCCGCCCTCAGCGACGGTCCAGTACATGAACGGATCCCACTGAACCATTGGCATTTGCGAAAGAAATGCGAGATTGGCAGGCGGCGGCGAGAGAGTTCGGCCCACTGGCCCGTCGCCTAAGCCGGTCGTTCCGTGGCAGGAGGCGCAGTTTTTCTCGTATACCGCAGCACCTCGTTCGACCGTCTCGCGGGTTCTCGGCAGCGGGTTGCTCATCGAATTGTAAGGTGCTGGAATCCCCGACATCATGGAGAAGCGCATTCGCGGCATGCTGCCGTTTCCAGACCCCATCATTCTCTGTCCCCCCTGTCCCATCATTCCCTGTCCTCCCTGTCCCATCATCCCGCGTCCCATCATCCCGCGCCCCATCATCCCCGGCCCCATCGGCGACCACGGACTGACGCCGCAGCAGCCGCTCCATGGCACAGGTGCTGTTTGCTGCTGCGCCACGACCGAAGCAGCGGCAGCTATTCCGCTGACAATTGCAGCGAAAACTGCTGCGCCGACGGTGATTTTGCTCATTGGCAGTTCCTTCGCAGCTAACATACGTATGTACGTTAGCATATGCGTGCCAACAGCGGTTGATCCAAATCAAACGGGGAATGCTATTTTCGGTGCGGCGGCTGGTCTTTCTTGCCGCGAGGTGTGCGCATATGAATTGGCGGGTTATTACAAAGGCGATCCCATCCGTTTTGGGCCCCGTTACCGACGAGCAGGTGGCCGAACTGGCCGAGCTGTTACGTCTGCTCGCTGAGCCGACCCGCCTACGGGTTTTGCTCGCCTGTCTCTCGCAACCGGCTTCCGTCGGAGAAATCGCAATGCGAGCGGCCCTCCCGCGTGGACTTGCCAGCCATCATTTACGCCTGCTGCGCGCGGGCCGCTTTCTGCGCACCACGCGCAACGGCAAGCAGATCATCTATGAGCCATGCGATGATCGGGTGTTCTGCATTCTCGCCGATCTAATCAGTCACATCGTCAAGCCACCAGCCGATGACGAGGAGTAGGGTAACCGGCTTAGGTTTTTCCGGAAGACCGGTTATGGGGCGTTGGTATCGCGCCACGGATTGAGAACCGGGATACGGGCCTTGGCGAAGTCGCCCGTGTCGCGCGAGACGACCGTCAGGCCGTGATAGAGCGCGTTTGCGGCGATGATCAGATCGGGTTGTGAATAGGTGTGTCCGGCCCACGGGTCCGCGCTCCGCGCGGCCCGAGGACAAGCCTTGCGCCCGTCCTCGACCAGCAGCCGCCATTTGAGCCAGATCAATGCCGCCGGGCGAGAAATCTGCGATTATCGTTTTATGTCTGGTTCAGCGCAGCAATTCGACACGGATCGGAGGCTAGGCCGCGTCGCCGCGGTGCACGGCTCGGTCGTCGACATCGCGTTCGCCGGCGGGGCGTTGCCGGCGATCAATGACGCCGTCGCGATCGAATGGGACCTCGGCCCGCCGCTGGTCGCGGAAGTGCAGCAGCATCTCGGCCCGGCAATGGTGCGGGTGGTCGCTCTGGGCAACACCGCCGGGCTGCGGCGCAGCACGCCGGTACACGCCGTTGGCGCGCCGATCCGGGCGCCGGTCGGCGACGCCGTGCTCGGCCGGCTGCTCGACGTGCTCGGCCGACCCGCCGACCGCGGCCCGGCCTTTCCCCCGGATATCGAGCGTCGACCGATCCATGCGCCGGCGCCGGCACTGGAGCGGCAGAGCGGCGCGCGCGAAATCTTTCACACCGGAATCAAGGTCATCGACCTTCTGGCGCCACTGACCGCGGGCGGCAAGGCGGCGATGTTCGGCGGCGCCGGGGTCGGCAAGACCGTGCTGATCATGGAGCTTATCCGGACCACGGTGGAACGCCATTTCGGCATCTCGGTGTTTGCCGGCATTGGCGAGCGCTCGCGGGAAGGGCACGAGCTGTTGCTCGAGCTCGGCCAATCCGGCGTGCTCGGGCGCACCGCGCTGGTGTTCGGCCAGATGAACGAGCCGCCTGGCGCGCGCTGGCGGGCGGGTCTGACGGCGCTGGCTATCGCCGAGCATTTCCGCGACGCGGCCCATGAGAACGTGCTGTTGCTGATCGACAACGTCTACCGCCTGGTCCAGGCGGGCGGCGAGATTTCGGGGTTGCTCGGCCGGCTGCCGTCGCGCGTCGGCTATCAGCCGACGCTCGCCAGCGAGATCGCCGAGTTCGAAGAGCGCATCGCTTCGGTCGCCGGGGCCGCCATCACCTCGATCCAGGCGGTCTATGTTCCGGCCGACGATTTCACCGACCCGGCCGTCGCCGAGATCTTCAGCCATCTCGATTCCTCGATCGTGCTGTCGCGCCGCATGGCCAGCGAAGGCATGTACCCCGCGATCGATCCGCTCGCCTCGACCTCGAGCCTGCTCGACCCGAGATTGGTCGGCCAAGCGCATTATCGAACCGCCCAGGATGTGCGCAAGGCGATCGCCCATTACCGCGAGCTGCAGGAGATCATCGCGCTGCTCGGCATCGAAGAGCTGAGTGCTGCCGATCGCACCGCGGTCAAGCGCGCCCGGCTGTTGATGCGCTTTCTGACGCAGCCCTTCATGGTGACCGTCGCCTTCACCGGCAAGCCCGGCCGGACCGTCGAACTCGACGCTACCCTCTGCGGCTGCCAGGCGATACTCGACGGCGAGGCCGACGACTGGGCAGAGGGTTCGCTCTACATGGTCGGCGATTTGGCTGAGGCGCGGCAACGCGAGGCGGCGGCAGGGACGGGCGCGCCGTGAGACTGACCGTCACCACCCCGCTCGATATCGTCGTCGACGCCGCCGATGTCGTCCATCTCAGGGCAGAGGACGAAACCGGCGCATTCGGCATTTTGTCCGGCCACGCCGATTTTCTGACGGCGCTCGCCGTGTCGGTGGCGAGCTGGCGCGACGATCAGGGCGCCGAGCACCATCTCGCGATCCGGGGCGGGATGCTCACAGTGCGCGATGGCAACGCTGTTGCAATCGCGACACCTGAGGCCGTCCCCAGCGACGATCTGCACCATCTCGAATCCGAGGTGCTTGCCAGATTTCGGCGCCAGCTCGCCGAGGAGCAGGCCGCCCGCACCGATGCCCAACGCCTGTACCTCGCGGCGATTGGCCAGATCGTCCGCCTGCTTCGCGGCGAAAGCCGGCCGGCAATGCCTGCCCCGTCCGTGGCAGGACGCAATGACGGGCTGGGCTCGTGATGTCGCCTGCCGAGGAGCGGCCGGACCACCCCGAGCAGCTCGACGAGGCGGTCAGGCTGCGGCGCGAACGGCGCGAGCGCTGGCGGCATGAAGGCGAGCGGTCTATCGGGCAAAACCTGGCGATGATCGGGGCGCTCGGCTGGACCATTGTCACGCCGACGGTGATCGGCATCTTCGCCGGCCGCTGGCTCGATGGCGCATTCGGGTCGGGGATTTTCTGGACATTGGGGCTGCTCGTCGTCGGCCTCGCCCTCGGCTGTAGCTTGGGGTGGAAGCGGATGCATCGGGAATGACCGGCCTCTCGCTCGCCGCCGCCGTCGCGATCGGCTCGGGCGCGGCCGCCGCCGGGCTGCTTCTCGGCTGCGTGCAGTTTGCTGCACTGCGGCGCACGGTGGAGCTTTACCGCGCCGGGCGCTATCTGGCGCCGTCGGCGCTCACGCTCAGCCGCCTGGCCGGGGCAATCGTGTTCTTCGGTCTTGCCGCGCGGCTTGGCGCGCTTCCGCTGTTGTCGGCCTTTCTTGGCTTTCTGCTGGCCCGCAGGCTGGCGTTGCGCGCGGCGCGGAGGCCCGCCTGATGGCCGCGTCGCCGCTCGCCAGCGTCGTGCTTTTCCATCTCGGCCCGCTCGCCATTACCCGGCCGGTGGTGACGACCTGGGGAATCATGGCGGCATTAGCCTTGGCCTCGCGGCTGGCGACGGGGCGCCTCGATCTGCGTCCCGAACGGCGCCAGACGGGGTTGGAGCTGGTCGTCACCGGCATCCTGGCGCAGATCGAAGAGGTGATCCGCAGGGACCCGCGGCCGTTTCTGCCGTTGCTCGGCACGCTCTTCATCTTTCTCGTCGCCGCCAATCTCTCAGGGGTATTGCCGGGGGTCGAGGCCCCCACCGGCAAAATCGAGACCCCGGCCGCCTTGGCGCTGATCGTCTTTGTCGCGGTGCATTACTTCGGCGTTCGCGCCCGCGGACCGCTCGGCTACCTCGCGAGTTTCGCCAGGCCGAAGCTGATCATGCTGCCGCTCAACATCGTCTCCGAAGTGACCCGCACCTTCTCGCTGATGGTCCGCCTCTTCGGCAATGTGATGAGCGGGGAGTTCGTCATCGCGCTGATCGTCGGGCTGGCCGGATTGTTCGTGCCAATCCCGCTGATGGCCCTCGAAATTCTGGTGGGGCTGGTGCAGGCCTACATCTTCACCGTTCTCGCCACCGTCTTCATCGGCGCCGCGGTCGACACCATCGCGCCGGGTTGAGGAGAAATCATGGATCTCAAGCTGATCAGCATCCTCGCCGCGGCACTCGCCATTTCGGTCGGGTCGATCGGCCCGGCGCTGGCCGAGGGCCGTTCGGTCGCCGCGGCGATGGACGCGATCGCCCGACAGCCGGAGGCGGCCGGGACGATCTCGCGCACGCTGTTCGTCGGCCTGGCGATGATCGAGACGATGGCGATCTACTGCCTCGTCATTGCCCTGCTGCTGCTCTTTGCCAATCCTTATGCCAAGTGAAAGTGCATTTCGACTGGTCCACTTTCGCGCTGCAGACAGTCAACTTCGCGATCCTGGTCTGGCTGCTGCATCGGTTCCTTTACCGCCCGGTATTGCGGCTGATCGATGCACGCCGCGCCGAGATCGACAAGCAGTACGCCGACGCGCGCGGCGCCGAGGCTGAGGCGAAAGACCAGCTTGCCGCCATCGCGGCCGAACGGGCAGGGATTGCCGCCGAGCGAGCGACGGCTCTGGCCCAGGCGGCCGCTCAGGCAGAAGAAACGGCAGCAGCGCGGCGCGCTCAGGCGGAACGCGAAGCAGCGGCCCTTCTCGACGATGCGCGCAAGACCCTTGCCGCCGAGCGTCGCCAGGCGCTGGCCGAGGCAAGACGGGCCGCGCTCGATCTCGGAGCGGACATCGCCGGAAAGCTATTGGCCGAATTGCCGATGAAGCGGTGCGGCGAGGCCTGGCTCGGGCGCGTCGAGAAGCATCTGGCGGCACTGCCGCAGACCGAAAGAGACGCCCTCGCACGGCAGCTGACCGATGGCGCCGAGCTCAAAGTCGTGACCGCAGCCCCGCTGCCTCCCGAAACTGCCGAGGTCTGGCGTGACCGGCTCCGACGAATTCTGGGCGACCAAATCACTGTCTCGTTCGGGATCGATCACCGCCTCGGTGCCGGCGCCGAGCTGCAATTCCCGGATGCGATACTTCGCTTCTCGTGGCAGAGCGCGCTCGCGGCGATGCGTGCGGAGATTGGCGACGATGCCGACGCTCGCTGAAGATCTGCAAACCTGGCTCGGCCAAAGCCGGCAGCGCCTCGAGAGCTTCGCGCTGGAACCTCGCCTCGACCAGGTCGGGCATGTCGCCCAAATTGCCGATGGGGTGGCGACGGTCATCGGACTGCCCGACACCCGGCTCGACGAATTGCTCCTCTTTGACGGCGGCGTGCGCGGTCTGGCGGTCGATCTTGGCGAGCACACGATCGGCTGCGTGCTGCTCGGCGACACCGTTGGCATTGCCGCCGGGAGCACGGTGCATGGCACCGGCGAAGTCGCGCGCGTGCCGGTTGGCGAGGCCCTGCTCGGCCGCGTCGTGGATGCGCTCGGCATACCCCTCGACGGCGGCGCGCCGATAGCGGCAGCGGCGTTCGCCGCAGTCGAACAGCCGGCGCCGGCGATCGTCGACCGGGCTTTGGTGACGCGGCCGCTGGCGACCGGGCTCATCGCTGTCGACGCGATGATCCCACTCGGTCGCGGCCAGCGGGAACTGATCATCGGCGACCGCGGCACCGGCAAGACCGCGATTGCCGTCGACGCCATCATCAACCAGCGTTCGAGCGACGTGATTTGCGTCTATGCCGCGATCGGACAAAAAGCCTCCTCGGTCGCCCAGGTCATCGCCGCCGTGCGGCGTTACGGAGCGCCGGAGCGCTGTTTCTTCGTCATCGGCGAGGCCGATGCGGCGCCGGGGCTGCAGTGGCTGACACCTTACAGCGCCTGCACGATGGCCGAGTATTTCACCGCGCGCGGGCGTGATGTCCTGTTGGTAATCGACGACCTGACCAAGCACGCCGCCGCCTATCGCCAGATCTCGCTGCTGCTGCGCCGGCCGCCCGGACGGGAGGCCTATCCCGGCGACATCTTCTACATTCATTCGCGTCTCTTGGAGCGGGCGGCAAAGCTGGCTCCCGAGCGCGGCGGCGGCTCGCTGACGGCATTGCCGATCGCCGAGACCCAGGCCGGCAACATCAGCGCCTACATACCGACCAACCTGATCTCGATCACCGACGGCCAGATCTACCTCGACCCGCGACTATTCTACGAGGATCAGAAGCCGGCGATTGACGTCGGCAAAAGCGTCTCGCGCGTCGGGGCGAAGACCCAGGCTCCTGTGCTGAAGGCGCCGTCGGAAAGCCTTCGCCTCGACTACGCGCAGTTCCTGGAACTCGAAGTGTTCACCCGCTTCGACACGATGGTCGACGAGCGCACACGCAAACTCATTGAGCATGGGCGGCGCATTCGCGCGGCGCTGCGCCAGCCGCAATTCGCGCCATTCGGACTGGGCGAGCAAGTGGCGCTGCTCTTGGCGGTGTCCCAAGGCGCGCTCGACGAGCTGCCGCTCGACCGGGTGGATGCCTTCCGTGCTGGTCTCCGCGCCTGGCTCGCTGAGCGATGCCCGGAAGCCCTGGCGCTCGACGACCGGACGCAGACGCTTTCCGAGGATCTGCAGCAGCGCCTCTCGGCGGCGCTCGGTGAGTTGGCGCGCTCGGTCGCGGGGTCGCCATCGCCTGCGGGAGGCCGGCGGTGATGCGTCTCGCCGAGGTCGAGACCCACATCGCCAGCATGGGCGAGTTGCTCGATATCGTCGGCGCGATGCGTTCGCTCGCCAGCATGAGGATGCAGGAGGCGCACCGGGCCCTCCCCAGCATTCGCCGCTATGCCGAGGCGATGGCGCAGGCGATCGGCAGCGCGCTTCTCCTGCTGCCGGAGCCAGGCTTGGGCAGAAGCGCCGTACCGAGCCGTCGCGCATTGATATTGTGTACGGCCGAACACGGCTTTGTCGGCGGGTTCAATGCGCGTCTACTCGATGCGGCAGAAAACAGGTTCGATCGCGGCGACGCGGTGTTTGTCATTGGCAGCCGCGGCGCCATCCTGGCGCGGGAACGCGGCTGGATGACGGCCTGGGCGCGCCCGATGGCGACGCGCCCGCAAGGTGCAGCCGAGACCGTCCGACCATTGACGGCGGAGCTGTATCGTTCGATCGCGCGCCGCCGCATCTCGTGCGTCGACGTGATGTTTCTGTGTCATCCCCAGGGTGGCGCCGCGACGATCGAGCAGCGGCAATTGTTGCCGATCGATCCGGCCTGGTTTGCATTGCGCCGGCCGGGGCCGCCGCCACTGCACAATCTCGCGCCCGATCTGCTGATCGAGAAACTCGTCGCCGACTATGTCTTTGCCCGGCTGACGGAAGCCGTCGTTGAATCGCTGGCCAGCGAGAACGCGGCCCGCTTTGCGGCGATGGGGTCCGCTTACGATAATGTATCAAAGAAACTCGAAGAACTTCGCCAGGACGCCCGCTTGGCCCGGCAAGACGAGATCACGACCGAGTTGCTGGACCTGGTGACCGGCGCCGAAGCTTCGCAAAGCGCGGAACGCGCCGCCACCGCCTGAACGGCGAATGGCATTGATGTGGATCAAGCGGCGTCCCGAGTAATCCTGGCTGATCTGGATCAATGCCGGCACGGGCGGCGGGCACAGACTGCCGGTCTCTTTTGTAAACGGAGGTCCGGCATGATCAGCGATTTGGCGCTTCAGGGCGATGTGCTCGACGAACTCGAATTCGAGCCGAGCGTGAATGCCGCACATATCGGCGTCGTCGCCAACAAGGGGATCGTGACCCTCAGCGGCTTTGTCACGAGCTATGCCGAGAAGCTGGCGGCGGAGAAGGTCGCGCGGCGGGTCAGGGGGGTCAAGGCGATCGCCGAGGAGATCGAGGTGCGCTTGCCTTCGGACCCCAAGCACGCGGATGACGAAATCGCGGCGCGCGCGGTCAACATCCTGAAATGGCAGGTCGGGTTTCCGGCCGATCGGATCGCGGTCAAGGTCGAGCGCGGCGTGGTAACCCTGACCGGTGAGGTCGAGTGGCGCTTTCAAAAAACCGACGCCGAGCAGGCCGTGCACAAGCTCAGCGGCGTGGTCGGCATCGTCAATCAGATCCGGATCGCGGCGGCGGCGGAGGCCGTCGAGGTCAGGGAGAAGATCCAACGGGCCCTGGAGCGCAGCGCCGAACTCGAGGCGCTGGGGATCAGCGTCCGGACCACCGGCGGCAAGGTGGTTCTCAATGGCCGGGTTCGGGCCTGGTACGAGCGTGATCTGGCGGAGCGGGCGGCATGGTCGACGCCGGGCGTTATCGCGGTCGACAACCGGCTGACGGTCGGGCCCAACCCCGCTTCGCTGAGCGAGGCCTGATCCGGGGTTGGCGATGACCGTTTTGCAGCGGCAGCGGGCCTCAAAAACCGCAGGCGGAGCCCAAGCAACGGTCGTCGCGCCTGCCGGCGACATCGATCCGGCGAAATCGATCCAGATCGTGCCGCCTCGACGGCCCTTTTGGCGATGCTCGCAATACAGTTCGGAGGAAAGCCGGATGACGAGCTATCATGTCTGCTTCCTTAATCAAATCGCGCGCAACGAACGGCTTTTCCGGTGCTGCCAGCGCTCGATCCTGATTCGATTGGCGCGCAGCCCGGAACGGGCGATCGAAGCGGCGAAGAAGCGCTTTGCCCGGCTGGAGGGCATTTCCGACTGGAAGTTTCATGCCGCGTTTATCGAGGTCGAAGCGATCGACCCTGGCGCAACAACGCATCGCCGGGTCGACCCGTCAGCCAGTGAGGACGACCATGAGAAAGATGTCGGATATCGTGCGGCACCAGGAACCGCTGACCTTGCCGCCGGACGCAACGGTGAAGGAGGCCTGCCGCCGCATGCGCGACCGGCGGGTCGGCGCCGTGCTGGTGACCGGCGATGACCGCCGTCTCGTCGGGATTTTCACCGGGCGTGATGCCGTCCACCGGGTGCTGGCGGAAGGAAGGAGTGCAGCCCGAACAGAGTTGTCCGCGGTGATGACCCGCGATCCGACGACGATGCCGCCGGGAAAGACGGCGATCGAGGCGCTGCGGCTGATGGAGGACGGCCGCTATCGCCACCTCCCGATTGTCGACGGCGGCAAGGTCGTCGGCATTGTTTCACGGTTCGATTTCAGCGGCCTCGAGCTCGACCGTCTTGACGAAGAGACGGGCCTCTGGGAGCGGATTTGACCGCTGAGGCGAGGGTTATACTCAGTCAGATCGCTGCTCGCCAAATGCGGGTAGGTCTGGGCTTGGCGTGAGTGATGTCTGGCACTGTTGGATCAGGAGGAAGATGATGGCGATGAGGCAGTCGACCAAGGTGGGACGATCCGGGCGACGCACCGCCGGCCGCGCCCAACGCGATGACATTCTCGACCCTTACCAGGCGCAACGGAAACTGCCGGAGCCGACCGCCTGTCGGCAATGCGGGGCCGTCTACCACCAGGGCAGATGGCAGTGGGGGCAGAAGCCTGAGGGCGCGCACGAAGATTTTTGCCCCGCCTGCCGTCGCATCAATGACCGCTTCCCTGCCGGCACAGTGACCCTTCATGGAGAGATCGTCGGCCGGCACAAGGATCAGATCATCGGGCTGGCGCGGAACGAGGAGGCAGCGGAGAAGGGCGAGCATCCGCTCAACCGTATCATCAGCATCGAGGCAACCGATGAAGGGCTGGTGATCTCGACGACCGACATTCACCTGCCTCGACGCATCGGGGAGGCGCTGAAGCGGGCTTTCCACGGCGAGCTCGCGATGCATTTCGACGAAGCGGGCTATTTCGTGCGGATCGACTGGCATGCCCCGGCCTGAGCCGGTCACGCCTCTAAATTTTATCAGTGAATTTTTCGATATATTGTAGTTCTTCCTGAACCCGCTCCGATTGCCCAGCCTCGGACAGCAGGTCCTCGTCTTCGATCAAATGCAAGATCGCGACACGAAAAAACATCTCTTTGGCTCGCCGTTTGGCACTCTCTCGGTCGAAAGATCCGCCGGAGACCCGCGTCTCAAAAATGGCGCCGCGACGTGGTGTGCCATTCACAAATCTCCCAACGGGATCGGGAAAAATTGCCTTGCCAGCGGCGACAAAGGGCGCCTTGTACTCTTCCGAAATCAGATCTTTGACCGTGACGCCCGTCTTCTCACCGCTTTGATCGTTGACCAACAGCTGGTCCAGCGTGGCCTCGTCGCCACGAGTCGCTCGCAGGATATTTTGTAGAATTTTTGTTTTGTTATTTAGATACAACTGATATTCCTCGGGAGTGAGCCCCCGTTCGGCCAGAGACGACAATGGAGTCTTCAGAAACAGCGGCGTGAAATTTTTGATCGTCCCGCCCTTAAGATTGCCTCCGGCGCCAGCCAGAGAGTAGAGCGCCATGATTGCAAATAATCCTCGTAAACCGAGCAGCGGATGATCTAATTTCTTGCTTCTGCGAAATGACGTCTCGATCACGACCGCTATGTGGACCGCATCTCGCAGAAACTGTCCGTATTGGGCTTTCATCTCCGCGGCATTCTCTCCTTTTAAATCTGACGACGTCTCTGCGTAGGAGAGAAAAAGATCAGGAATCTTTTGAGGTTCAATGCCAAAATTTATCTGCAGCGAATAGGCCTTCGTGCTGAGCGCTTCGGGCTTCACACCATCGGTATTGATCGGACCAACATAAAAATTGTCGACAAGTTGTTTACGTTCGGTCAGGCCGTTCGTAAGCGTATTAATATCATTGACCTTGTCGTAAATAAGGTCGAGCGTCGTATCTATATGTTGTGAATTTTCTACCGGT
This sequence comes from uncultured Alphaproteobacteria bacterium, assembly GCA_963775875.1. Taxonomy (GTDB): domain Bacteria; phylum Pseudomonadota; class Alphaproteobacteria; order ATCC43930; family CGMCC-115725; genus AP-15. Next base: position 182,714 of record CAVZKP010000022.1, read on the forward strand.
GGCTTAAATATGAATTCAAGTACGGTATTCGAAAGTACTTGGGCAGGGGTCGATTGCCACAGCGGATCCAGACGGGCATGATTATGATCAGTAACGATGGCAAAGCCAAAAGATTTTGGTTTTCTCCACGCATTAGGGGCCGTTTTCATTTCAAATATTGTTTTATCCTTAGGCAGATAGGCGAGATCGTGTAAGTCTTCGCGGTCCATGTTGCCGTCGCGCGGCACCGTCAATAGCTCTTGCTGTTCGAGAGAAAGATCACCGAGCGGATCGACGTTGATCGGAAATTCCAGTTCGAGTCCGATTTTTCGTTGAATCCTGCGCGGCGATGTCTGGCCTCGCTGCTGGACGACATGGGTCAACTCGTGGGCCAGCAGCTCCTGTCCGGCGGCGCTGCCGGGGTCGTACTTGCCATGGCTGAAGAAAATGTCCTGCCCCGCGGCGAACGCCTGTGCTCCTAGCGCGCGGCTCAAGCGATCCGCCGTGGCATCGGCGTGGAGGCGCACGCCATCAAAGTCAGTGCCGAATGCCTGTTCCATTGGCCGGCGCACCGGCGACGGCAGCGCTTGGCCGCCGCCGCCAGCCTGCCGAAGACCTGCCTCTAACCCGGGTCCGGTGCTTATGCCCGTCAGATCATCTCGCGGTTGCCGCTGGATGCGGGCCGAGAGCGGGTCCTGAGGGACGGCGATCGGATGCACCGCTGCCTGGGACAGCGCTGTCGCGTCGTGGGTGTCGGCTGGTGCGGCAGAGGTCTCCAAGATTTTTTGCACCTGGGTTGCGACCCGATCCGCTTCGGCCTCGTACCGATCGTTGGCGGGCGAGACGGTGAGCTTGGCTTGCGCCGCTGGCGGTCGAGCAGCCTGCTCTCGCCGCGCCTCGTGCTGCCGCGAATGCTCGACGGCGCGCTGAACATAATGGTTGCCATGGGTGCGTTGGAGTTGGCGCAGCAGACCGGCCGCGTGCAGCGGTTGCCGGCGGTTGAGCGACATTAGCACTGCCGGGATGGAGGCGACGGGCCGCGCTGCCTGGCTCATAGCCGAAGCAGGAGCCGGAACAGCAGGTTGGCCATGCGTGCTCCGCGGCAGCGGGCGGCTGCTGCCGGGTCTGTTGATGAAATCGCGCTGTGCCACTGCCGCCTCCGTCAGATCCCGCAGCGATTTGGATACCGAGATGCTCCGTGCGCAGCGGCCTCACCGGCAAAGGTTGACGCCATCACGAGCCCCCACCGTCGATCGGCCGCCAGGTCTGGCCGCTCTTCTCGTATTCGCGCCGGGCGGCTTCGAGCAGTTCCGGCATTCCGATCACGCCGCTGCCGCTGGCCGCCTGAAACGCGGCTGCGACGGCGATGTTGCGGATCTTCCCGCCGGACAGACGAACCTCCCGGGCCAGCCAGTCGAAATCGACCGTCGGCGCGAGCGGCGCCTCACGCGGGAAAATCGCCGCCCAGATGCGACGCCGGTCGTCCTCGCCGGGGTAGGGAAATTCGATCACGACATGCAGCCGGCGGATGAAGGCGTCGTCCATGTTCTGGCGCAGATTGGTCGCGAGGACGGCGATGCCCTCGTATTCGTCCATCTTCTGCAGCAGGTAGCCGACCTCGATATTGGCGTAGCGGTCGTGCGCGTCCTTGACCTCCGAGCGCTTGCCGAACAGGGCGTCGGCCTCATCGAAGAACAGGATGGCATTGGCGTTCTCGGCGGCGTGAAAGATCCGGTCGAGGTTCTTCTCGGTCTCGCCGATATATTTGCTGACGATTTGCGACAGATCGATCTTGTAGAGGTCGAGCCCGAGTTCGCCGGCGATGATTTCGGCGGCCATGGTCTTGCCCGTCCCCGACGGGCCGGAGAACAGCGCGCTGAGCCCCCGTCCGGTGGAGAGCTTTTTCTCGAACCCCCAGCCCTCGTAGACCCGGTGGCGCAAGGTCGCGCGGTTGCAGAGTTCGTGCAGCTGGGCCAGCTGGTCGGCTGGCAGCACGATGTCGGCCCAGGAATGCCTTGGCTCGATCGGGCGGGCGAGGCCGAGCAGATCGTGGCTGGATTGGGCCCGTGCCGCGGCGGACAGGTCGCCGATATCGGGCACGGTTTCGGTGGCGGCTGCCAGGGCGCCGCACCACTGCGCCCGCGCGCGGGCTGCGGCGACGGCGTCGGCGATCTGATCCGCGGTCAGGCGAAACCGGCCGGCCAGAGCCTCGATTTCGGCGGGACCGGCGGCGATGCCGGCCGCCGCCAGCGCCGCATGCCACTGCGCCCGCCGTCCCTCGAACCGGGCGATCGCGAACGAGACCGCGATGGCGCCGGCCGTGTCGCGCCTTGGGGGCCGCGCGCCGGCGAAGATGGTGACCACCCCGCCTTCGGCCGCCGCGCACAGCAATGCCCGCCGCTGGCGACGCCGCTCCTCGCCGTCGAGCGCCTCGATGCCGTCGAAATAGAGGAGGCCACCGTCGAGCCGCGCCTCGCGAAAGAGAATGGCGACAGTGCGGCCCCACGGCTCCCCGCGCGCCACCACCTGGTCGAGATCGACAACGATGAGCGGCGCCGCCAGGGCCTGCGCCAGCGCCTCGGCGGCGCGGCGGCGGCCGGTGCCGGCGGGCCCGTGGAAATGCAGCAGGAGGGGGCGCCGCGAAACCCGCGCCTGGGCCGCGAGCGCGGCGAGCGCGCTCGTCGTGGCGCGATCGGCGGGCGCCGTCTGCCCGGCGCATGGCAGGACCAGTTCGCAAAACTGCGCCAGCGCCGCGTCGAGCCCGCCCTGCCCGAGCAGGCGCCGCAAAAGCTGGCCGTCGAGCCGAAGGCAGTGGGCGAGGAGCGGCGGCGCGGGTTGCGCGGGGTCGGCGGTGAGTTCGATCGTGCCGTGCCGCAGAAGCGGCGCCTGCGGCAGGAATTGCGCGCGGCGCTCGAGCCGTTCGGCGGCGCTGCCGCACAGCAGGTTGAGGACCAGATCGACGCTCGGCCGCCGCCGCGTCACATCGTCCTGTAGATAGCCGTAGAGCCGCTCGTATCGCAGGTCGAGCTCCGGCGCCAGGGCGATGACAAGCGCGTCGAGATCGAAGGCGTCGAGCCCGAGCGCATCGCGCAGCAGCGCCAGCGGCGGCGCCTCGGCGGATTGCGTCATCGCATCGGGCGCGCCCGCGCGGAACAGCAGCGGGGTGCCGGGCGCGACCGCGAGAGCCCGCTCGACCTGGTCATGGGTGACGTGCAGCCCGCGATAAGGGTCGGAGGCCGCATCCTCGCCAAAGCGCAGCCGCGCCATCTCGACCGCTTGGGCGAGTAGCGCATCGAGCCGGCGCAGAGCGGGGGCAAACCTCTGCCACGCAACGCTCCCGCCGGCGGCCTCCTCGAGCGGCGAGGCCAGGGTGGCCACATTGCGCGCCGGCGCCGATGAAGACATGCCTCGTGCGCTATCTCAGACAGGCCGGCGCCGAAGCGATCCCGCGCTAGCGGTCGGGTCAGTCCCCGGTAAAGAGGGCATCAAGGAGGGTCGTATCGACTGCACCGGTGGGTCGTGCGCCCTGCGCCTGCTGGAATGCCATTACCGCCGCCCTTGTCTTCGGCCCGATAAGGCCGTCCGCCCTACCCGCGTCAAATCCCTTTGCGCCGAGTATCCGCTGCACCAGGCGGACATCCGCCATCTGGTCATCAGCGAAGGCCTGCCGCGTCGCCGCCTTGAGGGCAACGAACAGCGGGCCATCCGCCTTGCCGGTCGCCTCGGCGCCGTGTGACCGCTGAAACGCCGTAACCGCGCTCCGGGTGCGTGGCCCCGGTTTGCCATCGATCGGGCCTGGATCGTATCCGAGATAGGCGAGCAGCGATTGGACAATTCGAAGATCCGGCGCTGACGGAGAGCGTGCCGGAGCGGCGGAAGAAACCGCCTCCTGCTCCCCCGGCGAGGGCGGCAGCCTGTCGCGCAGCGCCGCCTGCAGGTCCTGGTGATTTGCCGGCGCCGCCGGAAGGTTGTGCTGTGTCGCGAATGCGGTAATCGCGGCTCGCGTGCGCGCGCCGGCGACGCCATCGATCTTGCCGGGATCGAAGCCGTGATAGGTCAGGTACAATTGCACCGCGCGCACGTCCAAATCCGGCAATCCTCCGGCGGAAAGGCTGGCATGGGCTGTGGCTAACTTCTCGTGATAGCGGTTCCTGGCAAAATCTGACCCATTGTAGCGGCGGGCGAATTCGCTCCAGTCGCGGCGCTGCAGCGCGGTGTGCATGCCGCCGGCCCGCACGAAGCGGGCCATGCCCAAGATCTGCGCGTTCTCGCCGCCCAGCATCTGAGCCACCATGTCCTCGGCATCGCGAAAACCCGCCACGGTGGCGTTGAATCCCATGATCTGGCCGAGGCCCCAGGACGCACTCTCGAGCGCCGCAAGCCGATCGCACCCGATCGCCCGGTCCAGCCGCTCGTATTGATACGCCCCCGGCCGCCCGTAGCCCCCGGCGGGTCCGCTGATCTCGGGGTTGGAGGCGTCGAAACGTCTCCGGGTCCGCCTGCTGAAAATGTGCCGCTCGAACAGGATGCTGGGCCGCCGGTCGGGTAGGAAACCGCAACCCGATGTCTCGACGACCACGACGGACCACAGAGCGCCCGGGTCCACGCCGAGATGTGTCGCCGCGGCGGCTAAACCGTCCATGGTCAAGGGAAGCGCTGCACCCACAAACGGCATGCCAACCTCCACCGAACCATAGGTCTGACTGATTAACCACGCTAGGGGCCTCGTAGCGGCCGTGTCAATGCGCTCGTCCATTTGCATGACCAAATCAAACCCGCCGCGTTCCGGCGCTGCGCCATGCCCGGCAGGTTGTCCGCCGAGCACGGCCAAGTCCGCCTAGCGGAAGGGCGCCGGGGGTGACAATGTTGGGACTGAAGGTCGGAGGGATGGCCGGATTGTGAATGCCCAGGAGCCGCAACCCCGCAAGCTGATCGTTTGCTGCGATGGGACATGGAACCGCCGGGACGCGCCGGGCGCCGCGACAAACGTGGCCAAGATGGCGCGATCCCTGCGGCCCTTCGACGATGATGGCGTCTCTCAGCTGATCTACTACCATCCCGGGGTGGGAACCGGGAACCGCCTCGATCAATTTCTCGGCGGCGCGTTTGGCGTCGGCCTGTCCGGCAACGTGCAAAGCCAATACGCGTTTCTTGTCGACAATTTCAACTACGGTGATCAGATCTTCCTGTTCGGGTTTTCCCGCGGCGCTTATACGGTCCGCAGCCTTGCCGGCCTGATCGGCCTTGTTGGCCTGATGCAGAAGGCCGACATGGAGTATTTTCCCCAGCTCTACCAGATCTACATGTCGCGCCAGTACCGCGAAGTGCTGGTCCGCGGCCAGGATTTGGCCGCCGCCAAGGACGCGCTGCGTAAGCTTTTTCCGGAAGGGGAAGCCAATGGACAGAACGCCGAACTTCTTCAAGCCGTCGACAATTCGCGGCGCACCGCGCTTCATTTCATCGGCGTCTGGGACACGGTCGGCTCGCTCGGCGTCCCATACGGGCCGCTGAGCCGGATTGCCGCCTCCCGGTACAATTTTCACGACACGGAATTGAGCGAGGCGGTCAACTACGCCTACCAGGCGCTGGCGATCGACGAGCGGCGCGGGGCGTTCCCTCCGACCCTGTGGACGCGCAAGGCAGGGCGCGGCGCCCTTTCTGAAGAGCAGGCCCACAAGCAGGTTCTCGAACAAGTCTGGTTCGCCGGCTGTCATTCCAATATCGGCGGCGGCTACGCCGATGGTGGCCTGTCGGACATTTCGTTTCTGTGGATGGTTTCCAAGGCGGCCGCCGCGGCGGTGGAGGATGGCGGCCGCCCGCTCGCCTTCGACGAGGACTATCTGAGGAAAAAGGTCAATCGCCGCATGGGCGGGCTCGTCAACTCAACCACCGGGATGTGGCGCTTGCTGCCAAAACACGTGCGTGCGCTGATGGCGAAGCCACCGGCGGGCAAGGAAACCTGCGAGTTGATCCATTCTTCCGTTGTGCAGCGATACAAATGGCCGAAAGCCGAAAGTTTCGAGCCGTTCCCTTATCTTCCGAAAAACGCCTCGGCGCTGCTCGACCACCCGAACCAGACCATCATCGCCGAACTGTCGGCCTTCGAGAAAACCTACCGGCCCGAGGATCTCTGGTAAGCCGGCCTCCGCCGGCAGGTTCAGCGCGTGCCCGACGTACAGCAGGCGTCGCGCACTGGCTGCTGCTTCTGATTGCCCAGAAAGCATGTCGCGCCGCCGTCGGGATTTTTGACGAAGGTCCATGAGCGGCAAGGCGCGCTATTGAGACATTGGTCCAAACAGAGCTGGGGGGCTGGCCGCCCCATCGTCGACTGCTCGTAGTCGTTCCAGGCCCGACGATCGGTGTTGGGCTGGAAGGTAGTTTGCGCCACAGCCTGCGACGACAAACCCAGCACAATCGACAGCCCAAGAAAATACGTCCGGCGCATAATCCACCCCCGCTTGGGATGCTGGCCACCAATCATACCAACCAGGTGCAGGGACATTCTCAAGGGCGCCAGCCATTTGCCAAAGGCCGGATTTCCCGGCTGTTGCGCCTGACGACCCGAGAGTTCCCGCCGCCGTCAGGCCCGGTCGGGGAGCGGCCAACCCAGCCAATTGCAGACGGCTTGGCCCATGACCAGCTCGAGATCGCTTCCCGTCAACCACGGCAGTTCTTCGGTGAACAGGGTTACGCATTGCCGCCAGGAGCATTGCATGCGGGTGATGTCGGTGCCCCAGAACATCCGTTCGGGGACCGAACGCATCGAAGCAGCGATGCAGGTGCGGGTGGAGACTGCGGAACGGATAGGCGTCTTCGGCGTAGCCCGCCTGACCGGTCGCCTTGACCGCAATGTTCGGATATCTGGCGAGCGCCAGCAATTCCGGTTGGAACCGATAGGCGGACTCGCCGCTGCTCGCCCGGGGTACGCCCATGTGATCGACGATCAATTTGAGGCCGGGGTGGCGCTCGGCGATCCTGGCCGACGGTTGGCAGAAACATCGCCGCGCCGAGTGAGATCGGAACCCCGGCGCGCTCGGCGGCTGGCCAGAGCCAGTCGAGCGTGCCGTCGGTGAACCAGGCTTGCGGGTGTCGCTCGTTGGTATAGAAGCGCAGGCCGAGCATGCCCGGTCGCTCCTTCCAGTGCGCGACGAGGTCGCGGCCATTTGGGTCGTCGAGATAGAACCAGCCCATGATGGCGAAGCGGTCGGGGTAGGAGCGCACGGCTTCGACCGCCAGCTCGTTCGAGTCCGGATCCCACAGCACCGGGTGGATCAGCGCGCGATCGACGCCGGCGGCATCCATGCCGGCGATGGCCTGCACCGCCGAATAGGGCTCCTGACGATGGTGGGCGGAAGGCGTGCCCTTCTGCCAAAGATGAATCTGCGCGTCGACGATCAGCATTGGGCGGTATCCTCCTAGGGTCAAAAGATTGTAGCTGACGAAGCGGGCGGGCCGAGCCGCCCCGGCCGATCGCCTTGGCCCCCGCCTATCGCATCATCTCGCGCCGGTCCCCTTGGTTGCCGATGCCGTGGCGGTGGTGTATCCGGGCGTCATCGTCGCGATCGGTGATCCGCGCTGCTGTTCCGGTCCTGGCGTCGTCTGGCGACGGCCGGCCGGGCCGCGCATGATCCATCGTCGAAGGCAGGAGAGGCAAATGATTAAGACGATCGTGATCGGCGCCGGGGTGATGGGCGCCTCGGTCGCATATCGGCTGGCGCAGGCCGGCGCCGCTGTCACGGTGCTGGAAGCGGCGCGCATCGGCGGCGGCACTTCCGGCATCAGTTTCGCCTGGACCAATGCGCACAAAAAGCCGCCGAAGCCCTATCACGATCTGAATGTCGCCGGCATGAAGGCGCATGCCGCACTGGCCGACGAGTTTGGCGCGACGCCGTGGTGGCATGGCGGCGGCAGTCTCGAATGGGAGGCCGAAGCCGATCGCGCGGCCCAGCGTGAAAACCTCGAACGGCTGCGGTCCTGGGGCTATGCCGCGGAGTGGATCACCGTGTCCCAGGCGCAGGAATTGGAGCCCGACATCGATCCGGCCGCGATCGGCGACGCGCCGGTGGCGTTTTTCCCGGAAGAGGGTTGGCTCGACCCGGTGGTCTACGCGCATGCCATGCTGTCCGCCGCGCGCCGCCGTCACGGCGCGAAGATCATCTGCGACGCCCGGGTCGTCGACCTGATCATGGCCGGCGATCGGGTGACCGGGGTCCGCCTCGCCGACGGCACCCAATACGAGGCCGACACCGTCGTCAACTGCGCCGGCCGCTGGACCAACGAGGCGAGCGCGGGATGCCGGCCTGCATCTGCCGCTGGCGCCGAGTGTCGGGTTCCTGGTGTTCACGCCGCCGGTCGCCGCCGGCTTGAGCCGGGTGGTCCACTGCCCGGTGATCAGCGCGCGCCCCGATGGAGCCGGCCGGCTGATGCTGCATTGGAACCCGACCGACGCGACATTGCGCATCGACGCCAAGCTGAGCCCGTCGATGCCGGAGGCGCGCGACCTGGTGCGGCGCGCCCGGCAGCTGCTGCCCTCGATCGGCGCGGTCGAAGCGGAGGCGGTGCGCATCGCCATCCGGCCGATCCCCGGCGACCATCTCTCTGCCATCGGACCGATGCCGCGGATTTCCGGCTATTACATCGCCATCACCCATAGCGGGGTGACGCTGTCGCCATTCCTCGGCGCGGCGGTGGCCGACGAGATCGTCGGTGGACGGCAACGGGCCGAACTGGCCGATTTCCGGCCGGCGCGGTTCTTCAATTGACCGCAATCGGCAATCGGTCGCGGGCTGGTTAGGCCAGCTCGGCGTTCCCGGCGTCGCAACGGGCTTGCCGGGCTAGATTGACAGCAGGACGAGACACGGTGCTCGGCCCAGGCGGTAGATTGCAGTGCGCGACTACTGAAGGGCAGCGGGCGCAAATATCAATCATCAGCACTGCATCAACTCGATGCTGACACCGTCGGGTGCGGCGACATAGCACAGCAAGCTGCCGCCAACCCCCTTCTTCAATTCGACCGGGAGGGCGACACCCTTTGCCCGCAATTCGTCGCAGAAGGCTGTGAGGTCGCCCTGGTACAGGAAGCCGAAATGGTCGATCCCGCGCGCGTCATGGCTGGAAAAGTCGGCGAACTGCCGGATCGGCCTGGCGGCTGCCGGAGCCTCGCCCGGCCGCTGGCCGCGAATCAGGATCGTCATACCGCCGAGATCGACGAAGATCTGCGGGGCGCCGCGCGCTACCGTATTGGCGGTGATCGTGGCGCCGAAGATTTCGACGTACCACCTGGCCGAGGCTTCCGGATCCTGGCTGATGATGTGGACATGGTCGAATTTGAAGGCGGGGTTGCTCATCGTTGGTCCCTCGTCGGTGAAACCGGCCGGGGCGATCGGCTTACCGGTCGCGCAGGCCCGCTTTCGCCAGAGTAATGCCCGATGATCGCCCCCGCCGAGAAATCGTCATTGCTTCGCCCAGGCTGCCTGCCGGCTGCGGGAGCGGTCCTCGCCTGCTGACACAAACCTTTCGCGGCTGGCGCTGCGGGCGGATCCGCGGCTTGACGATATCGGCGGGGTCGTGTTAACGGTATGAGTTCGCTTTTAACCTTACCGAGGCGCGGATGAACAGGTATCTCCTGCCGGGCGCGGCGCTGATGAGCGTCATCTCCGGCGGTGCGAGTGCGGCGCCCACGCCAATCGGCACCTTCAACGAAAAGGCCTCGACGGCTTGTCCTGCGCCGAGCGGGAGCGTCTGGCCCTCTGCTCCTCCAGCCCGTGATGGCGATGTCGGCGGCATCTTCAACAATACTGCCCAGACGGTGTGTGGTCCGGTCGCCTTTACCGCCCCCTTCGCCGGCACCCTGGTGATGACCGTCAAACCAAGACTGTAGAGTTCGCCTCCGGCGACATTTATCAGGCGTTCGTTGATGGCACCTCGCTCGGTTTGACATCCATCGTGCCGGTGGCTCTTCCGGGCACGACCTTTACAACAGGCACCTTCACCACCGCGGTTTCCGCGGGCGCCCACAATTTCAACATCAACGACCAGCTGCTGTCGTATATTGGCTTCCAGGCACCTTCACGGACCTGCTGCCACCACCGTTCCAGCCAGCTTTTCGCCAAATGGGGTGACGGTCACACTGGCGGAAGAGTTGCCCTCGGCTGTGCCGGAGCCAAGCTCGCTGGCGCTGTTCGGGGCGTGGCTGACCGGGCTCGCCCTCCTTTGGCGGCGGCGCCGGCTCGGCTGATCCAGCCGCTGCGCGCTGGCATCAGCCTTCGGCGAGCGCGTCGAGCAAGGGCCGCAACGCTTCCTGCGATGGCCGCCAGCGCCTGAGCGAGCTTCGGTAGATCGGCTGGCGCACCTGGACCGCACTGGCGGTGTGGACCGGGCGCTGCGTCTTGTGGAAGTCGAGGCAGGCATCGTCCCATTCGATGCCGCAATGGGCGAGGATGGCGCGGGCTTCGCGGGCGAAATCGCCGACCAGCGCCTCATAATCCACCTCGAGCATGACCCCCGGCGGCAATACCGCCCGCCAATGCGCCATCAGCCTCTGGTAGGCGCGGTAGTACCGTCCAAGTTCGCCCAGCTCGTAGGTAAAGGGCTGGTCGCCGCCGAACAGGATCGAAAAGCACGACAGGCAGGTGTCGACCGGGTCGCGGCGCAGATGGATCAGGCGCGCGTTTGGCAATGCCAGATGAATGAGCCCGGCAAAACGGAAATTGGCCGGCATCTTGTCGGTGATCCGCGCGGCGTGCGGCGCCAGCGCCGCGACCCGCGCCAGATAGCCGGCCCCGATCGCGCGCAGCTCCTCGCCGCCGATATCGAAAGGGATGCCGCCGGCGCCGCCGAGGGCCGCCACCGCGGCCTCGAAATCGCCGAGCTCGCCAGCGCCGTGGATTTTCGGATGGCTCGCCAGGATCTGCTCGCAGAGGGTGGTGCCCGAGCGCGGCATGCCGATGATAAAGACCGGCAGCGGCGACGGGTCGCCCTGACCGGCGCGCTCGCGCATGATCTCGGCGCTGAACAATAGGCGCAGCCGATCGAGCCTGGCCAGGACCGCGCCCTCGTCATAGACGATCTGCCGGCGCTTCAGCGCATTGCCTTCGACGAGGTGGGAGAAGGCGCGCTCGTGCTCTCCGAGATCGTCATAGACCTTGCCCAGCGCGAAATCGAGATGGAGGCGATCCTCCGCCGGCAGCGAGGCCATGTCGCGCGCCAGCGCCTCGATCATGGCGCGGTGCGGGTCGCCCTCGGTAAAATGCTTGGCCTCGGCGAGCGAGCGGTAGAATTCGGCCCGGCGCGGCGCCAGCGCGATCGCCCGTTCCAGCGCCTGCCGCGCCTCGTCGAGCCGGCCCAGGGTGCGCAGCACGGTGCCGCGGCCATGATGCGCCTCGGCAAAGCCGGGGGCCAGCGCCAGCGCCTGCTCGGCCTGCGCCAGCGCCTCGTCATGCCGGCCGAGCAGCTGCAGCGCCGCGCCGAGATTATTGTGCGCCGCAGCCGAGCCGGGTTGGAGCGCCACCGCCCGGCGGTAATGCACTGCCGCCTCCTCATAGCGGTGCAGCGCCCGCAGGGCCGCCCCCAGATTGTTCTCCGCCTCGGCATAATCGGGCTTGATCGCCAGCGCCCGGTGGTAATGGTCGACGGCCTGCGCATTGCTGCCGAGCGCTTGTAACGCCAGGCCGATATTGTTCTCGACCTCGGCGTAGTCGGGCTTGAGCGCCAGCGCTCTCTGGTAATGCTCCAGCGCCTGCTGATGGCGGTTCGCCAGGCGCAGCGCGATGCCGAGGGCATTGTGCGCCTCGGCAAAGGCCGGCTGACGATCGAGCGCCCGGGCGAACAGGCCGATCGCTTCGTCGAGCCCGCCTTGCCGGACGCGCAGGAGCCCGAGATTGTACAGCGCCTGCACATGGACCGGGTCGCGTTCGAGGATGGTTCGGTAGAGCGCTTCGGCCTCGGCCAGCTTCTGCTGCTGCTGCAGCGACAGCGCGGCGCGAAAATCCCGAGCGAGGTTTCGGGCGTCTCGCCATCGGGCGATCAGGCGGCGCGGCACGGGCGTGGCGGCATCGGGCGGGGTGCGCGGACTCAGCTGGGCGGGGTTGCGGTCGGCTGCGGCGGCAGGGTGTTGGTGTCGGTGCGCGGCACGATCGCCCAGGTGGGCACCAGGTCGAAGGCACTACCCGCCGCCGCCGCCGGCGAATTGACGATGGCGTAGACATTGGTCGTCCACCACTGCCAGGCCTGGGCCGCACCGGCGGCGCCCTCGTCGACCAGCATGGCCAGACCGGGCGTGGCCCACACCTCGCGTCCCTGGTTGAACAGATTGGCGGCGAAATAGGCCGGCAGCCCGCCATCGCTCTGATTGCCGTTGAGGAAAGCTGGTTGCAAGGCGGCAATTGTCGCCGCCCAGGTCGGGAAAAAGCCCCCACCGGTCTTTTCGACCGGGATCTGGTATTGCGCCACCAGTTGCGGGATGCCGGAATTGTTGATCATCCCGGTCAGGTAGTCGCCGGTCCACTTATTAAGCGGGGTTGCGGCAAAGCCCAGTTCGGCGACGCGGCCAAAGCTGTAAAAGTCGTACCACTGCATCCAGGGCGAGGTAAACGAGCCGACCGCTCCCGGGACAAAGACGCCGGCATTTGCATTGCTCGTGCAGGTCTCGCAGTCGCCGGGAGCCGAGGCATTGCTGTCGCTTTCCCAATTGTGCAGGGGCGGGGCCTGGCCGCTGGCGGAATCGCCCGGATTGTAGGTATAGGCGTCCCCCATCTGCTGTCCCCAGACCTTCTCGGCGGTGCCGTCATAGGCGGTGCCGGCAATCTGGAAGCCGCCCTCCCAGCGGGCCAGCGCATCGTTCATCAGATAGGTGAAGTAGGTCTTTTCCGGGGCGCCGTCGGGGGCGGCGAAGGCCGCCTCGGCACGGTTGCGCGCGAGCCAGCCGGCGCCGCGCAACTGATCCTCGATGGCGCCCTCCTGGCCGGTCGGCCCCCGTCCATAGGGTTCGTTAATGTCGGCGCCGTTCATCAGGAATGGACTGAACCCGGCCCAGGCATACATCATGTCGAGATACCAGGGGTCGCCGGTCAGGATGTATTGCGGATAGAACGCGGCCGGCTGGTGGGCGCCGTCGATCGACCAGGGCTGGTTCAGGTTGATCGGCCCGACGATGGTCACCTTGTCATGCGCGGTGGTGCCGGAATAGGTCAGGTTGGGGGCGTAGAGGGTCGGGCGGTCGGTGACCGAGACCACATGGCCGAGCCCGGTCGACGGGTCGAGCCCGGCCGGATCGGAGCGCAACAGGCGGCGGGTCGGGTCGCTCTCGCGGAAATCGCCGGGAAAGGCGCCGGCCAGGTCGGCCATGCCGAGCGCCATCTGGCGCAGCCGCCAATCGCCGGTATAGAGCCACAGCACCGTCCAATCGGGGTAGGGGCCGATATGCGGCCACTGGCCGCCGGTGCCCATGTCGTTCTGCCAATACGAGCCGTTATCCCACAGCCCGTCGTAGAGATCGTGGGGATAGTTGAGCCAGTTGTTGTCGGCGTAACTGGTGACGGTGGCCGCCGGAACCTGGATCGAGGTGTCGAAATTGGGCAGGAACCGGGTCGCTTCGAGATAGGCGAGGTTGTTGTCGATGTCGATCGCGGGCTGCGGCGTGCCGCCCAGCCAGAAGGTCCGGGTCCAGCGGGTGCGCGCCCAATGCTCCTTGGGATGGGTCGGCTGGTCGCCGCTCAGATCGGCGGTGTAGACGATGCTGTTGGCGCCGGTCAGGGTCAGCTTGTAGGCGAGGTCCTCGAGTTCGGTCGAGAGCCCGTTCTCGCCGATGGCGCGGACAAACACCTGATGCGTCGCCGGCCAGAAGGTCGCCTCGAAACGCGGCCGGAACGGATGATAGCCGTCGCCAAAGCCGATGTCGTATTTGCGGGCGGCGCTGTCGTCGCCGAGCAGGATGGTCTGCGCCACCGGACCCGAGGTCCACAGCTTATAGTCGCCATTGCTCAACATGGTGCGTGCGTCCACCGACTGGGTCACCCCGCTGCTGGGCGTCAAACTCATCACCGCGTCGAAATTGTAGCTCGGGTCGAGCATCTGCGCCCGGGTCAGCGGGGTGTTGTTGCCGGCGGTCTGGTTTTGAAAGCTCAGGGTGGCGATGCCGCTTGCCGGCAGGCTCGGGATCACCACCGCGATCACCGCATACTCGACCGAGCCGTCGGGATAGCGGTTCTTGACGTCGGCCTGGGTGGCCAGCGGCGCGCCGTTGACCACGACCTGCGGCTGGTCGGCGATCACGCCCTCGACAAACGGCCGGCCGAACTGAAACGGATAGTTGCTGACCGCAACCCCGCTCACGTTCTGCACCGTGATCGTATCGCCGGAGGATGGAGGGGATGAGGGCGGCGAGGGGGGCGGTGCTGGCGCCGGGGGCGGCGGCGGGGGGTGCCGACGCGCCAGGGCGAAAGCGGCGCTGGTCTGCGCCCTTGCGGCGATACACCCCGGCCGAGGACCCCAAAGCACCGCCAGAACCATAGCGAGCATCAAGACGACGTAGCGCATGATGTTACTTTCCTGGATTGCCGGAATGAAACGGTTCTCTGATCGGCGACGCATGCCATGGCGGCCCAAATGTCGCGGCCTTCCGGCTCGCTGGCGCAAGCGCCGCTGGCGACGCGTGGTTCGCGTCGAAATCCGTAGCTGGGTCGGGGCTGAGCGTCCGATCGCCGGGGCGCGGCCTGATGACCGACGCGCCGAGACGATCGCTAGCCGCCCGGTGGAACAAGGACGCGTTAACCTATAACCAAGCGTTGGCGATCCGCGCTCGGGTCAAAAATGTGGCGCACCCGCCGGGGCGGCTCGATGCCGGGCCTGGCCGCCGGCGGTCCGATCGGCCTATCCGGGTGACGCCCCGGCGGGTTCCCGGCTGGTTCGTCGAAACCGCACCCGGCAAGCGCGGCAGATTGCCGATCAGATCGGCGGCTCTGCGCGATTAAGCCCTCGATTCGCACGCCGCGACATGCCTATTATCTTGTTTGCGCTTCCGCTCGCGGAGGCGCCGGTGCAATTCGTGAAACAATGTCAGGTGAAGAGCATCCGCGATGAATTTGCCTGGGAGACAAGGTCTTTACGATCCGCGCAACGAGCATGATTCGTGCGGCGTCGGGTTTGTCGCCAACATCAAGGGGCGCAAATCGCACGATATCATTGCGCGCGGCTTGCAGATCCTGGTCAATCTCGATCATCGCGGCGCAGTCGGGGCCGACCCGCTGATGGGCGACGGCGCCGGCTGCCTGATCCAGATGCCCGATGCATTGCTGCGCGATTGGGCGAGCGGCCGGGGGCTTACCCTGCCGCTGCCCGGGCATTATGCCGTGGCCATGTGCTTTCTGCCGGGCGACGAGCGGGCGCGGGCCATCGCGATCCGGCATTTCGAGCATTTTATCGCGGCCGAGGGCCAGGAACTGGTCGGCTGGCGCGATGTGCCGACCGACACCACCGGGCTCGGCGCCCGGGTGATCGAGACCATGCCGTGGGTCAGCCAGGCAATCGTCGCCCGCGGGCCGGGGATCGCCGACCAGGATGCTTTCGAACGCAAGATGCTGACGATCCGCAAGCAGACCCTGAACAGCGTGGTGGCGCTGGCCGAGCAGCACGGCATGCCGGCGCTGTGCGATTTTTACATGCCCTCGTTCTCGACCCGCACGGTCGTCTATAAAGGCCTGCTGCTGGCGCCGCAGGTCGGCAGCTTCTACCAGGATCTGCGCAACCCGTTGACCGTTTCGGCCCTGGCGCTGGTCCATCAGCGTTTCTCGACCAATACCTTCCCGTCGTGGCGGCTCGCCCATCCGTACCGGTTTTTGTGCCACAACGGCGAGATCAATACCGTCCGCGGCAACGTCAACTGGATGCATGCGCGCCGGCAGGCGATGACCTCGGAATTGCTGGGCGCCGATCTGGCCAAGATGGTTCCGTTGATTGGCCCAAACCAGTCCGACACCGCCTGCATCGACAATGCGCTCGAACTCCTGGTGATCGGCGGCGGCTATTCGCTGGCCCATGCGATGATGATGCTGATCCCGGAGGCCTGGGCCGGCGATCCGCTGATGGAGCCGCAGCGGCGGGCATTTTACGAATATCACGCGGCGTTGATGGAGCCGTGGGACGGGCCGGCCGCGATCGCCTTTACCGACGGCCGGCAGATCGGCGCCACCCTGGACCGCAACGGGCTGCGGCCGGCGCGCTATGTGATCACCGACGACGACCAGCTGATCATGGCCTCCGAAGCGGGCGTCCTGCCGGTGTCCGAGGACAAGATCATCCGCAAATGGCGGCTGCAGCCGGGCAGGATGCTGCTGATCGACCTCGACCAGGGCCGCATCATCGACGACGACGAGATCAAGGCCAAACTCGCCGCCGAACACCCGTACGAAGCGTGGCTGCAGGCGACCCAGTTCAAGCTCGCCGAATTGCCGGAATTGTCGGGCGAGCACGCCGGCAAGGCCGATGCGGCGTCGGCCCGGCCCAACGACCCGACGACCCATCTCAATCAGCAGCAGGCTTTCGGCTATACCCAGGAAGACATCCAGTTCTTCCTCGAGCCGATGGCGCGCGACGCCGACGACCCGGTCGGCTCGATGGGCACCGACACGCCGATCGCCGCGCTGTCGACCAAGCCCAAGCTTTTGTACAATTATTTCAAGCAGAATTTTGCCCAGGTCACCAACCCGCCGATCGATCCGATCCGCGAGGAATTGGTGATGTCGCTGGTCTCGATGATCGGGCCGCGGCCGAACCTGCTCGGGCATCAGGCGGGTTCGCATCACCGGCTCGAAGTGGCGCAGCCGATCCTGACCGACGGCGATCTCGACAAGATCCGCTCGATCGAAAGCCTGGTCGGCGCCTTTCGCACCGATACGCTCGACGCGACCTGGCCCGCCGGCGAAGGCGCCGAGGGCATCGTACCGGCGCTCGAGCGGCTGTGCCGCGAAGCCACCGAGGCGGTCGAGGCCGGGCACAACATCCTGATCCTGTCCGACCGCGCGACTTCGGCCGAGCGGGCGCCGATCCCGGCATTGCTGGCGACCTCGGCGGTGCATCACCACCTGATCCGCCGCGGCCAGCGCACCCTGACCGGGATCGTGGTCGAGACCGGAGAGGCGCGCGAGGTGCATCATTTCTGCGCGCTCGCCGGCTACGGCGCCGAAGCGGTCAACCCCTATCTCGCCTTTGCCACGATCGAGCAGATCCGGGTCGAGAACGGGCTGCCGCTCGGCGCCGCCGAGGTGCAGAAGAACTACCTGAAGGCGGTCGGCAAAGGCATCCTCAAGGTCATGTCCAAGATGGGCATCTCGACCTATCAATCGTATTGCGGGGCGCAGATCTTTGACGCGGTCGGGCTCGCCAGCGATTTTGTCGAGAAATATTTTACCGGGACGGCGACGACGATCGAAGGGGTGGGCTTGCGCGAGGTCGCGCAGGAAGCGGTCGAGCGCCACCGCCACGCCTATGGCGACAACCCGATCTACCACGAGATGCTCGATGTCGGCGGCGATTACGCCTTTCGCCTGCGCGGCGAGGACCATGCCTGGACGCCGCAATCGGTGGCGCGGCTGCAGCACGCGGTGCGCGGCAATTCGCCCGAGGAATACCGGGCCTTTGCCGCGACGATCAACGACCAGAGCGAGCGGCTGTTGACGATCCGCGGGCTGATGACGCTCGCTTTCGCGGCCGAGCCGGTGCCGCTCGACGAGGTCGAGCCGGCGGCCGAGATCGTCAAGCGTTTCGCTACCGGGGCGATGAGCTTCGGCTCGATCAGCCGCGAGGCGCACACCACCCTGGCGATCGCGATGAACCGGATCGGCGGCAAGTCCAATACCGGCGAAGGCGGCGAGGAAGCGATCAGGTTCCGGCCGCTCGACAACGGCAATTCGATGCGCTCGGCGATCAAGCAGGTGGCTTCGGGCCGGTTCGGCGTCAGCGCCGAATACCTGGTCAATGCCGACGATCTGCAGATCAAGATGGCGCAGGGGGCAAAACCCGGCGAGGGCGGCCAACTTCCCGGCCACAAGGTCGACAAGGCGATTGCCCGGGTGCGCCATTCGACCCCGGGGGTCGGGCTGATCTCGCCGCCGCCGCATCACGACATCTATTCGATCGAGGACCTGGCCCAGCTTATTCACGATCTGAAAAACGCCA
This sequence comes from uncultured Alphaproteobacteria bacterium, assembly GCA_963775875.1. Lineage (GTDB taxonomy): Bacteria > Pseudomonadota > Alphaproteobacteria > ATCC43930 > CGMCC-115725 > AP-15. Next base: position 200,864 of record CAVZKP010000022.1, read on the forward strand.
ATCCCAAGGCGCGGATCTCGGTCAAGCTGGTTTCCGAGGTCGGGGTCGGCACCGTCGCCGCCGGCGTCAGCAAGGCGCGCGCCGACCATGTGACGATCTCCGGGTTCGAGGGCGGCACCGGGGCCAGCCCGCTGACCTCGCTGACCCATGCCGGATCGCCCTGGGAGATCGGGCTCGCCGAAACCCAGCAGACCCTGGTGCTGAACGGGTTGCGCGGCCGCATCGCGGTGCAGGTCGATGGCGGGCTGCGCACCGGCCGCGATGTCGTGGTCGCGGCCTTGATCGGCGCCGACGAGTTCGGCTTTTCGACCGCGCCGCTGATCGCCGCCGGTTGCGTGATGATGCGCAAATGCCACCTCAACACCTGCCCGGTCGGCATCGCCACCCAGGACCCGGTGTTGCGCGCCCGCTTTACCGGCCAGCCCGAGCACGTGATCAACTATTTCTTCTTTGTCGCCGAGGAGGTGCGCGAGCTGATGGCGCGGCTCGGCTTCCGCAAATTCAGCGAGATGATCGGCCGGGTCGACCGGCTCGACATGGTCCCGGCGATCGAGCACTGGAAGGCCAGGGGCATCGACCTGTCGCGCCTGCTCCACCACGCGACGCCCAAGCCCGGGGTGGCGGTCTACAATTGCGAACGGCAGGACCACCATCTCGACAAGGCGCTCGACAATGAACTGATCGCGGCGGCGCAATCGGCGCTCGATGCGCGCGAGCCGGTGCGCATCGAACGTCCGATCCGCAACGTCCATCGCACCGTCGGCGCGATGCTGTCGGGCGAGGTGGCGCAGCGCTATGGCCATGCCGGGCTGCCGCAGGACACGATCTGGGCGAGCTTTACCGGCACCGCCGGGCAGAGCTTTGGCGCGTTTCTGGCCCGCGGGATCACGCTCGAACTCTACGGCGACGCCAACGACTATGTCGGCAAGGGCTTGTCGGGGGGGCGGGTGATCGTGCGCCAGCCGCCCGAGGCGGCGCGCGAGCCGACCGAAAACATCATCATCGGCAACACCGTGCTGTACGGCGCCATCGCCGGCGAAGCCTATTTCGAAGGGGTCGCCGGGGAACGCTTTGCGGTGCGCAATTCGGGCGCGGTGGCGGTGGTCGAGGGCACCGGCGATCATGGCTGCGAATACATGACCGGCGGGGTGGTCGTCGTGCTCGGCGCAACCGGCCGCAACTTCGCCGCCGGGATGTCGGGCGGGATCGCCTATGTCTACGACCCGAAGGCCCGGTTCGCCAGCCTGTGCAATCTCGCCACGGTCGGGCTCGAAGCGGTCGCCGGCCTCGATCCCGACGAGGGCGACGATCCCGACCGGCCGCACCAGCGCTCGCCCAATGTCGAGGATGCCGGGATGGGCGATCTGTTACGTTTCGACGCGGCGCGGCTGCGCATCCTGCTCGAACGCCATCAGCTGTTTACCGGCAGCGCCCGCGCCCGCGCGCTGCTCGAAGACTGGGACAACGCGCTTGGCTGTTTCGTCAAGGTGATGCCGAAGGACTACCGGCGCGCCTTGCTGGAAATGCAGGCCGAACGGCAAACCGCCCGCACCGAGGCCGCCGAGTGATGCCGCGCTGGTTATCCCTCACCCGCCTCGCGGTGCTCGGCACCCTCTCCCGCAATGCGGGAGAGGGGGGACCCGGCCCGCAGGGTCGGGTGGGTGAGGGCGAGCCCGGAACCTCCTCCGATGGCTAGGCCTACCGGTTTTCTCGAGATCGAGCGCCGCGAGCGGCCCTACGACAAGCCGGACCTGCGCCGCCGCAACTGGAACGAGTTTGTCAGGCCATTGCCGGAGCCGGAGACCCGCAAGCAGGCGGCGCGCTGCATGGATTGCGGCATCCCGTTCTGCCATGACGGCTGTCCGGTCAACAATCTGATCCCCGACTGGAACAATCTGGTCTATCGCGACCAGTGGCAGACGGCGCTGAAGACGCTGCATTCGACCAATAATTTTCCGGAATTCACCGGCCGCATCTGCCCGGCGCCGTGCGAAGCGGCGTGCACCCTCAACATCGACAACAACCCGGTCACGATCAAGACCGTGGAATGCGCGATCGTCGACCGCGGCTGGGCGGAAGGCTGGATCGAGCCGGTGATGCCGGTCCGGCGGACCGGCAAGCGGATTGCCGTGATCGGCTCGGGGCCGGCGGGCCTCGCCTGCGCCCAACAGCTGGCGCGCGCCGGGCATGCCGTGACCGTCTTTGAAAAGAGCGACCGGATCGGCGGGCTGCTGCGCTACGGCATTCCCGATTTTAAGATGGAAAAATCGCTGATCGATCGCCGCGTCGAGCAGATGGCGGCCGAGGGAGTTGCCTTTCGCACCGAGGTAGAGATCGGGGTCGACCTGCCGATGGCGGCGCTGATCGAGGAATTCGACGCCGTTGCCATGACCGGCGGGGCCGAGGCGCCGCGCGATCTCGAAGTCTCCGGCCGCGAATTCGCCGGCATTCATTTTGCCATGGACTTCCTGCCGCAGCAGAACAGGCGCAATGCCGGCGACGAGGAGGAGCGCGCCGCCCCCAATGGCGCGATCACCGCGGCGGGCAAGCATGTGATCGTGATCGGCGGCGGCGACACCGGATCGGACTGCATCGGTACGTCGGTGCGGCAGGGGGCGGTGTCGATCACCCAGCTGGAGATTTTGCCGAGACCGCCCGATCAGGAGAACAAGGCGCTGGCCTGGCCCGACTGGCCATTGAAACTGCGCACCTCATCGTCGCAGGAAGAGGGCTGCGAGCGCGACTGGTCGGTATTGACCAAGCGGGCGATCGGCGAGGCGGGCCGGGTTACTGCGCTCGAATGCGTGCGCCTGGAATGGAGCAAGAACCCGGACGGCCGCTTTGTCATGCAGGAAATCCCCGGCAGCACATTTTCCCTGAAGGCCGATCTGGTGCTGTTGGCGATGGGGTTTGTCGGCCCGCTCCGGCCCGGCATGGTCGAGCAGTCGGGCGCGGCGCTCGATCCCCGCGGCAATGTCGGCGCCAATACCGTCGATTACCGCACCTCGGTCGCCAAACTGTTTGCCGCCGGCGACATGCGCCGCGGCCAGTCGCTGGTGGTCTGGGCGATCCGCGAAGGCCGCCAATGCGCCCGCGCAATCGACGAGTTCCTGATGGGGGCGAGCCTGTTGCCGCGATGACCACCACGAGGCTCTGCACGCTGCGAGCGGCTGAACCCGCCCGCACCGCCAAAGACTACGGTGGGGTTGTCGGCCCTTGCGGCTTGGTGTCGGGAAAGGTGATGTCGACGCGTCCCTGTTTGGGTTTTTCGGGAGCCTTCGCCGCGGCGATCTGGGCATCCCGATGCTGCCGATAGACGCTGCGCAGTTCGGCATAATAATCGAGCGAGTTGCGCTCCAGTTCGTCGAGGTCCTTTAGATGCTTGGCGCGGGTATCGACCACATCGGCGCTGCCGGCGGCAACGCTGGCATAGGTCGCCGGGGCGCCGCCGATATAGCTCAGCGGGTTCAGCGCGAGGTCGACCGCGGTGCCCACCGCGTCGCGCGGATTTGACGGGCCCAGCAACGGCAATTCAACAAACGGCCCCTCGGCAACGCCCCAGAGCGCGAGCGTCTCGCCAAAATCGGCGCTGTGCGGCGGCAATCCCCATTTGCTGGCGACATCGACGATGCCGCCGGCGCCGATGGTGGTGTTGACCGCCAGCCGCCGAACCGATTGCCATGCCTGTGCGACATGCCCCTGCAGCAGATCATTGACCGTGGTCGCCGGCTCCTGGAGGTTCTGCACGACATTGTGGACGCCTTCCCGGACCAGTTTTGGCACATGGTCGACATAAGCCTGCGCCACCGGGCGGATGACCGCGTGATCGGCCGCGAGATTGGCCTTGAAGATCGCCCGGTTGACCGGCTCGGCCGGATCATTCTCGGGATCGGCCGCGGCAGCGGGCCCGCCCGGCGCGGTGGCGCAGCCGGTGCAGCCGAGCAGCAGGCCGAAGGCGGCGGCGGTTGCCGCCCGGCCCGCTCCATTGCGATGCATCCGCCGGCCGGGCCGGCTGGCGCGTCGAGACGATTTCCGCTGCTTCATCGGTCCAGCTATCCACAATTCCGGTCGGCGACCCGCGCGAATAGCGGCGTCGCAGCGATCACCATGCCAGCCGCCTTGCGGGGATGCCAGCGGCTTCGGTCTGGGCTTTTTTGTTGACCTTGGTCAAGCTACGGCGGCAGCCTCTGCGCCAAGGATAGCGGCCAAGCTGCAGTGGAGAACAAGAATGTCGATGCCGTTACGGGCGATCGTTTTGGTGGTCGCGCTGATCGCTTGGCTGCCGGCCGAGGCGCAGTTTTTGGGCCCGGGGCTCGAATCGAACATCGAGCTGACCAAACACGACCTCGACATCATCCACAGCACCGTCGACCAGCAGGTCCACGGCAAATCCGTCGGCGCGACCGCTTCGTGGAGCAATCCGCAATCAGGCAATTACGGAAAGATAACCCTGATCAAAAAGTATAGTGTGAACGGCCTGCCCTGCGAAACCGTGGGATATACATTGGCGACCCGACGGATGGCGGTCCCGCCCGAACACTACATGCTGAATAGCTGCCGACAACCGGATGGGCATTGGCGGATCACATGAGCGCCGGCGACAGCGCAGGCACAATTGCCGGAACCCCGACCGGGGAATGGACCGAGACCTGGCGCGGCGCCGTGGCCCCGTGGGAATGCGACGTCACCGAACATTTTACCATTGCCTATTATCTCGACCGGGTGGATCAGGCGGCGGCGACCCTCGCCGATCGCCTCGGCGTCGCCGACAGCCTGCGCGCCGGCGGCTTTCCGCGCCGATTCGACCTGCGCTTTGCCCATGAGCTGCGCGCTGGCGACAGCTTCCACGTCGACAGCGCCGCGATCGGGATCGAGCCCGAATTGCGGCTCGGGCATCGCATCGTCGATTCGTCCACCGGCGAGACCGCGACCTGGGTTGACGAGCGCTGGGATTTGCCCGCTTCCCGGTTGACGCCGGAGCGGCGCCAGGCGATCGGGGGCCGGCTCGCCCTTTGGCAGGGTCCCGCGGCCGAACCGCGCCCCGAACCGCGGACCATGGCGGGCGCCATTCCCAGCGCGCGCGGCCGGGTCAAGCCAGGCGATCTCGATGAATTCGGGCGTTTTTCCCTCGCCGCCTTTGTTCATCGGTTTACCGACGCCCTATTGCAGGCCGCGGCGGCGATCGGCATGACCGCCGACTATATGAAGACGGATCGCCGCGGCTTCTCGACTTTCGAGCTGGCCCTGCGGATCTTCGACGCGCCGCTTCTGGGCCAGCCCTATCTGGTCGAGACCGGGATCGCCCATCTCGGCAGCTCCTCGATCCGCTTCCTGCATCGCCTGTCCGATCCGGGCAATGGCAGGGAATTCGCCCGGCTCGGCCAGTTCGGGGTCCAGCTCGATCTCGACGCGCGCCGGCCGTCGCCGCTGCCGGCAGAGCTCCGCGCCCGGGCGATGCCGCTGGTGCTCGCGGCCGGCTGATCGTCAAGCCCGAGGGCCGCCTGCCGTCCGGGCGTTCTCTCGTCGTTGCCGAACCACGTAGGGGCGCGCACGGCGCCCGGCCGCGTGGTCAAGCTGTGGTCTAGGCCCTGCCGACGGTCATGTTGTCGCGGCGCTTGGCGGCGGCTGCGGCGCTGGCGAAATCACCCTCGCCGAAACCGTAGAGGCGGGCGCCGCCCGACAGGATCTTGCCGCCGATCTCCGGGGTGATGCTGGGGTTGTGCAGGACCCGGCTCGAGACCTCGGGAAAGCTCGAGTCGAAATGCGGGAAGTCGCTCGACACGCAGATGTTGTCGGCGCCGCCCAGCAATTCGACGACCGAGCCGACCTCGCGCTCGCCGCTCTCGATCGCCGAAAAGCAGTTGCGCTGCCAGTATTCCTGGGGGCTCAGCTTCAGATATGGCGCATCGGCCTGATGGTGCTGGCGCAGATCCCATTCGATCCGGCCGAGGAGGCCCGGCACCCACCAGCTCTGCGCTTCGAGAAACGCCACCTTGAGCCGCGGATAGGTTTCGAGGATGCCGCCCAGCAGCAGCGCGATCAACGCCAATTGCATCTCGGTCGAATGGCTGGCGACATGGCGCATAAAGCGGTTCTCGCCAAAGCGCGGCTCGATCGTCGAGTAGTACGAGCCGGTGCCCTCATGAAAGCACAGCGGCACCTGCAGATCCTGCAGCATGGCGTAGAGCGGGTCCCAATAGGTCGAGTGCCAATAGCGGCCATTGACATAGTTCGGCCGGACAAAGGCGCCGACGGCGCCGTATTCCTTGACGCAGCGATGCAGTTCGCGGCAGGCCAGGTTGACGTCGTGGACCGGCAGCATCGCCACCATCTTCAGCTGGTCGGGGCTGTGCTGGACGAAATCGTGCAGCCAGTCATTGTAGGCGCGGCAGATCGCGTTGGAAAATTGCGGGTCCATATCGTCGCGCGCCAGAAACGACAGGCCGGCGGTAGGGAACAGCACGGCGATGTCGATCCCCTCCATCTCCATGCCGATGATCTGCGCCTCGGCGTCATAGCCGCGCTCGACCGCGAACATCACGTTCTTGTTGCCGCGGGCGCCGACCAGCGGACCGCGGATGCGGTTGTATTGCGAGACGTTGCCGTCATTGCTGGTCGGGGTGCCGTCGAAGAACCACAGGGGCCGCCGGCGCATGCCGGTGCTGCCGCCGTCGACCGGCTGCATCGCCGAGGTGATCCGCGGCTTGAACGCCGGGTCGAGATAGCGGTCGAACAGGTCGGTCGGCTCCATGATGTGCATGTCGCAGTCGACGAACCGGTAGCCCTCTTTCATGTCGAATTCCTTCCTCTCAAGCAGGCCCTCGACAGATCTTGCCGGCAAACCCGGTCTGGCGGCAACCCGGCAGCGAGCGGGTGCTCGCATCCGGCTCATGCAAAGACGACGCCGTCAGCGATCGCGAGGAAATGGCAGGCGGCGCCGGCCAAGACCAAGCCGTGCCAGACCGCGCTGTGAAACGGCAGGCGGCGCCACAGATAAAACCCGACCCCGACCGTATAAAGGACGCCGCCGGCGGCGATCCGTAATGCAATCCCGGCCGAGAGCGACGGTCCGACCGCGACCGCGCTGAGCCAGCCGAGCAGCAGATAGGCGACCGCCGACCGCCCGATGCCGCCGATCGGCGCCCGCAGCTTGGCGAAGATCCCGATCGCCGCGGCGGCCCAGATCGCCAGCGCCACCGCAGTGCCCCAGAACGTGTCCCGGCGGGCCAGCGCGAACGGCGTCGCGGTGCCGGCGATCATCGCAAAGATCGCCGCGTGGTCGAGCTGGCGCAGCATCGGCCGGTACGGCGAGCCGGCGGCGGCGTGATAGGCGAGCGAGCTGCCGAGCATCGCCAGCAGCCCGGCGACATAGATGCCGATCGCGATGATGATGCGGATGTCGCATCGGGCCAGCGTCGCCGCCAGCAGCGCGATCGCGCCGCCGGTGCCGAGGACGAGACCGCCGACGAGGACGCAGAGATCGGCCCGACGCTCGGCCAGGCGGGGCGAGGCGGCCGCCATCGCCGGCAGGCTCATCGCCGCGGGCCGGCGAACCGCGCCGGCAGCCAACCCCCCGGACCAGCATCAATGATTATCGGCCTCGGGCTCCAGCGACCAGTAGTAGCCGACCGTCGGCGCCCGGGCCATCGAGTTGACCCCGAGCGTCGGACCCGTATAGGTGGTTATCGGCGGTGCTTCGAGCGTGCGGGTCGTCGGTTTCGCCGCGGCCGGCTCCTCGCTGACGATCTGCTTGGAGATGTCGGAAACCGAGCTGAAATTGATGGCCGCCGGCATCGTCAGGCAATTGCGGTGGCTCTTGCCGGTGCATGACGTGGCATCGGCGGCGCCGAGCGGTAAAGCGGCGCCGATGGCGAGGATCAGAGCGGTCGGGACCCAAAGCTTCATTTGAGCGCACCGCAGCCAACGCTACTCCGCGGCGATTTTGTCAAATCGTTAACGCCGTGTCCACCCTCGTTACCCGAACCGGAGCGGGCGCGCGGCTCATTCCGCGTCGGGCTGCCGTGACGGGTGGGCGTCGGCGAAAGCGGGCATCGCCATGCAGCGATCGTAAATCCGCATGATCCGCGGATAGTCGCCGAGCGGACAGTCGAACGTCTTGGCCGGGGTCACCTGGGTCACCAGGCAGATATCGGCGATCGTCGGCCGCCCGCCGTGGCAGAAATCCCCGCTCTGCGGATGCCGGGCGAGCCGCGCTTCGATCGCCTCCAACCCCAGCCCGATCCAATGCCGGATCCAGTCGAGGCGCTGCGCATCGCTGAGCTTCAGCACATCGGTCAGGTAGTGGCGCACCCGCGGCACGAACAACGGATGCGAATCGGCGGCGTTGATCAGCGCCAGCCCGCGCACCCAGGCGCGCGCCGCCGGCTCGGCCGGCAGCAGCGGCGGCTGCGGGTGCTGTTCCTCGAGGTATTCCATGATCGCCAGCGACTGGAACAGTTCGACCCCGTCGTCGATCAGGGTAGGCACCATCATCTGCGGGTTGAGCGCGCGGTATTCGGCGGCGAACTGATCGCCGCGCTCGAGGTGCAGGAAGCTATCCTCATGCGGCAGCCCCTTGAGGTTGAGGGCGATGCGCACCCGGAAACTCGCCTGCGAGCGGTAATAGGTGTAGAGCTTCATTGGCAGTCTTCCTTGGCGTTTTCTCGATTTCGGCGGCGGTTGAACCGCCCTGGCTGCGCCGGTTCGCGAGGATTACCCAATGCCACTCGCCCGTCTGGCCGCGTTTCTCCCGTCGGTTTTCCTGGTTGCCGTCTTCGCCGGGCCGGCGCTGCCAGCCGATCCCGGCGGTGGCGGATGCGATGTCTGTGGCCGGGGGGTGATCAGCGAAAAGGCGCTGTCGCTCGATCTGGCGCAGGCGATCGCACAGGCGGCATTGGCAAAGTGCCGGACCGACGGCAACCATGTCAGCGTGACCGTCGTCGATCGCGACGGGCTGGTCAAGATCGCCTTTCGCGACGATTTGGCGGGCCCGCACACGATCGTCACCAGCCGGCGCAAGGCCTTTACCGCGCTGACCTTCAAGCAGCCATCGGGGCAGTGGGCGCAGCGGGTGCTGAGCGACCCGGCGATCGCCGGGTTGAAGGACACCGCCGGCACCATCGCGCTCGGCGGCGGCGTGCCGATCAAAGCCGGCGGCGAGGTGATCGGCGCGATCGGCGTCAGCGGCTCTCCCGGAGCGCAGAAGGACGAGGCCTGCGCCAATGCCGGCATCGCCAAGGTCGCGGATCAGCTGAAATAACCTGCCCCGATGCCGCGGAATTGATGGCGCCGGAAATTGATCGCGCCGGGAATTGATGCCCGCCGGAGCCGTCCCGGCTGTCGGGATCGGCCTTTGTCGAATATCCTTGCCGCCGGATCGTCTTTGTCGGAGCCCGTCAGATGGACCGTATCGATCTTCGTTCGGACACGGTGACACTCCCGTCCGCGGGCATGCGGCAGGCGATGGCCGCCGCACCGGTCGGCGACGACCAGTATGGCGAGGACCCTTCGGTCAACCGGCTGCAGCAGCGGATCGCCGAGTTGCTCGGCAAACAGGCGGCGCTGTTCGTGCCGAGCGGGACGATGGCCAACCAGATCGGCCTCAAGATCCTGACCCGGCCGGGGGACGAGGTCGTGCTCGGCCAAGAGGCGCATCTCGTCTGGCACGAATCCGGAGCCGGCGCGGCCAATTCCGGGGTCCAGTTCACCCCGGTCGGCAGCGGCGGCCTGTTTACCGCGGCCGAGCTGCGCGCCGCCTACAAGCCGCCGGGGCATGTGGTGTTTCCGCCGACGAGCTTGGTCGCGATCGAGAACACCCACAATCGCGGCGGCGGGGTGGTGTTTCCGCAAGCCGAGGCCGAGGCGATCTGCACCGCGGCGGGCGAACTCGGTCTCGCCAGCTATCTCGATGGCGCCCGGTTGTTCAACGCCGCGGCGGCCTCGGGCCGGAGCCTGGCCGAGCTGGCCGCACCCTTCGATCTGGTCTCGGTCGCGCTGTCGAAGGGGCTGGGCTGCCCGGTCGGCAGCGTCATCGCCGGAAGCCGCGCCACGATCGCCCGCGCCCATCGCGCCCGCCGCATGTTCGGCGGCGCCATGCGGCAGGCCGGCATCCTCGCGGCGGCGGGGCTGTGGGCGCTCGACCACAATCTCGACCGGCTCGCCGAGGACCATGCCAATGCGCGGCTGCTGGCCGAGCGGCTCGCCGGCGCGCCCGGCGTCGAACTCGATCTCGCCACCGTGCAGAGCAACATCGTGATCTTTCGCCTGGCCGAGGATTCGCCGGACGCGGCGGCGATCGTGGGCCGCGCCCAGGAGGCGGGGGTGCTGGTCTCGGCCTTTGCCGCGCGCACGGTTCGCGCCGTGACCCATCTCAATGTCAGCCGCGAAGAATGCCGGCATGCCGCCGATCTGCTGGCCCGGGTCATCGAGCGGGGCTGAGCCGCGGCTCGGTTGCGGCGGGGGGCGCCGCCGGATTGCGGGGCGGGCAGCGTCTTTGCCGCTTCCCGCGCCCGGCCCTCGGTCCCGTCTAGGCCCGACCCGAAGCGGATGCCGGCCAGGGCCGCTCGTTGAGCACCGGCACGCGCATCCCCGCATCCTCGATGCGGATCGTGCTGATCGAGGCGAGGCCGACCTCGATGCGGGAATAGGAGTCGAGCGGCATGCCGAGCGCGAACAGCAGCGCCGCGCGGATCACGTCGCCGTGGCTGACGATCGCCACGTTCCGCTCGGGATGCGCCTGGCGCAGCTCGAACAAGGCGCCGACCATCCGCTCCTGCACCTGGCGCATGCTCTCGCCGCCGGGCACGGCCGCGACGCTGCGGCAGCTGCGCCACAGCTCCCAGCGCCGGTCGGCCCGGACCTGGTCGAAAGTGAGCCCGGTCCACTCGCCGAAATCCAGCTCGATCATGTCGTCGCGATAGCCGACCGGCAGATCGAGGCGGGCCGAAAGGATCTCGGCGGTTTCCCGGGTGCGCTGCAGCGGGCTCGCATAGAGCGCGGCGATATTCTCACCGGCGAGACGCTCGGCGACCAGGGCAATTTCGGCGCGGCCCCGCTCGGACAGCCCGACCCCGGGGGTGCGCCCGGCCAGCAGCTGGCCGGCCAGGACATGCTCGCCGTGCCGTACCAGATGAAACACCGTCATCGCCGCCAGCCCCCGATCCGCAAAGGGCCGAGTCTAGCATTCGATCGCCGGGCCGGGCACCACGCTTTCGGCGCGGGCCCGACAATCGACGGCTCGCTAGGCCGCGCCGTCGAGTTCGGGATAGTGACGGAAGATGCCGTGCTGGTTGAACGGGATGCGGCGGTCGGAGGCGAGATAGGCGGCGATCCGCGGGCGGGCGGCCACCCGGTCGTGCAGCGCGACGATTCGCGGGTATCTGGGTTCGAGCCCGGCCATCGCCCGCGGAAAGGCATAGCGCAGCCCGGCGACGATTTGGAACAGCGACAGATCGGGGTAGCTCAGCCGCGCCCCGATCAGCTGCCCGCCGCGCGAGGTGTTGCGCGCCAGCACCCGCTCGAAATAGCCGAGGTATTTCGGCATTCGCGACCGGCGAAAATCGGCGGTGCGGGCCAGGGCCTCCTGGCGCTGGTCTTCGTAATAGAGGCTGCTGGCGATCGGGTGGTGGGTGTCGTGCGCCTCGTCGACCAGATCGGCGATGGTCAGTTGCAGCTGGTCCGCCCACAGCCGGCCGGCTTCGGCGGTGGGCGCCAGGCCGTGATGGGCGCCGAGATATTGCAGGATGTTGGCGGTCTGCCCGATCAGCAGCGCGCCCGCCTTGAGAAAGGGCGGGGCGAAAGCCGGGCGGGCGACCTCTTCGCTCTCCAGCAGACGCATCATTTCGGCGTCGCCGCCCGGCTGCCGGGCGATATCGACATAATCGGCGCCGACCTCTTCCAGCGCCAGGCGGACAAACTCGCCGCGTCCCTGGATCGACGACCAGTAGTAGAGCTCGTACCGCATCCCGCCCTCGATCGGCCGGCCGTCCCCGGCCGGGCTCAGCCCCGGCGCTGGTATTTCCGGCAGACCAGGCGCAGGCGGTCGGCGATATGCGGCCGGATATGGGCCGGCATCGGCGTCGATTCGCTGGCCCGCTTCCAATCGGGGCCGCTGACGATATCGGGCGCGGCCAGGTGGTAGAGCGCCACATATTTCGGGCTGCCGGCGGCGCGGAAGCGGCGGGCGCTCAGCACTCCCAGGCACGCGCGACAAGGCCGGGACGTGCTCGGTATCGTACCAGGCGTTGAACTCGGTCTCATATTGCGGGGCCGGGGTCATCCCGACCAACAGCAGGCCGCCGGCATTCGCCGCCGCGACCGCATCGCCGGGGAGGATCTGCTCGCCTTCGAAGCGCAACAGCCGCTGGCACTTTGCCGTGAGCCGCTTTGACCAGGGCGACAGATTTTCGCCGCCGATCGCGCGGTAGGCCGGGCTTTGCAATACCGCCAGGCTGTCGAGATCGTAGGTCGCAACCGATTGCTTGGGATTGTCCGCGCCAATCCACCGCTCCAGGGTCAGAAACCCCGGCACCCGCTGCCGCTCGGGCAGGTGTTCGAGATCGTACCAATCGTTGAACTCGTCCTCGGCGACGCTCGAAAAATCGAATGCCGCGATCAGCTCTGCCTTGGCCATGGCCGGTTCCTCCGATGGATCCTACCCGCGCGATGCTACGCCGGGATGCCGGGCAGCGCAAAGTTTCAGCCGCCGGCGCCGGCGATTGCCGCCACGATCAAGGAGGCGGCCTGGTCGATATCGGCCCGGCAGTCGAACCTCCGCCTTCCCCGCCGCGGTTCAGCCGATCGGATACTGCGTTGCGATCACGCAGTTTTCGAGGATGCCGCGGCCGCGATCCGGCGGGTGGCGCTGCTGGACGAACCGCGCATGGACGTCGGTGATCGAGGCGGCGTCGATCCCGGGCTCGGTCGGGACATACTGCACGAGGTTGTCGCGAAATCCGCGCCGGGTCACATAGATCGGCTCGAAGCCGCGAGCGCGGGCCACTGCCGCCAGTGCGTTGGCCATCGGCCGCACCGCCGGGTTGACCGCGAAATCGGCCCAGTTGTTGGCGAGGCAGCCGCCGGGCGTCAGCGCGTCGAGGCAGCGCGCCCAGAATGCCTCGTTGCTGTCGGCGGGCCCGGAAGAATTGTAGAGATCGACGAGAATTGCATCGAAACGCGCATTGGTCGCGGCGATGAATTGCTGGGCGGGTTCGATGGTCACCGGCTGGGTCAGGTAGAACCAGCGCCGCGCGATGGCGGCCACGGTTTCGTCGGCGTCGACCAGCGTCGCGGCGCAATCGGGGAAATAGGCGCGCACGAAGCGCCACATCGCCGCACCGCCGACGCCGAGCAGCAGGGCCGTGACCGCCTGCCGGCTCATCGCCAGAGCCAGGGACATCAGCCGCTCGTAATGAAAAACCAGACGCGCCGGATACATCAGATCCATGCTCGACTGCTCGGTCACCTGGACGCTGCTGCCAAACGAGCCCAAGGTCCGGAAATGGCGCTGCCCACGGTCGAAATCGACGACGAAGATCGGAGCGCCAAACGTCGGCGCACGCCGCAGCAGCCGCATCCGCGCGTCGCCGCCAAAATAATCGAGGACCAGGCGGCGCTGCCGCTCTTCGCCGAACTCGGTGATCATCTGCGGCTAAATCGGACGCGTCAGGCCCAGGCCGACAGCGGACCAGGGCCAGCGACCATGGCAGGTTGCCGGGGTTGGCGCGGCGGCGTCGCGAGTGGGGCATCGGCACGGCGGATCACGGGTCGCAGTAACGGCGATCCGGCCGCTGATTTCAAGCACCTCCGCGCGCATTATCAGCGGTCCGCGGAGCGCGGCTTTGACGCTGCCGGGCGCGGTCCTTAAATTGAAGCTACGCAACAAGGCACGGGCGCGAGCCGAACTCGGGCTCGATCGGATCAGGAGCGTCGAGAAGCATGGATACCGGCAGCATTCACGCCACCGAAGACGAGGCCCTGCTGTTCCACAGCAGCGGCCGTCCCGGGAAGCTTTCGATCGCGGCGACCAAACCGCTGACGACGCAGCGCGATCTGTCTCTCGCCTATTCTCCGGGGGTTGCCTTCCCCTGTCTGCGCATCCAGCAGGATCCGGCCGCCGCGTTCGATTACACCTCGAAGGGCAATTTCGTCGCGGTGATCTCGAACGGCACCGCGGTGCTTGGCCTCGGCGACCTCGGCGCGCTGGCGGCCAAGCCGGTGATGGAGGGCAAGGCGGCGCTGTTCAAGCGCTTTGCCGATATCGATTCGATCGATCTCGAAATCGACACCCGCGATGTCGACGAATTCGTCAATTGCGTGCGCTTTCTCCATCCGGCCTTCGGCGGCATCAACCTCGAAGACATCAAGGCGCCGGAATGCTTCATCATCGAGGAGCGGCTGCGCGAGCTGTTGAATATTCCAGTGTTCCACGATGATCAGCACGGCACCGCAATCATCGCCACGGCCGGGTTGATCAACGCTCTGCACCTGACCGGCCGCACCCTCGACCGGGCCAAGATGGTGGTCAACGGCGCCGGCGCCGCCTCGATCGCCTGTGTCGAGCTGTTGAAGACAATGGGCCTGCCGGCGCAGAACGTCGTGCTGTGCGACACTCGCGGGGTGATCTATCGCGGCCGCACCGACGGCATGAACCAATGGAAATCGGCCCATGCGGTCGAGACCAAGGCGCGCAGCCTGGCCGAGGCGATCGAGGGCGCCGATATCTTTTTCGGCCTCTCGGCCAAGGGGGCGGTGGATCGGGCGATGGTCCGCGCCATGGCGGATCGGCCGATCATCTTTGCGATGGCCAATCCCGATCCAGAGATCACCCCGGAGGAGGTGCGCGCGGTGCGCTCGGACGCGATCATCGCCACCGGGCGCTCCGACTATCCGAACCAGGTCAACAACGTCCTGGGATTTCCCTACATCTTCCGCGGCGCTCTCGACGTGCGCGCCTCGACGATCAACGACGCGATGAAAATCGCCGCGGCCGAGGCATTGGCTGGGCTGGCCCGCGAGGACGTGCCGGACGAAGTCGCCGCCGCCTATTCCGGCGAACGCCTGACTTACGGGCCCGACTACATCATTCCGGCGCCGTTCGATCCGAGGCTGATTTGGGCGGTGCCGTCGGCGGTCGCCAGGGCGGCGATGGATTCGGGCGTCGCCCGCAAGCCGATTGTCGACATGGATGCCTACAAGCGCGCCCTGCGCGGGCGCCTCGATCCGACCGCCGCCGGGCTCGAACTGGTGTTCGAGCGGGTGCGGGCCGAGCCCAAGCGCGTCGTCTTCGCCGAGGGCGAGGAGGAAAAGACGATCCGCGCCGCATTGCTGTTCGCCGGCAACGGTTATGGCGTCCCGGTGCTGATCGGCCGCGAGGAGCGCATTCATGCGACGATGGCGGCAATGGGCCTGACCGCCCGCGACCTGCTCGAGATCCACAACGCCCGCCTGTCGCAGGACAACAAGCGCTACACCGACTTCCTCTACGCCCGGCAGCAACGCTACGGCATGCTCTATCGCGATTGTCAGCGCCAGGTGAACCTCGACCGCAACGTGTTCGCCGCCTGCATGGTCGCCTGCGGAGATGCCGATGCGATGGTCAGCGGCGTCACCCGCAATTCGTTCGACGTGCTCGACGAAGTGACGCGGGTGATCGAGGTGACCCCGGGCTCGGTCATGTTCGGGCTGACCATACTGCTCGGACGCGAACGTCCGCTGTTGCTCGCCGATACGCTGGTGCACGAGACGCCGAGCCCGGCGCAGCTCGCCGATATCGCGATGCAGGCGGCGGCGAAGGCGCGCGAGATCGGGCTGGTGCCGCGCGTGGCGCTGCTCTCCTACGCGAATTTCGGCAATCCGACCGGACCCGATTGCCAGCGTGTGCGCGAGGCCGTCGGACTGCTCGACCAGCGCCGGCCCGATTTCGAATATGATGGCGAGATGAGCCCCGACGTGGCACTCGACGTCCGGCTGATGCAGCCAGCTCTACCCGTTCTGCCGGCTTGGCGGCGCCGCCAATATTCTGGTCATGCCGGGCCTCAACAGCGCCAACATCACCGCGAAGCTGTTGCCGCATCTCGGCGGCGGAACCGTCGTCGGACCGCTGCTGATGGGCCTGTCGCACCCGGTTCAGATCGTCAATATCGGCGCTACCGTGTCGGAACTCGTCAACCTCGCCGCACTCTCGGCGCACGACGCGATACGCTGATCCCGGCGACGGCCGCGTCGGGCGTCGCGGCGGCCGGATGAGCTGGCGGCACTGCCGCATACCGGCGCTGGCGGTGCCGGCTGCGGCGCCCGGCCTGATCGCCGTTGCCGGGCTGGCCCTGAGCGGGGTCCTTGCTCCCAGGCCGGCGCTGATCGCCGCCGCGTTCATCCTGCTGGCGACCGGCCTGGTGATCAGCCGCTCCGTGATCGCCGCCGGCGTCCTCGGCCGCACCATCGACGAACTCGTTGCCGCCGAATCATTGCAACCTGGCCCCTCGCGACGGCAGCCGATCGGACCCAGCCGTGCGGCGCAGGAGAGCCGGCTGGCGGTGCTGCGCCTGGCGCGCGCCTGGCGCGAGAAGGTGGAGAGCGCGCAGGCGCGCCTTGCCGCGGCCGAGGCGATCATCGCCGCCGTCCCGAACCCGCTGATCCTGATCGACGAACGCCGGCGCATCGTGCGGGCGAACGCGGCCGCCGCGGATTTCGCCGGCGCATTGTCGCCGCCGCGCGACCTCGCCGCGGCATTGCGCAACCCGGCGGTGTTGGCGGCGGCGGATGCGGTGCTGCGCGGCGAGGCGACGCGGGTCGTCGACTTTGCCCTGACCGTCCCGGTCGAGCGCCAGCTGCGCGCACGCTTTGCCCGCATCGACTGTCCGTCGCCCGATGGCGCGGTCGCGGTGCTGAGCTTGCACGACATTACCGAATTGAAGCGCGCCGAGCAGATGCGAGCCGATTTTATCGCCAATGCGAGCCACGAGTTGCGCACCCCGCTCGCCACCCTGACTGGCTTTATCGAAACCTTGCGGGGGCCGGCGCGCGACGACGCCGAAGCCGGCGAGCGATTTCTCGCGATCATGCAAGGGCAGGCCGCCCGCATGTCGCGATTGGTCGAAGATCTGCTGTCGCTGTCCCATATCGAACTCAACGAGCACGTGATGCCGACCGGCCGCGTCGCCGTGGCGCCGCTGCTCGGCCACCTCGCCGATGCGTTGGAATTGCGCGCCGGCGAGCGCGGCATGCACATCCGCCTGGCCCTGCCGGCCGGCCTGCCCGAAATCCAGGGCGACCATGACGAACTCGCCCAGCTGTTCCAGAACCTGTTGGACAACGCGATCAAATACGGCCGCGCCGGAAGCCAGATTACGGTCAGCGCAGAGACCGTGACGCGTTCCGCCTCGAATGGCGAGCGGCTGCCGATCGCCTGTGTCGCGATTGCGGTGCGCGATCGTGGCGACGGCATCGCCCGCGAACATCTGCCGCGCCTGACCGAGCGCTTCTACCGGGTCGACACCGCGCGCTCGCGCGAGATGGGCGGCACCGGGCTCGGGCTGGCGATCGTCAAACACGTCGTCAACCGCCATCGCGGCCTGCTCGAAATCGACAGTACGCCGGGCGAAGGCTCGGTCTTTACCGTGTTTCTGCGGTGCTATGAAGGCGCGATCGGGGTGTCATAAAACTGCAATTCTATTGTCATAAAAGCTTGTTGCTGCACGCCTAAACGAAGGGCGTCAATCACCCGCCGCCAGAGCAAGTTTTGAACCTCAACCGCCCTGTACTGTTCGGGATGGCCGTTGCTGTGGCGATGGCCTTTGCCGCACAGGCTGCCGAAATCGCCGGGGCCGGCGCCACCTTTCCCTATCCGATCTACGCGAAATGGGCTGAGGCCTATGCCGCCGAGACTGACGTGACATTGAATTATCAGCCGATCGGCTCGGGCGCGGCGGTCGGGCGGATCGCCGCGAACGCTGTCGATTTCGCCGCCTCCGACATGCCGCTGAAGCCAGATGTGCTGGCCAGAGACGGGCTGATGCAGTTCCCGGCGGTAATCGGGGGCGTGGTGCCGGTGGTCAACCTGAAGGAAATGGCC
This sequence comes from uncultured Alphaproteobacteria bacterium, assembly GCA_963775875.1. Taxonomy (GTDB): domain Bacteria; phylum Pseudomonadota; class Alphaproteobacteria; order ATCC43930; family CGMCC-115725; genus AP-15. The sequence goes on from CAVZKP010000022.1 coordinate 218,934, forward strand.
CCCGGTCGGCTGAAGCTGGACGGGAAAACCCTGGCCGAAATCTATCTCGGCAAGATCGGCAACTGGAACGATGCCGCGATCGCCGCGCTGAACCCCGGGCTCAGCTTGCCCGACCGGGCGATCGCGCCGATCCATCGGTCGGACGGGTCCGGCACCACCTTCATCTTTACCCATTACCTGTCGAGCGTCGATCCCGAGTTCGCCAGCAGGATCGGCGAGAACACCTCGATCGAGTTTCCGAGCGGTATCGGCGGCGAGGGCAATGCGGGCGTGGCCGCGATCGGCGCGCGCACCGCTGGGGCCATCGCCTATGTCGAATATGCCTATGCGCTGCAAACCAGGCTGCCCTATGCGCGGCTGCGCAACCCTGCCGGTGCTTTTGTGGCGCCCGAGAGCAAGGCGTTTCAGGCGGCCGCCGCCAATGCCGACTGGTCGAAGGCGCCGGATTTCTATCTGCTGCTGACCAGCCAGCCGGGCCAGGCAAGCTGGCCGATTACCGGCGCCAGCTTCATCCTGATGCGCCGGCATCAGGCAAAGCCCGAGACCGCGCGGCGGGTGATCGCCTTTTTCGACTGGGCCTTTCACCATGGCGGCCCGCTCGCCGAGAGCCTCGGTTACGTGCCGATGCCGCCGAAGGTCGTTGCGCTGATCGAGCGGGCCTGGCGCCGGGACATCGAGGGGCCCGACGGCAAGCCGATTTTCGCGTCGATGGATCAAGGCGACAGCCGAATTCGCGACGCCGATTGAACAACCGATCGAGACCACTACCGACCAGGGGAGACCTGCGATGTTGCTGAGAGTAATCAACCGCCATGGCAGAGGCGGGGGCTGGCCGACAACCGCCCGGTTGATGGCCGCGGGCCTGTTCGCGGCCGGCTTGGCAGCGGCGCCGGCGGCGTTTGCCGCGACGCAGATTACCGGCGCTGGATCGACTTTCGACTATCCGTTTTTTTCCAAGGCGTTCTACGATTATAGCCAGAAACACCCCGATGTAGCGGTGAACTATCAGTCGATCGGGAGCGGCGGCGGGATCCAGCAATTCACCGCACGGACGGTCGATTTCGGCGCCTCGGATGTGCCGATGGACGCGCAGGAGCTGGCGCGCGCCAAGGCGCCGGTGCTGCAGATCCCGGTGACCCTCGGCGGGGCCGGGATCGCCTACAATCTGCCGGGCGTGCCCAAAGGGCTGCACCTGACGCGACAGGTCGTCGCCGACATCTATCTCGGCAAAATCTCCAAATGGGACGATCCGGCGATCGCCAAGCTGAACCCCGGGACCAAGCTGCCCAGCACCGCGATCACGGTCGTGCACCGGTCCGACGGCTCGGGGACTTCGTACATATTCACCGATTTCCTCAGCCACGTTTCGCCCGAGTGGAAGCAGAAGGTCGGCACCGGGAAGAGCGTCCAGTGGCCGGCGCCGAGCAGCATCGGCGGCAAGGGCAATGAGGGTGTTGCCGGATTGGTGCGGCAGACCCCGGGCGCGATCGGCTATGTCGAGCTGGCCTATCTGCTCGAGAACAACATGCCCTACGCGCTGCTGGAAAATCAGGCCGGCAAATATTTGTACCCGACGATCGCGACGGTCGGGGCTGCGGCGGCGACCAAGCCAAATGTCTCGTCCACCGATTTCTCGATCGTCGATACCTCGTGCGCCGAATGCTATCCGATCAGCGGCTATTCCTGGGTTCTGCTCTATAAAAACCCGGAGGATCCGAAGCGTGCCGGTCAGGTAAAGGATGTCATGTCCTGGTTGGTCACCAAGGGCCAGCCGATCGCCGCGACCGTCGATTACGTGCCATTGCCGGCCAATGTGCAGCAACAGGCGCTCAACGTCCTGGGACAAATCGGCGAATAGCGATACCGGGTCCCGGCCCGAGCGCGAGCCGAGCGGGCAAACGCCGATACCCAGCGGGAGACGCCCAGTGGTCGACCAGGCGATCGTGAACCGAGAGCAGCCGCCCGCGCTGGGCTACCGTGCGCGCTCGGTCCGCCGTCGGGACCGGATCCTGTCCGCCCTGTTCACCGGCGGGCTGCAAGGCTTCTGCTATCTGTTCCTGGCGGTCGTCGCCGGTTTGGCGGTCGAATTGCTGTGGGGCTCGCGCCTCGCATTGCGGGCCTTTGGCCTCGGCTTCCTGTGGAGCACCCAATGGAACCCGGTCACCAACCAGTTTGGCGCGGCGCCGTTCATCTACGGCACGGTGGTCAGCTCGACGATCGCCCTCGTCCTTGCCGCCGGCATCGGGATCATGGCCGGGGTGTTTCTGGCGGAATTTGCGCCGCGCCGATTGGGGGTCGCGCTCGGCATGCTGATCGAGCTTCTGGCGGCGGTGCCCAGCATCGTCTACGGGCTGTGGGGATTGTTTGTCCTGGCGCCGATCGTCAGCAACTGGATCGGCCCGGCCCTGCAGGACACGTTCGGGTTTCTGCCGATCTTTCAGGGCACCATCTACGGCGTCAACATGCTGACGGCGGCGCTGATCCTGACCCTGATGATCCTGCCGACGATTACCGCAATCACCCGCGATCTGATCGCCGCGATGCCGATGCGGTATCGGGAATCGGCCTTGGCGCTGGGGGCGACGCCGTGGGAGATGGTTTCCAGTGTTGTGCTGCCCTCGGTCCGCAAGGGTATCTTCGGCGCCTGCATGCTGGCCTACGGACGGGCGCTCGGCGAAACCATCGCGACCACGATGGTGATCGGCAACCGCCCGGTCATCTCGGCATCGCTGTTCGCGCCGGGCTATACCGTCGCCAGCGTCATTGCCAACGAATTCACCGAGGCAACGACAAACCTTTACCTCAGCGCGCTGATCGAGCTCGGGCTGATCCTGCTCGTCGTCAGCCTGGTCGTCATCGGCATCGGCCGCCTGATGCTGCGTCTGTTCCTGCGGTGACGGGAGGGTCTGACCCGATGATCGGTCCTTCGCAATCGGCAAGGCGCCATCTGAAAAGCCTGTTGTGGACCGGGACGGCCGCGGTCTCCGCGATCGGCGTCGCGATCGTGCTTCTGCTGATCATGGGCTATGTCGTGCGCGAGGGGCTGAGCGCGCTGTCTTGGTCCTTCATTACCCGATTGCCGCATCCGGTCGGCGTGCCGGGAGGCGGGGTTGCGAACGGCATCGTCGGCACCTTGATCATCGTCGGCATCGCCGCCGTGATGGCGTTTCCGGTCGGCGTTTTCGTCGGCATCTACCTCGCGGTCTACAGTCATCGCCGGATGGCGAAATCGCTGAGCTACCTCGCCGACGTTCTGGCCGGGGTGCCGAGCATCGCCATCGGAATATTCGCCTACACCTTGCTGGTCGAGCCGTTTCGCCAATTCTCGGCGGTCTCGGCCTCTTTTGCGTTCGCCGTGCTGATGGCTCCTCTGGTAATCCGAACCACCGAGGGCGCCGTGGCGATCGTGCCGCGCGAGCTGCGGGAGGCGGCGACGGCCCTCGGAGCGATGGAATACCGGGTGACGACCAGGGTTCTGTTGGTCGCGGCGCGGCCCGGCATCGTCACCGGGCTATTGCTGGCGCTGGCCCGGGTGACCGGCGAGACCGCGCCATTGCTGTTCACCGCTTTCGGCAGCCAGTTCTGGGAACTCAACCCGACCAGACCGATGGCCGAGCTGTCGCTGCAGATCTTTACCTATGCGATTTCCCCCTACCGCGACTGGCAGCAGCAGGCTTGGGGAGGTGCTTTGATCCTGATCGTCGCCGTGTTTCTGCTCAGCGTATTCGCGCGGCTGTCGTTTCTGTGGGGCGGCGGCGCCGGCGCCAACCGGGGAACCGATTGATGCCGCCGCCAAACGCCGAATTGGGGCGAATCTCAGCCGAGCTCATGGAGCAGTCTCAAGAAATGATGTCATCCCTGGCGAAATCGTTTCCCGCCCCCGAGCCGCCGCCCTCCCCGGCGCCGGATCGGATCGCCGCACCCACCGCAGAACTGCCGGTGAAGGCGCAAATCCGCAATGTCGGTTTTCACTACGGCAAGTTTCAGGCGCTGAAAGATGTCAGCTTGCCGCTTTTCGATCGCCGAGTGACCGCCTTTATCGGGCCCTCCGGCTGCGGCAAGTCGACCCTGCTGCGGATATTGAACCGGATTTACGAGCTCTATCCGGGGCAGCGCGCGACCGGCGAGATCCTGATTGACGGCCGGAACATTCTGGACCCGGGCTTCGACCTCAACCTGCTGCGCGCCAAGATCGGCATGGTCTTTCAAAAACCGACGCCGTTTCCGATGTCGATCCGCGACAACATCGCCTTTGGCATACGCCTTTATGAGAAATTGCCGCGTGCCGAACTCGATGACCGCATCGAATCAGCCTTGCAGCGCGCCGCGCTGTGGGGCGAGGTCAAGGACAAGTTGAAGCAGAGCGGCCTCAGCCTGTCCGGCGGCCAGCAGCAGCGGCTGTGCATCGCCCGGGCGATCGCGGTGCGGCCGGAAATCTTGTTGCTCGACGAGCCGGCCTCGGCGCTCGACCCGATCTCGACCCAACGCATCGAGGAGCTGATCGCCGAGCTGAAATCGGACTATTGCATCGCCATCGTCACCCACAACATGCAGCAGGCGGCGCGCAGCTCGGACTACACCGCCTTCATGTATCTCGGCGAACTGGTCGAGTTCGACGAAACCGAGCGCATCTTCACCCACCCGAAAGAGCGGCGGACCGAAGATTACATCACCGGCCGCTTCGGCTGAGCCGGGGGAGAGCGTTGCCGATGTCTTCCGAGCACATCATCAAGAGCTACGACGAAGAGCTGCGCCGGCTGAACAACACGATCACCGAGATGGGCGGGCTGGCCGAAAGCCAGCTCGCCGCGGCGATCGAGGCGGTAATCGAGCGCGACAGCGAACTCGCCGCCAGCGTCGTCGAGGGCGACGCCCGGGTCGATCAGCTGCAGCGCGATCTGGACAATCTGGCGCTGCGGCTGCTGGCCTTGCGCCAGCCGATGGCGCGCGATCTGCGCGAAATCGTCGCCGCGCTGAAGATCGCCAGCGACCTCGAGCGCATGTGCGATTATGCGGCCAACGTCGCCAAGCGCTCGATCGCGCTCAACCAGTCGCCGCCGGTGCAGCCGGTTTACGCGCTGCCGCGGATGGCGCGCCTGGCCGAATTGCTGGTCAAGGACGTGATCGACGCCTATGTCGCCCGCGATGCCGACAAGGCCTATGCGGTATGGATGCGCGACGAAGAGCTCGACGAGATGTATGCGAGCCTGTTCCGCGAACTGCTCACCTACATGATGGAGGATCCGCGCAATATCAGCGCCTCGACCCATCTGTTGTTCATGGCCAAGAACATCGAGAGGATCGGCGACCATGCGACCAACATCGCCGAGGATCTTTACTATCTGGTGCACGGGACGCCGTTGACCCAGAAGCGGCCGAAGGGCGACAATTCGAGCCTCGAAGTGGTCAAGCCGGGGCGGGCCGAGCCATGACCAAGCCGCTGGTGCTGATCGTCGAGGACGAGGCGCCGCTCGTCACCTTGCTGCGCTACAACCTCGAAAAGGAAGGCTTTGAGGTCGACGAGGCCGGCGATGGCGAGGAGGCGCTGACCCGGATCGCCGAGCGCAAGCCCGACATCGTATTGCTCGACTGGATGCTGCCGCTGGTCTCGGGGATCGAAGTGTGCCGCCAGATCCGGCGCTCGGCGCAGACCCGCACCCTGCCGGTGATCATGCTGACCGCTCGCGGCGAGGAGGCCGACCGGGTGCGCGGGCTCGACAGCGGCGCCGACGACTACATCGCCAAGCCGTTCAGCCTGCGCGAGCTGACCGCCCGGTTGCGTGCGGTGATCCGGCGGGCCCAGCCGAACGCCGCGGAGGAGACCTTGAAATTCGCCGAGGTGGCGATGGATCTGGCCGCGCACCGGGTGGCGCGGGGCGGCAAACCGATCCATCTCGGCCCGACCGAGTTCCGGCTGTTGCGGCATCTGATGCAGCATCCGGGCCGCGTGTTCTCGCGCGAACAGCTGCTGGACGCGGTCTGGGGTCACGATGTCTATGTCGAAGCGCGCACCGTCGACGTGCATATCCGCCGCCTGCGCAAGGCCCTGAACGCCGATGGCGAGCCCGACATCGTGCGGACGGTCCGATCCGCCGGCTACGCCCTCGACCAGGCCGCATATTGAGCAGCAACATCAAGCGCTCGCTGGCGCCGGGTGTTTGTCTCTAGAGCGTTATCCGATCAACTGGGCATTCCTCGTCGCCCCCGCTTTCGCGGGAATGACGGTTCAATTCGGTCGGAAACTGCTCTAACCGCTAGTCGGGCGGGATGCCGATATGGACATCGCGCCCGGTCGGCGCGGCCGGCAGGCTCGGAGCGGCGCCCTGCGCCGGTGCGAGCGAAGCGCTCGGGCTCGATAGGGGCACCGTATCCGGCAGATTTCGCCAATCGATCAGATTGACCGCACAGGCGAAGTTCAGGATTAGCAGACCGATTATAACCAGCGCTAGAACCGGGTTCATCCGGCGGGCGGTATTGTCGAGACGGGCCGTCAGCCGCCCCGGCAAGTGGTCGTGTCGTGAAAATATCTGTCGCATGCCTGTTCGTTGCTCGACTTCAATGGTCCTTCAACAGCAGCGCGGCCGGCGGCCAGGGGCCGAAGCCCGAGCTTGAGCGGGTTAATCAGACAAAACACGATACACCGGGCGCCGCGCTGCTGGCAATATTGCCACTGCAGCGCCGGTTCAGCCCCGCTTTTCAAGCAGTTCGGGCATGCGGATGGGTCGCCCGTCCGCCATCTGCTTGGGGGAAATCATCGCCGGTGCGACCCCGCAAACCGGCGCGCCCACGGGCGCGGCGGCTTAAGACGCCCGGTTCAACCGGTTGCCGACGAGATCGTCGACGACACCCGGATCGGCCAGGGTCGAGGTGTCGCCGAGCGCCTCGTGCTCGTCGGCCGCGATCTTGCGCAAAATTCGCCGCATGATCTTGCCCGAGCGGGTCTTGGGCAGGCCGGGCGCCCATTGCACCAGATCCGGAGCGGCGATCGGGCTGATCTCCTGACGCACCCAGCCGACCAGCTCGCGGCGCAGTTCGTCGCTCGGCTCCTCGCTGATATTCAGGGTCACATAGGCGTAGATGCCCTGACCTTTGAGATCATGCGGGAAGCCTACCACCGCCGCCTCAGCGACTTTGGGATGGGCGACGAGCGCGCTTTCGATCTCGGCGGTGCCGAGCCGGTGGCCGGCGACATTGATCACATCGTCGACCCGCCCGGTGATCCAGTAATAGCCGTCCTCGTCCCGGCGCGCCCCGTCGCCGGTGAAATAGAGACCGGGAAAGGCCGAGAAATAGGTTTCGACAAAGCGGCGATGGTCGCCGAACACCGTGCGCATGATGCCGGGCCAGGGCCGTGCCAGGCACAAATTTCCCTCGCCCGGCCCCTCGATGCGCTTGCCGTCGCCGTCGACGATCAGCGGCTCGACGCCGAAAAACGGCCGGGTCGCCGAACCCGGCTTGAGTGGCGTCGCGCCCGGCAGCGGGGTGATCAGGATGCCGCCGGTCTCGGTCTGCCACCAAGTGTCGACGATCGGGCAGCGCCGTTCGCCGACATGGTTGTAATACCACAGCCAGGCTTCCGGGTTGATCGGTTCGCCGACCGAGCCGAGGATGCGCAAGGAGCGCCGGCTGGTGCGGCGCACCGGCTCTTCGCCTTCGCGCATCAAGGCGCGGATCGCGGTCGGTGCGGTATAGAAGATGCTGACCTGGTGCTTGTCGACGACCTGCCAGAAGCGCGAGGCGTCGGGGTAGTTCGGCACCCCTTCGAACATCAGGGTGGTGGCCCCATTGGCGAGCGGGCCGTACACGATGTAGCTGTGCCCGGTCACCCAGCCGACATCGGCGGTGCACCAGTAGACCTCGCCCTCGCGGTAGTCGAAGACGAATTCGTGCGTCATCGAGGCATAGACCAGATAGCCGCCGGTGGTGTGCAGCACGCCTTTCGGTTGGCCGGTCGAGCCCGAGGTGTAGAGGATGAACAGCGGGTCCTCGGCCGACATTTCCTCGGCCGGGCATTCGGGCGAGGCAGCGGCGCAGGCCTCGTGATACCAGATGTCGCGGCCGGCGACCCAGTTGACCGGCGCTCCGGTGCGGCGCACCACGACCACGTCGCGCACATCCGGGCAGCTTTCCAGCGCGGCGTCGGCATTGCGCTTGAGCGGCACCGTGCGGCCGCCGCGCAAGCCCTCGTCGGCGGTCACCAGAAAGGTGGAGCGGCAATCCCGGATGCGCCCGGCAAGGCTGTCCGGGGAAAACCCGCCGAACACCACCGAATGGACCGCGCCGATGCGCGCACAGGCCAGCACCGCCACCGCGATCTCGGGGATCATCGGCAGATAGATCGTCACCCGGTCGCCCTTTTTGACCCCGCGCCCCTTTAGCACGTTGGCCAAGCGGCACACCGCCTCGTACAATTCGCGGTAGCTGATATGGCGGTCCTCGCTGGGGTCGTCGCCTTCCCACAGGATCGCGGTCTGATCGGCGCGCCGGGCGAGATGCCGGTCGACGCAGTTGTAGCAGGCGTTGAGCGTTCCATCCTCGTACCAGGCGAGCCGGAAATCGCCGTCGAACGAGGCGTTTTTTACTTTGGTGTACGGCTTGAACCAGTCGAGCCGCCGGCCATGCTCGCCCCAGAACCCGTCCGGATCGGTCAGCGATTGCTGGTACAGCCGGAAATAATCAGAACTCGCTGATCTTGCCGTTTTGCGGATGGGCCGAGATCGGGATCACGGTCCGGCTCGACATGGCGCCCTCCTCGGCTGGCGGCGCTGGTCGATCCGCCGCGATATCGCCGAAGATTATTCCGCCGTGCCAGACGGTTTACAATACCCGTTCGGCGATCCGCTGGGAGGATGCGGGGCCACCCTCGCGGCCGGGACGGGTCGCCAGCAACGCCGCCTGGGTTCGATTGGCCACCCGCAGGCGCTTGATGATCTGCTTGACATGGGCCTTGACCGTGCTCTCCGACATGGTCAGGGCGTCGGCGATCAGCTTGTTCGACCTGCCTTCCGAGATCAGCGCCAGGACATCGCGCTGGCGTCGGGTCAATTCCTGCCAGGGGGAACCCGACGCCTTCTCGGCGGTAGCGGGCGCGACCGGCGCGGTCAATTCCAGCGGGACGTAGGTTCCGCCGGCGCGGATGCGCTCGAGAGCGGCAACCAGCACCTTGAGGCTGAGGTTTATCGGCAGGAAGCCGCGGGCGCCGGAGCGCAGGATGGTTCGGGCGCGCTCCGGATCGTCGCAATCGGCGGTCACCAGAACCGGGGTGTGCGGCGCCGCCGCCGCCAGCAGCGCGAGGTCGACCAGGTCGATCTGTCCGCAGGTCGAGCCGCCGAGCAAGATCACCGCAAACGCCTCGCCATATCGCACCAGTTGCACCAGATCGGCAACGATCGGCACATCGGTGACCCGCCAGCGCCTCGGTTGCTGGGCTAACGCCAGCTTTAGGCAGTCACGCCGCAACCGGCTCTGGTCGATGATCGCGAGATGGCGCCGACCCGGTTCGACAAACTCGAGCGCCGCGCCGTGCGGATAATCCACCCCGAGATCGCGAGCCGGATTCAATGAATGCTGAAGTCCCAAACCGTTTCTCCCCCAGGCGCCAGAAATGCATCGGCGAGAATGCACGCCCCGACATAGCCTCAGCGTAAATTTTTGTAAACCCGTGTAACGCTTCGTGAACAAAATCCTTAAGCTACACTTGTTCTCGCTGCTTCGAGGCTGATCGCGACCAGCTGTCGGCCGGTAAACGCAGAATAGTCTAGCATTTTGACTTTATTTTGCCACAGCTGAGCCGAGGCTTTGCGAAGCAGGGGGACGAGCCGCGGAAGGCTCAGGGGTCATGCCCTGACCGGAGGCCGGAAATTCCTGCCGAGCCAAACCGCTTCGAGCCTGCTACCGTGCGGCCATCAGCAGCCCTCGCCGGGAGGCAGAGATGCAATATGGGTTCGGCGCGCCGGTCAGCGGCCCGCTTTCGACACCGGAGAATCTCGCCCTGATCGCCGTCGAGGGCGAGAAGATGGGCTATGATTACACCACGATCAGCGACCACGTGGTGATCCCGCGGGACATCGAGGCCCGCTATCCGTACAGCGATACCGGCGAATTTCCCGGCCGCTCGCGCGGCGATCGGCACGAGCAATTGACCGCGGTCGCCTTTGTCGCCGGCAAGACCTCGCGGCTGCGGCTCGTCACTTCGGTCACCGTCGTTCCGCATCGGCCCCCGGTGCTGCTGGCCAAGATGCTGGCCACCATCGACGTGTTGTCGAACGGCCGGCTGACTTTCGGCATCGGCGCCGGCTGGATGAAGGAGGAGTTCGCGGCGCTGGGGGTGCCGCCCTTCGCCGAGCGCGGCGCCGTCACCGACGAATATCTGAATGCCTGCCGCGAATTGTGGACCAAGGACGATCCGCGCTTCGAGGGCAGATACGTCAACTTCGCCAATGTGCTGTTCGAGCCCAAACCGGTGCAGAAACCGCATCCTCCGATCTGGGTCGGCGGCGAGAGCGGGCCGGCATTGCGCCGCACCGCGAGGCTCGGCGACGGCTGGTATCCGATCGGCACCAATCCGCAGCACCGGCTCGACTCGATGAAGCGCCTGCGGGCCGGGGTCGAGCGGCTGCACCGGCTGGCTCGCGAGGCGGGCCGCGATCCGGCAAAGATCGCCCTCGCCTATCGCATCACCGGCTTGGGAAAATCCCTGCCGGCGCGGGCCGATGATGGCGAGCGGCGGCTGTTCTCGGGCGAGACCACGGATATCATCGCCGACCTGCGGGGGTTCCGCGATTTCGGCGTCGGCCATGTCGATTTCAATTTTGACGGCGCCACCGCCGATGCAATGATCGCCAACATGCGCCGGTTTCGCGAAGACGTGCTGGCGAAGGTATAGGATCAGCTGGAGCGCAGCCCCGCGGCCGATGCGGGCATCTGCCTCCGCCGGCGCAGGTTCGGCTAGCGCTTTTGCGGTGTTCTTGCTGGATAGGAGCAGCCTTTGCTGAAGCTCGGATACAAAGCGTCGGCCGAACAATTCGGCCCGCGCCAATTGCTCGACTTTTCGTGCCTGGCCGAAGAGGTCGGTTTCGACTCGGTCTTTGTCAGCGACCATTTCCAGCCGTGGAAGCACACCGACGGGCACGCCCCGTCGGCGCTCGCCTGGCTCGGCGCGCTTGGCGCTCGCACGCGGCGGGTGGCGATCGGCACCAGCGTCTTGACCCCGACCTTCCGCTATCACCCCTCGGTCGTCGCCCAGGTGTTCGGCACGCTCGGAACCATGTTCCCGGGGCGCGTCGTGCTCGGCCTCGGCACTGGCGAGTCGCTGAACGAGGTGCCGGCGATCGGCGTCAAATGGCCGGGCCCCAAGGAGCGGCGCGACCGGCTGCGCGAGGCGATCGCGCTGATCAACAAATTGTGGACCGAGGACCGGGTCACCTTCGAGGGCCAATTCTATCGCACCGAAAGCGCGACCATCTACGACAAGCCCGAGGCGAAGGTGCCGATCTGGGTCGCCGCTTCCGGCCCGCTCGCGGCGGCCATGGCGGGCCAGGTCGCCGAGGGGTTCATCTGCACCAGCGGCAAGAACCCGCAACTCTATACCGAACTGACCGGCAAGGTCGGCGAGGGCCTGGCCAGGGCCCGGCGCGAACAGGCGAGCCTCGAAAAGATGATCGAGGTCAAGGTGTCGTTCGACACCGATTACCAGCATGCGCTGGAGGACACACGGCACTGGGCGGCGCTGGCGCTGACGCCGGAGGAAAAGCTCAGCGTCGAGGATCCGGTCGAGATGGAGCGCCTCGCCGCGGCCCTGCCGCTCGAGCGCGCGGCCAGCCGCTGGATCGTCTCCGCCGACCCGCAAGAGCAGCTCGACAAGATCCGCCCCTATGTCGAGCTCGGTTTCAATCATCTCGTCTTCCACGCCCCCGGCCCGGATCAGCCGCGCTTCCTGAAGCTCTACGCCGAACGGGTGATGCCGCTGCTGCGGGCCAAGCTCGGCTGATGAGCTCTGAAGTCACGATCAAGGCGCTGACCGGCATCAAGCTGGTCGAGCCGGGCGACGATATCGGGGCGATTACCATCGCCGCCTTCGCCGCCAACGGGCTGGCGCCCAGAGAGGGCGACGTGCTGGTTGTCGCCCAGAAGATCATCTCCAAAGCCGAGGACCGCTATGTCGAGGTCGCCAGCGTCGAGCCGTCGGCGCGGGCGATCGCGCTGGCCGCCGAACTCGACAAGGATCCGCGCTTTGTCGAGGTGGTTCTCGGCGAATCAAAGCGCGTCGTGCGTCACCGCCCGGGACTGCTGATCGTCGAGCACCGCCTCGGCTTTGTCATGGCCAATGCCGGCATCGACCACTCCAACGTGCCGACCGATGGCGGGGGCTGAACGCGTGCTGCTGCTGCCGCAAGACCCGGACGGCTCGGCCGCCGCTTTGCGACAGCGGATCATCGACGCCTGCGGCGTGCCGATCGGCGTCATCATCAGCGACAGCTTTGGCCGGCCTTGGCGCAAGGGCACGGTCGGCATCGCCATCGGCGCCGCGGGCTTGCCGGCAATGATCGATTTGCGCGGCCAGCCCGACCTTTTCGGGCGCGAATTGCTGGTGACCGAAACCGGCTTCGCCGACGAGATCGCCGCTGCTGCCGGGCTGCTGATGGGCCAGGCCGATGAGGCCCTGCCGATGGTCCTGGTCCGCGGGCTTCGCTGGTCCGCTCCGGAAGCGCCGGCTGCCGCCTTGGTCCGGCCGGCCGAAAACGACCTGTTCCGATGAATAGCGGGCCCGGTTTTGTCCTGGCGCTGTCGGGCGGTATCGGCGGGGCCAAGCTGGCGCTCGGCCTCGACCGCGTGTTGCCGCCGGGGGCACTGACCGTGGTCGCCAATACCGGCGATGATTTCGAGCATCTGGGGCTTTCGATCTCGCCCGATCTCGACACGCTGCTCTACACCCTCGCCGGCATCGACAATCCGGATACCGGCTGGGGCCGACGCGACGAGAGCTGGAGCTTTATGGCCGCTCTCGAACAGCTCGGCGGCGAAACCTGGTTCAAGCTCGGCGACGGCGATCTCGCCACCCATGTCGAGCGCACCCGCCGCCTCGCCGCCGGCGAAACGCTGTCGCTGATCATCGATGATTACCGCCGCCGTCTCGGGATCTCGGCGCGGCTGCTGCCGATGAGCGACGACCGGGTCCGCACCCGTCTGCTGACCGACGAGGGATGGCTCGATTTCCAGGATTATTTCGTGCATCGGCAATGCGCTCCGCCGGTGCGCGAGATCGCCTTTGCCGGCGCGGCGACGGCGCGGGCGCACCCGGATCTGCTGGGGGCTCTCGCCGATCCGGCGTTGCGCATGGTGGTGATCTGTCCGTCGAACCCGTTCATCAGCATCGACCCGATCCTGAGCCTGCCGGGGGTGCGCGAGGCGATGCGCAGCTGCCGCGCGCCGGTCGTCGCGGTTTCGCCGATCATCGGCGGCAAGGCGGTCAAGGGCCCGACCGCGAAGATGATGGCCGAGCTCGGCCTGCCGGTAGATGCCGCCGCGGTCGCCGGCCACTACCGCGGTCTCCTCAGCCATTATGTGATTGACCAGGCGGATGCGGCCGCGATCTCGGGTCTCGATCTGCCGCTGACCGCGACCCGCACCTTGATGGAGACCCTCGCCGACCGTGAGGCGCTGGCGCGAGTGGTCCTGGCAGCGGCCCGAGGCTTCTAGGCATGGATCTGTGGGCGGTGGTGCCGGTCAAGGAGCGGGACCGGGCCAAGGAACGGCTCGCCCCGCTGCTGCCGCCCGAAATGCGCCAGGCGCTGGCCCTGGCGATGCTCGAAGACGTGCTGGCGGCGGTCGTTTCCGCGGCGGGGCTCGCCGGCCTTCTCGTCGTCACCGTCGATCCGGAGGCCCGCCGAGTGGCCCGGCATTACGGCGCGCGCCTGGTCGCGGACGGCGCCCGCGACGGCCATACCGGCGCCGTCGCCGCAGCGGCGCGATTGCTGGCGGCCGAAGACCGCGCCGGCATGCTGACCCTGCCCGGCGACATCCCGCTGGTCACCGCCGAGGAGATCGACCAGGCGATCGCGGCGCATCGCCCCCCGCCATCCTTTACGATCGTCCCGTCGCATGACGAAGGCGGGTCGAACGCGATAATCTGTTCGCCGCCCGGTGCGGTGCCGCTGCGCTTTGGCGTCGACAGCTTTTTCCCGCATCTGCGCGCCGCCGAGGCGCAGGGGATAAGGCCGAGCGTGCTGCGCCTGCCGGGGATCGCGCTCGACATTGACAATCCCGCGGATCTCGCCGCCTTTGCCCGGATAGCGTCGCAGACGCGAACTCGGGCATTGCTTGACGAGGGGGACCGACTGACGGCTCTCTTATCGTCATGGCCGGGCTCGACCCGGCCATCCACGTCTGCCGCTAACAGTCGCAGCCCCGATTGCGTGGATGCCCGGAACAAGTCCGGGCATGACGAGCAAGGGCAGGAGGATATTGCGCGATGACCACCGACGCGATTTTGGCGCGGCCGTTGGCCGGACGGCTCGCCGCCGCCGCGGCGTTGGCGCTCGCCGATGGCGCGCCCAGCGACTTGCCAATGTTAATGAACGCCGCCGCGGCACTGCGCGACACGGGCCATGGCGGGCTCGTGAGCTACTCGCCCAAGGTCTTCATCCCGCTGACCCAGCTGTGCCGCGATGTGTGCCACTACTGCACCTTCGCCCATCCGCCGCGGCCCGGCGAGCCGATCTATCTCGATGCCGAGGCGGTGCTGGCGATCGCTCGCGCCGGCGCCGAGGCCGGCTGTCACGAGGCGCTGTTCACCCTCGGCGACAAGCCCGAATTGCGCTATGCCGCGGCGCGCGAGGCATTGGCCCGGCTCGGCCACCCGACCACGCTCTCCTACCTCGCCGAGATGGCCGCGCTGGTATTGCGCGAGACCGGCCTGCTGCCGCATCTGAACCCCGGCATCATGAGCCGCGCCGAGCTCGACAGGTTGCGCCAGGTCTCGGCCTCGCAGGGGATCATGCTCGAAAGCGCCGCCGAGCGGCTGCGGCATCGCGGCGGGCCGCATTTCGGCTCGCCCGACAAGGACCCGGCGCTGCGGCTCGACACCATACGCGCGGCGGGCGAGGCTGCGGTCCCATTCACCACCGGCATCCTGATCGGCATCGGCGAGACCCGGCGCGAGCGCATCGAGTCGCTGCTGGCCCTGCGCGATCTGCATGACCGCTTCGGGCATATCCAGGAGATCATCATCCAGAATTTCCGGGCGAAGCCTGGGACCCGGATGGCGGATGCGCCCGAGCCCGACCTCGATGATCATCTGTGGACGATCGCCGCCGCCCGGCTGATCTTCGGGGCCGAGATGAGCATTCAGGCGCCGCCCAACCTGAACCCCGGGGCTCTCGCCGAGATGATCGCCGCCGGGATCAACGATTGGGGCGGGGTGTCGCCGGTCACCCGCGACCACGTCAACCCCGAGGCGCCGTGGCCGGCGCTCGAGCATTTGGCGCGGCAGACCGCCGCCGCCGGCAAGCTGCTGGTGCCGCGCCTGGCGATCTATCCCGAATACACCCGCGACGCCGCGCGCTGGCTCGACCCGGCGCTGCGCAGCGCCGTGCTGCGGGCGAGCGACGCCGAAGGTTTCGCCCGGCCTGATTTGTGGGTCGCCGGCTCCGGCGGCGCGCCGCCGCGCCCTCACCCCCTTCGCTGCGCTCAGGACCCTCTCCCGCAATGCGGGAGAGGGGGGACCGATCCCGCAGGGATGGGTGGGTGAGGGCGGTGAGGGGCAGCTCGCCGCCATACTCGACCGCGCGCAGGCCGGCGAGACCTTGACCGAGGCCGAGATCGTCCGCTTGTTCCAGGCGCGCGGCGACGCCTTCGCCCAAGTGTGCCGGGCGGCCGACCAGATGCGCCAGCGGGTCAATGGCGACACGGTCAGCTATGTCGTCACCCGCAACATCAACTACACCAATGTGTGCTATTTCCGCTGCCAGTTCTGCGCCTTTTCCAAGGGCAAGCTCAGTGAAAATCTGCGCGGCCGGCCGTACGACCTCGACCTTGCGGAAATCCAGCGCCGGGTCGAGGAGGCCTGGCAGCGCGGCGCCACCGAGGTCTGCCTGCAAGGCGGCATCCACCCGGAATACACCGGCGCCACCTATCTGGGGGTGTGCCGCGCGATCAAGGAGGCGGTGCCCGATATCCACATCCACGCCTTCTCGCCGCTCGAAATCTGGCAGGGGGCCAAGACCCTCGGCCGCAGCCTGCCCGACTTCCTGCGCGAGCTGAAGGAGGCCGGGCTCAGTTCCCTGCCCGGCACCGCGGCCGAGATCCTCGACGACGAAATCCGCGCGGTGATCTGCCCGGACAAGATCAAGACCGCGGAGTGGCTCGAGGTCATGGAAGCCGCGCACGGGGTCGGCCTCAAGAGCACGGTCACGATCATGTACGGCCATGTCGACCATTACCGGCATTGGGCGCGGCATCTGCTGCGGATCCGCGCGCTGCAGGCCCGGACCGGCGGCTTTACCGAGTTCGTGCCGCTCCCCTTCGTGCCGATGGAGACGCCGATCTATTTGAAGGGCCGGGCCCGTCGCGGCGCCACCTGGCGCGAGGCGGTGCTGATGCACGCGGTGGCGCGTCTGGCATTGCACCCGCTGATCGCCAACATCCAGACCTCGTGGGTCAAGATGGGCGAGGGCGGCGCCGCCTTCTGCCTGCGTGCCGGGGCCAACGATCTGGGCGGCACCCTGATGAACGAGAGCATCACCCGCGCCGCCGGCGCGGTGCACGGCCAGGAGATGCCGCCCGCGGCGATGGAGCAGCTGATCCGCGGCCTCGGCCGCGAGCCGCGCCAGCGCACCACGCTCTATGCCGAGGCACCCGCCGCCCGCAGAGCCGCCGCCTTCGCCGCCGCCCCGCTCGCCGAACCGGTCAACACCCCGGCCCGCCGCTACGAGCGCCAGCGCGAGCCCGCCGCCGCCGAGTAACGACGCACGGCGCGCAGCGGCAAATTCGCGTGAAACGGGAATAACCGGGATTTTTTCCCGATCCCGCCTCCCGGGCGGGGCCCCGAGGCCTCTTCGACAGTCGGTGGGCGACGGTACACTCGACATAACATAGCATCACCAATCATTGGCCGCTGTCTGACGCACCCGCGGCACCACTTTAACGCGGGTCTGGTCCCGCCGAGATTGCCCTTTCGCGATGGTTAGCGCTTCCTGACAAGGAAGCTATTCGAAACCGTTGTCGGCGAGCCTGTAAAATCGTCCTCCCGGATTTCAAGCAGTTGACAGCCACATTCATCGATCAACGCGAACATGACGTCCTGTGGCAGCGCATGCATCTCCATATTTTCATGCAATCTTTCATCAAGATCTTTTAGATATTCTTTAGTGATGAACTTGTAACCTAGTGTCGAGGTTGGCACCTGAAAATATCCGATGCCATTCGGCCGTAATTTCCCCAATATAATCTTGAGGATCTGAGCGATGATTGGGGGTGGATTATGCTGTAGCACGATCACAGAGAAGAACGCATCGAATTCCGGCAAATTTAGCAGATCGGTCAGCTTGTCCAATTTGAGCAACCTGACATTTTCGCAGCCCTGTTCTGTTATAGTTTGCTTGGCAATCGCAATATGTGACGCAGAAATATCGGCAGCTATAACATGAGAGAACAGGTCCGACAGCCATATGGTCACGCGTCCGACGCCGCACCCTAACTCGAAACAGTCCTTATAGTCCTCGATTCGAATGCCATAACGTGCAGTGGTGGCACGCATTATATCCAAATTGAACTTGCCGCTCTTGAAGAATTCGTCTTTATTCTCTCCTATCGTTACAGCGCGGAATTTTTCATGTGTGAGTACCGACCAATGGGGCTCCGATTGACCCAATTTCTCCCATGTTGATTCAACGTGATGGATCATCCGAGCGAGATCCCCAGCACTCACCTCAACTTCAACCTGTGAAAATCCCCAAGTCAATGGCCTCAATAATGGCAATGACTTAATATACAGGGCTTGAAACTCCGACGAGGCAAAAAAAATTGCGCGCAAATCTTGTAGCGATTGAGTTGCGGCAACATGGGCCGCTACTACCGAATCGCTTTCCGGTTCCCGACCCAAGATCAAGCGATATGCGTACTGGACCTCTTCGCGCGAAACCATTCGACTCGCCCTTTGCTTCGCCGACGCGGCGAGATTAGGTCGCCCGTACTACTCGCGCGCGGCGATTACGGCGATCTCGACCTTCCAGTGCGGGGCGGCGAGGCGGGCTTCGACGCAGGCCCGGCCGGGGGTGTTGCCGGGCGACACCCAGGCGTCCCACACCGCATTCATTTCGCTGAATGAGCGCATGTCGGACAGCCAGATCGTCGCCGACAACAGCTTTGAATTGTCGGTGCCGGCGGCGGCGAGCAATTCGTCGATCTTGCGCAACACCTCCTCGGTCTGCTGGCGCACATCGGCCGCCGGCGTGTCGGCCACCTGCCCGGCCAGATAGACTGTCGAGCCATAGGCTACCGCCTGGCTCATCCGCGCCCCGACCTTGTGCCGTTCGATCGTCATAGTGGCCCTCCTGCAGTACTGGATGTTAAGGCCGGGCTAGTCGGAACCGGGGAGCGTCCCCGTTGGCAACTCCGCGCAATAGCGGGCGATCTCGCCGGGCGTGGTGATCCACAATTCGTCGCGCTGTTCGAGGATGTGGCGCACCGCGCCGCGGAACGCGCGCAGCCGAAACGGCTGGCCGATGATAAACGGATGCACCGAGACGGCGAAGACCAGCGGGTATTTCCGCGACTGGTCGAGCATCTCGTCGAACTGGTCGACGATCATCTCGGCGAATTGGCGGCCGGTGTGGCGGCGGAACACCAGCGATGGCGAATCGTTGAGTTCGAGCGGGTAGGGGACGGACAGGATCGGCCCGGCGCGGGTGCGCATCCACACCGGCTGGTCGTCCATCGCCCAATCCATCACATAATGGTAGCCGGCCTCCTTCAACAGATCGAGGGTGACCCCGCTCTCGGCGATATAGGGGCCGAGCCAGCCCTCGGGCCGCCGGCCCGACAGCCGCGTCACCACCTCGGTGCATTCGGCGATCAGCCGGCGCTCATCCTCCTCCCACAGCACATCCTGGCGCTCGGAATTGGTGCGTCCGTGACCGACATATTCGTCGCCGCGCCCGTTCAGCCGTTCCACGATATCGGGGCAGGCTTCGAGCACCGCCGAGTTGACGTTGTGCGCGCCCGGCAGGCCGAATTCATCCAACAGATCGAGGTAATGCCACAGGCCCACCCGGTTGCCGTAATCGCGCCAGGCATAGTTGCGGTGGCTCTGCGCCGCCGCCGCGCCGGTCGAATTGCTGCCGAGCCCGGCGCCAAAGGCGAAATGCTCGATATTGTTGTTGAAGGTGACCGCGAGCCGCTTGCCTTCCGGCCAGTCGTATTGCGGCCGCTGGTGGATCGGGACGTAGTCGTAACGGCTATGCGCGGGGAGTTTCATCAAGCTTCCCGACTTTGTGATATCATGTCATTGCGAGGAGCGAGGCGGCGACCGCGCTGTTCACAGCGCGAGTCGAGATTGCCTCGCTGCGCTCGCAATGATGACTACGCCTATATTTCATCATAGAGATCGCGCCAATCCGGATTGAAGCGGTTCACAAGCTCGATCTTTTTCGCGCGAGCCGGCCTTGATCTGCTTCTCCCGCGAAATAGCGGTAGATGGGTCCTCAGCGCACTCGTAAAGTACGAGCTTCGATACGTTGTATCAACTCGTGAAGCCCGACAAGAGCTTTTCACGATGCTGGTGGATGCGGCGTTTCAGGTCGTTGGTCACGCCGGTGTATAGAACGGTGTGCCTCTGATTGGTTAGAATATAGATGTAATATTGGTTAGTCACCCGACGACTCTGTCATTGCGAGGAGCGCAGCGACGCGGCAATCCCGGTTCAGAGCGCGACACCGAGATTGCTTCGCTGCGCTCGCAATGACAGCCGAATTGCGAAAATATGACTGTGATGTAGCAATCAACCGCCGCCCCTCACCGTCCCTTGAACATCGGCTTGCGCTTTTCCATGAAGGCGGTGCGGCCTTCGGCATAGTCGGCGCTGGCAAAGCATTCGTCGACCAGCCGCTTGCACAGCGCCAAGTCGCGCGTCGACTCGTCCTTCAGCGCCTCGCGAATGCTGACCTTGGCCGAGCGCACCGTCAACGGCGCGTTGGCCGCGATCATTCCGCAATAATCTTTGACATAGCTTTCGAGCGATTCAGCTGGCACCACCTGATTGACCAGGCCCATGCGCAACGCTTCCTCGGCGCTGAACTGGCGCGCGGTATAGAAGATCTCGCGGGCATAGGCCGGACCGACCAGATCGACCAGTTTCTTGATCCCGTCATAGGCATAGCCGAGCCCGAGCTTCGCCGCCGGAACTCCGAATTTCGAGCCCTCGGCGGCAATCCGCATGTCGCAGGCGAGTGCCGTGCCGACGCCGCCGCCGATGCAATAGCCGCGGATCATCGCGATGGTCGGCTTCAAGGTTTCCTGCAGGCGCATCCGCGCGCCCTCGGAAATCCGGCTATACGCGGCGGCGGCCTCTTCGGAGGCGCGCCGCTCCTTGAATTCCGAGATATCCGCGCCCGAGACGAAAGCCCGGCCGCCGGCGCCGCTGACCACGATCACCCGGACCGCGTCGTCGCGCTCGAAATCATCGATGATCTGGCCGACCGCCTGCCACATGTCGAGCGAAACGGCGTTGTGCCGGGCCGGGTTGTTAAAGATCAGATGGCCGATCGCGCCATCCTTCTCGGCGATCATCTTGCTGGTGATGGGTTGGTCGAGCATGGTGTCAAGCTCCTGTTGGTTCGCGCCGAGTTTGACAGATCACGCCGCCGAGCGCACCCGCCCAATCACCCTCCTGCCGATCGAAAACGCCTGCTGCGTCCCCAAACCGGTTATCCTTTAGCCTGTAGCGGAAATCAATCCGGCCCAGGTTAAACTGAGCTCCGAAACGGGAGGAAGGTATGGGCTTCTATATCCGGAAGAGCGTTTCCGCCGGCCCATTTCGATTCAATTTATCCCGCTCTGGCCTGGGCGTTTCCGTGGGAGTGAAGGGCTTCCGCATCGGCAGCGGACCGCGGGGCAATTACGTGCACATGGGCCGCGGAGGGCTGTACTACCGCGCTTCGCTGGGGAGGCCCCGCAGGGCGTCCGGCGGAAGAAATCTCGGCTCAACCCCGTATCCGCCTGCACAATCTCCCTTGCCTGGAGATCCCCTCGCAACAGTGGAGATCGGCAATGTTCTGGAGATGTCGCCCTCGAATGGTTCGGAAATCGTCCGACAGATCAGCGAAAAGATGGGGCGCGTGCGCCTTTGGCCCTGGGTGCTGGGGGGCGGGTTAGCAAGTGCAGTGGTGCTCGCGAGCGAACCAGCGGGACAGCCCTTTGCGCTGGTGCTTATCCTATGTACGATGGCCTTAAGTGCGTTAGTCGCTTATCTAGATGTTCAAAGAAAGACAGTTGTCATTCTGTATGACTTAAATGAAGAAATCGTCTCTTCTCTTCAAACGTTCGCGAATGAATTCGATAAGGTCGCGTCCGCGTCTACAATTTGGAACATTGACTCAGCGGGACGCACCTTTGATTGGAAACGAAATGCTGGCGCGGGCCGCCTGATTACGCGGAAGCGAGCGACCTTTGGCTACAGCGTTCCGAAGGTAATAAAGACCAATCTGGAACTTCCCAGCATTGTCGGCGGCCGACAGGCCGTATATTTTTTCCCCGATGTAGTTTTGATCACCGAAGGCAAAAATGCGGGAGCTATCTCCTATGATGATTTGAAACCCTAGTAGACCAGCCGGCCAGCGAGCGTCCTGAGCAACCGGCAAATATACGAAAAGGTCGCGCCCCAATTTTGCCCTTACTGTTGGTGGCTGTTGGGACCGTATTTGCGGTCGTCCTTGCCTTTGGCCTCTATTTCCGGTTCTCAACTCCTAGCGCAATCGGTCCGACCGTACCCGTTGCATTAGCCCCTCCCACCAGCGCCTATCCCGGCGGCGCCCCCCACCCGGTCCCCATCAATCTGTTCGTCGCCTACCCTGCGGGACCGATCTACACCGGTCCCCACGCCGCGCCTGATTTGACCGAACCTCAGAACTATAACTTTCGTACCCGTATCCGCGCCGCCAGCCGCAAAGCCCCGAACTTCGCGGGGCGGTGGGTACTCGTAAGCTGGGGCTGTGGAACCGGATGTAATGACGGGCGTCTCGTGAATATAGCCACCGGCACCGTGCTAAGCCTTCCCGCCGCGGTCATCAGCGGCCCTCTGCCTGACCCCACTGCCGATGTCTACACCTACACCCGCGAGAGCCGGTTACTGATCGTGAACGGTCATGACGGGGAAAGCGACATTACAGCGTATCGCCCCCGATGCTACGTTTTAAACGACGGGGTTACGCCGGATCTGACTCAGCAGGAATGTAGTGCTCCGGCAACCTTGGATATTCCCTACCCCATCCGGCAGGAGAATATGTCATCGCCCACGCGAAATAGTCCAGGCTCCCCGTCGTCACCGCAACTCTTTGGATCGTCCGACCTTTACCATCCACCAGCCCCCGCTACTACACCGTCGAAGTGCTTCGTTGTCTACCCAGCCGTACCCCCGGCCGACTGCTTTGCTCGCTAAGCAGCCCTAGGTTCGAAGGCGTTCTCGCATCCGATTCGTCTCTTCCCCTCATTCGCGAGCCTGCGGTCTGTTGGGGTCGTGCTAACGCGTGTCGCTCTGGCTGACCCCGCCCTGCTCTCCCCTCCTGCAACCAAGGGAAGACGCACGCCTAACCTTGCTGTGTCATCGCGAGCGCAGCGAAGCGATCTCGTCGAGATTGCCGCGTCGCCTTCGGCGCTTCGCAATGACCAGGACCAGACCACCTCGCGGGCGTGCAGATCGGCGATTGCGGCGTCGCTGTAGCCGAGCTCGTGCAAGACCGCGTCGGTGTGCTCG
This sequence comes from uncultured Alphaproteobacteria bacterium, assembly GCA_963775875.1. GTDB lineage: Bacteria > Pseudomonadota > Alphaproteobacteria > ATCC43930 > CGMCC-115725 > AP-15. The sequence goes on from CAVZKP010000022.1 coordinate 241,900, forward strand.
CCGAGACCGGGGGTCGGGCGCAATGTCGCGGGCTCGGGCGTGCGGGTCATGTTGATCGCCTGGCCGACCGCCTTGAGCGGGCCGAGCTTGGGGTGGTCGATCGGCCGCGCCATTTCGAGATGCTGCACCTGCGGGTCGGCGAAGGTCTGGTCGATCGTGTAGAGCGGCCCGCACGGCACGCCGACCTCGTTCATCAGTTCGACCCAATAGGCGCTCGGGCGCTTTTTGGTGATCTCGGCGATCCGCTCGTTGAGCGCCTTGCGATTTTTCGAGCGCTGCGGGCCGCTGGCGTAATCGGGGTCGTCGAGCAATGCCATCGCATCGGCCGCCTCACAGAAGCGGCGGAACATGTGGTCGCCCGAGGCGGCGATGTTGATCTGCCCGTCGGCGGTCGGGAACAGCCCGGTCGGAATCCCGGTCGGGTGGTCGTTGCCGGCCTGCTTGGCCACCTCGCCGGCCATCAGCCAGCGCGACGCCTGGAAGTCGAGCATGAAGATCTGCGCCTCGAGCAGCGAGGTGTGCACCCACTGCCCCTCGCCCGAAGTCTCGCGCTCGATCAGCGCCATCAGCATCGCCTGGGCCAGCAGCAGGCCGGCGCACAGATCGTCGATCGGGATGCCGACCCGCACCGGGCCCTGGCCGGGAAACCCGGTGATCGACATCAGCCCGCCCATGCCCTGGGCGATCTGGTCGACCCCGGGCCGCTTGGCGTAAGGCCCGGTCTGGCCAAAGCCGGAGATCGAGCCATAGACGATGCGCGGGTTGATCTTCTTGACCGATTCGTAATCGACGCCGAGCCGGTGCTTTACCGTCGAACGGAAATTCTCGACGATCACATCGGCCTTCTCGGCCAGCTTCATAAAGATCGCCAGCCCGTCCTTGGTCTTCAGATTGAGGGTCAGGCTGCGCTTGTTGCGGTGCAAATTCTGGAAGTCGAAACCCTCGCGCCGCGAGCCGGTCACGTCGCGGCCGTCATCGCCGCGCTGCTCGATCTTGATGACGTTGGCGCCCCAATCGGCGAGCTGGCGCACCGCGGTCGGCCCGGCGCGGGCATGGGTCAGGTCGAGGACGGTGAATTTTGCCAGCGGCAGGGTTCCGATGCTCACGAATGCGACCCTTCTATGGGGTGAAGCTGCGGACAAGCTTACACCCGGCGCGCGTGCCGGGGTCAAGCCTCGCGGCCGATCGGGCGAGGGCGAGGGGTGGCTGGCCGATCCGGCCTGCCCCCTCATCCGGAAAATTGCGCGAAGCCCAGCGCAGCGGCGCCGCCGCAATCTCGGAGCCGGCAGCGCCTCTAACCCGCGCGGGTCTGACGGTCGGGCAGCTCGTTTACCAGCAACGGGTTCTCGATCGGCTGCCGTGAAGCGACAAAAATCGCCCGCGTCAAGCTTCCGCTCGCTGCGGGCCGCGACCAATCGAGCGGAAATTCTTCGTGCCACGGCTGGGTCACCGGCACATAGACATGCGCGAACTCGCTGCGCAGCACTTCGATTACCCAGCGTCGAGTCGGCCGGCAGCCGAGCCCCCGCACCGACTGGCTGGGATCGGCAAAGTCTTCGCCGACCGGATTGACCGCCGCGTCGACACCAAAAGAGACGCAGGTTTCCAGCAGCAGGAGATCGCTGCACCATGCCGCCATCCGGGCGATGGCCCGCCGCGGTTCGGCCAGATGATACAACAGGCCATAGGCGTAAACGATCGCGTATCGCCCGAGATCACCGGTTTCGTCATCGTCGAGATCGATCCGCAAGGTCTGCACCGAGGGAAAGCGCGACTTCAGGATCGCGACGTTTTCGGGCCGGCCCTCGAGCGCGGTCACCCGGCAGCCGCGATCGAGAAAAAAACTGGTATGGTCGCCGATGCCCGCGCCGACCTCAAGAACCTTCCTGCCGGCGAGGTCGAGCCCGAGGGTGGCGAGGTGCTCGAGGCGCCGGCTGTTGTGACGCCGGTAATGATCGGTGGCAAACGAGGCGAGGGGATCCATCGGTCCAACGCACCGGGGCTCGGGTCATCGCCGCCAATTGGCGACGGTGACTTTTCTCCCCGGTCCGCGGGATCGTCAAGCGTCGCGGATGGGTGAGCGCAGCGATCCCATCTTTGACGGCAAGCGGTCGCGCGCTCACCACCTACTAAGGCGAAAGCGCCGAAGGCAAGGTCACGGTTCGATACCGATCGCGCGGCGGAACCGGGTTTTGAGGTAGACGCCGTCGCGCGGCGGCAAGACCCGCGGCGGCTCGTCGGCGCGGATCGCGACCCGGGCGAACAAGGTCGTCGCCGCCTTGTGGACGCGGCCGGCGAAATCGCGCAGCCCCAGTTCGTCGCCGATGTCGAAGATCTCCTTGATGCCGCAGGCGCGGGCGACCGCGGTCAGCTCGACCGCCGTTTCGGTGTGGCTGGCCTGCATGCCGGTCTCGGCATAACGGCCGTTGTCGAACACCGCGATCGCCAAATTCGGCGGCCGCTGCACCCCGATCGTCGCCAGCGCGCCAAGCCCCATCAGCATCTCGCCATCGCCGGTGACGACCAGGATGCGGCGCTCGGGCCGAGCCAGGGCGAGGCCGAGCCCGATCATCGCCGCCGCTCCCATCGCTCCCCACAGATAGAAATTGCCGTCATCGTCGCCGACCGAGGCGGCGTCCCAGCTGGTCGAGCCGAGCCCGGTCACCAGCAGCAGATCGTCGCGCCGATCGAGCAGGGCGCGGATCGCGGCGCGGCGGTCGAGACGCCGATCGTTCGAGATCATTTCACCCACCGTTTGGCGCCGACCAGCCGCTGCGACAACAGCACCGCGGTTGCCAGGTCGCCGTTGAAGGCGATGTCGAATGCCGCGGCGACGGTCTCGGCGGCATCCTCGGCGCGTTCGACCCGATAGACCAGCACATCCATCAGCTCCAGCGCCGCCTGGGTCTTGGTCCCCATCGGCACCTGCCACGGATTGAACTCGGCCCATTCGCCGCGCATCGTCACCAGCATGACCAGCGGGAAGCGGCAGTTCTTGGTCAAGGACAGCATGTTGACGCAATTGCCGACGCCGCTCGACTGCATCAGCAATGCCGCGCGCTCGCCGCCGAGCCAGGCGCCGGCCGCCAGCGCCACCCCCTCTTCCTCGCTGGTCAGCGGCACCGCGCGGATCTCGCGATCGCCGCGGATCAGCTCGATCAGCCGGGCATGCCCGGCATCGGGCACATAGCCGACCTGGCGGATGTCGGCGCGCTTCAGCACCGCGAAAATCTCGTCGCGCCAGTCGGCCGGTTCTGTCGGTGCGCGTCCGCTCAAATGCCGGTCTCCTTCTTCGCTTTGTCGGTGAGACAAGTATCACGATTGCGGCGAAGCTTGAATTCGTTCCCTCGCCGAGCCAGAGTGGAGATCGTGAGCGGCGAACCCGACAACCTCGTTCTTGTTTACCTGCGGCGCTTCGATGAGAAGCTCGATCGGCTGCTCGACGACGTACAGGACCTGAAGCACCGGGTCACGTCGCTCGAAGGCCAGGTCGCGGGACTGCAATCCGGGATAGGCGGCATACGGTCGGACATGGCGGCGATGTCGCGGCGCATCGACCGCATCGAAACCCGTCTCGACCGGATCGAGCGGCGGCTCGACCTCGTCGCCTTGCCGACTGCCTAGCCCGGCCGCCTTCTTCCGGGCGCGGCCCGCTGTAGCGGGCGCGCGGGCGGATCAGGACGCCGCTCTGATATTGCTCGATCGCATGGGCGATCCAGCCGACGGTGCGGCCGATCACGAACAGGCCGAGCGCGGCATGCTGCGGCAACGCCAGCGCGGTCGCCGCCGCGGCGAGGGCGAAATCGACATTGGGGTATTGCCCGGTCAGCCGGGTCCCGGCGGCGATGGCGGTCTCGACCAGCGGGCGCGAAGCCGGCGCCGCGCGGATCAGCGCGTCGAGGATCGCCGCCGCCCGCGGATCGCCCTGCGGATAGAGAAAATGCCCGAAACCCGGCAGATCCTCGTTGCGGGCGAGGCGCGCCGCCATCACCGCCAGCGGATCGCCGCCGCGGGCGAGTTCGTGGAACAGGGCTTCGGCCCGGGCCGAGACGCCGCCGTGCCGGCGACCGGACAGCGCGCCCAGCGCCGCCGAGACCACGGCGTAGGGGGTGGCGCCGGTCGAGGCGACGCAGCGCGCGACAAAGGTCGATGCGTTGAGCTCGTGGTCGGCGATCAGCACCAGGCAGCGCCGCACGATGTCGCCGCCGGCCTGGTCCAGCTGCCACGCCGCGGCGAGCCGGCGGTGGACCGGCCCGGACCAGGGCGGGACCGGGGCGACGCAAGCGGCCAGCGCGCCGACAATGCGTGCGCCGGTGTGGATCACCCCGGCCGGCGTCAGATCGAGCGCCGGCAGATCCTGATCCGCCAGGGTGGCGAGCCTGATCTGGCAGCGTTCGATCAGCCCGGACATCGAAATCGGCTCGGCTATGGCCGAAATTTCAGCGCCGCGATCGCCGGGCTCGCCGCGCCACAGCAGGGCTGCGACCTCCTCGATCGTCGCCGCGGCCGACAACGCAATCGCGTCCTGGCCACGATAATAAAGCTTCCCGTTCTCGATCAGGCAGATCGACGAGGCGATCACCGGCATCAATGCCTCGGGATCGGCGCTGCGCGGGGTCATGCCGGCGCCCCGCAACGCCTCGACCTCCTCGGCGCGATAGCGGCGCTGGCGCGTTCCCGGCAGCCCGACCGAGCGCAGCCTGCCGCGGCTGACATAGGCGTAGAGGGTGTCGAGCTTGACCCCAAGCCGGGCGGCGGCTTCGCGTGCGGTCAGCAACATCGATATAGATTGATCATTGAATCAAGATTGACTGCCTACCGAGCCGACAATATTTAGACGCTCTACCTGATCAAGGATATCCGCGCATGAAAAAACGCATCGACGGGTGGTCTCTAGCCCCGGTGGTCGGCACCCTCTATCCGACGCCGTTCGACCTGCCGTGCCGGGCTCGCGCCCGCACCAAGCTCGGCGACCTCGCCGGCTTGACCCAGTTCGGCGTCAACCTGCTGCGCCTGCCGCCGGGCGCCTGGTCGAGCCAGCGCCATTGGCATACCGGCGAAGATGAATTCGTCTATGTGCTGGCGGGCGAGGTGGTCCTGGTCACCGATTCGGGCGAGGAGGCGCTGCGCGCCGGCGATGCCGCCGGCTTCGCCGCCAATGAAGCCAATGGCCACTGTCTGCAGAACCGCTCCGACCGCGAGGCGGCCATCCTCGAAATCGGCAGCCGGGTGCGCAGCAGCGTCGGCCATTACAGCGACATCGACATGATGGCGCCGGCGGAGGGCAAGCCCGCCATCTACACCCACCGCGACGGCACGCCCTACCAGAACATCCACCGCCGCGGCCCATGACCGATCGCGATTGCGAATACCAGAGCCGGCCGGGTTAGCGCTCGCCGCACTCTTTACCGCGGCCGATCCTGCTGGCGATGTCGCCGCGGCAACCAGGCGTCTGGCCGGGCCCGCGCCGTCTAGGCCTGCGGCCCGGCGAGGCGGCCCTTCAGCACCTGGCCGGCGCTATGACCGGTGGCCTCGCCGTTCTCGACCGCGACGGCGCCGTTGACGATGGTCGCGGCGATGCCGTCGGCCTTTTGCACCAGCCGGCGCGCGCCGCCCGGCAGATCCTGCTCGACGGTCGGCAATTGCGGCTTGATCCGCGCCTCGTCGAACACCACCAGGTCGGCGGCATAGCCGCTGCGCAGCAGCCCGCGATCCGGCAATTCCCAGGCCGAGGCATTGTCGAAAGTCAGCATGCGCACCGCTTCTTCGAGGGTGAATTGCTGCTTGGCGCGCACCCAGTAGCTCAACAGATGGGTCTGCAGCGACGACCCCATCTCCTGGCACACATGCGCGCCCGAATCGGAAAACGTCGCCAGGGTGCGCGGGTGCTTGAGCAGGTTCAGCACATCGGCCGGCAATTCGTTGACGATCGGCTGGACAAAAACCCGGTTGTCGTTCTCCAGGGCCAGATCGACGATCACCTCGACCGGGTGCTTGTTGTGCCGCCGCGACAGCTCGCCGACGCTCGGATCGTCCCAATCGACGCTCAGCATCGGGAACAAATTGTCGTAATCGGGCTTGCGCGGATTTGTGGTCGCCGCCCCGCCGCCTTGCAAGGTGGCGTCGCGCGGCTTCATCGTCGCCTCTTCGGCGATCAGCCGGCGGCGCACCTCCGGGTCGGCGAGGCGCTGTTTCTGTTCGGCCAAGGGCAAGGCGCGGACCGCCTTCCAGCCCGGCAGCACGTCGAACGGCAGATAGGATCTGAGCGAAAACACCGCGTTGATCGAGCGGGTCGTCGCCTGGCCATACATGCGCCCGCCCAGCGCCACCGTCTCGTCCATGAAGCGGGTCTGAAAATCCCACGGGTTGGGGTCGATCCCCTGCTTGGTCGCCAGCATGCCGAACATGATCGGCCGGCCGCTGTCGAGCGCGATCCGGCGCAGCTGGTCGAGACAGGCGCGCTGCGCCTCGCCGCCCGAAATGTCGGGGCCGATCTGAAAGATGCCCGAATTGAGCGCGGCCATCGCGCCGACCAGGCGTTCGATCTCCCGCCAATCGCCGATGCGGCTGGCGACCGGGGTATCGTCCGGGGTCACATGGGTCGTCGCCCGCGAGGTCGAGAACCCCAGCGCGCCGGCGCGGATCGCCTCGGCGACCGCGTGCTCCATCTGCCGCAGATCGTCCTCGCTGGCCTTCTCGGTCAGCGCCCGCTTGCCCATCGCATACATGCGCAAGGCCGAGTGACCGATATACATGCCGTAATTGAGGCCCTTGGGCAGGCGTTCGACATTGGCCAGGTATTCGGGAAAGGTCTCCCAATTCCAATCGATGCCGGCCATCATCGCCTCGGTCGGAATGTCCTCGACCGCGGTCAGGCAGCGGGCAAACCATTCCCGGTCCTCGGGCTTGCACGGCGCCAGGGCAAACCCGCAATTGCCCATGACCACGCTGGTCACGCCATGCCAGCACGAGCAGCTGCCGAGCGGGTCCCAGGCGACCTGCGCGTCCATATGGGTGTGGCCGTCAATAAACCCCGGCGCGACGATCATCCCGTCGGCGTCGATCACCCGCTCGGCGGCGGCGCGGATGCGGCCGATCTCGACGATCCGCCCGCCCTTGACGCCGATATCGGCGCGATAGCGCGGCAGCCCCGATCCATCCACCACGGTGCCGTTTTTGATTACCAGATCGAGGCCCATCGCGCATTCTCCTGAAATAGCGCGCGACTTTCAGGGGATGGCCGCGAATTTGTCAACCGCGGCCCGCGTCCGGTTCGGGCATGCCCGGGATGCAGATAGCTTGAAGCCCTGACCTAAAGTCCCTGGCGCGCGCGGCAATGTCGCCAGACCCAGTCTCTCGGCGACCCCGAGCAGGCGGCGGTCGCGCGTCCACAAGCCGGCACCCGCGGTCAGGCGGACAGCCGCGAGCAAATGGTTAAGGATCTGCCGCGGATCGCGGTGGCGACACCTCGATGCGCACGACGCTGGCCATCGATCGGCTCGTCAAATCCCTGTCATCAAAATCAGCATCATCTGATGCTCGATGCAATGCCGACAGGCGGCGCTGCTTGCCGGCGGGGCAGCATTCGCGGCGCTGCCTTCCCTTTAGCCCCTTGCGAACCGGCTAGCTGAACACCGCGACGAAATCGCAGGTGACCAGCGCGTTGCTGTCGCCGCCGAGCGCCAAGGTGTGGCGGGCCGGGCGCGAGCCTTCGTCGGGGAACATCTTGACCCATTCGCCGTTGAGCGCGGCGCGGCCGGTCCCCGGCTCCTTCATCCAGAAATTGATCTTGATGATGTCCTCGACCCCGCCGCCGGCGGCTTCGACCGCACGCCTGATATGGGTGAACAGATTCGCCACCTGTCCGGCCAGATCCGGCGGCAGGTTGCGGGTGCCCGGATCGACGCCGCTGATCACGCTCGACATCATGATGTCGCCGATCCGGCTGGCGTTGGGGATCGGGTTGCCATGCGCGAAACCGGGAAAGTTGACGCTCTGCCGCTGTGCCATTGGCCTCACTCCTCAACTGATCGCGGTCTCGTGCGCCGCCTGCGCGATCGTCGGCGCATCGCCGGCCAGCGTGGTGCGGCGCACGTCGCGCACCTCGCTCGGATCAAAGCGGCGGGCGCGGTGCATCGTCGAACGATTGTCCCACACGACCAGGTCATGCGGCCGCCAGACATGCGAATAGACGAATTCGCGCTGGGTCGCGTGCTCCATCAGGTCGCGCAGGAACATGCGCGCCTCGGGGATCGTCCAGCCGATGATGGCGCCGGCATGCGCCGCCAGAAACAGCGATTTGCGCCCGCTCGACGGATGGGTGCGCACCAGCAGCTGGCGCACCGGGCGAAACGCCTCGATCTCCTCCGCCGTCAACTGGGTAAATCCGATCGCCTCGCGCGAATACATCAGCGAATGCTCGCACACCAACGCTTCGACCTCGGCCTTGGTGCGGGCGTCGAGCGCGTCATAGGCGGCGCGCATATCGGCGAATTCGGTGTTGGCCCCCCAGGACGGGATAACCCGGCCGGACAGCAGCGAGTACTTCGCCGGGATCGGGCGGAACGAGCTGTCGGAATGCCACAGCCGGTCGGCGAGCTTGAAGAACCACACCCGGTCCTCGGCCGACATGATCGCGCCGTTCTTGTCGAGATTGGAGAAATCGGCGATCCCTGGCCCCAGCCGATGATCCTCGGGCTTGCGCACATGCCCGGCCGACGCATAGCGCTCGAGCTCGCCGAAATGTCGGGTAAAGGCGATCTGCTCGGCGTCGGTCAAATTCTGGTCGCGAAACACCAGCACCGCGTATTCGTCCATGCCGGCCTCGATCGCGGCCACCGCGTCATGGTCGAGCGGGCGGCGGCAATCGACGCCGGCGACCTCTGCGGCAAACACCGGATGCAGCGGCTGGATCGTTATCGACATCGACATCGGCCTACCTCCTGTTGGCTGGATTAGCGCCGCAGCCGATTTACCGCGGCAGCCGATTTAGCACCGGCATCGCCGGCGCCGTTCCACCCGCTGGCTCACATCCGGAACACGCCGAAGCGGCCTGGCCGATCGCCGAACGGGGCGCCGTCATACCGCTCGACCGGCGCGTTGAGGCTGGCCGAGATGGCCAGCGCCAGCACCATCCGCGTCTCCGCCGGGTCGATGACCCCATCATCCCACAGCCGCGCGCTGGCATAATAGGGGTGGCCCTGGGTTTCGTACTGGGCCCGGATCGGCGCCTTGAATTTCTCCTCCTCGGCCGCACCCCATGGATCGCCCCGCGCCTCGCGATTGTCGCGGCGGATCTGCGCCAGGACCGAGGCCGCCTGCTCGCCGCCCATCACCGAGATCCGCGCATTGGGCCACATCCACAAAAACCGCGGACCATAAGCCCGCCCGGCCATGCCGTAATTGCCGGCGCCAAAGCTGCCGCCGATGATCACGGTGAATTTCGGCACCGCCGCGGTGGCGACCGCTGTCACCATCTTGGCGCCGTCCTTGGCGATGCCGCCGGCCTCGTATTTGCGCCCGACCATAAACCCGGTGATGTTCTGCAGAAACACCAGCGGGATGCCGCGCTGCGCGCATAATTCGATGAAATGCGCCGCCTTCAGCGCACTCTCGGAAAACAGGATGCCGTTATTGGCGAGGATGCCGACCGGATAGCCCCAGATCCGGGCAAAGCCGCACACCAGGGTCGGCCCATAGAGCCGCTTGAACTCGTCGAACTCGCTGCCGTCGACCAGGCGGGCGATAATCTCGCGCACGTCATAGGGCTGGCGGGTGTCGCGCGGGACGACGCCGTAAAGCTCCTCGGCCGGGTAGATCGGCGGGGCCGGCGGCATTATTTCGACACCGACGGTCTTCACCCGGTTCAGATTGCCGACGATCCGCCGCGCGATCCCCAGCGCCTGATGGTCGTCGAGCGCGTAATGGTCGGTGACGCCGGAGACCCGGCTGTGCAATTCGGCGCCGCCCAGTTCCTCGGCGGTGACGATCTCGCCGGTGGCGGCGCGCACCAGCGGCGGCCCGCCGAGAAAGATCGTCCCCTCGCCCTTGACGATGATCAATTCATCCGACATCGCCGGCACATAGGCGCCGCCCGCGGTGCACGAGCCCATGACCAGGGCCACCTGCGGCACCCCTGCCGCCGACAGCCGCGCCTGATTGTAAAAGATCCGGCCGAAATGGTCGCGGTCGGGAAACACCTCGTCCTGGGCCGGCAGATAGGCCCCGCCCGAATCGACCAGATACAGGCAGGGCAGCCGGTTCTCGCCGGCAATCTCCTGCGCGCGCAGATGCTTTTTGACGGTGATCGGGAAATAGGTCCCGCCCTTGACCGTCGCGTCATTGGCGACGACGACGCATTCCTTGCCCATGATCCGGCCGATGCCGGTAATGATTCCCGCCGCCGGCACCTCGCCGTCATACATGCCGAACGCAGCGAGCGGCGACAATTCGAGAAACGGCGATCCCGGATCGAGCAATAGCCGCACCCGTTCGCGCGGCAGCAATTTGCCACGCCCCAGATGCCGCCGCCGCGCTTCCGCCCCGCCGCCCTCTTCGACCGCCGCCAGTTTCGCCCGCAGATCCGCGACGATCTCCCGCATCGCCGCGTCATTGCCGCGAAACGCCTCGGAACGCGGGTCGAGCGAGGTGGCGAGCACGGTCATTTAACGACCGCGCAAATGGTCGCGGCGGCTCACCAGCCCAGCGCGTAGGCGGCGCGGCGGGGGTCGGCGCCGGCCTCCATGACGCCGCGCTTCCGGTCGACATCGATGGCGCACACCGCGCCGGCGGTCCAGATCCAGTCGGGCCAGCGCTGGATCTGATGGCCCCGGCGGGCGAGGTCGGCGATCACCGGCTCCGGGATGCGGGCCTCGATCGCCAGACGGCCGGGGTAGTAGTCGTACGGCGCGAAGGACGAGGGATAGCTGTAGCTGGCAAAGCGCGGGCTCTCGATCGCGGTCTGCATGTCCTGGCCAAAGACAAAACGGTTTAGCAGGACCTGCAGCATCGCCTGGGTCTGGACATCGCCGCCGGGGGTGCCGAACGGCATAAAGTGCTCGCCGCCCTTGATCGCCAAGGCCGGGTTCGGGGTCAGCCGCGGGCGCTTGCCGGGCGCCACCCCGGCCGGATGGCGCGGGTCGGGGCGCGATTGCGAGCCGCGGTTGGACGGGATCAGCCCGGTGCCCGGCACCACCGGCGAGCCATAGGAGCCGTCGCTCGGGGTCGCCGAGAACAGATTGCCGAAACGGTCGGCAACGCAGACATAGGAGGTGTCGGGCTCGGGGTTGGGCTCGCCCGCAGGCCGCGGGAAATCGCCAAAGCCGCGGGGCGCCTGGCTGCCGAGCACGCCGGGCGGCGGCATTTCCGGCCAGGCCTGGTCGGGGCGGATCAGCTTGCGGCGCTCGGCGGCGTATTCCTCGGAGATCAGGGTCGCGAGCGGCACCTCGACCATCGCCGGGTCGCCGTAATAGGCCTCGCGATCGGCAAAGGCGAGCTTTAGCGCCTCGGCCAAATGGTGGACATAGTCGGCGCTGTTGTGGCCGAGGGCCTTGAGGTCGGCGCCTTCGAGCAGGGCCAGGGTCTGCAGCAGCACTGGGCCCTGGCACCAGGCGCCACAGGTAAAGACTTCGAGATCGCCAAAGCGGCGCCGCTCGGGCGGACCGACCGGCGAGTGGTAATTGGCCAAATCCTCGGCCGAGAGCAAGCCGCCTTGGTCCTTCATAAAGGCGACGATCTTTTTGGCGATGTCGCCGCGGTAGAACGCGTCGTGCGCGGCTTCGAGCCCGGCCTCCCGCCCGCGCCCGGCAGCTGCGCATTCCTCATCGGCCATGTATTGCAATGACCCGGCGAGGTCGGTCTGGCGGAAGATGTCGCCCGCTTCGGGCACCCGGCCGTCGGGCAGAAAGATCGCCGCCGAGGACGGCCAGGCGCGGTGGTCGGCTTCGTGCCGCTTCAGGCTCTGGGCCATCAGCGGATACATTGGAAAGCCCTCGCGGGCGAGCCGGATCGCCGCCGCCGCGACCTCGCCAAAGCTCATCGTGCCCCAGCGCCTGAGCGCGGTGATCCAGGCGTCGGGTGCGGCCGGAACCACGGTGCGCAGCACGCCCTTGGGAATCTTGCCGCCATGCTCGCGCATGAACAATTCGGGGTCGAGCGCCTTCGGCCAGGTGCCGAGCCCGGCGATCGTGACCACCTCGCGGCTCTCGGCGTGGTAGATCATGATCGGCGCGACGCCGGCGACATCGACCAGATCGCTCTGCAACACGCCAAGCGCGATCCCGGCGGCGCAGCCGGCATCGATCGCGTTGCCGCCTGCTTCGAGGATCGCGAAACCGGCGGTGGCGGCGAGGTAGTGGCCGGCCGAGATGGCGTGGCGGGTTACGGCGATAGTCGGGCGGTGCGCGGCTGGTGCGGTCATGGCAAGCCCCTTGCACGATATTCGATCCGCGCCACAGTAGCGCCCGATCGGCCGCCGATAGAAGGGGCGACGTCGCCGAAATGGGCAAATACCGCACGCAATCCTGTCGGCGCGCCACCGGCCGCCTGCGCCTCGGCGTGCCGGAGCGGCGATGAATCGGCGGCGTAGCCGGGCTGAGCCGGGCGAGGGTGAGGGCAGCCTGTTGGCGCTGGCCCTGCTGGCGCCGCTCGCCGGAGCCGGGGCGGGCCTGATCGTCGCGATGTTCCGGCTGGCGCTGGCCGCGGCCGATGGCTGGCGCGACACGCTGATCGGCCGCGCCCATCAACAAGGCCTCGCCGGGTTCGTTCTGGTCACCGCCGGCTGCGCCGCGGCAGTCGCCGGCGCCGCCTGGCTGGTTCGCCGGTTTTCGCCCGACGCGTCGGGCAGCGGCATCCCGCAGGTCGAGGCGGCGCTGGGCGGCGAACTGCCGCCGGCGGCGGCGCGGCTGATCCCGGTCAAATTCTTTGGCGGGCTGCTGGCGATCGGCGCCGGCATGGCCCTCGGCCGCGAAGGCCCGAGCGTGCAGATGGGGGCGGTCGTCGCCCATCTGGTCGGCAGGATGTTCCGCCGCGGCTGGGCGGATCGCCGGGAATTGCTCGCCGCCGGCGCCGGCGCCGGCCTCGCGGTGGCCTTCAACGCGCCGATCGCCGGCGCGGTCTTCGTGCTCGAGGAATTGGTGCGGCGGTTCGAGCCCCGGATCGCCCTGGTCGCCCTCGGCGCGTCGTCGACGGCGATCCTGATCTCGCGCCTGTTTCTCGGCAATGCCCCGGATTTCGTCGTCGCCATCTCCTCCCATGCTCCGGCCGCTACCGGTCCGCTGCCCTACGCCACCGCGGCGACCTGGCCGCTCTACATCGCCATGGGTGCGCTCGCCGGCCTCGCCGCCGCCCTCTACAACCGCACCATTCTCGGCGCGATATCGCTGGTCGAGCGGCTCGGCCGGTGCCCGGTGGAATTGCTGGCGGGGATGATCGGCGCGGTCGTCGGGATCGTCGCCTGGTTCATGCCGGGGCTGGTCGGCGGCGGCGACCTGATCACCCAGCATCTGCTGTCGGGCGGCGCCGGTTTGAGCCTGATCCCGCTGGCCTTTCTCCTGCGCTTCGGCCTCGGCGCGGTGTGCTATGCGGCGCGCACCCCGGGCGGGCTGTTCGCGCCGATGCTGGTGCTCGGCGTCCAGCTCGGCCTGCTCTGCGGCGCGCTGTGCCGGCTCGCCTTCCCCGATCTCGGGATCGAGCCCGAAGCCTTCGCCATCGTCGGCATGGCGGCATTTTTTGCCGGCGTCGTCCGCGCCCCGGTGACCGGGATCGTGCTCGCCACCGAGATGACCGCCGCCTTCACCACCCTGTTGCCGATGCTCGCCGCCTGCTTTGCCGCGATGCTGGCGGCCAATCTGCTGCGCAGCCCGCCGATCTACGATTCCTTGCGCGAGCGCCTGCGCCAAAACCCGTCGCGACGATGATCTTCCCGGCCCTTGTGCGATGCGGTAAGTCTCCGCCTCCGGAATAGTCGGCCCTGGTTGGTGAGGAAGCGATGAGCGAGTTTGATCTGGTCATCCGCAACGGCACCGTGGCGACCGCCGCCGATACGATGCAATGCGACGTCGGCATCAAGGACGGCGTCGTCGTGGCGCTCGGCCGCGGCCTCGGCCCGGGAATGCGCGAAATCGACGCCGCCGGCAAGCTGGTGTTGCCGGGGGGCATCGACAGCCATTGCCATATCGAGCAGCGCTCATCGGCCGGGGTCGTCTGCGCCGACGATTTCTACAGCGCCACGGTCGCCGCCGCGTTCGGCGGCACCACCACGGTGATCCCGTTCGCCGCCCAGCATCGCGGCCAGTCGCTGCGCCGGGTCGTCGAGGAATATCACGACGCCGCCCGGCCGAAGGCGGTGATCGACTACGCCTTTCACCTGATCGTCACCGACCCGAGCGAGCAGGTCATGGGCCAGGAACTGCCGGCCTTGATCCGCGACGGCTACACCTCGTTCAAGGTCTATATGACCTACGACCTGCTGCAGCTCGACGACGGGCAGATGCTCGACATCCTGGCGGTGGCGCGGCGCGAGGGCGCGCTGGTCATGGTCCATGCCGAGAATTACGACATGATCAAATGGCTGACCGCCCGCTTGCTGGAGCGCGGGCTCGGCGCGCCGCGCTATCACGCGGTCAGCCACGCCCGGCTCGCCGAGGGCGAGGCGACCAACCGCGCGGTCACCCTGGCGCAACTGCTCGACGTGCCGATCCTCCTGGTCCATGTCTCGGCCGCCGAGGCGATCGAGGTGATCCGCAACGCGCAGACCAAGGGGCTCAAGATCTATGGCGAGACCTGCCCGCAATACCTGTTCCTGACCGCCGACGACATCGCCAAACCGGGGCTCGAAGGCGCCAAATTCTGCTGCAGCCCGCCGCCGCGCGACCATGCCGCGCAGGAAGCGGTGTGGGCTGGGCTGAAAAACGGCACGTTTCAGGTGCTCTCCTCCGACCACGCGCCCTATCGCTACGACGCCTCCGGCAAACTGCCGCATGGCGACAAGACCATTTTCAAGGACATCGCCAACGGCGTGCCCGGCATCGAATTGCGCCTGCCGTTATTGTTTTCCGAGGGGGTCGGCCAGGGGAGGCTCGACCTCAACCAATTTGTCGCCTTGACCGCCACCAACCACGCCAAGCTCTACGGGCTTTATCCGCGCAAAGGCACGATCGCCATCGGCAGCGACGCCGACATCGCGATCTGGGACCCCGAGCGCGAGACCACAATCGCCTGGAGCCTGCTGCACGACAATGTCGGCTACACCCCCTATGAGGGCCGCAAACTGCGCGGCTGGCCGGTCACCGTCTTGAGCCGCGGCCGCATCGTCGTCGAAAACGGCGCCCTCGCCGCGCAACGCGGCAGCGGCGCCTTCCTGCCCTGCGCTCTCTCAACCTTCGCCCGCCCCGCCGGCATCCCGGTCCCCGAACTCGCCTACACCGCCGCCCACGGCGCCGCGCTCGTCTGAACCCGCGCCCAGCATCGGCAGGAGGTCTTCGAGACGCCTGCGGAACAGCCAGACGCTGACGGACGACGACATCGAGGCCGCCAAGACGATGCCCGCGAATCCCGACATCGGCGTCGCGCACCGCCTCGGCGCCTCTCTCGGCGATGCTCCATCGCTTGTCACGGTATCAGGATCAGCTGTTGGGCGTTGAAGTACGACGCGATATTCTTGGCGAAGACGAGATTGATCTCCTGATTGTTGGCAAAGGGCGCCGCCGGATTTTGCGCGGTCAGGAACCGGATCAGCACGTCCGGGTCACCGATCGGGAAGGTGTCGAGCAGGCTCATCGACTTGTAGACCTGCATGTCGGCGAACGTTTCGGCATTGGTGTTCACCTGCGGCCACTGCACAATGCCCTGCACCAGCACGTAGCCCGCCACCTGCACCGACCCGCCGCTCGCGTGTTGCGCCTTGGCGATGTCGAAGCCGATATACGGACTTGCACCGGCCGAGCCAAGGAACGGACCGCTGCCAGCAAAGCTGGCCTCCCCCGTCATGTTGGCGCTCATACCGGATACGAGGTAATAGCGCCATTCATCGCCCGGATTGCCGAACAGGTCATAGTCGCCGAGCAGGCTGAACGCGCTTTGATCGTACGTCGACGGCGGCTGGATATAGTACATGATCGTCCCATCGGTCGTGGCGACATAGTCGGCCTGCAACGAATGGTAGGTCTTGCCATCGAAATACTGGATCGGATTGCCGTTCACGTCCTGATACGCCGTGATGCCGAAATTGCGCGGCACATTCACGGTCAGCCCATTGGGATCAGTGTAGATGCTGTACAGCGGCCCGCCGCCGACCGGGTCGAGAATGTCGGCGATCTTGGTCGATCCCGCCGCCACGCTCGGCGACATCGTCACCACATTGATGCCCAGCACCGAGGTGACGAGCTGGCTCAGCAGCTTCGCATTGTTCGAGTCGCCCCAATTGACAATGCTGGTGACGCCCTTGACCAGATCGAACGGGATGACATTGTTGGCCAGCACCGGGGAACCCGCACCTGGTCCGGTGGTCGGCGTCGTTCCGGCGCTGATGCCCGACGCAGTGGGCGCGGCCAGCACGATGTTCGCCTCGATGTCGTTCTGCGGATTGCTCGCCGGACGCGGCAATGTGCCGAGCGCCTGGAACAGAAAGTCGGACGCCTGGTTGGTGACCGGAACCGCCATGATCGGGGTGATCTGCGGTACGATGATCGAGGCGTTCGAGACCGGCGGCAGAAACCGCTCGCAATAGGTCACGCGGTGCAGTAGCCGCCACGGCACCGAGGCATTGGCGACTGCCGTCCGCATCGCCGCCGCGTCGGTGTCCGGACTGTTCGCCAGCCATACCGGATCGATCACCGTGTTCCAGAAGTCGTCGGCGTTCTGCTGCGACGGCTGCAGGAAAAACTCATAGGTGCGGAACGTCTTGACCTTGCCGGGTCGATCGTACGGCTCCAGCGTGCCGCTGAGCCCATCGGCATTGCCCGAGGTGTAGGCCGGCTGCGGCTGCGTGTACGCCATGCTGGTGTCGATATTGTCCGACACCGGCAGTCCGGCGCCCGATGTCACCGACGGCACGATATTGTAGACCAGACCATCGGAACCGATGACCAGGTTGAGCCCGCTCTGGTTGTTGGGGTTGAACATCGAATTGAAGGTCATCACAAAATGCGCGTCATTATTGCTGGTGTAGCGCATCTGGGTGTCGGTCTCGATCCCGTCGAACGCCGCGGCGATGTCGAACGACGACGATCCGGTGGTGTTGTAGCTGTACCGGACCGAGTCCTTGGTGGTGTCCTTCGAGGTGATCTTAGCGTCGACAACCGGTATGCCGAACGCACTCAGCTTGATGTTGAAGGCGATCTTGCTGCTGGACTTGCTGGCGGTCGACGTCGTGTAGACCTCATCGAACGACGTCGCGAAGGTGTGCTTGACCTCCTGGGAACCGCCGCGCGCGGACCAGATGTATTCGTTGTAGAAATCGAGGCCGGGCGTCAGGCTCGAATCGGTCGGGCTATCATTGGTGTTGTACGCCGTCTGGTACAGCGCCAGCGCGTTGTACGCCTGTTGGTCGACCTGCTTCTTCAGCTTATAGGCCTCGACGACGCGCATGTAGCTCGCTTCATGTCCGACCTGGCCGGGCGAGAAATTCTCGTCGTACAGCACCTCCATTTCCCCGGTGGACGTCGTATAGGTCTGCGCGCCGGTGGGCAAGGTCGCGGGGTTGTAGACATAGGTCACGATGCCATCCAGCACCCCAGGCCGGAGGTATTTACTGCTCATACGGAACGAAACGATGTTCAGATCGCGCGGGATCTGCGGATCGGGAATGCGCACGAAACCATAGACCGTGTTGGTCTGCAGCAGCGTCTGCTGGTACACGTCAAGGGTTTGCGAGGTAACGAAGGCCTGGCCGTAGGGCGAGGGGACCCACATCCGCGCGCCGAACTTCTCTTCCGTCGGCGCTTTCGGAATCGCCGCCGGCGGGTTGGATGTGGTGAAGCCGCCGAGGTTCGGGTTGGGCAGTATCGCGGTCTTCGAACTCGGGTTGCCGGCGGTGGTGTTTACCGTGGTCAGCGTATTCAGGCTCGCCATGAACTGGTCGCCGGTGTAGGGCGCCAGCGTCCCTTGCAGCTTCACGGTATAGCGATACGTCTGATCGAGCTTGGTGGTGACGGTTTGCTTCCACCCGTCGGCATTGGTGGTGGCGCTGGTGGATTCCGGCGGGCCGGCGTCCAGGTGCACTTTCAAGGCATCCGAATGTACGCCAAAGCCCAATGGCGAGAGGTTGATCGCCATCTTGTAGTCGAAGCCGATCTGGATCAGGTTGTTGACGACGGTCAAGCTCGACTCTTGCGAGTGATCGCCGCCCTGCTGGTATTTCAAACTCACCGAGGTCGGCGCGGTGAAGGTGACCGAGGTGGCGCCGACATATACTGTGGTCGGCTCGAGGAAGGTGGTTCCGGGCTTGTTGGTCATGTTGGCCATCGGGCAGGGCGGCGCGCCTTCGACATAGCCGATGAGCTGAACGTCGCCCTGCTCCTGCGACACCCAAGACAGCACGAGGTCGCCCACCTTCTTCCCGGCATACAATGTCAGGACATTGTTCTTGATATAGACGTAGGCTTCGTTGATTTCGCCGGCGAGGCCGGTGGTTACGCTGTTGATGGTGACGGAATAGGTCGTCAGATCAGGCACCGTATCGCACACCGTCAGGGCCACGCCCGGCGGCGTATACAAGTTCGGCGTCACCAACGGACCGGCGATCGCCACCGCCGGGCAGCCCGCCAGATCGATCGACGCATTCGACAGCGCCAGCGCCGATGTGCCGGCATTGGGGACGGTGATGTTGTCGATATACTTGTTCATCGGCAGGATCGGGGCATTGATCGCCTGCACCGAGAACGATCCGCTCAGGTAAATGGCGAGGAACGGTTCGTTGCTCGGCACCAGCCGTCCGAACATGTCGTCGATCACCTGATACGGCTGGCGCACCATCTGCCAAAGGCTGATTTCCGCCATCCGGTAGACGCCGGCATTGAAGTCCAGCAGCGAAGATCCGGCGCTGTACCGGGACATCGAGGGCGGAGCTGCACTCCACTTAGACGGCGTGAGCGGCATGGCATAGCCGTTGATGTACAGACTGGTCCCCTCAAACTCGCGGCCCGGCAGCGGCGCAAGCTTGGCGCCGACCGTGTTGGGGACGACGCTGGTATTGGTGGACACCGCCACCGCGTTCTGATCGAACGGATTGTTGACCACGCCGTTGGGATCGTACTGCGCTTTCCAGCAGCCGATGATGCCGGCGGTCAGCAGTTCGTTCGACGTGGCGTCGGCGAGGTCGACGACCCCGGTGTTGGTCTGGATGCCCACCGGGTTGATCGCGCCATTGAACAGGTAGACATCGCGAATGTTGCCGGCGCTGGTCGCAGTGCCTAGCGGCATGGCACTGCCATCGTCCTCATAGGCCGCTCCGATAAGCAAGTGCGCCGGACCGGTCGAGTTGACCATCAACTGGGTATCGGTCAGGCCCGTCACCGGCGGGAGGCTAGAGGTCTGCCAGGGTGGCGGCGGGCTCCCGTCGTCCGGGACCTCGCGAACGGATATGGTGATCTGGTAGCCCTTGCTCGCCTGCGCATTGGGCCCCTTCTGGATGTTGGTCAGGAAGGTGTTCAAATTCGACGTGCTCGGGTCGCCGGGCGTGATACCGGCGATCTGCATGTCGCCGGATCCGCCAATGCCCTGGCCCTTGAATTTCGCTCCGCCGGCGGCCGAATTCTCGAATTCGGAGGCATCGAAGGGCGGGGCGTAGGGATGACTACCGGGATCGGAATTGCCCACCGGAGCGATGGTCTGCTTGACGATAATGACCTGGTAGAATGTGTCGGGCTTTAGCACCGCGAGCCCGGCGAACGGGGGATTGGTGATAGCCGATGCGCCGTCTGTCAGTAATGTACCGTCCGTCAGCGACAGGGTGACCGCGCGGTTGGCGATGCCGACGCGGTACGACATGCTGAGTTCGGGCGAGGTGATGTCCGACCCGGTGCCCTTGTACAACAGTCCTTGCGCGGTATTGACGTCCTGCGCGGCGAAGGTCATCGCGATGCTGAAGTCGCGGTTGAAGTTGTAGTCGGTGGCCCGCTTGACCTCGAACCCGGCGCCATTGCACAGCATGACGTAGGGTTGCTGATAGGTGAGGGCGAAATGCCGCCAAGCCGAGGAGAACACCGGCGGGGTGGTGACCGCGTGCATCACCATGTTGTTGATCGCGAGCCAGACGTCCGAACCGTCCTCGAAATCGATATCGACGTAATAGACCAGCGGCGGGGTCGAGGTGCTGGCGGTGTAGGTGAACGGATGATAAGCGGGCTGGGTGGTCACTGGCAGCGAGTGCCAGAACTCGAGACTGAAATCGCCTTGCGTGGTGATCAGCGAGTTGACCAGGGGGTCGGTTGAGGTGATCGGCGTCTTGTAGGCGCCGGCAAAGCTGTAGCTCGGCACAACGGTTTCCGGCGGACTGGCGAGGGTGTAGCTGTTGTAACCACCGGTCTCGATGGTCAGCGGGCTTGAATTGACGAAATTGAAGCCCGGAGACTGGGTGAAGCTGGGCAGCAGATTGGGCGTATCCACCATCACCATGTTGGTGTTTTTGCCCTTGGTGTAGAGGATGTCGTACAGCGTGGTGATGTTGTTGACGTCGGTCACCTGGAACTGGAAGGCGCCGGTGGTCGATGACTGCGTGACGTTGATCGGCGGCGAGGTGAACCCATACACCAGGCCGAATTGCGCCTCGGCGTTGATGACGGCGGTCGCGGACCACATGGTCGCGGGATTGATGCCGGCTGCCGTGGCGGTGCCGGCCGTCGTGCCGTCGGTCACCATGTAGGTCGTGCCGTTCAAATCGAACACGCCCAGTTGCTGCTGCCCGGTGATCGGCTTGGCCGCATAGACGGTGTACGATTTCTGCACGGCTTCATACACGCCCCCCGATTTGACCAGCGTGTACATGACGTTTTTGTACAGGAAGAAGTCTTGGTTGCCGGATTCGGGAGTGCCTGCGTAGAGGAAGGCCGTGAGCGTCGTCCCGATGCTCACGCTGCCGATCGGCGCCACCGTCCCGGGATAGGCCCCCACCAGCGGCGGTGAAGTGCCGAGGGTGAAGACCACAGTCGAATCCAGCTTGAACGTCAGTGCCGGCTGGTTGATCATGTAGCTCTTGGTGCCGGTAATGGTCAGCAGATTGCCTGACGTGTCCTCGGTATATTTGTAGATCAGGCCATTGAGGGTGAAGGTGGTGTTCGGCACTGGATGGCCGGCGACGACAGTGACATCGGTGGCGATCGGCGAGACGTTGCTGTTGCCAATGATGGCGTGCGGCACGCGATTGGTGTCGATGACATAATTGAAGCCGTTGATGCTGAACATCGTCGGATTGGGCAGCAGCGGGTACGGAATCTTGTTGTTGTCGGTCACCGCGAGGTTGACCGTGTCCAATGTATAGGTGGCGCTGCCCATGAAGAAACTCGGCACCGTGTTGACCGTGAACTGGCCGACGACCGAGGCCGCGTCGAAAATGTTCAGGTCGGCGAAGACGAATTTCGCCTTGGTCGAATCGAACGGATTGCCGAGGGTAAAGCCGGAATTGGTGATCGCGATCGATCCCTGGCCCTGACCGAGCAGCGAGCCGGTGCTGACCGTGTTGTAGGTGATGATGTAGACGTCGTCGTTGACGGTGATCAGGTCCCGGCTCGGCCGGACCGGGAAACTGGCGAGCACCGCGGTCGGCAGATTGCTGGCGTCGAGTTGCAGCGTGTAGGTCACCGTCGGGTCGGTCAGCTGGAACGTGTTCGCCGACAGAAAGTGCTTCGGCGCGATCGCATCGCCGACCACCTGACAGGCGGAATAGTTCGCACCCGTCGGGGTTCCGGTGATGGTGTACAGGTTGCCGTTGATCTCGAATGAATTGAGGTTGATCAGAATCGCGGGGGCGCCGCTGACCGGAACGACCTCGTCGACATTCACCGTGAATGTATCTGAGCCGACGGTCGCGATGCCGGCATTGACATTGCTGCCCGAGATAACCGGGAAGGCAACGCTGACATTGTTGTAATGGATCAGATAGGTGTTGCCGTCGGCCGGCACGAAGGCATATTGCGCGGTCTCCGGAAGGTAGGAAATCGCTTCGACCGATGGCACCGCCTGATCGATATAGAAGGTCACGCCGGCGATGACATCGATGAAGAACTGGTTGGTATAGACGAACTCCGCGGTGACCGGATTGTTGCCGCTGTCGTTAAAGGTGAAGGTGACGCCCGAGACGGTATCGGTGAAGCTCACCTGGCGCGCGGCCACGACCGCCGGGAAAGTGTTCGCCGGACGTCGGTTGTCGGTCACGCTCGTGGCGCCGACTGTGTAGGTCACCGACAAGCCCACATACGCCACGGTGAACTGTTTCGTCCCGGTATTGTAGGTGACGCCCGCCGGCTGAATGGATGCCACCCCGGTCGCCGCGTCGAGCGTGTAGGTCGAGCCGCCGAAGACCAGGGTCTGATTGTTGACAGCGCCACTGATTGTCGCCTGGTTCGTGGCGCGAACGACATTGACCGCGTTCACCGTGTAGACGACGTTGCCGTCAACCGAGAACTGATCGTCACCGGAGATCACATACCCCTTGGTGACCGTGTTGCTCTTCACGGTGTAGGCGACATTCGACTTGGGCGCCGCCTGCGGCACGATGAAGCGGCCATTGACCATCTGCCAATACGGACCGGCAGCGTTCTGATAGGCCACCGGCACATCGATGCTGTAGGTCGTCGTGCCGGCGACAAACTGATTGCTGGCGACAAGATAGACCGCGGGGGTTGCCTCGTTATCGACCGCCAATTGTACCCCGGTGGTGACCACGACACTGGCGACGAAACTGTTGGTCGTTCCAGGCGGCGGGAACGGGAACACGGCGTTGTTCGAATCAACAAAGCTGATGTTGGTTCCCGCGACGACGCAGGTGTAGAGGATGTTGGTGACCGGGTCGGTGAAGTAGCCGCCGGTCAATCTGCCGCCGGCCGCGGTCAGGTTGGGCGCCGGCGTCGCGCCGCCGGTGAAGGTGATCGCGTTGACCGTCGCGGTATTGCCGGTCACGGTGATGGTGTATTGTAGCGGAATTGTGAACTGGCCGCTGGAAATCGGGAACACGTGGTAGATGTCGCCGGTGGCCGTGCCGGTATCAGCGACCGCTATATTGACGAAATAGGTCGGGCCGCCAGGCACCGAAAAATACCCGCCCTGGCCGAGATTGCTGAAGATCTCATAGCTGTTGCCTTGATTGACCGCGGTGTTGCCGCTCAGCGTCCAGGTCAGGCCGGTATTCGAATCGGTGAACGCGTTGTTGGCGATGGCGTAGTAGTGCGTCCCGTCGAACGCCGCGAGGTCGGCCGTGCGGCCGAAGAATATATTGACGCTACCAAAGGCGAACTCGTTCGGGCTGAGCGGGCCGCTGGTCTTGACGATAAAGGTCCTGGCCGCGCCAGCACTGATCTCCACCCCGTCGTTGCGCACCGTATAGGTCAGCGCGCCCGCCTGGAACTGCGGTGGCGTGCCGGACATCAGGTAG
This sequence comes from uncultured Alphaproteobacteria bacterium, assembly GCA_963775875.1. Classification (GTDB taxonomy): domain Bacteria; phylum Pseudomonadota; class Alphaproteobacteria; order ATCC43930; family CGMCC-115725; genus AP-15. Next base: position 265,484 of record CAVZKP010000022.1, read on the forward strand.
TAGTTGGCTCCATCGTACGCGGCCTGCGCATTGACGGTGTAGACCACGCCGTCGGTGAAGGTGGCGCCTGTCAGGGTGAATGGCGGTGCGACCGAAACGGTGCCATCCAGCCCGATGCTGTACTGCGTCGTGCCGTCGATGAACGTGCGGTAGGTCAGGATCGGGTACGTCACGCCATCGCCGACCACCGTCGTGTTGTTGATCAGGTAGGCGATGTCGTCGATCGTCACCGTACTGGCATTGGGTTCGGTGGTGACGGTGAAGCTGCGGCCCGATTTGGTGATCGTGTAGCTGGATCCCGACGTGGTCAGCGGATAGGCGGTGCCGTTGCCGACGATCTGGCCGTTCAAGGTATCAAGCTGATAAACGTAGTTCTCGAGGACGACGACATTGCCCTGGGCGATGTTGAACTGCCCCGAAATCGTCGCGCCGATCAGCGAGCCGCTCTTGAGCGTGATGGTGTACTGCACGCCGTTCAACAGGAACTGGCTGTTGCTCGCGGTCATCGGATAGATGTTGCCGCCGCCGATCACCGTGTTGGGCTGGACGTTGGTGTTGATGATGTAGATGACGCCGTTGATCGAAAACTGATACGGGTTGACCGGATAGGTCTGGCCGTTGCCGGTGACGCTGAGATAGTCTCCAGCGGTATCGCGATCGAAGGTGTAGAAATTGCCGCCAACCGTGAACATCTGTGGCGCGGTCATCAACGGATATTCGGCCTGGCCGCCAAGCATCGTGGCGTTGTAGGGGAACATCAAGTTCCCATTGATGGTATAGCCGCCGTTTAGGCCACCGACGTAGCCGATCACATAGCCGTAATTGGTGCTGGAGGCGAATACGAGCCCGGTTTGCAGCAGCACCTTCGTCGAAATCGCCCCCTGGGTCACGGTGACCGTCGCCTGCACCGGATCGTAGGTGTACAGGCGACCTGTGACGCCAAGCACCATATCTTTCAGGCCGCCCGGGGTGTTGAAGACGTCGATCGTCGCCGACCCACCGCCGGCGGCGATCGAGAACGGCGTGAGTGGGATCGGTGAAGGCGCTTCGCTGCCGATCGGCGCGTCGACGTCGTTATAGCTGACGCTGGATGCGCCCAGATTGGGGGCGTTGAAGGTGAAGACCGTGCGATCGACGGTGACATGCGCATTGTCGGGGCCGAACTGATAGCTCTGCCCGCCGATCACGAGCGTGTAGCGGGAGGTGACGCCGTCGCTCAGCGTGGTGCCGAGATTGACCGTGCAGGTGTTGCCGTTCAACGTGAATTTCGGCAGCGTCACGACCCCGCAGATCAGATTGTTCGGGTCGGTGCTGTCGACGAAGTATTGCCCGCCGGCCGCAGTGACCGATTTGCCCGTCGAATCCATGACCGTGTTGGCCACGGCGTTCAAGGTATAGAAGACGCCGTCCGCCTTCATGACCGTGCCCGGATTCGCACTGCTCGCCGGCGGGATCGCCGGGACGCCCTGGAAGGCGCGGCTGAGTTGCGTGCCGATCAGGCCGCCCAGTCCATTGCCGCCGAACACCCCGTTCGAGATCGTGGAGGTCAGGTCGGCAGAGCGCAGCAATGCCGTGGTGGTCAACCGGTCCAGACCGTGCGAAATCGAGCCATAGAACGGCACGGCCTTGCCCGTCTTTGGATTGATTGGGATGGTCGTGGTCGAGCCGGCGATCTGGTAGGTCTGATTGCCGGAGTAGATTTGCGTGATCTGCACCGGCTGCCGGTTGGTTCCGACAACGTTCAGGCTATAGCCGTTCGCCCCAGGGGAACCGACGATCGGCGCCGCCTGCACTTCCCCGGCGACCGCCTGGATCGGAATGAAAGCGGGCGGCTGACCCGAGCTGGACGGTCCGAACGCCGCGTAGATCAGGCTGGACGCCTTGTTGATCTGCGTCACCAAATCTTGTGGATTGACGTTGTTCGGGGTCTCGGGCAGCGGCGGCGTGGCGCCCGGATTGGCCGGCGCACCGAGCGCAACCTTCAGGGTAAAGCTCGCGGTTTCGATGACGCCGCCATTCGGCGAGAACAGCGCGTAGCTGTACAGTTCGTTGTAGTTGCCGTCGGTGTCGATGTCGTACTTGGCGACCTTGGCGCCGGTGCCGGTGCCGTCGTCGACGAGGCACATCGCATAGCCTTCGTCGACCAGTTCGAAGGTCGCGCCCTTCAGCGTCCCATAGTGATCGCGGGAGAACAGAAAGAAGTCGTACTTGCCCAGCAGGCCGTTGAGCTGAATCAGCCCGGCCGACGTCGTGCCGATCGAGGCGACATCGCGATCGGCCTTCTTGCTGAGCAGGATCGATCCGGTGACGCCGTTCTGCAGATGCAAATTCGCCGAAACCACGGAACTGTAGGTGTCCATCAGTCCCAGTTGCTCGGGGCGCAATGGATTTTGCAGGCTCAGGATCAGCGAGCGCGTGCGGTTGGAGAATGTCGGGTCGACCAGCGGCGGCGGCACATTGGTGATGAAGTTCGGCAGGCCGCTCGCCGTGAATGTGTCGTAGGTCAGGCTCCAGAACTGCCGCGGCAGGCTGACATCGGTGTTGAAAAATGCCTGGTCGAACCCCACGACATTGGCGACCTGGTCCAAGAGCGGCAGTTGCGACGGCAGCACGTCGTTGACATCGAAATGATCGGGACTGGAAAATACGTAGCCGGCGGCGCCCAGATAGCCGTTGATGAACACCACGCCCTTGGTCGATTGGGTCGGATCGTATGGCGAACAGCGTCCCCAAATCGTTGTTGTCATAGTCGAACAGCACGCCGACCAGCATGGTGGCAACCGACGACACGGCGGAGATGAAGCCGGCGCCGGCCTGATCGTTCGCCAGTTCATACGACAGCGCCAATTCCTCGATGTTGTACACGACGCCGGAGAGCGACAGGAAGCTGTTGACCGACATCCCCATATAGGCGGCGTTGGCCGGCGTCATGACCGCCCGGTTCTGCGGCGAATAGATGATGTTCGGCCGGTCCATCCCGACGCCGTTGTGCAACAGCTGTTGCGCGTTGATGTTCGACGGCGGATCGCGGTCGGGTTGCACGTTCGCCGAGCGCCAGCAAATGCCTTCCTGGATCTGGCCGTTGGTCAGTGCCAGGATCTGCTGCTTCGGCTGCAACGGATATTTGTGCGTCAGGTCATTCGTGGTGAACATCACCGCGATTGGATCGTAGGCAAAGTGCAGCTTCTGCACTCTCAGGATTGGCTTGCCCTGCGGGTCGATATTGAGCCCGTTCGGATAGGGGACACTGTTCCCCGTCGCACCTGGCTGCACGACGATTTCCGGATAGATCAATGTCCAGACCTGCTGGCCGAGGAAGTTCGACAGATCGGCGATGAACCCCGTGGTGGCATCGATCTCCGGAATCGGAATGAAGATTGTGGGTACGTAAAATGTTTCGCCGGTGATGCTGGTGAAATCCAGCGTGTCGAGCGTGTCGACCATCGTCGTGGGGGTGTAGGTCGTGCCGAAGAACGGTAGCCCGCTGCGCTTGTAGCGCGCGCCCTGGGCCAGTGCGAGATTGCCGGTCGTGGTGGGAACGAAGGTATCCACCAGCAAGCCGGACATCACCCCGATCCCGCCGACGACGCCCAGCGCGCTCACATTGGCCACGGCCCGGACCATGTAAACCAGATTGTTGTACGGGATCAGTTGGAATTGCTGCGTGGTCGTCAGGCCATCGGCGCCCAGGTTCATGAAGTCGCCGGTGCTGTTGAACCCGTTTGTCAGGTTCAAGGCCGCGTTGATGTCGGCCATCGAGGTCAGCGTCGTGCTGGCCTGACCGACGATGTAGCATTCGGTCGGGAAGGTGAGCGGCTGATTCGACGTGATTTGCAGGTCGGCCGTTCCCGCCGTCGCGTTGATCGAGAAATTCATGTACTTGGTCACGAAATTCTGGGTCGTGACCGCGACGAAATACGGCTGGTTGGCCACCGAAATCGCCTTGGCCGAATCGTATTGTTGATCGGCGAAGGTGTAGGTCAGCTTGTACATATGGGCAGGCGACCGTTTGTCCACCGTGAAGTCCGCATCCAGACGGAACGGCACCAGGTCACCCCCGCCAAAGGCCAGATAGACCGACTTGCCGGCGGGGTGGGTCGCCTGCATCAGATGGCAATCGGCGCTCCAGTTCTGCCGCCGGCAGGCAAAATACGCGGGCGGCGCAATGGACGGATGGTAGGCGATCAACGACGGATCGAATGACGCGGCCTTTCGCTCCGCTATCAGTTCAATCCCGCTGTTCAGCAGCGAAGCCGAGAACTGCGAGTAGAGGCTGGTCGGACTGAAAATGCCGGTCTGCGCCGTGGAGTAGGGGATATTGGTGTAAAGGCAGAGCGGATTCGTCTGCGACGACTCCAGGCTGGCGATATCAGGCGCGCCCGGCCAGGGCCTAAAGGTTAGGTTGTCAAAATTGTTGGACCCGTCATACAGCGAGTACAGGTAGCCCAGTTTAAGCTCATCGGTCTTGCTGAGCAGATTTTGATACGCGGTCGTCTCACGCGCAAAATGACCGTACTGATCGTAAACCATCGATGGAACGATGATCGACATGTTGTAGCAGGTCAGCGTGTTGAGGAAGACGACACGCACGTAGTACGGATCGTAGGTGACGTTCTGCGTCGCATGCGGCAGTTGATTGGGGACGGTGAGGTCGCTGCCGACGACCTCGACGAGGTAAGCCTCGCCGGTGCCGGAATTGTAGACCGAGAATCCGTAGAGTGTTTGATACTGGCGGCGGGCATAGTCCACGGCTTGCCGAGATGTCGCGATATCGAGCGCCTGGGTCACGGCAATGATGGGCGCGCGGCTCTTGGTGATCGCCAGGCCGGCGGCGGCCTGCTGGCTCTGCAGCGACTGCTGGCTCTGCCGCGCCGGGATGCCCGCGATCGACGTATTGGCAACAAAAGTCGGGCTGAGGTTGGTCACCGCCAAGCCCGCAATGGATGCGGTCGGCGGCGCGGCGGCAACCGCATTGCCGGCCGGCGCCCCCGCGGCCACGCTGGTTGCCGCGTCCGTCGTATACGGATTGGCCTGCAACAAGACGCCCGGCACGCTGATCTGCTCGCTATTCGCCGCCACGGCAGCGCTGCCCTCCGTCAGCGGCGTCTTGAGAATGCCAAGGATCGTCTGGGTGATCGCTGACAACTGACCGAGATCGACCGATTGCGTCGATGTCGCATAAGGGAATGCATAGATCGGCCACACGGTCATGACGTTTGCGTCGGTATCCAGATACATCTGCATCGGCTCTTGTGCCGTTGCCGTCTGCAGACCGATCCGCGCTGTATCCGTCTGGGCCTCGCTGATCCGTGCGGCCTGATCGGCGCCAGCGTAGCCCACGTCGATGTACGGATTGTGCCGGTTGGCGAACTGCCAGAACCGCATCTGCGGCCAGAACACCGGCGGATAGGGCAGCGTATTCGGATCGAAGCCCATCGCGTCGAGATTGATCACGCTGAGCATGTAGCGCGTGCCGCCGATGACAACGCTGTCATCCTCCGGCACAAACACATATTTCAACGTCAACCCCATCTGCACCTGGCGCACCAGCCCCATCAGCAGCCGGCATGGCGCGAAGGCCTTTGAGGTCGTGTCGTCCGGCGCGGAGTTGATGACGGCACTGGCAAGGAACACGTTCGACGCGCTCAGCGAGCCGATGGCGTCGGTGTCCACGTTGATGTTCGAATAGATAAACAGCGAGCTGTCGGTGATCTGCAGTTGATAGTCCGGCAGCCCACTCGATTGGGCTGCCAGCGTTACCGTGCCGTCGAAGCTGGCCTGCGGCAATTGCGCCGGCGTGATGGTCAGGAAGACCGGCACCGACCACACCGTCATTTGGCTGGCGCCACCGATGAAGCCACCGAAATAGATGTCGCCGGGCTGCGGCGTCGATTTGTCGGTCGGCGACGGCGTGGGCACCGTGACGCCGGACGCGACGACCGTTTGTGTTGAATCGAGAATGTCGTACTGGCTGGTGGTGGCGCCGATGGTCAGCCGCACATTATACAGCTGCCCCTGCGCGACGCCGTGCGCACCGACTGCGGGCGCTGGCAGCGCAAGCGGCAGTTTCGGATACAGCGGCACCGACGTGATGCTGCTGCCGTATATCATGGCGCCTACATAGGTGTGGCTCGGATCTGGCGCGGTGGTGGCGCTGAGCGTGCCGGTCTGGGTTGATCCATCCGAACCACGTGCCGTCAGGCTGGCGCCGGTTGCCGACAACACGTAGGAGACACCGGTATGGAATGACACGCCAGCAGAGGCGAGGATCAAGCTGAACGGCGCCAGCGCGGGCTTGGCGGTGAGCATCAGATTGACGACCGCGCCGCCGGCCGATACCAACGCTGTCTGGGATCCCAAATTCTGTTGCGGAAACGCCGTGCCAATCTCGATACTGGTGATACCGGTGCCGTTGAGCGCCTCGCGCGGGACGGACGCGTTCAGTCCGGTCTGCAACGTCACCGGGGCAAGCTGTATAGGGCTTGGCGTGTTGCCGCCGGAGCCGACGACTTGCAGCGCTGGGCCGCCAGTGACGACGATGTTGTGCGACGGGGCGACCACCGCCGCGGCCTGCGCCGAGCGTGCCACACCTGGCACGGTGCGAGCCACGCTCGGTGGCGTGCTGGTGACCGTTGCGACCACCGGCACCGCGAGCTGATCGACGACGGGTGCTGCGGGTGTCGAAGACATGTCGAACGCCAGCGCGGCGGTGGTTACGGCGAGGCCGGCGCCGCTGCTGGTGTCTTTCGCCGCGATCGCGATGTCCAGGATCGAACCGAGCTGGTCGGGCGAATACAGGTAGCTCGCCGCCGTCAGCTTGCGCACCACATTCGGCAGCGAACCGCCATTGAGAAACGGATGCGTCGGATCATAAACCAGCACCGGCGCGCTAAGCGCCGTTTGCGTCGCGGTAAAATCGGCGTTGCTCGGCCCGTAATCGTAGATCGGCATGCCGAGGCATGTCGTCCAGCTCAGGTCGCGATAGAACCCGATGATGCGCTGGGTCGCGAACACGCTGGCGGGGGATGCCGCGGTGCAGGTCAGCGTCGCGATACCAGTCTGCGCCTTCGGGCTCAGCGAGGCGATCGCGTAGACCGTTGCCGTGTCATAATAATAGGTGATGAATGCGTGATCCGGCGCAGCGAGTTCTGTGGATACCTTCAGTGTCAGCGCGGTCGCGGCACTGTCAGTGTAGCCGGGCCCACCCGGGAACGCCACGGTCTGGCCGCCATGCGCCGTTGCACCGGCAACAGTCGTGGTCGAGGCGAACTTACTGACGTAATAATTTCCGGTGGAGACCTGGTCGTAGCTGTAGTACACCGGCAGCACGAATGTGGTGGCGCCGAGTGTGTTGTACTGCGTCACATCGTAGACGAGCGCGGTCACGATCGGCACGATGATCGGACTGTCGTCGTAGATTTGCTCATTGTGGGTCGCCAGGAAGTCGTCGAGCGGCACCACCTGGGAAACCGCCGATCCCAGCACGATCGAGCGCAGGCCCGTGGCCGGGTCATAGCCGGTCCTGATACGGACCACAGCCAAACCCGGGGTGTCGCCACCGGTCTGTCCCGGCACATAGCAGTACTTGACCAAGCCGAATACCGGGCTCGCGGACAGGTCGAGATACATCTGCCGGATGCCCTCGTCGGTGTCCGGATACAATTCGCCGCCCACCGTCGGCGCCAAGGACATCGCGTCGGCCGCCACGGTCAGGCGAAACATGTTGCCGATGCGGATTATCATGAACAACCGCGTGGCACCCAGTGAGAGGTACGGATCGACGTCCGAGCCACCGAGATACTGGGCGAATCGCTGCGCCGTGTTGTTCGCGTCGTAGTACGAGCGGCCGAGGAAATTCAGCGCACTATAGAACCAGGCCGGCGCCCAGGCTTGCCGCCGCGGCAACGGCCGCGGGATGTATTTCAGCGAGGTAGGCTGCGCGGCAGGGGTGGCGGCTTGAACGACAATCTGACTGACATTCGGCCCTCGGGTGATTGCCATCGGCCTCTCCAATCGAAATGTGGGGTCTCAACCGTCCTCGATTGAGACAATAATCGAAGTGGCGACAAGTAGTGTGATCCAGATCACAGCCTAACCCGATTTAACCAGTTTTTCGAGGTTCTGCTCCTGGTTGGGAAGCGGCGCCGCGGTGGGACCCTATCTAAGATCTCTCATAAAGATTTGATATTTTTATAGAAAATCGTTCGGGATGGGGTCCCGACTTCGGGTTGATTTGCCTCCTCGCGAACCTGGGTCGATTGCTGCGCGTTCATCCCGGTCTGAGGTCAACCACCATGCGGTCAGTCTGAACCGCCTTCAGGCAATCGAACTTGCCCTTCAATCGGAGCGACAGGGTCGCGTGGGCGAGGTTGCAGGGCCTGAGACAGCATTGACGAAGCGTCCCGATGTTTTTGTAAAATCGCATTATTCGGATAGAACGGAAGTAGTCGGACGAGAAAACCGAAAGGGACCTTTCAGCTTACCCCAGGTTTCGTTCCATCCACCACATACGAGATGGGCCGCCCGAGCTTCGCGATCCGATGACCGGTCAGAAGAAAGACGTCCCCTGGCTCCCGGCAACCGCCCCGAGGATGGTGATGAGGCTGAGCGCGAGCACAAGCCAGTGAATCCAATGCAGCAAAGCGAAGGCGGCGTCGGGCGACGCGATAGCCCGCGCGTGAAACCAGCGATGCAGGACGAGCGGCTCGGCCACGAACAGGACGAGGGTGAACAGCAGCCAGAGGCACACCATCGCGTGCATCCACCAGAATTCCCCCGAGCGGAACCGGCCCCATAAATCGAGGCGGTCGGTCATATAGAACCCGGTCAACCCGACAATGATTGTGGCGATGCGCGCATGCCATCCGAACCGACGCTCGATGGCCTCGAAGGCTTGCAGCCGGTTCGGGCCGAGATCACCGCGCCGCACCGCCGGCAGCACCACCGTGGTCACCATTGCCAGCCCGCCGATCCAGATCACGATGGCCAGAACATGCAGCGCCCGGGCGATCACGACATCATCCATGGCCGGCCCCGGCGGGGTTCATCGGCTTGGCCCGAACTCGGCTGATCGCAAAGGCCGCATCGCGGATGCAAGGCCCAAACTGTCGACCAGCCGCGCACCCGGCGCCAAAAGATCGGTGAGGGTGTAGCCGTCCAGCGTCTGCAAAAACGCGCGCGTCGCCTCGCGGAGCGCCCGGCGCAGCACACAGCATCCTTCGATCCGGCAGAATCCGGTTTCGGCGAGGCACCCCATCACGGCGAGGTCCTCTTCCGTGTCGCGCACCACCGCCCCGACGCGGATCTGTCCAGGCGGACGCCCCAGCTTGATCCCGCCGCCCTTGCCGCGGATCGTATCGAGATAGCCTTGCCGCCCGAGCCGGTTAACGACCTTCATCATATGGGTCTTTGAAATATCGAAGCTCTCGGCGATCTCGGCGATCGTCGCGAGCCGTCCGCCTTTGGCGCCGACATAGATCAGCGTGCGCAGCGCATAGTCGGTCCACAAGGTTAGGCGCATTGCCTCTTTCTCTCCGACCCCCGGCCCCGTGGTTTCGCCGCCAAATCGATCCGACAGCGCAAAATCTGCGACAGTTGGATCACCCTACTCGACAAGATTCCTTGACGTTGGCGAGGCGGCCGCGCTGCTTGACCCGATAACATTCATATCATATGATTCTTTGAGCGGATCGGCAATAGGGCACCGCGTCCCAGGTGCTTAGGATCAAGGTGAGATTAGCGTGGCCTCGCAACCCGGCGCACCCAGCCGTGATCTGATCATCGCGGATATCGTCGCGCGTACCGGCATCGACGAGGCGATGATCGACCGGTTGGTGCGAAGCTTCTACGCTCGCGCCCGGCTTGATCCGCTGATCGGCCCGATCTTTGAGAACAGAGTGCATGACTGGGAGGGTCACTTCGCCCGCCTGTGCGCCTTCTGGTCGTCCGTCGGGCTGATGAGCGGCCGCTATCACGGTCAGCCGATGGTGGCCCACCTGCCGCTACCCATCGACACGCCGCATTTCGATCGCTGGCTCGAAATCTTCGCTGCAACCGCACAGGATGTCTGTCCGCCGGCGGCGGCCTCCCATTTTCTCGACCGCGCCCATCGGATCGCCGACAGCCTCGAACTGGGGATAGCGAGCCAGAAGGGCGAGATCCGGCCGAAGCGGGTGCGACCGGCGCGCACCTTTATGTCGGCGCAGGCCGCTTCGGCGACGCGGTGAGCCTGCTTCTGTTGGACCGGGGTGGCTGCGACGCCGATCACCCATTTCGAGGACGGCCTCGTCGTCGACGCGACGCTTGTCGCCGACCGGCTGGGCCTCTTGCCCGACGCCTACTGGCGGCAGTTGAAGCGCGGCATCGTCTATAGCGCGGTGGAGCGGGGCGAAGGCGAGGATGCCGGCCGCATCCGGCTCACCTGCCGCTATCGCGCCCGGTCCTGGTCGATGACACTGGAGGACATGGTGCAATGACAAACCGATCCGATGCCGAGCCTGCTGCGGAGTTCAGTTCACCAGCCTGCTCGATGCACGAGGCCGACGAGGCCTATATGGGCTATGCCGGCAAGGACGAGCTGATCGCCTTTCTCAATGAGCTGCTCGAAGCGGAGCGTGCCGGGGCGCGGGTCACACTGGAGAGCGCAGCTGCTGCCGGCAGCGGTGCGATCGCGGAGCTGATGCGGACCATTCAGCGGGATGAGGCGCGCTGGTGCGGCATGCTGCAGCGTCGCCTAAAAGCGCTCGGCAATGCGCCTTCCTCGAAAGTCGGCGCCTTCTACGGCAAGGCGATGGCCATCGCCGATCTTGGCGAGCGCATCGCCTTCCTCAATCGCGGCCAGGGCTGGGTGGTGCGGAAATTGCGCGAAATGCTGCCGCGCGTGCGCGACAACCAGCTTCATGCAGACCTCACGCAGATGCTGCGATCGCACGAGGCTAACATCGCCATGGCGGCCGAGGTTGTGGGCCGCGCCCAATGAGGCCCGAAGCCTCCCTCCGGATGGTTACAGGTTCCTCAGATGGTCGGTCTGGTTGACGGTCACGATCGTGCCGCCGTTCTCCCCGATATCGATTTCGTTGATTGCGCACGGATCCTGTTTGATCCGCCAGTAACGCGAGAGCGGTGCGTCCAGGGTATGCAGCAGAATTACCCGATTGACGCTGTCATGAGCGACCAGCACGACCGTGTCGTCGGGATGCTGTCGAGCCACAGTCTCCAGCACCATCGCGGTTCGGCGACGGACATCCGGCAAGCTTTCCCCACCAGGTATCGCGGCGCGATCCGGGGTCCGAAACCATTCCCCAAGCTCTTCGGGCCAACGGGTTTTGACCTCGTCCAGGCTCAGTCCCTGCCACTCGCCGTAATCAATGTCGATCAATCCCGCGAGGACGATTGGGGTCAGATCGAAGGGTTTTCCGATCGTAGCGCCCGTGGCCAGGCACCGGCTGAGCCGACTGCTGTAGATTGCCGTGGGGCGCCAGGTCGCCTGAATTCGCTGCGCCGTTGCCTCCGCCTGCCGGCGACCCTCGGACGTCAACGGCAGATCCGCATGCCCGCGGAACCGCGCCGGCGAGATACCTTCAACGTGACCGTGTCGAACCAGCAGAATTTTAGTCATCGAGATGGTCCTTGATGAGCCGCGGCGCCGATCTATCCGGCCCACAATCCGCGGGCGGTTAAGGCGGCTCACCGCCCGCCTTCTCCCCGCGCGCAGGCGAGGCAGGCTGCAGGGCGGCTTGCGGCAGCCGCCTGTCAGATCCCGAACAGATTTTCCGGCGCGGCCGCGATCTCGCCGTGCTCGACCCGCTTGACCGCCGCGATCAGCTTGACGTGAGTCGGGGCGGGGCGGCCGACCTCGGCGCCTTTCCCGGCGATCAGTCCGTTGATGAAGTCGATCTCGGTGCGCCGGCCCTTGAGCATGTCCTGGCCCATCGACGGGCGCTGCAGGTCGCTGCGGGTGTTCGAGCCGGCCTCGGCCAGAATTGCCGATTCGACCTCGTCGAGCGCCCTGGAATCGCCCTCGCCAGCGCGCGCCAGGGTTTCGGGATCGTGCATGCGGATGTGTTCGAGCTGGTAGCCGAGCGCCTGGCCGACGCGGACCGCCTCGCCGCCGAGACGGATGCTGATGCGGCGGATCTGGTCGTGCCGGTCCATGCCGTTGCCGGAGAGGCCGGTCGAGGCGCCGATGCCGTTTCTCATGCCGTTGACGCACAGCTTCGACCAGCGCTCGCCCCACAGATTGGTGGTCGGCTTGACCGTATCGATGGTGGCGATCATCGCCGCCAGCTCTTCGAGCCGTTTGGTGATGCGGCCATGGACCTCGCCAACCCGGTACACGTCGTAATGCGAGGCGCCCTTCGCCACGGTGCGCCGCACCCGGCCCGGCGCGTAGAGCTCGGCCGCGAGCAAGGCCGGGATCGCGCCGACCGTCTTGTCCCAGCCGACGATTCCGGCGATCCGCTCCTCGTTCATGCAATTCTGCAACGAGACGACATAGCCGTCGGGCGCCAGATATTGCTCGATCAGCCGCGTCGCCCACTCGGTGTCGTAGGATTTGACCGCGATCATGGCGATGTCGATCGGCTTTTGCTTGGCGAGCTGCTGCACCTCGGTCAGATGCATGGTCTTCGGCCGGGCGCAGACGAACTCCTCTTGCGTCACGCCTTCGATCGCCAGCCCGTCCTTGCGGATCGCCTCGATATGCTCGGGCCAGGGGTCGATCAGGGTCACGTCGAACCCGTTATGCGCGAGCTGGCCGCCGGTATAGCCACCGATCGCACCGGCGCCGAACACCGCTATGCGCTTATCCATGATCTGATCCCTCTATGACCCGCCCTGCGTCATGATAAGCTGACCGCGGGCAACCGAAAAACATCAAAGCCCGACGCCTGGCTGTCGCAATACCATCCGAGGACGCAACATCATGAACTGGACCGAGCGGCGCGAGCGCTTTCGCGCGATCTTTTCCGGAACCCGCTGCGTGCATCCGGGCTCCGTATATGACGCGATATCGGCGCGCATCGCCGAGGATCTCGGCTTCGAACTCGGCATGTTTTCGGGCTCGATCGGGTCGATGTCGGTGCTCGGCGCCCCCGATCTCGTGGTCCTGACCCTGACCGAATTCGCCGCTCAGGCCAACCGCATCTGCCGCGCCGGCAATTTGGCATTGCTGGTCGACGCCGACCACGGCTACGGCAACGCACTCAACGTTCGCCGCACCGTCGAGGAGTTGGAGACTGCCGGCATCTGCGCGATGTCGATCGAGGATACGGTGCTGCCGCGGCCTTATGGTCCCAACGGCAAGCCGAGCCTGAGTTCGGTCGAGGAGGGTGTCGGCAAGATGAAAGCGGCGCTGTCGGCGCGCCAGGACAAGAACCTGATCATTGCCGGGCGCACCAGCGCGCTGGCGATCGCCAATGTCGACGAGACCGTCAAGCGGGCCAAGGCCTATGAGGCGGCCGGGGTCGACGCGGTGTTTCTGGCCGGCGGGGTTACGGTCGAGGCGGTCGAGGTGGTGTCGTCGGCGATCAGGATCCCGCTGATCCTTGGCGGCGGCGGCGGTCAGCTCGGCGACCTCGATTGGCTCGCGGCGCATCGGGTCCGGGTGGCGCTGCAGACGCACGCGCCGTTCAGCGCCGCCGTGCAGGCGGTCTACAATACGCTGAAGGCGCTGCGCGAGGGCGCCAAGGTCGGTGATCTGACCGGCATCGCCTCGCCCGAGCTGATGCGGCGGGTGACCCGCGCCGACGATTATCAACGCTGGACCAAGGATTATCTTGGCGGGACGTGAGCGCTCCGAAATCATCCCCCAGCGCCGAGCGTGACGGACCGAAGCTCCGGCCGCGCCAAGGTGTTGGTCTCTGATCCCGTCGTCTGAGAGAGCAAAGCCGTGCGTTCGACAGTGCTGGCGATTGTGTTGATCTGCGCCGCCGCATGCGCGCCGCAGCCGGCGGGGCCGGGGACCTTGCTATTGAGCAACCCGCATTTCGGTCCGACCGATGTCGAGGCCGTGATCACCGCAAACCCGGATTGTGCGGCGCGCGGCCCCGGCTATGTCTCGACGCTCGAGTTTGTCCTGCCGGACAATGCGACCAGGTTCATCGATGTGCCGCCCGGGACCGAAATCTGCTGGCGGCGCGATCGTGACCCCGACCAGCCTGTCGCCGGGCAATGGTCGGGGTGGAACCGTGCCTATGTCGCCCCCGGAATGACGGTCGACGCAAATTTGTAGCCCCGGCAGCGGCCGGCGCGGTCGCCGTCTCAGCGCCCGAGGCTGAACCGGATCGCCACCGACACCGCGATGCTCGGCTGGTCCATGCCAGGGGGAAACGGCGGCAAGGTCGCGCCCCGCATCATGTTTTCGAGCGCGGCGTCGAGATCGGGATGGCCCGTGCTTTCGACGATCGCGAAGTCGGTGACCCGGCCATCGCGGTCGATCACAAAGCGCAATACGGCGCGGCCCTCCTCGCCGTTTTCGCGGGCGCTGGCGGGGTAGCGCTTGTGGCGCTCGAGCCATTCGCTCAACAGAGCGCGGTAGCCGGCACTGATTGCGGTTGAGCGGGCGGGTGCGGGAATCGGCGCCGGCGGTGCGAACCCTGTCTGCGGTACGGCAGCGGGCATGGGCGGCGTTGGAGCGGTCACCGCAGCAGGCGGGATCGTTGCGTAAGCGGGGTGCGGTTGCCGTCTCTCCACGCGCCTCGGTGCGGGCTTGGGCAATGGCGGGATCGCAGGCTTGGGCGGTGGCGGCGGCGGTGGCGGCGGCTCGGCGACCGCCACCGGTTGTTCCGGCGCGGGCGGCGGAGGCTCGACTGCTGGCGGCGGTGGCGGTGGCGGAGAAGGCGGTGGTGGTGGCGGCGCGACGGCGACCGGCGGCGGTAACGGCGTCGGCGGTAACGGCGCCGGCGGCTTCTCCGGTTCCGGCAGCGCCGGGGCGAAGGCCACCTCGATCCCGCCGGCGGAAGGCGGCGGCTGCATCGGCGCTGGCGGGCTCGGCAGCAGAAGCAGCAGCGCCAACAGGATCGCGTGCGCCGCCAGCGACAGCGCCAGAGGAAGCTTTATGCCGTTCACTTAGCCCCGGCTGCCGCGGCGACCAGGGTAACCTTGACGAAGCCGGCGCGATTGACCTGGCTCAGCAGATCCATCAGCTGCGCGTAGGTGATCGTCCGGTCGCCGCGGACATAAACGATCCGGGTCGGATCCTGGGCGGCCAGTGTCGCCAGCGTTGCTTTGAGATCATTCGGCGCCACCGGGTTGTCGCCGATGAACATCTCGCCCGCGCTATTCAGGCTGACGATGATCGGCTGTTTCGGCGCGGTGATCGCGGCGGCTCGGGTCTTGGGCAGATCGAGCGGCACGCCGACCATCAGCAGCGGGGCGGTGACCATGAAGATCACCAGCAGCACCAGCATGACGTCGACCATCGGCGTCACGTTGATCTCGGCCATCGGCGCGTAGCGCTGGGCGCCGGTTTCGTCCGAGGGGAGGCGGGACATGGCCATGCCTCAAATCTCCGCCGGGATGCGGGCGAAGAGGCTGCCCGAGCGTCCGATCAGCCCCTGCATGCGCCCGGCGAAACGTCCGAGATCGACGGTGATCTTGTTGTAGGCGACCACTGCCGGGATCGCCGCGGCGAGCCCCATCGCGGTGGCGAACAGCGCCTCGGCGATGCCTGGCGCGACCACCGCGAGGCTGGTGTTGTTGGCCGCGGCGATGCCGGCAAAGCTGCGCATGATCCCCCACACCGTGCCGAACAGCCCGATGAACGGAGCCGCTGAGCCGAGTGTCGCCAGAAACGGCAGGCGCGCTTCGAGACGGCGCAATTCGGCGTTCAGCACGAGCCGCATGGTCCGCTCGATCCGCTCGCGCCGTTCGCCGGCGGTTTCCGCAGCCGGCCACGCCGCGGACTTGCTCTCGGCCCAGCCGGCCGAAAGCACCCGGCCGGCCGGGTCCCCGGCTC
Source organism: uncultured Alphaproteobacteria bacterium (assembly GCA_963775875.1). Classification (GTDB taxonomy): domain Bacteria; phylum Pseudomonadota; class Alphaproteobacteria; order ATCC43930; family CGMCC-115725; genus AP-15. The sequence continues at coordinate 281,439 of CAVZKP010000022.1, forward strand.
CCGGTTCGCCTGACGGCTCCATCAGCTCGGCTGCCGAATGCGCTGCCGCAGCCCGCGCCTCGTGGCTCTGCGCCGATCGGCTGACCGCTGCCAGGCGCCACAGCTTGTCGATGATCACCGCCCAGCTCCACACCGATGCGGCGAGCAGCAGCAGCAACACGCCCTTGACGACGATGTCGGCATGCAGGAACAGGCTGACGACCGACAGCGACGCAACAGGATCGTTCACGGATGACCTCTGCAGGTGATGCAATCCGGGTAGCGCGCTGGATTGTAGGCGCTAGAAGCGCTGGGTGACGCCGGCGAGAATTGTCCGGCGCGGCCCGAATTGCGGCGCACCCACTCCGACCCCGGTGCCGTTGCGGATCTCATACACCTGATCGAACAGATTGATTATGTCGAAACGGAGTTCGAGGCCCTTGTAGATGCCGGTTTCGACCGGCTGCACGATGCTGAAATTCACCTGTTGGTAGCCGGGTAGGCTGGCCCCGTTCGGAATTCCGCCCGGATTGGTGGCCCGCAGTCCGCTGCCGGCGGTCAGATTTGCCGAAATCAGGGTCTCGGTCTTGGGAAACCGGTATTTGATGCCAGCCGACTCAGTGTAGGTCTGGTCATGGTCGAGATGAATATAATGATCGGCAATGTAGGCGAGCTCATCCGGTTGAAAATTGAACTGTGCAGAGGTGATGTTTTTGCCGAGCGCTTTCGACGCAGCCAGATTGCCGTAAAGCGACCAATCGCCGATTTCGTAGCTCAAGGTCAATTCGACCCCATCGACGAGCCCTCTTTGATAGTTGAAAGGGGTCAGGAGGATCGGCGCGCCGAATTGCCCTTCGTCCAGCAGGTCGCTGGCGATCTTGTAATAGGCGTCGAGCCCGGCCTTGAGCCCGGGCAGGATGATCTGCGTGCCGCTGACATCGAAATAGTTGTCCCGTTCGGGCTTGGCCGGCGAGTTCGAGGGTGACTGCAGGCGCGGCGCTCGTATTGGCAAACAGCGAGATCGTCGTCGGCGCGATCAGCTCGAACGGCGGCGGCACAAAATACCGCGCATATCCCGCGGTAAACGTCGTCGACTCGGTCGGCTGCCATACCACGTTGACCCGCGGGCTCAATTGCCGCCCGTCGACGAATTCGGCCATCTGATCAAAACGCGCGCCGAAATTGATGGTTACCTTCGGCGCGATCTTCCACTCGTCCTGCAGATAGTAGCTGTAGAGCCATCCGGTCGTGGCCCCTGAATCGAAAACCGTAAACGGCTCGTTGCTGGTCTGCATGCCGTTCGCATCGATCGCCAAAACGCTCGAATTGGTGTTGAACGACGACCGCTCACCCTGGATGTAGAAGCCGCTGCGCAGGGTGTGAACATCGGAAATCCGGTAGCTGCCATCGCCCTGTACCCCGTTGGCGACACTTTGTCGGGTGGCTGTCTGGGCAATGCCGTTGAACAGCAGGTCGCCAAGCGGATCAGGCGAGAAATAGACGTTGCTGTAGCGGGTGACACCGGAGAGTTGAAAGTTCAAATCATTCACCTGCTTCTGCAAGGCAACGATTGCGTACTGGGTGATCTGGCGCTGGTTTTCGTCGAGTAGCGACGAGTCGAAATCGCTGATCCCGTCGACGCTTAGGCCAAGGCCCGGGGTCTGGCCGGGATTGTTGGGGATCTGATACTCGCTGCGCGAGGTGCCGAGAATCGTCGTAACTCGCGTCGTCGGGTCGATGATGCCGGAGACATAGGCGAAGCCTCGCGGCTGGGTCGAAATGTCATGGATCGCATTTAATGTGGGCGCCGGGTTCTCGATCCCGTCTGCATCATGGAGCACTTCGCCGGTAAGGTAGTAGTCGACCTGGCCAACGCGTCCGCCCCATTCGGCGCTCGGTTGAAACGTCGATTGCTGTCCGCCATAGAGGGTGAACGAACCGCCCGGGTCCAAGGTCCCGGTCTTGGTCTGGATGTCGATGATGCCGGCTGTGCGCAAGCCAAATTGCGCCGGCAGCGCGCCGGTGATCAGCGACACGGAATTGGCCAGCCGGGTTTGCAACGCCTGACCGAAGACGTTGATGCCCTCGGGCAGGATCACTCCGTTCAGGCGAAATTGCAGGTTGGCGTGATCGCCGCGGACATGGAGCTGGCCGAACGAATCCTGAGCTACGCCCGGGGCCTGGAGCAACAGCCGGTTAAACGGCTGATTGTCGCCCTGCGGCTGCGTCTCGATCGCCTGTCGGCCGAAATCATAGACACTGGCGCCGAGGCTCGGCTGGATATTCTGGGCGGCAATATCGAGTTCCTTGGCAACGATATTGAGATCGAGCGAAACGCTACCGCCTTGCGGTGAGGGGGTGGCTGGCGCCGCGGCGGTTCGAGCAGGCAAACCCGCTTCGAGGACAGGCCCATCCTGATCGCCGCTGCCGAGCGGTAAACCCGTCAGTAGTACCGGACCGTCCTGAGCCGCGGCGGCGCCGGCAACGACGACGGTCATGAGGAGGAGCGAGGGGATAGCGGACGCGCGCCATGCTTCGCGCAAAGATACGCTGCATTGTCGACTGCCTCGTTTCGATGGGCGAGAAGCAGCATTTCGATCCTGAGGTATGTTATATCATAACATTATGGACCGCAACCGCGCAGGAACCGTTTGCGAGAGAACCGGACCCGATGATCTGACGCTCTTCCGCGCGGTCGGGCGCCGCCCTATCCTGAGCCGCCTCGAACCGGGAGAAAGCCCGATGAGATCCGCGCTCGCCGCCGTCGCAACCTTGGTTATGCTTTCGCCGATCCGCCCGGCAGGCGCCGCCGGGGTCGACCTCGAAGTGATCCTGGCGGCCGATGTTTCGCGCAGCATCGACGACGGCGAATTCGAATTGCAGCGCAAGGGCTATGCCGCGGCGCTGACCGATCCGCGCGTCCTCAAAGCGATCCATGCAACCAAGAGCGGGGCGATCGGCGTGTGCTTTGTCGAATGGTCCGGGGAGGAGGATCAGCAGGTCGTGCTCGGCTGGACCGAAATCCGCGACGAAGAGGATGGCGGCGGCGCCGCGGCCACGATCCTCAAAGGCGCCGCGATCCTTTACCGGCCGCACCTCGGTCAGCGCCGCGATCGATTTCGCCAAGGCCTATTTCGCCAGGGCAAAGTGGGGCGCGGCGCGCCATATCATCGACATCTCGGGCGACGGCACCAGCAATTCCGGCCGTTCTCTCGCCGATGCGCGCGATCAGGCGGTCGCCGCCGGGATCACCATCAACGGGCTGGCGATCATCAACGACCAGCCGAATCTAGGTTATTCGGCCCACACCCATCCGCCGGGCGGTCTGCCCAATTACTATCGGCAAAACGTGATCGGCGGACCCAACGCCTTTCTCATCGTGGTCAAGGACTTCAATTCCTTTGCCGACGCGATGGCCAACAAGCTGGCGAAAGAAATCGACGTCGCCCGCGGCGCGCAAGGCGAGCAGGTTTCCCAGCTTCGCTGACGATTTCGCGTCCGCCGTCGCGGCGCCTTACCGCAGGCGGCGGCCGGCGATGTAGTCCTGGCTCTGCATCTCGATCAGGCGCGAGACCGTGCGCTGGAATTCGAAGGTGCCGTCGCCGGCGCGGTAGATTTCTTCGGGCGGCGTCTCGGCCGAGGCGATCAGCAGGGTATGCGCGTCATATAGCGTATCGATCAATATGTTGAAGCGCCGGGCCTCGTTGCGCTGCTCGCGGCCGAGGCGGGGGATGCCCTCGACGATCACCGCGGCAAACCGCTCGACAATTGCCAGGTAATCGGCGGCGCCGAGCGGCTGGGCGCAGAGGTCGGCAAAGCCGAACCAGGCGACGTTGCGCGCCGAGCGCGGCACCGCCAGCGACCGCCCCTTGACGTTCAGACTAGCGCTTTCGCCCGGCATATCGTCGGTCAACTCGGCAAAGGCGTGTTCGAGCGCCCGATGCACCGTCTCGCCGAGCGGGCAATGATAGACCTTCTGGCCGCGCAGCCGGGCGAGGCGATAGTCGCGCCCGCTGTCGAGTTCGAGCACGTACAGCTTTTGCTTGAGCAATTCGATGAACGGCAGGAACCGGTCGCGGTGCAGGCCGTGCTGGTATAGCTCGTCGGGGGCCCGGTTCGAGGTCGCCACCACCACGATCCCGGCGTCGAACAAGGCGGTAAACAGGCGATCGAGGATCATCGCATCGGCGATGTTGTCGACCTGGAATTCGTCAAAGCACAGCAGCGCCGCCTCGGCGGCGATGTCCGCCGCCACCTTGGCGATCGGCTCGCGCGTCTTCTCCCGCCGCTCCTGTTCGATGCGATCGTGCACTTCGAGCATGAAGGCGTGAAAATGGACCCGCCGCTTGCGCCTGCCCGCAACCGCGGCAAAGAACAGATCCATCAGCATCGATTTGCCGCGCCCGACCGGCCCGCACAGATAGAGCCCCATCGGCGCGTGCGCGCCGTTGTGCTCGGCAAGGCCGAAGCGGGCGAGCCAGCCGCGCAGCCCCGATTCGGGGTGGTAATCGGCAAGCGCCCGGTGGAGGCTCTGCAACTGCTCGACCGCCAGCTGCTGCGCTGCATCGGGTTCGAGCCTCCCCTGTTGGCGCAAGGCCCGGTAGAGCGCCATCGGTTCCGGGGCCGAACCCGGGGCGCCGGCGTCGAGCGGGGTCATCACAACCAGGGACGATCGGCAATCATGGCGGGGTAAGTTTCGAATCAGGCGCGCGTTGCGGGCGCGGCCGCGGGATCTACTGCAGCCGACCGCGCGGCGCAACCCGTTCGCGGCCCAGAGACCGTTTCCCTGTCGATATGGTTTGGCCCAACCATCCGATCGGCCTCGCGCACCCTGCCGCAGCCGCGCCTGCAACCTTGCGGACGGTCCGGCGTTTTCCTTTTCAGACCCCCCGGGAGATTTCGCATGGCCAGAAGCAAGACCACCCACCCGCCGGGCGCCAAGACCGGCGCCGGCGGCGAACTGCATCAGCCGCCGGTCGATGGCGGTGAGGTATTGACCACCAATCAGGGCGTCGTCGTCGCCGACAATCAGAATTCGCTGAAGGCGAACCCGCGCGGGCCCACTCTGCTCGAAGACTTCATCCTGCGCGAGAAGATCACCCATTTCGACCATGAGCGGATACCGGAGCGCATCGTCCATGCCCGCGGCTCGGGCGCGCACGGCTATTTCGAGCTGACCCAGTCTCTGAGCCAATACACCAAAGCCGATTTCCTGCAGCGCCCCGGCGAAAAGATACCGGTCTTCGTGCGCATTTCGACCGTCGCCGGCGGCGCCGGCTCGGGCGACCTGCCGCGCGACGTGCGCGGCTTCGCCACCAAATTCTACACCAACGAAGGCAATTTCGACCTGGTCGGCAACAACATCCCGGTCTTCTTCATCCAGGACGCAATCAAGTTCCCCGACCTGATCCACTCGGTCAAGATGGAGCCCGACCGCGGCTTTCCGCAGGCGGCCTCGGCGCATGACACGTTCTGGGATTTCGTGTCGATGACGCCGGAAAGCATCCACATGATCATGTGGGCGATGTCCGACCGGGCGATCCCGCGCTCGCTGCGGATGATCGAGGGCTTCGGCGTCAACACCTTCCGTCTGGTCGATGCCGCCGGCAAGCCGACCTTTGTCAAGTTTCACTGGCGCCCGAAGCTCGGCATGCAGTCGGTGCTGTGGGACGAGGCGGTCAAGATCAACGGCGCCGACCCCGACTTTCACCGCCGCGATCTGTGGGAGGCGATCGATTCGGGCGACTTCCCGGAATGGGAGTTCGCGGTGCAGCTGTTCGACGAGAAACAGGCCGCGAGCTTTGACTTCGACGTGCTCGACGCGACCAAGCTGATCCCCGAGGAAGTGGTGCCGCTGAAGGTCGTCGGGCGGATGGTGCTCGACCGCAACCCCGACAATTTTTTCGCCGAGACCGAGCAGATCGCATTTTGCCCGGCCAATGTCGTGCCCGGCATCGACTTCAGCAACGACCCATTGCTGCAGGGCCGGCTGTTCTCGTATCTCGACACCCAGCTGAGCCGGCTCGGTGGGCCGAATTTCAACGAGATCCCGATCAACCAGCCGAAATGCCCATGGGCCAATCTGCAGCGCGACGGCCACATGCGGATGCGGGTGGCGACCGGCCGGGTCTCCTACGAGCCGAATACGCTGGCCCCCGAAGCGCCGCGCGCCGATGCCAAATCGGGCTTTGCCGGGCTGATCCGGCCGGAAACCGGCGACACGATGCGCGTCCGGCCCGAATCCTTTGCCGACCATTACACCCAGGCGCGGCTGTTTTTCCGGAGCCAGACCGAGACCGAGCGAAACCACATCGTCGCGGCGCTGGTCTTCGAGCTGAGCAAGGTCGAGACCCCGGCGGTCCGCGAACGCGCCGTCAGCCAGCTGATCCATGTCGACGAGGGTATGGCAAAGCGGGTCGCGGCCGGGCTGCGGCTGGAAGGCCGGATCGAGCCTGCCGCGACCACGGTGCCGGCGCGCAGCGAGGTCGAGCCGTCGCCGGCGCTCAGCATCATCGGCAAGATGCCGCAGACCCTCAAAGGCCGGGTCGTCGGCTGCCTGGTCAGCGACGGCGCCGATCGCGCCCTGGTCGAGGCGCTGCGCGTCGCGGTGGAAAAGGAAGGCGCCAAGTTCAAGATCGTGGCGCCGCATGTCGGCGGGGCCAAGGCCGCCGACGGCAAGCTGCTCGCGGCGGATCTGCGCATCGACGGCGGCCCGTCGATCTTTTTCGACGCCGTGGCGCTGATCCTGTCCGAGGCCGGCGCCAAGGAACTGACGCGCGAAGCGGCAGCGGTCGATTTCGTCGCCGACGCCTTCAACCATCTGAAAGTCATTGGCCACGTTCCCGCGGCGTTGACGCTGATGCGGCGGGCCGGCATCACCGAGGATCTTGCCGATCAGGGCATCGTGCCGCTCGCCAATGCCGCTGCGGCCGCCGGCTTTATCGCCGCCGCCAAGAAAATGCGCATCTGGAGCCGCGAGCCAAAGGTGCGCAACATCCCGTGAGGCCAAACGCCGATACCCGGTCCGGGCTATCGCCATCTGGTCATTGCTTGCCTGCGCCGTCGGCTAGGTAGCAAACTGTCGGCGGACACCGGGAGGCGCTGCGGGATTGCCGCGCCCCAGCAGGCAGGAGAAAGCCGATGGAGCTTAGCGGCGCGGTTGCCCTGGTGACGGGCGGCAATGGCGGGCTCGGCCAGCGCATCTGCCACGCGCTGGCGAAGGAGGGCGTGCATATCGCCGTCATCTATGCCCAGAGCCGCGACCAGGCCGAGGGCGTGGCCCGCGACCTCGCGTCGCGATACCAGATCAACGCCGCCGCCTTCGGCTGCGACGTCACCGACGGCACGGCCGTGGCGCGGCTGGTCGACGAAGTGACCGGGCATTTCGGCCGTCTCGACATTCTCGTCAACGACGCCGCCTACAACAAGGCGATCCTGTTCACCGACCTCGACAATATGACGATGGAGGTGTGGGACAAGATCATCGCCGTCAACCTGACCGGGCCGATGCGCCTGATCAAAGCGGTGGCGCCGGTCCTGAAGGCGCAAGGCCGCGGCCGCATCGTCAACATCTCATCGGTGTCGGGGATCGGCCCGACTGGCTCGTCGATCGCCTATGCGGTGTCAAAGGCCGGCCTCATTCACCTGACGCGCTGCATGGCGGTGGCCTTGGCCCCCGGGACCTTGGTCAATTGTGTGGCGCCGGGCCTGCTCGATGGGACGCGCGCGACCGCCAATCTCCGCCCCGAATTCATCGCGAACTCCGCCGCCACCTCGCTGTTGAAAAAACCCGCCGACAAGGACGACTGCGCCGATATGGTGGTCGCGATGTGCCGCACCGAGACGATGACCGGGCAGACCATCGTCATCGATTCCGGCCGCTACTTTCATTGACATTGTGCAAGGAGGGATTGCCATGCCGTTTTATCAAAAGGGCGACGTCCGCATCCGCTACGAGGAGGCCGGTTCCGGCTTCCCATTGCTGGTCACTCCCGGCGGCGGCTTGAACTCGCGGGTCAGCAACTGGCCGACCGCCGTAATCAACGCGATGGAAGAGTTCAAGGGCGACTTCCGCTGCATCACGATGGACCAGCGCAACGCCAATGGCGGCGAATCCACCGGCCCGATCCCGGCCCAGGACCCATGGGGCGCCTTTGCCGACGACCAGCTCGGGCTGATGGACCATCTCGGCATCCGCGAGTTCTTCTATATGGGCTACTGCATCGGCGGCTGCTTTGCCGGCAAGCTGCTCGAACGCGCGCCGGGTCGCGTCGTCGCCGCCGTATTCTGCCAGAGCGTCGGGCACCGGCCGGAGGACCCGGACGTCATGTACCGGCACGGCCACGAGAATTGGGTCTCCGAGTTCCGCGCCCGCCGGCCCGACGTGACGATGGACACGATCGAGAAATATTTCCACGACTTGTACCGCGTGCGCCCCGACTTCCTGTACAGCGTGTCGCGCGACTTCATCAAGAACTGCCGCACCCCGATACTGGTCCTGCCGGACGACACCCCGTCGCACCCGCTGCAGACCTCGATCGATGTCGCCTCGCTCGCGCCAAACGCCGAGATCACGGTCTTTCCATGGCGCGAGTCGCCGGAGCTTAAGGAGCGGACGATCAACCGGGTGCGCAGCTTCCTCAAGGCGCACCGACCGATGGCCGCCGCCGCCCAATAACGCGGGGCGCCTCGATCAGACGGGGCGGCAGGGTCCAACTCTGCCGCTCCGGCGCGAAACGGGTCAAATCCGATCCGATCGCCCGCCGCCGCGGTCCGATCCCGGCCGCTGCCCTGCCGCTTATGACATGCCGATCGGCGCGGTTCGCGCTATGCTCTGATCCGACCAGGGTTTGCGGTAACCCGGTTGAGACAGGGAGGAGATGGCTGTGCCCGATATTACTACCGATCAGAGGCCGCCGGTCGCCGTCGGCCATGTGCGTCTCAACGTCACCGATGTCGGCGCCGCCGCGCGCTGGCTCGAAACCGTCGGCCTGCGCCCGATCGTGACCCGGGAAGAGCTGGCGGTGCTGGAGTTGCGCGGCGGCACGCATGTTGTCGTCAGACAGACCGAGCAGCCGCCCGCGCCCGGGACCGGAGCGCCCTTTGACCTGATGGTCGACGACGTCGACGCCGCGCACCGCGACTACGCGGAAAAGGGGTTGTCGCCGTCGGCGATCCGCCGCGGCCGCATCCACGATTCGTTCGATCTCGCCGGACCCGAGGGCTGGGCGTTCACGGTCAATTCCTCGCACGCCAGCGGCCGGCCGATCTGACCGCCGGGCCGATCCCGCTCGCGGCAAACCCGGTCACGGCATCGGCGGTGCCGTGCGGCCGGCCGGGCGCCGCCGAGGGCGCGTCGAGATCGGCGGATCAGACGCCTCTGTGTTATGCTCTATGCCCTCAAGAGGAGTTCCAGGATGAGTGAGGCCAAGCTCGCTCCAAACCTTCCGGGTTGGATGGTGGAGCATGCGAACCGTTACATCTCCAGCGGCGGCAGCGACGGGCACATGCACAAGCCGACCCAGCCCGGCCGTCCGGACATCGCCGTGCCGTCGCTGCTGCTGACGACGACCGGCCGGAAATCGGGAGAAAAATTCATCTTCCCGCTCTATTACGGGAAAACCGGCGACAGCTATATCGTGGTCGCCTCGAAGGGCGGCGCCCCGCAACACCCGGGCTGGTACCGCAACCTCCTCGCCAACCCGGAAGTCGAGGTCCAGGTCGGCACCGGGAAGTTCAAGGCGCGGGCCCGGACCGCCACCGGGGAAGAGCGTGCGCGGCTGTGGCAGGAGGCGCTGAAATTCTGGCCGCCCTACGCCGATTACCAGAAGAAGACCGAGCGCGAGATCCCGGTCGTTGTCCTCGACCCCATCCGCTGACCCCAAGACCAGTTCATCGCGGCTAGCGAGCGGCTGGTCGCGAAGACACGGTCGAACAATCGAGCTTAGGTCAGGTGCAGCGCCGCGCCGAACATGGCGCAAGGTGGCGGGTTGCACCGCCATCTTGTTGCACCGCCATCTTGTTGCATCGCTAGCGAGATGACCGAAACGATCGACGGCGTCGCTATCGCCGGCCGGGGATGATCTCGATCGCCGATCGACCACGCCACCGGCCGTAAATGAGCGTGGCCCGAGGAACCGACGACAACCCTGGGCTTCGCGCCGGGGCGCTCGGTCTATTCGAATTGGTGATCATGGGCATCGCCGGCAGCGGCCCCGCCTACAGCGCCGCGGCGAGCACGGCCACTCTGGTCGGCGCGGTCGGAGTGCTGGCGCCGGCCAGTCTCCTCTATTGCGGCCTGATCATGTTCGGCATCGTCTTTGCCTTCCGCCATTTGAACCGCGTGAGGGTCGACGCCGGCGCCTCCTATGCTTGGGTCACGGCGATTTTTTCGCCGGCATTCGGATTCTTCGCCGGCTGGGCATCGATCATCAGCTCCACCGTGTTCATGGTTTCCGGCACCCTTCCCGCTGCCTCTGCGAGCCTGAAGCTGTTGGCCCCCGATCTTGTCCACAGTCAGGCCGCCGTGACCCTGGTGGCGGCCGTTTGGCTCACGGCGATCGGAGCGGCGGTCGCCAAAGGCATCAAGCTCAGCAGCTACCTGCAGGTCGGGTTCACCTTGGTCGAGATGGGCGTGCTGGTGCTGTTTATGGTTCTTGCCGCCTCGGGCTTCGCCCCACCGCCGGCGCATGCCTTCGCCGCTGCCTGGTTCACCGGCGCCGGCTTCACCCCGGCGCTCTTCGCCAGCGGCGCCGCCACCGCGCTGTTCGCCTTGAGCGGCTGGGACGTCACCGCCAACCTGAACGAGGAAACCCGCGAAGGCGCCCGCATCGCCGGGGCCGGCAGCATTGTCGCGGTGGCGATCGTCGCCCTGCTGCTGATCGGCTTCAATGGCTTGGCGCTTTGGCTGTTGAGCGATGCGGAAATCAGCCGCGCCGGCATCAACATCGTCTCCGCCGTGGCGCAGAAAATGCTGCCGCATCCGTGGGATCATCTCGCCGTGGTCGCGGTCATGCTGAGCACGATCGGCACGTTGGAGACCTCGATCCTGCAATTCACCCGGACATTGTTCTCGATGAGCCGCGATCGGGCGATGCATCCCCGCTATCGGCGATTGCATCCCTCCTATCGCACGCCATGGGCCGCGACCATCCTGATCACCGGGCTCGGCCTCGTCCTCCTATTCGGGTCCTCGTATCTCGACGGAATCAAGACCGTCATCGACGCTTCGATCAACGCAGTCGGCTTTCAGGTCGCGTTTTACTATGGCCTGACCGGACTTGCCTGCGCCTGGTATTTCCGGGCGGAGGCGTTGACCAGCATCGCTAGATTTGTCTTCCTGCTGGTCTGGCCATTGCTCGGGGTCGGCTTCTGTTTTGCCATAACCCTTTACAGCTTGCCCAATTTCGACTTGGCCACCAACTTGCTCGGACCCGGCAGCATCGCGATCGGCATCGTGCCCTATCTGTGGAGCCGGCGGTCGGCCTCTGTCCGGCTTCGCTCGATCGGTTAGCCGACCCCCTGCGCCGACAGCCGGAGGCTCGCCACGCCTCAATAGGGTTCACCCACGAAAATAAACGTGGTGCCGGTGACGATCGGCGCGCTGGCGCCGACGAACGAGACGTTGGCGTCCTTGACCTGGCGCGAGCCGGCGCGGCCCGAGGCCTGCAAGGCGCCTTCGATGATGTGCCACAGGCCGTGGATGCGGCCGGTGCCAAGGCTGCCGCCAAAGGTGTTGAGCGGCAGCTCGCCGTCCAGTTCGATACGCCCATCCTGGATGAAATCGAGCGCCTCGCCCTCCTTGCAGAAACCGTAGGATTCGAGACCGTAGATCACCGAGGCCGAAAAGCCGTCGTAGATCTGGGCGACGTCGACATCCTTGGGGCTGAAGCCGGAGCGCTCCCAGGTCAGTTTCGCCGAGCTGCTGCCGCCTTCCATATAGCTCGAAAGGCTGCCGATGCGGCCCGCCACCTCGAAATGGAGCCGCTGGCCGTAGCCGGCGAGATAGGCCGGTTTCGGCTTCAGGTCGCGCGCTCGCTCGGCCGTGGTCAGCACGATCGCGACCGCCCCCTGCACCGGGATGTCGCAATCGAACAGGCAGAACGGGTACGCCACCATCCGCGAGTTGAGGTAGTCCTCGCGCGTCAGCTCGCGTGCCATAGAAATAGGCGTGAGGATTGTGCTGCGCGTGGCGGCGCTGGGTGACGGCGAGCGTGGCCATCTTCTCGCGGTTCTGGTGGTTCCGCTCGAGCCATCTGGTATAGGCGACCGCCATGCCTTGCCCCGGACCGCCAAAGCCATAGGGCGCGGTGAACTGCGCCGCACCCTGCGGCATGCGCGCCGGCAGGTTCTGGTAGGTGCCGTGCGGGTTGTGCATCGCCCGCCACACCACCGCGTATTTGCACACCCCGGCGAGCAACGCGTTGACCGCCTGCTGCACCGCGCCGCCGATGTTGGTCGTGCCGACCTGGATGTGCCAGCTGAGATTGGGCAGTTTCAGCATCGCCATCATGCAGTTGACCGACACGATCGAGATGCCGTCGATTTCGGCGTGGCCGGTCGCCGGCAGTTCCGGATAGGTCGCCAGACCGTCGATGTCGGACATCTGCAGCCCCGAATCGGCGACCGCCTCCTTGACCGCGGTCAGCGCATGGGCGGCGAGCGGGATCTCGGCCGAGCGGCTGACTTGGGAAAATCCCACACCGCTGACCGCCACCTTGCACCGGTTCTCCCACATGAGGTCTCTCCCCCTCACTCGGCCGGCGCGGTGCGCGCGAGGCGGAACTGCGGCAGGGTGATGTCGTCGTTCAGTTTCTCGAAGACGATTTCGACCCGCCGCCCGACCTTGGCCTCGGTGTACTCCGCTTCCAGCAGATTGCCGGCGAGCAGCGCGCCGGGCGCGTCGTCGAGTTCGACGATGATGCTGGCGTACGGCACCGCGGAGGCGAAGCGCTTGTCGCCGGTGTGATACATGATCGTGTAGGCGTAGATCGCTCCGGCGCCGCCGACGCCATCATGGCGCACCGGTTCGAACTTCAGATCCGTCGCGACGCATTGGGTGCAGGTCGCATAGGGCGGATGCTGGAAATGTCCGCAGCTCTGGCAGCGCTGCAATTCCAGCACGCCGCGCCTGGCCGCATCCCAGAATGGCTTCGTCCATTCGTTCGGCACCGGGACCGGCCGGGTCACTTCGCTCCAGTCACTCATTGCGTTCGCCTGATTTCGGTGATGTCGAACATCAGATCACCCCCTCCTCGGCGAGCCGTTCGACTTCGCTGCGCGAGCGGCCCAGCAATTCGGTCAATACCCACACATTGTCCTCGCCATAGCATGGCGCGCCGCGGTTGGTCGGGCCGCCGATATAGGCGGGGGTGGCGCTGAACTTCATCGGCAATTCATAGATCGGCCAGGTGCCGATCTTGGTGCCGGTGACCTCGGTCAGCCATTTGAGGTGGCGCAGCTGCGGATCGCGGTCAACCCGGTCCTCGGCGTTCTGGCACACGCCGGCCGGCACACCGGCGCGCTGCAGCTTCATCATGCAGTCGTAGCGGTCCTGGGTGAGGGTCCAGGCGCCGACCGCCGCATCGAGCGCATCCTGATGCAGCAATCGCTGCTCCAAACTGCCGAAGCGCCGATCTTCGAGCCACATGCCGCACTCCGCCACCTGCGCCAAAGCATGCCATTCGGCATCGCTGAAGCAGGCGATCGCGATCCAGCGATCCAGGCCCTGGCAAGGATAGGCGCCATGCGGGGCCGCCGGCTTGTAGGGCGAGCGGTTGCCGTAGCGACGCCATTCGCGCCCGTTGGCCGACCAGTCGAGGATGGTCGCTCCGGTCAGGAAGATCCCCGACTCGCATTGCGAGGCGTCGATCCACTGGCCCTCGCCGGTGCATTCGCGATGGTATAGCGCGCCGAGCAATGCCAGCGCATAGCCATAGGCGCCCATCCAGTCGAGATAGGAATAGCCCCAGCCGACCGGCATCGCCGGCTCGGGCAGTCCCGACATGTCGCCTTGTCCGCCAAAGGCCGCGGCCACCGGGCCGACGGTGCGCATCCGCCCGTAGGTGCCGTGCGCTCCCATGCCGGATTGCTGGATATAGATGATGTCGGGCCGAATGCTCTTCAGCACATCGTAGCCGAGCCCAAGGCGCTGCAATACGCCCGGCGAAAATCCCTCGGCGACGACGTCGCAGACCCGCACCAGATCCTTGGCGATCTGCAACCCCTTCGGATGGCGGATGTTCAACGAGATGCCGCGCTTGCCGGCATTCTTGTTGTTGAACTGGCCGCCCATGTCGGGGTCGCGCACGGGTGGGAGCGGGCCGGTCGCGACATCGCGCGCCGCCCGGCCGCCGACCGGCGCCATCGCCGCGAGCCGGGTGTCGGGGTTGTCCTTCCATTCCACCTTGAGGCTCTCGGCGCCCATCGCGGCGAGAAAGCGGGTGCCGCCGGCCGAAGCGAGAAACCAGGCAAAATCGAGGATCCTTACCCCCTGCAACGGGAACGGCTTGTTGTGCATTGCCGAATGCCTCGGGTTCGCAACAACCCGTGGCTCGGCCGGAACGCTGGGACGCCGGTCCGCTTCGCTCAACACCGCCTTGGTGTCTTCGCCGAGCAGCGGCGCGCGGCGCCCGACCTGCCAGCTGGTCCTGGTGCTCAGCCACTTGCTGGTCGGATAGCGAAAGCTGCGGCCATGCTCGGGGTGATCGACATCGGCAAAGCTCTTGCGCTGGAGCCAATGTTCGTCGAGCGCATTCTCATGCGGCTTGCGCAGCGGCGCCCATAACAAGCCCGCATCCTGCGCCTCGCGCCATGGCATGTCGGCGTAGGTCCAGGACCGGATGAAGCGCTGTACGACATCGAGCATGTGCGCCCGCGCCTCGTCGCCGGCCGCCGTACCGGGAACCTGACGCGCCCGCAGATCGACATCCGGCGGCGGCGGCTGCAGGTCGGCCTGCATGCCGTATTTTGACAACAGCGGCACCAGGTTCTTCAGGTCGCGCGCGCCCATGCCGTGCGACATGAACCAGCGTCCGTCCTTGGTGTGGCCGATGCCGGGCGAGTGGTTCGGGTGCTCGGCGGCATGGCGGTTGGTCATCCGCCACAGCGGCACCCGCCGCATCACCCAATGCATGATGTCCTGCTCGGGGTTTTTGGATACGGCCTCATGCACCGCGACCGACAAATCCTGCCCCCGGCCGCTCCGATGCCGGTGGATCAGCGCGGCGATGATCCCGGTAGCCAATTGCTCGCCGGCGATGTGATAGGCGTGCCAGATCTGCGGCGCGATCGGCGGCGTATCGTATTCGAGGCTCGGATCGGGATCGTAGCCGCAATTCATCATCACGCCGCCCAGCGCCAGATGAATTAGGTCCGAGCCCTTGAATTCCTGCCAGGGTCCGTCATCGCCGAACGGCGTCATCCGCGCCGTCACCAGCGCCGGAAAGCGTGCGCCGAGCGCCGCACGGTCCAGCCCCAATGCCGCGTTCAGCGCACCGCAGCTCGCGTCGAGCAGAACATCGGCGCCGCCGAGCAGGCGGAGCAGATCCTCTCGCGCCGGCGGTTCGCGCAGATCCAGCACGACGGATTTCTTGTTCCGGTTGTAGTTCCAGAAAAACAGCGAGCGCTCCGGCCCTGGCTGATCCTCGAGAAACGGGCCGATCCGCCGCGTCGCGCCGCCTTCCGGCGGTTCGATCTTGACCACCTCGGCGCCGAGGCCGGAGAGCAGCAGCCCGGTATATTCCGCGTGCTCGTCGGCGACTTCCACCACGCGGACCCCGGCCAACATGCCGGGACCGGCATTGCCGGCCATCTCGCCCGGTCCACCCGCGATCGCCCCGGCCTCCGACATGGCGGTTCTTCCCCCTCGTCTATATGCCCTGGCCTGGCTCGCCGCGAGCATCTGTCCACGCGGGGCCGCCGAACGTGGCGGGCTGCCCCGACTACCGGCTCGATTGTGGTGGACGCGGTGGCTTTGTCAACGTAACCGGCCGCATACCTGAACCGGCGGCGGCTGCCACGGGGATTGGCTGGCCTGCCCTATCGGATTCGCAGCGTGTTGCCGCCACCAGCCAGACGCAGGACACCCTCGCCGGCCGCCAGTTGAGCGAGGGGTCCATTGGGCTGCGCCCGATAGCAGCGATCGCGGCGAATTAGTGGGTTCGAGCCCGACCAGATACTCGCTGCGCTCACCGTCCGATGGCCAGGATCATCTGCGCTGTCGCTAATCCGTTGGCCAGCGCTGCCTCGACCGTGCCCATATCGGGGCCGGCATAGAGCGCCTCGCCGGCAAAGAATATGGCGTCGTCGCCATTCGATGTTCTCAGCGCCGACTGCGCCTCGCGCGTTCTGGGCGTGGCATAGGAATAGGCGCCGCGCGCGAACGGGTCGTTGCCCCAGTTGATCGCTCGCGACGCGACCAGGTCCTTCCGGATGCGGTCCAACGGTAGATCGAAAATCTCGGCGAGCGAGGCGACCCCCATGTCGATGAGTTCGGCCTCGCTGAGTGACGACACCCGGTCGGCCTTGGGTCCCGCAAACCAGCCGGTCAGCACCGGATGGCTGGCCGGATGCTGTGTCCACCAGGTCGGGACCGTTGCGTCGGAGGCGAGGAAGGACAGGTCGGCCAGATCCAATCCGCCATGATCGGCCCACCATTTCGTGGCAAAATTCAGCAGGATCTTGACGACGTTGCCGAACCCGATATCGGCATTGGCTGTTGCCCGCTGACGCGCCGCCGGCGGAAGCGCGATTTCGGACAGCAGCGGCGGCGGCACTGTAATGATTGCGGCATCGGCCTCGAAAACGGCGCCGTCGTGGCAGCGAGCGGCAATCCCTCCGCGTGTCTCGTCGATCGCGGTTACCGACGCGCCGAGATGGATCGCGGCGCCGTGCCTGCGGCATTCCGCAGCGAGATACTCGATCAGCGCGCCATAGCCTCCCGCGATCCGCCCGTGCTGACCCTCGTCCCTGGCCGTCCACTCGTCGCGCAGTGCGAGGGTGCTGGCGCGGCGCGGGTCGGCCGCGTCATAGCCCTCGACGGTCCGCGTGATCGCCCGCCGCAGCCGATCGTATTGCCGGTCGGCAAAATGCCTCTCCAGGAAATCGGCAATCGGCAGATCGGCTTTCACCATGCTCAAGGCCCGGTAAAACCGATCCTCATGCGGGACCGAATGGTTGTCGGGCGATAACGCCCCGGTCCGCGTACTCCATCGCGTCCCGGCGCGGGGCAACAGCGGAAGTCGCGCCTCGCGCATCAGGGTGCGGGTCACCGGCGCCGCGCCGTGCACAAACTCGGCGCCGCCCTCCGCCTTGTAGCCGAATTCCTCAATGGGCAGCGGGTAGATGCGTCCGCCGCAGCGGTCGCGCGCCTCGAGGATGGTGACTGCCTTGCCGGCTTGCGCGAGTTCGCGCCCCGTCATCAGGCCCGCCGCGCCAGCACCGACAATCAGAAAATCCGTCAGATCTAGCGTCGCCATCATGCTCGGTGATTGCGGGCTTCACCCGGTGCTGACATTCGGGCGGCGCGCGGAACAAGAAATAGGCCCTGGCATTGTTGTCAGGGCCTGAGTGGCGGGAAACGCACTCCCGCGCACCGGAGCCCTCGCGTTCAGGCCGGCGCGGCCTCGCGGGTGACGGCGCTGAGCGCGCGGATCTGGTTGGCCGCGTTCTTCAGCTCTTGATCGCGCAACTGCGAGGCCACCTCGTCCTCCTCGGCCAGTGCCAGGAGTCCGCGGAACCGAAGCGGCCTTTCGAAGAATGCCAGGATGGCATCGAGCGGACTTTGCTGTTCTGCGACCGGGAGTGGGATCTGCTCGGCGAGGCCCGGCCGGATATGGTAGTGCGCGCCCATGCTGAACGGATCGAAGCGCAGCGCCTGTTCGCGCTTGCCAGCCACGGCCACCACGATCGAGGGCCGTTTGATCTCGTCCGGCTCGCGGCCGGCCGGCCGGCGGTCGGGGTGGAACAGTATCTCGATCTGCGGCCCGGCATCGATATGGTGCCATCCGCTCCTGTCCTCGGGCATTGTCTGCTGTATCCGTGGTCGCTCCATCACGCACCTCCCTTTTCAAAAGCAAATCACGCCAAACCAAACCGGCGGCATGCGCCCCTGTCACTGCAAGCCGTAAAACCCCATCGCGCCGCCGGCCAATATCTGGTGCCGCGCCGCGGGAGATAATGGCTCGATCCGCTCGCGGATCATTTGCGGCGCGCCCGGGAAAAAGCCGTCCTGATGCGGATAGTCGGTCGCCCACATGATCTTGTGCGGGCCGATATAGTCGGCCAGCACCGCGAGGCTGTTCTCGACCGGCTCGAACGAGATCCAGCAATTGCGCCGGAACAGTTCGCTCGGCCGCGTCTTCGGCGCAGTCTCGTTGAAGCCCTGGTCGTCGAAATGCCGGTCCATGCGGTCGAGCCAGGGTGCGATCCAGCCGCCGCCCAATTCGAGGAACGCGACACGCAGACGCGGGTGGCGATCGACGACGCCGCCCCAGATCACGCTCATCGCCGCCAGCATCATCTCCATCGTGTGGCTGATCATGTGCCGCGCCGCCCGGTCTGCCGCGAAGCGGTCGACCCCGACCGTTGGCATCGCGGTGGTCGAGCCCTCATGAAAGCCGATCGAAAAGTCGAGTTCCTCGGCCATTGTCCAGAACGGCTCGTACATCGGGTCGCTGATCATCTTGTTGGCGTGATACGGGTTCGGCCGCAGGAACCCGCCGCGCATGCCGAGCACTTCGCGCGCGTGGCGCATCTCCGCAATCGCCAGATCGACCGACTGCATCGGCAGCATCGCGACCCCGAACAGCCGATCGGGATACGGCCTGCAGTAATCGGCCAGCCAGCAATTGTAGGCGCGGCACATTGCCGCCGCGAGCCCGGGGTCCTCGACGGCGCCGGCGAACAGGCCGAGGCTCGGATACAGGAAAGCGGCGTCGATCCCGTCGGCGTCCATATCGACGATGCGGGCATGCGGGTCGAACCCGCCCTTCTTCCCTTCGCCGTATTTGAGGCTGTCGGGCTTGACCGCACCCTGCCTGACGCCGACCGAGCCGAGGCTGCCGATCCCCCGCGGGTTGCCCAGCAATTTGCCCTCGACGCCGAGGCGCTCCTTGCCGTTCTCGTCGATGACGAAACGCGGCCGGCGCTCGCGGAAGGCGGGATCGATATATTGGTCCCAAAGATCGAGCGGCTCCAGGATATGGCCGTCGGCATCGACGACGTTATAGGCCTGAGTCATCGACATCTCCTCCCGAGGTGATCAGCTCGCTGCGGCATCGTAGCGCAGGAGCGCTGGCGAGGGCCAGTCTGAACGCGGTTCAGCATGGCAAACCAGACATGCCGGCGGCCGCGGCCGTTTCGAAACCATCGCCCTCGCTCCCGATCGCCGCATATCCTAGTCTGGCACGACCAGCCCGCCGTCAATCCGCCGGACGAGCGGGCCGATTGGCGAACCCGACTGACGCATGTCGGTACGGGGTCCGGAGGTTTCTGATGTCGCCGCCCCGAGCAGCTGACGATTTCAAGACGATCCGTGCCCGGATGGAAGAGCTGCGGCGGGAAAGGCTGCCCGAGCCATCCGCCCCGACGATCGACACCGGCGTCTGGGGTCATCGCGGCCCCTGCGCCTGCGGCAGGAGCCTGTTCCCGGACGAGTGCGACGGATCGTGCAAGGCGTTTTGAAGCGCGCCCGCTCGCCAGTTGTCACGCGGCTATAGCCGTCGACCGGTGGCTCGCCAGCGCGCGAGCGAACCGGCCCTCAGCTGGCTGTATTCACCATCCCTGATAGCGTTCACCCTCGCGCGGTTGGCGCGGCTGCGTTAGCATGCCGCAACATCCGACCGCCCCAGAGGGAATGCCGATGACCCGCGCTTATGACGGTCCGTCTCCGGTATCAGCAACAGAAAGCAAGTTTCTCCCGCAGGCGGCAATACCCGGCGTCGCGGCCGGCCGGGCCGCGGATTTTGACGCGGTGATCATCGGCGCCGGCGTTTCCGGCCTCTACCAGCTCCACCGGCTGCGCCAGCTCGGCCTCAGAGCCCGGGTGTTCGAGAGCGGCACCGGCGTCGGCGGCACCTGGTACTGGAACCGCTATCCCGGCGCCCGCTTCGATTCGGAGAGCTATACCTACGGCTACTCCTTTTCGCCGGAACTGCTCGAGGAATGGGATTGGGAGGAGCGTTTCGCCGCGCAGCCCGAGACCGAGCGCTATCTCAACTACGTCGCCGACAAGTTCGACCTGCGTCGCGACATCCAGTGCAACAGCCGGGTGACCGCCGCGCGCTACCACGAGGAAGCGCGCAGCTGGGACGTCATCTTGGCGGATGGCCGGCATTACGGCGCGCGTTTCCTGATTACCGCCATCGGCGTGCTCTCGGCGCCGACCATGCCGCGCATCGCCGGCGTCGACACCTTCAAGGGCCAGTCCTGCCACACCCATTACTGGCCGAAGGAGCCGGTCAGTTTCGCCGGCAAGCGGGTCGCGGTGATCGGCACCGGCGCCACCGCGGTGCAGACGATCCAGGAAGTGGCCAAGACCGTCGGCCAGCTGACCGTGTTCCAGCGCACCCCGAACTGGTGCGCGCCATTGCATAACGGCAAGATCGGCGCCGACGAGATGCGCCGGATCCGCGCCGATTACCCCGAGATCCTGGCGCGCTGCGCCGAGACCCCCGGCTGCTTTATCCACGCCCCCGACCCGCGCGCCACTTTCGAGGTGACGCCGCAGGAGCGCGAGGCCTTCTGGGAAAAGCTCTATGGCGAGCCCGGCTTCGGCATCTGGCAGGGCAACTTCCGCGACATCCTGACCGACCGCGAGGCGAACGCGCTGGTCTCCGACTTCATCGCGCGCAAGATCCGCCAGCGGGTCAAGGACCCCGCGGTCGCCGAAAAGCTGATCCCGAAAAACCACGGCTTCGGCACCCGCCGGGTGCCGCTGGAGACCCGCTATTACGAGGTCTACAACCAGCCCAACGTCAGGCTCATCGACATCAACGAGACCCCGATCGAACGCATCACGCCGGCCGGCATCAAGACCAGCGACGCCGAATACGAATTCGACATGATCATCTACGCCACCGGCTTCGACGCGATCACCGGCAGCTTCGACCGCATCGACATCCGCGGCATCGACGGCCAGCGGCTAAAGGATAAGTGGCAGGCCGGTCCGCAGACCTATCTCGGCATCCTGGTCGAAGGCTTCCCCAACCTGCTGATGGTGATGGGCCCGCATGCCGGGCTCGGCAATTTTCCGCGCGCCGCCGAATACAGTGTCGAGTGGGTGACCGGCCTGGTCCGCTTCGCCCAGGAGCGGGGCCTGACGCGGATCGAGGCCACCTCGGCCGGCGTCGCCGACTGGACCGATCACGTCAAGTCGCTGGGCGAGGGGCTGTTGATGAACGAGATCAATTCATGGATGACCGGCGTCAACCGCAACGTCGAGGGCAAACAAACCCGCAAGATCATGCGCTACAGCGGCGGCCACCCCGCCTTCCGCGCGCATTGCGACGCCGTGTCCGCAGACGGCTATCGCAAGCTGGCGCTGGCCTAGACAGACCACACCGGACCCGCACGGACCGCCGCTTCGCGCGGATTACGGTCGTTCACCACATGGGGGACAACGGGGTAAATTGGCACGAAGCGGTCGTTGGCACTGCGCGTTCAGCTCATCGGTTCTATCGTCCGCCGTTCCTGTGATCCCGAATTGTTCGCGTTATCGAGAAGAATTGGTTTACTGTTGATACGATTACTCATATCACGATTTTGGCGTATGATTTAACGTGTTACCATAATCTAGCTTGGTGGTCCCCCCAATGCTTTAGGTATTTGCGCGATATCATCCGTTGATACTTTATGAATATTGTTGATAATCTCATGGAGCACAGAGAGCTGTTTTAGATCATCTGGCATTCTGTTGAAAAATGCAACGTTAGCATGGGCAGGGTCGTCTTTCTTGGGGTCGAACAAAACATCTGTGCGATCGAGAGGCCAGACACGTATTTCGATAGGATGTGCAAATACGACCGCACAGAAATGGAGGTATTTGCTGAGCTGCGGATTTCTGCTCCTTTGTAATGCCGCGCGCTTTTCTCCATCCTCACGAATATCGTTGGCAAGAGAACGCAGTCGACCAGAAATTTCGGACTTCCACTCAGAAGTCCTGATTGCCGGCGGATCGATAAAGGCTTTCAAAGCGGCATGGTGAAGTGACCCATCCTTCTTGAGATGTTTCTGATTCGTAATCGCCCTATACCAAACATCTCGCTCCGCTACACGACAGCGACACATCCGTTCAAGCCGCGAGCATAATGCTCCAAATGGCCAAATCTGGCTTATTGGGATAAAGCCTGGCCGAAGCCTCGCGTAGATAGATCTCAATATCCGGCGCATCAAGGCGGAACCGCCGTTCTTCTTTCAATGCACCAAATGTCACCAACGTCTGAACAGTCCGATCTGGTCCGATGTCGAGCCATAGCGAACCGCCAGAGCTATCCCACTCCATACATATGCTACCGTCGCTAGCCGGCGCAACTTCCGGTTCTAAAACGTTGTCGGGAAGGACGCCGAGCAGGCGTGCGGCCTCATGAATAATGTCAGCCGAGATGGCGCGAGCGCCCTCGCCGTCCCAGTCGTCGATCCCAAAATCTTCCAAGTCTCGCAGCGCTCGTTTTGATCCACCCCACCCTTGCGGGGTAGTGCGGCTTTCCGTAAGCAACCCTACTTGGGGATCGAACGAGGCAGCCGTGCCACCCCCAATCATCTGAACCACCCGAATATTATCTTGCCTTAGGTCTAGGCTCTGCCCGCCTCCTGGTAGACCGCCAAATGCCCGCCGAGCAACTACGGTCCTATCCACGAGGGCGCTTCCCGTTCTTCCGCTGGTAATCAGCGACGTTGAGGAGCATCTATGTTGACTAGTACATTGGTTTATTAGATCTGTTGAAGCATTTGTCGCGCCAGCCGTAAAGATGTTATTATATTCCAGCTCGGCATCGCCACCGATAGACCTTATAAAACCGAATATTTGGTCGGCGGATGGTGCTGCATATGACCTAACCAAATAATCATTTGATATATTTGCTGAGCGAAAAAATATACCGTTCCCCTCAGTGACTATATTCGTAGAATTAAATGTCGCGGTCGAAGAACCAAGCGCGTAAGTCAATGAGGGTAGTACTAAATCACCGCCAATTGTACTATTGTATGACCACCGGTTCGTCGTGTTCACGAGTGCAATCATGTATGAAGCCGATTGATCCATTAGGGTTGCTCGCCACTGGTGGCATTTTCCACTGCCATTTTTTTGAGCATTTTTAATATAGGTACGATTTCGTCGCTTGGTAAGGGTTCCGCGCGGTCAGCCGGTGTACTGTGGTCCACCTCTAGGCGAACAAACTTTTCTTCAGTAACGGGCGGTGACGGTTGTACCGCAGAGGGTGATAGGTTAATGAATTTCCTGACATCTAGGGTAGACCATGTAGTGATACGATTAAGCTCGATATTTTCCCCATAGATTTTCGGGCGATTGATTCTATAAAAGATTTCCCTCGAGTTTGCCGGGTCCACTTTTACTGACCGAAGCAACCGATCGAGTTCTCGATAACCTGCCTCGCGGTTCTCCACTGGAAGTAGCAAGACTGCTCCAAACGCTAACCGAATGATCGTCCCGGTTTCTGCGACTCCCCTTAGCCAGGGCATTACCAGGGATACAAAGTTGCGTATTTTCTCCCTGGCCGGACCGAAGTACGTGACCGGGAGAACCCCTTGCACCGGCGGAGAAGGAAAGATCACGACATCGGTGCGTGCGGCAGTAACGACTGTCTCCAGCTGACCTTCACTCTCGCTACCAATCTGGTGACGGATGCCCTCGCGAGACCGATTCTCATCCACGTCCGGTTCTTTCCCGGTGAGATCGTGCCAAATCGTTGCGTTCCCTGACCACAAGCCTGAGGTGAACAGGGTGAGCCTTAGTGTTTGAACTTGCCAGTTATCCCGCGTATCGCCGTCGGTCATATTATGCTCAGCCGAATTGCTTCATCCAAATTATGCGACGCCGGACGTTACCCGAAAACTAGCACGGCCGGCAGCCGCAGTGCAAATATCAGGGTCGATTAGGGCGATTGGGCAAGTGAGGAGGGCCACTGAATCTGCCCGCCCATATCGTTGACCGATGCGTATACTGCCACAGCCTGCGATCGTTGTCCAGAACGAATAGAGAACGATTGCCGGCACCGCCTTTTGCGATGGCACAGCGGGCCATTGAAAATGATCCGCCTTCCAGCCGCTTGAAGCTCTCGGGCGGGGCGAGGCAGTGGCCGAATAGGGAGCAGAACCGGACGGGTAACAAACGTGCATCGGGGAGGGGCGGACGAATTGACCATCCAGGTCATGCCAGTTCTGGCACTGGCGGGGACCGCGACTGTTGCGGTCATGGTTTCCTCGGCGAAGCCGTTTGATTTCGGCCGGCGGGCGGCTACGCTCGGGGCGGTTCTCCCTCGCCTGAGGAGGTTGCGATGCCCGAATCCGAACGTATCGATCGGCGCCGGGCGGCGCTGATCGCTTACGACGTCTGCCGGCGCGCGCTGGTCCCTGAGGCCGCCACGGCGCAACCAGGCCGCCTCAGCTTGATCTCTCGGCGCGCTGGCGCGCCAGCTGAAACGACACGGCTCCGTAGGTGGCGACGCAATAAGGCACCAGGTAGGTCAGCAACAGCTTGGGAATGTTGAGGGATTGGGCCGCCAGCAACGCGTCGCCCTGATTGATCAGGTTGAGGATGGTGCCGACGATCGCCGCGACCGCAAGCGATCGGCGCGGTACGCCGCCCGATATGCAACAACGGCAGATCGTCGAAACCCGCGCCATCGCTTTCCCGCCATTAGGGATGCTGCGAGGGAATCAGCCATCGCTTGATCGCGGCGTCCAGCGATACTGCGCCGCCGCCACGGCACAGCAGCACCAGCATCATCGCCGCCCATTGAATGTGAGTGGGCCAGGCCAGCGGATAGATGAAGACCTCGATGACGGTTGTCATACCGAGCAGAACGAGTGCCGTCGGGCGTATCAACAGGCCAATGACCAGCAGAACCGGCGCCGACAACTCGATCACGATCGTCAAATAGGCCGCCGGAACCGACGGCAGAAACGGCAGCCGGTAATCCGTCGCAAACAGGTATAGCGTCGTATCCCAGTTGGCGAGGTGGGCCATCGCCGAGTTCCAGAACACGGTCGCGACGGCAAACCGCAGAGGCACCGCCAGCAGTGCATAGGGGACGCCGTCGAGCCAACCGATGATCGTGCTGCCGGCGGTGACGAGCCTGCCGCGGGATAAGTCGGGCATCGTCGGCGAACCGGTGGTCACGGCCGGCGCTCCAAAGCCGGGGCATTTCCGGCCAGTGCGAATCCGCTGAACCGGCCGGCCGCCAGATGCCCCGCGATGAGGGTGGCGGCCGCTGCGGCGGGCGCGGCGGCAAGCGCGCACTCGACGGGATTTCCTGCAAAAAGCTCCGTGGCCAGACGCCACGCGGCCTGGTCAATGCGATTGACGCTGACATTGCCGACGCGGCGCTCGATCAGCAGCCAGACAGGACCGGCCGTAAGATCGATTGCGGCCAGCGCCGTGTCGACGCGGTCGAGTACGGCGCGCCAGATCATGTCGACCGGCGCGTCGTCACGCACCAGGCCGACGGCCGGATGCGGCGCGAAGCAGACCCGCCCGTGATCCTGCGGATCGATCCCGGCCAGCGCCGCGACATTGAGAGCAACGGCGGAGGGCGCATGCAGAGCCCGGTTGACCGCCCATTCGAGACGCGCGACCCCGGGCAGGTACGCAAGCCCCGCTGCCGGCAGGAAGCCAGCGAGAAATGTCGCGAATGCGCCGCCGTAATCGTCAAGACAGGCGCTCCGCGGCGGGTGCGCCGCGATGTATTGCGCCGCCATGCCGGCGAAGAACTCGGCGCCGACAAGGCGATGCACCGCGGGATAGGACAGCCGCAGCGCATTCGTCAGGGCGCCGGCGAAATTGTTGCGGTAGATGTCGAGCCGCGCCGCGGGCGCAACAGCGCCGGCGACGATGTGCGCGGCTGCCCGATCGTCGTCCGGATCGACGAGGCTGCGGCGCATCGCCTGCTGCAACTCACGCAGCGATGGCATCGCCGAACCTCGTACGATCGAGAACCCTCTGAGCCTGCGCCGCCTCGTCGAGCAATGTATCGAGCGGCGGCACGTCGGTATCCCACTCGATCAGCGTCGGTACCGGGCCGAACACGGCCAGGGCCTCGGCGTAAAGCGACCAGACCTCGGCGCAGACGCGAGAGCCGTGGTCGTCGATGCGAAGCGTGAGCCCGCCGTCAAGCGATCGGACCGAATGGCCGGCAAGGTGGATTTCGCCGATCGAGGCCGGGTCGAGCCCGGCGAGATACATCGACGGCGACCAGCCGTGGTTGCAGGCGCTGACGTAGAGGTTGTTGACATCGCAGAGGACGCCGCATCCGGTCCGGCTGGCGACGGCGGCCAGGAACGCCCATTCAGGGATCGTCGAGTGCCGATAGCACAGATAGGAGGACGGGTTTTCAACGAGGATGCGGCATCCGAGGGCGGTCTGCACCATATCGATATTGCGGCAGACGACGCTCAGCGCTTCCTCGGTCAGCGGCAACGGCAACAGGTCCGCAAGATAGCACCCGTCAACGACGCTCCATGAAAGGTGCTCGGAAACGAGTTCGGGCTGAAAGCGGGCCACCAGTTCCCGGAGGCGACCGAGATGGCGGGCGTCGATCCCGTCAGCGCTGCCGAGCGACAGCCCGACGGCGTGGAACGACAGCGAGTAATCGCGCCGGATCGCTTCGAGATGACGCAGCGGAACGCCGTCGCCGAAATAGTTCTCCGGATGGATCTCGAACCAGGCAACCTGCGGATGTTCGTCAAGAACCGCCTGGTGGTGCCGAAACCGCAGCCCGATCCCGGCACGCGCCGGGATCGAACCGGACTCCACACCGGCTGCGGTGCGCAACGATAACATTCTTCGCTGCCGATCAGCTCGCCGTGAGCCTGCCGCCGGCGATCTTCGCGCAGTCTCCAGCGGGCAGGAGCACGAATGATTTCGGATCGCGGGCAATCGTCGCCTGGCCGGCGCAGGAATGCGCGCCCTGGGCGCAGTCGTTCTTCGCGACTGCGTTGACGCCATAGCATTTTTCGAGATGCTGCTGCGCCATCCGCTGCATGTTCTCTTTGACGATCGGTGGCGGATTGGGCATTCCCTGCGCCAACGCCGCCGGCACGGCGAGGGCGATACCGATGGCGGCGGAAAGGACGCCGGCGGCGATGCGGGGCTTGTTCACAGGCGAGCTCCTTGAGCGGTGGTGACGTCGAGAAGTTCGCCCGGGCTTCGATAAAGGTTACGCTGCCGCCGCAATGCCACTCTGATCTGGTGAAGCGCGCCGGTTCGCGCCGCCGCTTCGCTGCATCAGAGGTAAAGGTTACATCGCTGCCGAAAAATATCGCGACAGCGAACCTGCCCGACATTGGGTAGATGTAGAGGCGACTTTGAAGTCACTGCAAGTTTTTGGGCAGCTTTTCGATGCCGGCACATGCCGCAACCCCCTCTGCGATGCTGACCCTCGTTGAGGGCGGCGTGGCGGCGCCCGGCGGATTGCGGGAGGTGGACTGGTCGATCCTGATGGCGCGGGCGCAGGACGGCGATGCAGTCGCCTACCGCCGTCTTCTCGAAGAGATCGCCCCCTACCTGCGTTCGCTGGCCGCGAAATGGTTCCGCAGCGCGGACGAGATCGAGGATGCGATGCAGGATGCCCTGCTGACTATCCATGCGATCCGGCACACCTACGACCCGGCGCGGCCGTTCGGCCCGTGGCTCGCCGCGGTGGCGAAGCGGCGCTTCATCGATCGGATCCGCCGCAGCGGCCGCCGCAGCGCCCGCGAAACACCCTTGACGGCAGAGCATGAAACCTTTCCGGCGACGCCGGCGAACAGCGTCAGCGAGATGGTCGAACGCCACGCATTGGGTTGGGCGCTGAGCCGGCTGCCGGCCGGACAGCGCCAGGCGATCGAGTTGCTGAAGCTGAAGGAGATGTCGTTGAAGGAGGCCGCGGCGACAACGGGCCTGTCGGTTGCCGCCCTCAAGGTCGCGACCCATCGCGGGCTGAAGGCGCTGCGCAAGCTGCTGGCTAGTCGGGACGACGCCCGATGACCCCCACCCCCGTCCTGATCGACCGCCTGGTCGCCGCGGCAACGCCGGTCCGCAGACTGCGGCGCCCCACGGTTCGCGCGGCTTCGTGGCTGCTGCTCGCCGCGGCCGTCATCGGCCTGCTCATTGCTGGACAGGGCATCAGACCGGATTTCGAGCGGTGCCTGCGAGACATGAACTTCGTGGCCAGCATGATGGGCATGCTGCTGACCGGGATTTGCGCCGCCGTTGCCGCCTTCATGCTCAGCCTGCCCGACCGGCCCAGGGCCTGGGTCCTGCTGCCGCTGCCTGGCTTGGCGCTATGGCTGTCGACGCTGGGCTACCAGTGCCTAACCCATTGGGTGGCGTTTGACCCTTCGGGCCTGCGCTGGGGGGAGACCGCGCGCTGCTTTTCGACGCTAGTCATGGCCAGCCTGCCTCTGTCGGCCCTTGCCCTTGTCATGCTCCGCTACGCGGCGCCGCTGCGGACAAGACTGGCGCCGCTTGCGGCCGGCGTGGCGGTCTCGGCGATGACGGCGGCCGCGATGTCGTTGATCCACGATCTCGATGCCAGCATCATGATCCTGATGTGGAACATCGGCGCCGGCGCCCTGATCGTTTCGGTCGGCGGCACTCTCGGCCACCGTATGCTGGGGTGGATGGCGGCGAGATTGAATGTCGCGCGTGGCTGAGTTCGGAGACCGCAGCCCGGTGCCGGCGGATAATTGGGAGACGCGGCGGCGTTGAAAACGCCACGGCGCAGAGACAGCGGAGTTCTGGCGAGCCGTCTCGGACGTGCATCCGGAAATCCCACGCTCGACCGACAACCCACATCCGAGGCGCGGCTGACGTAAAGCTCGGCTTCGGGGCAGAGCCGGACGGGTGACAAACATGCATCGGGAATTGGGTGGACGAAATTGGTCATCGAGTCATGCCAGTGCGGGCGACTGGCGGGGACCACGACGGTTTCCTTGGCGAAGCCAATTGATTTCGGCCGCTGAGCGGTTACGCTGATGTTGTCCTTCTCACCTCAAGTAGGTTGCGATGCCCGAGCCTGAGCATATCGATCGGCGCCGGGCGGCGCTGATCGCTTACGACGTCTGCCGGCGCGCGCTGACGCCAGCGGATGCCGCACGCCGGGCGGCGATGCGCCCGGTGCTCGATGCCTGGGTGCGGATGATCGCGGTCGCGCGGGCGGCGGGCGTGCCGGTGATCTACACGACGCCGGTCAGCCGCGCCGACGGCGCCGACGTCGTCCTGCTGCCGACCGATCTTTCGGCGCAGACCGGCGTGCCGCCGCTGACCAACGGCGTCGAGGGCTCGCCGGAGGCCGGTTTCCCCGACGAGATCGCGCCGCGACCCGAGGATTACGTCTTTCTCAAGCGCCGGCCGAGCGCCTTCTACGGGACCGGCGTCGCCGAGCTGCTGCACATGCTGCGGCGCGACACCATCATTATCGGCGGCGGCGCCACCAATCGCGGCGTCGAGACCAGCGTGCGCGAGGCCTTCAACTTCGACCTTGCCTGCGTCGTGGCGCGCGAATGCTGCTGGAGCGGCGACCCGGCCGCGCACGCCTACAGCCTCGACAAGGCGATGAAAATGTACGCCCGCATCCGAACCCTCGACCAGGTCGCGGCGATGCTGCGGGGATGAGGGTCACGACCTTTACCCCTGCCACGATCGCCGCGGCCGGCGCCAGCCGAGCGGTCCGCGGTTAAGAAACCGGGACCGCGGCGGCCGGGCGTGGCGAGGTATTATTCGGCCGCGGCCCGTTCGGGCTGCGTGGTCCTTGCGCGGGCGAGCATCGCAGCGGCATTGCGGTGCAAGATCTGCTCGCGCGCTTCCTCGCCGATCTGCGCTTCCGCGAGCGCCTTGCGGGTCCAATCGCAGCCGAATTCGGTGCCATCGGTGCCACAGACGATACGCTCCGCGCCGTACAGCCGCACGGCCGCCTCGATTGCGTGGGGACCGAACGAGTTGCAATCGACATACACCTTCGCCTTGCGGAAGCGCGACGACGGCAGCTCCTCCTCCGGCGTGTCGAGCAGGCAGCGGTGGTCCATCCGCTCGACCTCGTAGGGAAGGTTGCCGCCCAGATTGTGGACGCAGAGCGTAGCGTCGGGATAGTCCGCCAGGTAGTCGGTCAGCGACAGCGTCACCATCACCGATGAGAGGCTCGCCTGCATGTCGAGCGTGCCGTTGCGACGGCGCGCGTTGTCGGTGTCGCCGGCGACCTTGGGGAACGCGTCGCCCGGCCGCGGGCCGTGGTGGATGAACAGAACCGCGCGGTGGCGGTTGGCGACTTCCAGGAGCGGGCGCATGGCTTCGGCGTCTTTACGCGTGAGAAAGCCGTTGCCCGGTATCTGCGCGCCGATCACGCCCGGCAGCCCGAGCGCGCGCTCGAGCTCGGCGGCGGCGGCGGACATGTCGATCAGCGGCAGCGCGGCGAAGGCGGCGAAGCGGCCGGGATGCTCCTGGCAAATCGCCGAAAGCCGGTCGTTGACGCGCCGGCACAGCGGCCCGGACACGTCAAGCGGCTGCGCCTCGATCCAGCAAAACGAACCCAGCAGCGACAGCACGCTCGTCTGCACCCCCTGGCGGTCCATCCGGCCGAGATGGAAATCGACGTCGTCGAAAGCCTCGGCGAGCGGCGCCTCGCCCATTCGCGGCGCCTTCAGCACCTCGACGCCGTCCTGGTTGCGCAGGATGCGCGGTTCCCGGGTGCGGGCGCGCAGGGCGTCGGCTACTTCCGCGGGCCGCCAATGGGCATGCATGTCGATCATCATGGCCGTTTCCTTCATGGTTCGTGCGACAGCTTAACCCTGCGGCGGCGCGCCGCAAAGGACGACAATGCCGAGATCGGTCCGGCCCGCCCTGTCTGATCGGCGCAGCAAGAAGGCGCGAGGTCGGCTTGCGCAACCAGATGCCCTCCGGTCAGCCCTGGGCGGCAAAGCTGTCGGAGCCCTATTTGGCCGTCACGAAGACGATGTCTTGATCGCAGCCGAGCAGGGCGAGATAGGAGGCAAGGTTCGTCGCGAAGAACCCCGACGGCTGCTGCCTTAACGACAATGTCTCTGCGGCCGGGCGCGAGATATCGCTCCGGCCACCTTCTCCACGCAACGCGATAAATTATTCAGGCTAGTTCTTTGTCCTAAACGTATAATTGCAACTTGGAGATACGATATGAGCGGTAACATTATTTCCTTTGATCCGCCCGGTCATTTGTACAAATCCGTTTCGCAGGCGGGCAGAGGCTTTGAAAATTCCATTTTCGCCGACCTTCCCGCTTAATGTGGTGTCGAATCGCGGGAGATACGCAAATCGCACTTCCCCCCTGGATATTGTCAGAGGGTAGACCGACCCCAGAGGAGGTTGGGTGCAGTCTCCATTGATTACTTTCGTCAGGGTAAGTTCTCCCGTGTACTGGCCATCGAACTTGGCCGAATCCTGCGCCCACGCGACGCTGCCAACCCCGGTACCGAGCAGGAAGGCCAGTCCCAGCCATCTCAGCGCTCTATTCTTCCGGTTGCGGTTTCGCTCGCGGATTACCCGGAGCAAAGCCCGGCAGCGACTGGTGGCCGACGTTTGTGGCATGGCCCCCTCGTTACATCCGGCGTGAACCGTATGCAAGCAGGTCAAGCTGTGACCGACGAGCGGGAGCCCTGCCGCGGCGGATTGAGGAGGCGCCGATGATGCGAAGCGGATGGCTCGGTATCGGAGAATTGGCCGGCTTGACAGCGGATTGAGCCCTATGCGCTGATTTGCGGCATCCCGACCGCACAGGAGGAAGCCATGGCGTCAACCGTAACAGCAAGGCTTGAGCGGATGTCCGCCGAGGAATTGCGGACCCGGTGCGACCTCGCTGCCTGCTACCGTCTGGTCGATCTGTTCGGATGGTCGGACCTGATCAACACCCGCATCACGGCGCGCGTGCCGGGGCCGGACGACCACTTTCTGATCAACCCTTACGGTCTCCTGTTCGACGAAGTTACCGCGTCGTCGCTGGTCAAGATCGATGCCCAGGGCAACAAGGTCGAGCCCTCGGAATGCGAGGTCAACAGCGGCGGCTTCGCGATCCCGAGCACGCTGCATATGGCGCGGCCGGATCTGGCTTGCGTGCTCCACACCCACTCGATCGCCGGCTGCGCCGTGTCGATGCAGCAGGACGGGCTGCTGCCGCTCAACCAGCATGCGCTGCAGGTGATCGGCGACGTGGCCTATCACGACTATGAGGGCACGGCGCGAAACCCCGCGGAACGTTCGCGTTTCCTCGCCGATTTCGGCGATCGCCACATCATGGTCCTGCGCAATCACGGCCTGTTGATCGTCGGCACCAGCATCGCCGCGGCCTTTGTCGCGACTTATCGGATGGAGCGGGCTTGCGCGATGCAGCTCGCCTTCCAGCAATCCGGCGCCGCGTTCCACCCGATCGGCGACGCGGTCGTCAGCGCCGCCTATGACAATGCCAGGGCTCGACTTACCGGCGGCCGCAACGATCCGACCAGGTTCGAATGGCCGGCCCTCTTGCGCAAGCTCGACCGCATCGACCCGTCCTATCGGAACTAGCCGGGGAGACCGGGGAATTTCCTGGCGGGGGGATGTCTGATATAGGCATTTCGATTGGGGGAACCGCCACGACGATCCATCTCGGTTCCCGGGAGAAGAAATCGCGGGACGGGTTGCCGCCCCGCACGGCGATCAGGGCTGCCGGTTCGAAGCCATCGGGTTTCGCGGAATTGAGGCGATCAATTCCGCCGGGCAGAGGGTGTCGGTATCCGGCCACCGCAGCTACGCGACGCAGATGAGTGCTGACTGGCATGATGTCGATCGGAGAATTTTGCTGGTCTGGGGTTCTGCGTATTCAATCCATCCTTTACGACACCCGGCGATCAGCGATTACGCGAGCGCTGGAATGCTTTGACAATGCCGCTCGAATTGCGCGCGAAACCGGCACCGCGCAGTGTGTTGAGATCGCCTATGGCGACTGTTCGCCACGTCCTTTGCTCACCCCCGAAGACCTGCGGGCTCTGCGATGTCAATTCGCGAATTTGCGCGAGATCAATTACACCCATTTCGCAGCGAATCTCGGCCATGCGGCGGGGCAAAACCAGCTGACGGCAATCGGCGGCCGGCGATCTCGTTTTGTTTGCAGACCCCGAAATCCTGGTTTGCCCTGCTCTTTTCGGCGAACTTATCGGCGCGCTCGGCAGCCCCGGGGTCGGACTCGTCGAGGCGCGGCAATTGCCCATCGAGCATCCGAAAGATTATGATCTTCAAACCGGCGAGACCAGCTGGGCTTCGATGGTCTGTGCTCTTGCTCCGGTAAGCCTGGTCCGAACGGTCGGCGGATTGGACGCTGAGACATTCTTTAACTACTGCGATGATGTTGATTTTTCGTGGCGGCTCCGGCTGGCTGGCTTCACCGTAGTCCATCAATGTTCAGCCGTGGTCTTTTCCAATAAACGATTGGCCAACGATGGCGCCTTGCCGGCTGGCGGTGCCGAGCGTTATTATTCGGCGGAAGCTGCTTTGCTTCTATCATACAAGTATTCCCGGGAGGATGTGACTGAAATATACCTGGATAAATTTGTGAATTCGGGTGACGAATATCTGATCAAAGCTGCTCGCGCCTTCCAAAGACGATCGAAGGTCAACGGTCTGCCAACCCCAATAGACAAGGATCACGTAGTTGCAGAGTTTATCGATGGCAGCTTCGGTCCCTCCCGATATAAGCCTCTATGACCGCCATCGCTGAGCAACACAGCGCTTCCGCGGCTTTGTTCGGAACGGACTAGACTCTGCTACTCGTAAAACCAACTCTCGTTGCTCCTTATAACAGAAGCATCCATAAAAGCGAGCTCAAGCGTACCATTATCAGAAAAATAAACCAAACATTACACCTTAGGGGTAGCTTCAGGTAAAGATGGATACATCACCGTTCTTGTCAGTGATTACCCGAACCCGAGGCCTGCGCATCCGGACACTCCGAGACGTATTGATGTGTCTTTGCGGGCAGAGCTGTCAAGATTATGAGCTGATAATCGTCGTTCACAATGGCGATGAAGCTGCACTCGATGCCGTCCACGCTCTGGTCGGCGAGTTTCCGGACCGCATGCGACAGCGGGTCAGCATTACCGCATGCACTCGCCCGGGTCGCGCCGCTCCGCTGAACCACGGCGTGGACCGCGCCAAGGGCCAATACATCGCCGTGCTCGACGATGACGACATGGTGTTTGACCATTGGATCGAAACCTTCAGAAAGCTCGCTGGCGATTCTCCCGGCGCGCTGGTGCGGGCCAGATGCTGCCTGCAATGTTTCGAGATTTCTGCATCGGGCGACCTCCCGCCGCGTCCTCGCGCCACCTCGTGGTTCACCACCCCCTGGAGCGCGTCCTACGATGCACTTCGCCACCTGCATATAAACGATACCCCGATTATGAGCGTCGCTTTCCCGATCGACGTATTCCACAAAGACGGCCTGCGCTTCGACGAGAGTCTAACAACGACTGAGGATTGGGACCTGTTGACCCGGGCTGCGATGCTGCGGGGCGTTATCAGCACTGCGGAGATTACCTCGATCTACCGATGGTGGACGAACGGCGAATCCTCGCGGTTCGCCCATCCGCCCGAAGAGTGGCAGCGCAATATGGCGCGGATCCGTCGCAATTTGGATGCGCAGCCGCTGTCGTTACCGCCGGGTTCCGCTTCCCAAATCACGTCATTGTTCGACGCAAATTCGGCGCTTACGGCGCGGGTTTCCGATCTTGAGCGCGAGCATCAAGTGTTGCGGGATGAGAACCAGGGGTTGCAAGACCGGATCGGTCACCTGGAAGACCGCAATCTCCAGCTCGAGGACCGCAATCGCCAGCTCGAGGACCGTAA
The DNA here is from genome assembly GCA_963775875.1 of uncultured Alphaproteobacteria bacterium. Classification (GTDB taxonomy): domain Bacteria; phylum Pseudomonadota; class Alphaproteobacteria; order ATCC43930; family CGMCC-115725; genus AP-15. The sequence continues at coordinate 316,477 of CAVZKP010000022.1, forward strand.
TCTATGGATGGGAGCCCAACTGCTCCACGGCGGTAGTCTGTTGCCGTGGCTGGATGATGCCAAATTCAACAAAATCTCCCATCAGGTCCTGCTTGATCTGGTCAACAGTAATTCCTGGCGCTGCACGCGACCGCTGCGCCGATTGGTCAGTTTATTGAGCGGCCGAGCCGGAAGTGGTCTCACAGCCGACAATCTGCCCCTGTCCGCCGAGGACCGTCAGCGAGCAATCCTCGATATCCGGGCGTCGTTGTCGTGGCGTGTCGCCTCTCCTCTCAGACTCACCGGAAAATTGCTCCGAAGACTGGCCCAGCTATAGCGGCTCGCGTTCCGCGTGGGGTCGTCGAGCGCCTGATCTTGATCGCAA